>NZ_JBVQPN010000004.1:0-830563 GCF_055710015.1 Priestia sp. VA7
AACCTTCCCCTTGAATAGCTGAGAAATGAACAAACACATCTTCTCCACCTTCGCGCTCGATAAATCCGAAACCTTTGTCAGCATTAAACCATTTTACTTTACCGTGTTCCATTTTTGTTGCCTCCTAGAATATAGAAAATAAACCAGATTATAATTAAACCTAGCTTATTTATTATATTATCCGAATAAAGGCACTTTAAACTTAAATTAATTTGATCTTTCTAACGTTCTTTATCGTTACCCACTTCACTAAAAGATCATTAGGGTATGATTATATACATCATAATGAGGTTATCATGCAAAAACTTCAACATATTTATAAGTGACCTTCTAAACATGGAAATGATGGAAGATCGAAAATTAACCGTTGCCCACACAATGCATTATGCATTGTATTCATCAATATGAACCTAAATTAGATGAGAGAGCACAATGGGACCGATCTGTCCAAAAGAAAGGGAAGTTTACTCAAAAAAAAATTTGAATAGTGACGTAAAAATAGATTCTATTAGATAGGAATCTATATACCTTTTTCATATAAATGCAACCTACGCGCTAGAATCCGTAAACTTGTTTACAAATAAAAAATGACGCCGTTTAGGCGCCATTTTTCATTGAATGGGGAGGACACACCCTATGCACGGGCGGTACTATTAACACATCGTCTTGATTTGATAATACCCAGTGTTCAAATTTAATAAACCTTTGCTGATGACGATTTATGCAGAATATCTGCATGGAGGTAAGTCTACACATAATCTGGATTTTTGCGTGTAAATAAATAACAAAAAAACAAAGTTAAATTGTCTTTCTGTACACCTCACCTATGGTTTATGTCATTTAAAAGAGATTATTTTTTCTCATATTCTAAAGGCAAGGGGGAGAAATCATTTTTTGTAACTAATTGTTGAAAAACTAAATTCCTATGCTCTCTCTCTTCTAATAAATCCCTAATCTCTTTACATAAATGAATTCCCATATTCAATAATTCGATTTCTTGTGACATCCGATTTGCTCCCTCTTGAATAAGTTTATAAAAAATTTTACGTAAAATGAAAAAAGTCTTTGAAATGGGACAATAATTATCTTTGTGAAAGGATTTGATTGAAGAAGCAGAGTATATATGCAGAAATAAAGGCAAATGGGTGTTTAATTTATAAACTTATATTACTTTATAAAAATCAAAACAAGGCACCTTTTCTATCCATTGTAGATACACGAGGTTATTTAACAGCTTGCTTTAATTCCTTCCCTGCTTTAAAGGAAGCAATTTTTGAAGCAGGAATCTGCATTGTTTCACCTGTTTGAGGGTTTCGACCTGTTCGTGCTGCACGTTCTCGTACTTCAAATGTGCCAAAGCCAATTAGTTGGATTTTTTCTTCCTTGGCAAGTTCGGCAGCAATTGTTTCAAATACTACATTCACAGCTTTTGTAGCGTCTTTCTGTGTTAGACCTGCTTTTGTTGCAACGGCACTTATTAGTTCTATTTTATTCATAGTCAAACACCTCATTTCATTTGTTTAAGCAAGTATATTAGGAGAATAACCTAGCTTTTATGCACTTGCTCTCTTATAAGATTAGATAAAAGTAGGTAAATACCCTTTAATTAATATACAATATATAACAAGTTCTTTAATACAGTTAATTCTCTATAGCTATAATAAACGCATGTCCCACAGAAACTTAAAATAAAAAGAACTCAATCAGTTGGGGAGTTTATTGGAGCTTCTTCTCTTAGAGCCACAGGTAATCAATATTAAAACAACAAGGACCTTTACTTAGGGGTCTTCTTTTACTGATAATTCACATTACGTAAAATCATTTATAATAAATTGTACTTAATAAAAAAGAATCCTTTGCTGATAGGCAAAGGATTTTCAAATTTATCGGAATAGGGGGGAATACGTTATTAGTTTGGACAGTTTTATAGATTAATATACAGGAGAGATTAAAGAATTATATTTTTTATTTTAAAATCCATTTTGCCAATAACCCATTTTTGCTAAATGGAGAGACTTTCTCTTTCAAGAAATACACAGATGTAATCAAGTAAATATTAAACATTTCATTATTTACACTTAACCCAGGCAAAAATGAACTTTTACTTCTTATCCTATACGAATCTATCTTCTATTTCCCTTCTAAGAAATTGTTATATATATGACAAATAAACAATAAATCTATAAGTATTTAATTTTAATGTGTTTTAAATAACGTAAATTAAATCTAAAATAAAAAACTAATTTCTTTTATATAAAACAGTAAATGAATAAACTCCCTTAAATTGAAAATTAATTATTGATCACATATTAGAGGCCTTTTTTTTACCTTCAGCGTATTAATTTAGAAAATTAACATACATAATGTGATTAATTCGTACTTACTGTTGTCTCATAATGGAAGGGGCATAATAAGCGAATGACTTTGCTAGAAGTTAAAAACATGCTAAATATTTTAATGGAGTATGAAAATTGTGATATTACTCATACCATTCCAGGGCTTCTTAATTTATTTTATTCTAAAAACTCTCAAACGTTTGAAATAATCATACTCTCTACGGGTGAAGTAGTTGATTGTTGTAATTGGGATGAAGCTTGTGAGATTTTACATAAAATTATTAACTTGTCCCAAAACAAGGTTTAAAATAGAACCCTCTTTTTGAATAAAGTTTGTAAGATACACTAAATAATTTTTTTTAGTAAAGTGGATAGTATGAAATTAAAAATAGAAAAAATCCACTCAAAGAAGCCTCTTTTAGATAGGAAGAGGCTTCTTTTGATTTTGCACTATAAAATGTCTAACCATATTGGTTGATAAACCCAAGTTCTTAGCTTCTTGCATAAGAAATATCCATTTTTAGTTTTTGTCTAACACCTGGGGTACATTTCAAATGAGATAGGTTTTTAAATCAATATTTGTATGACAATTTATAATATTATAGAAGCTGTATTTACAAATTTCATTACCGTCAACAACAAAAAGCTATTTCAAAGATGATAAAATAGCTTTTTGTTGTTTTATGAGACAGAATAGGTGACCTTAAATAAGGTTATAAAGGTTATTATACGGTCTTTTGTCATACATTTCATCATGAAAATTCTAACATTTTTAAACTTTCCCTATCAAATACTCTGCTCTACAACTCTGTTATTTGATGACCATTCAGGAAATTGCTAAAAATGCACATTATAGTTTAGAGAGCTAACTTTATAATTAATTTTACCGTGTTAATAGTTAATTTATATAAACTAACCGAAGTAAATCCTTTGCAAACAACAAAGGATTCTTTTTTATTTCATTTCATACTCCTTATTATTCTCCCACCTTCGTTTTCCCATTCGTCCAGACTTATAGTGTCATTTGGATCAGGGGATATCTCGCTATTCTCTGATATGAGTAACCATTTCTTTACCATACTATGACCCCCAGTATATAAGTTAACTCAAACAGTGTTTTCCTAATTTCTATTGTAATCCTTCCATTATACATACACAGACATCCAAAAAAATTTATTCATTACTCATATAAATATGATATATTCGTAGAGGAATTGCTTATTTTTTTACAAATTTCATCTAATACTTAAAAATAAAAGGCTACATCATTTCAGAATGGTGTAGCCTTTTATTTTGTTAACTAGATCAGTTACCTTTAGGGTGAATTTTCAGCCTTCAGGCTTATATATTTTTCTAACGAAAAAATATATATAAAGGCCTCGTAATTCGATTAGTGAAGGGTTATTTAATATAAATATGTATAGATAGTCTATGGTGAGGTTTGCCTAACATACATAGACTAAAAAGGTACACCTTTTTAGACAATGAAAAAATGATTCAAAAAACGTCTATTTAAATGAAAAATATACTTTTACGGACAAAATATTTAAATCTATTATACGAGGTGAAAGTCATTATTATCGTTAACAAAATAAAAAGCAACCTCGGTATTGGCAAGCGAGGTTGCTTTTAATAGGGTTCACACGTAGGTGAATATGAAAGAAATAACTGCAAATAAACAATAGCACTTTTTTGCTGGAGATACTATATTTTTCCGTATAAGCATATATATACAAGGTGCACTTTTTATATGTTCTTGTTTCTTTCAACTATCCAAAGAATGCAGTCATATCAACGATGCATAAAAATTTGCATGATTCGGGTAAAGAATCCTTGGTGGAAGCCTACCGCCCCAAAGGTTCTTTTGCTTTCTTACCTCCGTAAATAGAGAATATTGTTAAGAAATGTACTTAAGCTAACGGAGCAGGTTAGTTTAATATTTGGACAATTTATTTTTCTAGGTTTTTCTTAACAATGGATGATTCTTTTTTAACGTGAAATCGCTCTTTTAAAAAGCCCCTTAAATTTCTCTTTATCTTCTGATGTAAATGGTTTTGGCCCCTTTGTACGCTTTCCACTTTTTCGAGCCATTGCACTCAAATAACGTGTTTGTAATAATTGGTCAATGTTTTCATTTGTATAGCTAGACCCATTATGGTGAAGTACCGCACACCCTTTTGCTAAACCTAGCGAAGCAAGACCATAATCTTGCGTAACGATTATATCTCCTTTTTCTGCTAACCTCATAATACGATAATCCGCAGCATCTGCTCCAGAATCAACATAAATGGTTTCTACTCCTGATGGTTGTTCCACATTAGAAAAATGAGAAAAGCTAGTAACAAGGATAACAGGAATTTCAGCATTCGTACCTTCAGAGATAATGATATCTTTTACCGGACAAGCATCGGCATCAACATAAATTTTCATCTTAACCTCTCCCTGTAAATAAGTTTGAGTTGATGATAATGGCAAATTTATCCTTTATCAAACGATAAAGATGGTTTACCTAAAATCATTAAAAAACAGTTGTTTTATTAAAAGGCGCGTTTGTTGAACAAGAAGTAAAATGGTGATACATATTATACATGACTAATATGTATCACTATCTATTTTTTTATAACTTTTTACGATTTGTTCTTGATAAGCTTTTGCGTCTATTTCTGAACAATCAAGATTGTTCTAATTGTGATTTATAAGAGAAAATGAGAAGCTAATTTGACCTTACGTAACCTCCTAACGTATAAAAAGATTAATTACTTTTTGTGCGTATATTAAGATGTATTTAGTAGAGTAAATAGACATTTTGTCATTAGTTTTCCTATAGTATAAAAAGGTGTACCTTCTTATCATTAGATTTTTATGTTTAGCAATAGGGGTAGTTCAATAGTATGTGGTCTTTACTATGAATGCGATTTGTTACCATAATGCATAAGTGCAAAATATTAGGATAATCTATTGTATAGCATTTATATCCTATCGGAGGTAACAAATTTGAGCAGAAACAACAATAGATTAACTTCCTCAGAAATTACAAGCCTGTGGGTACAATACATTCGGGAAACAATGGCAATTTGTATTAGCAAATACGTATTAGCAACCGTTAAAGACTCCGGAATTCGATCCCTTTTCGAATTTTGTTTAGGATTATCTGAAAAGCATCTTAAAGTGTTAACGAAGATTTTAAATAACGAGAATTTCCCTCTACCAAATGGCTTCACGGATAAAGATGTAAACCTGCAAGCTTCTTCTTTATTTACAGATTCCTTTTGGCTACAGTACATACATGATATGACAATTCATGGATTATCAGGATATGGTATGTCTTTTAGTGGCTCAGTTCGAAAAGATATACGGGATCATTACTATCAATGTAATATTGATGCGATGGACGTTTATAATAAATCAATTGATATTCTCTTATCTAAAGGAATTTATGAAAGAGATCCTTATTATTCTACGCCACAAAACAGTGAATTCATTACGGACTTAGGATATGCAATGGACATATTGGGGAAGAAAAGGCCTTTAAATACGATGGAGGCTTCAAATATATACTTTAATTTGAGAAAGAGTATTGCAGCAAAGGGGATTATTCTTGGTTTCAGCAAGTAACTAAGGACAAAAAAGCACATAAATTTATGGGTGATGCTTTAAATTTGTGCAACAAACATATTGGTATTTTTTCTTCGATATTACATGAAGCCAACCTTCATTCTCCAGGGTTATTAGACACCCAAGTTACAAATTCGAAAGTAGCTCCTTTCTCAGATAAATTAATGTTATTTCATGCCGGGTTTATGTTTAATTTAGCAATGATATATTACTCCAATGCTATGGCTACAAGTATGAGGATAGGTGTAATAACACATTGTGAAGCATCTATTCTAAGGGATTTAAAACTTACTATAAGTTGGGGAAACATTATGATTGAAAGAGGATGGATAGAGAAACCTCCTCAAGCAAATGATCGAAAGGAATTGCCTCATAATTAAAGTTTAGAATAAGACAACAGGACGTTAATCGAGCATCTTACTTTACCAATGCACAGGTTGAGATTTATTTAAATAATTTTTCTGGAAAAACTATAGTTTAGGGATTAGAAGAATAGATATTCTTTTAATGGTAAATCTAAGAAAAAATCGGTTTAGGAGATTTCATATGGAAAAATTAAATTCTGCGGAAATAGGTAAACTTTGGGCTATATATATGGGTAATAGCATGGCTACATGTATTCTAAGTTATTTTCTCCAACATGTGGAAGACCAAGATGTAAAGAAGTTATTAGAAAATGCATTAAACTTGAGTAAAGAATTTCAAAGTACTATAAAAGATACTTTCATAAAAGAGAACATTCCCATTCCAAATGGTTTCACAAAAGATGATGTTAATCTTGCTGCTCCAAGATTATTTGAAGATGAGTTCTATGTACATTATTTAAGATACGTAACTAAAGTAGGGCTTAGTCTTTACAGTGTAGGAATACCGTTAATGTATAGAGCGGATATAAGGAAATTTTCTCTTTATTGTATGGAGTCAACTATAGAATTGGGTGAACATATCAAAGATGTTTCAATAAATAAAGGGTGGGTTATTAAATCGCCTATTATTCCGGCACCACAAAAAGTAAATATAGCACATAAAAATTATTTAAAAGGTTTCATTGGAGATGTACGACCTTTACATGCG
Source organism: Priestia sp. VA7 (assembly GCF_055710015.1). Lineage (NCBI taxonomy): Bacteria > Bacillati > Bacillota > Bacilli > Caryophanales > Bacillaceae > Priestia > Priestia sp. VA7. The sequence continues at coordinate 7,026 of NZ_JBVQPN010000004.1, forward strand.
TTAGAAATTGCTCATTTATACGATAATCTAGAGACAAATGTGGCAAGCAAAGCCTTGGTAATGGCGTTTAGTCAAGTTACAAAAACGAAAAAGATTCGAAATTTATTTATAAAAGGAGAAGAACTTACTTATAAAGCGATTGAAGGTTATATAAAAAAACTTCATGATGATAACTTGCCTTCTCCAGAACTAATTGATCATTTAGTGACAACTTCAACATTTTCTCCTTTTTCCGATAAATTAATGGTTTTTCATAAGATGGATATGTTTTCAATGAGAGTAAGAAATTTTGGAAATTCAGTAGCAGTAAACGGAAGACGCGATTTAGCGCTAATGTATGCAGATTTTTTAAAGGATATAACAGGATTTGTTCATGACGCAGCCGATATCATGATAGAAAATGGGTGGATGGAAACACCGCCCGAAGCTGCTGATAGAGAAGACTTATCTTCAGAGTAAGGGCTACACAGTTGTCAATGGTAGGCGGGCCGGGAGGCATTAAGGAATCGACAATGTCTTTATACGAAGACCCTCTTAGCACTCCAACAATCGTGTTTGAGTGCCAACCGGCGAGAGAGCCCCTTCACTTTCGTTTACCATACCTATTTTCTCCTAGCAGTATTCTAGACCATGCAGCATTTCTCCTCCGTTTCCGCATTTCCTCATGCAAACGACAGGCTCGTTACCAAGCATGCCGTTTTGGACGGAGATTGCTTTTGCGTCTAGATGAGTAGCGTTTGCTATACTGTAAGAAAGCGACTTCTTGTCGCACCATTATCGGTACTATAGTAAAGCAACCCTAGAGTTATAAATCCAGGGTTATCTTAGTAATGGTTATTCAGGTAGAATAAACTTTATTTACTTTTTCAACAACACTTCTAATTGCACAAACTCATCTCTATTTCTACGTGTAGAGAAAACCTCTCTATTCATCCTATATCTGGTGGAGTTCTAGGTATTCTTTTAATGTTTGCTGTAACGTTCCTTTTGTTTCTGCCTTTTCTTCAAAGGAGATTCCTGAGTGAATCATGGTCCTAACTAGGTCAGCACGTAAACCTGTAAGAATAGCTTTACATCCCATCATTGAAATTCCAGTTAACACTTTCTGAAAATGATCAATAACATGCATCTCCATGTTAACAGCTCCAGAAAGGTCTATAATTAATAAATCTTTATTTCAATTATTGAAGGTAATAACTTATAAATATACCCTATGTTAAAATGGATTAAACCTTAATTTGTAAAATTTCTTTAAATAGTGAGAAAGGGGTTTGGTGATACATGGCAATAATAAAAATCAAAGAAATGTTAGAAACGTTATTACGATATGAAGATAGTGAAATCACTCATACCTTTTGTAGTGGAAATCATACCTTTTCTCTCAGTTATTCTAAAGAACTAAAGAATTTTCAAGTGAAGAATATTGAAACAGGCCATATTGAATATTTTCCGGATGTGGAGACTACATCTTTAGCTTTGTATAGAATAATAAGTACTGTGGAAAAAGAAGTCACTGAGTAATAATTCATTTCAAAGTTTACATAATAGGTATTCTCAGAAATACTATACGAAAGGGCTCTTTATAGAAAAACACGTAAGCACCTTGATAAAATAGAGGTGCTTTTACATGTTTATTTCTTCTTTATCATCCAGTATTTCTTTCTTTAACATTTCAAAGTCTCTTTTAGTTACTTTTTCAATCTTATCAAATAATTCATCGCCTTTGAATACTCCTTTCTCTTCTAGTACTTCTTCTAACGCTTTAAATCTTACTCTAGATAAAACAACCTCATTTACGGCATTTACCATCAATTTCTGATCTTTTGTAAGTTCTTTTTCTTTGGCTGGTTCTTGTTGTAGCTTAATTCTAAATACGACTTTTGTGTCATCTGATATCTCTGCAGCTTGATAAAAAGTACTGTGTGAAATATTTTCCATTTTGAGTTTCTCATTTGTATCAACAATAGTAAGCTCAAAATCGGGGCTCTCGAAAAAGAAGTCATATAAGTTATAATCTTTTTTTCCTATAACCGAAAATGCAAAACCAATCTTTTTTAGCTGCTCACCTGTAGGGGAATGTGTAATTGTTTTTTCTTCAAAATTTTCAACATTAAATTCAACATCATTAATAATTAATTGTGTCAACCCAATCACCTCTTTATCCCTATTAATACGACGAGCCTTAAAAGATTCCCTGTTTTCTCGAAAAAAAAAGGACACTAATGAATTAGTATCCTTAAAGGATTATTCAGAAAACCTTGTGTTTGAAAGGATAATTAGTAAAGGTTGATTGTAATGTTATATTTAAAGAAAAAAGTATACTGTTTTGTGGTTATATAACAATGGGACTTGTGAAATTGAGTTACAAGATTTATTAGGAAAAGTTAAATTAGTATCAGTTTCTGAGTTTAAAGTACTTAAAAAAACATCAGTTTTTCTAATCTGATGTTTTTTAAGTATTTATACATTTAGTTTAAAGCGTTATAAAAGATAGATTTTCACGAACGAGTTGTTAACTTCCGTAAATTTTGAAGGGCAACAAAACCTGCTTTAGTTCCATTATCAACTAGAACTAAAGCAGTACATACTCCAAATGTTGCTAGATTTGAATGAGCAATCAATTGGGCAGAACAAAAACGAATATTACTTCTTGCAAGCTCAACGGCTTTTACCTCATATTTGAAATCACTAATTTTATAATTACTATAGGAGTGTCTCATTCTAGGTAGATCCCCTCCGTAATCTAAAAACATGTTAGTTGAACTAGAATAAGATTTCATATGCAAATTTATAAGCTTGTCCAAATCTTGACTACACTTAATTGTTTTTTTATCTAAAAGTCCATAATTACTACCTAGATCAATTAATTCTTTCCTTTTTTTTGCAATGTACTTTCGTAAGTCTTTTATTTGACCTATTGAATTGATTAGCATTGACATAGCTTTTTCGCACCTCATCGAAATTTTTCAGTTTCTAGGAAATTTAGTAGGTCTATAATAAAAAGATAGAGCCAATAAAAAATATTATGAGCAATATAAGATAGAATGAAAATGGTTTCTACAAAACATATCAAAAAATTACAAGAAAACACAAAAAATATAGACATTAATGAGCTATCCCATTCGAAAAAGTATACTTTTTCGAATGGGATAGCTGTTTTTTAAGTCATTTTTCCCCAATCCAAAAAGGTGTACTTTTTGGGGCTATCTATATTGGAAAACCTTAATCATAAATTAGCTATACATAGTTAAGGGGATTCTGGTGCATAAGTGTTGAAATATTGTTATTGAGAATCTACCAGAAGAAGATATTCTTTATTTCGAGGGTCATTGTCCATTAATTGCAATTCTGAGTGTTTCTCATACTACTATTTTTAGTGAAGGAGTTGAGAAAATTGAAAAAAATCATATACTGGATTATTTTTATTTTGTTGATTTTAGCTTATGTGACTGACGTAGAAAATATTGACTTAAAGGATTTATTCTCTTCGTCACAAGAAAGTACCACATCCTATGATAGATAAAGTAATCTATTTTCCGACTGATAAATACTCTAAAACCGCAGCACATACTGAACATGCCATTAACAAGGGTAAGTCAGCTATTTGTACAATTAATCCTGATGGGGCAGAAGAGAACAGAAGCCAATCTTTAAAGAGGCTTCCTATTAAGTAAGGTTATGATAGAAGTGAATTTTCAATGACATTTTGTGGTGAAGGAGGAACAGGTGTAGAAATTGAGTATGCTAAGCCTGCTGATAATCGGAGCACAGGTTCTTTGATATCTTATCACGTCGATCAATTGCCTAGTGGAACAAAGGTTTTAATTCAGATAAAATAAAAAGAACAGGTATTGTAAGGGAATTAGACGAATTGGGACTTGTGAAAATTCGATATGAATTATGTAAAACTTTTGGGATAGAAGATAATACAACACATTTAGAGCTACTTGTTATGGGAGGGTTTGTACAGGTAAAGGAGAAGTTACATGATCAAACATTCTTATTCTCGAAGAAGAATTGAAAAGAAGGGCTCTACCCTTCATTACTAAAACAGATAGGAGTAATTAATTCAGAATTACGCTTCTATCTGTTTTTTCTTTTTTACAACCCACATTAGGAATTCCTTTTCTTGATTAGTTAGCTTTCTATTTAAGGATTGTTCAAACTGTAAAACTAACTCTATAAAGCGCTGCATGTTATCCATTTATGTTATAACTCAACTCTTTGAGTTTATCTTTAAGTATAGGATAAGGTTAAGTTTTTTATTTTGTCAAATTTTGTTGTGTCTTAATATAATTTATGAAGAAGCATAAAGAAGCCATTATAAAAATATTTCAACTAGACGATTAGCTCTTTTTTTTGGATGTCATATTGAGGTTAACTATGAGAAGGAATGGAAGAGATATAAGCGTGAATTAACCTTTGTAGATCAAGTAATCTGGACCATCAAAGATTTATTTTGGAAATGAAACACGTTGATTTAAAGTAAATAGAAACTAATGGAAGGTCATCATAAAACATACATAGATAGACAGAGCTGAATTAGACAAAAAGAGAATAAACCATCTTTGTTATTCGTTTGCTCTGGGAGAAAGTATTGATCATGGATAGGGGGGCTGAGGTAAAAGTATTAAAATGTTGAAAAAGCACCCCTGAATGGGTGCTGTGAATTAAAGTAGTTCATCATTCTGGTTTTTTAGAAACTTGCTTTCTAACTCTAATTGCTTCATTCGTCGTTGTAATCCTAAATTTTCCAAGTCTTGTTCTAACTCGGAAGATAAATCAATTTGTTCTTTAGCATTCTCCATTTGTTTTCTAGTAGTTGCCAACCTCTTTTGTTCTTTTGAATTCATATTAACAGCCCCTTTCTTGTGACTTGCTAGATTCGACATAGCAGATGAAATATCCTGTAAAAAGCCATTTACCTAGAAATGCAACAGTAGTAAAATACAAAAAAACATCCGTTTAGATAGGATGTTTTTATTCTACTCTTATTTCGTTTTCATCTTTATAGCCTGCTCCTGGCGAGCTTCAATTTTTTCTTCAATCTTTTCCATGACCTTTTTATCTTCTAGTATTTTATGTCTATTTTCATTGACTAGGTTTTGAAAAGAGGGTTTTAACTTTCTCATAATGGCACTTCTTTCTCACTGTTTAGTTTAGTCCGTAGACAAGTATGATTATAACGGTTAAATGGAATAAAGCAATTATTTGCTATCGACATCCCTATGTGTTACACTACATTTAACTTGTTTTTGTTCGGTATAAGATTGAGAGAAGAAAAAACCTTAAACAGAAGTTTTTATCTTGAAATAGTATGATTGGGCAAGAAAGGTAATACATTTGTGGAAGATTCCACAGCAGGAGGCAACATTATGACACAAGGTACAGTAAAATGGTTTAATGCAGACAAAGGTTTCGGTTTCATTGAAATCGAAGGCGGAGACGATGTATTCGTTCATTTCAGTGCTATTCAAGGTGAAGGTTTCAAATCATTAGAAGAAGGTCAAAAAGTTACTTTTGATATCGAGCAAGGTCAACGTGGAGCACAAGCTGCTAACGTTCACAAAGCATAATTAAAAGTGATAACAAAAAGGACTCCTTATGAAGGAGTCTTTTTTTATGGTCTTATAATTAGAAAACCATGATTTATCTACTATTAGTTCAATAGAAAACCCAGGCTTTAAAAAAAAGCCTGGGTTTTAGACAAGACGATCGATACAAGGTATAACTAGTTATAACATACATTAGAAATAGAAAGCAAATGCAAATAAATTAACTATATTTTCAATTAAATAATATAGTAGTAATTTTTAATCTATGCGATAGCATTGGTACAAATTATCTTCGATGGGGATTAAGGGGGATTTTATTAATAAGCCGTTCTCCAGCTTCCATGTGATTTCCACACAAAGGGCATTTTTGGTGGTTGTCGTAAGAGAAATCTTTTCTCATCCAGCCCTTACAATCTTCTACTGTACATTCCCAAACCTCTGTTTGTTCTTGAGCTAAAGGTTCTTGATTTCTTTTGCCGTAATAATACATACTAACATCACTACTCCTCATATTACATTATAGCTTATAAAAGAGTAATAATCATTTATATCAATTAGTGTTTCTTACCATTTTATTTTCATGGGATAATGCACGGAGTTTTTTATATGAGAATTTCTAAACACTTGGTAATAATGTTCATATCTTCTTCTTTTGCTTTTTAATTGTACCACTTACTGTAGTAGTACATCTCTAAACTAAGCCTCCAACGTAATGAGGGTTAGTTTAATGGTGGAATCATTTCGCTTATCACCAGTAATCAAATGGTTATTTATAGGGACTTTCCAGAAGTTTCATGACTTGTTGGAGACTTTTATTTTGAGTTATTGTAAACAACAAAACTTTATTTTACCTCAAATTAAAATATATTGTCAATGGAAAATTTGTAATATTTTCAAAAAATGTTATAATAGTTTTACAATTGTTTTTTCGATCGTATTCCGAATTCCGCTGTGTTTTTTTCAGATAGAATTATGGATACATTTTTTCAATACCCTTTTTAAAACTGAAAAAAAACTCAAACAGTTGTGTGAGCTTTAAAGGTAAGTTAGTTGAATAAAATTATTAATTTACTATCTAATAGTAACCGAGTTTTTATTCTACAAGGAGGCCTAGAATAATGAATCTAATCAATAAGAAAGTTACACACAAGCTTTTTGGGATAGGTAGTATAGTTAAATATAATGATTCTAGTATTGAAATACATTTCGCATCGGAAAATAAAAAATTTGTTTTCCCCGATGTATTTGGAAAGCATCTAAAACTGCATGATAAAAGTGTTGCTCATTCACTCGAAAAAATTATAGAAAAAAAGGAAATGGAACACAACGAGGAAGAACGGAAGAAGGAAGAGGAAAAAAAACTACAACGAAAAAACCAAGAACTTCGCTGGGGACTTGAAAAACTTATGAAAAATCATAAACTTCATTCTGAATCACAAATGGTTTTTTGGTGTGACACAGAAGAACAGAATAGTTCTTTTTTAGAGTGGAAAGTTTTTTCAGGTGTAATAAAAAGCGGTAATAACAAGGGGAAGCCAACCAAACCCATCCGTTTGCACCAAAATAGTGCTGTCTTGTTAACAGCAATAGATTCCAGTATGCCTGAAAAAGACAGACGTATCTTAGGCGTCTATATGGTGAATGAAGATTTTATCGGTAAGCTTTGTGAAGATGGATATATTCCTGCTCATTCAAAATACAGACTCCAGCTTACAGAACAGGAATCGGATCAGATGCCTTTCTGGAAATATTATGTAAATGAAAGAGCATCCCAAAAAATGACATGGAATACAGGTAAATACCGTTATTTTGATAATTTATGGATGGCTCAAATTTTACTTGATATAGCTGAGTTGAAAAGTGACCCAAAGGAAAGAGAGCTGGCACAACAATTTTTTGAACATTTTTGTAAAATGAATCTGATAACAGCTGAGGAGTTACCAAAGCCTAATGGCGCATTGATGCGTATGTAAACGTTAGCCTAAAGGTAATAGGAATGACTAAGGACTGACACATTTTTCTCACCCATCATTAATAGCGAACGTTCCTTGGCTCTGTTCGCTATTAAAAAGGTAAGAACAGAACGTAGGAGAGGTAGAAAAGTGACAGTAGGTGATTAAAATCTATATAAAATAATCCTTTACTATTTCATAACTATATACTTTTTGAGCCCATATACCAGAATGAGGAAAATCTGTACAGATTGATGTAAGCTTTTCTCAGCTCTATTATAAGAATAATACGATAACCTTATTATTTTTAATAGGAGAGAAGATGAAGGATATAACGTGAAAATATTTAGTAATGGAAAAACAGTAACTATAAGAGTATCGAATGAATTAGTAACAATCTTAAAAAGTCATTGTGTAAAAAACATGAAAAGATACTCTTATACGGTTACTAAATATCCAAGTATTTTTTTCTTTGAAGAAGAATTGATGAAACAAGAATAATAAGTAGATAATGAGGAGATACACCTATGCTTAAATTTAAAGTTATTTTCGAATTTATAAATGGCAGGACAAAGGAATTAAAATTCGAAGCCGCATCAAAGAAAGAAGTCATTAGTCATATAACAAAATATGAAAGATTCATTTCGAATGAAAAAGAGTTAGTGCACATCAATTTAAATAACGTGGTACAGTTTATGATTACAGAAGAAAAATAATAATAAAAACTAGGCATCTATTAATTGAGGTGCTTTTTATTTTAATAAATAGACTGATTTAAGAAATAAGCAGCACTATAAGATTTAGAGCCTCTTGATTCCATGAGATGTCATCATTGGCAAGCACTTACGAAGCTATTGTGATTGTATAAAATATTCATTCTGAGTTCATATAATGTGATTTTTCAACACACATGCAAAAATAGATTAAGATTCGATAGGGAAGATTAACTGCCAAAATGCATAAAAAGCTCGCGTTTTACGAATGTATTTATGAGGTAGAGAATAGTTTTTATAGAAAAAATATACTATACTTTATAATTCCATATTAAGTTTCTCTTGTAAGCTACCTTTCCTGACAATTCGAGGTGGCTTTTAAGTTTATTTTTTAAAATAAAGGGCTTTATTAATCCTACATATAAAATCGAACAATTACTTAATGTTTAAGTAAAAAAAGTTACTTATAAACTATAAAAACTAAAAAATTTGGAGAAAAATACATGAGCACTAACACTCTACTTTCATTTTTAGAAAAATACTTTGAAGGATTAACTTTAAGTCCAGCTCTGTTTTATTCGTGGAAATATAGCATTCGCTTTGAAATATCAGATCCATTAATTTCATCTCACGAAAAAGATTGTTTGAATCAAGCTTTTCATCGATCAATCACATTATTTCACAGAGTATTTGAAGAGGGAGATAAGATTCTTTTTATTACGGATGTGCATACTACGAACAAAGATCGTTTCCTTCAAAAAAGACCTTTAAACGTTTATTTAAAATACATAAAAGATAAACAGCGGCTATATCAATTAAACCATCACTGTGTGCCGAGTGTATTTCAGGATGAAGACGAAGACGATGATCAATCTTTGACTCATCGCTATGCACTTTCTTGTAAGAAAACAGAATTAAGATATGCGCAACTTTTAAAGGCTATTAATTATGAAGATTTTGCTCATCCATCTACTATTCTGAAGAGTAATTCCCAAAGTAGTTATGATATTTACTTTATTAATCTCTCTAAAAAAAAGATTTTTCATTTGTATGATGATCGCGGATGTGATGTCTTAGCCTCAAGTAAAGAATCTATACGCTTTATTTATGAAGAATATAATAATTGGATTTTGGATTATGATCGAGAAGAAATTGACCTTTTATTTAAGTGAAAAGTAGGATTCATCCACTAATTAGCACATTTTTTATATCCATAATCACCTGTCTCACAGTAACTAAAAATAAAAAAGGTATCTACAATCTTCTAGGTTAATTTTGTTATATAATCAGATTAGCATTAGGCTTATAGCTAAATGGAAATCCAAATAAGATTAAGGTGATAATACAATGATGGAAGAACTAAAAAATAATAAACCGACAGCAGCTTGGCAACAAAGAATGGAAGATGATGAGATTTTCACTGTAGAGAATATTAAAGCCACTGATGAAATCCTTGATACTTATATTAATAGACTTGAAGGTTCTGTAGATAAAATGTCAGAACAAGATATCTTAGAATATGTACAAGAGATAGTTATAGGATTAAATGAGTTAAATGAACAATTTGATTATTTCATTGAAACGTTAGAAAGAGAAGAACTTTGCGAGTTTATCATCAAAGCTGCAAATGCAGCTGGCTTAGAGACTGAAGAGGATATCACAGAAGAGTGGAGAGAGTGGTAACATACAGATGCTTATATATAAGAGAATGAAATATGGATTCTAAGCAGTTATTTCTAGTTACCATAATCATGACTCTAGGAAGTAATGTAAAAGAAGAACATTCTATGAAATGTTCTTCTTTTATAAATGATCACAGTGAGGTATAGCTGCATACAATTGTAGGTGTCTTTTTGACACTTAAATTTAATCATTCTAATGGCCATGAAATAATGAAAGAGAATATTGATAAACATAAATAATTACGAATCCTAGCGAAATTAATAGCCATACATGCAATTTCCTGAAGTGCTTGATGGCATTTCCAATTATTTCATGAAAGATAACAAAAGACAGTGTACCGATTGCTGCGCCAGTCGACAAAGCTTGTAGTTTAAGTGAGGAAACTTGTACACTTTCACCAATAAATAAACTGCCTCCTAAAGACAGCGACAGAATGGATATAATTAGTAAAAAGAAGGTGTTAGGTATTTTTGCTATAGAGAGGACTGTCATAATTGCCATCCCCTCTGGGACCTGATGTAAAAGGGTAGCTGCGAATACAGAAGCTGATTGGTGCATATCTGTTATTCCAAAGGTAACACCTGTGATGACATTATGAAAAAAAATAGCAACCGTTAATAAGATAAGTGCCTGTAAGGGTGAAATTCCGCTGTTTTGTTTATGCAAAAAGAGGTCAATGCATAGCATGATGATATATCCGACTACAATCCCTAATAAAACGCCTCTTAAATCATATAGATGCCAAGTAGACGGAAGGATATCAAAAAACAATAAGCCCAATAAGATTCCACCGCATATAGCATACATAAATTGGATTCTTCCCCTTGCCAGATGGTTTACTAATTTGAGAAGTCCTCCACCTGCTAATAAACCCAGTAAAGAACCTAAAGTAAATAAGATATTCATTTCTATATGCATAATTGCTACTTCCTTTCGGCTATATGGTTTTGTACAACTAACCTATTCAAAGGAAAGGCAATCATACCTATGTTTTATAAATGGTTAAAAAAAATAAAAGCACATGATATTAACTTGGGAGTAACTTTTAGGTAAATCACTAATAAAAAAGGACATACTAATGTTATCTAAAAAAGAGGTGTTACTATGGAATCTCCTTTTGAAATGATAACCAATGTGGACAAGGTCGAAAATGCTTATTATATAGAAGTGAAACCAGGGGAGTACAATGCAAAGTATTGGAATAAAGAATCGGTCTATTTTGCTGATGAAGCTTTTGCTTATTTCTACACCACTATTTGCAAGTATGTGCCACAGTATCAACCTACCCAAGTGACAGAAATCAAAGCAGAAACATGGCTGAGGATCAGTAATCAGCTGCAAGAACTCGCATATTTTTTGAGCACTAATCCGCCTATGATTAAACTAAAGAAATGGATTGATTTTAGCAAAGTAAAGGAAACGTACAAACAGTTTGATCATCACAAAAACAAGTACATTCGTGAGTTAATTAACATGATTAACGAATTTACAGTGTGGATAACAAAGGTATGTCAAACACAATCGTACATCACCATTTTGGGCACTTAACGGGAATCGATGTTGCTTATTTTAATCTACAAGCTATGCAGAAAATGAAAGAATTGCTCAAAACGAATATGTGGCATATTACGCTAAAGGAATAAACGACACTCACAGCGAAAAGAGCTATAAGGAGATGCAAAGAGTATCTTGCATGAAACCTTAGAGGCTTGGAATGAAGAGCAAAAATCCCAAAAACAAATCGTGAGTGAAATCACTAAAAATGCTCTCAAATGAAGCAAGTGATTCTATAAATCAAAAAAAGATACTTTATAAAGTATCTTTTTTTGATTTAAGTTTTTGAAGAATGTAAAATCTAATTGGTATCATTCGGTACTTCAAGAGAAGTAGGTTTGGTGTTCCTTTTGAAAAATGAAAGAATTACCATTACAAGAACGAATGCTACACAAACTATAGAGCTTAACCTATTCGCACTGTCTATGAGAAAGACTATGAAGCTAATAATTAATGTACATGCGGCAAAGAGCGTTAAATAAGGGAAGCCCCAAAGTTTAAAATATGGTTTTTCTTTATATTGAGGACGTAGCTTTAGCTGAGCTAAGCAAATACTAATCCATATAAGAGAAACTGTAAATCCAGGAATAGCTAATAAATAAGAAAAAGCTTTTTCAGGATATAAGTATACGAGGTACGTTCCCAATAATAAAAATAGGACACTGAAAGCTAAACTGTAAACAGGTACGCCTTGTTTATTTACATAGGACAAACTTTTAGGAGCATCTCCTGACTGAGATAAAGAATGAAGCATCCTTGTACAGCCATAAATACCTGAATTGGCTGCTGAAAGGACAGCTGTTAATAAAATAAAGTTCATAACATGAGAAGCACCTTGAAGCCCGGCTGTTTCAAATACCTGCACAAAAGGGCTAGCATTTGCATCAATTTTATCCCATGGTATCAAGCCACAGATAATAAAAATAGGCAAAGTATAAAACAGAACTACTCTCCACATAACGCCTTTAACTACCCCTGGTAATACTTTTTCAGCATCTTTCGTTTCTGTAATAGTTAAACCAATGAGTTCTGATCCTCCATACGAGAAAATGACTACAAGTAATGTAGAGAAAACGGCTTTCCAGCCATTTGGTATAAAATCACTATAATTATGAAGATAATGAGAAGATGAATTATTGCTTGGCATAATTCCAAATAGTATCGCTATACCTAATAAAATAAAAACAATAATAACAAAGATTTTAATACCAGCAAACCAAAACTCAATTTCTCCAAAAGACTTTACGCTTGTAGCATTAATTAAAATAAGTACAATTGAACAAATAAGACAAAGAATCCATAAAGGGATAGAAGAAAACCAATATTGCAGAAAACTACCTGCAGCGATGACTTCAATAACACACACAGTAAGCCACATAAAGCAATAAGTAGCTCCCGTTACAAAAGAAAAACGGCTTCCAAAAGCTTTTTGAATTAGATCTTTCATATTGTGCGATGGGTATACAATAGCCATTTCAGCCAAAGCCCCCATTACAATGAGAAGCAATAGTCCAGCAAATAGATACGAAAAGATAACCGAAGGTCCTGCTAATCCAATTGTATCAGCACTCCCTTTGAAAATCCCTGTTCCAATCATTCCTCCAATAGCAATCATTCGAATGTGTCGCGGTAATAATTGCTTTTTTAACGTATTCTTTGATGCAGTATTTTCTTTCATGATGCCCTCCTTTTAACATAAAAAAGTCCCTGCTGAATTATTCAGCAGGGACGAAAATTTCGCGGTACCACCCTATATTGTAAAAACATCTTACCTCTTAATTAGCATAACGGTTTTATCCGTCCTCTCTAAAATACCATTAGAAGAGGAAGCTCTAGGAGTGAATTTCATCTCTAATCTTTGTACTGACTTCCACCAATTATCAGCTCTCTATAACAGGGAGATTAGGATTACTTAAGATCCTATCTTAGCTTTTGTTTATTAAATTAAAGTGTATGTAATGTATATCATCATAGTTAGTTTGAAATTAAATGTCAATATGTTTTTATCTATTTACAGCTATAAGAAGAGTTATTAGATTTTACACAAAGATAACAATTACCATTATTCAGTATTTAATCATTCCTTTTCCCATCTTTTGTACGGTGATTGAATTGTACGCTTTTCTATAATAGAAAACCTACTGTGCAAACAAGAGTACAGTAGGTTTTTAAATCAGAATAAAAATGGTGAGAAAATATCTCAGTATTGTATTTTATCCTAAAGAATATAACAAGGCAGGAGTTATTCTTTTCTTTTACAACATTTGAATTATGAATATACAAAACCTTTAATAATAGGAATTTTAAAAGTTTGTTACTTCTTATAATTCATATTAAGTGAACAAAAAACTCCTATAAATAAAAGGTCTGGAGGATATTTTTATAGAAGTATAGTTAAGTTGACTACTGATACCTTGTGTAATGTCGATAATGAATTGGGAAATAGGGGGAGTTTCAAATGTCACATCACTCATTAAAATTGTACGATTACCATGTATGGGCAAACCAAAAAAATTTCGACCGATTAAAAGAACTTTCTGAGGACATTTACGAAAAGGAAATTCAGAGCGTTTTTTCTTCTATATCAAAGGTGATGGCGCACATTTATGTCTCTGACAACATATGGTTAAATTGTATTTCTGGTGAAAAGTTTGATGAAGCATCTGCGTCGGCTAATCAATTGAGAGAACAGATTGAAACGAAAAGGATCGAGGAAGTAGAAACGATGTTTTTCGATTTATCTGACAGGTACAAAGCATTTCTCAATCGTCAAGAAGATATAGAAACTGCCTTTGTGCTGGAAACTTCAATTGCTGGACGACTCGAAACCCGTTTATCTGATGTAGTACAACATGTTGTCAATCATGGAACATATCATCGTGGCAATATTACAGCTATGCTACGGCAATTGGGCCATCCCGGTGTTATGACTGATTATATTTTATATTTATATGAAAGGGATACAAAAGAGTAGTTTCTCCTCTATCTAAAAGGGGTAGCGTCAGGAAATGCGGATTTACAATGTTAAGGGAATTCTAATATTAAAAGGTCCAATTCCTAAGTATTAAACTAGAGAAATTGGGCTTTTTTTCGTTCCTCCATTTTTATATTTTTATAAGAAACGAAAAAGCACCTCCCGTACAAATAGAAAGTTGCTTTCTCGTCACAGTCATTTATAAATAAAAACCTAGTTAATCAAAGACTTTAAAATGCAGAGAAATGCTCGCTGACAAAATTAACTTTTGTTTTTCATATAACTCCTGATTCAACGCAAACTTCGGCATTATAGAAACCTTTATTTTCCTGTTATCAATTTATTTTTCAAACTGAAGCCAGAGCTCTTATATCTTCAACAATTTAAAGATATGAACCATTTTGAGAGAGAACTAGAAGGATATATACACTATTACAATAACACTCGAATTAAGAGAGGATTGAAAGGCATGAGTCCAGTCGAATACCGTACTCATGCCAACTACGTTTGGACTTGTCAATATTTATTGGACACTAAGTTAAGATACTATGATGAATAGGCTTTTTCGTAGTCAATAGGGGAAAGATAATGCAGAGAAGAATGCATTCTTTTGGTATTGTAATAGAGCTCTATATATTTAAATACTTCTTTTCGAGCTTGTTCTGGTGTTGTAAATTTGGCACCATGAATGAGCTCTCTTTTTATGGTCTTATAAAAAGATTCCATTAATGCATTATCGTAGGGGTTTCCTTTTCTGCTGACACTTGAAACAGCACCATACTTTTTCAGTATGGCTTGAAAATTACTACCCGTATATTGGGATCCCTGGTCTGTATGGATAATTAATCCTGTTGGAGGATGTTCTTTGTTATATCCTTGTAAAAAAGCGTCTATCACAAGAGAATCTTTCATCCGTGTACTCATAGACCAGCCACTCACTTTTCTCGAGTACATATCCACAAATACCGCAAGGTATAAAGTACCCTTTTGAGTAGGGATATAGGTAATGTCACCGACCCATATTTTATTTCGTCCGTCTGTGTGAAAAACTTGATTTAGGAGGTTGGGTCTTTCTATAGAAGGTGATTTTTTATTATAACGTTTATAGCGATACCTGCTTCCTTTCGCATATAGGTTCATTTGACGCATCAGTTTTCCTACTCTTTTTCTGTTTACCTTGATTCCCTTCTTCTCAAGAACCTTTGTAACTCTTAAAGATCCGTATCGACCCTTATGTTCCTTAAATATCTCCTGTATTTCTGCACGTAACACTTCATTTTCTAAAGCTCTTTTAGAAGGTTTTCTCTGTAAATATTCATAGTAACCTGATCGTGAGATGTTTAACGTTTTACAAGCCTTCTTGATGTTATAGTTGTGTTTATTTTCTTTTAAGAATTGAAACCTTACACATTCTTTTTCTTCAAGAAGACCCGGAACTTTTTTAGTAGATCAAGCTCTTTTCTAAGTTCTTCATTCTCACGTTTAAGCTTTTTCATTTCATACTGAGAATTATAAAGTGCGCTCCCACAGCCTGGAAACGCACTTTCCCCATATTCTTCGTATTCACTTACCCAACGATATAGCGTATTAGGATGAATAGATAATTCTTTCGCAACCTCTTTTACAAATAGGTTCTCTTCCAGTACCAACTGAACTGCAGCCATTTTAAATTGACGATCATAAACTTTTCTACCCATAAACCGAATCACCTTTTTCTCTTAATTTAGTGTCCAGTTTATCGTACCATCTCCAAGTTGCTTAAATATAAATTGTCTAACTTTTTGGGTTCAGTTCATTTCTAAGGGTTCTCTTTTTGCGTGTGTTCCGGAAGAGTGTTTATGTTAACTAAATGCCTGTAAGGTATACAGTTATAAAACAGAAAAAACTCCCATCGGTGAAGAGGCAGTTCTTCTATTCTTGTTTAATGGTTGTTTTTTATTAAATATAACGATGCTTTTTTGATAAAACGAGAGTAGAGATACCAATCAATACCACACCCATGATGGCTGGAGTAGTGTGGCTAACTACTGAATACAACTGACCGCCAATAATTGGTCCAATTAACCGAGCTAGAGATTGAATGCTCTGAGCTCCCCCTAGTATATGCCCTTGCTCACTGTCACTAAGGGATTTTGAAAGCATACCATTAAATGATGGCCCAAAGACCGAATCACCCAGGCCGAAGAAAATCATCCCAACAATAAAGACGAAATAAAAAGCTGTAAGGGCTGAAATTGAAATAAGGATAAAACCAATAATTTGACTTATCATGCCTAAAAGAGCAATTTTTTTATCTGTCAAAAATTTGAGTAATCGCGGCATAATGATTGTTTGTGAAAAGATATCAAGTACGCCTATTATAGAAAATGTCAGACCAATAAATATAGGCTGCCATGCAAAGGCATCTATTGAAAACTGAGAGAAGATAGCTTGTAATGATCCGTTAGGAATCCAAACTAGGAACCCAGCAATGAACAGCCATTTAACAGATTTAAAGGAAAAAACCTTGGATAATTGTATAAATGGATTAAGCTCTCTAACAGAAATACTGGAAGAGCGTCTGGACTTCTCAAGACTCTCAGGCATAAAAAAATAGCCATATATGGCATTAAGCAATGTGACAACCGTACCAGCATACATAGGAACACTGTTTCCGAAAGTCGCAAGTTCACCTCCAATTATAGGGCCAAGAGCAGTGCCAACCCCAACAACAGCACTAATCCAACCAAAGTACTTAGTGCGTTCATTTGAAGAGGTAATATCTGCAAAGTAAGCAAAAATCGCTGAAATTTCGCCACCTGTCAAACCTTCAATGGTACGGCCAAGGAAGAGAATCCAAAGTGCACCTCCAAGTCCAAAGATAAAATAACCAAAGGCAGAGCCGATAAGACTAATAATTAATACTGGACGACGACCATACCTATCGCTTAACGCACCTAAAACTGGTGCAGCCAAAAAGACAGAAAGAGCGTATATAGACGTAAGTAATGTTACTGCAGTAGCCTGACCGCTGGGACTACTAGTATAAGTCTTTACCAAAAAAGGTAAAACGGGGCTAACTATAGTCAATCCAAGACCAGTTAAGAAGACAGTGATAAGCCCAAACGTTAGGGCATGTTTATTTATTGAAGTATCCATGATAATTCTCCTTTGAAGTTATTGTTTCTCAAGAAACAAACATAAGTTTACCGCTTTATTGTTTCCTCGTCAACAATAAAGCAACATAAAAAAATACCACTTACTCAGTGATATTTTTCAGATGATGTCTATATCGACCAATGAAACGAAAAATGGTGTCAAATTCTTCATCGGTCATGTGCTTAAATACTTCTTTATCACGTTCAAGAAAAGATTGGTGTAATTTTTGATGGATATCATTTATTTTTTGTCCATTGGTTGTTAGTCGAAAATATATTTCCTTTTTATTTGCGACACTTTGATAACTCTCTATAATATTTTTAGCTATCAGCTTCTTGGTAAGCTTGCTTATAGCACCTCGAGTCATGTAGCTTGCAGCTGCAAGTTTTGTTACATTTGCATTTGGGATTAGAGAGATATTTTCAATTAATTCTATTTCACTCAACGTATAGTCCTTTAAGGCCAATTCTACTTCAGGTTTATTACGCCAAATTATTTCATTACACAAATCCATAAGTTCACTCATTAACTGCTGTCGTTTATCCATAATAACTCCTCCCTAATTTGTATACAGTATAACGAGTTTTTGTTTCTTTCGCAACAAAACGACCAAATCACTTTAATGTTTATTAAGAATACGTAATAAACGTTATTATTAATGAGAAGTAAATGATCAAACTCTTTTATTAAAACTAAATTTTTATCATTTACTTAAAGTAACAGCAAATATATTGTTTTTCTGATTGTTATATACAAATCTTATAGTTTTATAAAAAATGATGTAAATCTAAAATATATAATAATTTTGATATAAAAATAATTTAATCTTATTAAGAAAAGTAAAATTTAACATATTGCATTGAAAATAGTGCTAAATTTTACACATCCTGGAGAAAAAGAACTAATTTGTCGTCACTAAGTATAAATATTAAAACATAAATAATATAAAAAACACTTTAGCATTTACCTAAATAACAACAGAACTTAAATAAAGTTATATTCTAAGATAATGTTTAATCATAACATTCATTTTTAAAAATATATGTATATGAATCTCCAAATCTGGCCAGACTAATAACTTATTCCCCCTATTCCGATAAATTTAAAAAACCCTTTACCTATATAGGCAAAGGGTTCTTTGTTCGAGCCTCTTATATTTCTTACCCCACCCAACCGAATACTGTAGACAGCAAAAGCTATCTTAGTGGCTTTTCATTTTTTAGTAAAGAGCCTTCTTTGGATGCCATTGAAATATCGCATTTATATATGAACATCCAAACCCATATCAGTGGCAGTAAGCTAGCTCTTAGTTTTGCTCAAACATCTCAAAGAGAAAAGATTCAAAATTGGATGTTAAGGGAGACTGAAATCTCGGAAAAACATGCGCAGATATTTGGAAAAGCACTTTTAGAAAATCATATTCGGCTACCGGTTCCCCATGATATTGCGATTAGTGACTTAACGACATCTATCTTCTCGGATCGACTAGTGATGTTTCAAATGAATTTTTTGAGCGCAGCAGGAACAGGTAACTACGCAACCGCAGCAGCTACAAGTTAACGAAGTGATCTCGTTGTCAATCATGAAAGGCGATCAATTGAGATCGGTCGATATGCGAAAGATGGAGCTGATATTATGATCCATCATAAATGGCTTAAACAACCACCTCGAACACAAGACAAAGAACAACTCGCTAAGAAAAAGGATAATCTCCAACCCCAATTATTAGTTCTTATCTAACAATTGGGGTGTAGTTCATTTTTTAATAGCTTTTTGTCTTTTTAATATATACCTTATACAGATTTAGCTCCACTTGTATACAAATTCCATTATTATACATAATAATAAAAAATCACTTTCTCAAAAGGGGCTTTCGATAGTGAATAGAGAACAAGTCATTGAAATTTATCAAGATGTTCTAGACAAGAGAAGAAAAAGATTTCCTAATTATTTCTTTGCAGGTAATGAAGGAAAAAAATACATGCGTTATATGACATGCTATTTACTTGAGCAACACTTATCAATTCCGATCGATGAAATTCCTTTTCAAGTAGGCGCCAATACATTGTGGTCTCATCGTCTCAGACCCCCTGCTATGCTATATGGATGGAATTATTATGAAGTCATTGATAATGCCTATCCAGGAAAATTTAAACCTTGGCAATTCCAACAAACTCCTGATAAATATTGGGAGGGAGAAGAAGGAAAGAGAAGAGCTATTGAGGCAGTAAGATATGTAATAGAGGAAAAAATGAAGATCCCTATGGAAGAAATACCCTTTCAAGTTAATTTTAATTTTTTTAGACAACATGGTTTAGGTGGCGCCTTTACGCTTTTAGGTTATTCCCCTTTTCAAATAGTTGAAGCTATTTATCCTAGCGTCTTTAGGCCTTGGCAATTTGCTCATGTTCCCATGAATTGTTGGAAAAATGAAGAATATATTCGAGAGGCAATGGATGATTTCTTATTCAAACAGCTTCATTTCTCTTCTTATCACGAGGCTTTTCTCCAATTAAAGAGAAGTCATTTTACCGATTTTCAGTTAACCGGTCTCTTTCAAATGGTCTTTGATTCCAGAATGAATAATGTAAGGAAATGGATAAATGAACAACTAAATAACACAGATGATGAATTATTTTATATGAATCTTGATTAACGAAAGAACTGATTGAAACGGGTAGCCTGAACTAAATTACCATTATGTCCATTTCCTATTTTTAAAAATGATAATGGGTGAGTATATGGTTACTTGCTTTGATTTTTCTTCTTCATAAAAAGATATAAAGATTCAGCAAAAAAAAGAAAAAGAAGAAAAAAGAGTACAAATAATTCAGCGACTTCCATTACCCTAAATGGACTCACAGCGTTGTACAACGCCTGAGAAACATCAAATCCTTGAACCATATCAATACCTAAAGAAAAGCCCATTAAACATCCCAACATTAAAAGGCTAATACCTATGATTTTCATATCTATCACGCTCCATATAATAGGTTCTTCCCTTTCTTCTATGATGATACATAAATATTTATTGTTAATTTTTACATAAAAAACTCTTATATGGTTAAAGTAATAAAAACTGAAAGAAGGGTGCTTAAATCTATGCCTTCGTTTTTTAAAGATCGCAAACCAAAAAAGAAATGGCCACAGGGTGACGAGAATCAACCTACTGATCATCAAATAGAACGGATACAGATTTCGTTATCAGGCAACCTTAACATAATTAAGCAGAAAACGGGAAATAGTTCAGATGTTGTTATTCGTGAGATAAAAATGGGGGGGGATTCTGACATTAAAACGGCGATTGTCTATGTAGAAGGAATTGTAGACAATCAGTCAATTCAAGAGTATCTACTGCAATCTATGATGAAGGATGATCATAAAGAAGTAATAAATCAGCAAAATGCGATAGACCTGCTTTCTAAAGATATAATGACAATTGGAAACATATCTTTCATCACTAACTTGGATGATTTATTTGCATCTTTAATGGCAGGAGATACTCTTATTTTAGTGGATGGAGTAGATCAGGCACTGAGTGCTAGTACCCAAGGTGGAGAGAAGCGTTCCATTGCGGAATCTACTACCCAAATGGTAGTACGAGGACCAAAAGGAGCATTTACAGAGTCTCTTGGGACCAACACAGCTATGGTACGCCGCATCATTAAGACCCCAGATTTATGGATGGAGTCTTTAAAAGTTGGACGTGTAACAAAGACGGATGTGACGCTTATGTACATACATGGCATTGCCAATGATAAAGTCGTCAAAGAAATTCGTCAGCGATTACATCGAATTGATATCGACAGCATTTTAGAATCAGGATATATTGAACAACTAATAGAGGATCAAACATTGACTCCTTTTCCAACTATGTACAACACGGAAAGACCTGACGTTGTAGCAGGGAACCTGTTAGAAGGGCGAATTGCTATATTTGTGGATGGAACCCCCTTTGTGCTGATTGCGCCTGCTGTGTTCATGCAATTCTTCCAATCGGCTGAAGATTATTATGCTCGTTTTGACATTGCAACCTCAATTCGTCTTTTGCGTATTTTTATGTTTATGATTTCGTTAATCGCGCCAGCTACCTATGTCGCCGTTACAACCTTCCATCAAGAAATGGTTCCGACCATGCTCATTGTAGCTATTGCGGCACAGAGGGAATCCGTTCCTTTTCCCGCGTTTGTGGAAGCCGTGCTTATGGAAATAACCTTCGAAATCTTACGCGAAGCAGGGATACGCTTACCTAAAGCTATTGGTTCGGCAGTATCCATTGTCGGGGCCCTTGTAATTGGTCAAGCAGCCGTTCAAGCAAGTATTGTTTCACCAGCAATGGTTATTATTGTATCAATCACAGCCATTGCTAGTTTTGCCACCCCATCTTTTGATATGGCGATTTCGGCCCGTTTAATTCGTTTTTTGTTTATGATTGGTGCAGCAACATTTGGTTTCTATGGCATCATTTTGTGCCTTTTAATGATGGTTGTCCATCTATGCGGCTTACGATCATTTGGAGTACCCTATATGGCTCCATTTGCTCCCTTCATCCCCGTAAACAATGGAGATACCGTTGTGAGATTACCATGGTGGACACTGAGACAAAGACCGAGATTAATTACTGCTAATACGATTCGAGAAGGGACAAATCAACACCCACACCCTCCTGCATCTCGAGGTATGGTGAATCGCGATTTTGAAGAGGATAACAACAATGAAGCGTAAAGGGGTTTTTCTTTTATTAATGATAGCAATGACGCTCTTGCTTACAAGTTGCTGGAGTAAAAAAGAATTAACGGACCTTGCTATTGTATCAGCCATGGGTATCGACAAAACGAAAGATGGAAGATTTCACTTAACACTTCAAATTATTAATCCAGGAAACGTGGCAGGAGGTATGCAAGGAGGAGGAGGCAGTCAAAGTCCTCCTATTACCATCTATTCGGCTTCAGGGGATAATATAGTAGAAGCAAGCAGACGGGCTTCAGGCAGAATCTCTCGACGATTGTATTATGCTCATACAAACTTAGTCGTAGTTGGGGAAAGACTGGCCAGAAAAGAAGGGCTTAATACGTTAATCGATGCTTTAGATCGGGATCCGGAATTTCGAAATACTTCCACTCTTGTGATTGCGAAAAACTCGACGGCAGCTGACCTTGTCAAAACATTAACGCCAGTTGATAAAATTCCAGCGAATAAAGTGCTAAAAACCTTAGAATTTACGGAAAGAAAATGGGGAGAGAATGTAAAAACATCACTCCAAGAAGTGATGAAGAGCATTGAGTCCCCTGGAAGAGGAACTGTCGTATCAGGATTTCGTCTAGTTGGTAATGCCCAGCAAGCACAAAAGCTAGATAACCTTCAGGAAAGTGCACCCGCGGCAACGCTTCGTGCTTCCGGAATTGCTGTCTTAAAACAGGGGAAGCTAGTGGACTGGCTGTATGGAAAACCAGCAAGAGGGACGGTATGGATTCTCGATAAAATTCAAGGAACGGATATCAATATTGATTGGGCAGGAAAGAAAGAGGCTATTGCTTATCAAAGTATACGACAAAAAACAAGTGTATCTGCGCAAGTGAAGAATGGGAAACCTCATATTTCTATTCATACACGTGTTGAAGGAGATATCGGCGACATGGAGGTACCTGTTGATATTACCAATCCGAAGGTTATTACAAAAATCGAACAATCTGTGAGGAAAGAAATTAAAAAAGAGCTAAGGGTAGCTATTGAACGTGCACAAAAAAACAAAACGGATATTTTGGGATTTGGCGAAGTAGTTCACCGTACTAGACCGAATCAATTTAAAAAATTAAAAACAGAATGGAATGATGTCTACTTTCCAAAGTTAGATGTAGATATCGCAGTAGAA
This sequence comes from Priestia sp. VA7, assembly GCF_055710015.1. Classification (NCBI taxonomy): domain Bacteria; kingdom Bacillati; phylum Bacillota; class Bacilli; order Caryophanales; family Bacillaceae; genus Priestia; species Priestia sp. VA7. The sequence continues at coordinate 30,467 of NZ_JBVQPN010000004.1, forward strand.
GCCTATGTACGTCGAGCTGGCTTACGAAATAAATCGTTTCTTTCAGGAGTAAAGGAGAATCAAAAGTAAGGAAAAGGAGGTGCCAGTTAAATGGAGAAAGCAAAAATTAGTGCCAGTCAGCTCTTTATTTTAATGGTCCTGTTTGAGCTGGGGAGTGCTTTACTGGTACCTCTCGCCATCAGGGCTAAACAGGATGCATGGCTTGGAATTCTGCTGGGTATGTTAGGAAGTTTTGTTTTATTTTTAGTTTATCATAAACTTTATACCTATTATCCTAACCTCTTACCCACAGAATATATGCAAAAGATCTTAGGGAAAGTGATGGGTACTGTACTTGCCTTTGTTTACATTCTTTACTTTATGTACGATGCCTCAAGGGTTCTACGGGATTTTGGTGAAATGTTGTTAACTTTTGCCTATCCTGACACACCTTTATTCATTGCCAATGCATTATTAATGCTTGTCATTATTTATACAATCAGAAAAGGAATTGAGGTCATAGCTCGATCCGGAGAACTGCTTTTTATTTTTATGTATGTCCTTGCAGTTGCTGGCTTTATCTTAATTATATCTTCTGGATTAATCGAGATTAAAAATTTACAACCTGTTTTGGAAGAAGGGTTATTACCATCGGTAAAGGTTGCATTGTCTGAAACGTTATATTTTCCGTTTACTGAAGCTATTGTGTTTACAATGATTTTGCCGTACTTAAATGATTCTAAGAAAGCAAAGGTAACTATGCTTTGTGCAACAGGATTAAGTGGCATCAATTTAACTATCACCATGCTTATTAATATTAGTGTACTAGGAGTTGATTTGACTGCACGTTCACAGTTTCCTCTTCTTAGTACGGTACAAAGCATTCAGGTAGCTGATTTTTTAGAACGGCTTGATGTATTTTTTATGCTTGCTATGGTGATTGGGATTTTTTTTAAGGTTACCATATTATTTTATGCAGCCACCATAGGAACAGCTAACTTATTCAAAATTACATCACCTTCAATGTTAGCGTATCCTTTAGGTATTGTTGTTCTATTTTTATCTGTCACAATCGCGAGTAATTTCCAAGAACATCTCCATGAAGGATTATATATAGCCAAGTTTATTCTGCATATTCCTCTATTCACCATAATTCCTCCTATCCTTCTTTTTATAGCTTTCTTACAAAAAAGGAAGGATCATGGAGGCAAACATGTTTGACTAGACAGTTTTCATATAGAATATTGTCTTTATAGTGACATTTGCTAATAAAGCAATTACCTATAGAAAGATTTTTTCTACACTCGAGTTACCTTTAAAGCAAATATCATATCTACTACATAACGTTCAGAAGATCATAAGTGATGGAAAGGTTAAATAAAAATTTAAAAAAGTAGAAGGATGCTTTTTTAAACCAAAAAGGAGGTCTTAATTGAATGGAAAAAGCAAAGATTAGTTCTAGTCAGCTCTTTATCTTAATGGTTCTGTTTGAGTTGGGGAGTGCTTTACTGGTACCTCTTGCGATAGATGCAAAACAAGACGCTTGGCTTGCAATTCTACTTGGAATGGTATTCAGTTTCATTCTCTTACTAGTCTACCACAAGCTTTATACCTATTATCCTGACTTTTTGCCAACAGAATACATGCAAAAAATCTTAGGGAAAGTCCTAGGAACCGTACTGGCTTTTGTTTACATTCTTTACTTTATGTATGACGCCTCAAGGGTTCTACGTGATTTTGGTGAAGTGCTGTTAACTTTTGCCTATCCTGACACACCTTTATTCATTGCCAATGCATTATTAATGCTTGTTATTATTTACACCATTAGAAAAGGAATTGAGGTCATAGCTCGATCCGGAGAACTACTTTTTATTTTCATGTATGTCCTTGCGGTTGCTGGATTTATCTTAATTGTATCTTCAGGATTAATTGATATAAAAAATTTACAACCGGTTTTAGATGAAGGTGTGTTCCCTGTCTTAAAAGTGGTATTTACTCAAACGTTGTATTTCCCATTTACAGAAGTTATTGTACTTACCATGATTTTGCCGTATTTAAATAATCCTAAGAAGGCAAAGGTGACCATGCTATGCGCAAGTGGATTAAGTGGAATCAATTTAATTATTACAATGCTCATTAATGTTTGTGTACTGGGAGTTGATTTAACTGCCCGTTCACAATACCCACTTCTTAGCACAATTCAGAGCATACAAGTAGCCAATTTTTTAGAACGGCTTGATGTGTTTTTTATGCTTGCTTTAATTATCACCATCTTCTTTAAAATCTGCTTATTATTTTATGCAGCTGTCATAGGTACGGCCAATTTATTCAAGGTTAAATCACCTTCAAGGTTATCGTATCCTTTAGGGCTAATCATTCTCTTTTTGTCTATTACCATTGCGAGCAATGTTCAAGAACATAACCATGAAGGGCTGAAGGTAGCAATGCTTGTTATACATATTCCTCTCCTTGGAATTGTTCCTCCTTTTCTTCTTCTTGTAGCTTTCTTTAAAAATAGGAAGAAGTATTAGAAAAACACATTGAACTAGCTAATTTTTATATGGAACATTGTTATTTCCTTTGAAACTCCTATAAAATCCCTACCCGCGCAAAGATACTTTTAGTCTAGAATGAATTTTAAAACAAATTTTATTTCTACTACATAATGTTCAAAGAATTTCGAGTGATGAAAAGGTTAAAGAACAATTTAAAAGAAATAGGAGATCGCTTTAATAAAATCCAAAAGGAGACAGGTTAAATGGAAAAAGCCAAAATTAGTGCTAGTCAGCTCTTTATCCTAATGGTTCTGTTTGAGCTAGGTACTTCCTTACTGTTACCTGTCGCAATGGAAGCAAAACAGGACGCATGGTTGGCTATCTTACTTGGGATGCTTGGTAGCTTGGTTCTATTTGTAATTTATCATAAACTTTATTCGTATTATCCAGATCTTTTACCTACAGAATATATGCAAAAAATCTTAGGTAAAGCAATAGGAAGCGTACTGGCCTTTCTTTACATCTGTTATTTCATCTATGATATAGCAAGGGTTTTACGTGACATTGGAGAGATGTTGTTGACATTTGCCTATTCTGATACTCCTTTATTTATTGCTAATGCTTTACTAATTCTAGTTATTATTTATACGGTTCGAAAAGGGATTGAAATAGTAGCTCGATCAGGCGAGATATTTTTTATATTTATGTATGTACTTGCTGTCACAGGGTTTCTACTAATTGTGTGTTCAGGATTAATTGATTTTAAAAACTTACAACCAGTACTTGAAGAAGGGATTTTACCCGTTTTAAAAGTCGTTTTTATTCAAACCTTGTATTTTCCTTTTGGTGAAGCAATTGTGTTTACCATGATTTTACCTTATTTAAACAATCCTAAGAAGGCAAAAGCGACTATGTTATGTGCAACAGGATTAAGTGGGATTAATTTAGCTATCACCATGCTTATTAATATCAGTGTACTAGGAGTTGATTTGACTGCACGTTCACAGTTTCCTCTTCTTAGTACGGTGCAAAGCATTCAGGTAGCAGATTTTTTAGAACGGCTTGATGTGTTTTTTATGCTTGCTTTAGTCATTGGTGGCTTCTCTAAAATCAGTGTACTGTTCTATGCTTCTATGATAGGAACAGCCAACTTATTTAAAATTAAATCACCTTCATGGCTTTCTTACCCTATTGGGTTAATCGTGCTTTTTATGTCTCTGACGATTTCTAGCAATTTTCAAGAGCACCTTCATGAAGGAATAGGGGTAGAGATGTTTTTCTTGCAAATTCCCTTCCTCGCGGTTATTCCTATTCTGCTTTTCCTTGTTGCATTCTTGAAAAATAGAAGGAAGCAGAAAGCATGACAGGTTTGTTTGCTGACTCTTTGAATAATATAAATATTCCAGCCCCTTGAACCATTATAAGCTACTAGTACATATCAAAATGGATGTAAATTATGTGAGGTGATTTTTTTGTATACTTGGTTTTATGATCATTTTATCAACACAATTCTATTTCCTCTTACTTGTATAGTGATGGTAGCTATCATGTTAAGCGCATATGCGTACTTTAAATTAAAAAAATAAATAATTAATAGTCCCTAGGGCTTATTGATTTCAAATATGGATATTTCTCCTTTGAAACTTGATTATTTATACAAAATATAGTCATCACTTATATTAATGATTTTAAAAGAGATCGTAGCTATCAACAGGAGGTAATAGTCTAGTGGAAAAAGCAAAGATTAGTGGAAGTCAACTATTTACCTTAATGATATTGTTTGAATTCGGAAGTGCTTTTATTCTTCCTATTGCTATAGAAGCGAAGCAAGATGCTTGGCTTTCTATTATGTTTGGAATGTTAGGCGGTTTCCTTCTATTTTTAGTCTACTATCAACTCTACCGTTACTACCCTGACTTATTACTTGTCGAATTTACACAAAAGATCATGGGGAAGTGGATTGGTCGTTTTATTTCATTTCTTTATATTTTTTACTTTGCAAACATTGCTTCCAGAGTAATCCGAGATTTTGGAGACATGTTATTGACATTTGCCTATCCAGATACGCCTTTATTTATTGTAAATGCCTTACTGGTGCTTGTTGTTATCTATACCGTAAGCAAAGGAATCGAAGTTTTGGCAAGATCCAGTCAACTTCTGTTTATTCTGTTCTACCTATCTGCTATTTCTGGACTCATTCTTATTGTATGTGCTGGTATAATTGATTTTACAAATTTACAACCTGTATTAGAAGAAGGTATCTGGCTTCCTTTAAAATCTGCTCTGACTCAAAATATATACTTTCCATTTGGAGAAACGGTTGTATTTTTGATGATTTTACCGTATGTAAAAAACATGAGCAAAGGAATTGGATTAAGCGCTATTGGATTAACAGGTATCAATTTAATGATTACCATGATTATAAATGTCAGTGTATTGGGAGTAAGTCTTACTGCTCGCTCACAGTTTCCTCTTCTAAGTACAGTAGAAAGTATTCAGGTGGCTGATTTTTTAGAGCGTCTTGACGTGTTTTTCATGCTTACAGCAGTTATTGGGGGATTTTTTAAAATAAGTGTGTTTTTCTACGCTACTGTAATAGGTGCTGCAAGTTTATTTAAAATTAAATCTCCATCTAAGATATGCTTTCCCTTAGGGCTTGTTATTCTACTTTATTCTCTAAGCTTAGCAAATAATTATGAAGAACTTATACAAGAAGCGCTTAAAATACTACCATTTTCTTTAAATATACATTTTCAAGTCATACTTCCTCTTTTGCTCCTTATTGTAGCTTTCTTCAAAAATAGAGCAAAGCTTAAGAAATCTGATGTTACTCTACATCAACTTTAAGTTTAAAAAATAGAAAGTAAGAAATATAAAATACACTAAGGAACTATCGGCCTGATCTTTCCTTAAGAGAAAACAATCCAACTCCCACGGATCGTTTTTTCTCTTTTTAAGCTGTTATGATATACATCTTTAGTTACATAATGTGCCTTCTAGGCACTCTTAACAAAAAAATGAAGCTCACCTAACAAAATTGTAAGCCCGTCTTACATTATTGTTAGGTGAGCTTTATTAAATCTCGTATTATAATTAATTGTAGAAAATATTTACAATTAACTAAAGGGATGAAATATATTGAAGGTAAAAAAAGATAATCAACCTATTATTATGTTTGATGGTATATGTAACGTATGTAATCATTGGGTCCAATTTGTGATAAAAAGAGATCCTAAAGGCATATTTAAATTTTTGTCTCTTCAATCAGATTTAGCACGTTCGTTGATAATAAATCACAATCCGAATAATATGCAATTGAATTCCATTATCTTAATTGATAAAGGTCAAATATATACGGAATCTACAGCAATCTTACATATCATAAATAAGCTTACCGGACCTATAAGGTTTTTCATTCTCTTTTGGATAATACCTAAAAAAATCCGAGATAGAGCGTACCGTTTTATTGCAAAAAACCGATATCGATTCTTTGGAAAAAAAGAAAGTTGTCTCGTCCCTAGCAAAGAAATACAAAATAGGTTTATTAAAACGAAAATAGAAAGTGGGAAAATCAATGAATAGAAGTACATTTCTAAAAAAGCTCAGAATGACAATTATCACTACATTTAGATGGTCTTTAGCATTAACTTTCTTGATTTATGGCTTTGCCAAAATCTATCCAGGCCAGTTTTCTACTGGCGACTTTATATATGACTCGACAAAGGACTCAGCGATGCAATTGGCTTGGCACTTCTTTGGATACTCGGATACCTATAATCTTTTTATTGCTTTTGGAGAAATAACAGCAGCCTTATTATTAGTAATTCCAAAGACAGCAACTTTAGGAAACATTATTTATTTACCTATCACAGTAAATATTACTATTCTTGATTTTTGTTTTGAGATACCAGCTCGTTCTGTTACCATATTGTTAACCTTTATGAGTATAGCTTTACTTTTCTTTGAATATAAAAAATTAAAAAGAGTATTTTTTGACTCTCCAGTAACAGCTGAAACGTCTATCCAAACAGGCATTATGAAAAAGAAGGTGAACATACAATGATTGTGCTACCTATTATATTGATCAGTTTGGGAATTTCTTCTTTTTACTATTTTATTCTTAAAAAAGAAGCTTGAAATGAATACAATATACAGATCCGGTTAACATAATCAGCATTACAGGAAGGAAAAAAGCAAGTTCAGTTAATAATAACGAACTTGCTCTCTTCTATTTAGATATATCACCCCATACTAGAGTTATTATGTATAGTAATTTTATAATTTTTTACCACACCATGAAAAAAAGACATTTCAATAGTGGAGGAACCACCATCATGAACAATTAATCTATAGTCATTATGCTTGTCATCAAATAATATAAGATGATCAGGACACTCAAATGGCGTTTTATGAATGTATTCCCCAAAAGTTAAAAGAAGATTAGAATCGTCTAATCTCCTTCCATCTCTGTCATTTCTTCTTTAACGACTTTAAAATCATCTTCACTTATTCCTAAATGACCAAATCGAAACGAATAACCCCAATACTTCTTATTTTTAATGAAAGAGAGCTGTGGAATTAAAGGATGAATAGATGTTTCTGTACACTCCATAAAATCTATCTTTCTTCGAAAGGGTATAAAATCATTTCCCATATCAAATTGAAAGATATGATCATCAACCACACGTCCTAAAGCCGTAAATTTTTGATACGGAGTGCTTTCATTAAGCTGTACCTTTGGAGAATAATAAATGATCCAATCGCCCGTTCTCATCTTTTTTAAAGGAGCTTCCTTACCATGACAAAGTTGAGCAAAACCACCTTGAATGCCCTTCATTACATGGTCGCGAGAAGCCACTCCAATCCAATATCTTATATTCTTTTTCACGTAAATCAACACCCACAATGATTGGATAGAGGATTATCTGAAGTGACTGTTGAAACTGGAAAGTTCATTTCCTGCCATGCGGCAATTCCTCCCGTTAACTCTTTTACATCATACCCTTGTTCCAATAAAGATTTAGCAACTTTAGCAGCTGTATTGCACCAAACATCCCAACAATAAAGAATAATCTTTTTGTCCTTGGGTATCTCATCTAAACGATTGGCTAATTCTTGTTCGGGTATAACATGGGCATCCTTAATCGTTATACTTCTTACATGAGCAGGACCATTCCTAACATCAATTAAAAAGTATTGTTCTGGATTCATTTTCTTTGCTTTTATGTAATCCATGGGGCTTATAGTCGCTTGAAGACGTGCATTAAAATAATCAAGTGCGTTCATTTGGTATAACCTCCAATTTTTTATAGTGACTTCCAAATTCTAATCAAAAAATCTTTCAGCAATTGTCTTTCTTGTGGGTTTAAAGGGGTTAAAACTTCTGATTCCACATCGGTCAGGAATTCCCAACGTGAATTCAGTACTTCCTTGCCTTTTTCCGTAATTAAAAGACTATAAGATCTTCGATCATTAGGGTTCTTGGTTCTCTCCACAAATCTTAACATTTCCAAATGATCAATATGACTGACCATAGTCGTTCGATCAATTTGTAGGTTGTCGGATATGTCTTTTTGAGAAGAGTATGGGTTTTCCTCAATAAATAAAAGAACGCCATATTGTCTTGAATTGATATTAAAAGGGGCCAGTCCTTCAGCAAATTTTTGTTCCATTTGTTGAAGAGCCTTTCCAAGTAAAAAACCATAAGATTGATTCCATTTATTCACCTAAGTCCTTACCTCCTTATATTAATCAGTAAAATATATAATCAGTATAACTGACTATATTTTAAAAAACAAGTAAATACTTATAGTGATTTGCTATCATAGCAATAATGGACTTTTTTGAATAATTTTAACATAAGTTTGATTAGAGGAAATTAAAAATAGAAAACTGATTAATTAATAATAATTTGGAACTTTTTTTATTAGGAACGAGCATAACTTTATCATACATAAATTACCTTTTTCCTCTATAGAAAGTAAAAAGGACGTCCGTAAAAGTATACGTTTATAGTTAACATAAAACACATTAAAGCAAATATTAGAGAAAAGCTAACTTGTATGAAAGCTTAAAAGGAGAGGAAGCTAAGAAAAATTAGTTTTTATACGGAGGAACGGAAAATTACAAAAAAAGAATAAATTAACATCTCCTGAAATGGCAAATTTATGGGCGCACTATATCCGTGAAACATTGTCTATATGTGTTAATAGATATATGCTTCAAGCTGTATATCATATACAGGTTTAGTTAACATAATCACTCTTATTATGGGAAGCTAGAGAAGTGAAAAAACATACTCGTTTCAATATATTGGATCAATGACAAGTAACTTCAATCAGATTGTATATACTCATAAAAGGCATAAAAATAGCAGTTTTCTGCAAATGATATAGTGACAACCTAAAATATCAAGTGGAGGAAACTGCTCATGACTGAACATAACACAAAGCTTACGTCAGCTGAAATAGCCTGCACATGGACTGGCTATATGAATGATAGTATGTCCAAATGTATACTTGGTTATTTCTTAAAACATATCGAAGATAAAGAAATTAAATTAATTGTTCAAATGGCTTATGACCTTTCAGCTGTTCATGTAGAAAAACTTCGTGCTTTATTTCAAAGGGAAGGAATTCCTCTTCCTATAGGATTTACAAATGAACATGATGTGAATAAGGATACAGGTCGTTTGTACACCGATACCTTCATTCTTACTTACGTTAATCACATGGCAAAAGTAGGGATGCTAGCATTTAGTGGGTTTCTATCCATGAGTGCTCGAAAAGATATACGATTATATTTTAAAGAGGGGCTTCAAGAGGCCTCCAATTTATATGATGAAAGTTCGGATATTGCTCTTTCGAAAGGGCTATTTGTTCGAGCACCTTATATTGCTTATCCTACTCAACCAGATACTGTAGACAGCAAAAGCTATCTTAGTGGCTTTTCATTTTTTAGTAAAGAGCGCCCTTTGAATGCCATCGAAATATCGCATTTATATATGAACATCCAAACCAATATCATCGGCAGTAAGCTAGCTCTTAGCTTTGCCCAAACATCTCAACGCGAAAAAATTCAAAAATGGATGTTAAGAGGGGCTGAAATCTCGGAAAAGCATGTGCAGATTTTTGGCAAAGCACTGTTAGAAAATCATATTCAGCCACCGGTTCCACACGATATTGCGATTAGTGACTTAACGACACCTGTCTTCTCTGATCGACTAGCGATGTTTCAGATGAGTTTTTTGAGCGCAGCAGGAACAGGTAACTATGCAACTGCAGCAGCTGCAAGTCAACGAAGTGACCTCGTTATCAATTATGAAAGGCTATCACTTGAGATTGGTCAATATGCGAAAGATGGAGCTGATATCATGATCCATCATAAATGGCTTGAACAACCACCTGGAACACAAGACAAAGAACAACTCGCTACAAAAAAAGAATAATCTTATATATTTAGAACAAACTATTGAGAAGCTCATTAGCTTTCTACCCAAAAGTTTCACGAGAGAAAGAACTACTGATACCTGATGAGTCAGTAGTTCTTTCTTGTTTTAGATTGTATGTAGTATTCATTCATAGCTACTAAAATAATGATTAGAAGAAGTAAAAAGCCTTTAAAACTAATTGTTTTAAAGGCTTTTTATACTTTTGATATTGAATATTACACAAAAAGATCTCCCACAAACATAATACATCCGTTAACTATAATTAATGCTACGCTAAGTACAACAGTCAAGACACTTCTCAAAGCTGATGTCCAATTATGTATTCCATAGAAGCCCACTATGCTCATCAAAAATATAACAACTGTTCCATAAAAATCTAAACTTAATAATAGGGGATGTTGAAGGGTTACAAAAAATAAAGCAGTACATAACAATGAGAAGATAAATGACCAAAGGTTTATGACTCTTACCATCTAAACCAATCTCCTTTATCTATAAAACTCACCATATTATCTCATATCCTGAACTGATAACTCTAGTTACCATAACAAGTATTATAAGAATCCATAAAAAAGAGAAGATCCTATTCTTAATCTTCTCTTTTTCTATATTTCAATTGTTCCTCTTTATAAATAAAATTCATTATTAAACAAAATACTGCTACAAGCCAACCAATAATAGGAGAATAAATAAAAACATTTGTTAAGAACAATCCTCCACAAATGGAGATCACCGAAAACATTAATAAAAAAACGTTAGTACCTTCATTTTCATTCATATAAAACACCTCTCTAATTAATCAACTAAGTGAAAAAATAAAAACTTTGAAAGAATTCCATAATATTTCCTAAGCAAAAAAGGACATTTCTTTTATGCCCTGTTCCCTCGTATCAGCCCCACCTACGCTAAATACTATGACAGCCACTCATGCCATCCAACCTACACTCAGTATAAATGAAAGCGTTTACAAAGTAAAGTAATTAATAAAATATTCTGTCTATTTTTTACTGTATTTAACTTGTCTATTACAAATAATACTAAATATGATGAGCAAATTAAATAAGATGTCGCCAAACATTGACACATACAACTAAATTCTTTAACAGAAAAAGCTTACCTCTTTTGACTGGGAAGAGGTAGGTTTTTTCTATTTTTTTAAATATGCTCTCAAATAGATATATTTAATGTCTGGAGATTAACTCACTCATTAACCTGTTTAAAGCAATGTGTACGATATCATGCTCTGTATACTCTTGTGAAAAAGGTAGATGTCTTCTTTCTTTTTTTCTTAACAATTTTCTAATCTCATCACACAAGTGAACTTGAGAATCTAAAAGTTTTATTTCATTTATATCTTTCGTTTGTTTAGAGATAAAATCAGCCCCTTTATAATTCTTTAAAGAACTATTCTATTCTAAAAGTGAAAATCCTTTTGCTCTTATATCTGGTTACCATAATGTAGTTCTAATGTAGGAATAAAGATAACAATTTCAATAGAAAGGTATTTTTTTCTATATTAGTATGTTAGTGTGGGGGAAAGAACAAATAAATTATTTGGTCTCTTTGTACCTGAAGTTTCCTCATAATAGGAAGAGGTACATCTATTTATGAGTATAACCGAAATTAAAAAAATGCTTAGTACGCTAATTCAATATGAAGATAGCACGATTACCCATGTTATACCTGGATTAATTGAATTAGTTTATTCTAAAGGATCTCAAAGCTTTCAATTAACTACACTTGTTGATGGAAATGTCTCACCGTATGGCGATATCGATAGTGCTTCAGAAGCTTTATATACAACCTTAAATCCCATAAAAGAAGAAGGCCTTTAATAAGGTCTTCTTCTTTTATGGGATTTACAAACTTAATTAACATAATGGGATGCATCAAAAATGTTTTGAAGAACATAAAATGCCTTACATTAATTTCTCGGAGGTAATATTCTTTCAATAAGCCATTTACCTATTAATGCTACTAAGAAAAAACCAATAAGAGAAAGCCAATGATGAAAGTTGTATTTTTGCCCAGGCAAAAAAGGTTTCAATTACATAAGCAAATAAAAAGGAAATAATTATACTATATACAGTTTATCTTCTCCACGTTTTTCCATAATGGTAAGCTAAACTAAATACGACTGGAATAATAGTTAAATCTGCAGGAAATAAAGGAGGCACCATAAAAAATAATTTTATAGGGTATCCCCATAATAGAATATCTGCACCAATTACATCTAATATACTTGAAACAATACCTATAAACATGGCAAATGCAAATACATGTAGACGGTCTTTTTTCTTAACAAGATAGCCCTATATAATCCAAGGTAAAATAGTAGCTACCAGTAGAATCCACCATTGCCATGTAAATAAATTGTTATGAAGCCAGTGTTCGTATCCAGCTGCCTTTAGTTCATAACGGATTTGCTGTACGTCATTATAAGAAGGGTGTGCCCCAAAAAATGTTCTCTCCTCTCTGTATACATGTGAAAAATATCCCTACTTTTATCTTTCCAAAGTCTCTAAATATTATAAATGAATACCTTTTTATAATTTGAGCAAACTATCCAAGATGTAATAGAGCATCAGTTTAACATCTATATTTAAACGACTAGGAAAACTACTGAAACAGGATCAGTAGTTTTTTCGTTTTTAGGCTTTATACGTTATTTATTTTTAGTTCATGTAATGAATGCCCTTAAAAATAACAAAGGATTAGATGTATATCAGGTGATTGAATCAGCATAAATAAATAAGAGCATATTAAATATGGATAATGGGTACAACAAGTATATTTTTTTCGAATCTATAGAAGATAAATCCATAGGAGATTGTAAATGAATAATTATAAAAACGACAATACTGCAAGACGCTATATTGCTTATGTCAGTATATTTGGAACGACTCAAATCCATTTAAGAAACCCCTATATTATTGCTTGGTGGTCAGCAGCTTTCCCTGGTTTTGGACATTTATTACTGTCTAAATACCTTCGCGGCTTTGTGTTATTTATATGGGAAGTCGTCATAAATATTAAATCTCATGTGAATTTGGCGATGATTTATTCTTTTCAAGGAAATATTGATATGGCCAAAGAAGTGCTTAATACAAGATGGCTTCTTATTTATATTCCCGTGTATATTTTTGCTATATGGGACAGTTACCGAACAACGGTTGATTTAAATAAAATATACGTATTAGCTGAACGAGAAAATCATAACTTCAACTCCTTCAGTATAGGCGCTATGGAAATAAACTATTTAGACAAACGGAATCCCATCTTATCAGTCGTCTGGTCCTTGTTGATGCCAGGTCTAGGACAACTCTATATTCATCGGATCATTGCTGCTTTCTTTGTTATTATCTGGGCAGTTGTTTTCTTTTATTATTCTCACTTGCTTGAAGGAATTTCTCTTCTATTTTTAGGAGAAATAAAACAGGCTAATGCCGTTTTAAATAAAGAATGGCTGTTATTTTTCCCTTCCCTATATGGTTTTGCTACCTTTGACTCTTATATAAATACGGTGGAGAATAATAAACTTGTCGAAAGAGAACAGAAAAACTTCTTCGAGAAAACGTATCAACATCCAAGCTTTTGTATTGTGAAAGGAAAAAAGGTGGAGTGAAATATGCAGGTTTTTTCTACATTTGAATACTCCAGTTACATAGAATTAGCTGTTTCAGAGCTAGAAAAAAAGGCATAAAGAAAGAAGATATATTTATTGTTTCTCTTAATAGCCGTACAGAAAATCGCCGGCTTTTTGATAGTCTTCATCGAGCAGATGGGGTTTCTCTTATTGATTTAGGAATGGCTCTAGCCACAGCCTTTTCAGTTATTGGTACAAGTATTGGTTTTAAACTAAGCTGGGGCCCTATTTATTGGGGAATTATTAGTGCTTTTATCGGATTTATCTTAGGATTAGGAATTAAGTTATTTATGTTTAAAGTAATCAGGAAAAACCAACGGCTTTTACGCGGCAAACATTCGGAAGTTAAACTCATTGTTGATTGTCATACGTTGGACGCCGAAGTCGTTGAACAAACTTTGTGGAAAAATCTTGCCTTGGGTGTCTCTAAAGTTAAACCAGATGGCTTATAAAGCCACGGCATGATCGTACAATATACTAACGAAAGATAAAATAATGAAAATTTTCTAAGTGAAGATTGCATATCTATTGCAACGTTTGAGCAAACTACTCAGGATACTGAAAAGTATCTCCAATCTAGAATCTCATTAGCCTATAGAAAAACTCCCTATATGAACAGGGAGTTTTTCTATTTTCCTACTAGATATGATAACAACCTTAGTTAACGTAAAACAGATTACCGGAAATTATCATTCTTCCATCGTCTCCTCTAAATTTCAGCTTGATACTTAGGAGTGGGAATTCTATAATATAAGTTATTAAAATAACTAAAAGCTGTAAAAGTCTGTTTACAGCAGGTGGATTTTTCGTTTGAATTTATTCTTTTACTTTTCGCCACCCATCTCATATTTGAGATGGGTGGCTTTATTGTATTTTAGGGAGGATTTAACAATGAAAATTTCGAACTATGCTTTACTTGTTTTTCTGGGTGGTTGTTCTTATGGAGTCGTATCAACGTTTGTTAAATTAGGGTACAGTGAGGGATTTAGACTAAGTGAAGTAACAGGAAGTCAATATTTCTTTGGTGCTATCATGTTGTAGGCTATTGCAATCTTTGTTCCAAAGGACCGTTTAAAATGTAAACATTGGCTTACTTTGGCCATAGGAGGCATAACGATGGGACTAACGGGTATTTTTTACAATCAAGCACTTGGTTATATTAATGCCTCATTTGCTATCATTCTACTACTGCAATTTACATGGATAAGTATTGTTTTGGAATATGTCTTTACTAAGGAAGCACCAAGTCGAAAAAGCTTCATCTCAACGATAATTATTCTTCTCGGTTCTGTCCTTGCTTCTGGCTTTTTGCAAACGGGTATCATTTTTTCTTTTGCTGGAATCAGCTGGGGGATGCTTGCTGCTGTCTCCTTTGCTTTCTTTATTTATATAAGTGGGAACACAACTATACCTGTGCATCCTATTTATAAAAGCGCTATTATGACAACCGGAGCGTCATTGCTTATATTTATTTCGTTACCACCAGTATTTCTTATAAACGATGCACTTACAGATGGGCTATTCATGTATGGTCTTCTTACTGGATTCTTTGGTTCACTTGTTCCACCTATTTTATTTAATATTGGCATGCCTAAAATAGGGGGAAGCTTAGGCACGATTCTAAGTACATCAGAGTTACCAACGGCCGTAATTATGTCTACACTTGTTCTCCACGAAACCGTCACCTTCCTTCAATGGATCGGTGTGATCATCATTCTAGGTGGAATTGCGTATCCAAACGTTCAGATTCATAAGAACACTCGTTTAATAAAGAAAAACGTGTAACATTTATACTTATTATTTCTATAATTGAAAAGTTAGTTTTCCAAACAATCTATTTTGGCAGGCTAACTTTTCTCCTTAATGATATATAATATTCCATTCTAGCTCATATTGGGTAGGAGCTTTATTTTCTTCGCGATTATATACACGGCATAATAATGATGGAATATGCACAAATTAATCAATAAAACTAATTTAAAGTTTGCTATAAGTGCCTATTTGTTCGTTATTGTTTTAATCGCACCGTCCTATGCATTTATTCCATTTTGTAAGGTAGCAGGTGCTAGATCAGTTTGTTTTTATTTATCAAAAAAACTCAATAAAAAAACTAAAGTTAATTAGCTTTAACCTTTATATAATATACATCCGTAGAATAGACAAGAAGGATGTGTTTACTCATTGACATTTAAAGAGCTTTTACCATATCATGCGTTAACAGTTATTAGCTCTAGCGTCTCTTATTCCATATTTCTTATCATCATTGAGCCTAGTTATAGAGCTGTTATTGCATTTTTTATGATCTCACTTATTACAATCATTCCTTATTCTGTTGCAGCCGTACCACTGCAGCTATTTCTAAATAAATGGCCTAAGAAGTTCAGTATTCTCTACTTATTTACCTATTGTGTCGTAGCAACCCTATTCCTTTATACCTCTTATAAGCTTCAAGGAAATTGGTCTGATCCAATATGGAATTATTGTAAGGTGCTTATATTTGCAGTAGGGGTAGCCATCATATACTGGTTTTGGGATTCCATCATCATGAACAAGTAGGCGTTTTTTCTGAACGTAAACATAATGTAAAAAAGTTTAATTTTATACATATGTTGTAACTTGTCTGACATAGTCCTGTCATAAAGATATGTTATGATTTAAGGGCATTATACAACTAAATAAAAAATATAAGTAACTTACCATTTCATCATTATCAATACACTTTTCAATATGCTTAGTCCTCTAATCCTCATCTATTAGAGGACTATTTGTTTTTTAAGATAAAAGGAGGGACACCGTTGCACTATATACATCAAGAAAAATTATATGATATTAGAGAGACCATTCTAGAAAGGAAAGAAGAGTTAGCTGAAAATAAAAGACAAGATCTTGCAAAGTCTCATAATACCTATACGGAGTTGACTACTTTTCGCTTTGACCTTCTTACCACTTATGCCGATTCTCTTTTGATGGAAAAAGGGGAAGCAAATGAGGTCATGGAACAGTGGGGAAACAATATGGCTAATTTATTAGTTGATCACGGACTTCCTTTAAACCTGGCCTTAGAGGAGATTAGTCATTATCGACATGTTATTGGAGAAATAATAAAAGAAGAAGCAAAGAGTAATGATTTTTCTTTTGATGCTTTTTATCAAATCATTTCTCACTTTAATAGCATTGTAGACAATGCTATCCAATTCGTAAGTAAATCATACGTGAAAGATTACAGTGAAAAAATAAATTATGCTCAATATGCCATTGATGAGTTATCTGTTCCCGTTGTTCGTATGACAGAAGAAATAGGTATCCTTCCTCTAGTAGGTGATTTAGATACTAAACGAGCACAATATTTGATGGAGAGTGCCTTAGAAAAGGGAAGTCAGTATAAATTAAAGTGGCTTATTTTAGATCTATCAGCTGTTCCAATTATTGATACAATGGTAGCCGATCAACTTTTTAAAGTAATAGCTGGGCTACAGTTATTGGGAATTGAAGTCGTTATTAGTGGCATACGTCCAGAGATTGCCCAAACCATGGTTAGTTTAGGAATAAAAATCGAAGAAATTAGAAGCTTTTCTAGTTTACATCAAGCTGTGCAATATACAAATTCATTTACAAGATCTTTAATTTGAATATTCACCTATATTTTGAGAAAACTACTTATGATGTGAAGTACTATCTATACTAACTTCTAATTACGTTATCAAAAAAGTTACTGATTTAGGCACCAGTAGCTTTTTGGGGGTAAGTATTACCAAAACGAAAACACCCTAACTATGTTCTAAATAGTTAGGGTGTTTTCTCTCCACTTCTGAAGGTTGAGTTCCAAAAGAAGATTAGCTTTCCGGGCTCTATAGTATATGAAAATCATTATTTTTAAGAACCAATATAGATAATACAACATGTATTTGTGCAACCTATTCAGGATGCTATAATGCATTAAATAAATACACCTCGTATAAAGCCAGTGAAAGAATCATCCTTTCCACTGGTTTTATATGTGAGTACAGGTTATAAGAAGAGTGTATGTACATATTATTATAATAAGCAATAAAATTAACTTCGAGGTTTTATAATTGAACGAAAAGAAAGTCTACTGAGGGTCTCAGTAGGCTTTCTTTTTTATTATGTATAGTTATTGACTATATTAAGCAAACTATTCTAGACGCCGTGAGGCATCACATAAGTAATTCTCCTATTTCCATTTCCTTACGAGGACGGAAAAAGCCACTAATACGCTAGTGGTTTTTTCTGATTTTAAGGCTCTATATGCATAAAATAATAGTATTTTGAGCAAACTACTCACATGTAGATTTTCTAAAAGACAAACCTACCTTTGACAAATCAGGTGGGCTTGTCTTTTAATACATAAGTTATTCATAACTTGAGCAAACTACTCATGATATCGTAAGATATCATCCCGACGTGATACATGTATATGACAGAAAAACTCCTGAACAGGTCACAGGAGTTTTTCTGTTTTTAAGCTGTATATCGTATGCATATGTAGTTACCATACTGGAATTTGTAGAAAATAAAAAAGATGTTTCTTAGCAAATAGAAACATCTTTTTGTTGATAGACAGTTAGATCTAATGGTTAACAATCCGTGTGTTTAGATTTATGAAGTGGTGGAGGAACTAACCAGCCTTTTTCTTTATTAAGTCGTAAAAACTTTCCACCAAGAGCTACTTTTTGCGCGTGAATTTGAGCAAACATAGCTGCAATATCTTCACGAATGGATTGGCCGATCAATTGGCTACAAGCAACTAGACCAGCAGCTATATCCGTTGAGATAGCTGCAGCGACTTCTGGATCTTGAACACGTGCTCCTACTGGAATATCATCTAAACATGCTTCTGGGCGTTCAGGCGGAGTTGGGGGTAAAGCCACACCATTCTCTTTTAGCAGTGTCTCCACACCTTTCATTTCTTGCTGGCATTGTTCAATTGTTTCTTGTACTAACTTATGTAGATCCTTGTCTCCTACATGATTTAGAGACGTTTGATAACCAGCTACTAATCCCTTTGAAGCAGAAAGAAACGACCATGTTCCAAATACTTCACCGTAATGCATCGGTTCATCTGTAGGATTTCCACTTAAAATACCCATTGTTATCCTCCTTAACATATCTAAGAACTTATTTTATCTTTATATGTTAAAATATGGTTATAACTTAATGGCATGGTAAAGGGGGAAACAAATATGACTTTATCTCGTAATCTGAAATTAGTTTTACTAAGTTTATTAATCATAATAGGGATTAGTAGTTATTTTTTATATAGCAGTAACAATTATAAGGTACTATCTAAAAGAGAAATTAATGATTTCATAGAGGATAAAAGAAAGTCTAACTTATCTATTCTTAAAGAAGAGAATGTTAAATCTAAGGCTGATCCTCATGCCCTTATCTTATATAAAAATGACACTAAATTGGGCACTTACATACTTACAAAAAACAGACAAGGAATTGAAGAATACAAGGGAGTGGAAGTGCCCATAGATAAAACTCTACCAATACAGGTTACAGGTGCCTTATCAGGGGTTCCATATCTCGGTATATATATTACAAATAATAAATTAATTCAAGAAGGAAAATATATAGAAATGGAATTTCAAGACGGAACAAAAGTAAGAAAAAACATATCATTAAATCAAAAAGGATATATTCTTTCAGAAAAAACAACTCCTGAAGTACCTAGAGAATCTGTCCAGGTCTCAGTCATAAAAGATAGTCAAGTTCTATATACAAATGAGTATTAAATAGCTGTTAACCTATATACTACATAAAATTTTAGTTACCATAATTCAGATTCGCGGAACCAAATAAAAAAAGGAACCCATGTAGTAGGGATCAGTAGATGGTGATGGAAGAACGCGGATTATCGATTTCTCACACCACGATTATGCGTTGAGTTCATCAGTATGGTCCTGAACTAGATGAACGAGTACGGCGTCACCTTAAGCTAATCAATGATTCTTGGAGAGTGGATGAAACGTATATTAAGTTAAAAGGTCAATGGATGTACCTATATCGTGCCGTTGATCCAAAAGAAAATACGATTGATTTTTATTTAAGCAAAACAAGAGATTATAAGGCTGCAAAACGCTTTTTCAAGAAAGCTTTGCACTCTTTTCATGTTTCAATGACCCTTGTCATAACAGTCGATAAGAATCCGGCCTATCCTGTGGCTATTGAAGAGTTGAAGAAAGAGAAAAAGATGCCCGTAGGCATCCAAATAAGGCAGATAAAATATCTAAATAACACCGTGGAACAAGATCACCGTTTTATTAAGAAGCGTGTTCGTTCGATGTTAGGGTTGAAATTATTTCGTACAGCCACTTACATACTGAGTGGCATAGAAATCATGCATATGCTGAAAAAGAAGCAAGTTTACCAATAGGTGAAGTCCGCCCAAGGTAGAAAAGTGTTCATCCATCAACTATTTGGTTTAGCCTCATAAGCTAGTAATTCAAGGGAACCTAACGCTTTATTTTTCTAGCGAATGTTTTTTGCATCACAACCAGTATGTCCAAGTTTTAGAGAGTAGTTTCAAGTCGGCTGAAATTTTGCATCAGAACCAAAATATTTAACCTTCATCTGCAAGCTGAATTTTTAATTGTTTACCCCGAAATGATAAAAGGTTATAATCAGAACTATGTATTTCGGGTATCGAATTAAATCTACATTTTGGTCCCTTTGTGCCTAATGTAGGATGGGAGCTTGTAGCCTACATTTCTGTAGTGAAATGAAATACAAACTATATAGAAAGGCGAGGAAAAATTGAATACACTTAGTGGAAAAAAAAGAATTCAACTTGCGATACTTTTGGGATCCCTTGGACTCTTAGGCCCTTTTACAATTGATACGTATTTACCTTCCTTCCCCAAAATCGTAAAAGATTTTCATACTACGGCATCACTCGTACAAATTAGTTTGACAGCATGCTTATTAGGATTGGGAGCAGGACAATTATTTATTGGCCCATTGAGTGATGTGAAAGGCCGTCGTAAACCTTTACTATTATTTCTTTGCTTATACTTATTAGCTTCTTTAACTTGCTCGTTTTCACCAAATATCTATTTCCTTATTGTGGCTCGTTTTGTCCAGGGTTTTTCGGCAGCAGGCGGGCTTGTGGTTTCAAGAGCTATTGTCAGGGACCTTTTCAGTGGAAAGGAACTGACCAAATTTTTTACTTTAATTGTATTAGTCGGTAACCTCGGCCCAATCGTTGCACCAATTGCTGGGGGAGCCATTCTTTCGTTTACCAAGTGGAATGGAGTTTTTATTGTTTTAGCTTGTATTGGAGCTATATTAATCTTCATGGTTTCTCTAAAACTACCAGAAACGCTACCACCTGAAAAACGTGTGCCTAGTAATCTGCCACAGCTCATGAGCAATTTTGGTTCCTTATTTAAGGAGCGAGAATTCATGGGATACGCATTCACACAAGGATTCACGACAGCTGGAATATTTGCTTATGTATCTGGTATTCCGTTTGTCTATCAAAATATTTACCATGTTTCTCCGCAACAGTTCAGTCTACTCTTTGGAGTTAATGGTTTAGGCTTGATTATTGGAAGTCAGTTGGTTGGACGCTTGGCCGATCACATTTCGGAGCGAACATTCTTAAAGATAGGACTAGGAATTTCTATTGCGGCAGGAGCAATCCTACTCATCGCTCTTCTTTTAAAAGCTCCATTAATTGCCGTGGCGATCCCGATTTTCTTTTTTGTCTCATCAATCAGTATTATTGGTACGACGTCCTTTGCATTAGCCATTGAATCACAAGGACATATTGCGGGCAGCGCCTCCGCATTATTAGGCTTATTGCCATTTGTACTCGGATCGCTATCAGCACCTCTTGTTGGAATAGCAGGATCGTATACGGGTGTTCCAATGGGCGTTACGATCTTTGGTGCTAGCTTGTTGGCGTTTCTTTCCTATTTTGTTTTAGTTCGAAAGCGTTCGGTTAAGATGCAGAGGCCCAATGATGCTGAACAAGGTTCTAAGCTATAATGTGGATACGTATGTTATTTAAGTCAATTAGACAGTTGACACCTAAGAAGAAAAAACATTAATGTTATTAACAACACGCCCCAAGTGATGAGCCATCGCTTAGGGCTGTTTTCGTTTTGATGCATTGTTTCTATAACAAACAGTATTTTTTTCTGTTTTTAAGCTATATATCATATACAAAGATAGTTAACATAAAACGTATTTATAGGAAATTGTATGCTAAAAAGCTTTTTTATCAGGGGCTTTTTGCAGCTTATAAATTGTAACTTTCTGAATGAGCATAAAAAAATCAATAATAAAGCTTACAGGTAAGATTCTTTTTATAGTGTTTAATTTGTTTAAAAAAAGAGTCTGTTCTACCCTTATCATAAAAAATTTTTATTAGGAGAAACTATTTTAGATAAATTTACAGGAGGGAATTAAATGGAAGATATTACACATAGTGGAAGGATGAGTTCTTCGGAACTTGCAAACCTTTGGTCACAGTATCTTAATGATAGCTTATCACGTTGTATGCTTCGCTATTTTATTGAGAATGTTCAAGATAAAGACATAAGTAAGGTACTTCAATTTGCTCTTGAATTGTCGGAACGCCACCTTCAAAAGATAGAAGAATTTTTGACAAAAGAAAGTTATCCACTACCCAAGGGGTTTACAGATGAGGATGTCACACTAGAGGCACCTGCTTTATTTACAGATACATATATTATTGTTTTTATTCAAATAATGTCTATTCACGGCATGACTAGATATGCTGGAGCGACAGGCTGTACTATTAAAGAAGATCAAAGAAAATACTTTAAGCAAGTTATTTCTGAAACAGTGGAATTGTATGATCTAGCCACTGGTGTTCTTGTAAGTAAAGGGATTATTAGCAAACCCCCTACTTTTAATAATCACCAGAAAGTCGAGTTTATTAAAAAACAAAATTACTTAACAGGTTGGCTTGGAAAACGTAGACCTATTAGTGCAGTTGAAGTTAGTGGTACTTATCTTAATATGCAAAAGACAATGACAAAAGTAGTACTAGAATTAGGGTTCAGTCAGGTAGCTCAATCTAAAGATGTTCGAAAATATATGGAAAGGGCTAGAAAGGTCTGTAAAAGTCACTTCGAAATCCTAACTTCGATGTTAAAAGAAGATAATTTACATATTCCACGGACTTTTGATTCAGAAGTAACGGATTCAACAACCCCACCTTTTTCTGATAAACTTATGATGTTTTTAATATCTACGCTAATTTCTTCAGCCATTGGGTATTATGGAGAAGCAATGGCAATATCCCAACGAAGGGATTTGGTAGCTAATTACGCAAAAATGATTACCGATATTGGATTGTTGGCAGAAGATGGAATGAATCTTCTAATAGAAAATGAGTGGATGGAACAGCCTCCACTAGCTACAAACCATGAAGATTTGGCAAAAAACAAATGATGTAAGTGAGATGGAAAAGAAAGATAAAATAACAGAGAGTATTTTGTGGAGTATAGCTTTACCTGGTTTTCCCCAAATATTAAACGGTCAACTTCTTAAAGGAATTTTATTTATTATATTAGAGCTTATAATAAACGTAATGGCAAACTTTAATGAAGCCATCCGTTTGAGTTTTATTGGAAATATAGAAGGTGCGGTTTCACAAGCAAATTATCAGTGGCTTATGTTCTATCCCTGTTTATACTTCTTTGCAATGTGGGATGCCTTTAAAGATGCAGGAGGAGGAAAACAGCCTTATTCCTATCTGCCCTTCGTTAGCTCAGCATTTTTTGTTACTGTCGGAACTATATATTCAGCCCAAACAAAAGTTTTTGGGGTATTGTTGGGGGCGGTCTGGTTTCCAATATTGTGGGTTATTCCTGGATTAATAATTGGTTTCTCTATAAAATTAATATTAAACCTAAAAGAAGGATAAACGTCTATTAAAAGTAATAAAAATGAAATATCAAAAATTACTTTTTCATATACAACACCTCTCTAACTGAATTTCACCATAATATGGAATTGTATAAATTATACATAAGTTATTGGTAACTTGAACAAACTACTCAAGACGCCGTGAGGCTTCAGTCCTTTGGTTAAATAAATGTAGCAGAAAAACTCCTGAACAGGTCACAGGAGTTTTTCTGTTTTTAACCTGTATACGCTATTCATTCTTAGTTAACGTAATCACTCTTTTCCGGAACACGCATCAAAAAAGAACCCTTGTGGCAGTAAGGGTTCCAATTAGAGTGTGTTTCTCTTTTATGCTGCTTTTTATACATCCTTGATATGACGGCATTTATTCGATACCCAAGTGGGAGGCGGATGTATAAAAAGTACACGTTTTATTCATATGCTAGTATTTTAAAATATAGTATCTTTAGGGAAGAAATGAGTGTTTTATCTATACTCTAAATAATTTAAAAATTGGTTGCTAGCAAGAGATAAAGTTTGATTTTCCCTGTATGCTAACCCGATTTTTCGGTAAGCAGGTACTTCCAATTCTTTTGTGATAACGTCGTAAGAAATGCGTTGTAAAACCAATTGCGGTAAAATACTAATACCTAAACCACTCTCTACCATAGCCATAATGGCATAGTCATCCCATGTCGTAAAATTGATTTTGGGACAAATATTCCACTTTTTCAGCAGTTTAGCCACATCAGAATTCCCTTCTTTTTCTAACAAGATAAAAGATGACTCAGAAAGTTCAGCAATTGGAATTTTTTCGAGATCTGCAAGAGGATGGCTTTTAGGCAATACAACAATTAGGTTATCTTGTTCTATAAGTGTTGTTTCCAATTCTGGAAGAGTAGGAAGTCGTAAAAAACCAAAATCCACACGTCCTTCTAAAATCCACTTTTCTATTTCGTGGTAATCACCTAAAAGTAATTCAAAATCAATATTAGGATAATCAGTTTTAAATTGCTTTATTATTTTTGGAAGCCAATGCGTGGCTACGCTAGAGAAAGTGCCAATCCGAACCACTCCCGATTGTAACCCGTTAATTTCTTCTATCTGATGCTGTAAGTTTTGATATTCTTCAAATAGTCTTTTAGCAGCTGGAAATAAATTTAATCCTTCTGAAGTTAACCGCAAACCAGATCGGCCTCGTTCAAGTAGAGTTACTCCCCATTCTTTTTCTAAATCGTTAATCATCCTACTTATGCCAGACTGAGAATAATTTAAATACTTTGCTGCTTTTGTGAAGCTTCCCAATTCCACTGTTTTAACAAAAGCAATATATTTTTGTATATTCATGTCCATAGTATCACAACCTTTGCATCTGTTTTTGTCATGCTTATCATGACAAATATTCGCTTTTGTAATGCTTTTTCCCATGATAATCTACATTTATTAAATATACAAAGCAAAGGAATGAAAAAATATGTTTTTTATTAGCGAGGTTTATACCATGGCTCGAAGAAAAGGCTCCACATCTTTACAAGAAAGTACGTATCTTGCTTTACAACAATTAAATATTCCTTTTCAACGTGTTGATACAAATGAAGCTATTACAATGGAAGACTGTACTCTTATTAATAAAAAGTTGAACATGAAAATGGTTAAAACCTTGTTTTTATGTAATCGACAGCAAACTTCTTTCTATCTATTTATCACTAAAGGAGACAAGCCTTTTTGCTCAAAAGACTTCAGTAGTGCTCTAAATATAGCTAGAGTCTCGTTTGCTCCTGAGGAATTGATGAAAGATATGTTAGGAACAAAAATTGGAGCAGCAACTGTTTTTAGCGCACTGTTTGATAAGGGTAATAATGTACAAATTGTTTTTGATAAAGATGTAACTAATGAAGAATGGTATGGATGCAGTGATGGAACAACAACCGGATATATAAAAGTACGAACGGAGCAAATTATTAATAATTTTTTACCTTATACAAACCATAAGGTATCGATTATAGAGGTGTGATATGTGTCTATATAAAAATAGAATAGCCATAAAAGTTAGAATTTCTACGCTGACAAATGAAATAGAGCAAAATAATCTAAAATCGTTTGATCAAATTGCCTGTGTATTAAGTGGGTGAAGGCAGTGAAATATAAGATACAGTTTGTTTTATCTATGATTATTTTCGGTACAATGGGTTTAATTGTAAGATACATTGATTTATCTTCTAGTGAAACGGCCTTATTAAGTAGTTCAATTGGGTGTTTGTTTTTAATAGTTGTTCTTTTTATGAGAAAGAGAACCATTACATGGAAATTGGTAAAAGCTAATGGTTATATCTTATTTTTTTCGGGTATTGCATTAGGGGGAAATTGGATGTTTCTTTACCAAGCATATGATCACACAACGCTCACTAATGCTACGCTAGGCTATTATTTTGCACCTGTATTCGTCATAATCCTCTCACCATTTATCCTTAAAGAACAATTACCTGTCAAAAAAATCATTTGTATCGGTATAGCGATAATAGGTATGTTAATGATTGTTGGAAATGGTGTAAGTGCCTCTGGAACAGAAGATTTACTTGGAATCTTTTTTGGATTACTAGCAGCTGCATGTTATGCTGCATTGATGTTACTCAATAAATTTATTCGCCTCATGGGTAGGCTAGAGATTACAATTATCCAACTTGGAATAACAGCTTTACTGCTCTTGCCATATGTATTTTTGACGGAAGGATTCGATGTCTTTGAAGTATTTAAATCGTCCGTTCCCTTTATAATAATTCTGGGGATTGTGAACACTGGTATTGGATTTTGGTTGTTTTTCTCTGGTATGGAGAAATTAAAAGGCCAAAGTATCGCTATGCTAAGCTATGTAGATCCATTCGTAGCCATATTGATTTCTGCAGTTATCTTGCGAGAACATATGACAATTGTTCAAATAATAGGTGGCGCGCTTCTTTTAGGATCAACATTTATAAGTGAGAATAAGGCGATTATTTTTTCCAAAAGAGGTAAGAGTGTATCGACCCTATAATATGGGAAACAGTAGGAAGTATTAGTTTCCTGCTGCTTTATATATATTTAAAAACTTTTCATGTTAATACTGAGGGATTTTCCGATAATTAAGTCCATAAAAGTATATATTTACGAACTTTTCTCTTATATAGAAAACCTGTCATTTTCATTGTTCGATTAAGTTTGAAAATAAATTACGAACGTCTTCTAAAAACTATGTACTTTTACGAACGTTTCTGAAAGGAAAGTAGATTAAGCTAGTGGTTTGCCGTCATTAAACATGACTGTCAGAACCTATATTCTTAAAGGTTAGTTTGTAGATCTCCTTCAACAAATGAATAAAACAGTTTTGTGCTCACTTTAGGGTTTATAAGTATAAAATAACAATCAGAATAACAAGAGGATTATTAATACATGGGGTAAAAAATATATTCATTATTTCACTTTATCTATTAATCTCGTATAAACAACGTCAGAAAGGAGAATAATGTTTAAAAAGGAGAAAAGATAAAGGGGTTGATTTTTAATGTGAAATAATGGAATTAACAACATCGATCCAGGTTTACGCGATCAAATGCTGGCTGAATTATTTTTGGATCAAACGATGAACGACTTCAAAAGAAATAAGATCCTTAAGGAAATAGACCAGTCTTTAAAGAATAAAGATAAACAAGCTTTTTTACGTTTAACAGAGGAACTTAAATCTGTATCTTAATAAAAACGATGTAATATAGAAGAAATTCATTAAAAAGAAGCCTTCTTTTTTAAAAACTGAGGCTTCTTTTTATTTTACATTTACATATATCTTTTTATAATAAACTAAACTTATAATGAAAGAACTTATTCGTTCCAGTATGAAAATGCTCGGAAGTCTCATGTCAAAAATTAATTACTAATTACTCAATACTTGAATAGAGGAAGTAAACCCATTCTTTTCCGAAAAAGATAAATTAACTTGTAGATGATTAGCGACGAACTGGTGATAGTCCTGTAAATATACTGCAACAGCATCAATGATGTCTTGTTCATGCAATCGCGCTGTACGTCCTAATGCTAAGGTAGAAGCAGCAAACCCAAGAGAGGGATGAAATTCCAAATCTACTTCTACTTGTTGAGGTTCGATTCTTTCTTTTAACGCAATATAAATACAAATACTATCTACAATATCTTGTTCATTAAATAGTACTTCCATCTTAAATTTCTCCTTAATATCTTCTTCTTGTAAAGATGTTTTTAATTACCCAAATGATGACTAAAATCACAAGTATATCTACAAGAATTCCTAAAAAAGAAAATCCATTTGAAGCGTTATTTCCATACGTACCATTATAATTTCCTCCAAATGGATGGAGCATATGGCCCAAAAGTGCCCCCGTTCCAAACGCTGCAGCATGAGTCAGTATACTTTTTGCTCGTGAAGGCGGCGTCTGGTTATACGTCGTGTGAGACCTAGTATACGATGGTGTTTTTGTAACGTTGCTTGACGGAGACTTATATCCAGAATGATAAGTGCCACTTGAATATGTGCCCCTACTTGAATGAGAACTGAACGAAGAACTGTGACTGAAAGAACTATGGCCACTAAATCCTTTTGCCTGAGCAACATTTGGTATAGCTATTGCAAATATTAATACAAATATTAAGGTCAATTTTTTCATTACAATTACTCCTGTCTTTATTAATCTAATATAGCTGATTTATAATAAAGTTTCTTTCTTAGAGAGCTTATGTAGCTGTTACTATACCACTAAATTTATAAAATTCTACTATTTTCATCTATTTTTAATGTGATTTTAAGATGAATTTTAGAGTGATTATCATGATTAGAAAAAGTATAAGGGGTTTCAATATCTAATTGATATGTGAAATTAACATAAAAGACGGTGATATAATTTATAAAAATTAGAAAAGAAAGAAAAAGACGAAAAATAAATGTAGAGTATAGTAAAGGTCTTTTGAGAAATATAGAGGTAACCCATATTCAGATGGCAGAGTCTAATCACATGTTTTATAAAAAGGGTTGATGAATTAATTCGTGTCTAATGTTTGTTAGTGTAATTAAAAAGCAGATCTTATCCAAGGATAAAATCTGCTAAAAAATCAAAAAGAGGTAATGAAAATATCGTGATTTACTCAATGATCCATTAATTAAAGGAAGAATGTAATTCCCACTAGGTCTATTCCCCAGAACTTCTCTTTAATATTATTGTATCTTTTTCCTTATCTATTTTCTTATGAATACGTAAGTAATAGTAGGCATAGCACCCAATTGCAAATGGGAGACCGCAATATAAAGCAGCCCTGAGAGAATCAACAAAAGCCATACTAACAATGACTACTAAACAGAGTACAAAGCAAGTAATTGGAACAATAGGATACAGAGGTGTACGGAAGTTTAATTGATTAATATCATTTCCTTCCGCAATATAAGCTTTACGGAAATTTAATTGAGATAGGGCAGTTAACATCCAAACAGTGATGCCAGCTAGGCCAGCGATTGATACTAAAATTAGAAAAACAGTATTAGCAGCAATGAAGCTTGTTAAAAGAGATAGACATGCTACTAAAAAAGTTACACTTAATGCGCGTAATGGTACCCCCTTTTGGCTTAATTTTGAAAAAGATTTCCCAGCAAATCCTTCGAGGCTCATAGCCCATAGCATTCGTGTGGATGCATATAACCCTGAATTTGCAACCGATAAAACCGCAGTGAGAATAACAAAATTCATCACATCTGCTGCATACGGTATCCCAACATTGTCGAAAACATAGACAAAGGGGCTATCTACTGATCCTGCTTTTTTCCAGGAGACTAAACTAACGAGGATAAGCATGGAAATTACATAAAAAAATACTGTTCGCCAAACCGTATTTTTAATAGCTCTAGGGATTTCCCTATGTGGATTTTCAGATTCTCCAGCTGCAATACCAATCAATTCGGTTCCCTGAAAAGAAAAAACAACTCCAATCATGGCAAAGAAAACACTACTAAATCCATTTGGAAAAAGTCCTCCATTATTCATTATGGTAGAAACACTTTGAACTGGATTTTTTGCCCCATGAGTATCAAGAAATCCAAAAATTATACCTGCCCCAATTATAATAAATAATAAAATGGTTACGATTTTAATACTTGAAAACCAAAATTCTGTTTCTGCAAAACTGCGAGTAGACAGAGAGTTAATGATAAACAAAGAAGTTCCAAAAATAGCACACCAAACCCAAACAGGAATATCAGGAAACCAGCGCTGCATTAATAATCCAGATGCTGTGAATTCAACACTTACTGTAACTGCCCAATTCAACCAGTACATCCATCCCACAGTAAAACCTGTTCCAGGTCCTATATATTTTGTTGCGTAGGCTTGAAATGATCCTGTCACCGGCATAGATACGGTCAATTCACCAAGACAAAGCATAACTAAGTACATTAAGAAACCCACAACAAGGTAAGCTAATACAGCCCCACCAGGACCTGCTTCATTGATAATATGACCCGAATTTAGAAAAAGGCCTGTTCCAATTACTCCACCAATTGAAATCATAAATAAATGTCTGCTTTTCATATTTCTTTGAAGCTCATTGGATACTTCTATTTTTTTACTATGCATGTATAACCCTCTTCCTAATAGTATGATTTAATTATTTTTATGTTATAAGCAGGGTTCTCCTTTAAACTAAAAATTTAAATGAGCAGATCGGTTGGACATAATTTAAAATATGTTTTGAATGAATATAGTTTCTTTATGATTTTTAAAATATCTATTAAAACCTCAAAAAATATAATCTAGCTTTCCTTTCCAAGTTACTATAAGTCTTTCCAACACAAAAAAACTTCGCAAAAATAATAATTTCCTTTTTGCCAAGTTCCATTCTATAAACTAATAACTAAATTGGAGTCTTGTCTTATTTACTTAACTACGCCTAAATAAACTTATATAAGTAATATTTTTAAGTTTGATAGGTATCTGATCTACTCTCTTGGAGAAAACCCTATTCTAAAAAATAACATCATACCTGATTTTTATATTTCCATCTTTTTGTTAAGATCCTCCATTAACTAAAATTTAATTCATCCACTAAAGGCTATATTATCTAGAATTTTCAGAATTATATTTAGTATATCTACCGAATAAATAGTTGTCAACGCAGAAATGTATGCGCTACCAAAAGGTGGGTTGACATCTAATATACTCTTCAGTATATACTAATCTAGTAGTAAGGGAAGCACAAAGGGGGAACATCTTATGAGCAATCAGGTCAAACAAAAGAATAATTTTTCAATGGGTAAGTTAACTTCTTTATTGGTTCTCTTGCATAATACTGAACTGGTGAAAGAAGTTGAACAAGAACTGGACTCAAGGGGTTATAACTATACAGTTGGAAAAGTTGGGGCTATGGAGCTATCAAAAGTAGTTGCTGCTGTTGAAACAAGTGCTAAAAATAACCATATTATAAATGCTAATTCGTATAGGGAAGTCCATGCTCTTTATCATGCCATATTGGAGGCAATTCAGGGAGTAAGTAGGGGGACTTTACAGTTAGGCGATATTTTACGTACAGTTGGTTTAACTTTTTCAATTGTCAGAGGAAATATTGACTCCTCTGGTTATGGGGGAGAATGGATTAGTGTATGTGTCTATGGAACTATAGGGGCTCCAAAAAAAGGGTTTGAACATGATGCATTAGGTTTTGGGTTTAACCATATCTAAAAAAATCTATTCAAAGCAATTTAAATAAATAATTTTAAATTTTTCAAAAAACAATTGACAAATTATTCAGATAAAGAGATACTAGTTTCAGACACATTAGTTGCTTTAAGCTTTAGACCTTAAAGTATAGATTCATTTAGCATTGTTAGTTATGTTTGTTTTAGATATTTAAAATTGTATTTAAAGCCCATAGTTTATTCAGTTTAGTTTATAGGGGGCTATATCAAAAAAGATTTGTTTCTTTTTTGATATAGCCCCTTTTTATGTTCAAAAACAATAAGACTTTTTAATTTAAGAAGGAGTGATTAGAATGTTTGTTCAAATAGACGGTAACTCATTAACGTATGAACAAATTCATCAAGTTATTTATGAAGGTTATTCTGTTAAAATTAGTGATCACGCTCTAGAAAATATCAAAAAAAGTAGAGCTTTAGTGGAGGATAGTATTACCAATAACAAGGTAATTTACGGTGTAAACACAGGGTTTGGGAAATTCAGTGACACAGTTATTTCAAAGCATGATTTAGCTGACTTACAAATCAATTTAATTCGAAGCCATGCTTGTGGGCTTGGGGAGCCATTTCCTAGAGAAGTAAGCCAGGTTATGTTACTTCTAAGAGCTAATGCATTAGCGAAAGGCTATTCAGGAATTCGTCTAGAAACACTTCAGTTATTAATAGATTGTTTAAATCAAAATATCGTTCCAGTTATTCCTAGTCAAGGATCGCTAGGAGCAAGTGGTGATCTAGCTCCTCTATCGCACTTAGCCCTATTATTAGTTGGAGAAGGAGAAGCCATTTTTAATGGTGAAAAAATGTCAGGTGCAGAAGCATTGAAATTAGCAGGTCTTCAACCAATCAAATTGCAAGCTAAGGAAGGGCTTGCTTTAATCAATGGAACCCAAGCTATGACTGCTGTAGGTGTGGTTGCTTACATGGAGGCTCAAAAGTTAGCTGATCTTTCAGATGGAATTGCTTCCCTGACATTAGAAGGTTTACAAGGAATTGTTGACGCTTTCACACCAGAATCTCATTCTGTAAGACCTTACCCTGAACAGAAACAAGTGGCTGAACGGATTCTTTCTTACCTTGACGGTAGTCAACTAACCACTACTCAGGGACAAATTCGAGTTCAAGATGCCTATTCATTACGATGTATCCCACAAGTCCATGGTGCTATTCAACAAGTTTTAAATTATGTAAAAGAGAAACTATCGATTGAGATAAACTCAGCAACAGATAATCCACTAATCTTCTCGGACAGTGGAAATGTTATTTCCGGTGGAAACTTTCATGGACAACCTATTGCTTTTGCGATGGACTTTCTTGGAATTGCAATGTCTGAAGTAGGAAATATTTCTGAAAGACGTATCGAACGATTGGTGAATCCCCAACTAAGTGATTTACCGGCATTTTTAAGTCCTGACCCTGGTCTTCAATCAGGCTTAATGATTACTCAATATGCTGCTGCTTCATTAGTTTCGGAAAATAAGACATTAGCTCATCCTTCTAGTGTAGACTCTATTCCATCTTCTGCTAATCAAGAAGATCATGTGAGTATGGGAACAACTGCTGCTCGCCATGCTTATCAAATTATTCAAAATAGTAGAAGGGTTCTTGCCATCGAAGCTATCTGTGCTGCTCAGGCTGCTGATATTAGAGGTGTGAGTAAGTTAGCTCCAGAAACAACGAAACTTTATTCAAGAATTAGAAAATCTGTTCCAACAATTACGAAAGATCGAATCTTCTCACGTGATATTGAAAAATTGGCTGCTGATTTAAAAGGGGTTGTAAAAGAAGTTAATTACGAAATGGTACGTTAATGAACGTGTAAAGTCGTTTTTATTATAAAACTCTAGCATAGACTTATTAAAATATTAGGGTATCAACCTTTCTTTTTCTCAATTATAAAGATTTATGAGATTTCCTGCGTAAAGTAAACCCGTATGAAATATGGCCAGATTATAAGTAATTATCTATAAGAATAAATTTTTAAAAAACGTTTAAAATTATTTAAATTTATTTACAGGGGGAAGAAATATGACTACTGAACAAAAGATAATTAAGGCACCTCATGGAAAAGAATTAAATACAAAAGGTTGGGTACAAGAGGCTGTTCTTCGTATGTTAATGAACAATTTAGATCCAGAAGTGGCAGAACATCCGGAGAAATTAGTTGTATATGGGGGAATAGGGAAGGCAGCTCGAAATTGGGATGCATTCGATCGTATCGTAGCCACTTTGAAAGATCTAGAAGAGGATGAAACACTATTAGTACAGTCTGGAAAACCAGTAGCTGTTTTTAAAACTCATAAAGATGCACCACGTGTACTTTTAGCTAACTCCAATATTGTTCCGGCCTTTGCAAATTGGGGAAAATTCCATGAACTCGATAAAAAAGGATTAATGATGTATGGGCAAATGACAGCCGGTAGCTGGATTTATATTGGAAGTCAAGGAATTGTACAAGGTACATATGAAACATTTGCTGAATGTGCAAAACAACATTTTAATGGTAGTCTCGAAGGTACCATTACCGTAACAGCTGGATTAGGAGGCATGGGAGGCGCTCAGCCATTAGCAGTTACAATGGCAGGGGGCGTAGTCATTGGAATTGATGTTGACCGAACACGTATTGAAAAACGAATTGAAACACGCTATTGTGACGTTGTGTTAGAAAGCCTAGATGATGCGATTGCCTTAGCACAAGAAGCAAAGGACTCAGGAAAAGCGCTCTCGATTGGTTTGGTTGGAAACGCAGCTGAAGTGCTTCCTCAAATGATTAAACGTGGATTTATTCCAGATATTGTAACGGATCAGACATCTGCGCATGATCCATTAAATGGATATCTTCCAGTAGGCTTTACCTTAGAGCAAGGAGAAGTATTACGTACTGAAAATCCTGAAGAATATGTAAGGAAATCTAAGGCGAGTATGGCTGTTCATGTTCAGGCTATGTTAGATATGCAGAAAGAAGGAGCCATTGCTTTCGACTACGGAAATAATATTCGTCAAGTAGCGTTAGATGAAGGCGTAAAAGACGCGTTCAACTTTCCAGGTTTTGTACCTGCTTATATCCGTCCTCAATTCTGTGAAGGAAAAGGACCTTTCCGTTGGGTAGCTTTATCAGGTGATCCAGAAGATATTTATAAAACAGACGAAGTTATTTTACGTGAATTCTCATATAATACCCATCTTTGTAACTGGATTAAAATGGCGAGAGAAAAAATTGAATTTCAAGGATTACCGGCACGTATCTGTTGGTTAGGATATGGAGAACGTGCACGATTTGGAAAAATTATTAATGAAATGGTTGCATCTGGAGAACTTTCAGCACCTATTGTTATTGGTAGAGATCATTTAGACGCGGGATCTGTTGCTTCACCAAACCGTGAAACAGAAGC
This sequence comes from Priestia sp. VA7, assembly GCF_055710015.1. NCBI lineage: Bacteria > Bacillati > Bacillota > Bacilli > Caryophanales > Bacillaceae > Priestia > Priestia sp. VA7. The sequence continues at coordinate 65,070 of NZ_JBVQPN010000004.1, forward strand.
GATGAGAGACGGCAGTGATGCTGTAGCAGATTGGCCTATTTTAAATGCACTAGTTAATACAGCCGCAGGGGCAAGTTGGGTATCTGTTCACCATGGTGGTGGCGTAGGCATGGGATATTCTCTTCACGCAGGTATGGTCGTAGTAGCAGATGGTACGGAAGATGCGGCTAAACGTCTTGAACGCGTATTAACAACAGATCCTGGTATGGGCGTAGTTCGTCATTTAGATGCAGGCTATGAATTAGCCATTCAAACTGCCAAAGAAAAGGGCATGAACATTCCAACATTAGACTAAAAGAAAAGGAGTGAGCATTATGTCATGTATTACGTATATTAAATGTGCCTCACAACTGATTACAGTTAGAGGCGGAACTAAAGAACCAAAACGTGCTCAAGATATGTCCGATATCGGTATTATCGAACATGGCAGTGTTGTAGTAGAAAATGGATTGATTACATTTGTTGGATCAGATGTTGAAGCAGAACGCTATGTTCATACTTTGAATGGACATATAAATACGATTGATGCTTCAGGAAAGATTGTTACTCCAGGTCTAATTGATGCTCATACTCACATTGTGTTTGGGGGCAGTCGTGAAAAAGAACTAGAGATGCGATTAAACGGAGCTAAATATATTGATATCCTAAAAGCAGGCGGAGGAATTCTCCAAACAACAACAAGTACAAGAGAAGCTACAGGAGAACAACTGATCCAAGAAACCTCTAAACGCCTGAATCGTTTTCTACAATATGGAGTTACGACGGTTGAAGCGAAAAGTGGATATGGTTTGACACTGGAAGATGAATTGAAACAGCTACGAGCAGCAAAAAAGCTAAACGAAAAACACCCTGTTGATTTAGTTTCTACCTTCATGGGAGCGCATGCTGTTCCAGTTGAATATAAAGAAAACCCAGACGAATTTGTTCGTTTAGTGATAGAGGAAATGATTCCAAGAGTTGCAGAAGAAAATTTAGCTGAGTTTTGCGATGTTTTTTGTGAAGAAGGAGTTTTTACAGTTGAACAGTCGGAGCAAATTCTTGAGGCAGGAAAAGTCTACGGATTAAAGCCAAAAATACATGCAGATGAAATTGTTCAATTTGGCGGTGCAGAACTTGCAGCAAAAGTAGGGGCTGTTTCAGCCGACCATTTATTACAGGTATCTGATGAAGGTATTAAACAAATGGCTAAAAGTGGTGTTATTGCAGTCTTGTTGCCAGGTACAGCGTTCTTTTTAATGGAGAAGCCTGCGAATGCAAGAAAGATGATTGAAGCTGGAGTTCCGGTTGCCCTTTCAACTGATCGTAACCCAGGGTCATCACCTACTGAATCATTACCTTTTATTATGAATCTAGCTTGTCTTACGATGAAGATGACGCCAGCCGAAGTCCTAACAGCATGTACAATTAATGCAGCTCATGCCATTGGAAGAGCTGATGAAGTTGGGAGTATCGAAGTAGGAAAGAAAGGGGACCTTGTTTTATTTGATGCACCAAATTATCAAACGTTGCAATATAACTATGCAGTAAACCTTGTAGATACTGTGATTAAAGAAGGACAAGTGATTGTAGAAGGTGGGGTTTTACGTGACGTACCCGTACCCACAACTTAATCGTCCCTCTTTTCATTGGGGAAGACAGCGTTCAACTGAACCTAAGGTAAGTGATTGGATCGAGACTTTTGAAGGGCAAGATGAAATAGATTTTCAAGCTGTAGATGTAACCGTTTTGGGAGTCCCTCTTTCGAGATCTTCTATTAGTGCCTCAGGAGCAAGTGAAACACCCCTTGCTATGAGACAACTATGGAAATCGTTTAATCCGTATCATATTGAATATGATACGGATTTGACCTCCTTATCGGTTTTAGATTTAGGCGATGTCAAACAGCATGTAACAGATATTTCACTTTCTCATCAGTATATTAAAGAAGCAATGATTTCAATGAGGAAATATCACCCCCATACCCTCCCTATCATGTTAGGGGGAGATCATTCGATTACGGCTATGTTAGTAAAAGGCTGGAAAACATCACATCCAGAACAACGTATAGGAATTCTTCAATTCGATACACATTTTGATTTACGCAGTTTAGAAGATAACGGACCATCAAATGGAACACCCATTCGAAACTTGATTGAGAGTGGTACAATTGAAGGCAAAAACGTTTGGAATATTGGCTTGCATGGGTTTTATAACTCTAAATCTCTCACAGAGTATGCAGATACCCACAAGGTTAATTATGTGACCTTACTTCAAGCTAGAAAAACAGGAATCTCTAATACAGTTGAAAAAGCCTTAGACGATTTAGCTAAGAAAGTGGATGCCATTTATCTTACAGTAGATATGGATGTTCTTGATATCGCTTATGCCCCTGGTGTACCAGCAGGAACTACAGGAGGAATGAGAACGGATGAATTGTTCGAAGCGATATATATTGCTGGCTCACACCCATTAGTCCAAGCGATGGATATTGTATGTTTAGATCCCTTACGTGATAAATCAGGAATGACTATTAAAGCAGGAGTTCATGTATTCTTAAATTTTTTAACAGGCTTTGCAAATAGAAAATAAAATATTAATTTCCTTATCCTTTTGAAAATAACAAATCTCTAGTGATTTGTTATGAAGCTTTCTTTCTCAGGAAGAAAAGTGAAAAAATGAGAGAGGAGAGAAGTAATTGATGAAACACAATTATCGCTACTTTATTATTTTTATGATTGTTATTATAACAATCATAAACTACATAGATAGAGGAGCGCTTTCATACGCTCAAGCTGAAATTATTCAAGAATTCAACTTAAATCCAGTAAGTTGGGGGGCAATTTTGGGGTATTTTGGCTATGGTTATATTTTTGGTGCACTATTTGGAGGAGCGTTGGCAGATAAGAAAGGTCCTAAGTTTATGTGGATTCTTGCTGGCACCACATGGTCTATATTTGAAATTGGGACAATATTTGCTGGTCACTTAGGTGCAACGTTCTTTGGGGGTTCTGCATTAGCTGGTTTTGCGGTATTTCGTGTTTTGTTTGGTCTGGCTGAAGGACCTACTTTATCTACAATGAACCGAACGATGGCAAATTGGGTATCTCCAAAAGAAAAAGGTTTTTCCGTAGCACTTGGCTTAGTTGGAACTCCAATTGGAGCATTGGTCACGGCACCTATTGTAGTGGGTCTTCTCACATTCACTAATTGGAAGATAACATTTATTATTCTTGGCCTATTAGGTTTTATTTGGGTATTAATATGGAGAAAAATATTTACAAATTTACCTGAAGGTCATCCAAGAGTTTCAAAAATTGAACTTCAAAAAATTCGAAGCACAGATAATTTAATAAAAGGTGAATTACAATTAGATAATACAAATCCCCAAAATGTTCCTTGGTATTATTTTTTTAAAAACCCTACATTAGTAATGAACGCTATTGGGTACTTTGCATTTTTGTATGTCAATATCCTATTACTAACTTGGACTCCAAAATATCTGCAAGATGAATTTAATTATTCTTTAGCATCTCTTTCATATATAGGTATGATTCCATGGGTAGGTGCTATTGTTACAGGATTAATAGGAGGGAAAATTTCGGATAAATTACGTGAGAAAACAGGAAATTTGCGTATAGCTAGATCCTGGTTCACAGTAGTCTGCTTATTTTTTACAGCTATTTGTTTTATGCTAATCCCAACGGTTGGAAGCGCGGCCTCAGTGCTTTTATTAATGTGTATAGGTAATGCCTTTAATTACCTACCCAATTCGATCTATTGGACAGTTGTTCTTGATACAGAGCCCAATAAAGCAGGAACTTTTGGGGGAGTAACTCATTTTATTGCAAACCTGGCTACTATTATTGCGCCTACGCTAACAGGAAGTCTTGTTGCGGCACATGGGTATAATGCTATGTTTACTGCTGCTGCCATTGCCGTAATAATTGGAATGGTATCTATGATATTTGTGAAACCAGGACAACGAAGTCATATATCGGATATGCATAATGAGGAAAACATTATATTGTAAGAACTATTATTCTTCTATAGGATAAAAAGTTTTTTAAGGAAAAAGATGGTTAATCTAAGAATTCAAAAAGATAAAAATAATTATAATCATGCTAAAGAGCACTCCTGTTTTTTGAGTACAGAGGTGCTCTTCTACAATAAAATTTGTATGACAATCTTTCAATTAATATGTTATAATTACTAGTAGACCTAACCTTTCTTATACTTTTGCAAAGTATAACTCAAAATCAAAAAAAGTCACCTCACTCTTCAATGCCAATAGAACGAGGTGCTTTTTATTTTATAGTATCGTTTAGTCTTCCTCCGAAATCTTAATTAAAATAGTGATAGCTACTGTTGTCAGAAATATAACCCCTAAAATTATCAATAGATTTGTACTCATATCTCCCATCTACCCTTCTACTCTAATCCTTATAATTTCATTGTAACAAAGGAAATAAGTGAATAGAAAAAAATGAAAGCGTTTTATTTAAGTGTTTTATCATATTAAAATACTTAAATTTTTTAAACCAGATTAACGTATGTAATTTTTTTCTTGAGTAGAGCAAGCTACCTTTTTCTATTTGGAGGTAGCTCTTTTTATTGTAAAGAAGGTCGGGTTTAATTATTTAGTTAACCTAATAGAAACCATAAAAACAAAACATAGAAACGCACCGTTCTCTTATATAGCCCTCATAAGAATACCGGTTTTGATAGACGGAAATGTGGAATATCAAATGTAAGACTATTTTAGCATGAAGGGGAGACAGGTATGTTTGGATGGAGTGATATGCCGAAATTATTATTTTCTTTTTTAATTGTCATTCCACTTGTGTCTGTTATTCACCAGCTGGGGCACTCACTTATGGCTATTATTTTAGGTGGAAGGATCGATTTTACCATTGGACAAGGGAGAACGATTTTTAGATGGAAAAAAATTAAAATAAAATCTATTTATTTTTTGCACTCCTTTTGTATTTACGAAAAATTAAAGTATGATAATCGGTTTACTCATGCTTGTGTTTATGCTGGAGGTACCATAGCTAATTTAGCGTCTATCCTTCTTGTATATGGTTTAATTATGTGGGGTGTTCTCTCAAAGAATCTCTTCTCTTACCAATTTGTTTATTTCTCTATTTATTATATTGTTTTCTCGCTCTTACCCTTTGAATATTCAGAAACGAGTTTAAGCGATGGGCGAGCTATCTATGATGCATTGAGATATGGAAAGATAACGTGTAATCCGGATTAACAAAGGAAAAGTAGCTAATTAAAACTGTACATTCACAACGTATATTAACGCGGCAACGATACTGAAATAGATACTGATTAGTAATCAAGTCGTAATTCTTTAGATACTATGATGCAGCTACTGCAGTAAACTTACCTGTCTACTCAAAAAATAACAAGGAGCTCTTACTGCAGTAGGTAAGGGGTAGATGGTTATATAGGAGGTGCTGGTTTTTTATATGCTGAGGGCTGTCTTAATCGTTTATCTTTTTCATGAAACAGTCGAGAAATGAGAGGGTGTCCTTTTATATACGAGAAAAGCTCTAATCAGGAAAAAAATAACAAGATTAATGAGTTCTAGTGAGGGGTAAAGTTAACTAAACAATTTAGAAGGAGGGAAATATTAATGGAGATTCTATGGATGCTAATTGTAGGTGGAATTATTGGGTGGCTCGCCGGTTTAATTACAGGACGCGACGTTCCTGGAGGTATTATTGGTAATATTATCGCTGGCTTTATTGGTTCTTGGTTAGGCGGCCTTATCTTAGGAAGTTGGGGGCCAGTCATTGGCGGTTTTGCAATCATCCCAGCAATTATTGGATCAATCATTTTAGTATTAATTGTAAGCTTTCTTTTAAGAAAGATGGGTCAAAAAAAGAATCATAGTCATCATGTATAAAAATTGAAAAAACTTAAATTGGAGTGACTAAAAATGAGAGAAGAAAATAATTCTATGCTATATGATTTTGTTGAAGGTAATCAATTTGAACTAGATTCTTATCTTACCTATTTATTCGATCAAATTAATAATGATAGCGAAATTCTGTCAGAAGATTAATGAGATTACAGATATTTTATTATAAAGAAACAGACAAAAAAATAATAAATCAAAATATAGTATAAGCGACCTTATTAACTTTGTTTACGGTATATAGGGTCGCTTATTATTATGGAAAATATTTAAAAATAAAGTGCAGATATGCTTCTTTACTGCAGTAGGTCAGGAGTAAACGGATCTAGAATATGCGCTTTTTTTATAGATTAGGAATTAGCTTCCTCATTTAAACTGAAGTATCTATTACTCAACCTTATTGAACATAAACGAAAGGTTAATATTTAAGTAACAGTTCTTCGTTATTAAAATATCATTCACTTCTATGAGACCTATCTAAATAAAATGTACGCGAAATGAATAATAATTTTCTTGATTTATCTGTTATATATAAATATAATGTAACTGAAGTACGCAAAAAGAGAACATGAAATTAAAAATATACTTTTCGTTATCCTCATTTTTTTGATTCCATTCATTACCTATATACAAGAAAAGTATGTTTATTATAATGAGATTACAGTATGAAGAGATTAAAGGAGATAGCCCAACTTAATGCTATAGTTTCGTTAATTAAGTTACACCTGGAATAAACCCTAAATTCCTTTAGCTTTCGGAGAAGATATGTGTAGTTATTACGATTGAGATTTTTTGAAAGCGATATCATTTCGTTCGAAGAAAAACACTTTAAGAGACTTAATTATTTTAACAAATTATAGAGATATCTAGGGTTATTGCTACCTTATCTCTAGACACTAGATAAAGAAGAAGATATTTCTTTATCTGAAATGAAGGAATAATAGATTAGGATATTTTGTCTAACATTCATATAAATATAAAAGTGACTGTTACTACATTTATATGAATGTTAGACAATAAACAGGATTTCAAAAAGGTTAAAAGGATAATAGAAAATCTCTTTATGAACGATACTATATGCTCAGGTATATAAGGTGAGCAGAAAAAGTGTATTTTTACAATGAAAGTATTGAAAACGCTTTACTGAAGGGGGGAGTTAATTTCAAATCATATGATTACCAGTTATTTTAAAGATTATTCACACATTGGACTTATTTTTAATTATTGTCTTTTTTATAGACGCTAGCCTAAGCATAGGCTCTCTTTAAGTGTTTTAATGAACCAGAAATTGAAAGGGGTTACAACTATGAAGAAATTGGGATTAGCTACACAAATATTTATTGGACTTGCGTTCGGGATTGCTATAGGCGCTATTTTTTATGGAAATAATACAGTGATGGCGATTCTTCAACCTTTAGGGGATATTTTTCTTCACCTAATTAAAATGATTGTTATTCCTATCATTGTATCTGCACTAATCGTATCTATAGCTGGTGTAGGTGATATTAAAAAGTTAGGAAGACTAGGTGGAAAAACCATTCTTTATTTTGAAATTGTTACTACAATTGCATTAGCAGTGGGCTTATTAGCCGCAAATTTATTCCATCCAGGTAGTGGTATAGATATGGGGAACCTAGAGAAAGGTGATATATCCAAATATGAAGAAACATCTAAAACAACTGAGAGTGCAGGTGTAGCAGCTCAAATCGTTCATATTATCCCAACCAATATATTCCAATCTCTGACTGAAGGAAATTTATTAGCGATTATCTTTTTCTCAGTCTTATTTGGCCTAGGAGTTGCAGCAATTGGAGAAAAAGGCAAACCAGTTTTAAACTTTTTTGAAGGCGTACTGGAATCCATGTTTTGGATGACAAACTTAGTTATGAAATTTGCCCCATTTGGCGTATTTGCTTTAATTGGTTTGAATGTGGCGAAGTTTGGAATCGGCTCATTAATTCCTTTAGGAAAGTTAGTACTTGTTATATATCTGACCATGATTTTCTTTGTTTTTGTAGTATTAGGTATTATTGCAAAAATGGCTGGAACGAATGTTTTAGTCCTTATAAAAATCTTAAAAGATGAGTTAATTTTAGCGTTTACAACTGCAAGCTCTGAAGCAGTATTGCCAAGGTTAATGACTAAAATGGAGAACTTTGGTTGTCCAAAAGCTGTCACATCATTTGTTATTCCGACAGGGTATACGTTTAACCTTGATGGATCATCCATTTACCAAGCTATTGCTGCCCTTTTCATCGCACAAATGTATGGCATTCATTTATCTTTCATAGAACAAATTACACTCTTACTTGTGTTGATGTTGACTTCTAAGGGAATGGCAGGTGTTGCAGGAGCATCATTTGTTGTTGTATTAACAACACTGGGATCAATGGGATTACCTCTAGAAGGCATGGCATTCATTGCTGGTATTGATCGTATTTTAGATATGCTTCGTACATCTGTCAACGTAGTAGGTAACGCATTAGCTGCTATTGTAATGTCTAAGTGGGAAGGCGGATTCGATAAAGAAAAAGCAAAGCATTATACAGAGTCTATTAGAAAATCGGACGTAGCATAAAAAATTTCTTTTTATGTAAAGAAGGAGACAATGTTATGGCAAATATAGAAATACCAAAAAAACAAAATGTAAGAATTGAAAAAGATTTCTTAGGAACAAAAGAAGTTCCTACTTATGCTTATTATGGGATTCAAACTTTACGCGCAGTTGAAAACTTCCCAATAACAGGATATCAGATTCACCCAGAGCTTATTAAAGCATTAGGAATCGTTAAAAAGGCTGCTGCTCTTGCTAACATGGAAACAAAAAGGTTATATGATGGGTTGGGTAATGCAATTATTGAAGCAGCAGACGAGGTTATTGAAGGGAAAAGAAACAATCAATTTATTGTTGATCCAATACAGGGTGGTGCGGGGACCTCAATGAATATGAATGCAAATGAGGTTATTGCAAATAGAGCTTTAGAGTTACTTGGTCACAAGAAAGGTTCTTATTCCGATTTAAGCCCTAATAGTCATGTAAACATGTCACAATCCACAAACGACGTATTCCCAACTGCTATCCATATTGCAACGCTTAATCTGTTAAATAAGTTACTGAAAACAATGAATTATATGCACAGTGTATTTCAGAAAAAGGCAGAACAATTTGATTCTATTATAAAGATGGGACGTACTCACCTACAGGATGCGGTTCCAATCCGTCTTGGTCAAGAATTTGAATCATATAGTCGTGTTCTTGAGCGCGATATGAAACGTATTAAGCAATCTTATGGACATTTATATGAGGTTAATATGGGAGCAACTGCAGTTGGGACGGGTTTAAATGCAGATCCACGTTATATCGAAAATGTTGTAAGATATCTAGCAAATATCAGTGGTTTACCACTTAAGAAGGCCAATCATCTTGTAGACGCGACTCAAAATACAGATGCTTATACAGAAGTCTCTGCTAGCTTAAAAGTTTGCATGATTAATATGTCTAAAATTGCGAATGATATCCGATTAATGGCATCTGGTCCTCGTGCTGGATTAGCTGAACTTATATTACCAGCTCGTCAACCTGGTTCATCTATTATGCCTGGAAAGGTCAATCCTGTCATGCCTGAAATGATTAATCAAGTAGCTTTTCAAGTTATAGGTAATGATCATACAATTTGTCTGGCATCGGAAGCAGGTCAACTTGAACTAAATGTGATGGAGCCTGTTCTTGTGTTTAACTTGCTTCAGTCAATCAGTATTATGAATAACGCATTTCACGTCTTCACAGAACATTGTCTAAGAGGCATTGAAGCAAACGAGGGACGTTTAAAAGAGTATGTAGAAAAAAGTGTAGGGATTATTACAGCCGTAAATCCACATATCGGATATGAAGTAGCGGCTCGAATTGCTAGAGAGGCTATTTTAAATGGAAAGTCGGTACGAGAACTATGTTTGCAATATGACGTATTGACTGAGGAGGAGCTGGAATTAATTTTAAATCCCTATGAAATGACGAACCCAGGTATATCTGGTAGCTCTCTTTTTTACAGAAATTAACTTTTAAAAGCGTAATCCATATTAAGTTTACAGTATAAGCCACCTACTTTCGATATCCCTAGGTGGCTTATTTTCTATATACACATCAAGAGATTACGGATTATATGGTGTCAAAGGGGTACTATCACCCTCAAAATATGCAAGAACAGCTAAAGATAGACTTGCAAGCAACTGATACAGCCTTACATCTTCCTCAACAGTAATAATGAGACATATTCATTAGCAAAAAAGCTATCCACTTTATATAGTGGATAGCTTTTTTGCTTTTACCCTTATGATTCGGCTCGAACTCTCTTGTAAAGAGACGTTCCAAACCTACCTACCATTTAACCTTTTGCTAAATCTAATGCTTTATCTGCCTTTTTCAAATCGTGATTTACTTGTTCTTCAACATCGTAGGCATGATACATTTCATTATCAATCATGTATTGAGCGATTTTTTCATGAAGATCGATCGCTTCATCTAATTGTTTTTTTAATACTTTGCGCACTTCTGGTGTTGCCGTTTCTGTAAGCGCTACTGCATACGTTCGTACAACATTTTTCGCTGATAATAATAAATCTGTTGCGATAGCAAGATCATCTAATGTTTTGTTAAGCGTACTTTTAGTAGCCATTCCTCGACCCCTCCTGTTATTGAGCTTTCTTTAAAATTTTTTGTAATTCATCAATTGCCTTAGTAGACGTTTCCACGTCTTCTTCAAGAATCTTTTTTAATTTTTCATCCTCTACCAGCTCCAACATCGCTGTACCTTTCGTTACACATGATGTTTTAAGCGTTAAGATTTCATGGACTTCTAGCGTCTCATGCATAGCTAATTTTTTTGTCATGTCTCAATTCCTCCATGTCATCGTATTTTTTGAAGACCCTATGCGTATAAATCAGTACCTAGCTAAGCTATTTTGTAGAGATTTTAATTGTTAGAATTTTTATTGCTAGCTTTTCCGCCTTTTTCACCAATTTCTCGAAAAAACTCTTTGCTTTGGTTCTTAGATGTAGCCTTTCCACCCTTTTCTCCAATCTCCTGGAAAAACTCCTTATCATGATTTTTAGATGTAGTTTCTCCACCTTTTCGTCCAGCTTCTTCTCTACTCATTTTTTCATTTTCCTTATTCTTTTCCATGTTTGTTTCCTCCTTATGATTTTTTTGACTTGTGAGTTATATTCCTAGCTCACTTCCATTTAAACAAGGATTGGCTAATTTTTTGAATGTTTTAGAAAAAGAACCTGGGGTATTACAAATAGCATAAATGAATCCATTTATATAAACCATTTTCTATATTAGGAGGAGGAACTACTCATGACAAAAAATGTAATAGGTACGTATGATAATGAAGAAGCTATTATCACAGCTATTCAAAACTTAAAAACACAAGGATTTCAGGAGAAGGATCTTTCTCTGGTAACCAGCAAAGATATCGATAAAGAGGAATATTTGGAAGTAGAGAGCAAAGAAGGAATTGACGTAAAGAAGATTGAAACCACAGAACAAACTCATCATGATGAGTCAATTATGGATAAAATTAAACATATGTTTTCACCAAATCATCATCAAGAGACTCATAAAGATAAAGCAAAAGTAGAAAAGCGTTTAATTAACTTAGGTGTCCCTCTTACAGAAGCAGGACCTTATGCAGATGATCTACAAAAAGGAAAAGTATTATTGTTAGTAAGAGCTAATAGAGAGACAAAAACAAATTCTTTCTTAGGAAATAGAGAGAATTCTGCTTTTGCGAAAGGTGACTCTGTTTATGATAAATCATTATATGGAGAACATCGTGAGAATGAAAGAAATGTTCCTGAAAATGCGGAAGAACATATTGAGCTAAAAGAAGAACAATTAAACGTAGATAAAGAACGAGTCCAAACAGGAGAAGTTCAAGTCGATAAGGACGTTCTTCAAAAAGAAGAAACAGTTAATATCCCTGTCGAGCATGATGAAGTGTACGTAGAACGTCGTCCTGTATCTGATAAAAGAACCAATACGCAGATTAGAGAAGATGAAGAGACAGTTCGTATTCCCCTTGAAGAAGAGAAAGTGACCGTATCAAAAGAGCCTGTGGTAACAGAAGAAGTAGTTGTAGGTAAACGACGAAAAGAAAAAAATGAAAAGATATCGGAAACTTTAAAGAAGGAAGAAGTAAATATTAAAAATCAAGAGAGTCCTTTGACATCAAATAATAACGAAACGTTCAATAAATAGGAGAAGAATAAAATTCAGGTTTTTGAGCAGACTAAGATAATAGGAACCTAAATCCCTTATATTCCCTTAAATGTTTGTTTTTAGAAAATCTACTCAGATGAGTAGCTCTTTTTTTAGAATCAAAGCCAATATTAAGTAGCTTACTTAACCTCATTTTATTTTTTAACTCAAATAATTCATCGATAAAAATAAAGAGGTACCCCAGAAACGCTTTATTGGATGAATGCACCATATCTTAAAGTGAGTATCAATGTTTTGAATAGTAGTTAGGTTTTCTATACTCAATAAAAGGGAAAGGTAAAGTTATCTATCACCAAAGGGGAAAACACTATGGATAAAATGACTCAAGAATTACATGATTTTTTATTACAACATGTGAATGAAATGGCTCAAGAGTGGTTAGATTCTCGAGAGATAGAAGAGAATTCTGTTTATACAGCTGATGCTTCTTTAGAGGTAACTGAATACCTTCGAGAACAAAATCACTATTTTACCCGTACGATAGTAAAGGTCCTAAAGGATGGATCTTTTAAAAATCTTAGTGGTTGGGCCCAAGAGATTGCAACCAAACGAGCTCGCTTAGGGAATCCTCTGTATCAAAGTATCCAGCATTTTAAAAAATTCCGTTTCATTTTTCTTAAAAGGGTTGAAGTATTTGTAGATCTCCATCAGTCTAGTATTACGCAAAGAGATATTCTTTTATGGAATAGAACTTTAAACGAAGCATTTGATCGGATGATTGAACTTTTTACCATGTATTATGGGCAAGTAGCAGAGGCGCAAATATATGCTCAAAAAATGCTAATTTCGGAACTTAGTACACCAGTTATCAGTATTTCAGATACAGTTGGTGTCCTTCCCATAATTGGTCAGATTGATGACTATAAGAGCAATAACTTTGTAGAAAAAATTATGGTGCAGGCAAAAGACCTTGAATTGTCTTGCCTAATAATTGATTTATCAGGCGTACCTTCCATTGATACAATGATGACGAATGAATTGTTTCAAGTGGTAACCATGTTAGAATTGCTAGGAATCGATACAACGATCACAGGTATCCGTCCAGAGATCGCTTTAACAGCCGTTCAATTGGGTATAGACTTCAGTAAAATAAGAACCTATGGAAAACTAAAGGACGCAGTAAGTGACCTTTTGCATATAAGGTAAAGGAATTATAGTAGCAGGAAGACTACCAATGGAAGGTAGTCTTCTTGTTGTTGGATAGAAAGCAGAATATTTGACATATCACAGCCCAACTAACTTTTGAAAGACCTTCGTGTCAGTAATTAGTTATAAATGGCTATTCTGTCCGAGCATAAACAAAATTTGATTCATAAAGACTCAGCCTTGCCGTAGATAGGCTTGCGATTGAATGCGGTGGAAAACGGTATCATTCTTTAATAGGGAAAAAATCATATAATTGAAAGAAAGGTGCTTTTTTGAGGAAACGAGGATATAAAGTAATGCGCATCAGTGGTAGCAGCATTGTAAATTGTATACCTTAAGTTCTAAAGAGAGTTAAAAAAACATTAAATAAAAAAAGAAGGGAAAAACAAGCAGCCTTTTCGATTTGTTATGGAAGATGACCGGCCATTCGCATTTGCTGGACTTTGGGATGAATGGGATAAAAATGGTGATCCCCTTTATTCGTGTACAATTATAACCACAATCCCAAATGAAATCACGCAAGAAGTTCATAATAGAATGCCTGTAATTCTTGAAGAAAATGCATATGATGTATGGATGGACTCTAAGATGTATGATATAGAGTATCTTAAATCTCTGCTAATTCCTTTTCCTGCTCAAAAGATGAAATCATACCCTGTATCTACAATTGTTAATTCACCGAAAAATGATGTTGCGGAGTGTCTATTTCCGATTAACAGTTTATAAAGTAATACAGTCCAATTCTCAATGTTGCTAATATATAATTTCCGTACTTCTAGGGGGTTATTACATAAATCCGTGCAGATTGGTAGCAATAATATTGTAAATCGAATGCCTCAAGTTTTAAAAATAAGTCTTTGCAATAAATATAATCTCTCAGCCTGTACTACCTACAAATCTGTCACTGATTCATTTGTACAATTTACTAATATTAAGCTTTTAAGGAGAGAGAAAATGGGAACATTATTCAATCAAATACCCCGAAAACATTATTTTGATAATGATGCTGTTAAATTTCTTGATACAGTAAAAACTCTTGCAAGAGATCATGGTCTGACAGTTGAAGAGACCTGTCGTATTTTAGAATTATCTATGAAAATTGATGATTATGATCGCAAAGATGAGCAATTAGCAGGATTGGGACGATTAATAAAGGATTTGATTGATGAAATTTCTATGCTAAGAGAAAAGTTATAACAGGACAAATTAGAAAAAGGGTTAAAACACAGTCTAACCAAAAAAGAGAAGGTATTTACCCCTCCTTTTTCCGTATCATCTATGCTTAAATACTCTTCTTCATCCCGCATTCTCGACATTCACGTAAGAATACGCCATCCTTTACAGAAATTTTGAAGTAAGCTGAGTTGCAGTTATCGCAACGGCCACTAACTTTATCCGGAAATTCAGCATAGTCGTAAACTTTATCAAGGATGATTTTTTGCTACTCTTTCTCTTCTATATAGTAAGAAAGCAGTCTTTTAATAGTTAAAGGACTGCTTTTTTACTTCATTCTATAATGAAGCTAACTCTTTCTTCTTCGTTCCCATGTGAAAAATAATTTCAAATCTGTATAGCAGAAAGGAATTTGTAGAAAAGCTGTTAGGATTTATTTCCTTTAAATATGATCTTTCTTTTCTCCTGTTTAATCCGTTTTAACCGTAGTTCTATCTTTTTATCTAACGCTCTATACAGTATTTCGCTAGTTGCACATATCAAAAATAAGATTAGAGTAATAATTGCAGCCTTTGGTACATGAAAATAGAAACAAAGTACAACTACAAGCAGGGACATAGCGTAAATGGAGTTGGTTACCCATCTTCTATTTCTATGAGCTTCTAGATTTCTCTCAAGTAATTCTTTTTGCCCTTCTTCTTTTTTTGTATCTTTTAAATGATGGTATGTAGAATTCATCGCTTTTTCTCCTCCATGAAAACTAATTGTAAATTATCTTTGTATTAAATATCCTATATGTTTCAATTAAGGAAAAATATGAGGTTTTTCCTTTTTCATATTATATACGAACGAATGTTCTTTTTCAATAAAAACTCTAAAGTTTTCCCGAATATGGATATTGCCTCTACTTCATCTTTCTACATTTTATGATTTAGGTGTCATTTACATAGTCATCCGTATTAAGTTTTAAATAGAAACCCACTGGGTACATGATATACACAATAAGGATGGAATTAAATGTGAAAAGAAGTTTTCGTTTAATTAAAATTTAAGGAGATGGGAAAATGGAAGCGAGAAAACGAGTTGTAGGGACTTTTCATTCGGAGCAAGAAGCAATACATGCAATTAAGGGGTTAAAAAGTCAGGGATATCGTGAAACAGATATATTGGTAGTAGCAAAGGATAGAAGTAAAACTCTACAGTTAGGAGCCGAGACGAATGTAATGATAGAAGCTGGAACATCAGCTGTAAGTTCGTTGGCAGGTGTGATGATGGATAGCTTTCTTACCATAATGACAGGTGGAATGGCTACTACTACCCAAGCTGGTGGCCTAACTTCAAAACTTATTAGAATGGGCATTCAAAACTTTACTGCAAAACAGTGTGAAATGGATGTAAAAGAAGGGAAAATCCTTATCCTAATTGATGTGGATGAAACTCAAACAATTCCTTCATATACTACGGTTAGGGAGTTGCCATACGAGACAGAGGGGCATAGGTCAGTGCTACTTCGTGAAGAGCAACTTAATGTAAGGAAAGAGCGAGTTCAGACTGGGGAAATACAACTTCGTAAGGGAATTGTAGAAGAACTACGAACTATCAAGGTTCCAGTTATGCGTGAGGAAATCTACGTAGAACGTCGCCCGGTCATAGACTGTCAGTATGATGGTAGCCCATTGACAGAGAACGAGATCATTCGTATTCCTATTATGGAGGAGCGAATTGAAGTAACCAAGAGGCCTGTAGTTGTGGAAGAAGTCATCATTGGTAAGCGTAAAATTCAAGAGATTAAAGAGATGAAAGATACTGTTCTAAAGGAAGAAGCAAAAATTGAACAGTCAGAACTTCCCGCAATTCCTGAACTTGCTGACTCTGAAATCTATCAAAACATGGATAATTACGTAGACCAAAGTTACCAAGAAGTTGCTGCCGCAATTGCCTCTGATGTTCCAAAAGAGGAAAAAGTTAAACTTTCACCCAACAAGAAACAAGAAGCTCAACTTAAAGTGACAACTTCTCCTGTTATCAAAGAGATTGAAGAGGTTACAGCCTCAGTAAACAATCAGAAACCAGAAAGTCATGTTGAAGATGCGGATATTACTACTTCTGAAAAAGGGAAGAATAATGAGAAATCAACAAACAAGCAAAAGAAATAAGTATATCTCCTCTATGGTTTATAGCAGAGAGAATAATTAGGGATATTTAAGGAAGGGCTGCCTAGCTGTATTGGCAGCTTTTTTTATTTTTCTTTAAATTAACATAAGTAATATTTTTAAAATCAAAAAGAATTAAAATAACTCATTAAAATGAGCATAAACAGGTAATAAAATAAAAGAAATGACTTTCATTACTGGAGGTCATTTCTTTTATTCCTAAAAGTCCTGGAGATTATATCAAATTTCAACAGGTATTCTCACTAAATTCTAGAAATATTACTTATCGAAATAACTTAAAAATATTTCCAAATTTGATAAAAGAAGGTGATTAAATGGAACGAAAGAAATTTATTGAATACATTGATAAGTTACTGGAACAATCTGATGCGTGGAGAAAGGATGCGGAGAAAAGAGAAGACTGGAACAGTGCATGTTTTTACCAAGGTGAGGTCAAAGCTTATGAGAAAGTAAAGAGATTGGTTAATCAGCAGTTACATGTATAAATAAAAATTACAACCCTAACTCAGAAATGAGTAGGGTTGTAATTTTTATTTTTCTAGTTTCCATAAGTTTGATTATAGGAAGTAGACTTTTTAATCTATTACTTTGCTAAGAACGTTCATAAAACTACGTGAATTTTAAAGAACGTTCTTAAAATGTTTTTTAATTTGAACGAACGTCGAGAATAATAAATTTTTCATACAAACCCACAGTTCGTAAAAGTATACTTTTGCGAACTTTTTATTATGGCTATCCTTATTAAATTTAATTAGAGGATACTTATCTATAAAGCGATATAATTACTTTAGTTGGATAAATTAATTAGAAAGCGAGGGAAGCACATGGGACTTGATATTGAGATGTACGGTAAAGAAGATCGGTATCTTGATTTTAAAGAAATTGAGGAGTCATTACATGATGCTCTATTTCACACAAATAATAACTGGAGAAGTTATTTGTATTTAAGAAAAATTAGAGATTACTATTTGACTAATGTAGAATTTGATCGAGACGAAATTGATAAATTTATAAAGGATTTAGAGAACATAAAAATATTTATCCCAGGAGATTATGATCCGGCATTGAGCGAATTAATAAAAATATTAAGTAGTCATGAAATCCAAAAAATATCTATAGTAGGAGACTAAAAGAAAATTGGAGGTAATCTATGAAAAACTGGGAACTGAAAGATACCGATCAGTTGGAAAAAGAATCTGATTGGAACGCAGCAAGGGATAAGTTATATCATACTTGGAAAGAAAATTCCCAGGACTTAAAGGTTTTTCTCAAACTTAGCTTTTTGTGTTGGTATTTAGGTGTAGAATGGGGCGTAGAAAACACGAGTAAAGTACAAGAAAGTGATTATGATGACTATGAAGAATTGCTACAGGAACTTTATCATTATGGAATCATTCATTTTAAAGAAGATGCATTTTTTAATGCTGTTTTTGGTTTTATGATTGAGTTGTTTCCAGAATACTTTGGAGAAGATTACGATAAAACGAAAGAGTTCGGTGAATCACTGATTAATAAATCCTTCAATTTGAACAAAGAAGATCCATTTATAGAACTTATTTACCTTTCCGGACGAACTCCATCCAGAAATCCGACTTATAGTAACGCAGTAGAAAAGCATTTTACCACTGTTAAGAACAGCCTCAAAGGAACGGGTGTTTTTCAAGAATATTTTAGCTACATGCTGCTACCTAATGGCAATCAACTTTAGCATCCAATCGAGGAGAAATTATGAAGCCAAAAGACTTACTTAATTTTTATATTAAAACTGATCTCCTTCCTCTCTTAGAGCCTTTGGGCTTCAAATATGCCAAAAGCACACCTAAATTCTCTAGAAAGACAGGGCATTTCAGTTTAAGTTTATCTTTTTGTATTAGTCCGTATAGCTCCCAAGATGAATGCATTTTTTGGACTATGTGGGATGTATCGTCAAATGAATATGGGAAATGGTATGAGCAAACTTGGGGTACTCAGTTAGCTAAAGCTAATAATGTAGTTGTTGCCAGCGCAGATTGGAATATTCCTAATTGGTTAGAAGGTAATGAAGAACATTTTACACTTTACAATAAAAAGTCAGATAAAAAAGAGTTTAGTAAATTTGTTCAAAATGTAATAAATATAGGTATTCCTCATTATGAACAGATTATAGATTGGAATACAGCAGCTGAGATGGCTTTGAATGAGGAAGATGTATTTTATGAAAGAGTATGTGATTTTTATCTAATGGCTAATGAGAAAAAGAAAGCGAAAGATGTTCTTACATATGGTCTCGAACGAGCCACCGATGAAAATTATGAAGATTTAAAGCAAAGAATGGACAAGTATTTTAAAGAGAATTGAGATTAGAGAAAAGGAACGCTCATCATAGAGTGTTCCCTCTTCTTGTATCAATAACGCACATTACGTTAACCCGCATAGTATGGAAGGACTCATTGAAACTAAACCAACTTGTCTTTATTGTAGGAGTGTTGTTCACCCATCTATTATAAAGAATGATTTGATTTATTGTGATCTCTGCAATTGTTTATGGATGGGCTATTTAATTTTGTTTCTAAATATTATATGAGGCGCAGCGTATATTTCTGCCTATTATCTACAATAAACTATCTAAATGAAAAATCTCGACATTTTACCATGTCGAGATTTTTATTAGGCGACGATTTCTATATAGTCTTTTTTTACAGCATCCCATTGGAATCTTCCTTCTTCTACAACAAGATGAGCCTCAGGATCCCAAGGGAAATATTGTTTAGCCATATCTAAACGTAAATGTTCAATACTCGCCGGAGGAAGCTCCCTGTCTCGTTTATTTAGTCCGATAAAATAAATACCACCTTGCGCTAATACATCGGGATGTAAATAAACAAAAACCGGCTGTAGTTCTGTTTTTCCCATTCTTACCACTCCTTTCAAGTACTTTTTAATAACTTAGTGTAATAATCAATTAGAATATCTACTTTTTCATGCTATTGATTTAATATTAATTTCTCTTATATTTATTTTCAGTGGAGGATTCGTTTTTAGTTTTCTTCCTATTTCTTTCATCTTGCTTTTCTATCTTTAACTCTTCAGTTGGTATTGGATCAACTGTCTCTTCAGTTTTAAATTGATCAAATAGAGTTTTATTCTCCGTAGGATATTGCTCAGCATGATCCCTTCTTTTGGTCTCTTGAGGATGGGGGGATTTCTTTCTTGACTCTGTCATTTTAATACCCCCCTGTTCCGACCATATAAATCCATATACATCTCCTCCTATAGGTGAAATAGTTTATTTACTTTTATCCTAACGAAGATGATCTCAAACCTATGCTTATGGAATTTTCGATTCGATTATAAAGATAAATAAAATGAGAGAAGAGACCTTAAACAAGAAAAAATACATGATTAATTGGTTTTTGCGAAAAAACATTTGAGTTTGAATTAGATATAATTACGAGATAATCTACAAGTTAAATTGAACGATCTGCTTTTAAAATTTAATAGATAGCCTTGAAGCTTGCAAATGATACCTAAAAATACAGGTTTATTAAGCTATCACATAAGGAAAATGGTTTCAAAATAAAACTAAGGAGGAGTAAGTAGAATGCGACAAAAAACACTTATTTCTGGTCTTGCTATTTCAACAGTAAGCGTAGGAATTACAACTTATTTATTGAAGGATAAATCAAACTTAGATAAGGTAAAAGGGTTTGTTCGAAGTGTAAAAAAAGTTATTTCATATGAATCATCGACCAAAAAATTGGCCTCATTTCCCATACACAAAGCAGGTTATCCAGACCCTCTGGACATTGAAGATAATAAAATGGTCTCAGAAGGATCTATGTTCCCTGTACAATATTATAATGAAAAGAAACAATGAATTATCAGTTCATATTATTGACTATGTTAATACAATTGTAAAGCACTTCAGTTGTATCTTGGACAGATATTGCTTTCATCATAATCATATGTATTATTTTAGAGCCAACAAACATATTCATGGGCTTCATACCTTAGTCTAAAATATCTAAAGCGTAGTTAAGATGTTCTAAGAAGGTAGCAAGTTATTCATATTATAAACTTCCATTAAATAGCCTATGATTAAGGAGGTTTTTTAATGAAGAAAATAAGAGTGGTAAAGGACGGCTATGAAGTAAAAGAGGCTATTGAACAATTTTTAAGTCTAGGATTTAGAAAAGATAATATTTACTTATTAGCCCATGAAAAAGATCGTACTGAAGAATTGACAAGTGCGTTGAATATAAACGATATTGGTGTATCCGAATTAAGGGATAACAATCCAATAGCAAATTCATTTCATTTTTCCAAAGATGAACTACACTCTAAGCTTTACTCTTTGGGATTATCAGATGAGGAAGTTCAACACTATTTAAAAGAATTAAATTGGGGCCGTATACTAGTTTTTGCATTAAAAACAGATGATTTTACTACTAACGAATAATATCAGTAAAAAAGCTATACAAACTCTCTATAATTAACAGGTAAAGAGAGTTTGTATAGCTTTTTTAGAATTATATACTTTTCTAATAATAGAGCAAACCATATATAGACAGCAACATACCAATAAGGTTCATTCTTCTCGATCACTTAGTTTCTTTAACATTTATTCCATCCGCAAACTATTAAATACTTTTCTTTGCAATAATTACTATACGTTCTTGCTTCATTTCACCTATACATCGTTCAGTTTCTTCTTTTGTTAACCCTAACGAAGTCATTTTAGAACGGAGTTCATCTTCACGAGAAAATAACTTATCAACAGTAGACGTAAAAATCCCTTGTTCAGAAGTTCGATATTCTTTTGTATTTGTTATATCTGTTAAATATTCCGAACGCTCTTTATTATAGGCCAACAAGTAAACTTCACTTTTACTAAAACCAGTGGTAAAAAGATCTTTAATCAACTTATTTGCCTGACCACTATTTTCTGCTACTTTAATTTCTTTCACTATTTTCTCCTCCTCTCCCCCTATAAAATAGGTTGTTCAACTAATAGATATATCCTTCACCAGCTAATTAAAAACAATCTCATACAGATACAGGGTAAAGGTCGTATAAATTGAGTTAAATTATCTGCTTTCAAGGAACTAAGATGTGGATTGTTAAACTCCAAATGTATAGTAGATAAAATTAGTCTTTCCCCTATAGCCTAACTTTCCTAGGCTGAAAGATTAGATAAGATCTTAAAATAAGAAATAAGCTTAAATAATTCCCTTTTGAGTTGTATATCGTAAGCAGGATTAGGTTAGTTACCGTAATGGTTTTTATCGGAATAGAAAAGAAACTTAAAGGCTATATTGGTAGCCCTTAAGCTTCCTTTTTCCAATGGACAAGGGCGTTACGGTGGCTGGGATATGGGGATGACGGTGTGAACTTACCGCGGTGACTATGCGCACATCGGCCAATTTGGCTGGGTCGGACGAAGTGGCACCTCTATCTACGCCGACCCGAACAACCAGATTACCGGAATCCTACTCACTCAAGTTGGGATGTCTATTGCAGATTCTGCGTGGGCTATTCACCACTTTTGGACCATGCTCTACCAAGTAACCGGAGACTCACACCCAGCCCAAAAATTATTTATATTTCCGATAATATTACTTACATTGATTGTATTTTTATATCATAAACAAGGCTTTCTTAACAAGTTACAAATATTACCATTTTCAGATGAACCTTATATTTAGGGATTTCCCTATCCTTCAATGTATTAAGTTCACCCTTTAGATTTAATATCCTTATCATGTATGCAGTTCGAATCAATACAGGGAAGTCCACCTCTAGATTCGATTTCCTCTATAATTTGACGATGAATTTTTCGACCTTCTTCATTTAAATAGGGAGTTATCTGTTGAAGTGAATGATGAAAGTAAGTAAGTTCATCATCTTTCCATTCTTTTTTTGAAATCATTGACAATTTAGTCATATCTCGACCTCTATACAATTTATAAACACCTCTCTACTTTTTTGTTTGAAAGCAATAAGTTTATTGAAACCAACTGTTTTTCTTCTTCAATCCGGTATTGTTTCCTTCTGAATCACTATTATCATTTAGACAGGCAATAAAGATATTTACTCTTTCTTTCATAAAATAAATAAAAACATCCTTTAGCCTCTCCCAGCTTGGAAAGAAGGGTATTTGGTCATACCGCCATCAGCAAATAATGTAATACCTGTTACATAGCTTGCTTGTGATGATGCTAAGAATGCTGCAACTGCTGCTACTTCTTCTGGCTTACCGATGTAACCCATTGGAATCATGCTTTCTACGTCTGCACGTTGTACAGGATCTGCAAATTTCTCTGCGTTAATTGGTGTGTTCATCGCACCTGGTCCAATGTTATTTACGCGGATACCTTTTGGCGCATATTCAAGAGCCAATGTTTCCGTCATTTGTTTCATACCGCCTTTACTTGCTGCGTAGTGAACAAATAATGGCCAAGGAATCCTTTCATGAACACTGGACATGTTAATAACGTTTCCTTTAATGTCGTTTTCAACAAAATATTTGATTGCTTCGCGGCTTCCTAAGAATGCACCTGTTAAGTTTGTATCAATAACTTTATTCCAGTTATCTAGAGATAACTCATGAGAAGGAACTGGGTTTTCAACACCAGCGTTGTTAATCATTACGTCCAATGTACCAAATTCTTTAGTAGCTGTTTGAACAAGATTTACAACGTCTTCTTCTTTTGTTACGTCGCCTTGAACGATGATTGCTTGTCCGCCTGCTTCTTCTACTTCTTTTTTCGCATCTAGAGCTTCTTCTTCATTGTTGTAATAGTTAATAACAACTTTTGCTTCTTCTTGACCGAAACGAACAGCCATTGCACGTCCTAAACCTGTTGATCCACCTGTAATTACAACTACTTTATCTTTTAAATCTGTATACATCATAAAATCCTCCTATCCCGCAGAAATATACTCTCTCTTCTGAGGTGCTTTTTAAAACAACTAATAAGTTTTGTCTTCTTGTTAGATTACCTCTGAATATATAAAATAAAACTCATTTTACCTAGTAATCCAGTAAAATGGTTAAACAGCACTATTCATTCCATATACATGTCACCTTAAAAGATTGTTTGAAGTTTTTCATTCCTAGAGACACACAATGGTTAAAATTGATTGGTTAATTAATTGAATATGAATATTTCCAAGAAGAAATAAATGTATATGAAAAGAACATTTAGTGAAAATATATAGTTTATAAGAATTAGTTTTTTTATAGAAATCTAACTTTTTCAAGCCAAAAGATTATATGAGGTCGCTTATTTCTTCCTCACTAATTACGTTTTCTCTGTTAAAACATAGGGTAAATACTTGTGCAGATAAGAATAATTTCTAACACTACCTTAATATCTATACTTACCTGCTATAGAGTTCGCTCGTTACGGAGAACTTATAACAAACATTTCAGGATTAATAATGATAAAAAGGAGTTCTTGACCAATGGAAAAGAAGTGGTGGAAAGAAAGTGTAGTTTATCAGATATACCCCATTAGCTTTAAAGATTCAAACGGTGACGGTATTGGGGATTTGCAAGGCATTATATCAAAGCTTGACTACCTACAAGAGCTAGGCATTGAAGTGATTTGGCTATGCCCTATTTATCAATCACCAAATCATGATAATGGCTATGATATTAGTGATTATCGAGCTATTATGAAACAGTTTGGAACGATGGAGGATTTTGATGAACTATTAACTCAAGCACATAAACGAAATTTGAAGATTATTATGGACTTAGTTGTTAACCATACATCGGACGAACACCCATGGTTTATTGAATCCCGTTCTTCTATAGATAACCCAAAGAGGGACTACTACATTTGGAGAAAAGGTAAAAATGGAGGTCCACCGAATAACTGGGAATCTTATTTTGGTGGATCTGTTTGGGAATATGATGAACTGACGGACGAGTACTATCTTCATCTCTACACTAAACAACAGCCAGATCTGAATTGGGATAATAAAAATGTTATAAGAGAAGTTGAAGAAATGGTGTCTTGGTGGCTAGATAAAGGAGTAGATGGATTTAGATTAGATGCTATTGCTCATATTGTTAAAGCTGAAAATCTTCCAGATGCGCCGAATCCAACGGGCCTTCCATATGTAAGAGCCTATAAGCTATTTTCTAATTTGGAAAAAGTTCATACTCTACTTAGAAATTTATATGAGGAAGTACTGTATAAATACGATATCATGACAGTGGGGGAAACATCAGGATTAGGACCTGAACAAGCATTGAACTATATTGGGGATAAACGTCACGAACTGAATATGGTCTTTCATTTTGAACATATGCTATTAGATTCAAAAGCTGGGGGACTAGTAAATGGGAATTTAAGCCATGGAACCTTCTGGATTTAAAGAATGTAATGAGTAAATGGCAAACGATTATTCATAACCAGGGTTGGAATGCGAATTATCTCTGTAACCATGATCAACCTCGGTCAGTCTCGCGTTTCGGAAATGATGGAAAATATCGAAAAGAATCAGCCAAAATGTTAGCAACGTTCTTGCTAACATTAGAAGGGACACCTTACATATTCCAAGGAGAGGAAATTGGCATGACAAATCCCAATTTCCCGTCCATTGAGGATTATCGAGATATTGAGACCCTTAACTATTATAAGGAATCAACGGAAAGGGGAGCTTCGCTGGATTCTACTATGAAAGCAATTTGGAGGAAAAGTCGGGATAACTCTCGCACTCCTATGCAATGGGATGATACACATGCTGCGGGTTTTACTCAAGGTAAACCTTGGATTAAGATAAACGCAAACTATAAAGAAATTAATGTACAGGAAGCTCTTCAGGATAAGAATTCTATTTTTCACTATTATCGAAAGATGATTGCATTGAGAAAAAAACACGATGTCCTTATCTATGGAGAATATAATCTCTTATTACCTATTGATCCAGACCTTTACGTATATACTCGTACGTTAGGTGAAGAAAAATTTTTAATTATATTGAATTTCTTTGATCGAACGCCAATATTTGAAATGCCAGAAGAGTTAAGTATGTTAGATGCTAAACTTTTGATTTCTAATTATGATGTAGAAAGAGAAGATTTACATGGGTTAAAGCTACGGCCTTATGAAGCTCGGATTTATAAATTATAAAAGAATTAATGATCGAAATTTCACCTTTACTTTAGGGCGGGTATATTTAGGAGTATCGTAATAAATTAAACTATATATTTCATATTTCAATCGATAATTTTCTCAAAATTATTACAATCATAAAATAAGTATATAAATAAGCCAAGACATTATAACCTGTCTTGGCTTATTTAAAAAATTCAATAACCAACCGATTTTGATTATATATCCAATTTTTATTATAAAATTAAATGGGTTCGAAGAAAGTCCAGCATGTTAAATAACTCTATATCTCCCATACATCATAAAAAGACAAAAAATTAGAGGTTTAAAATGAACTGAAAATCCATCTAGTATAAATTCTATAATGAAGAAAACTACGGGCTTTTTTGATGATTGTTTTTATATTAGTTTAAAAAAGAGTCAAGATAAAACAAAATAATGCAAATATAGCAAAATTACTAGCACTCATCCTTTACTTACCCGTCGACTGAAGACTCATAATCCTAGCAATTTTGCATGTTTCTTTCTTTTCAACGAGGGAATATCCAAAGTAATACTTGTTTATAAGGAGTTGGGAAATCAGTATGAAACTGAGAGCTCTTGCACTTAATTGTACATTAAAGAAAAGTTCTGAAGTCTCAAATACAGGTGCGTTAATTGGCGAAGTGGTGAAGATATTTGAGAAGAATGAGGTGCAAACCGAAGTTATAACCATAGCAGACTATAAGATTGGACACGGAATTACAGAAAAAGCAGTAAATGAAGAAGATAAATGGCCTTCTATTTTTGAAAAAGTAAAGGAAGCAGATATTGTACTAATAGGCTCTCCTATTTGGCTAGGTGAACAAAGCAGTATTACTACTCAAATTATAGAAAGGCTTTATGGTGGAAGTAGTCTAACAAATGATGAGGGTCAATACATTTACTACAACAAAGTAGGGGGAGTAGTAGTGACGGGAAATGAGGATGGTGCCAAACACGTTTCACGTTCGGTCATCTACGCATTATCTCATATAGGTTTTACCATTCCTCCCAATGTGGACACGTATTGGGTAGGAGAAGCAGGGCCGGGACCATCCTTTATTGAGGCAGAAGGATATAAAAATGATTTCACCATGCAACATGTGAAAATGATGGCTCATAACCTAATACATTTTGCAAGACTGTTGAAAAGTCACCCAATTCCTGCTGAAGGAAATGTAGTCAATAGTTAATAAAAGAGGATCCCATTAACGGGTCCTCTTTTATACGTTTACATACATCCTGTACCTATTTTTGCAAAAAATCTTCCTTTTTTATGTTAGCCTGCTTTGGTTGCAACTACTAGTACACGTCCTTGATCTAATTCTCTTTCATATTGTTGAGCTTCAGCATCCGATAACCCTAAAGATTGAATTTTAGAACGTAATTCATCTCCACGAGATCGGAATACATTGGCTACTAAATCAAATGCGCCTTGTTCTGAAACACCAACATCGTTCGTCTCTAATGCTTCCGTTAAATCTTTGGAACGATTTTTATCGTGAGCTAATAAATATACTTCCTCCTTTGTGTATCCTCGATTTAGAAATTGTTTAATTGCCTCTTTTGCTTGGACTCCGTTTTCTACTACTCTTACATTTTTCATAAAAACCCTCCTTTGTAGTTAAATGATATATACCCATTTTCAAGAAATAAAAATCTTTTTTTACTAGCTAATAAAATGCTATGAATTTTCCTAATTCACAATTCATTTTCTCCCCCTTAAAATCTAAAGCTGTGTTTACTGAAACTCAAGCTTATGTTTTAGAAGATGCTGTACGGGAATGAAGTAAAATAAGACGATTATTTAATAAAGGAGGAATTATTATGAACATAACAGAAGTAATGACCTCAAATATTGAGACATGTAACCTTAAAAGTTCTTGTGGTGAGGTAGCCAACATGATGAAGAATCTAGATGTAGGAGTTATTCCCATTTGTGAGGATAATAAGCTAATAGGATTAATAACGGATCGTGATTTAGTTATCAAAGGATTGGCTAATAATTTTAATGCAAATACGCAGATATCTGAAATGATAACAACGGACGTCATTACTGGTACAAAACATACGTCTGTAGAACAAGCTATGGAAATCATGTCTCAATATCAAATACGCAGACTTCCTATTGTAGATGATGGAAAACTCATTGGAATGGTTTCTTTAGGGGATTTAGCAGTAAGTAATGATTCAAATAAAGAAGCAGGGAAAGCTCTTGAGGATATTTCAGTCCCTGCTGAACCTACTAAATAAAAATCAGGAGATTTTATCTATAAATTGTCTCTTTCTTAATTTCAAAAATACAAGGATATGAGAAGGGAGTAAACGTTATGCCATTGTTAGAAATAAGTATTATACCTGTTGGAACAGATTCAACAAGCTTTAGTTCAGAAGTGATTAACGCTGTACGTAAGCTTAAGGGAAAGGAATTACATTATGATGTAACACCTACTTCTACCATAATAGAAGGAGACCTTGAACAATTATGGCAAGTAGCAAAAGAAATACATCAAGAGGCAATTTCAAGTGGTCCTAATCGAGTTATCACAAATATACGTATTGATCACCGGAAAGATAAGAAAACAGATATGAACCATCAAATAAATACCGTTGAGGATGCGTTACATCATAGTTAGGATAACGAAAAAAAAAGATAATCTACTCAACGAAAGGGATTTTTTAGTTTTTCTCTCTCTATAATAGCCATTATGATAAGTAGAAGTTTTAATATTTATACCTAGGGAACATGAATAATAGAAAAGAAATAGGAGGAGATGAAAATGGAACGAACTGCAAAGAGAGTTGTAGGGATCTACAAATCTGAGCAAGAAGCCATTGCAGCTGTAGAAGATCTTAAAAATCAAGGGTACGCTACACGTGACATCTCCATCATTGGACAAGACCGTAAAGAAGTAGATAGAGTAACAGAAGAAACAGATACTGAAGTGGTGGATGGAATTGCAACAGGTGCCCTAACTGGTGGAGCTCTTGGCGGGCTAACAGGTTTATTAGCAGGAGCTGGTGCACTTGCTATTCCAGGAATAGGACCGATTGTTGCTGCGGGACCAATTGCAGCCGTGTTAACTGGCGCTGTAACGGGTGCAGGAGTTGGAGGATTAACAGGAGCTCTTGTTGAAATAGGTCTTTCTAAAGATGAAGCTGAATACTATGGTAACTCAGTCAAAGAAGGAAATATCTTAGTACTCGTTGATGAAAAAGAGCAGTTTAGTAAAAATACAGAGCAAAAACCACCTCTATCCCGAAGAATTCTTTAAATTTGAATAAAAAAGTTTATAAAAAGAGTTCTCTAATAGATGATGGGGCTGCCTCAGAGAGTAAAACAAATAAAAAAACTACTGGCATATGTGTCAGTAGTTTTTTTAGGTTAAATGGTACGTAGATAAGAGCCTTGCATTTTAGAATCTAAACACTTCATGAGTAGTTTGCTCCAGATGTGAAAACTTATTACTCTTACTAACGAAAAAATATAATTATTTCAAATCATGTAGTTATATATTAATTGACTACTATTAACGAACTACATATATATTTTTTGTTTTCTTATTTATCAAAACTAGAAAAAACTTGTTAAAAGGAAATAAATCCTTTTAACAAGTTTCTTTTTATCGGCATCAGCATGCTAAAAAGCCCTTTCATCAAGGGCTTTTTGAAGCATTTTTATATAACGAATTTTTAGAGTGTTATGTAATATTATCAAGTAGAATCTTTTTATTAATTAGGTTACATTCCTTTTAAAGCCTTTCGGTTTGGGGCCTGAGGCGGTTGCTCTAGCCATTCTCGGTTGACCATAATATTAAATCCCTTTCCAGCATACATTAATATTTCTCCAATTAATTTACTATAATAAGTAGCTAAATCCAACCTCATAGATAAAGACAAAGCATGTCCGATAAGTGTCACATCAATAGAATTTAAAAAATGAAAAAGCGCAACGATCAGCTTGTCGGAAAAAGGAGAAACCGTTGAAGTCGTTACTTCCATACTAACAGGAACTGTGCCAAGAAGTTCTTCTTTCTTTAAAAGATCATTAAAGAAATTAATTTGTTTTTTTGATATTTCCATTCCATCTTTTATATAATTTTTAATTTCTTTATCCTTAATCACTTGTAACAAGCCCATACAGAGCAACACCGAGAAATAGTTACGTTCAATATTAAAGAATATCTCAGTAAGCTCGATAGCATTTAAAGGTCTTTTTTTTCCCATGGCTGCTACTATATAAGATTGTTTTTTTACATATTCAACTTTTTTAGGATAGGTAATCATAGGTGGTCGATCGTAAATGCCTTTAGATAACATTAAAGTAGTAGATTCTGCATAAAGCTCTGTAGCCTGATTCAAAGCTTTAGTGAAGAAATTAAGAACATCTGCTCGAGCAACAGTAGAAGTAGCAAACCCTAAGTTAACCATCGCCATACGATTCATCGAGTAGACAAAGCTCAAAGCAAAAAGATCATAAAAAAGGGGAGGAGCTGATAAGTTAATATCCTTTTCCGTAAACCCATCAGGTAAAGGGATATTTTCTTCGGAAAAAATATCTCTAATTTGGTTTAGGTGTGTTTGAGAGATACGTAAAGATTTTTGCAAAATAGGCTTTATCTCTTCATCTTGTACGTGATGAAGAAAATACTTTAACAAACAAGTGGACATTGTTTCTTGAATATAAACTCCCCATAATCCACCAATTTCCGGACTTGACAACCTTACAATACGCTTAACCATTGATGCCTCCTAGTTACATGTATTTATCTTGATTATTGTATTTATTTTCCCGAATTATTCCTTTTTAATTCACAAAAAGATAATCTGCCTACAAAAACATAATTTCTATATTGTATACTCCCTTCATCTTTAGTCTACATAAAGTTGTTCACCAAAATAAAGTGTCAATATATGTCGAAGGGGTAATATAAAAGAAAGAACATCAGGAGGGGAGGACATGTTAGATAATTATGAACTTTCCCTATTCCATAGGGAGGTTAAAGGTTTAATTGCGGATTATAATAAGTGTAAAGATTTAGCTATTAAAAATGAATTATATCATCAAATAATACTTCTAAAAAAAGCGCTTAAATATAAACGAAATAAGGTCCCGAGATAATATAGGCGATCTATTTATTGAGGAAAACGATTTATCTCTCAAATCAAATTGTTTTTCTCTTTTTTTATATAAATAGGCTTTTAACCTTTCAAACGAAATAAGAAAATAATAAAAATGGAATAAACTATCCTTTCTAACATGCTTGGTCGAGATGATACTTAACTTCTTTCTAGTTTATATAAAAAAGATATGGGGAAATTAGCTATATGTAAGTTTTTGATAGAGGGAACATTTTAATGTAGTCACTTTTTTATTAAATAGTATAGTATCTCGTCACTACATGAAGAAATTTCCTCAAAAGTTACTCCAAACTGAGGGGGAAATCCTTACACAAGAAAAGGCAGACTTAGTTTCTTTCCTTAAAGATGTAAAGCCAACTAAATCTTTTAATAAATAATGTTTAATGTACATATTGTGAATGTTAATTAGTTGTGAAATTAATGGATAAATCGCTGGTTTAATTATAGGAAATGATGGTCCCTTTTTTAGCTTGTTATAATGAAAGTATATATAATACGGGGGGGCAGAGGATTTAAATATGATACTTATTAAAAACAGTGAAGAAGTAATAAGAGAAGCAAAATATCAACTTCACCTGACTATGGATGATTATCAAACCAAAATTATCTCTATTTTTGATAAACAACGTATTCTAATGAATCAACGAATTAAATTAATGATTCTCCTGTCGGATATAAAAGAACAGGCTGTATTAATTGGAAAGCATTCCGCAGCCAAAGGAAGATTAGAATATGAGGGACAGGATCAACTAATTACAGAAGTTATAGATGAAGTTCCTTTTCAGTACAGCAAAGAGACAGTAACCGATTTAGAAAATAACATACAAATTAGTAAAAGAGAAATCGAAGAGCTAGCAAAAGAGTGTGAATTAGATACTGAAGAAACCATTAATCTTAAGGCTCTTTTACTTAATTTAAAAGTATCTAGTTACATAAATGGGCACTATGAAATGTATGTAAAAGATAATACTTTATCTGGAAAAAGACCCTAGAATGTTAGGGTAGAAAGAATAAAGCTTTACATATAAGTAAAACGCATCAAGATTTGGTGAGATATTAGTGCTTAAATATAAGACATATATGTAACAGAAAAAGTACTGTACAGAAGTAGTACCTTTTCTATGTTTATGCTTTGTACTCCATATATTTTTAGTTACTATATTGTAGTTTATCGGAAATAAAGATATTATAGAGAATTTATGATATAATTTAGGTGTGCTATACAACTAAATAAAGATTATAAGTAACTTACCATTTCATTAATCTTAATACACTTTTCGACATGTTTGGTCCTCTAATCCTCATCTATTAGAGGACTTTTACTTTTTTAAATAAAAGGAGGAAAACCTTTGCAATATATACAACAAGAAAAATTACATGTGATTAGAGAAACAATTTTACAACGAAAAGAAGAGTTTGCTGAAAATAAAAGAGAAGATCTTGCAACATCTCATAACATTTATACAGAATTAACTACTTTTCGTTTTGACCTCCTTACCACTTATGCCGATTCTCTTTTGATGGAAAAAGAGGCAGCAAATGAAGCCGTACAACAATGAGGAGAAAATATGGCTAATTTATTAGTCAATCACGGTCTTCCCTTAAACCTAGCTCTAGAGGAGATTATCTATTATCGAGGTGTAATCGGAGAAATAATTAAAGAAGAAGCAAAAAATAATGATTTTTCTCTCGATGCTTTTTATCAAATCATTTCTCATTTTAATAGCATTGTAGATAATGCCATCCAATTCGTAAGTAAGTCGTATATAAAAGATTACACTGAAAAAATAAATTATGCTCAATATGCCATTGATGAATTATCTGTTCCCGTTGTTCGTATGACAGAAGAAATAGGCATCCTTCCTTTAGTAGGTGATTTAGATACCAAACGGGCACAATATTTGATGGAGAGTGCCTTAGAGAAAGGAAGCCAATATAAATTAGAATGGCTTATTATTGATTTATCAGCAGTTCCTATTATTGATACGATGGTAGCCGATCAACTGTTTAAAGTAATAGCTGGGCTACAGTTAATAGGAATTGAAGTTGTCATCAGTGGAATACGTCCGGAAATCGCTCAAACTATGGTGAACTTAGAAATAAAGGTTGAGGAAGTCAAAAGTTTTTCTAGCTTACATCAAGCTGTTCAGTATACGAATTCATTTACAGAATCTTTAATGTAAATATTTCTCTATATGATGAGCAAACTATCAAAGACGCCGTGAAGCATCACACTAAATTTCCTATTCTAAATAGAAGAAACCTACTGTACAGGAGCAGTAGGTTTTTCTATTTTAATTTGTATATAATATACACTCGTAGTTAACATAAATTTTATCAGTAATATAGCAAAATAACTCTCGGGTTATCTAAGTAATCGTTGCTAAGATAGAATAGACCTTATTTCCTTTTTGAGTACAAATTTATTTTTACAAACTTATCTGCATTTCTACGTGCAGAGAAAACTTCTCTATTCCTTCTAGAGCCGGTTCTGTTCTAAGTATTCTTTTAAAGTTTGCTGTAACGTTCCTTTTGCTTCTGCCTTGTCCTCAAAGGAGATCCCTGAGTGAATCATTGTTCGCACCAAGTCAGCACGTAAACCTGTGAGAATAGCTTTGCTTCCCATCATTGAAATGC
The DNA here is from genome assembly GCF_055710015.1 of Priestia sp. VA7. Classification (NCBI taxonomy): domain Bacteria; kingdom Bacillati; phylum Bacillota; class Bacilli; order Caryophanales; family Bacillaceae; genus Priestia; species Priestia sp. VA7. The sequence continues at coordinate 98,659 of NZ_JBVQPN010000004.1, forward strand.
CGGTTAATATTTTTTGAAAATGGTCAATAACATGCATCTCCATGTTGGCAATTCCAGACAGGTCCATAATTAATGTTTGAATCTTTAAATCTGAGATGCCCATCAACACTTTCTCCTCAATCGTTTGGATACGATTGAGGTCAATCATGCCGATCAACGGTAATACAGCTACAGATTGGCTGAGTGGTATAATTGGCACCGATAGATTTTCGACTAAGTCCCTTTGGGAGGCAATTAGTTCATCTTTATACTTGGAATAACTAATGAGAAAAGTGTTAAGAAATTGATCAATTTTATCATTAATTCGCTTCTCTAAGGCATAAAATTCTTCACGGCTATTAAATTGGTCATTTATTCGATCATATTGATAGAGAAAATGCCATAATGTTCGCCTAATGGCCTGTACCCATTCTAGTTTGAAAGCAAGAGTTAAGGCGTGCTCTGCCCAAGCTATTCCTTCTTGTTGAGCGAAAGCAATGAGTTCTTCCTCTTTTTGCTCTACGACATATAGTGATAACTTTTGAGCATTTTTCAAAAGATCAATATTTCCAGTTTCTAAAATGTCATTAATCTTAGAAGCCACATTAACTGCCTCTGATAAGAGCTTATCCTGGAAGTTCTGTTTGTTGTCTTTAATAAAATCGGTCATTTTTTCTCTTTTTTTGTAAATGATATCCATTTCGATACGCCCCTTATTCGGTTTTAGATTATAGGTGTCTTTAAGCGAATTTTGGTCTACTTTTGTTTTCATTTTTTGTATATAAAGAAAGGTTCTCTTTCCTTCTCCTACCTACAATAGATATGTTTTTAGGTAAAAAACAACAAAGTTTTTATAATAAATCTTTAAACTTCAATATACCTATAATTATGAGTTTTTTACATGAGAACAGGTTAATTAAGGTTGTTTTCACTAGTCGATAACTGTTCAGATAGCCTATCAAAGATAGTCTGAGCTTATTTTTCCTTTAACACGTCAACTTTCTCTTAAGCAATAGGGATATAACTTTATAAAGGATTAATCAAGAGTAAATACTTTATAGAATAAAGGATTAACGTTTCATCTAGGATTGTAAAATCGCATTTTGCATCAAGCTTTACTACTCAGTTGTACATATCTCTTATCCCCCTTGACACTATTCTCTTTTCAGTAAGATTCTTTTTTATTTTACCTCAAAAAACATATATTTCATATACATCTTAAAGGAGTAAATTCTTCCTCAACATTATAAAACCGTAAATTATATAAACCACGTTACATTAATAAAGATTATATACATTTTTATGTGTAAATACCTTATTCCATATAAGATAATTATCTTAATATGGTATTTCTCACTCTATATATTAAATCCTTGAAATCTATTTCGAGGGCTTTTTTTGTTGGGGCTTCATCTTTTAGTTCAATATAAATAGAAAAACTCCTGGTGCCAATCAGGAGTTTTTCTATTTTTGAATTCGAAAGACAAACTTGTACTTTTACATTTTTCATAGTTACCATAATTAAATCGAATCGACCAGCCCATGTACGATTTTCATCTTCTAGAGTGGGATACATACGGCATCATTTGTTCATCTACATATATACTGCTATGAACGACATACTGAACCTATATATAATGGAGGTGTAAAAATGAAGAGGACAGCAGTTACAGCCTTTGTCCTAGCTACTTTCTTAACCTTTGGTAAAAGCATGCAAGTTAAAGTTCTAACTATTCCTGAATTACCAACGACAGAAGCGTCTAAACAATGGGCCTTGGAGGTCAATAATCCTGACAACGATTACCCTAATTTAGCCCAATCTAAGAGGGGAGTGTATCACACATATTGTTTAAACATGAAAAACGTAGGGAAGGACGTACACGATGTAAAAGTTCAATTATTTCGCAATGAATCCAATTCAAATACTAAATATGGACTTTTACCAACTATGGAGTCGCCAGAGCTTTCTCAGAAAGACGGACATCCCTTACATGTTTCCAATTTTAGTTTGTCTGAAGAGGCAACCGACTTAAATATTGTGATAACGTGGAAAGAAAAAGGCGCAGAAAGAGAATATCAAGAAACATTTACTTTCCACCAAAAATAGAGTCTCAAAGTTAATGAGGCTCTATTTTTGATGGAAAGCTAGTATTAAGTAGGATTTTTAGTTAACATAATTACTCCTTCCGGAAGAAATCAAAAAAAGAACCCTTTTGGAAGAAGGATTCTGCATAAGACCTTGTGTCTTCTTTAGGCAGCTTTTTATACATCCTTGATCTATCAACATTTATGAATAATGCGAATGGGGAAAAATGAATAAAACAACTGCCTTTTATACATCTATCATGAACATCTCAAGGGAAATTAATAAAATGAGAATCCCTAAAATGACGCCGATTATTACAATGTGTGATAGTATTTTTTGAAATATCCAGTACTTGAAAAGCCTGTTATAAGGTATGAAATTTACTCTTTAGGTATATAAAAAGCACCTAACCCGCAGTTAAGTGCTTTTTTGTGTATGATGAGCAAGTTTCTTTCTCACCGTCATAGTAATCATAAGAACGCCTATGATACTTAATATAGTCTCTAGAACATACACTTTATGTTCTTTTATATATTCTGTAACAGATTGGCTACCAAAGATGAGAAATAAAATAGCTTCTAAATAAAACGAAGGATTTTTAATACACCAACTCATTTTTGATTCCATCTAATTCCTCCTTTCACGCTTTCTATTTTGTATTTATTGTATCTTGACTAAGAAAGGAGTAAGGGTTCCTTATGTATCTACAAGAGGACTTTAGAAAGGTTTCAACAATAACATTCACTCTCTTTTAGTATAGAGGTTTATTTTACATTCAAAACTGAAACTAATTTTTTTAGTGTTGTTCCTTGTATAAGAAGAGAAAAGACTACATTACTAAATGTCATTGCTAACAGAAGATTTTTTCCTTCAAATTCGGGTGTAATGCCTAAAACAAGTGCAATTGAAAGAGATCCCTTTAATCCTCCCCACGAAATAATAGGCTTCCAAGATGTTGGAATAGATTTATCAAAAGCTAAGCTTATATAGACAGCGAGAAAACGCGCTAACAGGACAATAAGAATACTTCCAACAATGAGCCATCCTTTGTCTAAAAAATCAATACGACTTACTTCTAATCCTACCAGTAAAAAAATAAGAGCATTAGAGAGAAAAGCAATCGTTTCCCAAAAGGAATTTACTTTTTCATGAGTTAAGTCTGACATACCTATGTTTCGTCCATAAGTTCCTAGGATTACACCACCTACTACTACAGATATTACTCCAGAAACCCCAAAGTGTTCAGCTAGCTGAAACGTACCATAAAATAAAACCATTGATAATCCAGTCTCCACTAAATAATGATCAATCTTAGATGTAATACGAGAAGCTATTAAACCAAACACTCCACCAATCAATACACCTCCAGTGGCAACTTTCAGAAATTCGAGAAGAGCATTCAACGTACCGGTTAAGCTCAAAGCGGTAGTTACCACAGCAATTTGAAATAACACAACAGCAACTCCATCATTGGCTAAACTTTCGCCTTCGACCACAATGGAAAGGCGCTTGTTTAGACCCATTGACTTAAAAATGCTTAGAACGGATACAGGGTCTGTAGCTGCCATAAGTGCACCAAAAATTAAGGCTTCTTGTAAGGAAAGGTGTAAGAAAAAATAAGTAGAAAGCGCAACTAGTAAGAACGTGAGAAATGTACCTAACAAAGCTAATAAAGAAATTGATTTCTTATTACGTTTTAATTCATCAAAAGGCAGTTTAAGTGCTGCATCTCCTAACAAAGCTGATAAGAAGATGAAAATAACAGTCGTTTGAAATACGGTATCATTGGCTGCATAACTTTTTATTTCTCCCAATGCAGGAATGGGTACCAAACCAATGATTAATCCTATTACTACAAGGAAAGTGGGATAAGGTTGTTTCATTTTTTCTGCGATAAATACTACACCTATAGCAATCGCTAATAAAATAATCCAATATGTAATCATTTAATTTCTCCTTTTACCTCTAATAGATGACATGTTTTATTAAAGAAATATGTAGCTATCCATGGAATTTCAGCTTAGCTAGATTAATTTGCCAGTCTTACTTTGATTGGAGAAAGTAAAATTAATCTTAAATTACCATTATATACGTTTGACCTGCTATATGTAAAAACCGAGTTGATTTCCTCACGAAGCGTTTCCCTGCGTAACAGATAAATTATGCTCCTACGGGTTTTATTTAACCAAGCTTGTTCCTTCATTTGTTCTAAAATGTTCAATGTTTTTGTCTGCTATTTTAAGAAAATCACTCTACTGAGTGATTTTCTTTGTTTAAGGCTAAACTTATACTAAGAATGAGTGTTATAAAACAAGAATATATAGGTGGAAAATGTATGTTAAAAAAGATAGCTCTACTCTTATTCATATCTTTTTTTGCTTTAGGTGCACCTCTTAATGTATCAGCACACGCAGTCCTTTTGGATGCATCACCGAAAGAAGGAAGTCAACTAAAGCAAATGCCTGGCAAGGTATCATTGACGTTTAATGAACGATTAGGAGAAGGTGTTTTTAATCTTCAAGTACGCAATGATAAAGGGAAACTTATTACCACTAAAAAAGCAACAATGAATCGAACTCACAAAACGATCTCTTTGGATGTGCCACCTTCCCAAAAAGGTATTTATACCGTTAGCTATTCAGTCATTTCTGCAGATAGCCATCCTGTACAAGGAACGTACGTCTTTTCTATAGGAGAAAAAATAGATCAAGCTATTACGAATGATAATAGTAATCAAGACGAAAGTGGGAAGCAGAGTTCTTTTTATAATATAGGTTTTTCTTTAGTACAGACATTCTATTATCTGGCTTTATTATGGTTAGTTGGCTTTGTCCTATGGAAATGGTATGTTCCTTATCAATCAGGTCAACAAAAACAAAAGTATAAGACGAATGTAAGGTACCTTCAAACTGGATATATTATTTTTTTACTGATTAGTATAGGAGTCCAAAGCACTGCGCTATTAAAGGATGCTAACCTTTCCCAAATAAAAACATTTGTCATTCATTCTGCTACTGGTTGGTCATGGCTAACTTGCATTCTTCTTGCCTGTGTTGGATTTCCTTTCCTACTAAAGAATAAGTGGCTTGATTTTATATGGGTAGGTTTGCTGTTAGTAGCTACTACGTTAAATGGTCACGCTATAGCATCAGACGTACCAGTCTATACAATAATTTTAGACTTTATGCATTTGGTTACCGCCTCTTTATGGGCAGCTGGGTTAGTTTATCTTTTCATGATTTGGCGTAAGGAGAGAGAACAAGCTTTAGCTTTTCTTCCGATTTTTTCGCGCATAGCCTTTGTGAGTCTTATATTATTAATCCTTTCAGGTGTTCTTTACACTTTAAAGCTTCTTCCAGATATAACAGCACTCTTTAAAACCACGTGGGGACTGTTATTGTTAGCTAAAATATTTATGGTCATGTTAGTAGGTGGTGTAGGGATACTCATTAGAGAACATCTACGAAAGAACGATTCACCAGGCCTTACAAAGTTTTTAATGTCTGATATAAGTTTTATGCTGATTATTGTATTAATTGTAGGAACGATTACACACTTAAACCCTGTTCCACAGAATGAACCTTTGGTATGGAAAGAAAACAAGCAAGACATAGAATTTTTAGTAAAAACGTCGACCCTATCTCCTGGCAAGGGGTCTCTCTGGGTAACAGCATCTTTACCACAGGATGGATCTTCTATCCAATCGATAGACATCGCACTTTCTCCTAAGAATAAAGGAGAGCTTGCACCAATTGATGTGCCCTTAAAAGTAAATAAAGACGAAAGTCAGGAGAAACAACAAGTGCAGTATAAGATGTATGAAACAAACAACCTTGTCATTCCTTATGCGGGAAGATGGCAAATTGCTGTACGGCTTGTTACATCAAACCTAGATGAGATTGTAATCTATAAGGACATCGTTGTTTATGATGTTAAATAATGATTTTAGAAAGAAGGAAAAGAAATGAAAAAACAAGTAACAGCTCTTTTATCTACATTAGTTCTTTCAACGATTGCATTTGCGGGTACTGCAAGTGCTCATGTTGTCGTATACCCTCAAGAAGCGGCACAAGGCTCTTATGAAAAATTTACTGTGCGCGTTCCAACTGAAAAAGATATTCCAACTACAAAAGTGAAAATTGAGATTCCAAAAGACGTAGAGATATCTCGATTCGAACCTATGGAAGGGTGGAAATATGAACTTCAAAAAGACTCTTCAGGTTTGATTACAAGTGTGACATGGACAGCTACTAATGCAGGTTTATCACCTACAGAGTTTGGAGAATTCAATATGCAAGGAAAAGTAGGCGATAATGCTAAGAAGATTGTTTGGAAGGCTTATCAAACATATAAAGATGGGTCAACAGTAGCATGGGAAGGCCCTGCTGATGCAGACACACCTGCATCTATCACAACGGTAGTAAAAGGAAACAGAGCAGAGGGAGATTCTCATACATCAGCTACTAGCGACACAACTGCTACTAGCGAAGCAACTAACAATGATTCAAATTCTGCACTTCCTACTACTCTTTCAATTATTGCATTAGTATTAGGCGTTATTTCATTGATCTTTAGTTTAAGAAGAAAGAAGCAGAGCTAATTATTTTTATTAAAGATCTAATTAGACAGCCATCTAAAAACGCAGGTTAACATTTGTTAGCCTGCGTTTTCTATTCTTATTTATTGATTATTACGATATACATAAGGATCATCTGGTTTTTCTTCACGTTTTACTTTTGTTACTTTTACAATAGGAATTGTCTTTTTAAATGGTTGATAATACATCGTACTTACTTCACCCGTTACCGTTACCCAATCATCATTTTTAAATGATACATCATCCGGAAATTGAACTAACATACCAAACACACCTGAATCAGCTATACAATGAATGATACCAAAACGAAATAAAAAGTACTGATTGTCTTTTAATTCTTTGGTGTGGTACATAAATCCCTTAAACTTAATTTGTTTTCCGGTAAACTCACCAGGATATCGATAAATGGTTTCCATTGCATTTAAAAACTCTTCATCTTCTAAATTAATAGTTTTCCCTTTTGAAAACTTTTTTAAATCTTTATGAATCATTTTATCGTATGCATCTTCTCCATAAAAAGAACTCGTATCTGGCTGTAGAAACTGATGCGAAGAGTAAGGATCTTTTTTATCATAAATAGGAAAATGAAATCCTTTTGCTTCAACAATATTTGAATCAAGTGTAGCTACAGGTAAAAGGAAGACAGTTACAACAGGTAAGAAATAAAGAGGGTACCATGCCCGTCTTTTCCATTTGTTTGGTGATTCATGACTATGACCGCATCCGCTGTCACAATTATGGTCATGATCCTGGTCTTTCTCATCAGATCCTGTCATATAAAAAACGAGTTCTGCAATAGTTAAAAACCAAAGTAAAAAAATCGTTCCATATGAAATCCATGAATATTTCATGTTAATATATTTTGAAATATCTCCAGTTGCGTGAAGGTGCATAAAAATCATAGTAAAGCCTAACAAAATTAAAACTCTAAACATTAATATCCCTCCTTTTTAATGAACGATTAGTAGAGATAGGACTAGTACAAGAATAAACACGTATATAAATAGTGAAAAAACAAATTTTGTCTTAAATTGACTCAACATCATTAATGTATTTTTTATATCAAACATAGGGCCAAATACTAGAAAGGCAATAACTGCACTATCATTAAATGTACTTCGAAACGATGAAGCAATGAAAGCATCAGCTGAAGAACATAATGATAAAATATAAGATAAACCCATCATTACTACATTTGAAGATACTACTCCGTGCCCGAGAGCCATGAGGGTAGAGGTCTTTACATAAGTTTGCATGGCAGCCGCGATTAGCCCGCCGATAATGACAAATTTTCCAACAGAAAAGAATTCATCAATAGTATGTTTAAGAGCATCTCCTATTTTTTCACTCATCTTCTTGGAAGCAGCGTGTACATGTATTTCATTTTTAACTTGTGGGGTTTTAAATTGAAAGGCTAAAATTAAACCTACTATTAAAGATACAAGAAAGGCAACCACACCACGTTCAATCATGATTTTCCAATCGTTACCGAAAGCCACAAATGTCGCGAATAAGACAACAGGATTAATAATAGGACCTGTTAACATGAACGGAATAGCAGCATATAAGGGAACGCCTTTTGCCATTAAACGTCTTGTAATTGGGACAATCCCACATTCACAGGCTGGAAATAAAGCCCCAATTACACTTGCTAGAACAATTGCGCCAAATTTATTTTTAGGAATAGCTTTTGCCATCATTTCGTCCGTTACAAAAATCTGAATAATACCGGAAATAATTACACCTAATAATATAAAAGGTAGGGCTTCAATTAGGATACTAATAAAAATGGTGTTCATTTGTAAAAGAGATGAACTCATTATACTCACTCCAACTAAGAAATAATCATGTTGCTTTGTATTCGAATTTTCTGTTTGTTTTTAAACATAGAAAAAGCCCCTTTAAATAGAAATTAATATCACTTACAAAAAGTGATATTACACTATTTATCTAAAGGGGACAATCTCAAAAAAAAAATAAATATATACAAGAGCCGTAATAAAAAAATATCTTTATAACATAAACAACTAGCAGTCTCTAGGAAAGTGAGCTTAATCAAAACCATAAAGACCATATTATTTAAAAATACAAATTTAAACAAATCTTGGGATATCATATTCTTTTTATACAAATATCCTTTAATATTTACATGAACATTTCTTTTTACATTAGTACTTTACCATAGAAAAATGAAAGAATGGTGAAAAGTCATTTAACAATTTTTTACTTTTATTTCTGACCATACGTTTTGCAGTACTTTAACACAATAAAAGGAGAATATAACTATTTTGAATACGTATAGCTTATCATAATGAAGTAGATCTATCTTAAAATATTTCTATTCACCTGGACCTATGAGCTGTTCACCTTGGTAAAGTTCGTACACGTATGGGTTATCAGGCGGGTGAATGGATTCAATTTGTTGAACCTGAACATAGGGGGCATCTTCTCCGTTGTACGTAGTTTTTTGTATTATTCCCTTTATATGAACCCACGTATCTTTTTTTAATGTTGAGGCATTTTCTAGTGTAGATAATAAGCCGTATACAGATGCATCTGCTGCACAACAAGATATTCCAAAACGAGCAACAACAAATTGATTATCTTTAAATCCTTTTTCACGATATACAAAGCCGCTGACTTCGACTTTTTTTCCTATGAACCGAGCCGTGTTGTTTTCAATAATGTTCATGACTGGAATATAGTCGGTGTCATTTATAGAAATCTTCGGTTGTTTGACTAGCTTCTTTTCCAGTAATTCATAGAAACCTTTAGGAGCCACTTTAGCAGCAATACTACTTTGATGTGTGATTGGAACATTCTTTGGCGTTTCATCTGAATTTCCGGACAATAAATCATTCGTATCTTTTTCTAGTTCTGAATTAATGACGTCAATTTTTTCATCATCTGCGGGTTGTTGCTGAGTATCAGATGTATTAACGGAAAAACTTAACCCTCTTTTTACTGCAACAGAACTATCAAGTGTGTGGTTAGAAAATAAAAAGCCTGTCATGATAGGCAATAGAAATAAAGAGTAAATAAACGTTGTTCGAATTTTTCCTTTTTCCGTATGATCATGACCGCATTCACAAGATGAATCCTTATTTACACTACTTCGCCAAATTTGTATAATTCCCAACAAAAAAAAGGTACCAGAAGAAAACAATATAAAAGGCATCATTTTAGGCGCAATAAATTGAATGATTTTACCTGTTAATATGAGTTTAAACATAAGGAGGGAAAAACCCATTAGTAATATTCCCCTTATATAAATGATAAATTGCTGATCAATTTTTTTCATCCCATTTCTCCTATCTACTAACTATTCCATAAGTTATGACGATAAGATACACAATCACAGTAATGATAAGAATCAGACTAAATGCAAAACGTTTTTTAAAAAAAGACAAGAGCATAATCGTGTTTTTAAAATCCATCATAGGCCCATATAGTAGAAAGGCAAGAAGAGCTGTAGGAGAAAATGTATGGGAAAAAGATGAAGCAACAAAAGCATCTGCTTCTGAACAAAGTGACAGTACATAAGCAAATCCCATCATAACGGCAGAAGACGTATAGTCATTGCTTGCAAGGTTCGTTAATAGTTGTCTATCTAAAAAGGTTTGAAATAGACTTGCTACGAGTGCACCAAATAATAAGTATTTGCCCATGTCGAAAAATTCATCACCGGCATGATATAACGTTTGTTTTAATTTGTTGCCTACGTTTGCTTCTTCATGTTCGTGAACGTGTACATGTCGTAGCTGATTTGAATTTTTAAAAAAGAAATAAACGGATAAACCAATTAACAGACAAGCCACAGCAGCCAGGCCCATACGACTGTAGACGATGGACATATTTGACTGGAATGCATAAAAAGTAGCAGCAAAGACAACGGGATTTAAAATGGGTGCTCCAACTAGAATGACAATGCCGATGTGCAGAGGCATTCCTTTTCTTAATAAACGCCTTACAACGGGAATAATGGCACATTCACAAACCGGTAAAAGGGCACTTACCAGAACAGCTGGCAAAAGAGCTATATACGGATTTTGTGGGATCAGACTTTGGATGAATTTTTCTGAAATAAATACTTGAATAAGGGCAGATGCAAATACTCCAAGCAAGATAAAGGGGATAGCTTCAAGTACAATGCTTAAAAAAATGGAGTTTACATTTAATAAAGATGCTGGAATGGCTAAATCATTTGTATTTATATCAACAAAGAAAAAACAGTAACCAAAAAGCATTAGTAATAGCACACCAATTAGGTCTTTACTTAACTGTGATAGAGTTGTCATAATCTATCGTTTCACCTCCAATTACTAGAACTATATGATAGAGTTTGAACAAGTTATGCACCTAATAAAAAAGAGTTAATATAAAAAAATTATTTAAAAGATAAAAACCTCGAAAATAATGATTATATCCCCTTATAAAAACGTAATGATTACGATTTGATATATATTATGTAAAAATTATAAGATATAGAACTGAGAAAAATTAATACATTTAATTTTTCCATTTCTTATCTTAGCATCATTGAATTTAGCACTAGAATATAGTGAGAGTGGATATATGAATTATTTGTGTGGTGGAATCTTCCTGTTTGTTGGCCTATTTCTAATCAATGTTTTGTTTTCTTATCAAAATAAGCATATTGATCCAGCTTTTGAAACTACATTAAAATACCAAATTTATGCTTTCCCGTTATTTTTAATCGCTAATATGTTAATTGGATATGGAATTAAATTTGGGTTTAAAGCTGTTCATAACTTAACATTTGTTTTACTGACATCGAAAGGGATGGAAGTAATAATTGCCGTATTAATGGGTTACCTTTTCTTTAAAGAAGCTCCTACGTGGAAAACCTTACTAGAAATTTTTATTATGGTTATAGGGGTAGTTATTTCTAAAATGAAGTAGGGAGGGTGACAATTCAGTATAAACTAATTAAAAAGAAAGAGGCATTATAAAAAATCAATAAAATATTCTTTACCTATTAAATAAAGAGACTTTAAACATCTAAAGTAAAGAAAAAGAATGAAAGAATAACACCTTTCATTCTTTTTTATATAGATTAATTCTTTTTATAAAAAATATATCTATCATTATCCTAAAACAGAGATAATTTTATTGCTTACTTGCGCGTAATAAAATTTACATTATTTTAATACTTATATTGTTATAAAATATATAAGTTGGTAAAATAAAGAAAAATGATTGGTGGTATCTAAATATTGATGAGCATTAAAGAGAAGATACTGATGAAGTATGTAGAAAGAAAACTACATAAATTACAAATTGATCTTGTGCATTTTATTCCAGGAAGAATTAGACTTCGTTCAACTGTTTGGAAAGAGAATGAAAAACTAGTTGAATTAATTATTTTAAATTTGAAGTCTCAAGTTCTTGTCTATGACGCAGTATTTACACCAGATACCGGGAGTTTACTTATTACATATAAAGCTTCCCATATGACAAATAACAAAGAACTTGAAGAGTGGTTTCAACTTATTGAACAAATATATCAAGAAGAATATAGATCTTAAGGAAAGGGAGGTATAAGCATGCTTCCTACTGTAATTGGTTTAGGTGCTTCTTTTATTGCTCCAAAAATTATGTCTCAATTCCGTGATCAAAAAATAAAAGTATTGCATGCGATGCCGGGGCGACTGCGTATACAATGTGACAGTTGGAAACACCGTATCATTGCACATGCTCTAACGGAAGAAGTAAAAAAACATCCTCTTATTTTAACATCGGAGGCTTCAGAACTAACCGGAAGTTTGCTGCTTCAATTTGTTGTACCTCATATTAACCAGGAAGAGCTAGATGAACTGATGAGTTATATCGTACAAATAGCAGCTAACGCCATTTTAAACAAAGATGCTACATTGATGAATGGCATGACTAACACACTTGGATTTATAGATAAAGGGATTAAAAAGCAAACCAATGGCTTTGCTGACTTTGATAGTTTATTTGTTCTATTTTTATTAGGAAAAGGAATTCAGACATTTGGAAGTGCGCCTGCTTTCTCTGCAAGCTTACTTTATTGGTCATACAACATCATTAAGGATAAGGGGGAAAAGAATAGGTGATGATGTTCGGGGTAAAGGTAGCTCATTCTCTCCCTGGAAGAACCCGATTTTATATACCTAAACAGCTAGAAACAAGCCATATTGAAACTTGGTTACGCTCTTTTCCAGGGGTATATTCTGCAAGCTATAATCAAGTAACCGGAAGTCTACTCATTTATCATCATATTACTCTCTCTTTATACAGTCTAAAATCATTCATCCATAAATATAAACATAGACTCAAGCAAGCAGCATGTTCATGGAAAAAGGCTATACCTATCATAGCTTGTGGAACTATTTTTTTAGTTAACTGGTACCTTCAGCGTTCTTCATATCCTGCTATAGTAAAAGCACTTTCCTATTGGCTTAGCACCTTTACTGCTATTAGTACTTCCTATGAGGTAATTAAAGATGGTGTTGTTCATGTCCTAAAAGCACGAAAAGGGAATGCTAATACATTAACAGCTGCTTCTATATTCGCTTCTTTGTATATGAAGAATCCAGGATCGGCTTTAATTATCACTTTGATGTCTACTATTAGTGAGCTATTAACAGACTATACGTCTGAACAAACCAAGCATTATATTCACTCCGTCCTAAAATTAGATGTCTCATATGCCTGGAGAGTAAAGGAAAAGGGCGTTGAAGAAAAGGTTTTAGTCGAGGATATTCAAGTTGGTGATAAGGTTGTAGTTTTTACTGGAGAAAAAATTCCCGTGGATGGAATCATAATAGAGGGGAACGGCACAGCAGATGAAGCTTCAATTACTGGGGAGTATATGCCACGAGAGGTAAGTGGTGGAGATAATGTGTACGCTGGAAGTGTTTTGCAGAGTGGACATGTTACTGTAACAGTTGAAAAAGTAGGAGAAGATACATCCCTCTCTAAAATTGTGAAACTGTTGGAGGAAGCACAAGATAAACGCGCTCCTATTCAAAATATAGCCGATACAGTAGCTGAAAAAATGGTGCCTGTTTCTTTCGGATTAGCACTTCTTACATTTTTCTTCACTCGAAACCTTAACAGAGCGATGAGTATGTTAGTTATTGATTTTATTTGCGGAATTAAATTATCAACGGCTACAGCTTTATACGCATCCATTGGACGTGCTGCAAAAGAAGGGGCTATTGTTAAAGGCAGTGATCATATTGAAAAGATGTCTAAATTAAATACAGTTATTCTTGATAAGACCGGAACGATTACAGAAGGAACGCCTGTGGTTCAGCAAGTAATTGCTGCTGAAGGCTTTAATCAAGAAGATGTCATTCGTTTAGCTGCAGCAGCTGAGAAAAATTCTACCCATCCTATTGCTGATGCAATTATGAAGCAAGCGAAAGATTGGAACATTTTAATTCCTATTAGAGACAATAATGCTCAGGTAGAAACAACGGTAGGAAAAGGAATTTCCACTTGGCTAAATGGTAAAAGAGTTGTTGTTGGAAGTTTGCGCTTTATGAATGAATTAAAAGTTAAAACAACCAACTTACTTCAACAAATGCAAAACGACGAAAATGTGATTTATGTAGCTTATGATCAAACACTTGTAGGAGTAGTTAGCATTTTTGACAAAATACGTTCTGGTATGCACCGCGCAGTGAACAATCTTCGACATCAAGGTATCAACGACATCATTATGCTTACTGGAGACAAGAGAACGGTTGCAAGAGAGATGGCGCGTCGCTTAAAACTAAACTGGTATCATGCAGAGGCTTTGCCAGATGATAAAGCCTTTTATGTAAAGAAGTATGGGAGAACAGGAGCTGTCATGATGGTAGGTGACGGCATTAACGATGCACCAGCTTTAGCTCATGCTCATGTAGGTGTAACGATGGGTGCTAAACGAACAGACATTGCTTCAGAAGCCAGTGACGTTATTATTACGTCTGATAACCCAGTAATGCTTTCTGAGTTAGTTGGACTATCTAAAAAGACCATGAACATTATTAGACAGAACTTTATTGCCACGTTTGCTATTAATGGTATTGCAATTTTATTCGGTGCTTTAGGTATCTTCTCTCCAATTGTGGGAGCAGCTATTCATAATGCGGCCACTATTGGTGTAGTAATAAATAGTGCAAGAATTTTATGGTTAGGGAGGGAAACTAATGAATCCCAAATTCTACGTTCTGCATGATATACCAGGTCGTATTCGATTTCATATCCCAGCATTGAGAGATAAGAAAAATCATGTGGAAATAGAGCATATGTTTTCTGCTTTAAAAGGTATAACGAGTGTGAGAATAGAACCCACCATTCAAACCATGCTTATTCACTATGATGTTTCACAACTTTCTCGCAATACCATTTTTCGTTATGTATCTATCTTTTTTCAGCAAACGCGTTTAGATCCATTAGATGATATTATGATTCAAATGGATCCTGCTACACGAAATGATTGGCTACGTACATTGTTTTCTGGGGGATTACTTCTACTGGCAGGTATTCGAAAATCATCTTTTTATAAACCAGATGCACTCGTATATGGAGCAGTAGTTGCAACAGGCTATACGGTCTTATCCCATGGTACGAGCAATAAAATGAGGCACCCAGATATTTTAACTGGAATTGTTACGATGTTATCTCTAGGGCCATCAAATATGCTATATGTAGCGATGATTACATGGATTGTAAATGTGTTGGAATTGTTACATGAAAAGCAGAAAGTGCAATCACATAAGTTATCTACAATTACGTAAGATATTCATTCATACCTTTTGTATGAATTGATATAAAAAACTTAGGATTATGGGGGAGTTTTATAATGATTAATCGCGATTTTCTAATGGGGTTTGTATCAGGAACAGTGGTAGGCGCAGTAGGCTACCGTTTATATGAACAGAATGGTGGGCAATTACAACGTTTGGTTCAACCTAAACAGGCATATGGTGGACAACAAACTATTTCATCTTATCAACCTTCTATGGAAGAGCTTCAGGCACAGAAAGAGCGTCTAGAAGATATGATTGCTGAATTACAAGTAAAATAATGATAAAAAGAGTGAGAGGTAGTTCCAGGCTACCTCTCACTCTTTTTATTCATAATGAGGGAATCATTTTTAAATGATGAAACGTTTATTTACCGTACACTAAAAAGTTTCCTATGGTAAACTCTTGTTATTATTATATTCTGCAATTTGAAAATTATCAATAATTATAGAGGGGAATGTTCTAATTTTACAAATGAGCAGAAAGAGTAATTTACTTTTTATTTAAACCTATTACAAGGTGTTAAAGGGATTGAAGTGTTTATACATATTTCTCTTCCCAAAATGGTAATTATTTAAATGAAGAATAAATAAAGAAAAGCTTTCTTTTAAACAAAGAGGGCTTTTAAGTTTAACTTTGTGGAAATAAAAATGTTTGTCTAAACTTTCGTGCAGAATATTTCTTTCCATCCTTCATAACTCTAAAGGGTTCTTCTTTCCATGTTACAACTACTTCGATCTTTTTTGAGTCAACCGAAATAGGTTGATTTTGATGATGGAAGAAATTCTGGGAATCAGGGATTTTAAATGTGATTAATTCACTTTTAGTATTTGTATTTGGCTCGTCTCTATAGATTTCTACTGTAGCATCATAAACCTGTGCACCTAAGTTTCTCACATCGATACTATAGGTATTAAACATATCATTATCCTTCAAGTTTTTAACATCAGGTTTGTCTATCATTACTTTCCAATGTTCTGATGATTGAGATGTGGGAAGCTTTTCTGGTGTATAAGCGTAAGTATTAACAGAACCAAAAATGATGGAACACAAACAACTACCAACAAGTAAGATATGTGCTTTCTTCATTGTAGAACCCTCCAATTTAAAAGATAATAGTATTATCCTTCCAATTAGAGTTAATATACGTGATTCTTATTGTGCTAAACGGGCTAATGAACACGAATTCTATTGAACTTGATCCCTGAATCCGATACGATTAAGCTGATTGGTGTTATATACTTGGTGTAGTTAGGAATTCGGATGATACTCGATAAATCCAATCCATCCTTTCAAGCTGTGACCGATACACTTAATATACGAAAGATATAATAGAAAAAAGACCGATGGAGGAGCAAAACAAGCTCTATGAAAGGTGTAAAGAATAGAGAGGATAATCATGGAAATATACGAGAATCAGGTTTTTACAAAAACAAATCGTCTAGTTTTAAGAAGATTTAGGGTGAGTGATACAAAATACTTTCACTCATACCGTTCTAATCCAAAAGTTGCTATGTTTCAATCATGGGAGAATTATCAATATTCCGAAGCACAATCGTTTGTTAACGACCAAATAAGAAATATACCCAATCAACCAGGAACTTGGTTTCAATTTGCGATTGCTCTAGCTGAGAATAACCAGCTTATTGGAGACTGTGCGCTTCACACACCTTTACATGAACCTCGCATCGTAGAAATTGGATTTACTCTTTCTCCAGAATATCAGGGGAATGGATATGCAAGCGAAGCAGCCTCAGGTTTATTACATTATATATTTCATTCATTAGGAAAACACAAAGTAACTGCTTTCTCCGACGTTCGAAATCAAAAGTCTATTGCTGTCCTAGAGCGTGTAAACATGAGACAGGAAGGACATTTATTACAAAATTATATGTCAAAAGGACAATGGGTTGATGAGTATCAATATTCAATACTGGAGTCTGAATGGAAGTCCCAACAAATTGATCGAATAGATAAGAAAAGCAGAGGTTGATTTGCTCTTCTTCGTGAGAATTCTTACTAAGGTACAGTATTATAAGGATTTGTGCTCCATTATGTCGCCTAGATCTGTAGCAAACGAACTAGGCTTCTTTTTCACATCCAACATAAGTATACGTAATAGAATATTCTTAAACAGCTTAAAAAGTAAAAACCCAACCTCTGAATCCTAAAGGTTGGGTTTTCTGTTGCAAAAATTTCATGTGGAAAGCTAATGAGCTTCTTGAGTAGTATGCTCCTATTATTGTTTTTTATCTTCATTTTTTCCCATTAGTTTAATTCCATTTTAGGAAGTTCTTCCATTACATCTATACGAAGGGGTGAAATGAATTCTAGGATATTTCCATCAGGATTTTCAAAGTATATTGCAGTACGAGCCTGATGATTATTCGGTAAGATTAAGGGTTGACGATCTGGAGCAAATCCTCAAGCTTTTATATACCTCCTTCTACGACCTAAGACGTAGCTAAAATTGCTTCTTCAGCGGCTATTTGAATATTTAAAGTTTCTCTATACTTAAATACATATAAAAATGGTTGGAGTGAAAAGCATGACGGAAACAATATTGAGCCTTGTAGAAGAATATACCCCTATTTTTAAAAATCATGGGCTCTCTGTAAAAGTAAATATTCCTGATGATGCTGTCTTTATGTCCATAGATATTGAAAAAATGATTCGCGGTTTTGATAATTTACTTTCGAATGAATAAAAAACGGTCTAGCAAAGTGGCAGGGTCGGGAATTGGCCTTTCCATTGCCAAATGAATTGTCGAACTTCATCAAGGCGAAATATGGGCGGAAAGAGAGCAAAACAAGATAATGATGTATGTTGCGTTGCCTTTGCACCAAGATATAAAGGAGAAAGAGAGCATTTATGAAAATTTATGAACTAATTAGACTAGCATTAGAAATTATGTTTACGCCTATTTCTGATGATGTCCTAATGTTGACTCAAGTCGGTATCTGGGCTTCTAAGGATATCAACCCTTATATAGTGTGGATATCGTCTTGGATTACACTCTTTATAGCTTTTCTATGGTTCTTTCTAGTAGGAAGATTCTTTAGGCAGGTGCCTCTAATTGAAAATTGGATGGCGAAAAAATGGTTACAAAAAGCTGAGAAGCTACTTGACCATTTTGGGGCTTGGGCGATTATGCTAGCTTTTTTTGTACCTGGAGTTCGACATCCTATTCATTATATATCCGGAATGCTGAAGTTTCCGTTAAAAAAATACTTGCTAGCTAACTTTTTAGCATCTTCCCTATACTCAGGCGGTTGGACTTTTATGGTTTATAAGTTTAACCAAAAAATTAAGATTAAATTAGTGTTGACTTGGCTACATCAACACTTGTCTATTGTTGTACTACTGCTAGTCGCTATTCTTTTTTTATGCTTCATTTTCTACAAGGTGAAAAGAAATAAAAATGAGTCGTGACATTGTTTCTGCTTCATATTGCTCATGAAAAGACTTGTTTTATAAAAGGGCTAAGTGATACGGGAATTATTTAATTAAAGGAGCCATGTGATGTGAAATTGATACAACAAATTTTCTTTTCAATTTCTTTATTTTTATTAATATTCAGCATGGTATTAGCGATTTGGGAATTTATAAATTTATTATTACATATTAAAAGCAACTTACACTAACCATTAATTGGGCTTAAGTAGCTACTTGATCGTAAAAGGCCGCATACGACAAAAAGAGATTTTAATCAGAACTCTAATTTTGGAAGGGTTCTTTTTTACGCTAGAATTCACATTATGTTGACTAGATATGTATGTGGTATTCATGTTATTAAATAAGCTTATAAGGATTACAATGTTTGGGATACAAACGAACAGATCAGTTTGGATTTAAATAATATCGATACAATATTGAACTTACCCACTCTATAAAAATAAAATAGGAGCAGTTTAACATTACCAACCTAAACTGTTCCTGACAATCCATATATATATCTTCAAAAAGATCTGAAGGGACTTGTAATGTTTACAGAGTATGAAGAATAAAAACAATATAAAAGGCAAGCCTAAGAAAAATAAACTTAGGAGACTATAAATGGGAACAATTAAACCAATTAAGATAGGCTTAAAAAAATCAAATCCTGATAGAAAATTGACGGCTCCAGAAATGGGAAAACTCTGGGCAACCTATATGGGTAATAGCATGTGTAATTGTATTTTAAATTATTTTCTACAACATGTTGAAGATCAAGGCATAAAAAAGCTAGTAGAACATGCGAAAAGATTAACCGAAGAATTTCAAAGTAGCGTCAAAGAGATATTTATCAAAGAAAATATACCTATTCCACATGGCTTTACAGAGGAAGACGTTAATCTAGGTGCTCCAAGATTATTTGCAGATGAATTTTATGTATATTATTTAAAGTATGCAGCAAAAGCAGGACTTAGCATTTATAGTATCGCTATACCTTTAGTGTATAGAGAAGATGTACGCAATTTCTTAACTTACTGTATGAACTCGACCATGGAATTAATGGAAGAAATTAAAACCATTTTAATGGATAAAAGCCTTATTATTGCCCCACCCATTATTCCAGCTCCAGAACAAGTAAAAATTGCCAGTACTGATTATTTGAGTGGTTTTGTTGGAGATGTTCGTCCTCTACATGCGTTAGAAATTGCTCATTTATACGATAATATTGAAAATAACGTAACAAGCAAAGCTTTAATCATGGCTTTTAGTCAAGTTGCCAAAAGCCAAAAAGTTAGGGGCATATTTGTAAAAGGAAAAGACCTTACGCATAAAGCAGTTGAACATTACATAGAAAAACTTCATCGTGAGAACTTACCTGCTCCAGAATTTATTGACCATCTAGTCACAACTTCAACTTTCGCACCTTTTTCGGATAAACTAATGCTGTTTCATAAGGTCGATATGTTTTCCATGAAAATAAGAGCATTTGGGAATTCACTAGCTGTAAATGGAAGGCATGATTTAGCGTTACTTTATGGGAGATCTTTAATGAATATAGCAAATTTTGTTAAGGATGCATCAAATATTATGATGGAAAATGGATGGATGGAAATTCCACCAGAGGCTGTAGATAGAGAAAATTTAGCTTCAAAATAATATTAGTGAAAATAACAAAAACCCCTTATGGAAGGTTGTTTTGCATGTAATTTCCGATAAGCCGTTTTATGTTAACCACGATTGTCTATTCTTTGCACTTTTGTACTAGTGATTAATCTATTGGAGCGATAATTATCAACATAACACTTTTTTTCCTGTGATAGCATTAACTTGAGTAAATTTATAAATGAAATAGGGAGAGGTTAGAATGAAAATTCGTTCAGTAGAGGGAGCAGATTATTACGTAATATCTCCATTAATTAATGAGTGGTGGAAGGGTAGACAAATGTCTGATATGTTGCCAAAACTATTTTTTGATCATTTTCAAAATACAAGTTTTATTGCTGAAGAAGAAGGTAAAATTAGAGGGTTTCTAATTGGTTTCTTATCTCAATCCCATATGAATGAAGCATATATTCATTTTGTCGGAGTTCATCCAGAATATAGAGGAAAGAAGATTGGAAAACAGTTATATAGTCATTTTTTTGATATTATTAAACAAAATAGACGAAATACTATTCGATGTGTAACGTCTCCTGTTAATAAAACCTCAATTGCTTATCATACAAATATGGGATTTAAGATTGAACAAGGCGATAAGAATTTAGACAATGTATCTTTACATACTAACTATGATGGAGTTAATCAGGATCGGGTTCTATTTGTAAAACATTTAGTTTAATTTAAGGTTAATTAATAACTAAAATAACTACGAAGAATCTATATAAGATTCTTCGTAGTTATTAGTATGATTTTATATTTCTTATTTACTTACAGATTTATTTGTTTTTAGAGCTATTTTGGATAGATATGAACCTAAACCGAGAGCAATTCCAGCTCCCAGACAACTACAGATACATCCAATTAAAAGATAGACAGATGGATTAGATTCGCCAATAGCAACAGAAGCAACTCCTGCTATAGCTGGAAAAAGAGCGACCATATATCCACTTTTGGCCCCACCAATTCTTTCGACAAGCTTTAGATAAAATAGCCATGCACCAAAAGAGGCGATAATTGTTAAGTAAAGTAAACCTGACCAATAGGAAGTCGATGTTGGGAAACTAATTTCCTGACCTTGAAAGATTACAACTCCACCTAATAATAAGCCACCTACTGTAAAGCCTATCGCATTTGCATATAGTGGGTTTACTTTTTTCGTTGCGTTCCTTGCTGAGGCAGCATCCCCAAGGGCTGTAATAACAGTCCCTAAAAAGGCAATCATCATTCCTTTTAAATCAGCTAACCCATGAATGTCTCCCATAC
Source organism: Priestia sp. VA7 (assembly GCF_055710015.1). Classification (NCBI taxonomy): domain Bacteria; kingdom Bacillati; phylum Bacillota; class Bacilli; order Caryophanales; family Bacillaceae; genus Priestia; species Priestia sp. VA7. The sequence goes on from NZ_JBVQPN010000004.1 coordinate 120,464, forward strand.
TTGGATAGAGCAAAATACAGACACCTGCAACGCCTAATAGTCCACCAAGTAAGATACGTGGATGAAAGCTTTCTTTTAGAAAGATACGTAGGGCAATAGGAGTTAGAATAACTTTTAAAGAAAAGATTAATGTAACCATGGCTGCTGAACTTAGAATGGTTGCATAGTAGAGGCATAGGTAACTTAACATAAAGTTACAAATACTAAATATGAGAATGAAGGGAACATCCTTCTTTTGAGGTATACCTTTAGGGCGTAAGAAAGCACCTAGAATAATAAATAGGACAGCTGTAATAAGAAGACGATAAGTTAAAGATAATTCCAGACTTACAGGGGTGCCTTGAATTTTTACAGCAATAAAATTCAACCCCCATGCAAACAGGCAAAATATGTACATGAAATTTGTCATGCTACAAGCTCCCTCTCAGTTGATTTTACTAACAAAATGAATCATCTAAATATTACCATATCAAACTTGGTGATTTTCATTTAGAGAGAAATTGATACACAAAATTCATATATTATAAATATTTAGAGTGCCCATAATATGATATTAGTTAAGTAAATAGTAAAGTATTTCGTTAGAATGATTAGTTTTACCATTTACTCTAATTGACGACAAATAAAGTATTTGCCCCCCACTAAACGTAAAAGGTAAAACTTTAATTTATAAAAAAGAAGATTGAGGAATTCCTTCTATAAATGAAGAGAGTTCAAAAAAGCATACGCCTTTAGTTGCCATAATGTCTCTTAAAGGAATCAGACAAAAGAATCTACACCGGAGGCCTCTAACAAGGATCCTTTTGCTTGTGTATGAAATTTTTCGCATCCTAATTTCTTAAACTTTCTGAGACAACCAAGCTCGAGATCTTTGGGAAAAGATAGCTATTTTAATCACTCTAAATTAAGAATAAATTGCTTCAGGTCTTTAAGAGAAAACTTTTTCCTTTGTAAATGTTATAAATTTATTTAAGTAGTTCCATCTTCTAAGAGCTTAACAGGAAGATAGGTTTCAAGTTCTATATTGGTAAATTCGCCTTCAATCTCTTTAGATAAAATGTCTATTGCTACTTTTGCAATAGACTGAATAGGCTGTTGTATGGTCGTTAGTTCTGGTAGTATAGCCTTTACTGTTTCTGTTCCGTCGTAACCAATCACTTTTAATTGAGTCGGTATATCTTTCCCTCTTTTTCTAGCTTCTGTTATGACAGCAGCCGCAATTAGATCATCACTTGCAAAAATACCGTCTACTTCTGGATGGTCATCAAAAAGCTTAGCAATTACCTCCTCACGACTCTTTTGAGGAGAGACTTCATATGTAATTGGTGATTTCCCGTATCCCTTCATAACATCCTCATACGCTTTTCTTCTTAAGTTTGCCGGCGTTTCCAGATCGAGTGGGCCATTAATATGAATGATATTTTCACACTGTTTCTTTATTAACAACTCTGTAGCTTTTTTTCCTCCATCATAATTATCGGATCCTACAACAGGAATCTTTTCAGATAAATAATGATCAATCGCTACGATGGGTAAATTTTGTTTATGATAATCTAGGACTCCTCGGTTGTATGTTACAACAATGACCCCATCTACCTGGTTTCGTATAAGCATTTCTAAGTATTTTTCCTCTTTATCCATACGGTTTAAACTGTTACAAAGCAATAATTTATAACCTAGCGATGTACAAACACTTTCAATATGAAAGGCAAGTTCACCGAAAAATGGGTTACTTGAATTGGGTATAATCAATCCTATTAAATTTGTTTTTTTATGAAATAAGGAACGCGCTAAATCGTTTGGAAAATAATTAATTTCCTCCATTGCTTTATAAACCTTATCTTTTGTTTTTTCACTTATGTACCCTCGATTATTTAAGACACGTGAAACGGTTGTGGATGAAACTCCTGCAACTTTTGCTACGTCATGGATATTAGGTTTCATTTTATTTCCTCCTACCCCACTAAATACCACTTTTTAATATTATATTAGGATTTTTTTCTTTGTTATTTAAATAAGCTTTTATATTTTTAATTACATAATAAATTTTTTATTTAGGTTAAGGAAATAGCTTATTAAACATTAGATAAATACTTTATAACGATTAACATTAATTCCTCCTTTGACAGCTTTATAATTTCCAGATTAATAAAACTCCTGTGTTTTGAAATAGTTTATTGTGAGGAATGTTTTTATTAATTAAAGTTTACTTGGTACGGACTTATTGTAGAAAATATCTCTAACATGTGCAAGAATTAGAGGTTAATTACTATTGGCTTATATCGAACGAACATTAACATTTATTATGAACGAGATATTGATAATGCATATATTCTAATATATTATACCTTCGTTTTAAGGATAGAAACGAAAAGTTTGATATTTCAAAAAAAAAAAATGTCAACCGATTGACATATGTAAACGGTTGACATAAAATACTCCTTGAAAGCGCTTTTATATATTTGTTGTGAATAAGGAGAAATAAGGGGGACTGGAACGTATGAAGAAATGGTTTTTAGTAGGTATATCTTTATTACTAATTCTTGCTATAGCAGGTTGTAGTAAGGGGAAAAGCGTAAACAGTGACGGCAAACAAATGATTACAATGTGGGTACACGTATCAGATGATAGTGAAGAAGGTAAGGTGTATAAAAAACGAGTTGATGCTTTTAACAAGAAGTATGCATCTAAAAATGTTAAAGCTAAAATCGAATTTATTCCACGTAGTGGGAACGGTGGAGGGTATGAAGATAAAGTAAACGCAGCGTTGACAACGGATACATTACCAGATGTTATTACATTGGATGGGCCAAATACGGCTGCTTACGCAAAATCTGGAATCATTGCTCCACTAGATGATTACGTGAAAGAACAAGATGATTTACTACCGAGTATCAAGCAACAAGGAACATACAAAGACAAATTGTATGCGATTGGTGCGAGTGAATCATCCGTGGGAATTTACTACAATAAAAAAATGCTACAAGACGCAGGCGTTGATTTAAATACGTTACCGACAGTTGATAATCCTTGGACATGGGATCAATTCATGGCTCTTTGTAAAACGTTGAAAGAAAAATATAATAAACCGGCTATCGATATGCAATTACAATCAAAAGATGAAATGTTAACGTATGCACTAACGCCATTTGTATGGTCTGCAGGCGGAGAAATTCTCTCAAAAGATGGTACCAAAGCAGAAGGTGTGTTTAATAAAAAGCCTAGTGTTGAAGCCATGACTTTTATTCAAACGATGCTAAAAGAAGGTTATACAACGCGTACTCCAGTCAAACAAGCTTTTGAAACAGAAAAGTATCCAATGAAGTTTAGTGGTGTATGGACAGTAACGGATATGGAAACAAACTTTCAAAAAGTTGACTATGGTGTGATGCCTTATCCTGTATCACCAAAAACAAAAAAACTAGTTTCACCTTCAGGAAGTTGGCAGTTTGCAATGACACAGAAATCTGAAAATAAAGAATGGTCTGCTAAACTAGTAGATTGGATGACAAATAAAGATTCGAATTTAGAATTAAGTCGTACAATTGCAGCACTACCAGTTCGTTACTCTTCTGAAAAAGTACTTACAAAAGAATTTTCGGATCAAATGAATGTGTTTATGAAGCAATTAAAGGAATCAGGACACGCTCGACCAGTAACACCAGCATATCCACAAGTAACACGTGCTTTCCAACAAACAATTGATGATATCAGTTTCTATGATCAAAACAAAAACATTAAAAAAGTCTTAGATACACGTGCTACAGAAATGCAAGCAGCTATCGATAAATCTAATCGATAAAAGCAGCTAGAAGGAGGTATTATGATTAAAAGTGGATTAAAAGGAAATAAGACTCTTTACACATTTCCAAGAACAGAAAAAAACATCAAAAATAAAATTAAATGGAAAGAAAATGTAGTAGCTTATACATTTTTAGGACCAGCATTATTGCTTTTATTGCTGTTTCTTATTATCCCAGCTGTTATGTCTGTCTACTATGCATTTACGGATTATTATCTTTTAACACCTGATATGCGCAAATTTGTAGGAATAGACAACTTTATCAATTTATTTCAAGATTCTATTTTTTTAAAAAGCTTGGCAAATACACTGGAATTTGTCGTTTGGGTAATTCCTTTACAAATAGGGGCAGCTCTTGGGCTGGCCCTCCTATTAAACAAACAACGGAAAGCTAACACATTTTTTAAAGTAGCTTACTTTAGTCCTGTGGTAATGTCGCTCGTTGTTATCTCAGTTCTTTGGCTGTATCTGTTAAATCCAAATGAAGGAATTATAAACAATGTACTCACTTATTTTGGTATATCAGCTCAACCGTTCTTAACGAGCCCTAAACAGGCTATGTTTACAATTGTTTTTGTGTCAGCATGGCAGGGGGCTGGCTTTCAAATGTTAATTTTCCTAGCAGGTTTGCAAAATATACCCGGAGACGTCTATGAAGCTGCACAGCTAGATGGAATGAATAAATGGCAACGCTTTATTTATATTACGTTACCATTATTAAAGCCAACTTCTATTTTTATATTTATTACGACATTAATTGGTGCGTTTAAATTATTAGTCCAACCAATGGTTATGACACAAGGTGGGCCAGTAAACTCCACGATGACAGTTGTGTATTACATTTATCAAACTGGCTTTACGGATCGAATGGTCGGATATGCTAGTTCAATTGCTCTTCTATTTGGAACAATTATTGGATTAGTTACGCTAGCGCAACGGAAATTAGTGAAGGAGGAAGATGAATAATGCGACGAAAATTCGGGCCTTTAACAATTCTAGAATACATTTGTTTAGTTTTGCTGGCAGTATTATTTATATTCCCATTGTTTTGGATGATTGCGTCCTCAATGAAACCTGAAGCAGAAGTTTATAATAATATGAACAGTATTAAGGCTTTCCTACCTTCCTTTCATCCGTCAGATTGGTTTATATCTTATAAGCAAGTTCTGTCACGTTTTCATTTACTTGGTTATATAATAAACAGCTTGTTTTATGGTTTATGTGTAGCTGCAGGTTCTGTCATTATCAATGGGATGGCAGGTTATGCGTTCGCTAAATTGAATTTTAATGGAAAAAGAGTGCTGTTTGGTCTTTTATTGGCGCTTTTAATCGTACCACTTGAAACAATCTTAATCTCACAATTTACTATAGTTCACAAGCTGGGATTAGTAGACACTCGTCTCGCCGTAATCCTTCCTGCCTTAGCAGGGGCATTCAATATCTATCTATTCCGGAACTTTTTTATGGCTATTCCAGCAGAGATTATTGAATCAGCCAAATTGGATGGGGCAAATACGTGGCAAATATTCTTGAGAATTATGCTCCCGATGTCTAAACCGGCTGTTGCTACAGTTGGAACTTTAGCCTTTATCGGAAGTTGGAATGATTATATTTGGCCTTTAATGGTTTTAACAGACAAGTCAAAATTTCCGATTCAAGTAGCAATAACAGCCATCAATAGTACGGAGCCAGTTTACACGAATCAAGTTATGGCTGTTTTAACAATATCCACCATTCCATTAATTCTTATTTATATAGTGGCTCAGCGTTATATTTTAGAAGGGATTGGTGGTTCAGGAACAGGTATTAAATAAGGAAAATTAGATTATTGCTTCGAAAACAATACCTATCTATGGGTAATTTTTAAAATAAATGTCAACCGGTTGACATAAAAGCATTGACTTATGAAACCGGTTGACCTAAAATCAATGTGAAAGTGCTTTCAGTTTTTGTTTCAAAGATTCTATATATCTAGTTAAAGGAGCAACAAACATGAAAAGTTCAAAAGTTCTCTATTGGAAGTTAAGTGCTTATTTTTTCTTCTTCTTTTTTACTTGGTCTTCTAGCGCCTCTTTATTTCCTATTTGGTTAAAACAAGAATTAAATTTAAGTGGATCAGCCACAGGTTTGATTTTCTCTGTAAACGCTATATTCGCATTGTGTATACAGCCTGTATATGGTTATATCTCTGACAAAATAGGCCTAAAGAAAAATATATTATCTTTTATTAGTTTACTGCTTGTATTTGTAGGACCATTTTATATTTATATATATGGACCACTATTAAAATATAATGTGATTTTAGGTGCAGCTGTGGGAGCTATTTATTTAGGCATTGGTATTTCTGCAGGTATTGGCGCTATTGAAACCTATGTTGAAAAAGTTAGCCGCAAATACGATTTTGAATACGGAAAGTCTAGAATGTGGGGTTCTTTAGGTTGGGCGTCAGCAACCTTCTTTGCAGGTCAGCTATTTAACATTAACCCAAATATCAACTTTTGGGTGGCATCTGTTTCAGCAATTATCTTAGTTGGAATTATTTTATCAGTGAAAATAGAAGTTACAAACTATGAATTAGAAAAAGCTGAATCCGTTAAATTAAAGGATGTTGGACAACTTTTTCTTTTAAAGAAATTTTGGTTTTTGATGATGTATGTGATTGGAGTAACGTGTGTATATAGTGTGTACGATCAACAATTTCCAATTTACTACACATCTTTATTCGCTACTGAAGCCACAGGGAACCAGGTGTTTGGATATTTAAGTTCTTTTCAAGTATTTTTAGAGGCTGGAATGATGTTTATTGCACCTTTCATTGTAAATAAAATTGGAGCCAAAAATGGACTATTATTAGCCGGTCTTCTAATGGCACTTCGTATTATTGGTTCGGGGCTTGTAGTAGGGCCAATTGGTATTTCTTCAATGAAATTAATACATGCATTAGAATTACCTATTATGTTGATTGCTATTTTTAAATATTTTGCAGCTAACTTCGATACAAGACTATCTTCTGTTTTATATTTAGTTGGATTTCAGGCTGCCTCTCAAATAGGTGCATCCCTGTTATCACCTTTTGCAGGTAAATTATACGACATGATAGGTTTCCGTCATACTTACCTTATTCTAGGCACAATGGTCCTATGTTTTACGATTATTTCAATGTTTACTTTATTAAGTTCTAATAAAAGCAAAGGTTTAGAAGGAGATATAAAGGACATAAAACAAGTTATATAAGGAGATGTTAGAATGTTCACAATAAACAAACTTCAGCAAGCGCAAGAAGCATTGGATACTGCAAGAGAAGGAGTAAATAACCGTTATCGGTTAGGTTATCATATTATGGCACCTGCCAACTGGATCAATGATCCAAATGGCTTGGTACAGTATAAAGGAGAATATCATGTATTTTATCAACATCATCCTTACGATGAAAACTGGGGTCCAATGCACTGGGGACATGTAAAGAGTAAAGATCTTGTACATTGGGAACACTTGCCTATCGCTTTAGCTCCTGGTGATGCTTGTGATACTAACGGGTGTTTCTCGGGAAGCGCTGTAGATAATGATGGTGAATTAACGTTGATCTATACAGGTCATCACTATGTGGACAAAGAAAAAGATTTATTTTATCAAAATCAAAATCTTGCTGTTAGTACCGATGGTTTAACATTTCATAAGATAGCAGAAAATCCAGTAATCCCTAAACCGCCTACGGATAGTAGTCATCATTTCCGAGATCCTAAAGTATGGAAGCACAAAGATAGTTGGTATATGGTAGTAGGAAATTCGACGAAGGAGAATGTGGGCAGAGTAATTTTATATCGTTCTCCAGATTTACGTAAGTGGTCATACATTGGTGTATTGGCACAAGGAAACGAAAAGCTCGGATTTATGTGGGAATGTCCAGATTTCTTCGAATTAGATGGAAAATATGTTCTCATGATTTCTCCACAAGGGATTAAAAAAGATGGGGACTTATACAACAATCTATTCCAAACGGGATATTTAATTGGAGATTACAATTACGAAACAAACGAGTTTATGCACGGATCATTTAATGAGTTAGACAATGGACATGATTTTTATGCAGTTCAAACGTTATTAGATGAAAAAGGACGTCGAATTGCTATTGGTTGGATGGATATGTGGGAATCAGATATGCCGACAAAAGAAGATGGATGGTGTGGGGCCCTTACATTGCCACGTGAAGTTACATTAGGAGAGAATGATAAAGTTCTAATGAATCCTGTGGAAGAATTAAACTTATTACGTGAGGTTGAACATAACACACTTACCAATGTGATTTCTAATAGCCATTTAATAGAAACAAACGATGATTTACTTGAAATAAAAGCTGTGTTTGACTTAACTAATTGTAACGCTCAGTCTGTTGGAATAAGAATTCGTGGAGTTAACCAGGAAGAGACTGTATTAACGTATCACTTGGACAAACAAACACTAAAACTCGATTGTTCTAAGTCTGGTAAAGCTGAAGATGGTGTGAGAAATACCATTCTTAGAGCAAATCAAGAGCTTTCCTTACGCATATTCATTGATCGATCTTCTATTGAAGTATTTGCAAATGAAGGACAAGCAACTATGACAAGTCGTATTTATCCATCTGAAGATAGATTAGGCATTGAAGTGTTTGCAGATGGCGAGGATGTAAGAGTTAAGGAGTTAACATATTGGAAGTTAAAGGATATCTGGAAATAAATTATGAATGAACAAGTGTTTGTACACTTGTTCATTGTTTTGGGGTGAGGATGTTGAAAAAAGTTTTTTGTATTGGTGAAACATTAATTGATTTTATTCCTGTTCAAAAAGAAAAGTCTTTAAAAGAAGTTACTAGTTTTGAACGCGTAGCTGGGGGAGCTCCTATGAACGTTGCAATTGCGATTGCAAAATACGGGGGGAATTCTGTAATGCTAACGAAAATAGCTAATGATAGCTTTGGTGATTATTTAGTAGATGTGCTTGAAGGAAATGGAGTAGATACTTCCTACATTATTCGATGTAATGAAGGAGAGACCGGTTTGGCATTCGTATCTGTAGATAAATTGGGTGATAGAGACTTCAGTTTTTATAGAAAGAATTCAGCTGACTTATTACTTTTACCAAACGAAGTGAAAGTAGAGTGGTTTGATAAGGGAGACCTTCTTCATTTTTGTTCTGTAGATTTAGTCGAAAGTCCAATGAAACAAACTCATGTAAAAGTAATAGATAGTTTTCAAAAAATAGGGGGAATTGTCAGTTTTGATCCCAATGTTCGTCTTCCCTTATGGCCTGATAAAGAAAGCTGTCGCCAAACAATTCTAGACTTTTTACCTTTAGCAGATATCGTGAAAGTATCGGATGAAGAACTATTTTTTATAACTAACATTAGAGAAGAAAGAGAAGCTATTAACTCCCTTTTTGTTGGCAATGTAAAAGTAGTAGTTTATACAAAAGGAAAAGATGGAGCCATTATTTATTTGAAAAATGGAGAACAATTTGAGGATAAAGGATTTAAAATAACTGTCTCAGATACAACCGGAGCAGGTGATGCATTTATAGGTGGTTTTTTATCTGAATTGCTTTCAATTGATATATCTAGTGACAATCTATGTCAAAAAGTGAGTGAACACCATCAACAATTGCTTACCTTTGCTAATGCAAGTGGGGCACTTACTGCCTCAGTAAAAGGAGCGATTCACGCAGCACCTGGAAAACAACATATAATGAATTTTATTGCTACTCAAAGAGGCAGATTAGTTTAAGAAAATATGTATCTATAATTGGGAATTAGTTTGGAATTCACAATATAAGTAGGGGTTAAAAGAAAGGGTTTAAATAATGAGGACTGAAAAAGAAAAGATGTTAGGTGGAGAAATGTATAATCCTGCAGACCCACAATTAAGAAAGGATCGAGAACATGCTAGAAGGCAGGTTAGAATATATAATGAAACTTTAGAGAGTGAAGGTAATAAGCGTATTAAATTATTAAAAGATTTATTCGGTTCTACTGGGGAAAACGTATACGTTGAACCAAATATTAGAGTTGACTATGGCTATAACATATTTGTTGGCGAAAACTTTTTTGCAAACTTTGATTGTGTCATCCTAGACATTTGTGAAGTGAGATTTGGAGATAATTGTTTACTTGGCCCGGGTGTACATATCTATACAGCAACTCATCCAATTGATCCAAATGAACGGAATTCAGGAAAGGAATACGCAAAACCAATTATTTTTGGAGACAATGTATGGGTTGGTGGAAGTTCAGTGATAAATCCAGGAGTGACGATAGGAAACAATGTTGTTATTGCATCTGGATCAGTAGTGACTAAAGATGTACCTAACAATGTAGTGGTGGGAGGAAATCCAGCGAAAATCATTAAAAGAATTGAGAATTAAGTTTATAAGGCTATTTCACTAAATTTTAGTAACAGTACGTTAAATGAGATCTGAATTTCTAACTTATTAGTTAATTGGTGATTAAATTGAATATATGGATGGGGAAAAAACCCTTCTATAAAAGTAAAAGGGTTTAAACATGCAGATATTGTTTTTTTAACTAGATTTTCTTAATTACTTTACATGAATTTCCTACAGCAGGCATTAGAGGGATGTCTTTTGTAACTACGCTTCCCAACTAAGCAATATTCTATATTTTATTACAGAATGCTGCTTATTTTGTGACTAATGTTTCATTAAGACTACACCATATGTCATTTTATATACATGAGTGTATCAAAGGTTATGAGCCATCATTCTCATGGTATACTATCGATTAACGACAAAACATTGTATATGCAGCATGTTTTGTTTATTTTCTGCTTTGGAGGGACAATTTCATTGCGTATTGTTCCTCCTTTTTATTTTATACAAAAAACATTGTGGAATACAATTAATAACATAGGTTTAATAACCAAATATATGAGCAAACTATTCAAGAAGCTTATTAGCTTTCTACCCAAAAGTTTCATAAAGGAAAAACCTACCTTTGTTGCGACAGGTAGGTTTTTCTATTTTTAAGCTGTATATCGTATACATATATAGTTACCATACTGGGATTTGTGGAAAATAAAAAAGATGTTTCTATTTGCTAAGAAACATCTTTTTATTGATGGAAATCTAGATCTAATAGTTAACAATCCGTTTGTTTAGACTTATGAAGTGGTGGAGGAACTAACCAGCCCTTTTCTTTGTTAAGTCGTAAAAACTTTCCACCAAGAGCTACTTTTTGCATGTGAATTTGTGCAAACATGGCAGCAATATCTTCACGAATGGATTGGCCGATCAATTGGCTACAAGCAACTAGACCAGCAGCTATATCCGTTGAGATAGCTGCAGCGACTTCTGGATCTTGAACACGTGCACCTACTGGAATATCATCTAAGCAGGCTTCTGGACGTTCAGGTGGAGTTGGAGGTAAAGCCACACCATTCTCTTTTAATAGAGTCTCTACACCTTTCATTTCTTGCTGGCATTGTTCAATTGTGTCCTGAACTAACTTATGTAGCTCCTTGTCTCCTACATGATTTAGAAATGTTTGATAACCAGCTACTAACCCTTTGGAAGCAGAGAGAAACGACCATGCTCCAAACACCTCACCATAATGCATGGGTTCATCTGTAGGATTTCCACTTAAAATACCCATTGTTATCCTCCTTAACGTATTCATAATAATGTGCAACCTTTCTCACTATGCACATGCTTAACTTCTCCATACCTTGTTTTATTATTCTTATATATACAAAAGGTAGTTTTATGAAGGAATACTATTCACTATTTTAGGTAAACTAATCAAGATGCATAGACGGGTATCGACCACAATACCCTTGTTATAAAGAGAGCTGCCTTCTTGGGCAGTTTTTTTATTTTGGTTTATATATGCTTTTTTATTCGGCCTTTTGCCTATGATAATAGAAAGTCTCCATAATAAAAGGAAGAAGGGATACCCATTCTTCCTTCAGCCATCATTATAAAGTTGTCTTAGAAACGTCCTCCGCCAAGTTGTTGCTCAGCCATTTGTACAAGACGCTTAGTGATCTCGCCACCTACTGATCCGTTTGCACGTGAAGTCGTATCAGCACCAAGGTTTACACCAAATTCGCTAGCGATTTCGTATTTTAATTGGTCAATTGCTTGTTGAGCACCGTTTACTAATAATTCGTTACGGCTACCACTGTTGTTGTTTGCCATGTTGTGTCACCTCCTTGTTTTTCTTAAGTTCCCTATTATACAAGGAGTACATACATGGTAATTAATGGATGAATAAATCCTCATCCATTGACTATACTAAAGGGTAGAAACAAATTACGCTGTAAAAAGTGGAATTACATGTTTCATTTCCTTGTTATAAAATCTATACACTTGCCATGTGTAGGAAAAAGAATGACACCTCGTTTGTCATTCTTTTTCCATGCTCTTATATATAATTAATTTCTTTTTTAACGTTAATCGGGGTGAGACCTACTTAACATTTTTTAAAATTGAGATAACGATAGCAAAAGAAGCTACTTCTGCGTAGGAGCTTCTTTTTTTGTAAAAAAATAAAATACATAAAAAAGCTACCTGCCTATGAAGCAGGTAGCTAAAGCCATAAAGGGTATTAAATTTAAATGTAAGCCTCAAAATTAGCGAGAAGTACCTGATTGTCCTGAAAATCCACCAGCTAATTGTTGTTGAGCTGTAGCTACAAGACGTTTTGTGATTTCGCCACCTACTGAACCATTTGCACGTGCAGTTGCTTCAGCACCAAGGTTTACACCAAATTCGTTAGCGATCTCATATTTCATTTGATCGATTGCTTGTTCAGATCCGCGTACTAATAATTGATTACGGCTTCCACTATTGTTTGACATATTATTTCACCTCCTCCATGTGTATACTTCTAGCATACGTTTTTGTCTCAATCGCATACAAGGGAAGTATTGGCTGAATAAAAGACACCTATTTCGTGATAATAAAGAACGTGATGGATTAAGTTCTCAATGCAAACTGGGAAGAATATTTCCTTTACTTCCTTGTGAAAATACTATTTGCCATGTGGAAGAAGGATTGCAATTGCTAGTGCAATCCTTTTTTGAAAAAGATATTTTATCAATGAAGAAATAAAAAGAAGAAGGACCCTTTCCTATTCAGAAAAGAGCCCTAGCTTCAAAGATAACATGTATGTGCCAGTTAATTACACTATAATATTCAGTAGGAATTTAAAGTATATTATATAATTTATAGAACAAACTATTCTAGAAGTGAAGTTCATTCACTAACTACCTTCTTAAGCAGAAAACCCTACTGATGAGGGGGACTGACCCCATAAAGTGAGACAAATAAAAAAACACCTTTAAGTAAAAAACGGGTATGTAGTACCTAACAATAACTTGGAGGTGTTTTTTCTATGGGAAAAAGAGTTAGCTATCCAGTAGAAGTGAAATTAAAAGCAATTGAAATGAGATTGGCAGGAATACCAATCAAAGAAGTTATGGAAACTTTACAGATCCGCAACTATACACAGCTCAAAACATGGATGAGGTGGCATAGAAATGGAGAATCCTATCGCCTGGCACAGCCCGTTGGGCAAACATACACTCCTCGAAAAGGAGCTCATTCTCAAGATACTCCATCAAAGTTAGAAGCTGAAAATCGATATTTAAAGCAACAGATTGAAGTCTTAAAAAAGTACAAAGAGTTGGAAAGGGAGTGGTACCAGAAGTTGTATTGAACTTAGTAGAAGAATTAAAAGAGAAACTGCCTATCTCTCAAATCTGTCAGTGTCTGGATATTCCTCGATCCACTTATTATCGTTGGCAGAAAAATGAGCAAGGAGAAGAAACAAAGGGAAAGAAATGGATAGAACGAAAAGTTGGTGAGCAGTGCCGTAAACATAAATTTCGATATGGCTATCGAAAAATTACAGCGTTACTCAATCAAACCATGCATATCAACCATAAAGTAGTGCAGCGTGTTATGCAGAAATACGGTTGGCAATGCCGAGTGAAAAGGAAAAAACGGAAACAAACAGGACAACCTTATCAGGTTGCAGAAAACATGTTAAACCGTAATTTCCGAGCAGAGCGCCCTCTTCAAAAGCTGGTTACCGATATTACTTACTTGCCTTTTGGACCTAAACAGTTGTATCTTTCAAGTATTCAAGATTTATTTAATGGTGAAATCATTGCGTATTCAGTGAGTGATTGTCAAAACGTAGAGTTTGTTTTAGATACATTACGTCAACTCCCTCCTTTACCTGAGGGATGTACGTTGCATAGCGACCAAGGTTCGGTTTACACATCATATGCGTATCAACGAAAAGTCAAAGAAAGAGGCATCATCATGAGTATGTCCCGCAAAGGGACACCTGCAGATAATGCCTCCATTGAATCGTTTCATTCCAGCCTAAAGTCTGAAACGTTTTACCTCGACGAGTTAACATGTACTACGACTGCCATCGTAGAGCAAACTGTCGAAAGCTACATTACTTATTATAACCATATCCGTATTCAAACGAAACTAAACAACCAGTCACCGGTACAATACCGACAACTGGCTGTTTAAAAGGTGTTTTGATCCCTGTCTCGAAATCAGGGGTCAGTCCCGAGGTCCAGTAGGGTTTTCGACGGCTAAATTTACAAGATAATCAAAATAAACTCATCTTTGAATGTTGAGGCTTTAGGGAGGAAGCTTTTTTTCAAAATTTAATTAAAAATGTATGAACATCTTATTTTTAAAGAAACTACTTTAATATACAGCTTCTTTTTCAAACAAAAAGCTCATCTTTTGTCATATAAGGTGAGCTTTTTGCTGTTTCTTTGTATAACCCTTTATTTCGTGAGCTTCCTAATCTACAGGTCAATATATGATTTCGAGAAAACTAATGATTAGGCAACAGTAGTTTTTCTATTTTCTATACATAAATTCTTACTAAATTGAACAAAGTAAACAAGACGCCGTGAGGCATCTACGAAAATCCTTTAGCAATAGAACAGAAAAAACCTATCTCTTTTAACTGGAAACAGATAGGTTTTTTCTGTTTTTTAGGATGACTATGATATACAACCTTAGTTAAGTCGGGTAGGCAGGCACTCTCACGAGCGCCCGCCCCCCTAAGAACCGTACGTGACAGATTTCCCGTCATACGGCTCAAGCCTTCTTTTTATCCGAACAACTTATTTAATACATGGTACATGTACTAATTTAGCAAATTGACCTGTAGAAACCTCTAGGTTTCGCACTGTAACTTTTTCTCCATTTTGTAGAGTCTGCTTACACAATGCACAACGATATCCTTGTTTTCTTGCAAGTTTCATCCTATCGAATGTATTTTCATTGTTAAAGACCTTACGGTCTCGTTTTTCCCAATACTCTTTTAGACTCGGATCATCTGGGCTGTTTTTGTAGGCTACCATGACATGTCGTTCTATCTTAATCCAGGACATCTTTAACAATTGAATGCTAGTAAGTGGACATGTGAGAATCCATTTATTATTTCCACCGTGGTGGGGCTTCTTAAAATAACGCTTGCTAATCCATTTTCTCGACTTCTTTGGATGCAGTTGTTTAAGATGTTTTCTCACTTTTAGGAAAATATAATTGTCCATATAGCTGTAAGTCTTTTTACATACGACATGTTTCCAATACTGGCCGTAGCCACGAATAATCGGGTTTAAAACACGTATTAGTTCTTTTACTGGTCTTCCTCTCATCACAGAGAACGTATCTTTTATCTTGTTTCTAGCCTTTTTAATGCTGTCTCTGCTAGGTTTGATAAATAACTTCTTTCCTTGTCCCGTATTGTATTGACGCAGCGAGAAGCCAAGAAAATCAAACCCGCCCTCAATATGTGTAACTCTAGTTTTATCCATGCTAAGTGTAATTCCTCGTTTTCGTAGGTAAGGGGTGAGTTTCCCATACATACTTTCAGCTTGTTCCTTCGTTTCCGTTACGATGACGAAATCATCTGCGTAGAGAACACGCCCTATCTTACATTTTGGATCAATTGCGTATCCTCCGTTTGGTTTGTAAGTCTTTTTATAAACAATACCAATCTCTTCTTCCATACCACATAAGGCGATATTAGCTAGAAGGGGAGACACAATTCCCCCTTGAGGGGTTCCTTCTGTTGTCATACGAAGCATATCCTGCTCTATGTATCCCATATTAAGCCACCTTTTAATGAGAGTGCTCCCCGGAAACATAGATGTTTGTTCCATTATCCAATTATGGTTAAGATGATCGAAACATCCTAAGAAATCTCCCTCAAACACCCACTTTTTCTTACTATTGGTGTTAAGCTTATTAAAAAGATTACTTATAGCATCGTGTGTACTTCGTTTAGGACGAAAACCATAGGAAGTGGGCTCAAACTTAAACTCCCATTGGGGTTCGAGTGCGTTTTTTACTACGTTTTGATAGACTCGATCTCGTATCGTAGGAATGCCCAAAGGTCGTAGCTTTCCGTTTTTCTTCGGAATAAATGTTCTTTTTGCTGGTTTTGGACGATGTCGAAAGACATTGCGTTGAACTAGTTGTTTGTACAGATTGATACGTTCATTTGGTTTTGAGGCCGTGTAGCCATCTACACCGGGTGTTCGCTTACCGTTATTTTGTTGTGTTACTCTGCGAATAGAAAGCAGTAAATTTGCTTTACTCCGAAGGAGTAAACGTTGAAGTTTCCTTACTTTTCTTTGTTGATTTTGTTGTTCGGCACGATAAATTCTTTGTCGTAACTTCGCTACATATTTTTGTATAATACTCCAATCAATAGAGTACCAATCTTTATGCGAGACGTGCGCCGACGCTCGTAGAGAGGTATTCATAACAGCACGCTCCTTTTCGTTAGAAGATAGCCACAAATTTATTTTCGTGTTGAAGACCAATGAGAAGTGGGCGCTCTTTCGAGCCTGTCCTTGTCTGTAAAGCCGACAGTATCCGTCCAGTTATACAATGATTCTGCTTTCCTGTTCCTTTTCAGGGTAACGGCCTTAGCTTTTTCTCATATCCCATACCCTCTGTCACATTGTTTGACTTTGCAGTCATCCTACTGCTTATGCAGATGACGTAGGGCTTACCAAGTTCCACTTCCTCCAGATTCGACGGGGGTAGGCAGGTTCTTTACTCCGGGCAAGATGCGGGACGCATTAGAGTAGCTTTATGATTCTACTTTTCCTCTTACCAAAACCTAAGCGAAACTTATGCATTATCTTAAGCTAACGCTGACGAAGCTTATAAACCTTCACTTTCGTTTACCATACCTATCTTCTCCTAGCAGTATTCCGGACCATGCATTTGTCCTCTGTTTCCACATTTCCTCATGCAACCGACAGACTCGTTACCAAGAATGCCGTTTCGGATGGAGATCATCTCTGCGTCTAGATGAGTAGCGTTAGCTACACTGTAAGAAAGCGACTTCTTGTCGCACCATAAAACACGTTCTAGGAATAAGTAAGTGAAATTATAAAGGTTTCCATTGCGAATCTTTTATATCAAATTTATTTGGGCTTCTTACAAATTTTAAACTTTCCTTATCACAGGCTCCGTACTTTACAAAGTTTTGTTGTGCTTGTCTTAATGATATAACATTTGCTCCACCCTCAAAGTCAGGATCTTGAAACTGCACACCATCATCTTCCCAAAAGCATATTTCACAAATATCAAAGGTATCTGGTGGTTCTTCATCTAGTGTTTTGTATCCGCAGCAAGGGCAAGTATAATTACCATTCATAAACTAACTAACCTCATTTCATAATCGTATAGACGTAAGTTACCATAAGGTCCATTATCGGTACAAAAAGTGCTTGGATAACAATTATCCAAGCACTTCTAAATTTAATTATGTATTACTTTTCTTTTTTATATTTTTACCTGTATAAATAGAATTAACTATCAATATTAGGGTTCCTAAAAGCCATCCTACAGTAGGAGAGTACTCAAATACATTCTTTAGGGCCATCCCTAAAGAAATAGATGCCATTCCTAACATTAGTAAAAGTACAGTAATACCTTGTTGTCTTTGCATATAAATCACCTCAATTGCTTTTTCTTCTAATCAATTATTTTTCACGTTGCTGCTCTCTTTGTCCTACAATCCAAGCCAAAGATAAAATTGAAATAGTTAAAACTACTGCAGTTAACATACCTATACACACCTCTTTTTCCTTATAATTACATTGTAACATACAATCAAAATAGAATTTAAGGGTGTATAACATATACAAAGTTAGTTAACATAATGCCAATTATCGGAAATTACATGCTGAAAACCTTTTTTTGTTAAGAAAAAATTCATATCTATTAATAAGTTAGTAAATATTATCCAAGAGGTGATAATGTGGATAAGAATAAGTTAAAACTCACATCTTCTGAAATAGGGACACTATGGGGAGAGTATGTAAACGGAACAATGACGGATGTAGTAAATCGATATATGTTCTCTATTATTGAGGATGAGTCAATAAAGACCATTTTTGAAGATGCTATCAAGACCTTCGCAAAACAAAAAAAACAAATTGTAGCTTTTATAGAAAACGAAGGGTTTCCAGTTCCAATTGGATTTACTGAGTCTGATCTTAATAACGGTACCAAGAGATTGTTCACGGACATATTCTGCTTAAATTATTTACATATCATGACGTTACATGGCTTGCTAGGACATACAACCTCATTAGGTGTTTCTGTCAGAGAAGACTTACGCCACTTCTACGATTCATGTGATAATGATGCTAAAAGGATGTATCATCAAACGATTGAATTATTACTTGAAAAAGGGGAGTTTCAGAGGGACCCTTATTTTTATCCTGCTACGAACCCTGAATATATTTCTAGCCAGGATTTTACGGATGGGTTTTTCGGGAAAGGCAGACGGTTAACGGCATTAGAAATCATAAGTATTTCTTTCAACCTTAAAAAAAGCATTATGGCTAAAACTCTTTCTATTGGATTTAGCCAGGTCTCTCAATCAAAAGAAGTAAGAAAATTTTTAGAGGATTCGGAGAAAACAGCTGATGATCAAATACAAGCCTTTTCAAAAATAATGCACGCAGATAATTTACCAGTTCCTAAATCGTGGGAGACAGAAGTAACAACTTCACCAGACTCTCCTTTTTCTGATAAATTAATGATGTATCATATTGGTTTCTTATTCCAAGCTGCACAAGCGTATCATGGAACAGGGTTAGCATCAGCCATGCGAACAGATCTTGTAGCTGCTTACGAAAGTGTTATTCTAAAGAATTTAATGGTAACAAAAAAATGGTTTGATATTATGGTGAAAAATAAATGGTTAGAACAGCCACCACTTGCTCCTAACAGAAAAGAAATAACAAAAGAAAAATAATAAAATCTAATATTTTGAGCAAACTACTCAAGACGCTCTGCAACGTCAACTGACTATTGACCATTCAAGAAACAGAAAAAACTACTGATCCCTGTTCAGTAGTTTTTTCGATTTTTAAGCTGTATACGATATGCATTGCTAGTTAACATAATGTCTCTTCCGGTACACATCAAAAAAGAGAACCCTTATGGGAGTAAGGGTTCGAACAGAGTCACTTTTATAGAATATGCATCTTTTTATACATCGTTGATACAACTGATATCTCCTTACAGGAAGTTGAAGAGATCATGCATAAAAAAGCACCTTTTATGCATATGTTAGACACATCAAAAATAGTATTTATATTGAAAAACATGTTATAATTCTGCTATCGTTCGTACTTGGATACGTATGAATGAACCCTTACATGAAGCAACCTCGCCTGCCAATGCTGAGGTTGCTTTTTATTTTGTTATTGTTAATTAAAATCTTTTATATACCACGTATCCATAGCAGAATGTTCAAAACCTGATAGTGGTTTAGGTAAAAGTGTAAATACAAATTTTTCATTGTGTTAACTAAGTTTGTATATGATATTCAGAGGAAAAGAGCAGGCTTAAGCCTGCTCTTATAACCTTTAAGGCTATTTTTAATTTAAACATTTTCTAGTATTTTTTTCACCAAAGTGTCTACGTCATTATCTTGAAGTGTGGTTAGTTGTACACGACAAAATGGGGTCACTCTACACTCTAGACATCGTCTGAAGCAATCCACAACACAAACCTCTATATCTTGCTGATAATTTTGTTGAAGAATATCTAAGACTATATTTGCTTTAGTTACTTTAATGTTCCTTTCACAAAATTTAGCTACCCTCATATTCAGTCTCCCATTCGCAAAAAGCACCCCAAAAGGTGCTTTTTTATTTTAAACATAGTGAGTGAATTGTATATCTAATGTACGAAGGTACGTTTGAAGGCCTGCGTCTTGAATTGGGATAATAAATGCAGGCTCTTCAGATTCGTTGTGGTGAGAATGCCACAATCCTGGAGGAGTAACAAATGCTTTTCCTGTTACCCAATCAATGCGAACGGGATCAATTATCTTTTTAGTAACGGGATCAATCTTATCTCCGACTAAAGTATAAGTACCGGGTGCAGCATAAGCAACAAAATCAAGGGCAACTGACTTATGACTATGAGCTGCTTGGTTAGATCCTACAGGAACAATTCCGAACATCGCCCATAATACGTGTGTAATGGTTAGAGTTTGTTTGAATTCTTGATTGTTTAATAAAATAGAAATACGATTTTTTAGGTGAGCATCAGGAGCGTTTGCTACTTCCTCCAATTTCGCAGTAGCTTGTTCAGCTGTAAAAAGTGTCGGTTTAAAACGAGTTTCTGTTGCTTTAACTCCTAAATAATTAAGAAGTGGAGTATCGAGAATATAATAGATGGTTGCATCTTCTGTTGCAGTGTGCCTGCTAGTCGAGCCGGATGGAAGAGTTAAAAAATCACCTTTTTTCCAAGTGATTATCTCACCATTTAATTCTGTGCGGCCTACACCAGAAATAATATAATATAATTCACTGGTTGCATTGGGTTGTGTAGTAATGCTGTCATTCGCATTAATTCGAATGAAGTGAGCAAGAAGTGATGGACTTGTTGCCGGATATTCAGTTTTGAGTTCATTTGAAAGGTCCAACGTAACAATACGAGTTTCTCCTGAGTTATATAATTCAGAGGAAAATTCTTTAGGGGGAATTGCACTTATGATACCACTTCCGATTGGATCAGCAGCAGTAGTATATTCATAAAAAAGGGCATCTTTAGTGCAGTCTTTATTCACTTTTCCATTAGATAAGTTTGCTTGTTTTTCATTTATAGTCATGTGTAAACCTCCTATTATCTTTATGGTCTTATCTTATCTTGATAAAAGACAATAGTGAAATATATAATATAAACTGCTGTAATATATTTTATATATAACTGATTAGGAGGTGATAAATGATGGAACTTCGACAATTACAATATTTTATCGCTGTAGCAGAAGAATTAAACTTTAGTCGTGCAGCAGAGCGTGTCAAGATTACGCAACCTCCTTTAAGTTTACAAATTCAGAATTTAGAAAAAGAATTAGATATTGTTCTTTTTTATCGAAATAAACGTCAAGTTAAATTAACAGATGCAGGAAAATTATTTTATACGGAAGTTTGTAAGATTTTTAATCATCTTGAACGTGCTGTTGAAGATGCGAAACGTACTCAACATGGAGAAATCGGGACAATTAGAGTTGGGTTCGTAGGATCGGCTACTTACGATATTCTTCCCTCAATCCTAAGAGAATTTCGAAATTTGTATTCAGAAGTTGAAGTTCATCTATTCGAAATGTCTACGCCTATGCAATTAGAAGCTTTACGTGAAGGGGAAATTGATATAGGAGTATTAAGACCACCTGTAAATGATGAGATAGTACATACCGAAATCGTTTCTACAGTCCCATGCGTACTGGCAGTTCCAAAACAGCATCCATTATTAAAAATAAAAAACGTCTCTCTTTCTGATCTTAAAACCTATCCTTTTGTAATGTTGTCTAGAAAAACATGGTCAAATCTCTATGATGAAATCTTAGGATTATGTAATCCAATCATCCAACAAGAGGCTTTAGAATTCCAAACTGTAATCGGTCTAGTTGCAGCTAAATTGGGTATTGCCGTAGTTCCACAATCCGCCGTGAATTTACATACCCAAGATGTTGTATATTTGGACCTTGACGATCAATTACCTGTAGCTTCTATGGGTATTGCTTGGCGACAAAAAGATCAATCACCTTTAGTGCAATCTTTTATCCAGTTAGCAAGAGAGACTTGTTTATTTTAATTAGATAAAGTACAAAATAGTATATGTCCATGGGAAACTATAATTAAAAGTAAAAAAGTTTTAATAGCTGATTTTATTGCGAAAGTAATAGGGTTTTAAAAGGTGTATCTTAAGATACACCTTTTATATTATGTAAGAAATATAAGAATAAATCTGAGTTTGGATATATAAGTAAATGTAATTTGATTTTATCTATTTTTGATGTCTCTAAATGTAAGAGGTAAACCTTAAATTACAAAAAGTAAACTTGTTCAATTACTTATAAGAATGAAGAATGTTCAAAAAAGTGTACCTTTACGGACATGATGTTTTAAAAATGAAACTACCAATTTTAACGTTCGTTTACATTTTAAATCAAATTACGAACGTTCACTTAATCGCATATACTTATACGAACTGTTTTACTCCACTAAAAAATTAAAAGTCTTTTCATGAGTAGTTGTATTAGTAATTTCCTCATACTACCTCTTATTTTATCTTCAAACTTTCAAATAATACGTCTAGGAGGTGTTTTTATGCCAGAATACGGTTCAACACAAAATAATAACCATAGCAATAGTTATGATACTAATGGTGGAAATATCCAACCAGTAGATGTACCAAAATCAAATAGTAAAAAGATTCCTGCTAATAATGATGGTCTAAGTGGAAAAGTAAATGCAAACCTCGGCTACCATCCAGAAAAATAGCACGAAAAAACCACCCTACAGAAGTAAGGTGGTTCTCCGATAAGTTTTATCTTACAAAACTAAAACCATGTAGAATTTTTTTATTTTGTAAATTATACCATTTAATGAGGAAGAGAGCAATCCTAAAGCTACTCTCTCTCCAACAAAAAAAACACAAAATTTGTGTGTGGTGATGCTTAGGGTACCATCTTTGTATATTTGTTGGAAGACCTTCTATCTATATCATGCCATCATATAGAAGGTTATTCACGTGAACTACCCTCGGAAGGTATAACAACATTCTTATCAAATAAATCGTATTATAAACCACTTACATAAATAACCTCTTATGATTTTTTTATCAATATTGATTATGATTACATTAGGTCTCTTCGCTATCGGACCAGTCTTTCATTCATTAGAAAACGTAATTCTAACAAGCACAAAAGCAATTTTAGATTTACCGTTTGGTTTAGCTGGTATTATTATTGGTGGCCTACAACAAGGTGTTGTAATTACTGGCGTTCATCATATATTTAATTTACTTGAAATTCAATTATTAGCTGATACGAAATTTAATCCATTCAATCCATTAATTACTAGCGCAATCGTAGCTCAAGGGGCTGCAACGCTAGCAGTTGGATTGAAATCTAAAAATAAAAAAGTGAAAGCATTAGCATTCCCATCAGCATTTTCAGCCTTTTTAGGAATTACAGAACCGGCTATATTTGGAGTGAACCTAAGGTTCTTTAAACCCTTTATAATGGGCCTTATAGGAGTAGCAGTAGGGGGATTCTTAGCCTCGATTTTTCATCTAAAAGCAACAGGAATGTCTGTTACAGCTATTCCAGGATTATTATTGTACTTGAATAATCATATTTTTATCTATATTTTTGTTAATTTGATTGCCCTTGCTGTATCATTTATTCTCACATGGCTATTTGGTTATAACGACAAGATGCTTAAGAATCGGTAATTATATATAAATTGGAATTAATAAACTACAATGAATGACATTAGAAAAAGCCTTATATCTAGATCCAGTATAAGGCCTTTTTAGCAAAGCTTAATCATTGATGTTGTAGGAAAAGAGAAGATTAAAGCCCTTCTCTTTTTTATATAATTTTATTTACTTATTTTTAAAATCTGAAATATACAATCCTTCACGCTACCACTATTGCTCATTATGTTCTACTTTAGACGGTATATGTTAACTTTCTCGCATGGTCTATAATTACATTTCCATCATACAAATGACCTTCTACCGGAAAGGAGTAAAAGGTTTTTTGTTATCACTTATCATCAACATCTATACTAATTGCTAAATTAACTACATTATTTAAAGTAGTTTTATTTTTACTGTCTAACTTATTGCGCAAACGAAATAATATGTAGCTTTGTTGATTTTTCAATCTCCATCATTATTTCAGCCTTATTAATCAGGGTTACATGTTATTTTTCCATACCTCAATGCATCGTAAATAGCACGTCCATCGCTTGAATTTGTTTCTGTATATTTGATCGGCAGTAGCGAGAAGACAATATAATAAACAGAAAAATAGACAAACTGGTAAGAAAAGAGACTTGCTGAAAGGATATCATCCATAACTAAACCATTTATAAGGAAAATAGAAGCTAAATTAGCAATGGCACCTCCAGCATAGACACAAGCATGGGTAAATCGGTTGTCGTATTTTAGTTTTTCATATACACAAAAAGAATCCAAAAAGTAAACAGATTTTATTTTAATTTTCTTCCATTTAAAAATCGTTTTTCCTTTTCCAATGGTAAAATCCACTCTCCCTCCGAAAAAGATCGCCATGATAGAATGACCTAATTGATGAACAAGAGACACAAGTGGTAGTACAAGTAAGAAAGAAAACAAGAACTTAGGCATATCACTGAATCCAAACACATTTCCATCTCCTTTACCATGAAATGATTTAATAAATCGTTGGCTTATTAAAATAGATAAAATCTATTTAATAATGGACAGACTTTTCTCAACAGAGGTTGTGCCTTTTTAATCATATGTACAATCATCCGTTTGGCACCATGAAAGGCCTTTAGTCGGAGGCTAGGACCAACCGTTTTTTAATAAAGCAGTAGGTAAAGTGATCAATAATCTTCAACAGGGCCTATTAAGAAGAATAGCTTCACTTTATTTTCAAACATTCTCCATAACAATAAACGACCCTATGTATCGTAAACAAAGTTACTAAGGTCGCTTATGTTATATTCTGATTTATTATTCTTTTCTCTTTTTCTTTATAATAAAATATTTGGTTTGTCATTAAGTTTCTAACAGAATTTCGTTATCATGATTAATTTGATCGAACAAATAAGTAAGATAAGATTCTAATTCAAATTGATCGTCTTCAACAAAATCATCTAACACAGGCTTACTTTCTTCTCCCATTTTTAATCACTCCAACTTAATTTTTTTCGATTTATTTTGCATGATGCCCGTGATTGTTTTTTTGTCCCATCTTTCTTAGAACAAAGCTTACAATTAACACCAGAATGATTGCTCCAATAATGGCTGGAATGATTGCAAAACCACCAATGACTGGTCCCCAACTTCCCAAGATCAGACCACCTAACCAAGAACCAATAAAACCAGCGATAATATTACCAATAATGCCTCCCGGAACGTCACGCCCTGTAATTAAACCGGCAAGCCAACCGATAATTCCACCTACAATTAGCATCCATAGAATACTCATACATCATTCTCTCCTTTTGAAATAGTTAGTTGACTTTACCCCAGGTTAAAACCTATTAATCCTGTTATTTTTTTCCACAACAAAGTTTTCTTCTTATGTACTAAGATCATATAGCTTTGCTTGCAATCTTTTTTTGTTCTTTTGGACACCTTCTAATGTCTCGTCCATTTTATGAAAAATATAAGTGACTAGACTAACCCCAGCGTATAAATTGCTATCTTATAAACAATGACATTAATATAGGTTTTTTTCATACTATATTTTTGGGGTGAGTAAATGGCAAGAGTAAGTTACCGAAGTGCAGACATTAACTTAATGGCAAGGATGATGCGAGCAGAAGCTGAAGGTGAAGGAAGACTAGGGATGTTATATGTCGGAAATGTAATTGTTAATCGTCTTGCAGCAAATTGTATAGACTTTAAAAATTTAAGAACCGTTTCACAAGTCATTTATCAAGTACAGGGGGGGAACTTTTCGTTTGAAGCTGTTCAAAAAGGCAATGTATTTTATCAAAGAGCGAGAGGTGTTGAAAAAAGATTAGCAAAGCAAAATTTGGATTATTGGAGACAACACCCAGCGAAATTTGCTCTTTGGTATTTTAATCCACATGCTCCGTGCCCTCCAACATGGTACGGTCAACCTGCATCTGGTCAATTTAAAAATCATTGTTATTACGAACCAAAACCTGATACATGTGCTAGTGTTTATAGAGGTTAGATTATCAAGGAGCTATGATTAATTCTGGAGTAGTATGGGGGAGCTGGGAATACAACATTTTAGTCGTAGGTGCTGATAGCTAGCCCTATTTATTCTATGCAACTCTTATAGATCATGTGACAATGGCCCGTTTAAAAAAACTTTGCCTCTCACTGTAGCCTATTTCTTTAATCTTTGTTTTGATGTATTTTTATCTAGCGAAATAAAAAGGGAACTTCCTGGTTAGTAGGTGTTCCTTTGTTTCGCATAAGCAGTTAATCAAATGGAACAAGAAATAGTACTAATAAGGTAAATAAATTATAAAAAAGAGGAAGAGAGTTCTCTTCCTCTTTTTTATAGCTTTATCATTAATATTCTCTGTAATAAACATATTAAATAATGTAACTACGCGATGATAGACTTAATGAATTTCAGTAATGCCCGATAGACGAATAGAGAATATATTGTGTTGTTCATCCTCTAGAGAAAGAGTTTGATCATGAAGATTAAGATCATTTACACGTCCCTTACATGTTTGTAATAAACCGTTTTGATAATAGTTAATCGTAATGACACCTTTCTTTCTCAATGCTTTCAATATCATGCTCCGTTCTCCTTTCTTCCTATATAACTAATGTAGAAATGTGTTATTCAAATAAGTAATTATCATGCATAATTTGTGAGAAAATCATACAAGTTAAAAGTTATATTATTTTATATTATTTAGTATACAACAAACTTATAGGAAACGCTTACATTTTATTGTGTAAACTTTGTGAACTTTCAACAGGAAGAAAGCTCAAAGAATAAAAGAGGAAAAGAAATATATGTCTAGAATCTATATCTGTGTTTCAACCCATCTATCGTACCTTCTTATAGATGGGCTTTTATTTAATGCTTAAATATCATTCTGATTTTTAGCGCAAACTCTTTTTAATTGTTTAATAGGTGGAAATTCTCTGTACTTAATTCGTTTTAAATTCCATACTTTATGTATGTAGCATACCCTTGTCAATTTACCTCATTGCTTTAACTCGTAAGAGCATTAGTTTTGGAATCCTTCTAATGGATACGCAAATTAATAATTGTACTTGGAAACGGAGCGATACGATGAATAAGACGTATGATGTCATCATTACCGGTGCTAGAGTTGCCGGCTCTACCCTTGCTATTTATCTTGGAAAGGCAGGTTTCCATGTGTTGTTAGTAGACCAAGCGACCTTTCCAAAGGATACATTATCAACCCATACTTTTTTCAATAATACTGTCGCTCTTCTTCGAGGAATCGGTGTCATGGACAAATTATTGAAAACAAACGCCCCACCGGTACAGGATATTAAATTTCAATTTGAGGATACCGCGATAGAAGGACGCATCCCTAAGGTTGACGGAGAAGAAAGTTGTTACTGCATTAGAAGAACTTATCTCGATCAGATCCTACTTGAACAAGCCAAATCACAAATGAATGTAACCGTTCTAGAAAGGTTTCGTGTGACGGATGTTATTCATGATGACGATACAGTAGTAGGGGTGGAAGGTCTAGATGGCAATAACGAGAAACAAGAATTTTTAGCTCGCATGGTAGTCGGGGCAGACGGCCGATCCTCAATTATTCGCAGGCTGGTAAAAAGTGAAATCAAAATAAGCATTTCGGCAAAAGTCGGCATCTATTTCGGGTACTTCTCTGAATTTCGCCATGACAATGTCCCTAAATTTGAAGTATACAAGATAAAAGATAACACAGCCATTCTCTTTCCAACGAATGATAATTTATATGTTATTGCCGGCATTTTCCCATTAGAAAATAAGGAATTGATAGGACGATTGAAATTAAATCCAGAAAGCTGTCTACGCAATTTTTTAACAGATAACTTTCCGAATACAACAATAGGGACGCGTTTAAAAAATGCAGAACTAGTAGAACCGGTTAAAGGCATTCTCGGATATGATAATTACTGGTATAAAGGGATGGGAAAAGGGTGGGCGTTAGTTGGAGATGCAGTTTGTTTTAAAGATCCTGGCATGGCACAAGGTATCCATGATGCTATATGTGGAGCACGTATATTATCCAATATTCTCTCAAAATATAAGGGGCAATCTGAACAATCAAATCAAATATCTGAAGAATATCAAAAGGCAATAGAAGACGAGTTTATGGTTCGGTTTCACATGGGATGTCAAATTTCGCAGAATGAACGCATCTCTGAACAACAGAATGCTGTCAATAAGCTAATCAGTTCTCATCCAGTGGCTATAGAGAAATTTTTAGGGATTTATAATTACTCAAACGAGCCCGATGCTTTAGAAAAAGAACTCACACGAATTATGCAGTCAATCTAGCAAAAATTTTGAAATTGACCTAAGAGTTTTCAAGAATTAGCAATGAGGGGAAGGTAAACCGAGAGCAGAAAGGGATATATTGAAAACAAAGATAATATTCTGTTACGATTAGTACATTTTATCTAAAACATACTCAATATAAAAAGCCACTTGTATGAAACAAGTGGCTCTTTGTTACGTTGAATACATTAAATTATTCCCATCACTATTAGAGAAGTTTATGAATCTGCAAAGGATGGTGTTAGCTAATAATAGTCAGATAGAAATGGAAGAGAAATAACGGCAAGAAATAGCAAGAGCAAATGTGTATGTGTGTGATTTATAGGATGGCATATATACACATAACAATAAAGATAGCCAATACATAAAGTTCCACCATGTAAATATAGCATTTTCTCATTATTTCATATAATAAGTAACTAGCTCGTAGCAACGTTCTCTAGTCATTTCGTGTAAAATACGGGCTTCTTCAGCATAAGCTAAAGTTCCGCCTCCAGCTTCTTTCAACTCTTTTTGAGAAGCAGCATCTCTATCTTTAATCCATTGACGTTGTTTGATTTTTAGATCATTCATCTCTGATGCAGATAATTGGTTTTTTAATTCGCCATAGATGTCGTTCAACACTTGGTCCCACATTTGATAATTTGCTCCAGAAGCTTGTCTTCTGTCACCATCGATTTGGTCATTAACTGGTTGTACTTCACTAGTTCTAGTCTGTTCTAATAAATCTAAATAATAAGCTTTTTTGCTATTAGTTATGGTTGTAGCTGGACTATTTGTTGATGGAGTGCTTGAAGTTGGACCAGTCTTTGATACAGTAGTAATCGGTCCATTCTTAGCTATATCAGTTAAGTATAATTGGTTATTGATAAGCACGGCTGTGTACATCCAATTATATTTATTTGTTTTTTGAGATCCATCTGGTTGTATAACAGATACAGTCTCTACAGTTTGTATGTTATAAAGAGGCCCATCAGAAGAGTTACCTGCTTTTGTAAAATTTACTACAGAATAATCTACCCAGTTCTCTTTAATACCCTTCTTATATAAGTTGCTTACTAATGATTGTTGGTCACTATATAACGAACCTTTTAAAACATGTGCAACGTTACTGAACTGGCCTGTATTAATTGCAGTTGTTAGTCCATTTATGTAATCAGCCATTACTAGAGCTGCTGTATCTTTAGTAACAAAAGCGTCATCGGAGACTGTATTTGAATTAGTTGGGTTTTGCTGATTACTATTTTTGTGAACAGCACTCCCATGATCGCTACCTTTTATAGTTGAAGGTTCCCCAGTATTATTGTCTGTAGCATTATTACTATCTTGATTCGCTTTATTAGCACTATTATCACTGGTCTCCTGGCTACTAACCTCTCCAGTTTCCCTTGATTTTGAATCGACTTTTTCTTCTTGTTGACAGCCAGAAACCAGTAAAGAAATTGCCGTAATTAATAAAAAAACACCTTTTTTATACATAGCTGTTCCCCCTCTAAAAGTTGTTAATTTCATGTGTATTTTACCAATATTAAAAGATAGTATAACAACGTTTTATTCCTTAGTAATGATATTATTTAGCAGTGAAATATTATAATTTTTTCAAAACAGTTTATTAATAATTAATTCGTAAAAAACAGTCTCAAAGTAAGAGACTGACATCTTATTCATTATGCTAGAGCAAGAATACTTTATTTAGCACATTATTATAACGACATCATCTGCCGCCCAATACTATCTCCTTGACCAACATCAATGTAATGAACTTTCATGGTTTTAGGCGTTGCAGCGTATGAGGAAGCTGGAGCTGCAACAATTCCTATTCCTATAGCGAGTGAAGAAACAATTTTGATAACACGACTTTTCATTGTTTTATCCCCTTTTGATAAATGTATTTTTATTTGCATTGTTCATTTATAGCAAAATTAATTTTACTACACGAAATCATAAGTTAATATAAAGTAAATTGAATATTTTTACTTATAAAGGTGTAAAAAGTCGTGTTATACATGAGAATTAGTAGTAAAATGGAGGTAAATAGTAATGAAATGTACTGTTTTAGGAATTTTAGTAGATTGACATTTTAAAATGACCTTATCTTTTCACCTCTAAGATACAGAAACATTAGTTTCAAACAGTCATTCTTAGCTTTTTTTATATTGAGACCGAAACTCAGAACAAAGAGTTGTTTGCCTTTCTCAAGATGATGTTGATCACCTTATTAAGTTCTTGCAGCACTTAAACAAAAAGAAAGTCCCTTTATTATTTATCTAATTATATTCAATTAATGGGTTATTAAAAATATCTTGTACCTAACAGGAGTAACAAGTTTTTCAATGTGAACGTATCGAATTAGAACGCGTGATATAGGAAGAAGAAATCTAGTCGTGATATATACTAATAACAAACATAAATATGATGGAGGGCATTATGACGAAACGATTAGATTTACGTGTCGACTTTGCGTTTAAATCGTTATTTGGCACCCATGGAAATGAATCCATTTTAGCTGCCTTTTTAAATGCGGCACTTCGCTTTCCAGATGAGAAGAAGATTCAAACGGTTCAGTTATTAGATCCGCATTTTAATAAAGAAAACCAAGAAGATAAACGTTCGATTTTAGATGTACACGCGCAATTAGAGGATGGAAGCCGCGTTAATATTGAAATTCAACTTAATAATAAGCTGATATGGAAAAGCGAACACTCTATTATTGGTCCAAAATGTATAGTAGCCAAATGAAGGAAGGCATGGATTACGGAGAGCTTTGTAAAACCATTACAATTAATATTGTTAACTTCCGTTATTTGTCCCATATTCATGATTATCACTCAACTTTCTAGCTGTATGAGCGTGAACAAAAATTACTCTTAACTGATATGCTGGAAATTCATTTTATGGAGCTACCTAAGTTATTAATTAAATGGCGTAATAGAGAGGTAGATCCTCGAGAAGATCAACTTGTGCGATGGTTATTATTACTTGAAGCATCTGAAGATGAAGAAATCACTCAAGTATTGGAGGAGATTGCGATGCAAGAAGATCAGGTATTAAAGAAAGCAATGGATGAATGGGAACGTGTGAGCCAAGATCCAGAAGTATTACTTGCTTATGAAGCAAGACGAAAAGCTCTTTTAGATGAAAAATCTGCTTTAAAAAGAGCAGAGAAACTGGGAGAAGAGCGAGGAGAAAAAAAGGGGATTCAGAAGGTTGCTTTAGGCATGATTCAAGAAGGTATAGACAGTAAAATGATAAGTAAATTGACAGGTCTTACAATAGAAGACCTAGAGAAACTTCGTTACCAATAAATATCAATAAAAAGAGCTGTATCTTACGATACAGCTCTTTTTATTATAGATTAGGTACTTATTTTTCGTTACTCAGATAAAATAACAAACCTCTTGTTCTAGAAGGAATTTTGTACTATTTCATAGAAAGTGGCCCCTTGGTGCAACTATAAGTACAAGATTAAAAAATAAATCTTACTGTTCCTTTAAATCTTTCTCCACCTGTATGCTAATTTTAGTAAGGTATTCTTCTTCGTTATTAGTTTTCATCGAATCGTACAAGTACTCTTCATACGCGTCACCTACAATAGAATAGCCTTCTGTCTTAATAAAATTAGTTACATGGAGGTAGGAAGACTCAATATTTTTATAAGGTCCTTCGTGATAATAAATGGCATAAAGACCTTCTGGCCTTGATTGTCCTGTGTCCAACTCACTATAAGAAAATAAATAATCAACCCTCTCAAACCTCTCTTGAATTAGGGTATCTTTTGTTAGTAAAGATCCAATAGGTACCGGAACTTGCAAACCTATCTGTTTTCCAAAATGATTATATTGCTCTGACCATTCTTCTACAGTATTCATGCCCTCATTTGAGATTTTATTGCTTAGAAGGATGTACTTTTTCTCCGTTTTTTGGACATAAACTTTTCCAAATTCGACACCTTTCAGTTCCTCTTCCGTTGAAATAATCTGCTTAAAGAAACGTTGAATTTGAAGCAATTTTTCAATTTCTTTTTCTACTATAACGGTTTGCTGATTTGCCATTTGAATAAATTTATGAGTGTTTTGGGAACTAAGATATTCTTTTAGCTCCTCGATTGATACACCTAATTTCCGAAGAGACTGGAGTGTAGAGAATGATTTAATTTGATCATAGGTATAATAGCGATAACCATTTAAAAGTTTCCCCGCAGGTTTGAAAAGATTAATTTTATCGTAATAAAATAATGTATCTTTCTTCACTCCCACGTAGCTAGCAAATTCTCCTGTAGTTAAAGTTTTAGTTTTTCTCTCCAAGTTGAAAACTCCTCTTGACTATAGACTAACTCCATACTTCATACTCTACCATAAGCAAACGCTATATCATATGACATGGAAGGTACATCAAGCTATATAAGCTTTTGCATAGCAATCTATACAGACGGAGGTTTCCATATGAGTAAGACAAAAAGAAGTACACTATACCTCTTACTTATAAACATATTTATTGTTTTTTTAGGAATTGGTTTAGTCATACCTGTATTACCGAGTATTATGAATGAATTGAACATTAGTGGTACAACTGTTGGTTATTTAACAGCAATATTTGCCCTAACACAATTAATTATTTCTCCATTTGCGGGGAAAGCAGCTGATAAATTTGGCCGTAAAATCATGATAGTAATAGGATTATTTATCTTCAGTCTATCAGAATTATTATTTGGAACAGGGGAAACAATCGAGTTATTGTTCGTATCACGTATTTTAGGCGGTGTTAGTGGTGCTTGTATTATGCCTGCTGTGACAGCTTTTATTGCAGATATAACAACATTAGAAACACGCCCAAAGATGCTAGGATATATGTCAGCAGCTATTACTACTGGATTAATTATAGGGCCAGGCGTAGGTGGCTTCTTAGCTGAGATTGGCACGCGAGTACCCTTTTACTCAGCTTCAGTTCTTGGATTTGTTGCTGCAATCTTATCCGTTACGCTGTTAAAAGAACCCGCGTCTCCTCAAGAAGAAGTAGAGGTCAAAGGACTAATAGAAAAAAAGATGGGCTTAAAGAAGATATTCATGCCTATGTTCTTTATTGCTTTTGTAATCATTTTTGTATCGACATTTGGGTTAACAGCATTTGAGTCATTCTTCAGTTTATACGTTGATCATAAATTCGCGTTTAGTCCATTGGATATTGCTATTTCAATCACAGGCGGTGCCATTATAGGTGCAATATTTCAGATTGTACTATTCGAACCGTTAGTAAAGTACATGGGTGAAATTAATATGATTCGTTGGTCATTGGTAGTATCTGCGATTTTAGTTTTTACAATGACATTAGTGAGCTCTTACTGGACGGTTATGACAGTCACATTTACCGTATTTATAGGTGCGGATCTCATTCGCCCAGCCGTAACAACGTACTTATCACGCATTGCTGGTAACGAACAAGGCTTTGTTGGAGGAATGAACTCTTTTTTCACTTCCCTGGCCAACGTATTTAGCCCCATCTTAGGTGGCATTTTATTTGATATTAATATTAATTACCCCTACTATTTCAGTACAGTTGTCATTATCATTGGTTTAGCCATCACTATACTATGGAAAAAACCTAAGACTGAAGAGTTAAACCTATCTAAAAAGAGTACCTTGTAAACTCTTATATGTAAATCTGATTTCTCATCTATTTCATGAAAAATGGGCTATTAAGACAACCGCCAGCATATAAAAACCCATTACTTCTTACATAATTAGCTCCCCCTTACTTACTGCGGTAAGAGTTCTTTTTATTTTTCGATTGGACAGGCAAGCTTACTGCAGTAGCTACATAGTATCTAAAGGCTATCTACTTCGTTAGCGTTACTGCGTTAATACAAGCTTTATGTATGTATTGGAGCTAATTTCGAAAGGAGGTTATTGTTAATTTGTTTTTGATAATAGTCTTGATAACAAATCATCAAAGATTTTACGATCAAAAAATGAGAAAATAAAACTTATTAAATACATTCGTTTTTGAGATTGGTAACACAGAAAAATGTCATTCTTCAACTTACTTAAGGTGGCTTTTTATTTCGAGAACCGAATATTTAAGAAACTCGCTTGATTATTGAATATCATTGCAAAGCCTTATTGAACAAAGGCTTCCTCCACCTTCTAATAATTAAGCGATTAAAAATTTTTAGCTTTTCTATACTAGGGGTCACGTCACCAAAAGTAAAAAGTTACACGTTTAGATACATTTTATGCGGTTACCTGTATGTTAAGGAACTAGATATTGTTATTTTATTATTCTTTTACCTTTACTTAGTAATTTAAAAATACTGCTATTATAGCAGTATTTTTGTTAATGTAAAAAATCTAGAAATACGTAAAAAATAATATTATTACTCTCATCTTCAAGCAATAATATTATTTTTTATTTTTGTCTAAGGACTTCAATGCGTTTCGATACTCATTATCATTCATTTCCTGTTTCTCTTTATTACTGCCTTTATCTAAATTAGACACTGCTTGACGAAACATTCCATCTTTTTCTCCTGTATGGCGACTTTTCCTTTGCTCGTGAGTAGGTGGTTCATGAGGAATTTCATTTCCTACTTCTACTTCAATTTTCTTTCCACTTTCATCAACAGCTGCTTCTTTATATTTTTTAGTAAGACTAATGAATACAATAAGAATTGCTAATGTCAAAACAAAATAGATGGAGAGTGCCAATAAGGCTGGTCCAAGTCCTGCCTCCAATCTTCCATCATAATAAAGTAATGCCCTTATTCCATCCACAATATATCTTGTAGGTAGAATATGACTGAACAGTCGATGGACGGTAGGTAATGTTGATAGAGGAAATGCTCCGCCACTAGAAAATATCCCCATAAAATTCACCGGGAACATTACTAACATTCCCCATCCACCTAAAAATACTGCTATCGTTTTAAATAACAAAAACATGGTTGTACAACTAAAGAAAGTAAACAGGAATATCGTCCAAATGTTTGAAGCATGTGCACTCCCAAAAATTCCAAATACCCCTAGTTGAATAAAAATTGAAACACAGAAAGTTAAAATGATACCAAAAATTATTTCTGATGTAAGGACTTCAGATTCACTTAATGCAGATCCTCTTTTCTTCAAAATACCATTACTTCGCAAAAGATATCCATGTATCATATTTGCACCCAACATTCCAGTAATAGAGGATATAAGGGCCATGACAAACGGTGTCATTCCTTTATTAAGATTAACCGGCAGCCTCAGTACATTTTTGGAAACAACCTGTACAGGATTTTCTAATAATGAAGCATTCTCTGGTGCTACTCTCATTCCTTTTTGCAGTAATTCATTTTTTAGTTGACTACTAATTCCTTTAGAAGCAGTTAAAGCGACTGTATGAAGGGTATTACTCGCAATCATGGATGCAGTTTGCCCAATCCCTTCGTTCAATAAAATTTCTAAATCAGCAGGTTTATCATTTGTAAGACCGGAAATAAGCGTATCATGGACTCGATCAAGACTTTTTGAATAGTCTGAAGGGATAATTAATGCGCCATATGCCTTGTTATTCCTTATATCAGTGAATGCTTGTTTCCTACTTTTATCAACTTCCCATTTAAAAGAGTTCCCATTTTGCTTTTCGATAAGATTTAATAATATGGCATCGCCAACTTTTCCCTTATCTTCATTTACAACAATTAGAGGAACATCAGACATGTTTTGTTTTGCACCTTTAAATATAGGCAGATATACAAATACCATGACTAACATTAATAATGATATTAACCAAATTGGAAACCATGAGGAGCTTAATTTAAACAATTGCTTCACGATTCAATTCCCCTAACAATGGATATTTTTTATTCATTTTATTATGTCCAGTTTGGTATCGATTATTAGGTTATAAAAAGACACCTTTCATAGTTACAGGAAGGTTTCTTTTGTTGGAGAAAATTAATATTTCTTCAGTCTTTTATTTTCAAAAAGACTTTCTGAGTTGTCGCATTTGAAACATCGTAGAAGAACAGAGGAGCATACCAACGAGTTGTCCATATATGTGTGTTTTCGTTTACGCATGCATCAAGTAGTAGCTTAAACGATTCATTTGTCGATTGGCTACAGCAAACAAACAGGTGGAGGCTTGTCCAGACAAAAGAAAATGGGGAGAGCCTCGAACTTAAGCCAAGATATCTTTCCATATTGTTTCACCATTTTACATACATTTGATAGTGGGATGCCGATTCGCTCCA
Organism: Priestia sp. VA7; assembly: GCF_055710015.1. Lineage (NCBI taxonomy): Bacteria > Bacillati > Bacillota > Bacilli > Caryophanales > Bacillaceae > Priestia > Priestia sp. VA7. The sequence goes on from NZ_JBVQPN010000004.1 coordinate 157,100, forward strand.
TTGGCATTTCCTTATCAAACACTAGCATTCAAGAAGAGGAGCAAATGAGCTTATTTGAGGATATCGATCAGCGTGAAGGAGCCTATGCTTTTGCTAAAACGATTGATGACATTCGGCTGCGTTATGGCAAGAATAGTGTACTACGTGAGTCTAGTCACCTTCCTCACTCGACAGCTCGTTATCGAAATAGTCTTACAGATTAATTTCACCTTAATTGAAGCCTTACGTACAAATAAATAAGTGTACCTTACATATTATAAAAAAGGGCAGTACATAACAGAGAGAAGGTTCATTCAGTTTGTCGATTCCCTTGGTAATTGATTTTTTTATTGATAACGTATTTGAGTTAAAGAATAAAATGAGATTAAGCGAATTCATTGATGCTCGTTTTATGTAAGGATAAAATAAAAACGTATTTAAAATAAGCACTAACTAAAATAGGAAATAGTCAGTGCTTATTTAGATAAAGTATTAGTTATTTTTTTCTACTGTATGGCGTTATGTTTATTATCGATTTCATAACTGTTTTCTTTTATATTATTACATTTTAAAATTTTTGAATGATAATAACTCCGACAATGATTAAAACTACTCCTATTACTCTAGGAATGCTTAAAGAGTGCACATGCACTCCTATTAATCCAAAATGGTCAATTAAAGTAGAAGCAACCATTTGACCTGCAAGAATGTAAGCAACTGTAGCAGTAGCTCCTAGACGAGGTATAAGTACAATAGAAGCAACTACATAAAAAGCTCCTAACAGGCCTCCGGTCCATACCCACCACGGTGCTGCGAACCATTCTTTATTTACACTCATACCTTTTCCAAATAAAGATATAATAAGCAAAATAATTGCACCAACTATAAAAGAAATAGTCGAAGCAATGATAGGGGAATGTACGACAGATCTCAATTGAGCATTGACACTAAATTGAGTAGGTAAAGCCATGCCAGCTAATATTGCAAATATAATTAAAAAAATTATCATTATATTCCTCCCACACCTCTTTTATATTCAACAGAGCTGATTGCTACTGAGAATTGTTACTATTTATCCTATGTTTAATCTGTAAATAAACGTAAATTATTAATGTCTATTTCAGTATTTAAGATATCTCTTCATTAAGAATTTTATTTACTTCTTCAATAATTTTAAAATATGACGGTTAGCTATACCTCATTACTTGTCTGGCAATGTTCATTTATTCAACAAATAAGGTATACGGTTACTATTTCAACAAACAAAAAGCGCATTCCTATGTTGATTTATAGAAATGCAGCTTTTTAAGTTGTTATTTTATGTTTTAAATATAAACACCCACCAGATTATCTATTAAGGTGTGAAACGTTTTGCTTCACTCTCTTCTGGATAATCTAATTCATTTGGTGTATAGCTAATGAGTTGGATTAACATTCCCCAAGGTGCACGATCATATACAAAATGTGCATTTTTCCCACTAAGGAATTTACAGTAATAAAAAGCCCAATTACTCAATTTATTGACTGAGAAACTGGGCTTTTTCGTTACTACATAAAAGTGTCCACTCGTTGAAGTTTATTACTAAAATCTTCTTGCAGATAAGCATGCCTAAGTGTAAATACAGCATTTTAAACGGTCATCTGTTTTTTTCAATTTTACTCAGAGATTGATCGAATAGGGTAATAATCAGAATAAAACAAATGATTAAACTAAATAGTGCTAGATGATGGATTCCTTTTGTATTTGCTTCAGATTTAAAAAACAATCCGTTTGTTGCAGAAGAAAGTATAGTTCCCATGTACATAAAGGTTCTTAATAAACCAGCTGAAGCACCAATGTGTTTGAGCGAAGCCTGAAAATAGACAGCATTTTGGTTAGCTAAATTCAATATCCCTTGGGGAATTCCAAATAGGATAGCAATGATAACAAGATAAACCAGACTGCAAAATGACTATCTATCCTCGTATTTCTAGATTTCGAGCTATTAAATAGGTCTTACAAAGGATACCCCTGACTTCTTTTAGGTTGGGTGCTGAAATAAAAGGAGAATACATTTATTGTTAAATAGGTGAACATATTAACATTTTTAGTAAATAGGTGGTAGAGAAATTGCAGGGGTATAAAGGTGTTTTACAACAAACTTTACTTATAGAGATAGAAAAAGAGAGGGAGAAGATGATTCAAGTAGCACGAGAAGAAGGTATAACAAGTGATCGCACACTTCAAGTGAGCCGATCCATTGATCAATTGTTGAATGAATTACAGAAGGTAAGCTTAACGAAGTAAGTATTCGTCTCTTTATAAATAAGAAACGATCGCTTTCTCTCAGCATTGGCCTAGCAAGAGAAAGCGATAGCTTTTTAGTAAGTGGTGATTAACTTACTAATCGACTTGTAAATTATAAATAATTTGGATAATAAAGTAAAGATGTTTTTATATTTTTATTTATATATTAAAAGCTATCTCAACATTAACAAACGAGATAGCTTTTTAGTAGGAATGCTAATTATAAAGTACCAAAATATAACCGCATGTACACAATAGCACATTTTTGCTATAAGGACTAATGGTTAGGTACACTGCCATATGTATAAAAGGTAGGTTTTTTATACATTATCCTCTCAACTGATAAACGGAAAAAATCAGTTATACCAAAGACGTATAAGAAACTGTATATCCAATAAAAAAAACTTCCAAGAACCCTTATCTATAAGGGTTCTTTCGCTTGCTTGGTTCCTTGAAGAGTGATTATGATAACTAAGATTGTATATGATATTTATAGCGTTTGCTTGTTTTAATCCCATATTCTAGGGCGATCAACCCCCATGATCCTTAGATATTGTAAGAGTTGTCCAGCATGTACGGATTCATGATAGCCTATCCGCATCAACATATCACCTAGGGAACGAACGTAGCCCACATCTGAACGGTCTATTTGAATAGTTGTTAAATCTTCTTCAGAAAAAGTACTAATCATTTCTAAAAATTGTTGGTGGTATGATTTTGCAAATTCTAATTCATCTTTTACAGAATTTAATGGTCTCTTTTCGAAAGGAGAATTAAATTCCCTTAGACTACCTGAATTTTTAATAGCTAAGTGGTAGTAATATTCTGATTCTAAAACATGACGGATCATTTCTAAACATGGCATAGCCCCTTTATCCGGATTCCAATCGAGTTTATCTTCAGGAATTGCTTCCCAAACCTTTATACTTCTTCTTCTAATCTCTTTTAAATTTATTAATATTATATCTGTTACATTCATCTGTGCTCCCCCTTTTATCAATATTTTGCATAATTTCTCTAAAATAAAAATGTGAATTTCTAGCTAAACTTATTTCGAGTACTTCTGGTTCTTATAAAATCAATTATGATAACTAGAACTATTCTATTAGGAATAATAAACGGTTATAAAAATTAATTAAATACTATTTGTTTCTTGATTAATTTACATTTAATGTTAAAAATGATCATTTTTAACTAAAATTAAATTTAGTGATTTTAGCATTTTATTACATTTTAAATATTTATTATATTTATGGTATAGGGGATTTAGAGTAACCAGCTATAACATTTGACAAAAAAACTGTTATTTCATCTGGATTTTACACATGGGTACTAACACCGGTTCGCTTGTTCAACCATATTACCAAAATGTAAATAATAAGGGAGTGAAGGACTTGCAAGTAAAACGTTGCCTTTCCGCATTGTGTTTTCTTTTTGTTATGATGGGATTTATAGCAGTGCCCACGAACGGGGCGTATGCAGAAAAAGAGTATACAATTAAAACATTTGATTATGTAACTGTCGATGGAAAAGATGTAGATTCTCAGGTCAAAATGAATAGCATTTCCAACAAAGATATACAAGTAACCATGGTTCTACCTAAACAGAATAAAGAAGGCGCTTGGTTGGCATATGGGTTTACGAGCCGGGAGGCTTTGAACGCATTTATTGAGAAAGATAAACAGAGACTTCAAAACAAAGTCACCATGATGGGCAGTGGTGCTTGTTGTACGGATTTCTACGAGTCTAAAAATAAAGGAGGCCAGTACATTTATTGGAGAGACGGTTTTAAAAACTTGCCTTCCAGTTGGAACGACAGAATTTCGTCTTTAAGCACGGCATCACCTTCTTCAAGCTATTCAACGACTCTCTGGGAGCATACTTCATCTCAAGGGTATGGCAAAGGAGTCTCTTTTAGACACTCTGATTGGTATGGTAAAACTGCCAATATGGCTTCAGATTGGGATAACAAAGCTTCGGCAATTGAAATAAAATAAACAAGAGATTATGAGCGAATAAGTAAAGATTTCTTAAAACCACTATTCTCTCACTTATTTAGAAAAAGCGAGGGAATAGTGGTTTTTTATGGACTTTGTCTCAATCTGAGCAAAGGTTTCTTTTAGAATTTATTTATTTAACCTTGTTGATTTAGAAGTAAATTTCTCTTTATTTTTAAACAAGTTAACTCCATAACCTGCAAGACCTCCAATAATTGCAGGGAATATCCAACCCAATCCAATATGGTAAAGAGGAAGATAGTAAGTAAATAATTGATCAATACCAGGGATGTGTAAGCCAAAATCATTTAATCCATCTACCAGGCTTACAACAAACGTTAAGAATAGGCTACCTTGGTATACCTCAGCACATCCTTTAAATAAAGAATGAAGGAATGTCAAAAAAATTAGCACAATTGCTAATGGATAGAGAACTGTTAAAACAGGTACTGAAAAAGAAATTAATTGATTTAATCCGACATTTGCAATTATTGCGCTAAATATGGATAGGCTAATCGCAATTTTCTTATAAGAAATAGATGGTAATAATTTATGGAAATAAGAAGAGCATGCAGTAATAAGTCCTACGCTAGTTGTCAGACAAGCTACTGTAATCATTAAGCCTAGCAGTACGCCTCCGTATTCTCCAAAATAATAATTAGATACTTTTGCTAAGACCGCACCTCCGTTATCTAAATGCCCAAGCTTTTCTACACTTGAAGCACCCATATATGAAAGGGCAGAATAGATAGTTGCAAGAATAATAGCAGCAATTCCCGTAGCTTTTAGGCAAACAGTTATAATTTGCTTCTTTGTTTTAGCGCCTTTTTCTTTAATTGCATTGATAATAATGATTCCGAAAACGAAAGATGCAAGAGTATCCATTGTTAGGTATCCTTCTTGGAACCCATTAAAAAAAGAGTTTGTTACATATTTTTCTGTAGGTGCTTGAAATTTTCCAATAGGATGAATAAAAGCTACTAGAACTAGAATTCCAATGAATGTTAATTTAATTGGCGTTAAGAATTTTCCGACAATATCGACAATTTTCGCCGGATTGAGAGAAAAAAAGCATGTAATACTGAAAAATATAATAGTAAATATGAGTAAAGCTATAGAACTAGAGCCTTCAGAAATGAAAGGTTTAAGTCCAATTTCAAAAGAGACATTACCTGTTCGTGGGATAGCAAATAAAGGTCCAATAGCTAGATAAAGAACAGTTGTAAATACTAAACCAAAGATAGGATGTACGCGACTTGCTAATGATTGTAAATCTTCCTTTCCGGAGAATCCAAAAGCTAGTACACCAAGTAAAGGCAAGCCTACTCCAGTAACTAAAAAACCCGCATTTGCTGACCAGATATTTGCTCCCGCTGACTGACCGAGCATGGCAGGGAATATTAAATTTCCAGCTCCAAAAAATAATGCAAATAACATTAAACCAATGATTACTATAAAAGAAAACGGTACTTTGTTTGACACGGTGAAACCCCCATTAATAATATTCTTCATAAAAAATTAAATTTTCAGACAACTTAAACTGCAAATAACTTATCTTTTTTGTATTATAAACAGTCAAATTACATATTTCAATATAAAAAATAAACTTTTTTGATAAAATTTAAAAAATTATCAATTTTCAGTTCATTATGCATTGTTAAAATAAAAATAATATTAAAAACCAAAATCTTTATTCAAATCGCGTACATTAAGTAGTTTAATATGGTTATTATCTTTTGAGAAGACATAAATAATATTCAAAACGCGTATATTATTCTGTTAACTAATGAGATTTAATTACATGCAAGAAAGTTTATAAATATAGTACTACGAAACTTATAAAGCTTTTGAAAATGGGCTAAACATCCAAAAGTAAAATCAATTATTTAATATCTATAAAATACATAATAAATTTTATAGATACTAAAAAGACCTTATTAACATATTAATTAAGGTCTTTTTATCATTATTTCTTATTCCGATTAAAGCCAACGATGTATATTACTTTCAAAGCACTTGATTTGACCTTATCTTTTTCTTTTGAATCCAAAACCACTATATAAGCTATTGCTAATGAGATAAAAGCAGCAATACTAAACTTTATGTAAGAAATCTCTAAAGCCCAAAGGCCGTATTTGTCTGCATTTAAACGATACATAGACCACCACTGTCCATTTTCACCTTTAAAAAATGAGAAGATAATCCATAAAAGAACTAAAAACAAAAACCATGAAAAAAAGATAATATAGTTAGTCATTTTCTTATTCATTTGCTATCTCCTTTATCTTCCAAATTTACTCGTGATATTCTTGTCTTCTATTATATTAACAATAATCGGGAAAACTTTAGAGTTTTTATTGAATAAAGAACGTTTGTTCGTATATAATGGAGAACAAACGTTCTTTATTTGAGGAGTTATTCCAATGGATTATGAATATCTACCAAACAGGGTCATTATTTGTATTGATATGAAAGCATTCTTTGGTGCGAGACGTTAATCTCAAAAGTTAGGCTAATAACCTAACGGGGAGGGATTGATCTCAATGGAATCTGAATTTAGATTACAAGAGATACAACTTTTTCAGTGACAGAAGGAATGATTGAGTAACGCCTTGAAACTTCTGCGGTAATACGCCCTAACCTCAAGTCGCAGCAACGGCTTGGGCGACCATAGCTGGGTAACGTATGCATGAAAGTAACCCGAAGTACCTCTCATGAGGTAACCGAAAGCCAAAGGGAGTAATAAACCCGGTGGAACTGGACGAGTAATGTATGCCGTGGATTATATACGGTGAGAATGTGATAAATCACTGACGAACTCGCGAATGTACGCTTCGATAGCTTTACGGCTTAGAAATGAGTCGGGTCTGAAAAGATGACTTGGTTTAAGGAAACAAAGGTAATCGAAGATGCCCTAATTCTTACACTGTTATAGGCGGTGGAGCAAACCACGGAGTAGAGTGAGCACCTAAGTATAATTAATGATAGCTGAAAAGGAACGTCGGAAGCTACCAACGTATAGTGTGAAATAAAACTAGGCAGGCATGTCGAGTTAGAGGGGAAAATTCCGTAAGGATATAACTCTCTTTAATGGTAGATGAAAGTAGTGGCACGACCGATGAAGGTTATGTAATAGAACTGGAGGAACAGCCACGAGGCAATAACTAAGGTTAAAACATGATTTCACTAAATCCTAGCATGGATTCTGGTAGGACTAAAAAGGTCACTGAATTTCAAAGGACGGTGACAAACCATGAATAAACACTCAGTAGGAAAAAGGCTTAAAGACAAAAGTATCCGAAACTCAGAATACTACAGTATGACAGAGACTTTCGATAACTTGTATCAGAGGGCTAAGAACAAAGAAAACTTTCGACAACTAATGAAAATAATCGTTTCTGAAAAGAATATCCTACTAGCCTATCGAAATATTAAGCGAAATAAAGGAAGTAGAACACCATCAGTCGATAAGATTACCATTAAAACTGTCGAAAAAATGTCCCAAGAAAGTTTTGTTAAGTCTGTTAAAATGCGATTTAAAAATTACACACCAGGTAAAGTTAGGCGTAAGGAAATTCCAAAACCAAACGGAAAAAACAGACCTCTTGGCATACCATCGTTTTGGGATAGACTTATCCAACAATGTATCTTGCAAGTTCTGGAACCGATATGTGAAGCACACTTTTGCCCTAGGAGCTATGGATTCAGACCTAATCGGTCTGCCGAACAAGCTATTGCAGATTCAGTTAGAAAGATTAATCGGCAGGATTTAACTTTCGTGGTAGATGTCGATATTAAAGGCTTTTTCGATGAAGTAAACCATGTAAAGCTAATGCGACAATTATGGACATTGGGAATACGAGATAAACAACTGTTAGTAATTATACGAAAGATACTCAAAGCCCCAATTATAATGACTGATGGTTCAACCATATATCCTACAAAAGGAACACCGCAAGGTGGAATATTAAGTCCACTGCTCGCCAACATCAATCTGAATGAATTTGATTGGTGGATAAGCCGACAATGGGAAACGTTTGTGGTAAAAGAGAGGACGCCCAAGCTAACAAAGCAAGGAGCGCAAAACCGTTCACACGAGAATGTCGAACTTAAAAAAACCAGACTAAAACCAATGTACATAGTGAGGTATGCAGATGACTTCAAAATATTTACGAATATAAGAAGCAACGCCGAAAAGATTTACAAAGCGTGTAAACGATGGCTCGAGGAAAGATTGAAACTTCCTATCTCTGAAGAAAAGTCCAAAGTGACGAACCTAAAAAGGGAAAGAAGCGAATTTCTTGGTTTTACCTTAAAGGCGACCAAGAAAGGTAAGCGTCTTTCCACGGGGAAAACCAAATACGTGGCAGAGACTCATGTATCACCAAAAGCTATCAAAATTCAAATAGCTAAATTAACAGACCAAATCAAAAAGTTACAAAAATCAGCAAGCCATCGAGAGATAATTAGGAATATTGGAAAGTACAACAGTATGGTGATTGGAGCGCACAACTACTATTGCATTGCCACCCATGTAAGTCGAGATTTTCATTGGCCCGGAAGAAACTTAACTAGGAAAATGTACAACCGGCTTCCAAGAGCTAGCAAAGCAGATACCTTCGGTTTCTCAAGGGTAGGTAAATATAGTGGCAAAGATAAAGGAATTATTCCCTATCTCGGATCAAAAACCATAAGATTCTACATGAAAAAACCAATTCTTCCTTTTGCGTATATTCTGCATAAGAATCCTATGAGCAAACGTATAGCTATTAATAAGTACACACCAGAAGGACGAAAACTAATCCATAAAGGACTGGAAAACGTGACCGAAGCAGAATTAAGGTGGCTAAGGGAACATCCAGTAATTAATGACAGAGCAACAATTGAGTTCAATGATAATCGAATCTCCCTATTCGTTGCACAAAACGGAAAATGTGGGGTTATGAATGAAAAGCTTGAACTGACAGACATGCATTGTCATCACAAACAATTATGGAGTGAAACGCAGGACGACAACTACGCAAATCTTATTCTCGTAAAATCAGAAATTCACAAGCTGATACATCTAACTAATGAACCTCTGGCCAAAAAGCTAGTGGACAAACTAAAAATGACAGATAAACAAATCGAGAAATTAAATAAACTGCGATTTCTTGTGAAAAACAATTTAATCTGTACTAACAAAACTTACTATGAACAACTAACTTTGTTCTAATGAACTAAACCAATGAAGTGTTTATGACTTAGTAGAAATCAAACTTAGGAATTGCTGGAGCGCCGTGTGAGGTGAAAGTCTCACGCACGGTGTGGAACGGGGGAAAGCCCAAAAGAGAATGGAATCATACCAGATTTTACACTTAGTAGGCTACCTATCGTTATCTTCGGTTTCATGCGTGATACGTAGGCTAGATCCATTAAAAACAAGGTTGGCAGTTGTAGGAGATACAAAGCGGTCGGGATCAGTTGTGTTAGCTGCCACACCCTTATTAAAGAAAGAAGGGATCAAAACAGGCAGCCGTCTTTTCGACATTCCTAGAAGGAAAGATATCCATGTCGTAAATCCATCCATGGAAAGGTATGTCAAGGCTTCGAACTATGTTTCTAGTTTGGTATTACAGTATGTGGCTCCTGAGGATTTTCATGCGTATAGCATTGATGAGTTGTTTATTGATGCCACAGCTTCTTTGCATTTATTCGCTCGCACACCAAAAGAATTAGCCCGTAAAATCATTAACGAGATTTATCGCAAAACACGGCTGACAGCTACTGCAGGCATAGGTCCGAATCTCTTACTGGCTAAGGTGAGCTTAGATCATGAGGCCAAGAATAGCACAACAGGGGTAGCTTATTGGCGATACGAAGATATTCCTTTCAAATTATGGTCAATTCACCCAATGAAGGATTTCTGGGGAATCTCGTCCGCTACAGAAAGACGCTTAAATCGTTTAGGTGTTCACTCCATAAAAGAACTCGCTCTTTCTTCTGTAGAGATGATACGTAAAGAATTTGGTGTCTTAGGAGAGGAAATCCACCAACATGCAAATGGAATTGATTTTAGTCGTATTTCTGACGTGTATATTCCGAGCTCTCGATCATTCGGGAAGAGTCAAATTCTGTTTCGAGACTATACAAATCGAAAAGAAGTAGAATTGCTGCTATTAGAACTATTAGACGGTGTGTGCTTTCGTTTACGTATGCATCAAGTCGTGGCACAAACTATTCATTTATCCATTGGCTACAGCAAACAAACAGGTGGCGGCTTCTCAAGACAAAAGAAGATGGGGCGGGCTTCGAATCTAAGTCAAGATATCTTTCCTTATTGTTTAACCATCCTACACACATTTGATAGCGGAATGCCCATTCGATCGATTGGAATTTCTTTATCGAACACTAGTATTCAAGAAGAAGAGCAAATGAGCTTATTTGAAGATATTGACCAGCGTGAAAGAGCCTATGCGCTTGCTAAAACAATTGATGAAATTCGTATGCGTTATGGGAAGAATAGCGTTCTGCGAGCTTCAAGCCATCTCGAGCATTCAACAGCTCGTTATCGAAACGGCCTTTTAGGAGGTCATAAAGCATAAAGGAGGAAGATGACATGCAAAACAGAGGAATGAAAAAATGGCGACCGTTTGCCACTATGCCCGAGCAATACAGAGGATTACAGGAAATGATAAAAAAACAAGCAGAGGTACCTCAACCTTTTTTAACAGAAGATCAAATGGAACAGATTAATTTCATCTTGATTGAAGCCTTACATACAAATAAACAAGTCTACCTTACATATTACAAGAGAGGTCAATGCATAACAGAGACAGGATTCATTCAGTTTATTGACTCCCAAGGGAAACTAATTGTCTTCATTGATGATGCATTTGAGTTAAAGAATAAAATGAGATTAAACGTACTTATCGATGTTCGGTTCGTATAGGTTAGATGCATGAAGGCAGTAAATTATAAACGATTATTAGAAGCCAGCTTTCTCTTTGACCGTACCCAACTATGCTGTTACTTTATTGAGAAGAAGTCAAATTCATAAGCGTTCTTTCTTAACAAACATAAGATTTACGTATTAGTGTTTTTATGAAAAATTAGGCCTAAACTTTTACTAATCATTAATTTATAACAAAGGGGAAAAACCGTTTTTTCTTTTATTGGAGCATACAGGAAATATAATGCATGCATAATTTAAAATTAGTTTTTTAGGGGAGAAACAACAATGAGTTCTACATACAATCACGAAAATGTTACCTCCTTCATCTGTTATAGCTCGCCTAATAAAGGGGATTAACTTGGTACTGATTTTGATAAAGAGGGTTATATTGATTTAGAATTGTTACAATCCGTTGTTCCTTCAAAAGACGCTGTCTTTTATTTCTACGGATCGATTCCGTTTATGGAAGCTATTCTTAAAGCATTACGTAGATGGAATATACCAAACGAACGTATTCATTACGAGGTATTTAGCCCTGTAGCCATTTTAGGAGAAAAATAAAGAAGTAATTGTCATCAGTAAACAGAAAATGGTTGATTAAAACACACGTCCTGTTTAAATAAATATGCTGTAAAAAAGCACTCCTGTGAGTGCTTTTTTAATTTGCCTTAAGGAGCAATTCTAGATACTTTCTATGTACAAAAAACCGGGAAAAATTATCTTTGATAATTTATAATAATAGAGAACTATGTCGAATCCTAAATATTGGAGAGATTATTATATGAGAAGAATACTCCCTTTTATCATTTTTACCGTTTACTGCATTCCATATGTTTATTTATCTATGCGAAAAGATTTTGAAGATGATTCAAAGGTAAACTATATCATCATGGCCATAGTTACACTAGCACTTTCTTATCTAAGCGGACTGATTAGAGCGGATTTATCACTTATTTTAGGAAATATCGTTTCTTTTAGTACCTCATACTTTTATAATGCGTTAAGACTTCCTGATTCTAAATGGGAGAAATATTTTTCGCCCTTTAATTCTGTCGAACAAGTAGTACTGATAAGCCTTGCGGCGCTTGTGCTGCAGGTGATTATTTATACACTTGCTAGGAAACGAGCGAAGAGATACATTCGTAATACTATGGTTTCGGAATAATTCAAAAAAAGAGAGTTAATCATCTAATGAGCTAGATTCTTCAGGTGACCAAATGAAAGAAGGGTTAAAATGAGGAGAGATGTTGAAATTGTATTCTCTAAAAAGAAAGTGTTAAATGAGGAAGAATAACAAATCCTTCAAACTTGTACTTACCTGCTTTAAAAAGGATACGAATCAATTAGATAAGTTAGTTATACAACTTTTAAATATGTAACCGCAAACAAAAAGGTATGTATTTCTCTTCCTACTTTAATTATACCACATAAAAAAACGCCGATATAGACTGTTTATTCTAATTTACTGCTGGTAAAATCAATAAAACATTACCGGTTAGGAGAGATGTTGAATGAACTCTTTAGTTCTTAGCTTTCAAGAAATAAAAGATACACAGCTTTCACTTGTTGGAGGAAAAGCCTTAAATTTAGGCGCATTATCAAAAATTCAAGGAATACAAGTACCGGAAGGATTTTGTGTGACAGCGGCCGGGTATCAAAAAGCCCTTGAACAAAATGAAACGTTTCAAGCATTACTGAATCAGCTGACGATGCTAAAAGCTGATGACCGAGATCAAATTGGTGAAATTAGCGAAAAAATTCGCCAAATCATTCTGGAAATAAAAATTCCTTCTGACGTTGTAAAAGCAGTTATTCATTCTCTCTCTCAGTTTGGGGAAGAGCATGCTTATGCAGTTCGTTCAAGTGCGACTGCTGAAGATTTACCACATGCTTCTTTTGCTGGTCAGCATGACACCTATTTAAACATTAGAGGCAAAGAAGCCATCCTTGAGCACATTAGCAAATGCTGGGCTTCCCTGTTTACAAATCGCGCGGTAACCTACCGTATTAAAAATGGATTTGAGCATAGTCAAGTGCACGTATCGGTCATTGTTCAACGAATGGTTTTCCCGCAGGCTTCAGGTATTTTATTTACCGCTGACCCAATTACTTCTAACCGAAAGCTGTTATCAATCGATGCAGGCTTTGGACTTGGAGAAGCGCTAGTGTCAGGTTTGGTCTCTGCCGATTGCTATAAAGTAAAAGAAGGAAAAATCGTCGATAAAAAAATAGCAGCTAAAAAGGTAGCTAGTTACGGATTAAAAGAAGGCGGGACAGAAACGAAGGAAGTTCATTTCGATCTACAAAAAACGCAAGCGCTCACTGACTTTCAAATTTTACAGCTAGAACGCGTTGGAAGACAGCTTGAAGCTTATTTTGATTGTCCTCAGGATATCGAGTGGTGCTTGGCTGATGATACATTTTATATTGTCCAAAGTCGTCCAATCACTACTTTATATCCAATTCCTGAAGCACATGATCAGGAAAATCGCGTTTATATATCTGTTGGACATCAACAAATGATGACCGATGCCATGAAACCACTCGGATTGTCTTTTTTTCTGTTAACAACTAATGCACCGATGCGTACAGCCGGTGGAAGGCTGTTTGTTGATGTCACCCCTATGCTGGCGTCACCTGACAGCAGAAAAATGATGTTAGGTGCGATGGGACAACATGATCCGCTCATGAAAGACGCACTTACAAGCATAATAGAGCGAGGAGACTTTATAAAACCTTTACCAAATGATCAAAGTTCCGGTAAAAGCAATAAAAGCGTGCCGCCTATGAAGCCTAAGGCACAAATCGAAAACGACTCGACGATCGTTTCTGACTTGATCAAGAAGAATCAAGCATCAATAGAAGAGCTAAAGCAAACCATCCAAACGAAATCTGGGTCGGAGTTAGTCGATTTTATTTCAAAAGATATCGGGACATTAAAGAAGATTTTATTTGATCCACAAAGTACAGCTGTGTTTATGGCCGCTATGGATGCTTCATCATGGATCAATGAAAAAATGGAGACGTGGCTAGGTGAAAAAAACGTAGCAGACGTGATTTCTCAATCTGTACCAAACAATATTACATCAGAAATGGGTCTGGCGCTATTGGATGTAGCAGATGTAATTCGTCCTTATCCAGAAGTCATCCATTATTTACAACACGTAAAAGATGATAACTTTTTGGAGAACCTGGTGGAGTTTGAAGGCGGAGAGAAAACTCGAGATGCTATCTATGATTATCTCAGCAAATACGGAATGCGATGTCCCGGCGAAATCGATATTACGAAAACTCGCTGGAGCGAAAAGCCGGCTGCACTTATTCCTGTAATTCTTGGTAATATTAAAAACTTTGAGGCTAACGCTAGCAAGCAAAAATTTGAAAAAGGCCTGCAGGAAGCCTTGGAAAAAGAGCAAGAGCTATTAAACCGCTTGAAGCAATTGCCGGATGGTGAACAAAAAGCAAAAGAAACAAAAGAAAAGATTAATCTCATCCGAAATTTTATCGGTTATCGTGAATATCCCAAATATGGCATGATTAATCGTTATTTTGTTTATAAGCAGGCTCTGCTGAAAGAAGCCGCTCAGCTTGTAAAAGCCGGTGTTATTTCTGAAACAGAAGATATATACTATCTGACGTTTGAAGAACTTCAAGAAGTCGTGCGCACACATAAAATGAATGATCAAATCATCATCAAACGAAAAGAAGAGTACAAATTATATGAAAAGCTAACGCCGCCGCGTGTAATCACGTCTCATGGCGAAATTGTTACAGGTGTTTACAAACGAGAAAATCTTCCGTCCCAAGCAATTGTAGGTTTACCGGTTTCTTCAGGAGTGATAGAAGGGCGAGCGCGCGTCATTTTAAACATGGAAAATGCTAATCTATCAGATGGAGATATATTAGTCACTTCCTTTACTGACCCTAGCTGGACCCCGTTATTCGTAGGGATAAAAGGGCTTGTTACGGAAGTTGGCGGACTGATGACTCATGGAGCAGTCATTGCACGTGAATACGGATTGCCAGCGGTTGTTGGAGTAGAGAATGCTACTCGGTTGATAAAAGACGGACAGCGAATTCGTGTACATGGAACAGAAGGGTATATTGAAATATTGTAAAAGCTAAAGATGCTTGCGCTGTTTTTCTTCTTTATTAATAGATGAAAATTTGTGTAGATTCCTATACGTATCTTCAGTCAATACAAAAAGGCAGGCCATTATAACGGCCTGCCTTTCTCAAAATAACCCTTACTAACCTACCTATCCTAATATATGGAGATATGAAAACAAAACGTGTTATGATAGTATCGGTGATAATTATGGGTAAAAAAGCAGATAAGACGAATGTCATGCGAATTTTAGATCAGAAAAAAATTGAGTACAACTATTATTCTTATGACACTAAAAAGCTGAGTGGGGTACAGGTAGCTACTTCGCTTGGAGAGGACCTTGCTAAAGTCTTTAAGACACTGGTGACCGTAGGGAAATCAAAAGAACATTATGTCTTCATGGTACCGGTTGAAAAGGAGCTTGATTTAAAGAAAGCGGCAAAAGCAGCTGGTGAAAAGTCTTTGGAAATGATTCCTCAAAGAGAGCTGTTGCCTCTTACAGGATATGTTCACGGCGGGTGTTCTCCTATCGGAATGAAAAAGCAGTTCACAACCTTCATTGACTCTACAGCAGAAGACTGCGAAACGATTTACTTTTCAGGCGGGCGTGTAGGTCACCAGATACAGTTAACATTAAGTGACTTATCAAAAGTAATTCGTATATGTCCGGCAGATATCACAAAAGAGAGTTAAAATGTATTTCCCTTGAGCGAAACGCTTTTAGACATAAGCGTTTCGCTTTTTTTAAATGGCTTTAATTGCTGTCTTTTTATCGGTTGGGATAACAGAAATAAAAGTAAAAATATAGAAAAAATGATATTATATAGTTAATGTGTGGAAACTTTATAAAAAGGCTAGGAGGAAAGCAAAAATGATTAAATCAATTATTGGAGGATTCATCTTATCTTTTATTCTTTTATTAGGATGTACAATAGCAAACGTAAATTCAGAAACAGTATTTTTTGCCGTTTTCATTCTATTAGTAGGGCTAGCCATCATTATATCTGGAGTAGCTGTAAGCGGTGATCGAATGAGAGCTAATCTGGCCACGGAATCAAAAACAGACAAGAAGTGGAGAATTACAAATTCTATAAACCTTATGTTAGCTGCTGCTCCAGTTCTCGGGGTATTTCTTCTCATTCATTATTTTATATAGTTTGGTTTCCAAACAACAAGCTTAGGTGAAAAATATCTCGGGATAGAACGCTTTTTATGTGAATTTAAAATCAAATGAGCCAAATTAAGGTCGCCAATGCAACAAAATTATAGAGCATCCATGGCTGTATATATAATAAGGGATAAGATTAAAATTCGATAATTATCTTAAATTTAGGTTAGAGCTTAGTACAAGTTATGTTTATTCTACATATTATGTAAATGTAAGCAGCTTACACTCACAAGTTGATAAGAATATTTTCTTAACCATGTTCTCACTTAAAGAACATGGCTTTTTTTCTGTTTGTCATATAAATTAGAAAGCCGAACTTTGTAAAATTTTTGTATAAATAATTAGAAAATATTATATTTTCTAATAAATCAATAGTACAATATATAAATGGAAGGGAGGATTAACACTACATATGTAATAGACAGCCGCCGCTTTTAAAACCGCTTATTTTATTATCTATAGATGATATTGAAATCAATTACCCAACCTTTTTTAAGCGCTCTCATTATATAAGTAATTGGTTGAACAGGTTTTATAAAAAGCAATACAGTCTAGCTGTTTAAAAAGATTTGCTGGTAAATTACTTGCTACTTCATGTTACAGGAGAATCAACATTAAACACTCAAAGAAAAGAGGGATCACTCATGGCTCATACCAGTGAAGCTGTAAACAACAGGCGTGTTACAAGTAATATTTTTAAAGGATCTGTTGGGAACTTAATTGAATGGTACGATTGGTACGTTTACTCTGCTTTTGCCGTCTATTTTTCATCGCAATTCTTCCCGGAAGGTGACCCAACAAGTCAGCTGCTTAACACAGCGGCAATCTTTGCTGTCGGTTTCTTAATGCGTCCAATCGGTAGTTTATTAATGGGGCGCTATGCGGATCGATATGGTCGCCGGGCTGCGCTTACCTTATCTATTACCATTATGGCGAGCGGTTCTTTTATTATCGCTTGTACTCCTAGCTATGGCACGATAGGGTTATTATCTCCTATTATTCTAGTACTAGCGCGTTTACTGCAAGGAATCTCCTTAGGAGGAGAATACGGAACTTCTGCAACTTACCTTTCTGAAATGGCAAGCAGCGGGCGAAGAGGATTTTATTCAAGCTTTCAGTATGTGACGCTTGTTGCTGGTCAGCTGGTGGCATTAGGTGTTCAAATTATTCTGCAAAACGTTCTTAGTGAAGCAGATATGATTTCATGGGGCTGGCGTATTCCTTTTGTTATTGGAGCAATCGGCGCGCTAAGCGTTTTATGGCTGCGCCGTACAATGGATGAGTCAGAACAATTTTCTAAAATGGACTCTGAAAGCCGTGAAAATGCAGGGACTATTAAAGCACTTATGAAGCATCCTAAAGCAGTGTTGACCGTTATTGGCTTAACATTAGGAGGAACGGTCGCTTTTTATACGTATACGACGTATTTGCAAAAATTTATGGTAAACAGTGTAGGGCTGGATAAAGGAGTTGTAAGCTGGATTAACTTCTGTGCACTGCTTGTATTTGTTGTCATCCAGCCAATAGCAGGTATGCTATCTGATAAAATTGGACGCAGACCGCTGTTAATGAGCTTTGGTATTTTGGGAACATTGCTGACTGTACCGCTGTTTCTTTTTATGAAACAAGCACATAACCCAGTCATGGCTTTTTTATTAATGACAGTTGGACTTATCATTGTAACAGGTTATACATCGATTAATGCTATTGTAAAAGCTGAGCTTTTCCCAACAGAAATTCGAGCTCTTGGTGTTGGGTTACCGTACGGACTTACAGTTGCCATATTTGGAGGTACTGCAGAATTTATTGCCCTATGGCTGAAAAGTATCGGCCATGAATCACTTTTCTTTTTCTATGTAGCAGGGTGTATTGCCATCAGCTTTCTTGTTTATTGGCGTATGGGAGAGTCCTCTAAAGATTCATACATAGAATCTGAGCTCAAGAAAGAGGACAAAGGAGACAATGTACCGCCAAATAATATCAGTTTTTAATTTTGGTTAAATAAATAATCGTTTGATAACATAAAAAAGGACGGGCTTTTATAGCCAGTCCTTTTCTAGTATTCCGCGCGTATATTCGTATTAAACGTACTAAGGACTGTTCTTACTATAGAATTCTTTTTTCTATAGTTTTATATTATGAATTTGTACACTATTTGGTGATAATAAGGCCTCGTATAATCTCATTCCAGTAATGTTTAAAACTAGGCTTTGCTTTCGTCATTATGAACACTCCTTTTTTAAATTTTTTGATTGGCTAGTTGTTATACTAAGTTTAATAAAATTACCTAAAGTTGTTATCCAACGCAGAGCGTAACTTAATATATGAATTTGTACGACTAAAGAATGAAGAACAAAATAATTAGAGGCATATAAAAAGATCAGCTACATAATAAAAGGATTATTTTGTGATATAACGAAATAAAGAGTATATACATCAGAAATAGAGAGAGGGTAAACTCCGTGAATACTTTATATTCCTTTTTTGCGAACCCAGTTTTAACTGCTTCTACGTTTTTAATAGAATTACAGAGCGTGTTCTTTCAACCTATTTGGAAAGAGTATAATTATGATGATTATTTTACTTACAAGGTGTATGTTCCAAGTACATATACTGGGTTAAGCAAAGTACCATTAATCGTTATGCTTCATGGATGTCAACAAGATGCAGATGATTTTGCCGCAGGTACGGAGATGAATAAACTAGCGGAAGAAAAAGGCTTTATTGTTCTCTATCCTCAAATGAACTACTTTGCTAATTCCAACGGGTGCTGGAATTGGTTTTATGAGTATAACCAGTTTCGCGGTAATGGAGAGCCAGACATAATAAAAGATATGATTGATCACATAACCGCTAAGTATGCGATTGATTCTACTAATATATACCTTGCTGGTATGTCAGCTGGAGGCTTTATGGCAAATGTGATGGCTATTGCTTATCCTGATGTATTCAAAGCAGTAGGCATTCATTCAGCAGGCAGTAATGCGTATGCTGTAGACCTCATCACAGCTGGAGAAGTCATGCTATACGGCTCTTTAAATCCTGAACTTGACGGTGATGAAGCTTATAAAAAAATGGGACCTTATGCACGGCCTGTTCCCATCATTACGTTTCATGGTCAATCAGATACAACAGTCACTCCAGTTAATGCGTCTACATTAATTCAGCAGTGGATTTATACATATAAGAATTTCGGTATAAACCTACATGAAAATGCTGCTTTTTATACGTCACAAGACAACGGAAATCATTATAGCTACATAATGTCTGACTACATAGATGCAGAAAATAAAATCTGGATGAAAAAAATTATGGTAGAGGATATGGGGCATGCATGGTCAGGAGGAAATAACAATGGATCAGACACTGATTCAAAAGGTCCTAATGCTTCAAAAATGATGTGGGACTTTTTTGAAGCACAGAATGATTAAATAGAGTATGAACGCGCGATCAAGATGTACTGCTAAATAACATCAGCCTTCATTTTTTTGAAACAAATAATTGTCTACCAACAGAAAAAGGATCTTATCGAAAGATCCTTTTTCTGTTATCAACGAACATTTTTTAACAAGTAGCTTCAAACCGATTTAACAATACATCGAGATCCTGACTGATTTTAATCGTATTACTACTTGTAAACCCTTCTTCTAGGGCAATCATCATCATCATTTTTCGTATAAATTCTATCTTTATCAGCAGTAGTCTACATTTGAAACACATTAAGTTTCCTCCACTTGCCACGTCATTTTAAAGGCTTAAATTGTTAAATTATTTATGTAAAAATGGTTCCAATCTAAAAATAGAACCTAAAAAATATAGTAACAAATAGATAGTGTCGAAGTCTGTCGTATTTTGAATTCAGATATTTTCATTTAAAAAGAATTAGCTCTTAAACGTTATGCTAGAAGCTATGCTATGTCTTAATTGTGATTGTTCCACCGGTTGTAAATAACTCACAGAGCAATAGAGCTTATCCGGTTTTTTGGATATAGGCATAATCCGATTACATTTAGGCATGTTAACATAAGAAAGGAGAATTTACTAATATGCCCAACGTCATCAGAATTCTTCAATTGTTTCTTCCGTGGATTTCCCTTGTTTTTATGCCAAAAAAATCAATGAGAACCTATTTTCCCGCTTCTCTATTTGCCTCATCTTTAGTAATTGGAATGTGCTCATTAGCTATTCCTTACAAGTGGTGGAGTGTAAAAGGAGGGTGGAAAGGAAAAGTTTTAAACGATAGCAGCTTTATTTTTGGCCCCTTTTTGATAGGGACACTGTGGATCTTTCATTTTACGTTTGGTAGCTTTAAGAGATTTTTTTTCGTTAATTTACTTATGGATTCACTATTTGCTTTTCCGCTAAGCTACTTGTATCAAAAATTGGACTTATTTAAGTTAGTTAACTTTAAGCCAAAACATATCTTTTTTTCGTTTATTAGTTTCTGCTTAACTATTTATGGCTATCAGGCACTGACAAATAAAGATAAATGATAGGTGAGGGCCGTTTCTAACCGCTATAGACTTTGTAAAAATCGCAACAAAAAAGCGTCTGTTAAGACGCTTTATATATAATACATATACTGCTCTTCTTTATTAACATTTGTTGTTTCATGGACTATTTCTTCCGGGATATTGGACGTCCGATTAGTAAAAAGCATAAACAAAGCAATAATTGATGCCGCAAAACCTAAAGTAACAATCACAATAAATCCCTCCCTTTAGAATATATATTCTACTTTTATCTTCATTTTCCTATATTTATTATATACCCTTATTTTATTTTCTCAACACATAGAATAAAAAGAGTAGGGCATCTCCTCAATATCTCCCTCAAAATAAATATAATCAAGGGAGCTTAAAACTCCCATTTTCCCTAAAAAAGTAGGAATCTATAAATTTTTTTCGTATGGGGACATAAATCATTAACATTATTAATCGTTGAGATAACTTTTTTGTATTGTACGAATGAAAGAAATTTATATATATTAAAAATACAAAATATTCATTAAATTATATGATGCTTTGGTTTTGAGTCTAAAAGAGAAAAGCTGCTGCTTTAAAGGCAACAAGTTTAAGGAAGTTACAAGCGATATAAAAAGTTATAGAAATAGATGCATCTAGAATTCTTTTTGCTCAAATATTCACAGAGTTTTCATTCGTGAAAAAAGACTGAAAATTTTGATAATAATTTCACTTTTATTAAGGGGGACTTTTTATGACAACAACGGTATTAAATGTATCAACTTATTCTTTTTATCTTAACGGTGAGTGGAAAGAAAGTAAATCAGGGCAGACAATTGACATTGTTTCTCCATACCGTCATGACGTGATTGGAAAAGTGCAGGCTATCACAAAAGAAGAGGTCGATGAAGCAGTACATGCCGCGCAAAAAGCTCAGAAAGGGTGGGCAGAAATTTCTCTGCAAGAACGTGCCAAGTATTTATACAACTGGGCGGATGAGCTGGTAAGAATGCAGAGTGAAATTGCCGAAATTATTATGAAGGAAGTTGGAAAAAGCTTAAAAGATGCAAGGAATGAAGTAGTGCGCACAGCAGATTTCATTCGCTATACAGTTGAAGAAGCCCTTCATATGAACGGAGAAAGCATGAAGGGAGATAGTTTTCCTGGCGGTTCTAAGTCTAAAGTTGCTATTGTTGAACGCGTGCCTTTAGGGGTTGTACTCGCAATTCCTCCTTTTAATTATCCGGTAAATTTAGCAGCTGCTAAACTGGCGCCTGCGCTTATTTCAGGAAATGCAGTTATCTTCAAACCCGCAACGCAAGGAGCGATCAGCGGTATTAAGATGATGGAAGCTCTTCATCAAGCAGGTATTCCACAAGGTCTTGTAAACGTCGTAACGGGCCGCGGATCTGTTATTGGGGATTATTTAGTTGAACATAAAGGCATTAACATGATTTCATTTACCGGGGGAACAAATACGGGTACTCAATTAGCTAAAAAGGCAGGCATGATTCCTCTTGTACTAGAACTTGGAGGAAAAGACCCGGGTATTGTATGTGAAGATGCAGATTTACAAGAAGCAGCAAAACATATTATAAGCGGAGCATTTTCTTATTCCGGTCAGCGCTGTACAGCTATTAAACGTGTACTTGTGCATGAAAAAGTGGCAAACGAGCTCGTAAATATTTTAAAAGAAGAAGTACATAAACTATCAGTCGGTTCTCCTGAAGATGGATGTACGATCGTTCCATTAATTGATAGCAAAGCAGCGGACTTTATTCAGATTTTAATTGCAGACGCGCTCGGAAAAGGTGCAGAAGTTGTGACTGGAAACAAGCGTGAAGGAAACCTTATCTATCCTACGCTTTTAGATGACGTGAATGATACTATGCGCGTGGCATGGGAAGAACCATTCGGTCCTGTGTTACCAATTATCCGCGTCTCTTCTGATCAAGAAGCCGTTGATATAGCAAACGAATCAGAATTTGGCTTACAAGCAAGTGTTTTTACAAAAGATATTAATAAAGCCTTCTCAATTGCAAATAAAATTGAAGTCGGATCCGTTCAAATCAACGGCCGCACGGAACGGGGTCCTGATCATTTTCCTTTTATCGGCGTAAAAGGATCTGGTATGGGCGCTCAAGGCATTCGTAAAAGTATTGAATCGATGACTCGTGAAAAAGTAACGGTATTAAATCTTCAATGATTGAATTCCAAGAGCTCTCCAAATCAAGCCAGTAGAGTGTAGAGAATCTCAAAGGAAAAAGCCTGTGCTCCAAAAAGCACAGGCTTTTAAACGTTTTATTTACCTATCACTCGATTCCATCTTTATAGTTCTTATGCCAGTTTTTATCACCTTTATGCTCGATATCCTCAACGGTTTTTTCAAGCTCTGACATAATGAGTGTTTTCACTTGATAAATGGTATCAAAAAAAGCTTTCTCTTCATCCGGATTCGGCTTTATTTTGGCTGCTGCCGAAATATCAACATATCTGCGATGTTCAGTTGTTAATTTATCAAGCGCATCAAAAATATGAGAGGTCAGAACAGCAACCTCCTTATGATTATCAGGCAGCTTTTCTTTTAATGTTTCAATTCTCTTATCCATGTTAAAGTCCCCCTATAACGTGTTGTATTTATGTAACTTTCCCACTAATAAAAATGAATAACCTTAAATAGTAAAAAATCATGGGAATTAGCACGTGAAACAAAAGTATACTATAGGATATCATGTTAAAGTGAAAAAACGGTGAAACGAATGAGTATATTTTTCCAGAAGGGGTATGTAATAAAAGTGGTTTTTTTGGAAAAGGTAATTCCCTTAAGAAACATTGAAGCACGCAATCAACGTAAAAGTTCATCTATTTTTAATGAATAATGACCTTTTTTGACTATTTTTTTACGTTTTTATGACTTTTTTTGAATGAATTTGATTGTTTTTGATGATTTTTCGAATAATCTGATATATAATGAAAGCGTAAACAGTAAAACATGTCGGTTGGTTAAGAAAAACATCCACAAAAATGGGATTCGTTATTACATAAAATCAGACCTCTGTTTTTATAAAAATAAATAGAATTTGAGAAAAGGAGAATGAGGATGGACATATTGGATGCAAAAGTAGTGAATACAAAGTACGGTTTAGAAACATATCTGGATGTGTCAGAAAGCGTAGAAATAAAAGAAATTCATATGCCTAGTTCAGAGAACCAATCTCATAAAATTAAATTTGGAATCAAGTATTTTCTTTTAAGAGAAGGAAAGTATTACGATAGCCAAAAAGGTTATTTTTGGCTTTGTATGAATCACGATTTTAGCAGCTTTATGCTGAGTGAAACGGAAACAGAGAGTTTGTTTGCAGTTAAAAGTGAAGAAGAAAGAGAAGCAACAAAAACGCTGTTAGCAGAATGGTTTATCCAAACGAATGCGTACAAAGAAGTCATCAACGAATGTATCCATCAGATTAAAACGGAGAATATTCGTACAGAAGAAGACATTGAAGACCGAGTGGACGCTATACAATTTTTAGAAAAATTAAAGGTATTAACTGCAAAAGAGATTGAAAACGCTTCTATAGAAAATCTATATGCCCTGCAGCAAATTGGCTAGGCTATAGTTCGCGCAAGTTGAAATGCAGATTGATGTATAACAATAAGGAGGAATAGTGAGATGAAATTTTTTATTGATACAGCAAACCTTGAGGATATTAAGAAAGCATACAAAGTAGGTGTTCTAGCTGGTGTGACAACCAATCCATCTTTAGTAGCAAAAGAAGGCGTAAGATTTGAAGACCGCATCGAAGAAATCCTTCAAATGGTACCGGAAGTTGAATCCGTTTCCGCTGAGGTAACGCCTGACGCACTTTCTGCTGAAGACATGATCGCTCAAGCAGAAGAACTGATTAAAATTAACGACGGAGATAAAAATATTACGATTAAGCTGCCTATGACATTGGCTGGCTTGGAAGCGACGCGCTATCTTGCAAAAAAAGGCGTAAAAACAAATGTAACCCTAATCTTTACAGTAAACCAAGCACTTTTAGCAGCTCGTGCTGGAGCGACGTATGTTTCTCCATTTTTAGGACGTCTTGATGATATTTCAGAAGACGGGGTACAGCTGGTATCTAAAATTGCTGAGTTATTCCGCGTTCAAAACATCGACTCTCAAATTATCGCCGCATCTGTAAGACATCCGGATCATGTAACGCGCGTAGCACTTGCAGGGGCTCATATTGCCACAATTCCATACGCTGTTATTGAGCAATTAGCAAAACACCCGTTAACTGACCAAGGAATGGAAAAATTTGCAGCAGATTGGGAAAAGCAGTTAAAGCTTAACAAAAAATCATATCAATAAAAACAGCTTGGAATAAGCTATGCTTACTCCAAGCTGTTTTTATTTTAACTAGCTAGTTTCTTTTTACGTAAACGCTCTAAGCGTCGCTGTACGCTATTTCTCGAACGCCCGAGCAGCTGCCCAATTTCTCGCTGATTACGCTTTTCCTGATAAAACATACGCCACAATCTGGCATCTTCTTCTGCTGTCCACTTTTTATGCTCATATTTAGGGCGCTTTACATAGTCTAGTTTTCTTTGTTCATTCACCCACGCTGGTTCTGGAATAAGCGTATTTTTAGGTATTTTAAAAAAGTTAAGGCACGATTTATTTTGTTCAGCCCACTTCCAAAAAGATTGAATGTCAATTCCCATGAATGTTCTTGTCTTGGCGATGATCATTTTATACGGTAGATTCTCTTTATGAATCCACTTGTAAATTGTATGAACATCTGCTTCAAGGCAGGCTGCTAGTTCACACGCTGTAATATGTCCTACGTGTGCTTTGGCTCCATACACCTCTAAACGACTTAACCTCGATTCTAGTGCTTGCACACTTCGCTGCAATTTCGCTGATATGCGCGAAAGGGATTTTACTCCGTAATACCTTAGCAAATATTCGTCTTCTTGTACTGTCCATCTTCGCATCGCAGTTTTTCGTGTTAGTCCCAAAACTTTTATGCGCGTAGCAATAGAAGAAGGACTTCTGCCTAAGGAGTGTGCCATTTCACGGTTATTCATGATATCAATGTTCTCCTGCAAAAAAGCATCTTGTTCAAGCGTCCATTTTTTACGTAAAGCTGTATCTGAAGCACGAAGATTTAATCGAGTAAGCCGTTTGTTAACTGATTCTTTGCTTCTATGTAAATGCTCACCCATTTTTTGAAGCGTCATCACGCCGTAATGTTCAATGAGAAATCTATCTTCTTCTTGTGTCCATTGCTTTTGATTTTTACTCACTGTTGTCTCACTCCAATTCACATGGAAAGCTCAAGATGAAAAAGCCTCTAGTAATCTATTTTACGGATGAGCAATATCTATTCAGACTGATACTCACTGCGTTTTAGCCTATATATATTTTATCATATTTCTAGAGAAAAACCAAACATGTGTTCTGATTTTGTTTTAGTAAATCTTAAAGTAAGTAGAAGATTAGCTTCTTCCTTTAATAGCAGTCAATTGTGGTAAAATTGACTATAATCGAAAGAATTTTCACATAACTGACAGCTCTTATTATTACGTTGAAAGTCATATTTGTCGAAAGGGGAATTTACATGAATTTTAATTTAAAAGAAGCGATTGAAATACTTGAGAATACGCCACAAACGCTTGAAAAACTTTTTTCTGGTCTATCTGCAGGGTGGCTGCAATGCAATGAAGGCGAAGGAACGTGGAATACCTCCGAAGTCATAGAACATTTAATAGAAGCAGAAAAAAACAATTGGATACCAAGGCTAGAATTCATCCTTCAAGAAGGAAAAGAGGGAGCTTTTCCTCCGTTTGACCGCTATGCCCATTTAAACAAGGAATCTGCTAATTCTATTGAAGAGAAGCTTCTTGAATTCAAAAAGGTAAGAATACAGAATTTACATCAACTAAAGCTGCTAGTTAAGCATGAAAAGCACCTTGAAGTGAGAGGAGAACACCCTGAGTTTGGGGAAGTAAAAGTCAGAGAGCTGCTCTCGACTTGGGTTGCTCATGATTTAACCCATATTGCGCAAATTGTTCGAGTAATGGCAGAACGATATAGAGAAGATGTAGGACCTTGGGAAGAATACTTAGGAATACTAAAGAAATAGCAATGACACACAGTGGCCAGCCTTTATCATTCAAGCTTGAATTAAGAAATGTACACGATTACAATAAAATGAGAATAATGAAGATTCAGGAAGGATTGCAGAGGGAACTATAACAACATATCCGATGTTTATAACATGTAGGGTCCGTTAAGCAATTTACGAATAAAAAGAGGATTGGACTGATTAAAAGTGAAAGTGAACTCAGAGAAATTTGGCGAACTAAACAATCAAGCTGTACATGCTTATACCTTATTAAATGATGAAGGGCTTAAAATCACCTGCCTTGACTATGGATGTGTAATATCAAATATTGAAATGCCGGATTCTGAAGGGAAGATTGAAAGTGTTGTATTGGGATTTGATTCAATAGAAGAATACCAAAAGTATTCTCCTTATTTCGGAGCTGTGGTCGGACGCGTAGCAGGGCGTATAGGTGGAGCATCGTTTAAGCTTAATAATGAAACCTATCGTCTAGAGAAAAATGAAGGAAACAATCATTTGCATGGTGGAAAAGAAGGATTCAGTCATAAAATATGGAATGCCAAAACTATTGAGACAACTGATCATGTAGGTGTTGAATTTACATATGTAAGTAAAGACGGAGAAGAAGGGTATCCCGGCAACCTTGAAGTGAAAGTTACGTATACATTAACGAATAAAAATGAGTTCCATATTTCTTATGAAGGAACAACAGATCAAGACACTCTTATCAATTTAACAAATCATACGTATTTCAATTTAAGCGGAAATCTAAAAGAAACGGTCTTAGATCATGTTTTGAAGATGAAAAGTAACGAATTCTTAGAGTTAAATGATGATCTTTTACCTACTGGAGAAGTGTTAAACGTCACAGATACCCCATTTGACTTTAGAGAAGGACATAGTTTCAAGGAAGGTGTGGACTCTGCACATCCGCAAAATATATTAGTGGGTAAAGGGTTCGACCATCCATTTCTTTTAGAAGCAGAAACTGAAAATCAGATGTCATTATTTGATCCTGCAAGCGGCCGCAAAATAGAAGTCAAAACGGATCAGCCTTCAGTCGTTCTCTATACGGGAAATCATCTAGACGAAGAGTTCGAAATTAGAGGGGTTCACTCAGAGAAATACCTCGGTGTTTGCTTAGAAACACAAGGTTTGCCAGACGCTATTCATCATAAGCATTTTCCTTCTTGTGTATTAAAGCCCGGTGAGAAGTATAAGGCATATACTCACTATACATTTATAACTGATGGCAGCCTGTAACAAAGCGGGATGATAAAAAGGATTACAAACGAGCCTCTGCCGATTGTAATCCTTTTTTATTGTTATTTTTTCTTTTGGCTTTTTGCACGATTAGCGTCAAGCTCAGCCGCATATTCCTCTTGAGACTTTCCTTGCTTTTGACTCTCAGACTGAATCTTTTTAAATTTGTTATCGTTTAAATTTGGCATATTAGCACCTCCTTGCAGACAAGGTTATTTTGTACAAGCATTAAGGATTTATATGCTAAAAAGTTTTAATGAACTTGATTAGAAATTTCGCTTAATGCTGCACCGGCTTCATCAACATATACGTTTACTGTCGCAAGGTCGCCGATTGCACAGATTCCAACCATATTATTATTCTCCACTACAATAATGCGGCGAATTTGATGGTCAGCCATCATACGTGCACACTCATGAATATCCGTATCCGGAGAACAAGTAATTACATCTTTAGTCATGCAATCATGGCAATGCACAGTGTTGCAATCTTTTCCATCCGCCACGCAATTTAACACGATATCACGGTCTGTGATCATTCCCATTACTCGATTTTCTTGACACACCGGCACAGAGCCACAATTAATATCACGCATTAATTTTGCAGCTGCTGTTATTGGGTCGTGCGGTGCACAAGCTTTCACATCTTTAGTCATAACTTCACGTACTGTAGTCATTTTTAATTCCTCCTTTTAAACATTCACCTCCGTATTTTCTCCATGCACATGCAGAATATGAGAATCAATAATTTCCTGAAAGCAAAAAATCTTGTAATAAAAGGTGAATAAAAGAACTAACGCAGTGTAATAAACACATAAAAAAGAGCCTATTACACAAACTAAAGAGAATATGATTTAGCTTAGATTTTCGTAACGGCAGGAGTTGGGTACATAATGAAAGGAAAGTTAACGCTTTTGGCAGTACTTTTATTGCCTTGGCTGTCTATAGTAAAAGTTGATAAATTTGGCTTTAAAAGATACCTACCTGTTTTGACATTTAGTTCATTAGTTATTGCTTTTATCAGTGAGTTATCTAAAAGCTTTACATGGTGGAAAGTGAAGAAACCTCTTTTCCCTAAACTTTCAAGCGACGTTTCTTTTATATTTGGACCGTTTTTTATAGCTAATTTTTGGGTATTCAAACTGACCTATGGGAATTTCAAAAAATATTTGTTAATTAACGTCCTCTTTGACTATCTATTTTCTTATCCTTTGACCAGTCTGGCAGAAAAACTGAAGGTATACAAAATGGTAAACATGACGCGCTTTCAACTTTTTCTCATCTCGATTACCACTGCTCTTATTAATTATTTGTATCACTATTTTATAGAAGATGTACTAAGGCAGAGAAGGCAATAGCTGATATTTCGTTAACCAGCTCATCGCCACTTATATTTCGGTACTGTCAGCTTTAAATCGTATTAAAGCCCTCCTAAACTTGGTACATAAGTAGTTAAACGAGATAATAAAATAAAAGAGAAACATGAGAGAAGATAAACCTCTTTCACGTTTCTCTGCTTTGTCATGCACATAAACTTTATCTGTACACCGTCATGGGCAAGTATGTTAAAGATTGACCCGTAGCTGAAGCTGTTAAATGCGGTTCTAATTCAAAGTCTTCAAATGGTTCAATATGAGAAAAGGCCTCTAAAAATGCTTCTAAAATAATTTTCATTTCAAGTCGGGCAAGAGGGGCGCCCAAACAAAAATGAGGTCCGTTTCCGAATGTTAAGTGCTTTTTATTAGTTGGACGATGAATGTCTACAGAAAAAGGGTTTTCAAACATAGTTTCATCCATATTACATGCACTCATCCACGCAATAACGACATCTCCTTTTTTTAGCTTAACGCCTAATAGCTCGTTATCTTGTTTAACCGTGCGATCTCGTCTGGAGATATGAAACCGATATCGAAGCATTTCTTCTATTGCTTTTGGAGCTAATTCTCTATTGTTTCTCAGCTCGCTGTATAACGACTTGTCGTCATATAAAAAAGAATAAAACATATTTGCAATGGCGTGACTTGTGGTTTCAACGCCTGCACCTAGAAGCAACATGGTAGCGTATACAATTTCTTCATCTGTGAATGTTTCACCATCAACTTCAGCTTGAATTAAGTCTGAGATAATATCATCAGAAAGGTTGGAGCGCTTTTCAATGACAATCGGGTAGAGGTATTGAAAATATTCAGCTCCTGCACGTTGCTTTTCTTGTTCAATCTCTTCTAATCTTTCTTGATCATAAGGCTGAAACAGAATGTCTACCCATTTTTTAAACTGATATCGGTCTTTTACCGGTACGCCGAATAGATCTGCTATAACTAGACTAGGAAAAGGAGAAGATAAATCGTCCACAATATTAATAGTTGAATTCTTTTGTATCGCTTCTACAAGTTCTACTGCAATTTGTTTGATTCGCGGTTCCCAGTTCCTTAAACTGCGAGGAGTAAAGGCTGCAGCAAGCAAAGATCGCGCTTTCCGGTGGTCAGGAGGATCTAAGTTTGTAAGGTTGGTGATTGGAGATGTGCTTTTTTTCTTACTATTATCTCCAACAAAAATAGTGGTTCTCTGTCCATCGCTTGAAAAAAAATCGTAGTTGCTCAAGACTTGTTTAACATGTTCGTATTGGAATACATTCCATGTGTTTGTTTCTTCATGAAAATAAACGGGGGAGTTGTTCAACATTTCTTTATACCATTGGATAGGGAAAAACTCTTCTGCACGTGATTGAAATTTTGGAATTTCTGTAACGGGAATGACTTCTTTGTTCATATGATCTTATTCCTCCTTCAGAATAGGTATAGATTTGGAATTTACTAGCTACATAGCGCTCAGTAGTTGTCACATGCTAGATAAATAGTTACTTTGTCGAATCAACCTATACTATTAGTACACTTTTGTACTAATAGTATAAAAATGTACTAATAGTATATAATTATTTTTACTTGGTTATCAAGGAAAAAGGATAAAATTCACGTAGGAAAAGGCAGATAAGCTATACTAAATAAAAAGTAAATTGTAAACAGAGGAGTAACAGCAATGAATCAAAAACAGCTAGATATTTTAGAGCATACGCACCAGCTTTTTATGGAAAAAGGATACGTAGACACTTCGGTACAAGATATATTAGAAAGAAGCGGGATTTCAAAAGGAACATTTTATAAATATTTCTCATCTAAAAGCGAACTGCTTATCTCATTACTTTCGTCTCTGCAAGAATCACTTATTCTACAAAGAGAAAAAGTAGTCATTGAATATAGAGGGGATAATCAGAAGGGATTTCAAGAACAGATGATCTTTATGATGAACTTTGCAGAGCAAAACAAAATTCCTGAAATGATTGAAAGTACACTCGTTTTAAATGAAGTTAAAACATTTCATTATATAGAGGAATTAAAAGCTGCAACATTCAACTGGATATATGAACGTTTTCAGCAGATTTTTCCGTCTAAGACTTCTCCTTATTTATTTGATGGAGCTGTGCTGCTAGAAGGAATGCTTAACAATATGTTTAAAATGAACAAAGCGCTGAACTATCCGTTACCTATTGAACAAATTGTCCGTTATTGCATGAAGCGTACAGAGGAAATCATAATCGAAGTAGCAGAACAAAAAGAACAGTTATTTAGCCCTTCCGTTTACTCTGCGGTATTTAATAAGAAAACAGAAAGTCATTTTTCGACAGATCTGACGCGTGTAACTGCGAAGTTAAAACGGGTGATTGAAAATAAACTAACAAATGAAGAAGAACGAAAGAGAAGTCTAGAATTTGTTACGTTTATATCGGGTGAATTGCTGCAAAATGATACGGAGCCTCGCACGTTCATTATTCAGAGCTCTCTTTTATCGCTAGAGAAAATCAATACTCTCGCACAGACCAAAGAGCTAGAGGAATATAAGGAAGTCGTAACTACTCTGACAAGACATTCTTCATAATTTAAAAAGCATATGAGCTAAACTAACAGTCAAGGCTCTGCGTCGTCTAAGAAAGAGAAGGTTGCCTATAAAACATATAAACAGCCAGTTGCCGTTATGATAGGTGACTGGCTGCATTAGATGAAAAAGGTGAGGGTGGAGATAGACATAATACTCTTATTAAAACTGTTTAAATTCCTTCCCTTTAATAGAAAATAGCTCCTTCATTCTTAAAATCAAACGTGATATAGTTTACTAACCTTTGTATTCACTTAACTAACTTATAGGGGTAACACTTAAGAAAGAATCAATAACGATGGAAACAGCTCCTAAAGCAGGGGCATTTTTTCCTAACGAAGAAGGCAATAGTTCACATTTATTGTCTAAATGAGAATGAACTCTAGAAGAAACTTCGTTTTTAATCGTATTTAAAACAATGGGATGAGATTCAATTATATGATTTCTCAAGATAACAGCTTCTACATCAAATGTATTAAGGATATTGGTTAATCCAATTCCGATATAAAAGCCAAAGTTTTGAAGTGCATTTAACATTTCTACATCATTTTTATTTGCGCGTTCCACAATCTCTTTTCGAGAAATATTCTTATCTTTTTGAGAGAGCGAAGCCAGTAACGCTTTTTCAGAAGCATATAATTCCCAACAGCCTCGATTTCCACAGCTACATTTGGGGCCATTAAAATCTATCGTCATATGACCCATTTCCCCAGAAAAACCCTGAACACCCTTATACAATTCGTTGTTAATAACAAGTCCAGTTCCAATTCCGACATTAATACTGATGTAAACGATGTTTTCGTAGTTTTTTGTCATACCAAATACTTTTTCACCGTATGCTCCTGCATTAGCTTCATTTTCAACAAAAACCGGAACATTAAACTCACTCTCAATTAAAAGCTGCAAATCTTTGATATTCCAATTTAAGTTAGGCATAAAAATAATTTGCTGATGACGATCTACAAGGCCTGGAACACAAATTCCTATTCCGACTAGACCATAAGGGGACTCAGGCATATGGGTTACAAAATCATGAATAAGTGCAAATAAAATCTCTTTTACTTCACTAGCGGAAGAACTAGAAAAGTCAGAAGTCTTCTCGAGAATAATATTTCCTTCTAAGTCGGTTAGAATTCCGTTAAGGTAGTCGACTCCTATATCGATACCGATCGAGTAGCCTGCATTCTTATTAAAAACAAGCATTACAGGTCTTCTGCCGCCCCTAGATTGTCCTGTCCCAATTTCAAAAATAAAATCTTTTTCAAGCAGTGTATTTACTTGAGAGGAGACAGTAGACTTGTTTAGTCCTGTAATCTCAGAGAGAGTTGCCCTGGAGATAGGGGAGTTCTTTAAAATTTCATCTAATATTAATTTTTGATTCATTTTTTTTACTAAAGCTTGATCTGCAATTTGAATAATAACCGCTCCTTTGTTTATCTATCGAACTAAGTTAGTGTTTTATGAAGCTTGAATTAGATATTTAAAAGTATCATACCTAATATTATAACTAAATTTTCTAAAAAAAACATTGAAATAGACATTTATTTTGTATATGATGAAATAAAGTTAGTTTATCGGATAAACAAACTAACTTTATTAAGGTAGTTGATGGATAAACTTGTTCACTTAAATCAAAGGGGGAAATGACAAATGGTCCAAACTAGTACTAATAAAATTAATTATTTTGAAAGCGTAAACAAAGTTTTATACGAAGGTAAAGATTCTAAAAATCCTTTAGCTTTTAAATACTATAACCCTGAAGAAGTAGTAGGCGGTAAAACGATGAAAGATCAGCTGCGTTTTTCTGTTGCTTACTGGCACACGTTTACAGCAGATGGTACGGATCCTTTTGGTGCAGCTACTATGCAAAGATCCTGGGATAGATATGATGGAATGGATCTAGCAAAAGCGAGAGTTGAGGCAGCTTTTCAACTTTTTGAAACATTAAATGTTCCATTCTTCGCATTTCATGATCGAGACATTGCTCCTGAGGGCAGTACGTTGCAAGAAACAAATAAAAACCTTGATGTTATCGTCACTATGATCAAAGAATACATGCAAACAAGTAACGTAAAGTTATTATGGAACACAGCGAATATGTTTACAAATCCCCGGTTCGTTCATGGTGCAGCTACTTCTTGTAATGCAGATGTATTTGCTTATGCAGCGGCTCAAGTAAAAAAGGGGCTTGAAACAGCAAAAGAACTAGGCGCAGAAAATTATGTATTCTGGGGCGGCCGTGAGGGATATGAAACACTGCTTAACACAAATTTGCAGTTAGAGTTAGATAACTTAGCCAGATTTATGCATATGGCTGTAGATTACGCAAACGAAATTGGATATAGGGGGCAGTTTTTAATTGAACCTAAACCAAAAGAGCCTACGACACATCAGTATGATACCGATGCAGCAACAACTATTTCATTTTTAAGACAATACGGATTAGATAAATACTTCAAACTTAATCTAGAAGCTAACCACGCAACGTTAGCTGGGCATACATTTGAACACGAATTACGAGTAGCTAGAGTACAAGGCTTCTTAGGATCCGTGGATGCAAACCAAGGTGACCCTCTTTTAGGCTGGGACACAGATGAATTCCCAACGGATTTATATTCTACAACACTAGCAATGTATGAAATCCTGCAAAATGGAGGGCTCGGCAGCGGCGGATTAAACTTTGATGCCAAAGTACGCAGAGGTTCTTTTGAACAGGACGATTTACTCTATGCTCATGTAGCAGGAATGGATGCATTTGCTCGAGGATTAAAAGTAGCACATAAATTAGTAGAAGATCGTGTTTTCGAAAATGTTATCAACGAGCGCTACAGCAGCTTTAAAGAGGGAATTGGCCTTGAGATTGTGGAAGGAAAAGCTAACTTCCATACACTGGAGCAGTACGCGTTTAAAAATCCGAAGATTGTGAATAAATCAGGAAGACAAGAACGATTAAAGGCTATTTTAAATCAATATATTTTGGAAGTTTAAAGGACAAACGAGAGTAGAAACAATTTCTACTCTCGTTTATAAACGCGGAGGTATCAAGATGAAATATGTAATTGGAATTGATCTAGGAACAAGCGCCGTAAAAACGGTTTTAGTTGATACAAAAGGCAAGATTTGCGCTGTGGTTTCTAAGAATTATCCTCTCCTTCATGAAAAAACAGGGTATAGCGAACAGAATCCAGAAGAATGGGTTCAGCAGACGGCTAGTGCTTTAAGTGAATTAATTGCTAACGCTAATATAAAACCCGAAGATATAGAAGGAATTAGTTATTCTGGACAAATGCATGGCCTTGTGATGCTGGATGAAAACTACAACCTATTACGTAACGCCATTTTGTGGAATGACACAAGAACAACAGAACAATGTCATCATCTCTATAAAGTCATTGGAGAAAAACGTCTTTTAAAGATAACAAAAAACCAGGCTTTAGAAGGATTTACTCTTCCTAAGTTATTGTGGGTAAAAGAGTATGAACCGGCTATATTTGAAAAAACAGCTGTATTTATGCTGCCTAAAGATTATTTACGCTTTAAAATGACCGGCTTTATTCATAGTGAATATTCAGATGCTGCCGGTACATTATTATTAAACATCAGCAAGAAAAAATGGGATGATGAGCTTTGCCAATTAGCAGGAATCAATATTAATCTTTGTCCGCCACTAGTTGAATCTAGTGAATGCATAGGCAATATTAGTGAAGCGTTCTCTCAAAAAACGGGATTAGCCACTTCAACGAAAGTATTTGCAGGTGGAGCTGATAATGCTTGCGGAGCAATTGGCGCCGGCATTTTATCATCAGGGGAAACACTATGTAGCATTGGGACATCGGGTGTTGTTCTTTCTTATGAGGAACGAAGCGATAGAGACTTTGATGGAAAAGTCCATTATTTTAATCATGGAAAGGAAAATGCCTTTTATACGATGGGCGTTACGCTATCTGCGGGGCACAGTTTAGGCTGGTTTAAGGACAATTTCGCAAAAAACGTCACGTTTGAAGAATTATTGGCTGACCTAAAAAATGTCCCAATCGGCTCAAACGGCCTTTTATTTACCCCTTACTTAGTCGGGGAACGTACACCGCATGCAGATGCTACGATTCGCGGAAGTTTTATAGGAATGGACGCCTCTCATAAAAAGAGAGACTTTACGCGAGCGGTTATTGAAGGTATTACGTTTTCTTTAAATGAGTCAATTGAAATCTTTCGAGAAAACGGAAAGGAAATTACGTCTATTGTATCCATTGGGGGCGGAGCAAAAAATGATCATTGGCTTCAAATTCAAGCAGACGTTTTTAATGCGAAAATCGTAAAGTTGTCTACTGAACAAGGCCCAGCGTTAGGAGCAGCCATGCTAGCAGCTTATGGCTGTGGCTGGTATAACTCATTGGAAGAGTGTGCAAACGTATTTATTACGTCTTCAAAAACATATTATCCTAACGCAGAACATGTACAAGTCTATAAACAGCTTTATGAATTATATAAAGAAGTATATCCTCAAACACACGGCTTAAGTAAAAAGCTAGGCGAATTTAAAAGGAAGTAATAGGTTGAAAAATATGCAACCTTGCTTTAAAAAGGAGCTTCATATAAAAGTAGCTTGTATTAATTGATTATGGTTGTATATCGATATACCTGACACAAAAGGAAGTATAGAAATTGCTGTAGTAAGAGTTGATTCAATAGAAAAATACGTACATTAGAGGGGAGGATAAGAGCAGTTAGTTGAATGGACGAAGAATATTTCTTTTGGGCTCCAAGAATTTGAAAACGCATTCAAATAAGTGCGAACTCAGTTAGAAATAGAACTTCTGCTGTTACCCTTAACTGCTTTTAACAACGCATGAAACAAAATCGAAACTCATTATATATTTTTTCTATTACCTTAGTTGCCGCTATCGGGGGGTTACTGTTTGGATATGATACAGCTGTAATATCTGGAGCTGAAGAATCATTAAAGGTGTATCTTATTGACAGCTTAGGATTAGGATCTTTAGCACACGGTGTTACTGTATCAAGTGCTTTGATAGGGTGTATTATTGGAGGATTGATATCTGGTTATTTTGCGACAAAACTAGGACGCAAACAATCACTTATACTAGCAGCTATTCTTTTTATAGTCTCAGCGTTAGGCGCTTCTTATCCCGAGTTTTTATTTTTTACAAAGGGGGAACCGACACTTTCTTTGTTACTAGCTTTTAACTTCTACCGCATTATAGGTGGAATTGGTGTTGGGTTAGCATCAGCCATCTGTCCGATCTATATAGGAGAAATTGCACCGGCAGATATTCGCGGCAGATTGGTATCATTCAATCAATTTATGATTATTTTTGGAATGTTAGTCGTTTACTTCGTGAATTGGGGTATTGCAAATGGGGAAACCTTAGAATGGATTAATGATGTAGGGTGGAGATATATGTTTGCTTCAGGAGCTATTCCAGCTTTACTCTTTGCAGCACTCTTGTTTTTAGTTCCTGAAACGCCTCGCTACTTAGTTATACAGAATCAAGATCAAAAAGCTTTAGCCATACTAACTAAAATTAATGGATCTTCAGAAGCGAAATCAATTTTAGACGATATTAAACAAACAATTTCTACCAATGTTTCGTCTGAAAAATTATTAGCATATGGAAAATTAGTTATCGTTGTAGGTATACTGCTTTCTGTATTTCAACAGTTTGTAGGAATCAATGTAGCTCTATATTATGCGCCGCGTATTTTTGAAAGCATGGGAGCAGCTAAAGGTTCTTCTATGCTGCAAACCATTATTATGGGATTAGTAAACGTTATTTTTACAGTAATTGCAATTTTGACGGTTGATCGTTTGGGAAGAAAACCTTTATTAATAACAGGGTCTATCGGAATGGCCATCGGAATGTTCGGTGTAGCAAGCATGGCTTTTTCAAACATCATTGGTATAGGAACGCTTGTATTTATCATTATTTATACAGCTTCCTTTATGATGTCATGGGGACCAATTTGTTGGGTGCTCATTTCAGAGATTTTTCCTAATAAAATTAGAGGTCGTGCTGTAGCCATTGCCGTAGCTGCTCAGTGGGCAGCTAACTATTTTATTTCCTCTACGTATCCTGTGATGATGGAATATAGCGGAGGATTAACATATGGTTTCTACGGTTTAATGAGTGTACTTTCTGCTTTATTCGTTTGGAAATTTATTCCTGAAACAAAAGGTAGAACTCTTGAACAAATGGAAAATATGTGGAGAAAAAAACAAGAGGCTTCAAAGAGTAAGAAGGTCATATAACCATTAAGCTTTTGCTTAGAGGAAAGATGAATATAAACTTTCAAAAACACCTAAACTATCTTTAGGTGTTTTTAATATGTAACCTTTATGAAGAAAGTGGATAGCTTTTTTAAAGGATATTGCTATAGTGATAAGTCTCTTTGAAAATAGAAATATAGTTTTCTTTATGAGGAGTGTTTCATCGTAAATATAAATAACGGTGCAATGAATTTACACATTAATAATGGAGGAAGCAAGCTTATATCCACTTATATAAATCAGATTATTCAAATTAGTTGAGCGGACTCTGTTTCAAAAAAGAGAAAATTAGTTGATAATTATAAATAAAGCAAGAATCTACTCTCAAGTTATTATAGAAAGGAGCTTATAATACTGTGAAGAATACATTTCAAGAGCACATAGAAGTCGACTGCTCCTCTAAAAAGTTTAACTGGTGGCATGCAGTTATAAATTCGATAAATGATGGTATTCTAGTTATCGACAAAAAAGGGATTGTTAGATTTATTAACCCAGAGTATACAAAGATTACAGGAGTAAAAAGTGATATTATCGGAAAACCGCTAATAGAATATCGCCCAGGTGCTCAGTTAACAAATACCCTAAAAGATCAACAATGCAGAGTAGGCGTATATCGAAAGGAAAAAAATCGGGAATATATGGTGGACATGGCTCCAATTATAATAGAAGGTAAAGTTGCAGGGGCTGTATCGGTTTGTAAAAGTCTCAATGAAGTTGATAAGTTATCAAAGGAATTAAGAAGACAAACCGAAAAGTTAAAGAATTTAGAAAACCGAATGGATTCTATCTATGAAGCAAAGTATACATTTGAACAAATAATTGGTGGGGACGGAGGGTTAAGGCACGTTGTTCATATAGCTGAAAAAGTAGCAGAATCTCAATTTCCTATTCTTGTGACGGGAGAAAGCGGCACGGGAAAAGAATTATTTTCACAGGCTATACATAATAAAAGTGAGCGCAAGCATGGTCCTTTTATACCTGTAAATTGTGCCGCTATTCCTTCGTCTCTGTTAGAAAGTGAACTTTTTGGATATGGAGACGGTGCTTTTACAAATGCTAAAAAAGGCGGGAAGGCTGGACTATTCGAAATAGCAGACAACGGAACTATATTTTTAGATGAAATTGGAGATATGTCCTATGATCTTCAGGCTAAGTTGTTAAGAGTTCTGCAAGAGAATAAGATTCGAAGGGTAGGAGAAGTAACTGAACGTGCAGTTGACGTAAGGATCATTGCTGCTACGCACCGCAACCTACAGCAGCTTGTGAATAAGAAACAATTCCGAGAAGATTTATTTTATAGACTTAATGTCATTCAATTAGAGATACCTCCTTTAAGAGAAAGGAGAGAAGATATACGTAAGCTTGTCTATTCTTTTATTGAGCACTCGATCACAAATACTTCCTACACAATTGACAAATATACACTAGGCTTTCTTCAATCCTATCATTGGCCTGGCAATGTAAGAGAATTAAAAAATGTAATTGACTACGCCACATGTATGACGGAAGGTACAGATATTTTATTCCATCACCTTCCAGAATTTATGATTAAAAATGAAAAAAGATTTTCAGACGTTGCAGGTAAAACAGAAAAAAGCAGTCAAACACTGCAAAAAGCTATACAAGATAAAGAGTGCGCATTTATTCAGGAAATATTAAGAAAATATCCAAATAATATTGAAGGGAAAAGGAAAGCAGCAGAGGTTTTAGATATTTCTTTAGCTACTTTATACAATAAAATGAAAAAATATCATATTCATTTCTAAGCCTTTAGAAAGATGTCTAGATTTTTAGAAATGCAGAAGACTATGTATTAAGAAGCGTAATTTTTTACTGGGCAGTGATTATTTCTAAAATAGTAGAATTTATATTACAAAAACAAAAAAAGAAAGCAGTTTGATTGTTAACGCTTTCTTTTTTTGTTGTACCTTAAATTTTTTTCAACATATGTTGAAAGGGTTTAATAAAGGTTTGTTTCCATTTTTATATATTCTTGGCATGAATCCTGCAAGAACAAAAAGCACCGGAGTTTTTTACATCTAAGATTGTTGAATCTATGAATTTAGGGCAGGAGGGATTACATGTTAGCACTTTTAGGGTTTTTAATTATTGGCGGATTTTTATTTTTAATTATGACCAATCATTTATCTGTATTGATTGCCTTAGTTCTCGTACCAACTGTTTTTGCGTTAATAGGCGGATTTGGGCTAGAAATGGGAGACATGATGTTAGAAGGCATTATAAAAGTAGCGCCTACAGGTATTATGATTGTTTTTGCAGTTTTGTACTTCGGCTTAATGATTGATACAGGCTTATTTAATCCTATGATTTCTAAAATGCTTCGTCTAGTTAAAGGAGATCCGTTAAAAGTAGTCGTAGGGACAGCTATCGTCACAATGCTTGTATCATTAGACGGAGACGGTGCATCTACTTTTATGATTACAATTACAGCGCTGCTACCTCTTTATAAAAGATTGAAGATGAATCCTCTTATTTTATCAGGAGTGGTTGCTTTAGGAGCAGGAGTTATGAACTTAGCTCCTTGGGGAGGACCTACTGCTAGAGCTATGACTACATTTAATGCAGATTCTTCTCAATTATTTAACCCTGTTATTCCCGCAATGATTGCTGGGATTGTATGGGTGTTAGCATCTGCGTTTTGGCTTGGGAAAAGGAGAGGCAGAGACTAGGAGTCATTGAACTGGAAGAACATGTACAAGGGTTTACAGAACATGCAGCTGCTCTAGAAGCAAAAGGACCACGGCTTTTTTGGTTTAATCTTGCTTTAACAATTTTGCTTCTTATCGCGTTAATTAAAGTATGGCTACCTTTACCGATTTTATTTATTGTCGCTTTTGCAATTGCTCTTTTAGTGAATTATCCCAATCCAGAAGAGCAGCAAAAACGTTTACTAAGCCATGCAAACAACGTGTTAATTGTTTCTACGATGATTTTTGCTGCAGGCATTTTCACGGGTATTCTGACAGGAACAAAGATGATAGATGGAATGGCCTCTGCAATGGTTAGTATTATCCCTGAATCACTAGCTTCTTACTTACCTGTACTAGTAGCGGTTACAAGTATGCCTCTTAGCTTAGTGTTTACACCGGATGCTTACTATTTCGGAGTATTACCAATTATTAGCCAGACGGCTTCTAACTTTGGCATCGATCCAATTGAAATTGGCAGAGCAGCTATTTTAGGACAGATGACGACTGGATTTCCATTAAGTCCTTTAACCGCCTCGACCTTTATCCTTGTAGGGTTAGCGGGAGTAAATTTAGGCGATCATCAGCGTTTTATCTTTAAGTGGGCATTTGGAACGACCATTGTTATGACGATTGTGGCATTAATAACGGGAGCAATTACTATTTGAGGTGATAAAAATGATAAGAATCGGATCAGGCGCAGGTTTTTCAGGAGATCGATTAGACCCAGCCGTTATATTGGCTGAAAAAGGAAATTTAGATTATTTAGTATTGGAATGTTTAGCCGAAAGAACAATCGCACTTGCCCAAAAAAGAAAAAGTCAAAACCCTTTAATGGGTTATGATTCCTTGTTAGAAAAAAGACTAGAGCTTCTTTTACCTATTATTAAGAAAAAGAAAGTGCGAATCATTACCAATATGGGAGCAGCAAATCCAATAGGTGCTGCTGAAAAAGTTGTTGAAATAGCTAACCGACTAAACATTAGGATAAAGGTAGCAGCCGTAACGGGAGATGATGTACTAAAGTTGATAGATAGAAATGGATTGACTCTAGAAACAAATGAACCGCTATCTCATTTTGGTAACGTTATATCTGCAAACGCTTACCTTGGTGTAGAAACAATGTTGCCAGCTCTAGAGACAGATGCTCAAGTTATTATTACTGGTAGAGTAGCAGATCCATCTTTATTTGTTGCTCCAATGGTACACCACTTCGGATGGTCCTTAGACGATGTAGATAAAATTGCTCAGGGAACAGTAATTGGACATTTATTGGAATGTGGAGGACAGGTAGCTGGTGGTTATTTTGCTGATCCTGGAAAAAAAGAAGTCCCAAAGCTTGCTGAATTAGGATTTCCATTTGCTGATGTTAAAGAAGATGGAACAGCCATTATTACTAAAGTAGAAGGGACAGGAGGAGTCATTAACTTAGCTACTATAAAAGAACAGATGCTTTACGAAGTAACTAACCCTCATCAATATATAACGCCGGATGTTATTGCTGACTTTACTTCGGTTCATTTACATGAAATTAAATTGAATCAAATTCAAGTATCTGGTGGAACAGGTATACCAAGGCCTGAAACGTTAAAAGTCAGCGTAGGTTATGAAGCAGGGGTTATTGGAGAAGGGGAAATTTCCTACGCTGGCTCCAATGCTCTAGCAAGAGCTAGGCTAGCTGGCGAAATTTTATATAGTCGTTTAAAAAATAAAGTAGTCGACTTAAGAATTGATTATATCGGTATTTCCTCCGTTCATAGAGTCTCTTTTCAAGACTCAGCTCCTTATGAAATCAGGCTGAGAGTAGCAGGGAAATGCCTTACTTCAAAGGAAGCATCCAAAATTGGAGAAGAAGTAGAAGCTCTTTATACGAACGGACCGGCAGGCGGAGGCGGAGCAAGAAAGTATGTTAATGAGGTAGTAGGAATTGTTTCGACGTTGATTTCACGAAACAAAATAAAAACGCATCTTGCATTAAAGGAGAGCTTAACAAATGAAAAAGAAATTATATGAACTTGCTCACAGTCGAGCTGGAGATAAAGGAAACACGCTTATGCTATCACTAATTCCATATGACGAAAAAGACTATTTCTTGCTACGTGAAAAAGTGACTGCTTTAGAAGTGAAAAAACACTTAAGAAATATTGTAGAAGGGGACATTGTTCGCTACGAAGTTCCTAATATATCAGCATTTCAATTTGTATGTCACCGCGCGTTACTTGGTGGGGTCACTACTTCTTTAGGAATGGATACGCACGGAAAGAGCTTAAGTTATGCCCTGCTGGAAATGGAAGTAGACATTTGAATAATAGTATAAAGGAGGTACTTTATCAGTGAACAATACGTCAATACAAAAAGTTCTAAGCTTTATTACTGTAGGAGTTCTTATTCTAGCTTTCCTTCCTTTAAATATTCTTGCAGCAAAAGAAGAAAATAATTATAGAAACGTAAAAAAACCAACCTCTTCAGTTTTATCAGGTACCTATTATTTGGAGCAGAAGGTTGAATTAAAGACAAACACACCAGGTGCGAAAACTTACTATACACTTGACGGGAGCACTCCGACTACTAAAAGCACTCAGTATACAAACCCGATTATTATTAATAACGATACGGTGCTTAAAGCAATTTCCATAAGAGGAAACGCGAAAAATAAAAATCAAAAGAATCATAGTGATCTAGCTATATTTACTTATTCATTTGAAAGTAGAGAATCTATAGCTACTCAATTTTTATCATTCACTTATAAAACAATGCCCTACCGACTTTATGTGCCTAAAGACTATGATTCTACAAAATCATATCCCTTGGTGCTATTCTTACATGGAGGTGGTGAACGAGGAAATGATAATACAAAACAGCTTCTTGGCAACGACGGGGCTATCGTTTGGGCTTCACCAGAAAATCAACGAAAGCATCCCGCTTTTATTTTAGCTCCTCAAGCTCGTAATGTACCAAGCGGAGGCTTCACCGTTACAAGAGACGATAACAACAAAGTCGACTTAGCAAAAGTATTCCAAACATCAGAAGATTTAAAAACGGCTTATGAAATTTTACAAAGTGTAAGAAAATCCTACAATATAGATCGTAATCGCCTTTATTCTACAGGATTATCTCAGGGAGGATTTGGCACATTTAACTTAAATATAGAACACCCTGATTTGTTTGCTGCTATGGTGCCGATAGCGGGAGGAGCCAATCCAGCTAAAGCGCACTTTCTTATCAACAAACCAATATGGGCATTTCATGCTGAAGACGATTCTATCATTCCTGTGGCCTATTCAA
Organism: Priestia sp. VA7; assembly: GCF_055710015.1. Lineage (NCBI taxonomy): Bacteria > Bacillati > Bacillota > Bacilli > Caryophanales > Bacillaceae > Priestia > Priestia sp. VA7. The sequence goes on from NZ_JBVQPN010000004.1 coordinate 201,623, forward strand.
GGAATATAATAAGTGCTATAAAAAAATCTGGAGGGCATCCGCTATATACGGAATATCCTAAAGAGTTAGAGTATGATCATGCTTCGTGGGTTTCTGCGTATCAAAATCAGAAAATGATTGATTGGATGTTTCAGCAGGTGAAGCAAACAAATTAGTAAAAAATAAAGCTCGATACTTCATTATTCCTAAAAAGCTCTTCCAGTTAATAAGAACTGGAAGAGCTTTTTGCTTTTATAAGAATCTACCCGCTAGGAGCAAGGCATTTCACACCACATTTACCCAAATATGTGACGAAATTATGGTAAAGGTATTCAAAATAGATAAAAACCGCTTTAAGTGTGATAAATATCACACCCTTTAACAACGCAACATGATAATTTTTTAGAAGTAAGCAATATGTCATGACAAACTTCAATATGTTAGGAGGTTTTTAGCCTTTTGATCTGTTGAGATGCATCTTTAATATGAACGTTTATATACCATTATTATGTACAGAGATTTAGAGGAAGGGAGCCTGAGCTTAAGTGAGAAAGCAAAAATCCATGCATATTGGCAAGTTAATCATTCTCTCCGTATTCATTACAATTTTTTTAGCAGGCTGTGATAGTCGTTATTTGATTTTAAATCCGCAGGGGGCGGTGGCTCAAAAAGAATACCAGTTAATTATTTTTTCCATAATTTTATGCACAATTGTTGTGATTCCTGTTTTAGGTCTGCTTGTGTATATCGTTTTACGCTACCGTGATAAGCCTGGAAACAAAGCTCCGTATCGGCCAGACTGGGACGATAGCAAGCGTCTTGAATTTATTTGGTGGGGCATCCCCATTATTATTATCGGCATTTTAGGTTTTGCTACGGCCAAGACGACATATGACTTAGTAGATCCGCCGAAAAAAGATGTAAAGCCGCTAACAATTGAAGTAACATCTCTTGATTGGAAATGGTTATTTCAATATCCGGATCAAGATATTGCGACAGTCAACTATGTAGAAATTCCAAAAGGTGTGCCTGTTCAATTCGTGCTAACGTCAGATGCACCTATGAATTCTTTTTGGGTACCCCAGCTGGGAGGACAATTATATACCATGCCGGGAATGGCAATGGGGCTTTGGCTGCAAGCTGATCACAAGGGAGAATACTTTGGTTCGGGTGCTAATTTTACGGGTGAAGGGTTCGCTCATATGAACTTTAAAGTTAAATCTACATCGACAAAAGAATTTAATCAATGGGTAAAGCAAGTGAAAGAAACATCACCAGCTTTAACAAAAGCTGATTATAGCAACCTTGCCCAACAAGGTCTTTCTCTAGAAAAATCGTATTCTACCATTCCTAAAGGCTTATTCCAAGAAATTGTCATTAAAAACGGCGGTCAATATTATAGTCAGCATCATCATATGCAAAATGAAGACATGAAGACTATGAATGTGGCTTCTGAAGAACAAGTACATGCACAGCACGAGCACCAGGAAGGAGGAAACTAAATTGTTAGACAAATTAAAAGATTTTTCATCTCATTTTTTCGTGACAGGAGAACCGATGATTTACGGAGCAGATGTCGCCATTTTATTAACACTAGCCGGTATTATTTTTGTTCTTACTTATCTTAAAAAATGGAAGTGGCTATGGCGTGAGTGGCTCACAACGGTGGATCATAAGAAAATTGGAATCATGTATATGCTTTCTTCATTGTTAATGCTGTTTCGAGGCGGAGTAGATGCATTATTAATGCGTATGCAGCTAGCGTTTCCCCAGTGGCATTTTCTAGATTCTAATCATTACAACGAAATTTTCACTACGCACGGAACCATTATGATTCTATTTATGGCAATGCCGCTTATGTTTGCGTTCTTTAATATTGTTGTGCCGCTTCAAATTGGAGCAAGAGATGTCGCCTATCCTTTTTTAAACGCGGTAAGCTTTTGGCTATTTTTCTTTGGCGCCATGCTTTTCAATTTGTCGTTTGTAATCGGAGGCTCGCCAGATGCAGGGTGGCTAAGTTATCCGCCGCTTTCTGGCATGCAGTTCAGTCCTGGACCAGGTCAAGATTTTTATATTTGGGGCATTCAAATATCAGGTATTGGCAGCTTGGCTTCTGGAATTAATTTCATTATGACCATTTTAAAAATGCGTGCCCCCGGTATGAAACTTATGCATATGCCGCTATTTACGTGGTCCGTTCTAGCAAGCTGTATTATTATCATTTTTGCGTTTCCTGTATTAACCGTAACGCTTGCTTTATTGTTTATTGACCGCTTCTTTGACGGGCACTTATTTACCATGACCGGCGGAGGAAATCCAATGATGTACATTAACTTAATTTGGATGTGGGGACATCCTGAAGTGTATATCGTTGTACTTCCTGCATTCGGCATTTTTTCTGAAATCGTTGCAACGTTTTCTCAAAAGAAAATATTTGGCTATAAATCTATGGTTTTTTCAATGATGATTATTAGCGTTCTATCGTATTTTACATGGGTACATCATTTCTTTACGATGGGTGCAGGCGCTAATGTGAATGTGTTTTTTGCTATTACGACGATGGCTATCGGAATTCCAACGGGCGTTAAAGTGTTCAACTGGTTATTTACGATGTTCCGCGGCCGTATTCAAATGACGCAGCCAATGCTATGGACAATTGCTTTTATCCCGTGCTTTGTTGTGGGAGGAGCAACGGGTGTTATGCTTTCAGCAGCTCCCGCGGACTATCAGTATCATAATAGCTACTTTTTAGTTGCACACTTTCACCAAGTGTTAATTGGAGGCGTTGTATTCGGCTTTTTTGCAGGTTTGTACTATTGGTGGCCAAAAATGTTTGGCTTTAAACTCAATGACCGTCTTGGTAAATGGGCGTTTTGGACGTGGAATATTGGTTTTTACGTATGCTTCATGCCTCAATACGCATTAGGGTTTATGGGAATGACGCGCCGTATTTATACGTACGACTTTGACATGGGATGGGGACCGCTGAACGTTATCTCTACAGTGGGAGCCTTCTTTATGGGCATAGGGTTTATCTTTCAAGCATGGCAGATTCTTCATGGCATTAAGTACGGAGAACGAGATGTAACAGGGGATCCTTGGAATGGACGTACATTAGAATGGTCCATCCCTTCACCGCCGCCGCACTACAATTTTGCAGTGATTCCAACAGTAACGGGGCAAGATGCGTGGTGGACAATAAAAGAAGAAAGAAAAAAGAAAAAAGCGAAGGAAACAGCTACTTTCTCTCCGATTCATATGCCTAAGAATTCAGGTATTCCATTTATCATGTCGGTTTTCTGGTTCATTGCTGGTTTTGGCTTAACATTCCACTGGGTGTGGATGGCGATATTCGGTTTGACAGGAGTCGGAGCTTGTTTACTAGCTCGTTCTTTTCAATACAACTCGGACTATTATATTCCGGTGGATGAAATTCGACATACAGAAGATTCAGTAGGGAGGGTTGGCTGACATGGCATATGCGACAGCGCACCGCGAAGAACATCATCATGAACATGATGAAGGAATCAAAGTTATAGGTTTTTGGCTTTTCCTCGTAACGGACTGCATCTTATTTGGAGCATTATTTGCTACGTATGCCGTTCTTGTTAATCATACTGCGGGAGGCCTTACAGGAAAGGAATTTTTTGAAGTTCCAGGATTTGTTTCTGAAACGTTTATCTTATTAACGAGCAGCTTTACGAGCGGATTAGCTGTGCTGAGCATGCACAAGGGAAAAATAAAGCCTTTAATTGGCTGGCTAATCGTAACTCTGCTTTTAGGTATGTGCTTTGTTGGCCTTGAAATTCATGAATTTCAAACAATGGTTCATGAAGGAGCAACCATTTCCACCAGCGCATTTTTTACAGCTTTCTATACGCTGGTTAGTACGCACGGGCTGCACGTTTCTGTCGGCATCATTTGGATGATTTCAATTACAATCCAATTAAAACGATACGGAATTACCTCTGTAACAAAGCGAAAAGTGACGATTATCAGCTTATACTGGCATTTTCTTGATGCTGTCTGGATCTTCCTTTACACGGTTGTGTATTTAATGGGGGTGATGTAGATGGAGAACCATGGGTCGTTAAAAGCTTATACAATAGGATTTATTTTCTCGATTATTTTAACCGTTATTCCTCTGATGCTGGTACTAAACCATGTATTTGCTAAAAATATATTATTAGCCAGTATTCTAGGAATGGCCGTGCTTCAATTTTTCATTCAACTGTTTTTCTTCATGCATATTAAAGACGGAGAGAAGCCCCGTTATAATGTGATGGCTTTAATACTTGGAATCGTTTTTGTTATTACGATTGTAGCAGGATCTATTTGGATCATGACTTTTAACTCTCAAGTTCAATAAAAATAGAGCCGTGTACGATGTGCACGGCTCTATTTTTTATTAATTCCTCTACATTGTGATGAAAATCACATATTTTCGCTTGCGCAAGAAGTACAATAAAAGTGTAGCAAAGAAAGTCCTTTATAAACGAAAGACAAAGGAGAGATTATGATGAATATGGCTTATCGTAACATCCTCGTAGCAGTAGACGGTTCTGTAGAAGCGGAGTGGGCATTCAAAAAAGCAGTTAACAGTGCGAAAAAAAATAACGCTCATTTGATAATTTGTCACGTTATCGACATACAGGCGCTAAGTCCATCACCTTATGCATTCTATACGGATACACGCTTTCAAGACGCAGAGAAATTTGCTGAAGAACTTTTAACCAACTATAGTAACCTAGCCATTAAGGCTGGAGTAACGAAAGTCGAAACATTAATTGAACACGGTTCTCCTAAAACAAAAATATCTAAAAAAATTGCTCCTGATAAGCACGTTGATTTAATTGTATGCGGTGCAACGGGGTTAAACGCAGTAGAGCGCATTTTAATTGGAAGCGTATCTCAGCATATTTTACGCTATGCCAAATGTGATGTGTTAATCGTTCGCACTCCTAAAGAAGCCGAAGAAGAATCAAAGCCTTTACAAGTGGAACTAACAGAGTAGCGGGCACAGACGAGAAAGAAAGATCATTGTTCACAGCAAAATACAAAGCTCTCACCATTTATTTAAAGAGGGGGGATAAATGTATTTTAGTTGAAAGAAGATCCGAACGAGGAATCGAGATTCTTAATAGAGAATTCGACTCGTTCGGATTTTTTTATTGTGATGGTAAACGTAGGTTTCACGTATGCAGCTGTTTTTAGCTGTTGATTGAAGGGAAAAGGTAATGAAAGAAAGGTGAGGATAATAGAGCACATCAAGCATGTTTACTAAAGAAGAGGACGGGAAGAATAAGTATATAGAAAACTTTCCCTTAGTTGGTTAAGGATTCATTAATAAAGGAGTGACAAATATGTCAAAACTAAATAATCCATTAACTCAATATTTCCATGAAGACTATCCAAAACAGTATCAAGAACCGCCTGGTGTACAAAAAGAAATGAACGTCATCCCGGACTGCGGGGAAAACAGTTACATAGGTGCAGGTAAATTAAAAGGCAGAAAAGCTCTTGTGACAGGCGGAGATTCAGGTATTGGCCGAGCAGCAGCTATCGCTTACGCAAGAGAAGGAGCGGACGTTGCGCTTAATTACTTGCCACAAGAGCAAGCGGATGCAGAAGAAGTAAAAAAGCTTATTGAAGCAGAAGGAAGAAAAGCAGTACTCATACCTGGTGATGTAGGCGAAGAATCTTTTTGCAAGGAGCTAGTAGAAAAAGCTTATAAAGAATTAGATGGATTAGACGTTTTAGCACTCGTAGCAGGTAAACAGCAGGCAGTAGAAGATCTTGCTGATTTAGAAACGGACCAGCTGCGCAAAACCTTTGAAGTAAATGTATTCTCTTTATATTGGACCGTAAAAGCAGCGCTGCCTTATTTACCAGCAGGTGCTTCGATTATTACCACAAGTTCTGTACAAGGCTATAGCCCAAGTCCTAATCTATTAGATTATGCAGCTACAAAGTTTGCCATTAACGGGTTCACTCGCGGACTAGCCAAGCAACTAGCTCCAAAAGGTATTCGCGTCAACTCCGTTGCTCCAGGACCTATCTGGACGCCGCTGCAAATTTCTGGAGGGCAGCCAAGCGATGCTATTCCAGGCTTTGGACAAGATACACCTCTACAGCGTGCTGGTCAGCCGGTAGAGTTAGCAAATGTATACGTATTTTTAGCTTCAACGGATGCAAGCTATGTAACAGCTCAAGTTTACGGAATTACAGGCGGAATAGAACTAGCTTAACTCAAAAAAACACGTGCAGTTATGAACTGCACGTGTTTTTTTGAGTTATTTCTGTTTTAATGTCTTCTTCCTTTTAAAGTCTGTACACAAATGTAGCTAAGCGTAGCGAATAACGCTGTAATAAATGCCGAGTGAGACAGTGTAGCAAAGACATTTAAACGAGACATGACAACAAATATACCGCTAAATATTTGAGCAATGGTTAAAGCAACCGCAATGATGGACGCGTAGTAAATATCACGGCGAGTTTCTTTATACTGCTTGATGGCAGATACCATAATCCAAATAATAAGAACAAACAGCACAAGAGCAGCAAATCGGTGGGCAAAATGAATGCCCGTTGTTCCTGAAAGTTTTGGAATAAGAGTATTGCCATAACAAGCAGGAAAGCTTGTACAGGCTAAGCTTGCACCTTTGTGACGCACATATGCACCTAAATAAATATCGCAATAGGTAAATATAAGCGTAAACCATGCGAGCCATCTAAATTTGCCTGTAACCGCTCCTTTAATAAAATGATCCGAACGATCCTTTTGAATAACAAATATTGAAAGTAAAAATACACCGGTAAACGCAATAAGCGAAAGACCGAAATGCAGTGCTAGCGCCTCAGCTGACTGAGGCCAGATAACTGCAGAAGCCCCGAGCAATGACTCGATAACGATAAATGCAATACTCATAATCGCTAAAATTTTCACTTCACGGTTTCTGCGATAACGAATCCAAGCCCAAATAGAAAATGCTAACACGAGAAGACCTGCAAATGCGGTAATCAAACGATGCGTATATTCAATCATTGTTGCTACTGCGTATTCGGGTATTAACTGCCCGTTACACAATGGCCACTCGTTTCCGCACCCTAATCCAGATCCTGTGGTTGTGACCAGACTGCCGGCAATCATTAAAATAAACATAACAATCGTTGTAAATATAGCTGTTATTTTAAATAAATTTCTCATACGTTGACTCCCTTTGTTGAGTTACTAATTATGACTATAGATTTGATGAATAGGATAGTCAAGTAGTAGAGCGTAATTAACAAATAACTGTCACAAACTCGCACATGTTTCCCTTAAATTTGATGTCAGAAAAGCTTTCTTCACTAAGCTTTGTAATGGTTTTTTCTTTTTAAACAATGTAAATATGCTTTCATACATAAGATATAAAAAATTATATTAGTGATTTTATACAATTTGCAAAAAAAACTTTAGAGAGAATGGAGATACAATCATATTCCAAAAGTGATAATATAAATATAAATCAACAGATGTTATAAAACCTATCATTTTATGTTAGATATAAAATGAACTTTTTATCACGGAGAAACTTTATTGAAAGGAGAGATAACGATGAGCTTAGAAGCTTTAAATAAAAGAGTAGAAACCGATCTTTCTTACCTTTCCTTCAGGAAACTAACAGAAGTACAGCCAATTATCCCTAAAAGTGGACACGTATACGATGTAATCATTATTGGAGGAGGTCAAAGCGGTTTAGGAACGGCCTTTGGGTTACTGCGAGAACGCGTGTCAAACATTCTTGTTATTGATGAAAACCGTTCGGGTTTAGAAGGTCCGTGGGAAACGTATGCACGAATGATTACGCTGAGAACACCAAAAAACTTAACGTCTATTGATTTAGGTATACCTTCGCTTACGTTTCAAGCGTGGTGGGAAGCACAATTTGGCTCAGAGGGCTGGGAAGCTCTTGACAAAATTCCAAGAGGAGATTGGATGAATTATTTACGCTGGTACCGGAGCATTCTTAACCTTCCTGTGGCAAATGAAATAAAATTAACGTTAATTGAGCCGACGGAAACAGGTATTCATCGCTTGCATATTGAAGGGAATGGAGCTACATGTCCTACACTGATGGCACGTAAAGTTATACTAGCTACAGGAATTCAAGGAGGAGGAGAGTGGCATGTCCCGCCTATGATTTCTGAAAAATTGCCGCCTCATCTTTATTCTCACACTTCCCAAACCATTGATTTTACTACGTTGAAGAACAAAGAAGTAGCTGTTTTAGGAGGAGGAGCTTCTGCGTTTGACAATGCCAACTATGCGCTTTCTGAAGGGGTTGCTGAAGCTCATGTATTTGTTCGTCGAAAAGAACTTCCGCGTATTAACCCAATCAGACAAATGGAAGCTTCAGGAATGATTGAACGTTTCCACGCTTTGTCAGATGCTGAAAAATATGAAGTGATGGCTCATTTTTTCGAATACAACCAGCCGCCTACAAATGATACATTTGGACGCGCTTCCTCATGGCCAGGTTTTCATTTACACGTACATGCACCGTGGCTGGATGTCGAAGAAAAACAGGACAAAGCAGTTGTAACAACTCCTCAGGGAATCTTTACATTTGACTATTTAATTATTAGCACAGGGCTTCTAACTGATCCGGCTCTTCGTCCAGAATTACGCCTTGTTGAAAAACACATCGCCCGCTGGAGCGATCATTACAAAGCACCGCATGAAATTGCCAACCCAGTATTGGACGCCCATCCTTACCTTAGTAACGGCTTTGCTTTTTTAAGTCGTAATAGGGAAGGTCAAAAAATGGTATATGGCCTTTTTGCTTTTAATTATTCCGCTTTAATTAGCTGTGGAATTTCTGCATCCGCTCTTTCAGGGCTAAAATATGCGATACCAAAGCTCGTCTCAGAAGTCGCCAATCAGCTTTTTATTGATAATCGCCATGAGAATTTAACTAATTTCTTTGACTATGATGAGCCTGAATTTATCGGCAGCTGGTCAAAGGACAATAATCAAGTGAAAACAATATAGCAAAACACATTTTTAACAATGAAAAAGGTGAAGCATATGGAGCCGATCTCTAAAAAGAAGATAGCTACTTTGTATACTCAAATTAGCCAAGAGATTTTTAATGTAGGTGTGAATACTCAAAAAATAGATATTATTGATAATAAAATTCTTATTCTAGCTCAATCAAAAAGAATGCCGGCACTAGAAGCCCTTAGTGAAGAATATAAAGAATTGGTGATGTCTCTTGATGCCGCTTTGTCGACTAAATATAAAAAAATGCTAAAGCAAAAAGTGGAGCTTTTATTTGATATCGAGGTCACTTCTTTATTTAGAGATTATGATCCTGTTACAGAGAATTCTTGTACAGTTATTTGCTTTAAATAACTTCTCTATATAAATGGCAAAACGTTCGATGAAATCGTTTGTTTCGCAAAACACGTAAAAAACGGATGCTTATCTTCTGTTTACAGAAGCAAAGAGCCGTGAAGATAGAAGGGTTTCCTTCTGTTTTCACGGCTCTTTTTATAGATATTTTCATAAAAAAGGAGTGGAAAAATGGCTACATATACACTTGTTAATAAAGGGGCTGTAAAAACTAGTTAAAAAAATCCAATCGATCATTAAAGGAGTGAAAAGCAAGTGGCGATAAATGAAAAAGTTGAAACTCAGCATATGGAACTAATAAAAAAATCAGCACCTAACCCTTCATGGTTGGATAAGCTGTTTCATTTAACCGAACGCAAAACAGATGTAAAAACAGAAATTCTTGCTGGAATTACTACTTTTGTGACGATGAGCTATATTATCTTTGTTAATCCGACGATTTTAGCAGACGCAGGCATTCCAAAAGAAGCGGCAATTGCAGCGACGATTTTTGCCACTGTCTTTGCTACTCTTTTGTTTGCATTATGGGCGAATATGCCTATTGCAGTAGCACCAGGAATGGGGCTGAACGCTTTTTTTACGTATACAGTGGTATTGGGTGAAGGGCTAACGTGGCAAACAGGTTTAGGAGCCGTATTTATTTCAGGGGTTGTATTTTTTATTTTAACGATAACAGGCTTACGCAAGAAGATTATTGAAGGGATACCCGCTATTTTAAAAAGTGCTATTTCTGTTGGAATCGGTCTATTTATTGCTTTTATCGGTTTTAAGCAAGCAGGCATTATTGTAAGCAACAAAGAAAATTTAGTAGCTCTTGGTCAGCTTACAAAACCGGGCCCATTCCTTGCTTTATTAGGTTTTATCGCGGTAACTGTATTAACTGCTCGAAAAATTAAAGGAGCTGCCCTGATTAGCATTTTGCTAGTATCAATTGCGGGGATGGTGCTGGGCATAGTAGAAGCACCTAAAAGCATCAGCAGCGTTGTGTCATTTTCAATGCCGAGCATGTCAGAAACTTTTTTACAAATGGATATTAAATCTGCTCTCCATTACGGTCTTTTCTCTATTATTTTTTCATTTACGCTTGTGGAGCTATTCGATAATTTAGGATCGATGATTGGATTATCTAAAAAAGCTGGATTAATGGATGAAAAAGGAGAAATTAAGGGGTTAGATAAAGCGCTTGTGGCAGATTCTCTTGCGACTGTAGCCAGTGCTGCTATGGGATCTACTGCAATGAACGCATATGTAGAAAACGCTGCGGGAATTGTAGAAGGAGGCAAAACGGGCCTTAAAGCACTGGTCGTTGCCATATTGTTTTTAGTGAGTCTTTTATTTACGCCATTAATTAGTATTATTCCTTCTTTTGCTACAGCGCCTATTTTAATTATGGTTGGAGCTCTCATGTTGACAGAAATAAAAAATATTCCTTTAGACGAGATAACAGATGCTGTGCCTGCTTTTTGTACTATTAGTTTGATGCCGTTAACGTTTAGTATCGGCGAAGGCTTAGCGCTAGGGTTTTTATCTTATACATTCGTTAAATTGTTAGCCGGCAGGGCGAAGGAAATTCACTGGATTATGTATATTATTAGCGCCGCTTTTATTATCAACTTCGTTTGGGCTGCTTGAGCGCATATATCTAGAGCAAAAAAGACTTCTCAGCTGAGAAGTCTTTTTACTGTTCATGTAAATTTTAATTGCTCTTTTCTTACAGGAATAAAAGGTAGCGAAGAAAGATATATAACGTTGAAATCAAAAGAGATACAAGCATAATTGGAGCTCCAATTTTCAAAAAATCCATAAACGAAAATTTATGTCCTTTTTTTACAGCCATGCCAGCTACAATGACGTTGGCAGATGCTCCAATTAACGTACCGTTTCCTCCCAAACATGCTCCTAGAGCCAATGACCACCATAGTACATTGATTTGAGCAGAATCAGGGCTCATTCCCATTCCATGAGCCATATCTTGAATAAGTGGAATCATTGTAGCAACAAAAGGAATGTTATCAATAACAGCTGAAGCAATTCCGCTAATCCACAAAATCAGATAAGCTGACAGTGCGATATTGCCGTCTGTAACGTTTAACGCGCCAGCAGCCAGCTTTTTAATAATGCCTACATCAATTAAGCCTCCGACAAGAACAAACAAACCTGCAAAGAAAATAATCGTTGTCCATTCAACAGAATCAAATGCGCTTTCTACTTCATCATGAGTTCTTAATCCAATTACCAGTAGTACAGCAGCACCCGTAATGGCTACCATAGCTGCATCAATGTGCAAAACAGAATGCAGGGTAAAACCTAGAATCGTTAATACTAATACAGTTAACGATTTTTTCATTAAAACAGAATCTTGAATATAATCTTTTTCATTTAAACTCATTAGCTCTTGCTTTTTACTATCTTCTACTTTTAACTTTTTACGATAGATAAGAACAAGAATCCCCAGTGTAACAACACCGATAATCAGCACTGCAGGAGTTAAATTTAATAAAAAAGCATTAAAATCAAGGTGAGGGTTCGCTGCCCCAATCATGATATTAGGCGGGTCGCCTATTAAAGTTGCCGTTCCTCCAATATTTGAAAACAGCACTTCTGATATAAGAAACGGAAAAGGATTAATGTTTAAGATAGTAGTAATCGAAAATGTAACGGGAACAATTAATAACACGGTTGTCACATTGTCTAAAAAAGCTGAGCCGACGCCTGTTAAAATCGATAAAATAACTAGAATTCGAACCGGATCCCCTTTAGCAATTTTAGCAGACTTGATGGCTGCGTATTGAAACACGCCTGTTTTATTTGTAATGCCAACTAAAATCATCATACCCATAAGAAGGACAATTGTTTCCCACTGAATATGTTCAGTAATAGCATTATTAAAATCGACAATGCCTAACAAAATCATTAATATAGCACCTAAAAGAGCTGCTGAAGCGCGATTGATCTTTTCAGTCATAATCAGAAAATATGTAATGATAAATATAATAATGGCTGCGTATACATGGAAACTTGTAATGTGTTGAATTGCATTGTGCATAACTGTAACCTGGCGATATGTCATCTAGACGTCGCGAAGTGTAGATGACGCAAACTTTGGATGTTTTCCAGGTTTTCACCTCATCTTTCATCGTTTAATTTACATCCAACTTTACGGTGAAACTTCTATAAAATCCGCTTTCCTTTAACCAACCTCCTTTAAAAGCTTTGGTGTTCTTCAAAATGAAGACGATTCCTTCAGCATTATATCATATTTACATAAAAGCTTTCTTGCTAATTATTCATGTGATTTTCAACCCACACGCTTATTATGCACCTTAAATTCAGTTTACATAATTGATTCCTCTAAGATGGGACAAAGTTAGACAAAGTTGGAACAGTGTCCAATTTTGTCTAACTTTGTGAGAGCAAATAAAACAATGGATTGCTAAGATAAAGCGGTTTTCATGTTGGCACGGTACTTGCAAGAGTAATTAAGTGAAGTTTGATAATCAAATGAGGAGGCTTACCATAATGAAAACTGCTCAAAATAAAACAGAAAAGCTTACGAAAGAAAAAGCCAGCTGGATGTATCAGAAAATGGTAGAAATTCGAAAGTTTGAAGATGAAGTACATCAAATTTTTGCAAAAGGTGTACTGCCTGGTTTTGTTCATCTGTATGCAGGTGAAGAAGCGATAGCGGTTGGAATGTGCGCTCACCTTAATGACAATGACAGTATTACAAGCACTCATCGTGGACACGGTCATTGTATTGCTAAAGGCGGCGATTTGGATGGGATGATGGCTGAACTATTTGGGAAGGTAACCGGGTTAGGCAAAGGAAAAGGCGGATCTATGCATATCGCGGATTTAGATAAAGGAATTTTAGGAGCAAATGGAATTGTAGGAGGAGGATTTCCGCTTGCATGCGGTTCTGCTTTAACTGCTAAGTATAAAAAGACAAAAGATGTAAGCGTTTGCTTTTTTGGAGACGGAGCGGGCAATGAAGGGACGTTTCATGAAGGAATTAACTTAGCAGCCATTTGGAAACTGCCTGTTGTTTTTGTTGCTGAGAATAATGGCTACGGAGAGGCAACTCCATTTTCTTATGCTTCAAGCTGCAGCACGATTGCAGACCGTGCCGCAGCTTACAGCATTCCAGGCGTACGAGTGGATGGAAAAGACGTGATGGCTGTTTATGAAGCAGCTGCAGAAGCTATTCAACGAGCTCGCAGAGGGGAAGGCCCAACGTTAATTGAATGTGTAACGTATCGAAATTACGGGCATTTCGAAGGAGACGCACAAACGTATAAATCAGGCAGTGAAAAGAAAGAACATCTCCAAGAAAAAGATGCTATTGCTCTTTTTGAAAACTATTTGCTTTCAGAACAAGTAGTAACAGAAAAAGAGCTCAGAGATATTGAAGGTGATGTAGAAAAAGCAGTAAAACGCGCGGTTGAGCTAGCAGAAACAAGCGATTATCCTGATGCTTCCGAACTATTAACAGATGTTTATGTATCTTACTAATTAAAGGGGGAAAAGAAGATGACTAGAAAATTAAGCATGTCTGAAGCTATCAATGAAGCAATGAAACTAGCGATGCGAAAAGATGAGAATGTGATTCTGCTGGGAGAAGATGTAGCTGGCGGAGCGGAAATTGACCACCTGCAAGATGATGAGGCGTGGGGCGGGGTCCTTGGAGTGACAAAGGGGCTTGTGCAAGAATTTGGACGTGAACGAATTCTTGATACGCCTATTTCAGAAGCAGCTTATATAGGAGCTGCAATGGGAGCGGCAGCTACGGGGTTAAGACCGGTTGCAGAATTAATGTTTAATGATTTTATTGGATGCTGCTTAGATCAAGTGCTGAATCAAGGCGCAAAATTTAGATACATGTTCGGAGGAAAAGCAGAAGTGCCTGTTACAATTCGAACGACTCATGGAGCTGGATTTAGAGCTGCAGCTCAGCATTCTCAGAGCTTGTACGCTTTGTTCACTAGCATTCCTGGCATTAAAGTAGTGGTCCCTTCTAATCCTTACGATGCAAAAGGTTTATTATTAGCAGCAATTGAAGACAATGATCCGGTTATCTTTTTTGAAGACAAAACATTGTACAACGTGAAAGGTGAGGTTCCTGAAGGCTACTATACGATTCCATTAGGAAAAGCGGACGTGAAACGCGAAGGAACGGATTTAACTATTGTAGCGATTGGCAAACAAGTAAATACTGCACTTACAGCAGCAGATCAATTATCTCACAAAGGAATTGACGTAGAAGTAGTCGATCCGCGAAGTCTATCCCCTTTTGACGAAGAGACGATTCTTTCTTCTGTAGAAAAAACGAATCGATTAATTGTTATTGACGAAGCCAACCCAAGATGCAGCATAGCAACAGACATTGCTGCGCTAGTTGCTGATAAAGGATTTGACATGCTTGATGCACCTATTAAACGAATTACAGCGCCACATACACCTGTGCCATTTTCACCTCCATTAGAAGATATTTATCTGCCAACACCGCAAAAAGTAATTGAAGTTGTATCGGAGTTACTAGGAGATAAATCGCTTTTAAGCGTGTAAGTAAAGAGAAAGGAGGATGAATCAAATGGCTGCAGAGGTTGTAATGCCAAAACTAGGTATGGCAATGAAAGAAGGAACCGTTTCGACATGGAATAAAAAAGTTGGAGACTCCGTTTCAAAAGGAGATATGATTGCAAGCATTAATTCTGAAAAAATAGAAATGGAAATTGAAGCTCCGCAGGACGGTGTGATTCTTGATATTCTTGTGCAAGAAGATGTAGGGGTGCCTCCTGGAACGATTATCTGTTATGTTGGAAAGCCAAACGAGCAGCTTACTGAGCAAAACAGTTCAGCAAATGAGCTCCAGGCTCCCAAAAACGAAGTAGCTGCCACTATTTCTTTAGAAGAGCCGCCAGCAAACGCAGCTTCATCAAAGAAGAGCAAAGAAACGGTGCTTATTTCACCAATTGCACGGAAAATAGCAGAATCTGAAAACCTTAATGTTGAAACGATTAAAGGCACAGGACCAAAAGGAAGAATCACCAAAGCGGATGTAGAGAAAGTGCTGGCGGAAAGAGCTTCAGAAGCGAGTCGTCCACCAGCAGAAATAGATAAAGCTATAAAAAAAGAAACGCTTCCAGTAACGGGTATGAGAAAAGTCATTGCAAGTCGAATGCATAATAGTTTATTAAACAGTGCCCAATTAACGATTAATATGAAAGCTGACGTGACGGATTTGCTGTCTCTGCAACGGGAAATCAAAGATTTGATCCAACAACGCCATAAGGTGAAGATATCTCTAACTGATTTTATTGCTCGCGCTGTTGTTCTTTCACTTCAAGAACATAAACAAATGAACAGTGCTTATATAGATAACGAAATTCATCTCTATAACCATGTTCATCTTGGAATGGCCGTAGCCTTAGAGAATGGGTTAGTAGTCCCTGTTGTGCAACATGCTGAAAAGATGTCGTTAGTTGAATTAGCTGCAGAGATCAAAACACGAGCAGCAGATGCTCGGCAAGGTCAACTGAGCACTGATAGGATGCAAGGTTCAACATTCACTATTACTAATCTGGGTGCTTACGGAGTAGAGTATTTTACACCTGTATTAAATCCGCCTGAAACAGGAATCCTTGGTGTTGGAGCTACTGAAGATGTACCGATGTATAAAGGAGACAATTTACAAAGAAGAAACGTGCTGCCTTTAAGCCTGACGTTTGATCATCGCGTACTGGACGGGGCACCTGCAGCTAATTTCCTTGGAACTATTAAACAATACTTAGAGCAACCTATTTTACTACTCTTATAGAAAGGTGGTGCATTCCGTGAAACCTTTAGTTGTCATTGGCGGCGGTCCTGCAGGATATGTGGCGGCAATCACTGCCGCCCGGCAAGGAAAACAAGTTACGTTAATCGAACAAAAAGATTTAGGTGGAACCTGTTTAAATGAGGGCTGCATGCCAACAAAGTCATTATTAGCAAGCGCGGAAGCCTACGAGAAAATCAAGCAAGCTGAGCAATTCGGCATCAATCTTCCTTTAGAACAAGTGAAAATTAACTGGGATGGCGTTCAGCATCATAAAACAACCATTGTTAAAAACTTGGTCAAGGGAATCAGCTATTTGATGAAAAAGAACAGTATTAAAGTCATAAAAGGAGAAGCTTCTTTTTTGACAAATCATTGTCTAGCCGTGCGAAACGAAAATCACGTAGAAGAGATAGAGGCTGAACAGTTTATTATTGCTGCGGGTTCAGAACCTGTTAGCCTGCCATTTGCTCCTTTTGATGGAAAGTGGATCATTCACAGTAAACAAGCAATGTCGCTGCCTGCTATCCCTTCATCTCTTTTAATAGTAGGAGGGGGTGTAATTGGATGTGAATTTGCAAGCATTTACAGCCAAATGGGAACAAAAGTAACGATTGTGGAAGCGGCAGATCAGCTGCTTCCTGGTGAAGATGCCGACATCGCATTTACGTTACAGGAAGAATTAGAGAAAAAAGGCGTGGCAATTTATACATCCTCTTCGTTAACAGAAATGCAGCCAAAAGATAAAACAGCTCTATTTAAACACAAAGAAGAGCTGCATGAACTGCAGGCTGAGTATGCATTAATTTCAATTGGAAGAAAACCTAGAGTGCTAGGTTTGGGTTTAGAACAGGTTGGCGTACATTTTTCAAAACAAGGAATTGATGTTAATGAGCATATGCAAACGAATATACCTAATATCTATGCTTGTGGAGATGTAGTTGGCGGAATTCAGCTTGCTCATGTCGCCTTTCATGAAGGCACAGTTGCTGCTTTGCACGCATGCGGAAAAGATAAGAGCGTAAATTATCGAGCTGTACCCCGCTGCATTTATACTCACCCTGAGATTGCAAGTGTCGGTATGACAGAAAAGCAGGCTCGAAGCGAATACGGCGATATTCGCGTCGGAGAATTCTCGTTTACGGCAAATGGTAAAGCAATGATTGCAAATGAGTCCGTTGGAAAAGTGAAAGTAATCGTAGAACCGCAGTTTAATGAAATTATTGGGCTTTCCATTGTAGGTTCATATGCTACAGAATTAATTGGACAAGGAACCATTATGATGCACGGAGAGCTGACCACAGATATAATGGAAGACTTTATCGCTGCCCACCCTACATTATCTGAAGCCATTCACGAAGCTCTTTTGCAGTCGGCGGGTCAGGCCGTTCACTCCTGATTACGCAGGTGCCCAAGTTATTAAACTCTTTGAGGATGAAAAGTAAAAATGAATGATTCAAAAAGATAACTAGAGGATGAAGGAATCACGGAAGCGGTATAGTAGTTTTCCTGCATCCTCGTCTAGTTTCTTTATTAATTTTTACATAACGTGAGTTTAAAAATCTATCATTTGGTAATGATAACGTTTTCTTTGTGATTTATAATAATGGTAACAAGCCTTGATTTACTATATTCAATTAAGTTTATAGGGGAGAGGTCAGAAATGGAATCCACACTTTCTTTAAACACATGGAAACGTTTTGTAAACGAAGGAGCACTTGAATCTTCAAGATTAAACGACATTATTGTAAAGTCATGGCATCGTTGTAAAAGCGCAGATGTTAATCCTTACCTAGATAAAGGCAGATCGATTTTAAGAAATGAAGACTTTCATTCTCGAAAACAAATGAACTCTTTATTTCTTGAGACGGCTTTGCCACACTTAGAAAGAATCAGACAATCAGCGGCGGACTTAGGAATGGTTGCTTTATTAATTGACCCAGAAGGCTATATTTTATCTATTACAGGAAATAGACTTACACTGAATGAAGCAAGGAAAATTAATTTTGTGGAAGGTGCCTGTTGGACAGAAAAAGAAGTAGGCACAAATGCAATCGGTACGGCTCTGCAAACGGAAGAGCCTATTATGATAACGGGTACAGAACATTATTCGATTGCTTCGCATCAATGGAGCTGTTCGGCAGCGCCTGTTCGAAATGACGACGGAAATTTAATTGGGATTATTAATATTTCTTGTCCTGTAAACAGAGCTCACCCTTATACACTTGGGATGGTTACGTCCATTGCGTATACAATTGAGCGGGAGTTAAGCATTCGAATGCACAAAGACGAAATTGAGTTGGTTCACGCTTCTATGAATTTTGTTGATAGCAAACAGCTCTTGTTGCTTTGCAATTACAAAGAAGTGATTGTGGGAGCAAGCAAAACCGTGCGAGAATGTATACCAAAATGGTCAGGTCTGCAGTTAAATACGATTGTACAACAGGGATTTCGTATAGTGATGGAAGTGCCTGTAACCTCAAAAAGACACGGTCATTCTATTGGAAAGATTATTTATTTATCAGAAGAAGCGCACCACAACCAAACAACTACACAGATCCCTGCTCAATCATTTTCTTTTAAAGGAGAAGCAGGCATAAGCCGTTCCTTTCAGCAAACACTAGAAGAAATAAAGCATGCGGCTCCTACGGATACAACTGTCTATATTTTAGGGGAAACAGGTACCGGAAAAGAAGTAATAGCTCAAACAATTCATGAAAACAGCTCGCGTAAAAACGGGCCTTTTATTGCTCTTAATTGTGGTGCTATTCCGAAAGAACTTATGGAAAGTGAATTATTTGGCTATGTGGATGGAGCATTTACAGGAGCACGGCGTCAAGGATATCAAGGAAAGTTTGCGCTGGCTAATCACGGTACGATTTTTCTTGATGAAATAGGTGAACTTCCTCATTCTATGCAAGTTTCTTTGTTAAGAGTATTGCAAGAGCGCAAGGTAACGCCTGTTGGAAGTAATCAGGAAATTCCGGTAGACATCCGGATTATTACCGCTACTCATCGAGATCTTCGTCAACTTGTCAGTGAAGGGAAGTTTCGAGAAGATTTATATTACCGGCTCCACGTGTATCCCGTGCATGTTCCGCCTTTGAGAGAAAGGAAAGAAGATATTCCACATCTGATGCGCTACTTTTGTCAAAAGAATGCTTGGAATATGAATTTCCCCAAGGAATTAGTAGATAAATTAATAGATTATCAGTGGCCCGGCAATATTCGAGAATTATTTAATGTACTTGAACGCTTGAAGATCTCGCTTAAAACAGAAGCAGAAAAAGAGAAGATATTGAATTATTTGAGTTCTTTAAATCTTGGTGGCCAAAAGAACATCTCTAACTCTGATACTTCACAAGAAATAGAAGACAATGATTTTACGTCCCTCCCCGTACTCACATTTCGTGAAAAAGTTCAAAAAGACTTAATGATGGATGCTTTACGTAAAACACAGGGAAATGTGTCACTTGCCGCTAAGCTGTTAGATATACCAAGAAGTACATTTTATAACAGATTAAAAAAATTCAATTTGTAAGCTGAGAGTTCGTAGCTGTTTTAAATTTTTAAATAAGGATAGGAGCTGAGTAGAATGAAAGCATTAAGATGGCATGGCGTTAAAGATGTAAGGTTAGAACATATTGCAGAACCTACTGTCTCTCAAGGAAAAGTGAAAATTAAAGTAGAATGGTGTGGAATTTGCGGAAGTGATTTGCATGAGTACACGGCAGGACCCATTTTTATTCCTACAGAAGAACTCCATCCATTAAGCAAAGATAAAGCTCCGGTTGTACTGGGGCATGAATTTTCTGGACAAGTTGTAGAAATCGGAGAAGGTATTACGAATGTAAAAGTCGGAGACAGAGTAGTGGTAGAACCTATCTATGCATGCGGAGAGTGTGAAAACTGTAAACAAGGAAAGTATAATCTTTGTAATAAAATGGGGTTTTATGGTCTTGCCGGAGGTGGCGGAGGTTTTTCTGAGTATGCCTCCATACCGGTAGAAATGATTCATAAAATACCGGAAGTGGTGTCTTACGAGCAAGGAGCTCTCGTAGAGCCTTCAGCTGTGGCTCTTCATGCTGTGCGTCAAAGCAAACTAAAGGTAGGAGATAAAGCCGCCGTATTTGGGACGGGGCCAATCGGTTTGCTAGTTATTGAAGCGTTAAAAGCATCTGGTGCATCTGAAATTTATGCGATCGAACTATCGGAACAGCGCAGACAGAAAGCTGAAGAACTTGGGGCGATTGCCATTAACCCGCAAGAATACGACCCCGTAGCAGAAGTACATAAGCGCACAGGCGGAGGTGTAGACGTTTCCTATGAAGTGACAAGTGTTCCCTTAGTTTTAACTCAAGCCATTAATTCTACCAAAAGTGGCGGGGAGACAATGATTGTTAGCATATTTGAAAAAGAAGCGTCCATTCATCCCCAAACAATCGTTTTACAAGAGCGTACAGTAACAGGTATTATTGGCTACCGCGATGTATTTCCAGCGGTTATTAGTTTAATGGCAAAAGGCTATTTTTCGGCTGATAAACTGGTGACAAAACGTATCAAGCTAGAGAATGTAATTGAAGAAGGTTTTGAGACATTGTTAAAAGAAAAAGAACAGGTGAAAATTTTAGTGAAAGCCGAATAAAAAAAGAGGTTGGGCCAAAAGTATTTTAGACGAAGTAAAAAACAAACCATTTATCAAGATTTTTGATTAGTGGTTCGTTTTTTGTTAACATGAACATATGTTCGTTTTGTTTAGGTCTTTCTAGCAGTTGATTGGAGGGCAAGACAAGGACTCCTGCGGGAAAAGCGGAACAAATGAGACCCTACAGGAGCGTATGCGACGAGGTGGCTCAGCGCCTGCGTAAAGCGAAGTCTTGCACGGAAATCAACTGCCGTGTCATAAGCGGTTCAGCTCATCTATCCTATTTTTTCGTCTTTAGATTGGATTCATTTCGTTATGTCTTAACCTCTTTAAATTGAATAAGGTAAGTATGGTTATTTTATTATCAGATTATTCTGTACTATATACAGTATATTGTATACAATATATAATCTAATCATTATCTAATTAATAAAATCAGAGGTGATGAGTGAATGACAGACAAACAGTTTAAAAATGTACAAGACGGAACAAAAGCGGTATGGGCAGGAGAAAAAGAATCCCTTGCTTACAATGCCACTCAAGTTCCCGTCGTCTTCAGCGTAGCTTACAATTATGATGATGTAGACGAATGGCAAGAAGTTGCTTTAGGAAACAAACCAGGCTATACGTATAATCGCATGAGTAATCCTACAGTTAAAGCTTTTGAAGAAAAAGTAAGGATACTTGAAGAAGCAGAAGAAGCGGTCGCATTTTCCTCCGGCATGGCGGCTATTAGCAGCACATTATACACGTTTTTAAAACCTGGAGACCGCGTCGTATCGGTAAAAGATACATATGGAGGAACAAATAAAATCTTCACTGAGTTCCTTCCTAACATCGGAGTTGATGTAACCTTATGCAATACGGGAAATCATGAAGAAATTGAAGCGGAAGTAAATAAAGGGTGTAAAGTGCTATATTTAGAGTCACCTACAAATCCTACGATGAAAATTATTGATATTGAAAGAATAGCAAAAGCAGGAAAATCTGCAGGGGCAGTCGTCATTATTGATAATACGTTTGCAACACCCATTAATCAAAACCCTCTTCAATTAGGGGTAGATCTTGTCATTCACAGCGCAACAAAATTTTTAAGCGGACATGCGGATGCCTTAGGAGGAGCAGTATGCGGCTCTAAAGAATTAATGAAGCATGTGTATCACTACCGTGAGATCAATGGCGCGACCATGGATCCCATGTCAGCGTATCTTATTTTAAGAGGAATGAAAACGTTAAAATTACGTATACGTCAACAAGAGCAAAGCGCTTTGGAAATTGCTAAATTTCTTCAAAAGAAAGAAGCGGTTGAAGCCGTCTATTATCCTGGATTGGAAACACACCCTCATTATCATATTGCCAAAAAACAAATGAAAGGCTTTGGCGGAATATTAAGCTTTGTTTTAAAAGGAGAAATGGAAGCTATTAAAATTTTGCTGCCAAAGTTAACGTATGCAAATAAAGCCGGCAATTTAGGAGCGGTTGAAACAATTTATGGACCAGCAAGAACGACTAGCCACGTAGAATGTACGCTTGAAGAACGTAAAGCTCTTGGAATATCTGAAGGACTGGTTCGCATATCTGTAGGAATTGAAGATACGGAAGATTTAATTGCAGACTTAGAACAAGCATTTGCTCACTTGGAATCCGCATCATCTATTAGTAAGTAAAAAGACGCGTATTACTTTTTTTAATGAAAATAAAGTAAGTACCTCTTTTTAGTTGGTAGACACTTCTTCAGAATTGTAGAAATTTTGTGGAATAAAGCTGATAAATCAAACTGTACGTGTATTTTTTCGTCTGATTTTGTAGGTATACTGATAAATTAGATGAAATAAAAATGTTTTTACGCGTTTTAAAAATAAACTAACTTACAACAGCCTACAAATAAGGAATGATAGTATGTCGAAACAAGAACAAGAAAGTGAATACACAATAAAAGATGCATCATTGTTTGGATTCAAATTAATGCAGGTAAGTAAAGCCATCTGGAGAGCTGCGGAAGATGACTGGGAGCAATGGGTGAAACCTTATGGACTAAACGTAAATGAGCATCATATTTTATGTTTAGCTAGTAACACGGGAGAAATCTCTATGTCAGAGTTAGCTAATTTAGGAGCTATGCATATCTCTACAGCGTTTAATTTTTCGAAAAAATTAGAAAATCAAGGATATCTGCACTTGTCCAAAAGAGAAAATGATAAAAGAAACACCTACATCAAATTGACTGAAAGTGGCGAACAATTATTGCTTGATACGCTCAAAGGGTATGAACCACATAACAGTAAGATATGTAAAGGTGCACTTCCTTTAAAAACGTTATACGGCAAATTCCCCGCTTTTCCAGAGCTAGTAACCGTTGTTCGCCATGCTTGCGGCGGCGAGCTTGTGACCGTTGCTGATCAACCTTTTGTGAATATAAAAGAAGCGGAAATAGAAGAAACTGAAGATAAGAAAGAAGTCCAGCTAACTAGTAATTGAACGCGGTGAATAATGTGCAGACAATAGAGCTTCATGAAAATAAGTGAATAACAGGCGGAGCTGTTTTATACGTGAGAAATACGACGTATAAAACAGCTCTTTTTTATTTTCCGTGCTTTATTTGTAAAAGATGCAGCGGATATTATGATGGAAAACGGCTGGATGGAAACACCACCGGAAGCGGTAGATAGAAATCATTTAAACTCCAACTAATTAAATAATTTGCCTTTATATTTGATAGTCATTAAACTAACCCAACTTATGATTACAATTTGTATAGGAGCTTAATGTCTCCGTGTATAAAAAATATTATTTATTTGCTGCTCATTATTTTATAGAAATTACTAGACATTTATAAGACATTAAAAAGAAATTAAAGAAATTATAAACATTGCTAAAACTTATATGGATAAAAGCCTTCTGCTGACTGAGGTTAAAGGGAATAAAGCAATCAAAAAAACTGCAGTTTACTACAAGAATTTTCACGAAAAAATATAGGATTTTTTTATAACAGCCATATTTTCTACGCAATCGATCGGAAAATAACGTTTATTTATTGTATTTTTTGTTCATTTAGTTGATTTTTTTCATGGGAATGAAAATCATTATCATTTAAAGGGATTTATTATAGTTAATAGACAAATATATTTTAGTAAGTTAAAGAGAAAGAAAGAATAGGAGGGAAATAAAGTAGAGGTGAGTAAAAAAAGGCATAACAAAAAAGAGTATTATAGAGCGTTAATTTTTGCCTGATAATACCCGTTGGCAATTTTGCGGATATACGTAAAGAAGTTTGACTCCATTTCATGCACAAGAGGGCGAAATGCATCCATACTTTCTTCTATGTAAGTTTGTTGTAAGTAACGCTGAACGGACGTTAATGATTTTTCGATTATATCTAAACCGAACTCATGCACAATGGAATGAATATCTTCTTTTTTAATGGAATAATGGCCAAAAGATTTAAAGAAATTCTTAAACTGAGTAAATGCATGCTCTCCACGGATTTTTTCGATTTCTTTTTGTTTTTTACTATCATGAGCACCAGTTAAATTGAAGCTTAAAATAAAACCATCCTTGATTTTTTCAATAATTGATTTTCTTGGCTGCTTTTCTTCTAATAATGTTTTGACACAATCATCTTTTTCTAGCACATCGATACGGAAAATTTTATTCAATTTACTAGCCATTTCTTTAATAGCAGCTTTATAGCCAATGTATTTTGGAAGAATGTGTTTTACCTCGGTGTAAGATAAAAGGGCTTCTGAATCTTTCTTTACGTTTACATCAGATTCGTATACATACAAAGCACGTAAAGCCAGGCGCAGCATGTTAATATTTTTAATAGCCAGCAATTGATAAATCACTTCCATCGAAACAGAAGTATAACCGCCTTTTGAAGTATATGTATTGTTATCTTCATCAAGCATTTCAGGATTATATGATATGTTTTGAACATCAGCAGCTTCTTTTATATGTAAATCTAAAAAATCCTCTAAATAGTTGTTTAAAGAAACTTGAATATAGTCTCCCCATAAACGATCCCAGCGAATGATGTCATAGTCTTCTAAAAGCTTATTATTATTTTGAACGGTCCGAACGGAACATTGGATTGTATTAGCCAGTTCTTGCTCAGAAATAATTGAAATATGACCTTGGCTGTTACATTTGGCTACGTAAGCTAAAATTTGCTTCATCAGAGAACCCGTCCACTTTATATCTACAAAGTTTTTCGCAAGACCAAATGAATGTTTTTCATAGTAATAGCTGTTGTCTCGTTTCGTGTTTCTATTTAAGCCGCTCATGACAATCAGCAGTTTATTTGCTACAAGGGTGTGCCGTTTTAGTGACAGCTTTTGTATACTCATGTAGTGACCTCCTTTCCAAAACTATATACGTCGTCTTTTACAGTATAGACACAGTCATATAGGCTGTAAAATGACATATTTGCACGGGGAAATGGTGCATTTTTTTAAAAGACTAGTGATACCAAGGGACGAGACATCCATTTAAAAGGTGACATATTTGCACGGAGATGTGGAGCAAAAATAGTGTTATATTTCATAAACGTTGATAAAACAGCATTCTTAAGACAAATGTCGTATTATGACGGATGAAATACACGTAATGTGACAAATTCAAAAAAAAATTTGATGTAAAAATGACATATTTGCACGGAGAATAGGAGCAAAAATGATAAAAATAAAGATTCGGGCGACAAAGTGACACATTTGCACGGAAAATAGGGACATAAAACAAAAAAATGCCCTTTTTTAGACACATAAAGTTCACATTTTTACAAAGAATAAATGAACATTTGCAGAAAAAATCGCGCTTTTTTAAAAAAGTGGCATATTTGCACGGAAATCTGGAGCAAAAAACACTTTTGCACGGAGATGTGGAGCAAAAAATAGAAGGAAACGAAGAGGGAAAGTCGCTGTCACAAGAAAATTTATGTAAAAGTGGCATATTTGCACGGAAGATTGGAGCCAAACTTATAGTAAATGCAGTATAGAAAGAAAAACGGCACATTCGCACGGGGATCTGGAGCAAAAAACAATTATAAATACTTTTTTAGACATAAAAAGTTCACAAAATGACGAGGAAGGTGAAGTTTAATAGCTATATTAGCAGGGGAAATAATATGTTTACATGGAGAATTGGAGCAAAAAACACTTTCGCACGGAAATATGGAGCAAAAAATGCAGTGATTAATAGTACATAGATAAAAAGAATGCCCTTATAAAGATTATAAGGGCATTCTTTTTTAGCCTATAGAACTTGTTACGTTTTGATAAATAGAAAGGGGAGCATATTCGTAATCACCAGCTAGTAAGTCTTTTACTTCACTTTCTCCCACAGGAATAAAGGTGATCTGAAACACTTGGCCCACTCTTTTATAGGATTGGACAGCTAGTTTTTGTTCGACTAGCTCATCTAAGGCTGTTTCAATTTCGACAAGGTTTTCTTTTTTTCGTCTTTTTCGAAAGCGGACTCTTGTCGAAAAATATAAATAATCTCTTGTGACATTGTATGAAGATTTTGTTTCATAGCAAATGAGACGCTCTTTTTGCATAACGAATAGCAAATGATAAGCGGCGTCTAAACTTAATTTTTCTACTTTATTTTTATAAATACGCACCGTTTGGCGTTGAATATAGTCTCTATATATCACTTCATTGACGTGAATTTCAGCAATTCGCGTTCCGTTGGGCATGGTAGTAATATCCACAAAGTCAAAAATACCGTAGGCAATTTTCTTATTATGCTGTACTTTTGTCATGCTATAGTGCTTCATTTTTGTAATTCTTTCTTCTATCATCTGATAGTTGCGCTTACTGTCTGTTTTATAAAGTGCTTTCACAAGGTCACCAATTTTTACGTTAATAATTTTTTGTGTAGCGAACAATTCGTCGCGTTGGCTCATGATCTCTAAAAACACTTTATAATCAAACCGATCTAAATCACTAATTTTATTTCCATTTTCTTCAGCGTATTCTTTTTCTATTAACAATTCGTAATCTGTCCCGTCTTCAGAGTTATAAGTACTTAAGAAATATTCTTTTCCTTCTTTCTCTAATAGGGGTTGCTCGACGAGAAGCTTTGCTCTTGAGTTAGAGAAAAAAGGATTCTCTACAGTTGAAAAAGGGCTCTCAATAATACTATGATTTCCGTTTTGGAAGCTTGGGTCCAGTATAGTAAGCCCAATAATAATAGATATATCCGTATGGATTGCTTTTTCTCGCTGGGTCTTGGTTTTTTGATGAATATAAGGATAATCCGTTAAGAAGAAGCTATCTTCTTGACTCCATTCACGTAGGATACCAATTCGTTTATCAATGACTTCTTCCGGAGATGATACGTTTTCAAACTGTTTGCAAAAGAGTTCTTTTCCATTCGTTTTATAATAAGCTGTTAGCGCTTTGTATTCGCCAATCAGCTCTTTATTCTTCTTAGGCTTTTTTTGCTCATAGTCGCGTATAGCAGCATCTAACCATCTGCGTTTCGTACGATTGAGAAAGTCCTTTTTTAAAATCCTCAATGCTTCGTTTACATCTTTATTTTCAAAGTGCTGCTGATAAAGAGGGAGGATGGTGCTTTCTAAATCACCTTTTATACTTTCATTATAAACAGATAAGAGGCGTAATTTAGATACTCTATCAATGACTTCGCGTATGAGTAAAGATGAATAATCCATACACATCTAACCTCCTTAACCTTAAGTTAGTCATTTTAATCCTTAGCTGGATAGTGGCTTTAAATCTATTGTAATGCACGAAAGTTCGATGCTACAAACAAAAAAAGGCTACTATCTATAGTCTATTTTTCATTATACACGTGCAAAGCAGAGGAAGGGGGAGATTTTCTCATTTTCTTTTTTAGTAATCTAAATTTGGTCATGAAGCATATATATTTGCCGTGTAGCTTATGTATGGAGGATAAACGTGTCTGCAAGACCGCTAATTCTGCTACCGAGTTTAATGGACTGATAGAAAGTATCTCAAAATAAAAGGATATTAGCGATTAAAAGAGAATACGTTGTAAAACTACTAAACCTATACCGGAGGTCATAAATGAACCCTATATTAAATGAAGTCGGCACGGTTTTTATTCCTGTAAAGGACATAAAAAAAGCACGAGATTGGTATTGTGACATACTAGGTTTGATAGCAGATGAAGACATTTTATATGATCATTTATATGTGATACCTATGAATGGAACAGGAATTGTATTAGATAGCAAAACTTATTCAAAAAATACGCTTTTTAAAACGCCAGCTTTTCATTTGAATACAAACGATATCAAAGAAGCTTATGAATATATGAAGCAGAAAAAAGTAGAGCTAACGACAGGAATTCAACACAATCATTGGTTTACATTTAAAGATCCGGATGGAAATCACCTGATGGTGTGTCAGTGCTGAACCCATGGGAAGATAAAAGACATTAGGACATAACGAAATTACCCCAATCTAAAGACGAACAAATGAGATAAAGGAGCTGAACCGCTTGTGACACCGCTGTTGAGTTTCGTGTAAGACTTCCGCTTTTCACGCAGAAGTCTTCACCTTGCCCTCCAATCAACAGCTAGAAGCAGCTGCACGAACCCTATGTTCAATATGACAACAAAAAATCCGAACCATTAATCAGATTAATAGTTCGGATTTAACTTCAACTAAGATGCTTTTTTACCAGCTTCTATTGGATAGCCTCGGCATTTTACAATTTGACAGATTTGTTTCTGAATTGAATCATTCTTACAATATTTATCACAATTGTTTTTGTTACAGCATAAGCCGGAATCGCTAAGATCATTCCGAGTATTCCTGCAATATTACCCGCAACAAGCAATAAAATAATAATCGTTAAAGGATGAGTGTTTAATTTCTTTCCAATTACCAGCGGAGAAATAATGTTCCCATCTAGCTGTTGAACGATTACGACGACGATAATTACTAATATCGCTTTTGTAGGAGAGTATAATAAACCTACGATTAAAGCAGGTGCTACGCCAATGAAAGGGCCGACGTACGGGATAATATTAGTAAGGGCTCCTATTAGTGCGAGTATCAATGCATAGGGTAACCCTATGATGAGGTAACCAATGAATGTACTAATACCCACAAACAAACAAACGAGCATTTGGCCTTGAATATAAGTAGCTAGCGTATTTGTTGTTTCTTTCATTGTACGTAACGTTTCTTTTCGGTAAGAAGCAGGAACCATACGCAGCGTATTTTTACGAAGTTTATGGCTGTCTTTAAGCATATAAAAAAGAATGAAAGGAACGGTTACAACCGTAAGTGTAATATTCGTTACGACGCTTAAAACAGATGAAATACTGTTTGTGAGATTCGTAGGTAAAGTAGACGCGTAGTTTAAAAGTGACTCTTCAATATGATCGAGCGACACATATTTTTGTTCAACGAGCCAGTTAAACCATCTTGAGTTAGATAAATCATTTATGTACTCTCTCGTTTCTACAATGTAAGACGGAATATTTTTAGCCAAATCAGTTAATTGCTTAGATAAAGTAGGTCCCACACCGCCCACAATAGAAGCAATTACGCCGATAAAAACAACGTATAATAGTAAAATGGCCAGTGTTTTTGGCACTTTTTTTCTTGTGAGAAATGACACAATTGGTTCGAATAAAAAGAAAAGAAAACCAGCTACGAGAATAGGGAAAAACAAAGTGGAGATAAACACACCGATTGGTAGAAAAACAAACGAAATATGTTTACAAATGTAAATTAGTAAAGCAATCATTAATAGTTCTAATGTCCAAAAATGCAGTTTCGATTTAAACAAAAAGTTACCCTCTTTCTTTACTATTTTTTACTATCATACATCAAAAAAGAAACCCACTGCACGTGAAAAGTGGGCTTTTTAGTCTGTATAACTTTTATTTACATAAAAATTAGGATTTTCCCTCTTTATCTTCAGTGGTATCCTCTGGAGTTTTTTTGTCGTCATCCTGTATAATTCCTTCCGCTGCATTTTTAAATTCTCGCAGGGAATGTCCAAATGCTCGTCCTATGTCCGGCAATTTACTCGGTCCAAATACAATTAAGGCAGTAATCCCGATTACGACCATGCTTGTTGCTCCTGGCATGATATCCTCTCCTTTAAAAGCAATGAATATATGAAAATTAAAAAGAGATAGTAAATAAAGTGCATGTTTATACTATTCACTTTTCTCTTTAAAATTCCTTTATTTTAAATGATACGAAAATAAGGTGCAGCGGCTATGTATGATTTAAATGCTAACAGTGATATTTCGCATACGAAATTAATTATAGCATTAAAGACAGCCGTTCGCCTTATTACCCCTGCATAAGTTCTATGTAAAAAAGTCTTCATAAGAATTTGCAAAGCAACGGAGGCAAATACGGCTTATGGATTCGAGCCTATGAACGTTCTCCCGTCACAAACCTAACGATTCGTCATTCTAATTTCCAGCATGTTGCAACATCATTATTGATGGAAAATGTAAAGGATCCTGCGTTTGAAGAGCTTTGTATAAATGGAAGCTGCATGAACACAAACCGGTAAAAGGTGTGTTTATAATCAGCTGCAAGTAAAAGGCGGAACAAGAGTATCTTAGCCCCAGAAGTAGCCGCATAATTAATCGAGATTATTGATTAATTGTGCGGTCTTTTTTTGTTGTGATGGTGAAGGTAGATTTAATGTGTTAATAATGGTAAAAACCTGCTCTGTAATTTTTACTATTTTATAGATAAGTCAAATGACTCTAACTAATTGATAGATAACATGTATGAAAGAAATTACTTTTGCTGATTATTTTATAAGCAATTTATTACCTGAATGTGGATATGGTAAGTGTGAGGGAAGATATATAAAAGAATTATAAAAACATTTGTCTTTGTAAACGTTTTATTCTTTATTTTAATAAAGAGCAAAAAAAGGATGTTTTTCTCTAAATTTTTACCATTGAATATTTTGAATAAAGTTCATAAAATAAACTTGTAAGCGTTTTAAAAAATTAGAAAGTATGTATCTTGAAAGTTGAATAGAGATTTATTTATGAAGAAAATAAATGTGATTTTTTTGCTTTTGATCCCTGTTTCCGAGTAGACCTTAACAGTTAGCAGCAAATTGTTCATTTAATGAAATAAAGAAATAGATAGGAGTAGAGAAAAATGTACATCGGTGTCGATTATTACCCTGAACATTGGCCAGAAAATATGATAGAAGAAGATATCCAAGGCATTAAAGAGCTAGGATCAAACATGGTAAGAATAGGAGAGTTTGCTTGGCACCTAATGGAGCCTAAAGAAGGTGAATATGACTTCTCCTTTTTTGATAGCGTTATCAATAAGCTTAAAAAACAGAATATTGATGTTATGTTTGGTACGCCTACTGCCACTTTTCCGGCTTGGCTTGCGAAGCAGCATCCTTCTATTTTATCAAAAGATGAAAACGGGGCGGTCAGAGCCTTTGGAGGAAGACGTCAATATTGTTTTAATTCGCCCCTTTACCGAAAGTATAGCGCTCAGATTACAGAACAACTCGTAAAGCACTACTGCTCAGAAGAAGCAATTGTAGCATGGCAAGTTGACAATGAATTTGGCCATGAAGGCAGTGACATGTGTTACTGCGAACAATGTCATAAAGAGTTTCAGCAGTTTTTGGAAAGACAATATAAAGATATCAATGAGCTAAATGAAAAGTATGGCACTATTTTCTGGGGACAAACATATAACGAGTTTACTGAAGTGCCTATGCCCGTAAAAACAATTACGACACACAGCCCTTCGCTAAAGCTTGACTGGGCGCGCTTTCGTTCTTTTTCGTTAAACAGATACGCTCACGAACAAACAGCGATTGTGAAGAAATATAAAGGTGATCACCAGCTGTTGACAACGAACGTATCAGGGGGCTTTTTTGATAAATGGTTTGATCATGAAGAAAATCTAGAAGTAATGGACTTTGTATCTTATGACAATTATCCGGTATGGGGCGGTCAAACAGAGCCCATTACCCCGGCTCATATTGCACTAGGGCATGATTTTAATAGAGGTTTGCTACATAAAAACTTCTGGATTGTAGAGGAATTAATGGGCGCTCAAGGTCATGATATCATCGGTTATCTTCCGCGACCTAACCAGGCAAAAATGTGGTCTTATCAGGCGTTTGCTCATGGATGTACGAATATGCTGTATTTCCGTTGGCGCGGAATGACAAGAGGAGCCGAGCAATACTGCTATGGAGTTGTAGGTCACGATAATCATTATGGAAGACGCTACAAAGAAGTTCAGTCGTTATTTAGTGAAATCGTTCATTATGAACATGTACTTGAGTCTGGTATTAAATCCGATGTTGCCGTTTTGTATGACTATGAAAATATATGGTCATGGCGCTTTCAGCAGCAAAGTGAAGGATTTGACTTTAC
Organism: Priestia sp. VA7; assembly: GCF_055710015.1. NCBI lineage: Bacteria > Bacillati > Bacillota > Bacilli > Caryophanales > Bacillaceae > Priestia > Priestia sp. VA7. Next base: position 233,853 of record NZ_JBVQPN010000004.1, read on the forward strand.
GCAGGAGCTTCTTAGAGGATATACACCGTTTTATAAGTTGAATATACCTATTGATGTTATTCCTGCTGCAAGAGATTTTTCAAGCTATAAAGTACTAGTTGTTCCGGCTTTGCAAATCATTGATGAAGAACTAGGTAAAAGATTTACTGAATTTACTGAAAACGGAGGCGTCATCGTTTTTACGTTTAGAACCGGCATTAAAGACAAACAAAATAATATTCACTTTAAACAGACGCTGCCCGGATATGTAAAAGAAATAACAGGGATTGAAATTCATGAAGTGGAAGCACTATCTTCTACTCAGAAAGCAGCTATTAAAGGGGTAGGACCGTATGAAGGAGAACAAGCAAGTGTGTCCGTGTGGAGAGACATTATCACACCTGTAACAGCTGAAGTGCTGTATGAGTATGACGATCCATTTTATAATCAAGCGGCTGTAACAAAAAATCAGTTTGGTCGCGGGACGGTTTATTATGTAGGCTGTGGAATTGAAGAGCAGACTTTTGAAAAAATTGCGCTTGATATTGTAAAACAGCAGCATATTGAGCATACGGAAAGTGAAGAGGGAATTGAAGTATATCCTCGCAAGCTTGGAGAGAAGAGTTATTCCTTTCTTATGAACCATACGCCCGAAGTAAAAGTGTTTAAAGATATTGTTCTGCAGCCTTACGAAAGTCGAGTTGTGGAAAATATACAGCCGTAATAGAAGACTAGAATCTCAAAAAGCAATGAGATTCTAGTCACCAATGAGATGAAAGCGTTTTATAGGAGAAGGGAGTTAAGTTATATGAGCATGGGGGTACAGTCAAAAGTTTCTCTAAAAACCGTATTATCATACGGAATGGGGAGTTTTGGAAACAATATTATTTATGCATTAACAAGTACATATTTAATGATTTTTTATACGGATAGCGTAGGACTAAATGCTGCAGCCGTAGGAACTTTATTTCTTATTGCGAGAATATGGGATGGAATTGCAGACATTATTATCGGAATGATTGTTGATAATACAGAAACGAGATTTGGTAAGTTTAGGCCGTATCTTTTAATAGGCGGATTTTTTGCAGCAGTTGCTACAGTCGCGTGTTTTATTAGTCCTGATCTTTCTCATACAGGAAAATTAATTTACGCTTATATCACCTATATCGCATGGGGAACAAGCTTTGCTATTATGGATATTCCCTATTGGTCGCTTTCAGCAACGATTACACAAGATGTAAAAGAACGAAATAAAGTAGTGGCGTTTCCTAGAACCATTGCAGCAGTAGGGTCTTTATTTGCTAGTTTATTAACTCTTCCACTAGCTCATTATTTTGGAAACTGGTTTATACTTAGTCTTATTTATGCGTGTATCTTAATGATTACAATGATTATTACATTTTCAGGAGTAAAAGAAAACTATACCGTAAAAAGACAGGAAAAGCAGACGCCAAAAGCAGTTTGGAACTTATTTATTCAAAATAAACCGTTGCGTTATCTAATTTTCTCGATGCTTTTAGTTGAAACGATTTTAACAATTCGAACTACGTTTTCTATTTACTATTTTAAATACAATTTAAATGCAGAGAATATCGCGTCTCTTTATTTAACCTTATTTTTTACAGCACAAATTGTAGGAGCGATCGCGTCTCCTTTCATTTCAAACAAATTTGGAAAGAAACGCGCAGCAATAGGGGGAATTGCCCTAAATGCTGTAGCCACTCTTACAATGTTTGTAACCGGTTTTCACGTTATGCCTGTAATGATTTTAAGCTTTTTAGCTTCTTTCGGCGGTGGAGTTAGCAACATTGCTCAAACATCTATGCTCGCTGACTGTGTAGAATACGGAGAGTGGAAAACGGGGAACCGAGCGGAAGGAATGGTATTTTCTACGAATATTTTCAAAACAAAGGTTGCTTCAGCAGTGGGGGGAGCAGTAGGCGGGTACATCCTTTCAGCAGTAGGATACGTGCCAAATCAAATTCAGTCACACAGCACGCTCATTTGGATCGCTTTAATCTTTACAATCATTCCGGGGATTCTTTGCTTGTTATCACTTGTCCCACTGGCAAAATATGAGTTGACGGAAAAGAGATATTTAGAAATTTTACAAGATATGAAAAAGCGCTCAGGCCGCATAAAAGAAAAAACGGCTATGAAGGTGCCTAGCTAATTCAAATCAGCACAAGCATTGTACACAAAAACAACAAGAAAAAAAGACTGCATTTTCTCAGCTCCTCTTGCTATGATGTCAGGTAGACAGATATCAATGTAAAGAGGAGTTTTGTTTATGTTTATTAATTTTTCAAAAGAAGATAAAGATAAAATGCTGAATGAAATTCAAACGTTTTTTTATAACGAACGAGATGAAGAAATCAGTGAATTTGCTGCGGAAAATGTATTAGAGTTTATTAAAGAAAATATCGGCCCTCACTTTTATAACCAAGCAATTAAAGATGCAGAAGATATTATGAACCAAGTGATGCTTTCTGCAGAAGAAAACTTGCATGCATTAAAAAAACCAATCGAAAAGTAGTTCAAAAAAGAAAATATGAAGTAGGACAAAAGCGTTTTATGTAAAAAAACATAAAGCGCTTTTGTTTGTCTATGAAACAAATTATTTGTTCGCCTAAGTGATGTATGATACATTCGTTTTAAGATAATATTAACGTTAACGTAAAGGTTATATTAAAGTGCTTTGATTTAACTCGACGAGGGCATAACTTCAGCAAGCAGGGACATAATGAGGTAATTATATGAGGAAAGAAGGGGTTATACGTGAGCAACATTACGAAAGATCAGCTAACAAAATCTATTGTGAAAGCAAATGAAAATCGTTTAACGGATAATAGTGATTTTGATATCTATCAAGAGCTTGAAAATGTGCTTCAAGGAGCAGGTTTATCAGCAAAAGACAGTGGAGGAAACATTACGTTTTACGGAGAAGATCCGGTTGTTCCTAGTATGCTGCGCCTTGCCTCAGCAGCAGCTATTGCACTAGTTGCTAAATCAGTAGCTGTCTCAAAAATTTGGAGAATACGAGGCGGAAAAGGTCAAGATATTCATATGGATTTACGAAAAGCTATCCGAAGATTATCACCTTTTTACGATAAAAAATGGGAAAAGCTTAATGGGTACGCACCAAGTAAAGCAAATGATCCATATAACCCATTAGGCTTTCGCTTTTATCAAACAAAAGATGACAAATGGGTGATGCCGCTGAATCCATATCCACGCTCCAAGCATGAAACGCTAAAGCTGTTAAATGGTATAGAAGACCCTGATGCAGTGGCAAAAGAAATTCGCGGATGGAATGCAGAAGAATTAGAAAAAGCTGCAGCGGAGCGAGGAGTTATCATGCCTGTTGTGCGGACAATTGAAGAGTTTATGAATGAGTCCGTGTATGAAGAAGTAGCGCAGCTTCCTTTAATTGAAATTGAAAAGATTGGAGAAAGTGAGCCGATTCCTTTTTCAAAGAATCCTAAAACGCCGCTAGACGGTATTCGAGCATTAGGTCTTGGTCATGTTATTGCAGGAGCAGGATTTGGTCGAGCTCTCGCCTTACACGGTGCCGACGTCTTAAATATTTGGAAGCCAACGGATTGGGAGCATGATACGATTTACGCTACGTCTAATGTCGGAATGCGCTCTTCAACGCTGGATATCGGTGAAAAAGAAGGAAAAGAAAAAATGGTTGAAATGCTACAAGGAGCCGATATCTTTTTTGCGAACCATCGATACGGATTTCTAGAGAGATACGGTTTAACAGCTGAAGAGTGTGCCGAACTAAAACCAGGAATCATCCACTGTACCGTTAACCTGCACGGAACGCAAGGAGAGTGGGCGAAAAGAAATGGATTTGACCAAACAGCGGGAAGTGTAACGGGAGTCATGGCATTAGAAGGGTCGCCAGAAAATCCTAAGCTGCCTCCTATTGTAGTTGTCAATGATTATGCGGTTTCTTGGCTGCTTGAAGTCGGTGCTTTAATGGCACTAGAAAGAAGAGCAAAAGAAGGAGGCAGCTACCGCGTGCGTGTATCATTAGATCGTGTATCTTTATGGATTTTATCAATGGGCATCTATGACAAAACATACGCTCATCAAACAGCTGGTTCGTCAGAGAAGCATGAGTACATTGCACCGGATCTCTTTACAGCTCAAACACCTTTAGGATTGTACCAAGGGCTTACAGAACAAATCGAAATGTCGGAAACTCCAGGGGAATATAAGACGGTTCTCGTTCCTCGAGGTTCTTCATGCCCAGAGTGGTTGTGATATCAAGAGGCTGAGACAAAAGTATTTTAGTGGAAAGAAAATCCGAACAATGAATCGAGATTCTTGATAAAGGATCCAACTCGTTCGGATTTTTTTGTTATTGTGATGAACGTAGGTTTCGTTTATGTGGGTCGGTGCTTCTAGCGGTTCAGCTCATGTATCCAATTTGTTTGTCTTTAGATTGAATTGATTTCGTTATGTCTTAATCTCGGTTTTTGGGGGTCAAATTTAAAATGAAAAATAAGAAAAAATATTTGAATAATTATATGATTTCTTATATAATAGCGAAAAGGATGAGGAGTTGACTTGTAATGGAAAACTATACGTCCCGCAAAATGACACGAGAAGAAATAAAAGTATCAGACGCGACAGCAGCTCAACTAGTGCTAAACAAATCTCTTCGTGACTTTAAAAAAGCACAGCTTTTACTGCAAATTGATCAGTCGTTAGAAAAAAGAGATAAAGAAACTTTTTTACGTTTAACTGAAGAGTTAAAAGAAGTTTGTTAAATAACCTACTAACATAAACAATCAGCCTTTGCTTCTAGTGAGCAAAGGCTTTTTATATGGAAAAAAACGGATAAATGTTTTGTTTTTTCTGAAAGCGGTAAAAGTATAGTATGGATGATAAAGCAAAAATCAAGAAGTCTCTTACTTTATTATTTTTTGCTTTATCATCTACAGCATCTAGATAGTAATACATCACGAAAGAACAAAAAGAGAGAGGGTTCTTTATATGTATAACAAAATTTTAGTCGCCTTTGATGGCTCCGCACCTTCTATTCGTGCTCTTCAACATGCAAGTAAACTAGCTAAAAGCGTAAATGCTAATAAGCTGACAATTGTACATATTAAGGAAAAAATTCACTTGCAGCAGCCTGTTTTTAGCGTTGACTTAGACGCACTGATAGAAGAAGAAAACCGCGATATTTTATCTGAAGCTCACAATCATTTAACTCAATCAGGTATTCCATATGAGGCATACGGTTTAGAAGGCACAGCTTCAAAGAAAATTATCGAATACGCAAGTGACAATCAACAAGACGTCATTGTAATAGGAAGCCAGGGAAAGGGCTTTGTTAAAGAGACCTTTTTAGGAAGTGTAAGTCACGAAGTTGCTCAATCCGCAGAATGTCCTGTTATCATTGTTAAATAAAAAGAGACTGGGACAAAAGTATTTTAGTTAAAGGAAATCCGAACGATGAAGTGAGATTCTTGATGGAGAATCCAACTCGTTCGGATTTTTTGTTGATTTTATTGATATGGTGAACGTAGGTTTCCTGTATATAGGTGCTTCTAGCTGTGGATTGGAGAGATTTCGTTATGTCTCCACTTTTTTTGCGTTTGGATTATGTAGTGCTGCGTGCTTAGTGAGCTCGAAATTTACGGTATGATAAACGTACTTTATACGCTAAGCTGTCAGATACCTGTGGTAAACTGTCAGAGAATAATAGTTATTCAATCATATATGCTTTATTCTGCACAGTTTCTTCAATTATTACTTCTATAATGAAAGCAAAGGATGTGAATAAATGAATAGACTTTCTATTAAGCTTGGACTCTTGTTTTTAATGTTCATTTTACTAATTGAAGCGGCTCTCTTTTTTTACTTATATAGCGGTCTTGCCAACACACGAATTTCGGAGGAATTAGAAAGTTTGCGTTTAAGAGGAAACAGTCACCGGGAAGTATTAGAGAAGCATCATGATTCGGCTACGCTTAACCATGTTGCACTGATGGAATCTGAAGCAGAAACTGATGTTGTCATAACAGATAAGACAGGAAAAATTATCAGTTCGTCTCGGCCTTTAATTCAAGGTGCAAGAAAAGCAGTAGAGAAATGGAAAGGAAAGTCTCTTACATACAAAGGTGAAATTATGCAAGGCGACTGGAAAAGCAAACCTTATATCGCCACAGCATCACCTATTAAAAAAGGCCGTCAGCAGTTCGGAACGGTTTATATGTTCAAAAACACAAATGATATTCACGAAATGATTGCGAGACTACAGCATCATTTTTACGTAGCGGGAGCTGTTTCCATTTTATTTTCAATTGTGACTATTTTTGCTCTGTCTAAATTTATAACCGCTCCTTTAATCAAGATGAAAAAAGCAACAGAGAAGCTGAGTCAAGGGGATTTGTCTGTAAAGCTTGGTGCTCATTCAAGAGATGAACTTGGACAATTAGGAATGTCCATTCAGTCGCTAGCAAATGAGCTGCAGCGGTTACGAAAAGAGAGAAATGAATTTTTAAGCAGCATTTCACATGAACTTCAAACTCCTTTGATGTATTTAAAGGGATACGCAGACGTTGCTAGAAGGCCTTCTAATACACCGCAAGAACATGATAAATATCTTGCTATTGTGGAAGAAGAAGCGGAAAGAATTTCACAGTTAGTCAAAGATTTGTTTCAGCTGGCGCAGCTGGATCAGCATACGTTTTTTATTCAAAAACAAAAAGTAGAACTGGCTACGTATTTGCACACCATATGCGCGCATTTTCATTTAGCTTTAAAAGAAAAAGAGATGGATCTGGACATAAGCTGCTCTCAAGGTCTTTACATTTTACTAGATCCTGAAAGATTTCAGCAAGTGATTATCAATTTACTTGATAACGCAATGAAATATTCAAAAGAAGGGACTAAAATTGATTTGATTGTAAAAAAATCAGCTGAATCATTGACAATAACTCTTAAAGATCAAGGAATAGGCATTCCAGAACAAGATCTGCCTTACGTATTTGACAAGCTATATCGAGTGGAAAAATCTCGCTCGAGAAAAAGCGGAGGATACGGATTAGGCTTATCAATTGTAAAGGAGATTGTAGAAGCTCATGGAGGAGAGATAACAATCATAAGCGAGAGGGGAAAAGGAACGACCGTAGAGATTGTATTAAGAGAGGATGGATAGGATGGCCACTATTTTATTAGTAGATGATGAAGCAAGGATGCTGGATTTACTAGAACTTTATCTGCTGCCAAACGGATTTACATGTATAAAATTTGAAAGGGGCACAGAAGCGCTGCGCTATCTTTATGAAGGTAACAAAGCAGATTTGATGTTATTAGATATTATGATGCCAAGCGAAGATGGGTGGGAGATTTGTCAAAAAGTAAGAAAAATGTCTGATCTACCGGTCATTATGCTCACAGCCCGCAGCCAAACGTTAGATGTAGTAAAAGGATTAAATATAGGGGCAGACGACTATATTACTAAACCGTTTAGCGAAGAAGAATTGGTTGCACGCATCAACGCGGTTCTTAGACGTTCCTTAAAAGAAAAGAATGAAATCACCTATAAAGGCTTAGTATGGAGCAAGGAAGACCACGTATTACAATATAAAAATCAGTACATTCAAGTGACCCCTAAAGAGTTTGAATTAGTGGGATTACTTCTTCAGCATTTAAATCGTGTGTTCAGCCGGGACGACTTGCTTGTGTTAGTGTGGGGATATGAGGCTGAGATTGGAGATCGTACTATTGACTCTCACGTGCGAAATGTTCGGGATAAGCTTAGAAAAGCGGGTTTTCCTGTAGACGAATACCTGCAAACCGTATGGGGAATAGGCTATAAGTGGGTTGATGTTAGTTGAAAATGATATGAGCATAGCTATCGAAATTGGTGAAAAGATAAAGTAAGCGACCTTTTCCCTTTACATAGGGTAGGGGGGTATAGTATGATGAAGTCATGAAGGGAGGATGTTAGATGGTCGAAGCGAATCACATGAACAGTGAAGAAAAATGTTGTACGATAAATAGTGAAAGAAAAAGTCACCATTCTCCAGAAGTGAAAAAAAATCTAACAAGCCGATTAAATCGAATTGAAGGACAAATTCGAGGAATTAAAGGATTAATCGAAAAAGATACGTATTGTGACGACGTGATTACTCAAATCGCAGCTGCGCAGTCTGCTTTAAATAGTGTAAGTAAAATTTTGCTTGAAGGTCACTTGAAGCATTGCATTGTAGAACGTGTGCAAGATGGTGATGAAGAAGTAGTGGATGAATTATTAACAACCATTAAACGATTAATGAAATAAAGGAGATGCTAAAAATGGAAAACGTAACATTATCGGTACAAGGAATGTCTTGCGGTCATTGCGTCAAAGCTGTTGAAGGCGGCGTAGGCGAACTTAATGGCGTTAAAAGCGTAGAAGTAAGCTTAGAAGATGCAAAAGTAACAGTTGCATTTGATCCAAGTCAAGTAACGGTCGAAGATATTAAAGAAGCTATCGATGACCAAGGTTATGACGTAGCATAAACAGCATCGCGTGCGAATACCTTCGCACGCTTGATTTAGGAAAAATATATACCCCTAATAGGTATATAACAGGAGGCGAAGCGTGATGAGTGACAAACAAAAAGAAGCCACCTTGCAAATTACGGGTATGACATGTGCAGCGTGTTCTAACCGAATTGAAAAAGGATTAAAAAAAATAGAAGGTGTAAAAGAAGCAAACGTAAATTTGGCTTTGGAAAGATCTACTATCATATTTGATCCGTCTAAAACAAGTCCACAGGCCTTTGAAGAAAAAATCGAAAAGCTTGGGTACGGAGTTGTAAGTGAAAAAGTCGAATTTGCTATTACGGGCATGACGTGCGCCGCTTGTTCGACTCGTATTGAAAAAGGGTTAAACAAATTAGAAGGCGTGACAAAGGCAAGTGTTAACCTTGCTTTAGAAACGGCTTCTGTTGAATACAGCCCTTCTCAAATAGCTCCGCAAGATATAACGCAGCGAGTTGAAAAGCTTGGATACGGAGCAAAGCTAAAGTCGGAAGAAAAAGAAGAAGAGCAAAGCTATAGAGAAAAAGAACTGAGTAAACAAAAAGGGAAATTTTGGTTTTCGTTTATTTTAAGCGTACCGTTATTATGGGCAATGGTTAGTCATTTTACGTTTACGTCGTTTATTCCTTTACCTCATATGCTGATGAATCCATGGGTTCAGCTCGCTTTAGCTACGCCTGTTCAATTCGTGGTAGGGAAGCAATTTTATGTAGGCGCATTTAAAGCTCTGCGTAACAAAAGTGCCAACATGGATGTTTTAGTAGCACTAGGCACAAGCGCAGCTTATTTTTACAGTCTATACTTTTCTCTTAAATCACTGGGGTCATCTGCTCATACGAATCAGCTTTACTATGAAACGAGCGCTATATTGATTACGCTGATTCTTTTAGGGAAATTATTTGAAGCAAACGCCAAAGGCCGTTCTTCAGAGGCAATTAAAAAGATGATGGGCTTACAGGCTAAAACGGCCGTTGTCATAAGAGACGGAGCGGAAGTTGAAATTCCAGTGGAAGAAGTCCAAAAAGGCGAAGTTATTTTTATTAAGCCTGGTGAAAAAGTGCCTGTAGACGGAGAGATTATTGAAGGGCAATCGGCCTTAGATGAGTCCATGCTGACAGGTGAAAGTGTACCGGTAGATAAAAACATTGGAGATAAAGTAATTGGAGCTACACTCAATAAAAATGGTTTTCTAAAAATAAAAGCTACAAACGTTGGCAGGGAGACGGCGCTTGCGCAAATTATTAAAGTAGTAGAAGAAGCGCAGGGTTCTAAAGCGCCTATTCAGCGATTAGCTGATTATATCTCAGGTATATTCGTGCCAATTGTAGTCGGAATTGCACTTCTTACTTTCTTTGTTTGGTATATTTGGATTGCGCCTGGCGAATTTGCACCGGCTTTAGAAAAGCTTATTGCCGTATTAGTGATTGCATGTCCATGCGCGTTAGGCTTAGCTACTCCAACTTCCATTATGGCGGGGTCGGGCCGCGCAGCAGAATTTGGTATTTTGTTTAAAGGCGGCGAGCATTTAGAAGCAACGCATAAAATCGATACGATTCTTTTAGATAAAACGGGAACTGTTACAAATGGAACTCCCGAGTTAACCGATGTACGTATTGCACAAGGCTACGAAGAAAATGAGCTATTGCAGTTAGTTGCATCGGCTGAGCGTTTGTCGGAGCATCCTCTCGCTCAAGCACTCGTAGCAGGTATAAAAAATAAAGGTATAGAGATTCAAGATCCGTTATCTTTTGAAGCTATTCCAGGGTATGGAGTGAAAGCAACTGTACAAGAGCGAAAGCTGTTAGTGGGAACAAGAAAGCTTATGAATCAACATAAAGTGAATATTGATACAGCCTTAGAAGAAATGACAAATTTAGAACGAGAAGGAAAAACGGCTATGCTCGTTGCTCTTGACGGAAAGTATGCCGGCATGCTTGCTGTCGCAGATACCATTAAAGCAACTTCTAAAGAAGCAGTTTCCAGGTTAAAAGAAATGGGCTTAGAAGTGATGATGATTACAGGTGATAATCGTCAAACAGCTCAGGCTATTGGGATGCAAGCGGGTATTGAGCACGTTATAGCAGAAGTGTTGCCAGAAGGCAAAGCAGAAGAAGTGAAAAAGCTTCAGCAGCAAGGTAAAAAAGTCGCAATGGTAGGAGACGGTATTAATGATGCTCCTGCACTTGCGCTAGCTGATATTGGAATGGCCATCGGAACAGGAACGGATGTAGCGATGGAAGCCGCTGATATTACGCTGATGCGAGGAGACTTGATGAGCATTGCAGATGCGATTGAAATGAGTAGAAAAACGATTTCTAATATTAAGCAAAATTTATTCTGGGCAATGGGCTACAACACGCTTGGTATTCCAATTGCAGCAGTTGGGCTGTTAGCCCCTTGGGTCGCTGGAGCCGCGATGGCCTTTAGTTCTGTATCGGTTGTATTAAATGCACTGCGATTGCAGAGAGTGAGGCTATAAGATATGAAAAAATGGATCGTCTCAGCTATTTTGTACGTGCTCGCAGTCATAGCAGTATATGCTATTTGGGCAATATAAACTAAAAAATATTAGAGTCATCGAGTCATTCTCGGTGAAAGTGATCTAAAAGCAAAGCTGCTAAAGAATATTCTTTAGCAGCTTTGTTAAGTGCAAGGAATTTTTTTGATTCAATTCATACCCTTTAAGATGAAGGTCTTCTGGGTGTTTTTGCTGAGCAATTAACACATCACGTCCATCATCCATAATCCAAATGAAATAATGACGGCTAGAACCATCTCCATAGGTAATGGTCATTTTGCAATCGATGCTTCCAGCAGATTCTTCATCTAAGAGAAGTTTCATATGCTGCGCTTTTTTTATACTGTTAGTGAATGCATTCATATCTTGTTCATCGATAAATGTTTTGAGCGTTTTCATTTTAATGGACGTTACTTCTATTTTTTGTACGCTAGATGAGAGAGTGGAGTGTGCGGAAGCAAAAGGGGCTCCCATCACCAAGCTAAACGCAAGTAACAGTGAGGACAGAGCAAAGCGTATTTTTAGCATGTTTCTTTCCTCCTTTTATTTTTATATTTTTTCCTTATGGTAAGTGATTCATACGAGGGCCTTTTTTAGGCACAGGAATTATTCGTGCCCAATTACCTTCATCTTCACAAAATCTGCACAAATTCTGGCTACAATAAAGAAAAGAAGAAGAGTAGGCAAAGGTAAGTTGTTTCTAATGATTAAATGATTTTTATTTTAAAGTTTATTATGTGGAAAAGAGGGACTGTTATGAAAAAACAGCTATTTATTCTTGGGGCATCTGTCATTATTGGACTAAGCGGATGCGGAAACGATTCTAGTCATGAAAAGCCTTCAGCTGACAAAAATGAATCCGTGCACGATCACTCAGAGATGAATCACTCTAGTTCAGGAGAGGTTCCAAAAGGATTAAAAAAAGCAGAGAATCCAACATATAAAGTTGGAGATAAAGCCGTTATAAAAGCAGATCATATGAAAGGCATGAACGGGGCTGAAGCAACGATTGTTGGTGCTTACGACACTACGGCCTATACCGTTTCGTATACGCCAAAGACTGGCGGAAAAAAAGTGAAAAATCATAAGTGGGTTATTCAAGAAGAAATAAAAGGTGCGGGTAACGAGCAGTTAAAGCCAGGTAGCGAAGTAACGCTTGAAGCAGATCATATGAAAGGTATGAAAGGTGCAAAAGCAACGATTGATTCAGCCGAAAAAACAACGGTATACATGGTAGACTACGCACCGACTACAGGCGGAGAGAAAGTAAAAAATCACAAGTGGGTAACCGAAAGTGAACTTTCAGCCAAATAGACTGTTAGTGAAAAAAGAGGCTAGTACAAAAGTGTTTTAGGTGAAGGAAGATCCGAACGATGAATCGAGATTCTTGATTGAGAATCTCGATTCATCGTTCGGATTTTTTCGTTGTTATGGTGAATGTAGGTGGTTGCTTCTAGCTGTAGTTTGGATTGATTTTTTTATGACTCAATCTCTTTTTGTTTACTTCTTGTTTTATGTTTTATCATGAGGGATTTCTTGCATGATGGATGAAGAAAACGCATGTTTCTTTCAAAAGAAGTTGTGGTATTAAGTAGAATGCTACGGTAATAAAACGAACAAACTACTGATGAAAGGAGCTAGCTATGAGTGAACATACAGTAAAGCGAACAGGACGCACACGATGGTTCATTTCATCTTTGTTAAGCAGTATGATTATTTTAAATTATTTTGATCGTGTAGCGGTGTCAGTGGCCGCTCCTGCAATACAAGATGCATTTCACTTAACGGGAACAGAGCTCGGAATTGTCTTTTCTATTTATACGTATTCTTATACGATCATGCAAATACCTGCCGGAAGCTTGCTTGATCGGTTCGGAGTAGCATGGGTAACAAGAGTGGGTATGGTGATTTGGAGTTTATTAACGATGTCCATGGCATTTTTGCAAGGAAAACTTCTTCTCTATATCGTTCGATTTTTAATAGGAATAATGAGTGCTTCAGCTTTTCCAGCAGCGTCGAAAGCTACGTCTCTATGGTTTCCTCCAAACGAAAGAAGCTTGCCAAATTCTTTGTTTGATTCAGCGGCAAAATTTTCAAATGTACTTGGCGCGCCTCTTGTGGCATTTCTCATCACTAAATTTGATTGGCGCACAGCATTTTTATCCATTGGAATGATAAACGTGCTGTTTACGCTGCTGTTTTGGTTTTATTACGAAAAACCAGAAAAGCATAGACGCATATCAGATGATGAGCTGAAGTATATTCAAGAAAATAATTTAAATGCGAACGATGAACAAACATCAAAATTTTTACATACCTTAAAAGTATTATTTACAAATCGAAAAGTTTGGGGGCTAATGATTGGGTTTACAGGCTATGGATATACGTTTAATTTACTGTTAACGTGGCTGCCAACTTTTTTAAAAGAGAAATACGGCATGGATATCATGTCATCGGGTCTGCTTACGGCAGTCCCTTGGCTAATTGCTACATTTGCTGGCATTTTAGTTGGCGGTTGGCTTGTTGATTACCTCATAAAAAAAGGATATAACAGTCAAAAAGTATATCGCACGATCATTGTTGTAGGATTATGCTTAGGGTTTGTTTTTTTAGGTTCTATTTTCACCAATAGTGTTGTAGTAGCGATGATTTGTATCTCGATTGGACTGGCAGGTATATCTGCAACGGCACCAATCGGCTGGTCAATTTCTGCTGAAATTGCGCCTGCAGGCTCCATTTCTCTTCTCAGTTCTATTGTTAATTTAGCTAATAATTTGTTTGGTGGAATTATAGCTACAGCTTTAACGGGATATCTTTTGGATAAAACCGGTTCTTTTAATCTAAGCTTTATTGTAGCGGGAATTGTATTGTTGCTAGGCTTAATTTTTTATATTTATGTGTTGGGAGATATTAAACAAATTAAAATTCCAAAAAAACAAAGTACGAAGTAAAACCTCATGACTCGCTATGGGGTTTTACTTTTGATTATAAATAACGACCTTGCTCATGCACTTAGTGATGTGAAAAAGTCTAGTCTTCTGATCTGATGCTATTAAAAGGAGAAACAAGATGAATTGGTTTGTTTGAAACGTATGATAGGGACTTGTTTTAAAACAGAATTGTTGGTATAGCATGTTCTTAAAAAGGTTAAGATGATTTTTATGAAGAAATTCTGTGTCTATTTTTGTGATTTCAGCAGAAGTAGATATGAACCGCACTATAAAAAAATAGAAAGGCAGAGGAACATGAATCATAAAGAAAGTGAAAACAATACTGAGTTAAATCAAAGTCATTTGTTAAAGGAGCCTCAACGTATAGAATTATCTAAGTATCAAATTTTAAAAGCACTGATACCTGTTATTATACTTGGGATTGTCGTTTTAGTTGCCGTATTACAAAATGATGGTCTTCTTAATTGGATTTAGGCATGCAATAAAAAGAAACTGCATATAGTGTAATTCAAATCGCTTGTACACAGTAGAGGGAAAGAGGGAGATACATGCCAAGAGTAACCGTTTTAGGATACGGAAGTTTTGAAGTGGCAAAAGGAAAAAAGCTTGTCTTGGCACTCGAAGACAACGGTATAAATATTCTTCATCGATGCGGCGGGAAAGCTAAATGCACGACTTGCAGGGTAGAAGTGCTTGAAGGTGAATATTGTGATTTAACACACGCAGAGAAAAATGCATACTCAGAAAGTTCAATTGAAGATCACTTGCGCTTATCATGTCAAATTCGTGTAAATGAAGATATCACCGTTCGGCCCATATTAACGGTAGAGAACTCAGGACGAGAAGCAGGACCTCGACCCGCAGAGTAGTCCTGTAATCGCAAAAAGCAGCGTGTAGAATGTTCAATATGCTGCTTTTTTCATTTTTGTTAAAAAATAACAAGAACAGCTACGGGGAGAAAAAGCTGTTCTTGTTCAAGTAAAATACCTACGGAATGATTCCTTTAAATTTCAGCATTCTGTAAGAGAAATAGTAAATCACTCAAAAGAGTGATTATGAAGGCTTTTTTCGAACCGTTATTTGTAAATAGGTTTAATTGGATGCTTCAATCACATCTCCATTCTTGTAAATATGATACCACCCTATGGTACCTGATCCGCCTTGATCCATCCAGTCTTTGTTTTTTGCTACGAATCTGTAGTAAGCTTTATCGTTGTTATCTTTCCGTAAGCGGTCGTCTGTACTGAAGACAATGTTGTCACCGAGTTCTTTTTTACCGAATGTAATAGCTGTGCTGACAGGAAATTGCTTTCTTTCTACCTTGTTCTCATCTAAAGATGCCCATGTTAAGGGGCCAACAATACCATCTGGAGACAAGCTGTGATCGGTTTGAAATTCTTTTACTACGTTTTGTGTCTGCGTACCGAAAATTCCATCAACTGATGTGTTATACTTCACATCTTTTAAGCTTTGCTGTAAGTCCTTTACGTAGCTAGAGTGAGAACCTTTACGAAGCGTAGGCCTTGTTTCTGCTTTAGTTTCAATTTTTTGTGAGTAGGTATCTTTAGCAGCTGCTTCAGTAGTTGGAGTGCTGAATGCTACGCATGTTGTTACAAGGGTGAGAGTAGAAAGCATGACAAGTGTTTTTTTCGTTAACATGAAATAACCTCCTTGTTTTTAGCAACTATTTGTCGCTTTTCATGAGTTTTATAACTAATCAGTAGCTATAAAGTCAATTTATTATAGCGCAGACAGTTTTCTATTTGTTTTTATATTCCTATGATTATATAAGATAGTCATAAAAAACTAGTGAAGTAGATAAATCGTTCTATGTTTTCACTATAATTTCATTTTTCTCTGGTACAGTACGGAAGGAAAAAACAGCAGGTTTGAGCGTCTTGTGTACCTAGAGTATGTCTTACTCTATAACGCTCATAATAAACGAATGAAAAGACTGCAAAGGGAATTTAGATCTCTTTGCAGTCTCTTCATGTTCAAGAGCTCTGCGTTCAAATAATAACCAGAAAGGAATTATGTGATGTCACCTCTGTATTCCCAGCATATAAGGAATCTTTTTTCGAAGCAAAAGTTTAATAAATTATCGCGTAAACAAATCTTTCTCTATATACTAGGAATTTGCTGTTTGTGTATAGCGCTAATAGTTACAAACCACAATTATTCGCTTTATAAAAAACCGATAGCGGAGGTAGTGAAGACGAATGTTGTAGAACAAAATAAATCTACTGATTTAAATCACAACAAAGATACCGTATATTCTCAAAAAATTGTTGCTAAAATCATGAACGGAAAATATAAAGGGAAGCTTATCCATTTAGAGAATACGTACTCATACTCAGGTGCTTATGATCAAAAGTACACTGTAGGAACAGATCTTTTTGTCTCCTTAGAAAAGAATTCACAGCATGCTTTAAGCGGCACGATTGAAGGAGTGAAGCGGGACACGCAGGTTACCGCTGTCGCGGGCTTATTTATACTGATTTTGCTGGCTATTGGAAGAAAGCAAGGTTTTTATTCGATCATTAGCTTATTTATTAATATTGTCCTTTTAATCGGGGCCCTTAATGTATATTTAGCACTAGGGAATGTGAGCTTGCTAGCTGTATGTATTGTAGCTGTCGTTCTTTTTACAGTTATTTCTTTGTTATTAGTAAGCGGTAATCAAGAAAAAACGCATGTAGCGATTATTTCAACTTTAATAGGTACATTTGTTTCTCTTTTAATCGCGTATGGTGTCATGCAACTGACAGATTCTAATGGCCTTCATTATGAAGGAATGGAGTTTGTGACGATTCCTCCTCAAAAAATATTTATGAGTGAGGTACTAATAGGATCTTTAGGAGCTGTTATGGATGTAGCGATTACGATTACTTCTTCTGTTTATGAACTATATGAAAAGAATAAAGAGATAGCGCACAAAGACTTACTGAAATCGGGCAAGGAAATTGGCGGAGACATTATGGGAGCCATGACGAATATTTTATTTTTTTCATATATAAGTGGAACAATTCCAATGGTTCTTCTTTATTTAAAAAACGGTTCTCCTTTAGGATACACGTTTTCAATGAATTTCTCGTTAGAGTTAATTCGTGCTCTTACTGGCAGCATTGGCATTGTTTTAACGATTCCAATTACACTCTATCTTTCGATTCTTTTTATTTTTAGGAAGGGGAACAGAAAGTGAACGTTTTACTGTTGCTTGCTCTTATTTTATTTATTCTGATGAGTATGGTGGGCGGAAAAAAAGGAATTAGATCTTTCCTTGCTTTGTTCTTGAATTTTGGCGTTATTTTTCTAACCATTCTCTTTATGCTGTCTATAAAAAATACGATTATTGTTACGTTGATCGCTTGTACAATCATTAGCTGCATTAATTTATTTTATATTAATAAATTCAATCATAAAACGCTTGCTGCGTTTGTTTCAACGATTATTACCTTAGCCGTTTTAGTGTTCTTTATTTTTATCATTGAACATCATGCCATGATTCAAGGGTTTGGAGAAGAACAAGAAGAAGAAATTAACGCTTTTTCACTTTACGTTGGAATTGACTTTGCTAAAATAGCCATTTGTACAATTATTATGGGAGCCATAGGAGCGATCATTGATATTTCGCTATCTATTTCATCTTCTATGAATGAATTATTTGTTCATGACCCATCCGTAACTAAAAAAAATCTCTTCAATTCAGGACTGAAAATCGGAAGAGATATTTTAGGCACTACAACCAATACACTGTATTTTGCATTTGTAGGGGGATATTTGACTTTGATTATATGGTTTAAGAGATTGTCGTATTCGTTTGGAGATATTATCAATTCAAAAACCTTTTGTGCAGAAGTCATTTCTATCTTAAGCGGAGGCATTGGTGTAGCCATTATTATTCCAATTACTTCGTGGATTAGTGCCTCTATTTTTTTACAAAAAAGAGAAAAAGCGAACCATATGTACAAATAAAAAAAGAAAAATTATAAGGAAATGTCCATCCAACTGGTAGTCAGTAATATTTGGATGGGCATTCACATTATTGGTGGAATGTTGAAAATATATTTGTAGTATTATGTGCTAGATTTGGTTTAGATTAGTAAGGGAAAATAACTTCTTTAAATCCTGAGACAACTACCAAATCACTTTTAGTTTACTAAAAAATTGTAAAATATTTAGAAATCAATTATAGTAATGAGCATTAATACATAAGCACATTATTATCTATCAACTGAAAGGGAGTAGGAGGTATTCATTAATGAGCACAAAATCTATAGATAGTATTGAAAAGGCAGCCCAAATCTTAAAATTATTGGGAGATAAAACAAGGCTTTCGATGGTTAAATTAATAGAGAACAATGAATGCTGTGTTTGTGAGTTCGTAGATATCTATCAAGCTAGCCAACCTTCAATTAGTCAGCATTTACGAAAATTAAGAGATGCTGAACTTGTGAAGGAAAGAAGAAAAGGGCAATGGGTTTTTTATTCTCTTAATAAAGAAAGCCAGTACTATGAGTTTGTTCTGGGCATACTTGAATCTGTACCAAGTCAGGACGAACGTTTAAAAGAGCTGGAAAAACAAGGACTGCGTATTAGTTGTTGTGAATAATTGGAGGTTTAAAAAGTGGCATCAGTTGTACTAGCATCATTGATTTTTTTAGTAACATTAATTTTTGTCATTTGGCAGCCGAAAAATTTATCAATCGGCTGGTCGGCTTGCGGGGGAGCTATGATTGCTTTACTGGCAGGCGTTGTTGATTTTCAAGACGTTCTTGAGGTAACCAGCATTGTGTGGAATGCGACTCTTACGTTTATTGCTATTATTATTATTTCTTTAATTTTAGATGAAATTGGTTTCTTTGAATGGGCAGCGCTTCATATGGCTAGAGCTGCAGGAGGGAACGGCGTGCGTATGTTTGTTTACGTGTCTCTTCTTGGAGCCGTTGTAGCAGCGCTATTTGCTAATGACGGAGCAGCGTTGATTTTAACACCCATTGTACTAGCCATGGTTCGGGCATTAAAGTTCGACGATAAAATGGTTTTTCCGTTTATTATCGCAAGTGGATTTATTGCAGATACAACGTCGCTGCCCCTTGTTGTTAGTAACTTAGTAAATATCGTATCAGCCGACTTCTTTGGTATTAGCTTTTCTGAATTTGCATCACGCATGATTGTTCCAGATTTGGTTTCTCTGTTTGCAAGTATTATGGTCTTATATCTGTATTTCCGCAAAAGAATTCCTAAGAAATACAATGTAGCAGATTTACAGAAGCCAGTGGATGCCATCAAAGATGAAAAGATGTTTCGGTTATCTGGAATTGTCTTAGTTTTGTTAGTACTAGGCTATTTGATTGGAGAATTCTTTAGCGTCCCTGTTTCGATTATTGCAGGTATGATTGCTATTCTGTTTTTGATGATGGCTAAAAAAAGCCGAGCGGTTCATACAAAAAAAGTGTTACAGGGAGCTCCATGGGCGATTGTCTTTTTCTCTATCGGCATGTATGTTGTTGTATACGGCTTGCGTAATGCTGGTTTAACAGAAATTCTGGCTGATGTAATCCAAGCAACGGCTAGCCATGGACTGTTTGCAGCAACAATTGGTATGGGATTCACTGCGGCTATTCTTTCATCGATTATGAACAATATGCCAACCGTTATGATTGATGCACTAGCAATCGATGCCACACACGCAGCTGGAACAATCAAGGAAGCGCTCGTTTATGCAAACGTTATTGGATCGGATTTAGGTCCGAAAATTACCCCGATTGGTTCTTTAGCGACGCTTTTATGGCTTCATGTTCTTTCAACAAAAGGCGTGAAAATTTCATGGGGAACGTATCTTAAAACGGGTATTATCTTAACGATTCCGACATTGTTTATTACGCTTGTTGGTTTGTATATTTGGTTATTGATTATTTCATAACACGTCCCAAAGGAGATCTGTTTTAGTCGATATGATAATGGCTGTTGCCAGAAAAATTCAGATATGCATCAAAGCTGTAGAAAATGATCTACAGCTTTTTTATTGAAAAGCTATAACGGACAGCGACACGTTTTTAAAATGAGATAGGTATCTCTCATCTAAACTACTTTTCTCCTCATTCATACTCCAACAGCTCTTTCTATGATAAAATAATAAAACTGACTAAGTTTCACATGGAAATTTGAAATGTAAGGTGATTAAATACATGAAGTTAATTATTGCAGAAAAGCCGGATCAAGGGTCAACGCTCGCTTCACAGTTTAAGCCGAAGCGTCACGACGGCTATTTAGAGATTCCACCGAATGAAGTGTTTACAGACGGAGCATATGTAACGTGGGCAGTGGGTCATTTATGCCAGCTTGTGAGTCCGGAAGATTATAAGCCGGAGTGGAAAAAGTGGTCAATTGACACGCTGCCGATGATTCCAGACCGTTTTCAATATGAAGTGACGCGCTCAAAAGCGAAGCAGTTTCAAGTGGTAAAAAAGCTGCTTAAAAAGCCAACGGTCACAGAAATTATACATGCGGGAGATGCGGGGCGCGAAGGAGAATTAATCGTTCGTAATATCATTCAGCTGTCAGGTGTGCATAAGCCGATGAAGCGATTGTGGATTTCTTCTTTAACGCCAAAAGCCATTTATGATGGGTTTCAGCAGTTAAAAGACGAAAGCGATACGCGTAACCTTTATTATGAAGCATATACAAGAGCATGTGCAGATTGGGTCGTTGGGATGAATGCTTCACGGGTGTATAGCATTTTGTTAAAAAAGCATGGTATGTCAGATGTTTTTTCGGCAGGGCGCGTGCAGACGCCAACTCTTGCTTTGATCGTGAAGCGTGAAAAAGAAATTGATAACTTTAAATCAGAGCCTTTTTGGGAAGTGCTTGCTAAGTTTGATATTGAAGGAAAGAAGTATGAAGGCAAATGGCATCAAGACGGAGAATCGCGTCTTAAAGAAAAAGAAATGGCCTATAAAATTGCTCAGTTTTGCGAAGGAAAAGACGCGGAAGTTCATGAACTCGTAACGGAGAGAAAAGAGTTCCAGCCGCCTTTATTATTTAACCTATCATCACTTCAAGCAACCGCCAATAAAGCGTTTAAGTTTTCTCCTAAAAAGACGCTTGATGTGCTGCAAGGGCTGTACCAGAAAGGAATTGTTTCTTATCCACGATCAGACTCAAACTATGTAACAGAAGGAGAAGCGGAAACGTTTCCTGAGATTTTAGAAAAACTGAGTGCTTTTTCTGAATACGAACATTTATTTCCGCTTCCGTACGCTTCAATTCTAGGAAATAAACGCTATGTAAATGCAAAAAAAGTGAGCGATCACTATGCGATTATTCCAACGGAACAAGTGAAAGACCCCAGCAAACTGTCAGGAGACGAACGGAAAATTTACGACCTAGTCGTAAGACGTCTAATTGCGGCACACTATGAAAAAGCGATTTTCGACTATACAACGATTACGACACTCGTGGAAAAGCGAGCAGCTTTTATTTCAAAAGGAAAGCAGCAAATTCAAGAAGGCTGGCGCAAAGTAATTTTTCAAAACGAGAAAGATGACGACGTTATTCTTCCGAATGTCCAAGAAGGGGAAGAAGGAAAAGTTGTTAAAGTAGACGTAAAAGAAGGTAAAACACAGCCCCCAAAACGCTACACGGAAGGTCAGTTGATTACGCTGATGAAGACAGCAGGCAAGCATTTGGATAATGATGAGCTGGAGAAAATTTTAGCAAAGTCAGAAGGGTTAGGGACTGAAGCTACGCGTGCGGGAATCATTACAATGCTTAAAGACCGTAAATATATTGATGTGAAAAAAAACCAAGTGTTTGCGACTGATAAAGGAAAGGTATTGATTGACGCGATTGGCGATAAAATTTTAGCTTCACCAGAAATGACGGCTAAGTGGGAGCAGCGTTTAGCTGAAATTGGAGAAGGAGCAGCATCGGCCGCTGCTTTTATGGAACAAACAAAAAAGCTGTCAGCTAAAATTATCGAAGACGCTGTCGAAGCAGAAAGTAAGTGGAACTTCAGCGGATACGACACTGAATCCATTCAGCGAAAAGGAAAAGGCAAAGGTAAAAGCTTCTCTTCTAAATCGTTTGGTTCGTGTAAGGTTTGCGACGGAAAAGTAGTCGATAAAGGTTCATTTTACGGATGCTCAAACTATGCAAAAACCAAATGCACGTTTACCGTATCGAAAAAGATTTTAGGTAAAACAGTCACCCAAGCTAATTTAAAAAAACTGTTAAACGAAGGACAGACAGATTTGATTGAAGGCTTTAAAAAAGGCGATAAAACCTTTAATGCCAAGTTAGAATGGAAAGAAAATAAAGTACAGTTTTTATTTGAAAAATAGAGGGATAAAAAGCGTTTGCTAAAGAGCAAGCGCTTTTTGCATGCGAAGAAACAGGATTTCTCCAGCTTTTCTAGAATTTCTTACATAGCTTATTTATGTAAAGGATGAGATTGATGAAACGAACGGGTAAAGGGATGATTCCGTTTTGGGATTATATTGGCATTGAAGAAACGCTGCTTGAAAAAGGATATGCGGAGTTAAAAATCACGATTCAGCCGCAGCTTCTGCAAGGAAGGGGAACGGTTCATGGAGGCGTTATTGCCACGCTTATCGATGCGGCGGTTGGTTCAGCTGTGCGGTCTTCTCTTTCTGAGGCTGAAAGTGCCAGTACAGTTGAATTAAAAGTAAATTACACAAGGCCGGGTATAGGTGAATATTTAGTTGCTAAATCCACACTGTCTCATCGCGGCAAAACGCTTGCTGTTGGAGAAGTGAAAATTGAAGACAGCAGCGGTAAGCTTGTTGCGCTTGGCAGTGCAACATATATGATTTTTTCAGCAGAAAAAGCTTAGGATTCTAAGCTTTTTCTGCTGAATGCAGCTGCTGGCTAATGAATGCAATGATCGTTTTATAGTAAGCTTTGGGATGAGGAGCAAATTCACTTTTATGGGCTGTACGGTGAATCGGCTCTTTTTTATTTGTTATCCCTTCAATGATCAGTTCTGTTTGATTTCCAAGCCACAGTTCGCAAAAGTGAGAAAACGGCGCTTTTACAAGACCTGATACTTCTTCTTGCTGCAACGTAAACGCATTAAGAGGGTGAGGGCTGTAGTATAAAAATACGTGTGCAAACTCTTTGTCAATATAGTGCGGCTCAGATACTTCATATTTAAATACATCTAAAGGAAGCAATTCATCAAACGAAATGTTTACGCCAAGCTCTTCGTGAATTTCTCTTACACCGTCCACAGCGGTTTCTGTATGAAGCAAATGTCCGGCAGCTGTGATATCAAGCGCACCGGGATAATCTTGTTTTTGTTCGCTGCGAATTTGAAAATAAATATAGTCTATATCATTTTCACGGCTGACAAACCAGCAGTGAAACGCTTCGTGCCAATAGCCTTTTTCGTGAACTTCTTTGCGAGACGCTGTTCCTATGCGCTCTTGTTGATCGTTAAATACGGTTAACACTTCATCGTTCATTATAAAACCCCCATTTGTTTCCTACTTCTTTCTACTCTAACCTGCCATGAAAGTTATGTAAATAATGGAAGGTGGAAATCTGCGTTGATCCATATAAATATGCACAAAATAAAAGATACATCAATTTTAGTAAAGAAGGTGCATGCGTTGAATCATTGGATGGAAGTGGTACTTCGTTCAGTGCTGATTTTACTTGGCTTGTTTTTTATCACAAAGCTGTTGGGGAAAAAACAGTTATCCAAACTTTCTTTTTTTGAATATATTGTGGGCATTACAATTGGAGATATTGCAGGAACAATTTCAATGGATGTAGATTTACAGGCAAGTCACGGGGTAGTCGCAATTTTAGTGTGGGCATCGTTTCTTATTTTTGTATCAAACGTATCGTTAAAAAGTATAAGCTTTCGAAAAGCGGTGGAAGGGACAACAACGACCCTCATTAAAGAAGGAAAAATTCTTGAGGGAAATGTAAAAAAAGAAAAATATACAGTAGATGAGCTCATGGAGCAGCTTCGGAAAAAAGACATCTTTTACGTAGAAGACGTAGCTTTTGCTATGCTCGAAACCAACGGGGAATTAAGCGTGCTGTTAAAAAAAGAAAAGCAAAACGTTACGAGAGAAGATTTATTAATAAAAGGAGAGGCGACACGATTACCTCAAACGATTATCATGGACGGAAATATAATGAAAGAAGCTGTTCATGAGCTGGGATATAGCGTAGCGTGGGTTAAAGAGCAGCTCAAAAAGAAAGGTGCTGCAGTCGATAAGGTATTTTTAGGTCAAGCAGACTCAGCAGGTCATCTGTATCTTGATTATTATGAAGACTAAGGATGGGACAAAAGCATTTTCCCCTAAGTGAAAAACGAACCATTAATCAACATGTTTGATTAGTGGTTCGTTTTTTGTGATGGTGAATATAGTTTTATTTGTTTCGTTCCTTCTAGCAGTTGCACGGAAATCAACTGCGGTGTAATAAGCAGTCCAGCTCATGTATCTCATTTGTTCGTCTTTAGGTTGGATTCATTTAGTTATGTTTCAACCTTAGCGTGGATCTACTTCTTGTCCGGATTTTATATCCATTACTTTAAGGTTATTTTGAGGTGCTTTAATATCTTTACTTGCAGGCGCTGCTTTTTTATTTTCCACCCAGTCTACTAACAAATCAAAAGATTGATGGGCATATGGAAGCAGGGGCTGAAGCTCTTGATTTGGATCCGTTTGTTTATTCCATACTAAGCTGTCAACGTGATTTCCGTTTTTAACGGTATAAAGGCGATGAAGATTTGCCTTGCCGGCTTTTTTAACGAGCTTTTCATAGCCTTCCGCGTGAATAGACGGGAAGATAAGTGAGTCGAGAGAGCCAGTCATACTAATAAGAGGCACATCAATGTCGCCCGTATTTTCTACTTTTGCTACATTTTCTTTTACACTTTTTGGACGAGTTTGATAGCGATAATTTTCAAAGATATAATCCCATGAGCGATCACGTAGACCTGCTGAAGTAAAGTTTAAATAGTTGTGCCAGTTTGTTCTTCCTGGAGCAGTTGGATCAAAGTGATCACGGTAAATGTTTAATGTGACCGCCCAGTACACTTGATCATGATAATTCCATAATTTTTCTGATCCTTTTGGAAGACCTGCTTTATACATTTGTTTAATGGCTTTTTGCTGTTCTTTTCCCGTTCCGTACAGCGCTTCTTCTGCGTTGTTGACAACAGGTGTTAGTGAGCTAATTAAATTGGGCGCTTTTGCACTCCATAATACGCCTTCCCAATCGACGCCTCCATCAAATAAACGAGGCTCTTTTGTTTGCTTTGGATCATCATGTTCAAGTGCGTATCTGACAACGTATCCACCGTTTGAAATGCCAATTGCATACGTCGGTACTTTATGATTGTTTCGAATCAAATCGCTTGCAGGATTTTTTCGATTGGACGGGTTGATTAGCTTGTCTGAATAATGAGTAGTCAAGTATTGCTGGGCAGCTTTTGTCAGTTGACGATAGCGCATATTCCATTCTGCTACGCTGTCGTCATCGTTAGCGAGTGCATTTTTTACTTTAGCAAAAGGATCGTTAGGGTCACTTTCTCCTTGCGTTCCTTTATCGGTGGCTGCAAATGCATAGCCTTTTTTAAGAACGTAATCGCTGAATAATAAATCGGTGGACGTTTCGTTGCGCGTGGCAGGAATGCCGGCTACTACAAGTTTTCCGTTCCAGTTATCAGGAACACGGATGACGAACTGAGCGTCTTCAAAAATGCCATTTACTTGGGTTCCTTTGACCGCAGCGGGCTGATTGATTCGATACCAGCCCGATCCATCTTCAGGTTTCCCCCAGTTATAAGGAGTAAGCCCAATATTGCCATAGAGCGTAGCCTGCTGATATTGAGCGGGGTTTTTAGTGGTGAGCCAATTCCCGTTCGCTCCGTCAAAATAGGTTTCTGCTGACTGATCAGCATTTGGGATTACATCTGTGTTGTTAGAAGCTTCAGCAAGAGATCCTGAAGCTGAAAAACAAAGAGCAGCAGAAAAAGTAAGCGCTATCATTTTTCGTTTCACGTTTCTTCCTCCTCATAAAAATACTACATACCTTTTAAATAAATTCCATAAAAAAGAAAAATGTCCTGTTTTAAAATCAGTTTGGAGGAAATTTTTTTCATTTGTTTCTAAGCTGTTTGTGTCTAACAAACAGGTAAACTGCATCCAATTCTCTAGTTTCTTTTTAAGCTGCTTATATTATAATGAAACAAGGATTAAAAAAGACAGGGTAAAACAATCGATTAAATAAGTATAAAAGATATGAAGAACGTTTCTATAAAACGTTTATCTTAGAGGGCAAGGGAGTAGGTCTATGAGCAGCTTTAACAGTCAGTTTTTGTATTCCGTTACAATCATTCTATTAGGATACATACTAAAACGAACAAACCTCCTTCAGCAAAAAGACGGGGAAGCTTTAGCCAGAATTATTTTTAATATTACAATGCCTTGCTTGATTATTGTCACATTCAGCAGTATTAAAATTGATGGATCGCTTATCTTACTATTAGTTATTGGGATTGTCTATGGCTTGCTGTTAGCTGCTGTAGGGGTTTTTGTTTTTCGAAAAGATGAGCGAAAAGTGAAAGGCATGCTGACGATGATGATTCCAGGATTTAATATTGGAATGTTTGCTTATCCACTAGTAGAAGGTATCTGGGGAAAAGAAGGGCTTAAATACTTTGGTATGTTTGATGTCGGAAATGCCTTTGTTATTTTTGTTTTATGCTATGTGATTGGCAGCTACTACTCAGGAGATAATATTGACATTGAATTTAAAAAGATTTTATATAAAGTATTAAAATCAATGCCGCTTCTTACCTATGTAATCATTTGTCTTCTTGCGATTATAGGCATTCATTTACCATCATACGTATTAGACGTTTCAGGCATTATCTCGAAAGCGAATATGCCGCTCTCTCTTTTGCTTTTAGGCGTATATTTAAATTTCTCGTTCCAAAAAAGCTACTTGAAAAAAATTATTATGTTTTTAAGTATCCGCTACGTAATCGGACTCGGCGTAGGAATTGCGCTGTTTTTCCTGCTTCCATTTGAAGATATGTTCCGGTATACAATCTTAGTTTGCTTCATTCTACCGGTAGCGGGTTCAGTTTTACCTTACGCAGTAGAATTCAAATACGATCAAAAATTTGTCGGCACCGTGTCAAATATGACGATTCTGCTGAGCTTTTTGCTGCTGTGGGGAATGACAAACATTTTAATGTAAATAGCAAAGGACGCTCACACTTGTGAGCGTCCTTTTTGATGAAAAAAGGATATTCCCAAATAAACAGAGGTAAGCTAGGAGAAGAGAAAATCCATCATACATACAACCTGACGGGAGGAAAAAAAGTGGAGTCCTTAACTTTTGTTTTATTTGGCGCAACGGGTGATTTAGCAAAAAGAAAAATCTTTCCCGCTCTTTATAATTTATTTACAGACAAAAAGCTCCCTGATGCTATTTCTATTATTGGATCGGGGTACGAGCAGATGTCTCATGAGGATTTTAAAGAGCGTGTAAAGCAATCTATAAACGATTTTTCGAGACGGAAAATGGAAAGTAACGAAGAAGATTTTTTGTCCCTGTTTCATTATCAAGCAGTAGACGCAAGCAAAACAGAAGATTACGAACAGCTGCTGAAACTTGTGAATGAGCAAGAAACAACTCATGGAAGTAAAGGAAATCGTTTGTTTTATTTGTCCGTAGCACCCGAATACTTCGATGTAATTGCTCTGCATATAAAAAAAAGCGGCTTGGATCAAACCAGCGGCTGGAAGCGTCTTATGATTGAAAAGCCGTTTGGACATGATCTTGTTTCAGCAAGGGAGCTTAATGAAAAGCTAACCAGTACTTTTAAAGAAGAAGAAATTTATCGAATTGATCATTATTTAGGTAAACCGATGGTGCAAAATTTAGAAGCACTTGAATTTACGAACCCCGTGCTGCAATCGCTGTGGAATAATAAACACATTGCAAATGTCCAAATTACAGCAAGTGAAACAGTCGGTGTTGAAAATCGTGCAGGGTATTATGATCATACGGGGGCCATACGCGACATGATTCAAAATCATATGCTACAGCTTCTCATGATGACAGCTATGCATCTTCCAAAACGAATTTGCTCAGAAAACATTTTAGAAGAAAAGCAAAAAGTAATGGAGTCACTGAGGAAAATTCAAGCGAAAGAAGTAGCTCGCGATGTTGTACGAGGGCAATACGGAAGCGGAGAAATCGATCACAAATCTGTTAGAGGATACAAAGAAGAGCCTGGCGTAGAAGCAGACTCTAACAATGATACGTTTGTGGCAGCACGTTTATGGATTGATAATCCATTTTGGAAAGGCGTTCCTTTTTATATTCGAACGGGCAAACGAATGAAAGAAAAATCAACTCGCATCGTCGTAGAATTTAAAGATTCTTTAAAAGGTCTGTACGAAACTCCTTATGACAAAGTAGCACCAAACTTATTTATTATTGAAATTAGTCCAAGCGAAAACGTCGCTTTGCAGCTTAACAGCAAAAATCCATTA
Organism: Priestia sp. VA7; assembly: GCF_055710015.1. Classification (NCBI taxonomy): domain Bacteria; kingdom Bacillati; phylum Bacillota; class Bacilli; order Caryophanales; family Bacillaceae; genus Priestia; species Priestia sp. VA7. Next base: position 262,412 of record NZ_JBVQPN010000004.1, read on the forward strand.
AAAAATGGTGTTATTGAGCCGGTTCGTATTACGTTTTCAAGAGAAGAAGAAAGTGTACCGGAAGCATATGAACGAATTATTTACGACGCATTAATCGGCGACTCTACATTTTTTGCTCATTGGAAAGAAGTAGAGCTATCTTGGCAGTGGGTGCAGCCTGTATTAAATGCATTTGAAGCTGACATGCTGCCGCTTTATGAATATCCATCGGGTTCACAAGGTCCTGAAGAAGCCCAGGAATTAGTGGAACAAGAAGGCTTTAAGTGGTGGCTCGATGACGATGAACATGGGGAAGCACCTGGAGTGTTTTTACCTATTTAAAAAAAGAGGCTAGGACAAAATTTTTTTCGTTGAAGAAAGATCCGAACGATAAATCGAGATTCTTGATGGAGGCTCTCGATTCATCGTTCGGATTCTTTTATTTATGTATCTCATTTGTTCGTCTTTGGATTGAATGAGTTTAGTTATGTCTCAATCGCTTTTGGTGTTTAATCGTTTTTGTAAATGAACAAGGTCATGATGTAAATGTTTTTGCATATGTTCAACAGCTTTTAAACTGCGTTTTTTCATAAAGGTGAACACTTGCTGATGCTCATCTAAAATCTCAGCAGCGCGTCCTTTACCTTTAAAATTAAGCACCCGACAAAAATAAATCAATACATTTACGCTATCGAGCTGTTTTTTTAGATGTTTATTATGACTGGATTGAAGAATCAGCTGATGAAAATGTTCATTTAGCTCAATAAGTCGAGAATCCTCGGCTCCTTGCTTTATTTCCTCAGCGGTTCTATCTAACAGCTGCTCAATGAAAAGAAGCTCTTCATCAGAAGCGCGAGTAATACACAGCTCAATGGCTAAAGACTCTAAAGCTGTACGAATTTGATAAATTTCTTCTACGTCTTCAGGAGACAGGGAATAAACAATAAAGCCTGTTTTTTGATCTGCAACTAAAAGGCCGTCTTTTTCTAATAAACGCATTGCTTCTCTTATTGGAGAGCGGCTAACCCCAAATGCTTTAGCTAGCTGGGTTTCATTGATTCGCTGGCCCGGTTTATATTCACCGTTCACAATCATTTGCTTAATTTTTTCATAAAATTGAAGATAGTATGGTAACGGCTTATGTAAATCAAAATTGTTCATTGATATACCTCGTTTATTTATAATCATTTATTTCCTAATTATAATACGCTTGTTAATAAGAGTCATAATAATTTTGAATTTTTGAAAGGAATGAGTATATTCAGAATTTTCTTGATGAAAGCGTTCTTTTTACGTATAATCAAATAGATAATACCAGTCGACGGTCGACCGATAGGTTTTTTACATAAAAAGACGCAGGGGGATTTTTGATGAAAACGTTAAAAATAGCGAACATACCAGGAGATGGAGTAGGAAAAGAAGTTGTGCCGGAGGCGGTTAGGGTCCTTCATACGATTGCAGATCTTCACGGGGGGTTAAAATTTGAATTTACAGAATTTCCTTGGAGCTGTGATTATTATTTAAAGTACGGACAGATGATGCCGGAAGATGGGCTAAAGCAGCTTCAACACTTTGACGGAATTTTTTTAGGAGCCGTAGGAAATTTAAATCTTGTGCCAGATCACGTGTCGCTATGGGGTCTGCTCATTAAGATTCGTCGAGAATTTCAGCAGGTAATTAATATTCGTCCAGCCAAGAGGTTAAAAGGCATTGCATCTCCACTCATGAACCCAAACGATTTTGATTTAATTGTTGTTCGTGAAAATAGTGAAGGAGAATACAGTGAAGTAGGAGGCCGGATTTATCAAGGAGAAGATCAAATTTCTATTCAAAATGCGGTTTTTTCTCGAAAAGGAACAGAACGAGCGATGCGCTACGCATTTGAATTAGCTTCTAAAAGAAAAGCAAAAGTTACAAGCGCAACGAAGTCAAATGGAATTGTTCATTCCATGCCGTTTTGGGACGAAGTGTTTCAAGATGTTGCCAAGAGTTATCCTCATATTGAAACAGACTCACAGCACATCGATGCGCTGGCGGCTTTTTTCGTTACAAATCCAAGTCGTTTTGATGTCATTGTGGCAAGCAATTTATTTGGAGATATTTTAACAGATATTGGAGCTGCTATTATGGGAAGTATTGGCGTTGCTCCTGCTGCAAACATTAATGTGAACGGAAAATATCCTTCGATGTTTGAACCGGTACACGGGTCTGCTCCTGATATTGTCGGAAAAGGAATTGCAAACCCAATCGGACAGATTTGGACGGCTAAAATGATGTTGGATCATTTTGGTGAACAAGAAGTAGGCAGTCATTTATTAGAGGTTATCGAGCAAGTGACAGAATCGGGCATCATTACACCAGATGTTGGAGGCAGCGCAACTACTAGTGAAGTAACGGATCAAATTATTTCTCATTTAAAGAAGTGAAGGTTCTAAAAGAGGCTAGGACAAAAGAATATTAGACGAAGTGAAAAACGAACCATTGATCAAAGTGTTTGATTCATGGTTTGTTTTTTTTTGTGGTAAACGTAGGTCTCATGTGTGTAGGTCTTTCTAGCAGTTGGTTGGAGGGCAAGGCGAAGATTCCCGCGAAAAGCGAAGCCTTGGACGGAAATCAAAATCGATAAATACATGTTGACACTTACATATATGAACCCTATAATAGTTTGAGTTGAGATAATTCGTATACATATTATTTCTAGACTATGATTTAGTTTGTTTTAATAAATAGATACGAATAAACAAATAAAAGGAGGAAAATCATGCAGAAATCGAAATTATGGACAAAAGATTTTTTAGCGGTCTCATTGACCAGCTTTTTTGTTTTTGTCATTTTTTATATGTTAACTGTCACATTGCCGCTGTTTGCAACAGATGAACTTCATGCAAGTAAACAAAGCCTAGGGCTAATTGTGACAATCTTTTTAGTGTCCGGTATTGTGTTCAGACCGCTAGCCGGTAAGTGGATGACAACATTAGGACAAAAGAAAGTACTATTAATAGGTGTCTTTATCTTTTTAATTGGTTCTGTTTTATATATGAATATTCACTCATTATCTGCGCTGCTGCTGCTGCGTGTGCTTCATGGTATTGGTTTTGGAATGAGCACAACTGCTACAGGAGCAATCGTTGCAAATGTAATCCCAGAACAGAGAAAAGGAGAAGGGATGGGGTACTATGCGACGTTTATGAACTTAGCGATGGTAGTAGGTCCGTTTGTAGGCTTAACGTTAACAAATACTTTGAGTAATACAGCGGTCTTTACCGTTGCGGTTGTATCTTCTGTTTTAGCAGTATTATGCAGTCTAGTACTTCGTGTACCTGATGTCCAAGCTTCTTCTGCAACAAATGAAATACAGCCAGCCAAAGGTCTTGCGGCGTTTTTTGAATACCGTTCGCTGCCTATTTCTGTTGCTGGCCTTGTGGTAGCTTTTTCATATGCAAGTGTTATTTCGTTTGTGTCTATTTATGCAAAAGAAATGGGCTTTACGCAAGCTTCAAGCTTTTTCTTTGTTGTATACGCGGTGTGCTTATTAGCTTCTCGACCTTTTACTGGAAAATGGTTTGATCAATACGGAGAAAACAGCGTGGTATATCCGTCCATTTTATCTTTAGCTATCGGTATCTTTTTACTTAGCCAAGCGACAACAAGCTGGGTGTTTTTATTAGCTGGAGCATTGATTGGATTAGGCTTTGGAACGATTACATCAAGTTTTCAATCCATTGCTGTAAAAAAAGCTTCTCCTCATCGCCGAGGTGTCGCCACCGCTACGTTTTTTGTGTTTTTTGACTCTGGAATGGGTTTAGGGTCCTTTTTATTAGGCATTTTATCTACAGCAGCCGGGTATAAAGGAATGTATGTCTTCTGTTCCATTGTTGCTCTTTTAGCTATAGCAGTATACCTTGTATTGCACGGCCGAAAAAGCCAGAAACAGCGCATTATTTCTCAAAATGAATCATTAGGAAAATAACATAAATAAAAAAAGGCGTGCTCAAGGGGAGCATGCCTTTTTTATTTATGGAGCTCTAAAGAAAACGAAAACGGCTGTGAGTGAGTATATCGATATAGAAGCCCTCCTGATTTCTTTAGAGATTTCTTTTATTCCACTTCTTCTTTTGTAATCCACTCACTGGACCATGTCTGAATTTCCTGAATTACCGGCGCTAGTGCTAATCCTTTGTCGGATAATGAATACTCGATTCGAACAGGAGTTTCCGGAATAACTGTACGAATGACGATTCCTTCATGCTCTAATTCTTTTAAGCGCTCGGATAAGAGCCTTCCGCTTACTGGAAGTGCTTCTTGCATTTGAGAAAACCGCTGTGAGCCGGAAAGTAGCTGAAAAATGATCAAACTCGTCCAACGTTTCGTTAGTATAGTAACAGCCTTTTCAAAACGTGGGCAGAGTGCTAAACCGTCCATGTTATTACCTCCATTCTCTTCCTATATTATAAAACAAAGTCAGCATTTTATCTAGTGTTGTGTAATTTAATTACTTAAAGATTATAAATTACTTTACGTATTTATATTTTGATTATATAATTTATATAATTATAAAAGTTAATTACTAAAAGTAACAAAAAGAGCATAAAAGCTTTACAAGATAAATGTATCGTCATATAATACTTTAAGCAAGTAAAGTCACTTACTTTTAGTAAGCTGATACATCAATTAAAAAAGATAAATGTAGTGAATTGCTAAAAAAATGGTTGTTCATGTGAGAGATTGAGCACAATGTGAAAATAGTAGATAAGTGAAAGACACATAAGAGGAGGAAATGACTGTGATTAACCAAAAAGTTGTTTCAATTTTAAAAGATAAAATTAACGTAGTAAAAAATGAAGACCATTTTATTTATATAGTAGGGCCTATTACGCTTCCTGTGAATCTGGATGGCGAGACACAAGTATTTAGTTGGTATTCATGGTTGCGTTCTGATAATGTAAAAGAAGGATCTTTAAGTACGGAAGAGCTTATTGAAAAAATGCAAGGAGCTAATTTAGCTGATATGCAGCAATCTAGTGTTCTTGTGTACGGAGATTTTCAAGAATCGCATGAGGCACTCATTCGTATGCACAGTATCTGCCATACGGGAGATATATTCGGAAGCAAACGCTGCGACTGCGGTTTTCAATTAAAACAATCAATGAAAATGATCGTCGAAAATGGGAGCGGAGCGCTATTTTATTTAGCAAATCATGAGGGACGCGGCATTGGACTATTCAGCAAAGCAATGGCATACGTTCTTCAAGAAAACGGATTTGATACGGTAGAAGCGAATGAAGGGTTAGGATTTGAAGATGATACTCGCAGCTATAGTGATGCCATCAGCGTGTTAAAAGTGCTGCGCCAAAAACCGGTTACGCTGATTACCAATAATCCGAAAAAGCTAATCGCGCTTGAGAAAAACGGCGCACTTTTATCAGGGCGCGTTCCACTTTGGGGAGATGTATCGCAGTTTAATGAAAAGTATTTGGATACTAAAGTTAAACGTTCAGGACATTTAAAAGAGGAGGTTCTTCTTTGATCAATCACGAATTTTATATGAATATAGCTTTACAAAACGCAAAATCAACAAAAGGACAAACAGAGCCAAATCCGCTTGTAGGATCGGTCATTGTAAACGATAATCGAATCGTTGGAATTGGTACGCATTTAAAAGCTGGCGAACCGCACGCTGAAATTCACGCGCTGCGAATGGCTGGCGAACAAGCAAAAGGAGCGACTGCTTACGTAACGCTAGAGCCTTGTTCACACCACGGACGTACAGGTCCTTGTGCTGAAGCGCTAGTTGAAGCCGGTGTAAAAAAAGTGGTCATAGCAACTTTAGACCCCAATCCTTTAGTAGCAGGTAATGGGGTCGGAATTTTAGAAAACGCAGGCATTGAGGTTATAACAGGTGTATGTGAAGAAGAGTCACGTCAAATGAATGAGGTCTTCAATAAGTATATTGTAACGAAGAAGCCGTTTGTTTCATTAAAGTCAGCGATTACGTTAGACGGTAAAATAGCAACTGCTTCTTCTCACAGCAAGTGGATTACGTCTGAGGAAGCTCGTTTGGATGTACATCAGCTACGTCATGAAACAGCGGGTATCTTAGTAGGGGTGAATACGGTCATTAAGGACAACCCCGAGCTGACAACTCGCATTGAAGGCGGCCGCAGTCCAATTCGTATTGTGATGGATTCAAAGCTGCGCATGCCGCTTGAATCTAAGCTAGCAACGGATTCTTTAGCTCCAACGTGGATATTTACAAGTCAGGGCTATTCAAAAGAAAAAAAAGAACAACTCGAAAAGCAAGGCGTCGAAGTATTTGTTACAAGCGGTGAGGACAAAGTAAATCTTGAAGATATGCTTTCTATACTAGGTGAGAAATTTGTGTCGTCTCTTTTAATTGAAGGAGGGGGCGAAGTGAATGCCGCATTCTTGGAAAATCGTTTAATTGATAAATTGGTGCTGTATATGGCTCCAAAGCTTTCAGGAGGAAAAGAAGCTCCTACTTTCCTAGAAGGAAAAGGCGTAGAGAAAATGTGGGACGCAGTGGACGTGGAGCGTCTTTCTGTGACGTCAATCGGCAAAGACTTTAAATTTGTTGGATATCCTGTTTATAAATAAAAATGTGAATGAGAATGGAACAAAAATATGTTAGTTGAAGGAAGATCCGAACGATTTATCGTTCGGATTTTTTGCTGTTATGGTGAACATAGGTTTCATGTATGCAGGTGCTTTTAGCGGTGTAACAAGTGATCTATATTAGCTTATTCATCCTATTTGTTCATCTGTAGACTGGATTGATTTCGTTATGTCTCAATATTATTTTTTCAGAGGATTTTTTAGAGAAGAGAAATAATACACTATTTTACTCTTATAGATTAATTTGCTATTATAGGGAATGGTCAATTTCGAAACATTGTATAAATTTTTAACGTGTTTACTGTTGACTATCTAAATAAAATCACTATATGTTTATAGAGAGAATATATTATGTGAAAGTAAGGGTGAGAAAAGAGATGAGAGAGTATAGAATTGGGAGTGTTATGAGAGACCTTCGCAAAATGGCAGGGTTGACACAACAAGAATTATCAAGAGACATTTGTACACAAGCGCAAATCAGCAAAATTGAAAACGGTGAAGAATATCCATCAAGCATTACCCTCTATAAAATTTCTAAGCGCCTTGGCGTAGATGTTAACTACTTTTTTGATAGTGTAGAATCACCTCGACTTGATTACGTAGATGCGGTTCAATCGTTAATTCGTCAATATATTCGTCAGAGAGATTATGATGCTATTCATAATATCATTGTAAAAGAAAAAGAAAGTCCGCTGTTTCAAAATCCGCTGAACAAGCAATTTTTAATGTGGCACGAAGGTATTTGCGTGTATTACATTCATCATAATAAAGAAGATGCGCTGTCTAAAATGTACCAAGCGATCGAGCTTACTAAGCAATCGGCAACGTTTTATAAAGAAAGAGAAATTGAAATTTTAAATAGCATTGGAATTATTCTTTATGAAGAGAAAGAGTATGAACAGGCTCTAGATACATATCAAACAGCACTCAAAAGCTTAAATGAGCTGCCCCAAACAAAAGACGAAAATATAAAAATTAGAATTTTAAATGCACTTGCCAAAACGCTTGGAGATATGAGTAACTATGATGAATCATTAATATATAGCAACCGAGGAATCGATTTGTGCATTAGTAATGAATCAATGTATTTATTTGGAGAACTTCATTACCAAGCAGGAGAGAGCTTAATCAAATTAGGTAAAATTGAACAAGGTAAAGAATATATGGAAAAGTCTATGACCATTTTCACCCTGCAACGAAACGAGCGATTCGTCAAGCTAGTAGAAAAAGAACTTGAAGCTCTATTTGTTTAAAATATTCCTATCATTATAATTTTTGAGAAATTTCTATCAAAATGGAGAAAATCCATGGTTTTAAGGTGATAAATGCTGATAGAAAGGAATTCATCTACTTTTATCCTGTGATACACTAGAGTCAAATCAAAGAAAGAGGAGGAAATAATTATGAAAAAAGTATTAGTCGGTATGGCATTAGCGTTTACATTAGTAGCAGGTGTTGCTTCAGTTGGAACAAGCGTGGCAACAGGAGATTTTTCAACATTAGGTCTTCCTAGCCAACATTAATAAGAAAAAGCCGTGCTAAGAAGCACGGCTTTTTCTTATTGTGTTTTACTTGACTGATCTTTGTTGCGTTTGTTTCCCTTTGAATTATCCCCGCTTGAAATTTCTTCACCCATTTCTACAAGGTGGTGCTGTGTTTTTGGATTACTTTGATTAGCGCTTCCTTTGTTATTCTTTTTAGTCATCTTCATTCTCCTTTAAAACGATGGCAATGCATCGAGATTATTTGTTTTGTCATGGTCAGGAATGCTGCGAATATACGTACCGCCGTCTTTCCCTACAAAGGTACTCACATGCTCAACGTCCCCGGCTTCTACTTTCTTTAACGCTGCTTCATAGGCTAAAACGTCTCCTGAAGCCGTTTGGAATTCTAAGAGGTCACCGTCTGCATTTTTACGTACTGCAACGAAACGTTCTTTCATACAAATAAACACCTTCCTTTACATCTATATGGTTGCTGAAATAGTCGTTTTTATTCACTGTAAAAAGTGATAAGGTAAAGAAAAGAGTGCAAAGGGGATAAAAAATGACAACATTTAATTGGCATGATCAAGCTCAAGACGAGTGGAACCAAAAAGTATCATTTTGGAATAGCCGAAGTGAAGAAATGTGGAAAAACGGAAGCCGGAAAACAGTGATTCCATTCATTCAAAAACATCTTAAAAAAGGCGCTTTGCTAGCAGACGTCGGCTGCGGTGATGGGTTTGGGACGTCTCTTCTAGCCGCTTCTGGATATAAAGCAATCGGTCTTGATTTATCAGAAGAAATGATTCAAAAAGCATCTCAACTGCATAAAAGTGAAAATTTGTCGTTCGCTCAAGCTGATATTATGAAGCTCCCGCTGTCTTCTGAATCAGTAGAAGGGGTTATGGTAATCAACGCCCTGGAATGGACGGAGCACCCGCGATTAGCTCTGAAGGAATTGCACCGAGTTGTAAAAACAGGAGGATATGCATGTGTAGGTATTCTTGGACCAACTGCTCACCCTCGTACCAATAGTTTTCAAAGACTATATGGTGAAGACGTTATTTGCAATACGATGATGCCGTGGGAGTTTGAACAGCTTGCAAAAGAAAATGGATGGGAAGTAATCGATGGCGAAGGTGTATATAAGCGAAATGTTACAGATAAGCTGATTGGACAGCTCCCAAATGAATTAAAGCAAGCCTTAACGTTTCTATGGCTATTTATGCTCAAGAAACAATAAAAACAGCACACCTCTCCTTATATGTAGCTGTACAAAGGGTACACTACAAACTGGAGGTGAGTGACATGAGTAAAATTAAAAAAGACCGCTCAAAATCAGAGCTAGGTTCACCAAATGTAGAAGGACAAGGGACGACCACTTCTGAACAAGGTGTTCAAAGCAGTTCAGCTAACAAAAAGCAGAAGCGTTCATAACAAAAATAAAACGAATTTGCAGGGAGAACAACGAGCTCCCTGCAAGTTCGTTCTATTTATGGGGTCAGTTTTATAAATAAGAAGGTATTGTGTGCAAGATTATAGATAGCTTATAATAAAATCTGAGCCAATAATTGTAATTTTATACAAGATTGGTTTACAGCCGATGTAAAGTGGAGGTGTAATAAATGGTAAATAAAAGATGTTTACCGGATACTGCAGCGTCTCATGCAAAGCCTGATATTAGAAAGGCGATACTTTGCATGGGGTGGACGGTTTAGTAATAGACATCGCCTAACCGCGCATATCTCATTTCTAATATATACGGCTTTGCCCCTTATTGTATAAGCAAAACCACATAAGGAGCTGGCAGAAATGACGTATGTAAAAGCAACAAATATTTTACCTGAAGAGCTGATTAGTGAAATTCAAAAATACATTCAAGGAGAAACCATTTATATTCCAAAGCCGCAGAAGGAAAAAAGAAAATGGGGAACTTGCTCTGGTGGAAGAAAGTTGATTGACGAGCGAAACGAACGGATTAAGAATTTGTTTGAAAAAGGAACTTCAATTGAGGAACTAGCCCGTGAATACTTTTTATCAACCGAAACCATCAAAAAAATTGTATATAAAAAGCAACGGTAGAAATCAAGCGCTGGCAACTGAATGCCCGCGCTTTTTTAGGTATAGTTTATTTCTGATTTATTTTTTACATTTCATAAAAGGAATTCGTACGGTAAAGTAAAAATTAGCTAATTAAATGAAGAAGGAGTGAAGAACGTGGAAGCGTTTATAAGAAATGATCAATATAATTTTATCAAAAGCCAAACGCAAATTCTTATCAATGGGCATGGAACAGTAAACAATTCTGATGTGCTGCAGGCTTTAAAAGCTCTTGCAAAAGAAAAAGTATTAAATGTGTTTGAGGTTCTTAGCGAGGAACAGGAAGAATTACTGCTGTCAGTTGCTGAAGTTAGAAATAAGGAGCAAGCAGAGGTGTTTTTAGAAACGATAAAGCCTTACGTGATTCCATTTAAATCTTTTACAGAAGCTGGCGTGAAAAAGCTGTTTCCAAAAGTGAAAAAGTTAAAAGTTCCTTCTGCTGATAGCATTGATCTAACGAGCATTTCCTATGTCAGCTGGATCGATAAAGGCTCAAATAGAAAGTTTATCGTAGCGCAGGAGCCGTATACCCAGAAGTTAAAAGGCATTCAAGGAACGTTTAAACCTATCAACCAGAAAGGAATATGCACGCTTTGCCACAGCTACGAGGAAGTCGGTATGTTCACTGCTGAAATCAAAGGAACTGTTCAAGGGACATTTACACAACGAGGAAATTATATTTGTCAAGATAGCGAAGCATGTAATCAAAATCTGCTTACCTTAGAGCGGCTTCATGACTTTATATTAAGGCTCAGTAAATAACATGCGGCTAATAAGAAGAATACAAAAAGAGAAGGTTCAGCCTCTATACTTTTGGTGAGACTGAACCTTCTTTGTGCTATCTTGTTTTCTCAATGGGATTGTCACGATAGCTAATCCAATCGCTCCAGCTGCCGGCATATAATTTTACATTTGGAAAACCTGCTGATTTTAAAGCTAAAACGTTCGGGCAAGCAGATACACCCGATCCGCAGTATACAATGATTTCAGCATGAGAATCAATAGCTGAAAACATTTCCTTCCACTCTTTATCTGTTTTCCACAAACCTTCTGAAGTTAACACATCTTTCCAGAAAGAATGAATGGCGCCTGGGATATGTCCTGCCACAAAATCAATGGGTTCTTCTAAGCCGAGATATCTCCTTTTTTCACGAGAGTCGATCAGAATAACATTAGGGTTATGAAGATTCTCTTTTACGTATTCAACTCCTGCAAGTCCCCAATCTTGTTGAACGAAAGGTACAAACGTTTGAGGAGAAGCTTCTGGTACGTTCTTCGTTGTTTCATATCCCGATTGCTTCCAGTTATTAAAACCTCCATTTAAAATTTTTACGTCTTCAATTCCTATATATCGCAGTAGCCACCATGCTCTTGAAGCCATCATTCCGTTTTGTTCATCATAAACGACGACTTTTGAATCAGCATTAATTCCTAAGCTGCCGAGCTTTTGAGCTAGCTTTTGAACGTCAGGCAGCGGGTGTCTGCCTCCGAGAGAAGCAGCTGCAGAAGACAAATCTTTTTCTAAATCCAAATAATGAGCATCCGGGAGGTGCTCATTTTGATAAGCACTTGCACCTGCCTCAGAATTCCCAAGGGTAAATCGGCAGTCAAGCAACACAATGGAGTGTTGGGGTTGCTGTAATGCAGTATGTAAGTCAACTGGTGAAATAATAGTATTCATAACATTCACATCCTTTTACCAAAATTCTAGTTGAAATAACTAAAAATGAAAAGCGTTATATGTAAATTACGGCAAAGCTATTTTGTTTTCCTTCAATTATTCCCCGTAGAATAATTAACCATTTTAACGCTTATCTGGTGCAGAGCGAAATGCTCCTGTGCTACAGTTATAATAAGAGTTACATAGTGTAAGTCAAACGCTCAGCGTAATGTCATACCTACTATTGATGAGAAGGAGAGAGAAAGATGCAAACAAATGAAAAGAAAGAATTTAAACTGATCGCACTAGATATGGATGGAACGCTGCTGAACAATCAGCAAGAAATTTCTAAAGAAAATCGTGAGGCCATTGCTAAAGCCCAAGAACAAGGTGTTCATGTGGTGCTCAGCACGGGGCGCTCCCTTTTAACATGCCGTGAATATGCGCAGTCTCTTCAGCTATCTTCTTACCTGATTACAGTGAACGGAAGTGAAATTTGGGATGAATCTGGAGAGCTTGTAGAACGAAAGTTAATTGATGCTTCTTCCATCGAGAAGATGTGGAATTTAACGCAAGAGCATAAGCTTAACTTTTGGGCGGTGACTACGGATAAAGTATGGAGAGACGAATTTCCAGAAGATATTGCCTCACAGGAATGGCTGAAGTTTGGCTACGATATTCCAGATGATGCTTTACGAGAAGAAGTGCTGAAACAAATAGCAGGCATTTCAGATTTTGAAATTAGCAACTCTAGTTTAACGAATCTAGAAATTAATGCACTTGGTATTAATAAAGCAAAAGGGATCATGACTGTATGTGAACGTTTGGGCATTACAATGGATGAAGTCATTGCTATGGGAGACAGCTTAAATGATATGGCTATGATTGAAGCGGCAGGGTGTGGAATCGCTATGGGAAATGCTCAGGAAGCTGTAAAAGAAGCAGCGGACTGGGTGACAGATACAAATGTCAATAACGGAGTAGCGAAGGCTATCAGCCACTGGGTGCTGAAATAACAGCAGCTCTCCATGTTGCACAACTCAACTGCTTCCCGCATAAACTGATACTGGATGCTTCCCTTAGAGTTCGTCTTATACGTCTATATAAGGAGAAGCCATCTAGTTAAGGAGTGGGGAGTATGAGTGATTTATCATTAGACAAGCTGTTACAAAAAGCAGAAAATAAGTTGCAAGATGTACATGAAATAGTGCAAGAAAAAGCGTACGAGCTCATTGGGCAATCATATAAAGAAAGCATATTTGTTAGTATCACTGAAGGATTTAGATCGATAGAGCATCAGCACAAACTATATTCACAAGGCCGAACAACACCAGGAAGTATTGTGACTAATGCCAAAGGCGGGTATTCTTATCATAACTATGGACTAGCTTTTGACATTGCGCTGCTTGATAACGACGGAAAAGTTGACTGGACCATTGATCGAAGATGGAACAAAGCGGGAGAGATAGGAAAAAGGATTGGGTTGGAATGGGGAGGAGATTGGACAAGCTTAAAAGATTACCCTCATTTTCAATATACATTCGGTTTATCTTTGTCGGAGCTTCGAAGTGGAAAAGGACCTAAAAAACAGGCGCCAGAGGCTTCAAGCATGTTAATTAAATACGGAGATCGAGGAAATCACGTACAGTTAATTCAGCATATGCTTATTCACTTAGGTTATTCTCTTTTTGGAGGCGCAGACGGTATATTCGGGTCTTCTACTTTCAAAGCGGTAAAAGCTTTTCAACAAGCACTTTATCTGCAGGTAGATGGAATAGTTGGACCGAAGACACTCGAAAAACTCTACAATAATTTTAATAAAACTATGTTCTAAATAACCATAAAAACCGATAACGAGAAAAGGAAGAAAGGGGATGGATGGAAATCGTCTCCTTTCTTCCTTTTCTGTAGTTATAGTAGAAAAACTGAAATTTATAAAGAAATAAAAAGGATTTTCTAAGCGTAAGAAACGTTCACGTGATCTTCTAACTGGATAACATTGCTCAACAACACGATATCTTTATATATTTCACTTTTTACAGAGGCGTTTGAACAGTTTTGATAGTCTTTCAACAAGCGGCCAAGTTCTTTAATAAATAACAACGTCTCTTGTTCATTAATCATAGTCAAAACTCCTTGTTTAGAAATGAATCCAGGTCATTATATAGGAATTCTATCATATCTATACGCACCTGTTGACAAAAAAAGTTCGTCAATTTTTTTGTGAGAAGAAGAAATTTAGGGATATGTGGAATGCGTTCGACTCTCTCATTTTATCTATATGCAGCTTGTCTAAAAACATGAGAGTAGTTATAGTAATATTTACTCCTAATCATGCAACTTAAAACCTATTTTAGAGGTTATCCGTAAATTCCCTCTATTGTAGAGCGATGGAACAAAAAAAGAATGCCTCTTTTTGTATCTTTAGTACGATAACGTTTTGAAGAAATAATGCATATTTTTGAGTATTAAGATGGATTTGAATTAGATCTTTTGACATGCTCTTTTTGTAGGAGAGGCATATTTACTTTCTATCAAGGGAAAGGGAAATCGTAAAGCTCCAAAGCGTTTCTAAATCAGAAACGCTTTGGAGCTTAATTTTTTGGATAAGGGATGTGCAAAAGTTCTGGGACGGTCACAAAATGATATCCTTCTTGCTTAAGTCTAGGAATGATGGTATCGAGCGACTTTGCGGTGTTAGAAAGGTCCATGGTCCAATGGCCGCCGTCGTGCATCAAAACAATTGTTCCGGCGTGCATGTTCTTAAATACATTATTGGTGATTTCCGCTTCTGGAATTTGCTTCCAGTCTAATGAATCAGAAGACCAGTTAATCGCATAGACATTTTCATTTGGCAGCTCGTTGATCATTTCTTGCGTTAAATTTCCATATGGAGGACGAAACAGCTGTGTTTCAAAACCGGTAATGTTTTTAATAATAGCCTGAGTTTTGGCAATTTCCCAGTGAAACTTTTCAGTAGATTCCTTTAGTAAATTGGGGTGCCAATAGGTATGAATCCCAACAGCATGACCTTCAGCTACCATTCTTTTCACCAGCTCAGGGTGTTCGTGAGCTTTTGCCCCAATAAGAAAAAAGGTTGCTTTAATACCATGTTTTTTCAACTGATCCAATACATGTGGAGTGAAGCGTGGATCCGGTCCATCATCAAATGTTAGGGCGGTTTGCTTTAGTTGGTTATTACCTTGATAAAGCAAACGGTCACGCACAGCTACATTTTTTACTTGTTCCGCTTTACATAGTGCAGGAAGGGCTCCATTGAATAAAAAGCACAGTGTAAAAAGCAGTATGCTAATTCTTCGTATCATGTACATGCACGCTCCTTTCGAGGGCAAAGTATAACGTTATGATACCCGATTAAAAATTTTGTATGAAGCTGAATTTCCCTTTTGTGTCAAAGCGTATGATATGCATGAAACAGCGTACTATAATAAACAGTTACTATTAGGTGAAGGAAGGAAAAAGCAGATGAAAAAAATAATGATTGCCGTAGCATTGATTTTTTCGCTAAGTTTATCTCCCTTAGCTGAATATATTTCCTATCATGATGACTATAACGTAAGTGCAAGGTCGTACCGTTCGGGGAAGCGGTCCTTTAATAGACAGCCAAGCATTAGACAAAATGAGCCGAGGTCTAATTTTTCAAACCGTAGAAATGGAACTGTAAATCGAGGATTTACCCGTTCAAAACGAGGAGGATTCGCCCGTGGACTGCTTTATGGCGGCCTGGCAGGGATGTTATTTGGGGGTTTGCTTGGTCATATGGGTGCACTGGGCGGGATTTTTGGGTTGTTAATTAACATTTTAGCTATTGTGCTTATAATTAATTTAATTCTGCGTTTATTCCGCCCTTCTCGTCGCGACAATAATTGGAGGTAGACCGTAATTGCTGTCATAAACTAACAAGAAAGCTCCATATAAATAAGAAAACGCTTTCTATAGTTAATCGAAAGGATGAAACGTATGTCAGCAAACAGACAGCGCAGCAAATACCTGGCGTTTTGCACAGAATGCGGTCTCCCAAACAGGTTAACATTGTTTCTTCTAAGACAATACGTTGCGACAGACGAATATAGCGGATTTTATTGTGGGAATTGCGGAATTCGAAACGAATTTCCAGATTCGGTCATTGAATACATTAAAGAACTTTAAAAAAAGCTGGGACAAGAAAATCCGAACGCGTTTGATTCTCCATCAAGAATCAAACGCGTTCGGATTTTTTTATTGGTAGGGTGAACGTAGGTTGTATGTAGGTGCTTCTAGCTGTTGATTGGAGGGTAAGGTAAAGACTTCTGCGGGAAAAGAGGAAGAGGTGAGACCCTGAAGGAGCATAAGCGGCGAGGAGGCTCATCGCTCGCCCGCGGAAAGCGACGTCTTGCACCGAAATCAACAGGGGTGAAACAAGCGATCCATATTAGACCATTTATCTCGTTTGTTTATTTGTAGATCGATTTCGTTATGTCTTAATCTCTTTATTTATTTGATAAAACTATGTTCTAAATACAAAATAAAAAGAAAAACATAGCTGTGCACAAAGATGACTAAATAAGTTTCTTTGTTAAGGATAATCAATAAATTCCTCCCTTCAGGCTTGCTGATTAGGAGCAGTGCAAAACGATCTATAAGAAGAATAGATATAATGAATAACTGTAAGACCTAGCTAACATTTTTGATTGCAGAAAATCGGTTGAACCATACTTTAGAAGGAAGCATATACTACATTAAAATTTTAGAAAACGGAGGAATTGACTAATGCCTGTTTCCGTCATTTTCAACCAAATAAATGTGGTAAGTATGGTTTCCAATTCAGTAATTGCTTCGGGTCAAAATAGCCAGCCAGATTGGAATTCCCAAGGTAAATTTAACTTAGGAAACGGATTCTCTGTAAATTCAGCTATATTGGGCAGTACGAATATCATTAATGATCAAGATGTTTGCGACACTCCAATTACTCAGCCGGAAAATATTAATCCTCAGCCAGTTTCTCAATTCTAGGGAAAAAGAAGATGAAAGAAGTTGAAAAAGTTGATTATAAAATTTACTAATCTTAATGTTACGTATATTTCTACTAATTCTGGTATTTTCACGGGGGAAAATACTCAATCAGATTGGCAAGTAAATTGGAAAAGTAATACGGGGTTTGGTGAAATAATCGGCTATAATAACTTTGCCTCTCAAATTGTAAATATCATTAACGATAATGACGTCGTTGATTCCTATTTTTCTGAAAATATAGATGTCAACAACGCCCCTGTTACACAAAGTTAAACCAGGAAAACCAGGTTCCGCAGATACTCGTTTAATCACTCTATTAATTATTCTGTCAGATCGGCGAAAATATATTAGTAAGAGATTTAAACCATCTTTTATACAGATGGTTTTTTGCTAGCTTATTTTAGGGTGTAATCGTAGCTATTAACATAGGCTAAAAGGTAATGACAGGAATACTTTTATCGTAAACGGAGTAAGTATCATAGAAAAGACGTAAAAGCTCAAATGATTAAAGAGACGTTCAATTTGAGGCAAACAGATAAGAATGTAAACATAAGATAATGTATTTTCAGTTTTATATTGAATCAGACGAAGCAAACTTCTATCTGTGAGGGGTTGTCTATGACTAATATTCACTATCAATCGATTAAAGTAAATAAAATCCAAAACAGTTCAGGCCTATTTTACGGCGTTAATATTCAATATAAATGGAATCATAAAAGTCAAATTTCTGACGGTTTCGGAAAAATAGTTGGTGATTCTAATAAAATTTTAAATAATACCACCGTGACGAAAATTTCTAAAAAGAATGATGACTAAAAGCGTAGAGTCAAGCTTCCTTTTCAGCCTGCTCAAAAGAATCATTTACATCATCTTCACCAAGAACAAGGTGTGTGTTATAGGATAGTTGGTTATCATCTCCGGAAATTGTGCCGAAACCTGAATTACTGCTGATGATCGTAGTTTCCCAATTTTGTTGAACATTCTTCCCTATAAAAACTCCTGCGTTGTTTTTAACCGCATTTACGGTGAGATCATCAAAAACGATCTGAGGAGAACGAAGATGTATTTTCATAATTCCTCCCGATACATATGAGACATTAATAGAAGTCATCTAATACACTATTATATGTTGTAGATGGGCTAAAGGTGTTAAATCAAATAAGGGGTCAAACTCTATGGATGAAAAGGTGCTGAATATACTCCAAAACATTGAAAAAAGGCTTACAGATTTAGAAAAAAACATGAATGAACTTTCAAAAAAAAACGGTTCATTCTTTTCATTTAGATATAGAGAACGTTCAAACACTAAACTTGGACGAACTGTCTTATTATTTAGAGCATATTGATGTAAAGGAACTTAGTGGAACGTTGAATATTGGTAATACTTTTCCTTCGCAAACGAATCAATATCAAGTGCCGGGAAAGAAAGGTAAAAAAACAACAAATGAATCTGATGTCAATCGAAAATCGGGTAGTCAGAATAATAAAGAAAAGGGTCCTTCTGAAATATTAGTTAAAATTAATGAAAGAAGTGTCCCTTATACACTAACCCATACGGAAGAAATGAGGGAGTCTGATCAAGCTCTAGAGTCAAATTTTAGCATAGGTGACATCCACATTGGCACAATTGAAGATGCTTCAGCTGTGAATTTTGGCAATAACTTTCCGACAAACTTCAGAAGTCATAAAAAAGTGAGTCAAGGATTTGGCAATATTTTAGGCAATCAAAATGACATTCATGACATCTTATCCTCTTTGGAAGAAAAAGATATATCAGAAGTGTACAATGAAAATCAAGACGGTAAGCCGCCTGAGTGGCTGGACACAATGATAGAAGAACAAAAAAAGAAAATGGGTGAAACCGGCCTAAATGGAGATGAAAAGGGAGAGTGAATAGGAGGGTAAAAACTTTGGGTTCTAAGGTAAGTGTTGTTGATGCGAAACTTCTGAAAGAAAGCTTTAATTGCGGAATAAAGAAGAATTAGTAATAGAAAACCTGCTTCTCTAAACGAGCAGCAGGTTTTCTATTTTATTTCTCATTTGCTGCAGTTTTAACATAAAAAAGAGCATGCGTAATTTAATTGAACACTGGGACAGATCGGTTCTTTCATTCCCACAGATAAGGAGTCTCTTGGTAAACATAATAGTTCAACCAATTCATAAACAATAGGTTGGCATGAGAGCGCCAAGTTTTTAAAGGTTTTTTGTCGGGATCATTGTTTGGGAAATAGTGTTCCGGAAGCTTTGGCTCTAGTCCTTTTTCTGTATCTCGAAGAAATTCTTCTTGCAGTGTTTGAACGTCGTACTCTGGGTGCCCTGTAACGAAAACAAACTTTTCGTCTTTAGACATCGCCATATACACACCAGCTTCTTCAGAATAGGAAAGAAGCTCAAGGCCAGGATGATTTTGTACTTCATTCATGTCTACATCAGTGTGACGGGAATGAGGAGAATAAAAGACATCATCAAATCCTCGCAGCAGCTTAATTGGTTCTTCACTCGATACAACATGTGTAAATACACCCGTGCATTTATCAGAAAGAGGTCGCTTGTCAATGCCGAAGTGATGATAAAGTCCAGCTTGAGCTCCCCAACAGATATGAAGGGTAGAAGTCACATTTGTTTTACACCAATCCATAATTTCTTGAAGTTCTTTCCAGTAGTTTACTTCTTCAAATGGTATATGTTCTACAGGTGCTCCTGTAATAATCATTCCGTCATATTTTCGTTCTTTAATTTGTTCAAACGTTTTATAAAACTGATCTAGGTGATTTTTACTCGTTGTTTTTGCTTTATGGCTTGCCGTGTAAAGAAGTGTAATATGCACTTGCAGCGGTGAGTTCCCGAGTAAACGTAATAATTGCGTTTCAGCTTTTTCTTTTTCCGGCATTAAGTTTAGGATAACAATATTAAGCGGGCGAATTTCTTGGTTAACCGCGCGCACGTCGTCCATGATGAAAATTCTCTCTTTTTCTAAAATTTCTTTTGCCGGAAGATCACGTGGAATATTAATAGGCAATAAAATTCCTCCTATTCGATTTCGAAGTAATGACGCGTATAAATGTTCTTTCTCACGTGAAAATGAGGTTCAACATTTATGTACAATATACTATTATAGGAATATACAGAATATTAAGCAATTGAATTTTGAAAAAAAAGAGCATTAATATGCGTAATGGCTAAAATGAAATGGTACAATAAGGTTAAACTGGAGTGTTGCTATGCTTTTTTAGCGTGACTGAAACTCATTAAAATTTATAGCGCAGTCGTTCCTGTATTTAGTAAACTTCATATCTCCCCCAAAAAACGGATTTTATCCTTTTTTGATGAAGTGTTTAAAAAGAATTCTCAGCAGAAAAGGGGTTATTATATGACAACTAAGAAGCAAATAAAAAGTGATTTGCAAATTGCACAAGAGGCAACGATTAAACCGATTAAAGAGATTGCCGAGCAGCTAGATATTTTAGAGGGCGAGTTAGAGCCGTACGGACATTATAAAGCAAAGCTTTCTTTGTCCGTTATGGAACGTTTACACACAAAACAAGATGGAAAAGTGATTTTAGTTACAGCTATTAATCCAACTCCAGCAGGAGAAGGGAAGTCGACAGTGACGGTTGGCTTAGCTCAGGCATTACATAGATTAGGTAAAAAAGCGATTGTAGCCATGCGTGAACCATCTCTTGGTCCGGTAATGGGAATTAAAGGAGGTGCCGCTGGAGGCGGTTATGCTCAAGTGCTTCCCATGGAGGATATTAACTTGCACTTTACCGGAGACCTGCATGCCATCACAACAGCTAACAATGCGCTGGCAGCTATTTTAGATAACCATATACATCAAGGCAATGAATTGCGTATTGATACACGTAAAATCACGTGGAAACGAGTGGTGGATTTAAACGACCGCGCGCTGCGTCAGGTTGTCGTTGGATTAGGTGGTCCGATGCAAGGTGTTCCTCGAGAAGATGGATTTGATATTACGGTTGCATCAGAAATTATGGCTATTTTCTGCTTAGCGTCAGATTTACAAGACTTGAAGCGTCGCTTAGCGTCTATTGTGGTAGCTTATAACATAGACAATGAGCCTGTAACGGTTGCAGACTTAGGTGCACAAGGAGCGCTTACTCTTCTTTTAAAAGATGCGATTAAACCAAACCTTGTACAGACGTTGGAACATACTCCAGCCCTCATTCACGGAGGTCCTTTTGCTAATATTGCCCACGGCTGCAATAGCGTCATTGCAACAAAAATGGCTGCAAAACTAGGCGACTATGTAGTAACAGAAGCGGGATTTGGGGCAGATTTAGGTGCAGAAAAATTCCTAAATATTAAAGCTCGTATGGCAGATATTAAACCAGAAACGGTAGTAATCGTTGCGACAATTCGCGCTCTGAAAATGCATGGAGGCGTTCCTAAAGAGCGTTTAAATGAAGAAAACATTGAGGCTTTAGAAGCGGGAATTGAAAATCTTGAAAAACATATTGAAACGATTCAGGCATTCGGCGTTCCTTATGTTGTAGCCGTGAACCGCTTTGTAACAGATTCAAAAGATGAAGTAGAAGCGCTTATGAATTGGTGTGCTTCAAAGAATGTTCCCGTTGCTTTAACAGAAGTATGGGAAAAAGGTGGAGAAGGCGGCGTCATGCTTGCTGAAAAAATTCTTGAAGTCATGAACGAGATAGAAAGTCAGTTTTCGCCTCTTTACGATGTGTCAGCTTCGATTCAAGAAAAAGTAGAAGCTATTGCTAAAACCGTCTACGGAGCACAAGGCGTAGATTTTGCTCCAAAAGCGTTAAAGCAAATACAGCAATTTGAAGCAAACGGATGGGATCACCTGCCAATCTGTATGGCCAAAACACAGTATTCGTTAAGTGATGATCAGACGAAGCTTGGGCGACCAACTGATTTTAAGATTACGGTGAGGGAATTCCGTCCTTCGCTCGGAGCTGGCTTTCTCGTTGCGCTAACAGGTTCAATTATGACAATGCCTGGACTTCCAAAAAAACCTGCTGCGCTCAATATGGATATTGACGAGAATGGACATGCACTAGGGATTTTTTAAGAGAAGAGGCTAGGGTAAGAGTATTTTAGTTGAAGGAAAATCCGAACGATGAAGCAAGATTCTTGATGAAGAATCAAACTCGTTCGGATTTTTTCATAGTTATGGTAAAAATAAGTTTCATGGGTGTAGTGGCTTCTAGATGTAGATTGGGTGGACTTAGTTGTGTCTCAATCTCATTCTTGCAATATAAAATAACAGGTATTTTATGAATTAATTTGGCAAGAAAGAAGAAGAGCTGACTGTTCGCATTTTATAAAAAAGGAAGTAGTTGAAATGTTTGATCCAATTGTATTTGATAATTTAAAAGTGGTTGTAGAAGGAGAGATCTATGATCTTGACTTATCTGGGCAAGTATCTGTTACGAATCGCGAAGATTTTGTAGACTTAGCTCAATTTACTCGAACGTACCGCATTTCTTTTCAACCGCATTTTTGCTGTACCGCGTCCCTAACTTTATCAACCGACTTAGACAACATTCATGCAGAATTAACGCCTTCCCGTGTAGAAAAACCAGGGTGTACAGTTTATATTCATTTTCAGCTAAAAAAACAAAAACCGTTTGAAGAAGCTGAGTTTCGAAATATACAGGAAATGTGTGAGAGGATCTGGGGAACAACAAGAGTTGTGAAGCAGCGTATTACTCATGAAGTTGGAGGAAGCGAATATGAAAACAATATTGCGGTAACCTTTAACCGATTTATTTACGAAGATCAAGTAGGAGATTTAATCGAGATGATTGATTATATACTGCAAACGACTGATCAGCTAAAGGTTCTTTACGACAAATCATAAGAGCGTTTCAGTTGTACTTCAGAAATGAAGTGAATTACAATAGGAAAAAGGAGGCGTTTTGATGAGCGTGTATGAATACTCTGCAAAAACAATTAAAGACGAAGACGTATCGCTATCTAACTATCAAGGTGACGTACTGTTGATTGTGAATACAGCTAGCAAATGCGGCTTCACCCCTCAATATAAAGATTTGCAGGCGCTGTACGAAGAAGAAAAAGAAAATGGCCTAACGGTTCTAGGTTTTCCTTGCAATCAGTTCGGTGGTCAAGAGCCAGGAAGTTCAAACGATATTGAACAATTTTGTGAGTTAAACTATGGCGTTTCGTTTCCGATGTTTGCAAAAGTAGATGTAAAAGGGGAGCACGCACACCCGTTATTTACATACTTAGCAGAACAAGCACCGGGCCTGCTAGGTTCAAAAGGGATAAAATGGAATTTTACAAAGTTTTTAGTGAATCGTCAAGGTGAAGTCGTGAAGCGATACGCACCTCAAACTGCACCAAAAGATATTCAAAAAGATATAAAAGAATTGCTGTAAAAGCAGGTGGATTTCCATCTGTTTTTTATTTTTCAGCAAGGATTTTCAGAGGGTGCTTAGCTGTCAGTGAGACGAGCGCCTTACTTTGTGCTAAAATAATGGTGGATATAATTGAGGTGAGCAAATGAATAAAATAGCGGAAACGGAAAAGTGGGTTCAAGCAAAGCTTGCGCACGACACGACGGGTCATGACTGGCAGCATATCGATCGCGTGCGTCGAAATGCAGTGCTTTTATATAAAAAAGAAGGCGGCAATCGGGAAGTTATCGAACTAGCCGCACTTTTACACGATGTTGTAGATGATAAGCTAGTGGAAGATGTTGAAAAGGCGTACGAAGAAGTGTGGGAGTGGCTGAAGAGTCATCAGGTAGAAGAAGAGAACTGCAAGCATATCGTTCACATTTTACGAACGATGTCATTTAAAGGCGGAAACCGTCCGGCTATGGCTACGCTTGAAGGTCAAATTGTTCAAGATGCAGATCGTTTAGATGCGATCGGTGCAATTGGTATCGCACGTACGTTTATGTATGCAGGTGCTAAAGGCACGGCTTTGTATGATGAAAACATTGCTGTACGAAGTGAGATGACGGAAGAAGAATACAGACACGGGAAATCAACGGCTATTGCACATTTTTATGAAAAGTTATTAAAGCTCACTGCGTTAATGAATACTCAAACAGCACGGTCTCTAGCGCAAGAGCGACATACATATATGAAAGAATTTTTAGTTCAATTTAAGAAAGAGTGGAATTATCATTATGAAAATGCTGACTGTTGAAAACTTAACAAAAACATATGGAGAAAAAGAGCTGTTTCATCAGCTAACATTTACAATTACGGAAAATGAGCGAATCGGCTTAATCGGTGTAAACGGAACAGGAAAATCGACGCTTCTTAAAATTATCGCAGGTCTAGAGCTCGGAGACGAAGGAGATATTGTTCATGCTAAAGACTACAGCGTGACCTATTTACCTCAGCATCCTGATTTTGATGAAGACTTAACGGTTTTGGAGCAAGTTTTCAGCGGAGATACGCCTCTTCTTAACTTACTAAAAAACTATGAGCTAGCTCTGTATGCGTTAGAGCAAGATTCTGCAAACGAGAAAAACCAGCAAACATTGTACGATTTACAGCAGAAAATGGATGCGATGAACGCGTGGGAAGCCAATTCTAACGCACAGTCGATCTTAACGAAGCTGGGAATTTCAAATATGAGTGCAAAAATCGGTGAGCTTTCAGGTGGACAGAAAAAGCGCGTGTCAATTGCGCAAAGCCTAATTCAAACACCTGATTTATTAATTTTAGATGAGCCGACTAACCACTTGGATTATGAGACGGTTAAATGGCTCGAAGAATATTTATCCAAATATCAAGGAGCCGTATTGCTTGTTACTCATGATCGCTATTTCTTGGATGCTGTTACAAACCGAATTTTTGAGTTAGACGGTGGGAATTTATATAGCTATAAAGGAAACTATGCTGCTTTTCTAGAAGGAAAAGCGATTCGAGAAGAGCAGGAAAAGGCAACTCAAGCAAAATTAAGCAACTTATATCGCAATGAATTGGCTTGGATTCGCCGAGGAGCAAAAGCGCGTACGACTAAGCAAAAAGCGCGTATTCAACGATTTGATGAATTAGAGGGGAAGCTCGATTCTTCTGAAAAAGAATCACTGGATTTAAGTTTAGCAGGCAGCCGCCTTGGGAAAAAAGTGTTTGAATTAAAAGATGTGTCTAAGACGTATGAAAATAAAATCATTCTTTCAGACTTTACGCACATTGTGAAAAAACAAGACCGGATTGGAATTGTCGGAAAAAATGGAAGCGGAAAGTCTACACTTTTGAATATGATTGCAGGGCGAATTGAGCCGGATAGCGGTGAAATTGACAGAGGACAAACGGTTAAAGTTGCTTACTATACCCAAGAAAGCGACGATATGGACTTAAATCAACGCATGCTTGATTATATTAAAGAATCGGCAGAAGTTGTGCATACGACGGATGGGAAAATGATCTCTGCGTCGCAAATGCTCGAGAGATTTCTATTTCCTTCACATACGCACGGAACACCAATTCAAAAGTTGTCCGGAGGAGAGCGCCGTCGTTTATACTTATTGAAATTATTAATGACATCGCCAAATGTTTTGCTTCTAGATGAGCCGACTAATGATTTGGATACTCAAACGCTAACGGTGCTTGAAGACTACCTCGAAGAATTTCCAGGTGTCGTTATTACCGTATCACATGATCGCTATTTCTTGGATAAAGTAGCAGATTACTTACTAGTTTTTGAAGGAGAAGGAAACATTTCGATTTATTTTGGCGCTTATACGGATCAATTGGAAGAAGCGATGAAGAAGAAACAGGCAATGGTTCAGCAGGCTAAAGTGAAAGAAGAAAAGCCAAAACAGCCGGAGAAAACGAAAAAGCGTCGCTTAACGTATAAAGAACAAAAAGAATGGGAAGAAATCGAAGGTAATATTGCAGCAAAAGAAGAAGAAATTGAACGTTTAACAAGTGAAATTGAACAGGTGGGCAGTGATTATACAAAAGCGCATAACCTATCGTTAGAACAAGAAAAAGCAAATGAAGAATTAAGTACACTGCTTGATCGCTGGGCAGAGCTTTCAGAGCTGATTGAAGAAATTGAAAACGCGTAAACAAGTCGTTAGACTGAGTATAAGCCACATGCTACAATTTTAATGAGAGGAGTACGATACGACATGAACATTAAATCAATTGAGCCAACGCCAAGTCCGAATACAATGAAAATTAATTTAGACGAAGTGTTATCAGGCGGAAAAAGCAATAACTATACGGAAAAGAATGCTGAAGCGGCCCCGGAAGTTGTTCAAGATATTTTAAAAGTAGAAGGGGTAAAAGGAGTCTACCACGTAGCGGACTTCTTAGCAGTAGAACGAAATGCCAAATATGATTGGAAGCAAATTTTGCCGCAAGTTCGTGCAGCGTTTGGTGAAGATTTGCAAAGTAACAGTGAACAACACAAAATGAATGAGCATTTTGGCGAAGTCAATGTGTCCGTTCAAATGTTCAAAAACGTACCGATGCAAGTCAAATTAACGGACGGAAATGAAGAAAAGCGTTTTGGCCTGCCCGAACGATTCGCAAAAGCGGTAGCAGAGCTTCAAAGCTTTTCAGATAATGTAGTGTTAGAACGGAAATGGAAAGAACAAGGCGTTCGTTACGGAGAGTTAGCGGCTATCGGAGACGAAGTAGTCGAAGAATTAGCAGCAGCATATCCTCAAGAAAGATTAACTCGCCTTGTAGCCAATGCACAAGAAGAAAAAGAAGGCGGAAAAGTTGTACAGCCGCGTAAAACCTATAAAGTTACAGAAGAGATGCTAGAAGACAAAGATTGGTCAGTGCGCTATGCTCATTTAGAACAAATGGATCCGACAGAAGCTGATTTAGACGTTTTAAATAAAGCGCTTGATGATGAAAAAGCATCTATTCGCCGCTTAGCTACCGTCTATTTAGGAATGATTGAATCAAAAACGGTACTACCTTATTTATACAAAGCATTAAAAGATAAATCAGTCACTGTGCGCCGTACTGCTGGAGACTGCATGTCAGATTTAGGCTTTGAAGAAGGTATTCCGGCAATGTGTGAAGCTCTTAGTGATAAAAACAAGCTTGTGCGCTGGCGTGCAGCTATGTATTTATACGAAGTAGGGGACGAGACAGCTCTTCCTGCATTAAAAGCAGCAGAGAATGATAAAGAATTTGAGGTAGACTTACAAATCAAGCTAGCGATCGAACGTATCGAAGGCGGAGAAGAAGCAAAAGGTTCTGTTTGGAAACAAATGACAGAAAGCAGAAAAGCATAAAAAAGATCATTCACTTGAATGATCTTTTTTTATGACTGCTTTGCAGTAGCAGTTGGAAACTGCATAGGCTGCATGGTGTTATCAATTTTAATAGGCTGATAGCCGGACTGTTTTAAGTAAGTCAAAATAGTCGGCAGAGACTGTGCAGTAAAGGATTTGTCATGAAATAAAATGACGGGTGTTCTTCCATTGGAGTTAACCCCTTGAATATGAGGTTCAAGGCCCTGAATAATTCTAGGTGCAGAACGAAGTGCCCAGTCTTCACTGTCTACATTCCAGTCCCATAATTTAAAGTGGCTTAGCAACTCTGTACGGTGTGGCTCTTTTAAATAAGGAACGCTGCCGTAAGGAACGCGGATTAACTTACTGTCAACACCGGTTACTTTCTTAACTGTTGCTTGACACTCCTGCATTTCTTTTAGCGCAGCGCCGTCTTTACTATACATGACATGAATATCATGGGAGACGCCGTGACAGCCGATGGCATGACCTTCTTGTGCTACTTTTTTAGCAATTTCAGGGTGAGCGTCAATTTGATGCTTTAACATAAAGAAAGTTGCTTTTACGTTATATTGACGCAAAGCATCTAAAATATGAAGAGTATCAGGTGTTGGACCATCGTCAAACGTAAGATAAACAGGCTGTGTAAGAGCTTGATTTTGATCGTTCACCGTATTTCCTACATACATATTATGGTGAAGTGTATTAAGCAGCTTCTCAGGCTGTGCTGAAGATGCAGCTTCTTTCAGCGGCAATGCAGTAGATGCTAAGACTTGCTGAGATGAAGCAGATTCACTTCCTTTGGCTTCTGTAATAAAAAACAAAGAAGCGACAATCACTAACACTAAAGACAAAAGTGCATAAAATCGTTTGTTTGGCTTAAATCGTTGGTTCGGTTTAAATCGCTGGTTCAATTTAAAAATCCTTTCTACTAAACTACTATTTACTACTATAGTACAAAAAATGGAATATTAATAGTAAAAATCGACATTTTTATGGAAAAAACTTAGATGATATGACCCGGTTTTGATCTTTTTTTGTCAAATGAAAAAGGAGAACGGGACAACGATGAGGATTTGAAGAGTGAGTAGCTAGATTTTTCCTGGTTTTTATAGTATGCTTTTAGCGTGAATGATTGTTAGGAGGAATGTTAATATGTCAATGGCATATGAAGAATATATGCGTCAGTTAGTTAAACCAATGCGTCAAGAATTAACTCAAGCTGGTTATGAAGAATTAACAACAGAAGAAGCAGTAGTTGATTTTATGGAAAATGTTGAAGGAACAACTTTTGTTGTCGTTAATTCAGTTTGTGGGTGTGCTGCTGGTTTAGCACGTCCTGCAGCGACACAAGCGTATTTACAGTCTGAGCAAAAACCAAATCAAGTGGTAACAGTTTTTGCCGGTCAAGATAAGGAAGCAACAGCTAAAATGCGTGAATATTTTGGGGACATTGAGCCTTCATCACCGTCTATGGCGCTTTTAAAAGGAAAAGAAGTCGTTCATTTTATTCCTCGACACGAAATTGAAGGTCAGCCGTTAGAAGTTATTTTTGAAAACATTTTAAATGGTTTTAAGCAGCACTGTTCATAAAATGTCCTGCTTTTGTCACATCTAGTATATAGATTTTTAGAGAAAAATCGCATATACTTTATAAGAAAAAGGATGTCTATAGACATCCTTTTTCTTTATGTAAATAGCCAAACAGTGTAGGGGGAGTTATGAAAGTGATTGTTACGACTGCTGGTCGAACAAATGAACAGATGATTGTAAAAGCCAAACAAGTAGCCGCTGATTTAAGTATACCTTTTGTAACAAGAGAGAAGAAATCCGTTGCAGATCTTCAGAATCTTCAAGCTGCAGACGTGCTGGTTGTCGGTAAGAATAGAGTAGAATTGCATGTCCAAAATGAAGAGGAGCCTATTTTTTTTCATCCAAATTCCGCTATGTTTAGAGTGAAGAGATGGCTGCGAGGAGAACGTGATCCGTTTATTGAAGCTGCTAGTTTGGAAAAAGGAATGAGCGTGCTTGACTGTACACTTGGTCTTGCATCGGATAGTATGATGGCGAGCGCAGCGGTAGGGAAAAGCGGAAAAGTTGTCGGACTAGAAGGCAACCGCTATGTAGCTTATTTAGTCAAACAAGGACTCTTAAATTGGGAAAGTGACGTACAAGAGTTGAATGATGCAATGAAGCGTATAAACGTGGTTCATCAAAATTTTGAATCGTTTTTGGCGTGTTGTGAAGATAATTCTTTTGATGTTGTCTACTTTGATCCTATGTTTCAAGAGCAAATTGAGGAATCGAATGGAATTAACGGTATTAAAGCAATAGCACTGTATACCACGCTGACGCCCATGGCTATACAAGAAGCAAAAAGAGTAGCCAAACAAAAGGTCGTGCTAAAAGATCATTGGAAAAGCAGTCGTTTTGAAGAGCATGGATTTACCGTGCAAAAACGAAAAACATCAAAATTTCATTACGGGACAATTTATATACAAAAATAAACAAAAAAGTAAAAAGAATCACGCTTATTGAAAAGACTTCCAAAACCTTTTAGGAATTAAAAAGTTTTGGAAGTTTTTTTTTGTGAATTTCATCTAAAGTTCATAAAAGTATGATATATTTTTGAACATAAAAATACTTTTGTGTTTAAGCATCCAGCAAAAAAGGAATATCTTGTATAGGTTTCCGCTCGGTGTGACAACCTCAAACAGAAGAAGGAAGGTGCTAACTAAAAAGTCGTCGAATGCCCGTAGACAGCATAAATGAATAAGCAAATATAGGTAAAAAATTAATAAGTATGTTACAATACCTAGTGAGTTATGACAATGAATTTTACGATATGAAAAGACCATATGGGAAAAGATGAGAAAGGAAAGATACGAATGCCTAGATGGATAAAAAGAATGCTAGTTGTATTTATTACAGTATTTACATTTGGGCTTGTCACTCCACCAGAATATTTATACGTTGATGATGCAAAAGCGGACAAGCAACATAAAGCAGGGTATGTAAGAGAAACAACTCCTGTCACAGCTGTTATAGAAGATATTCATTTGCCATATGAAGAACCAAAATATGAAGACGTTTCATCATTTGTTACGTATGCAATGGAATCAGCTGAAAAACAGTCAGTGGAAAAATTCGGAACAAAAATTGGACCTGTCATTGAAGATGAATTTCGTCAAGCAGTGTTACCTAAAATTGAAGAAGTGCTGACCGACATTGGCACTGAACGTGAACAGTCAATTCAGAATCTCGAGATAAGCGAGCATCCTGCTGCTGGCTACGGTGAAAAGATTTTCCATGTATATGACCGGGAAACCGGTCAGGACTTAATACGATTTCATGTACGGCGTGAAAATCCTCCAAAAGATGGATACTGGTTTAATTTTCACTATCATGCGGCTGCAGATAATTTTCAGAAGCATTATGATTTAGGGAAAATTTATTGGAACCGAAACATGCCGCCTAAATGGTTTAGCTAATAATAGACACAACATTCTGCGATTTCGAAATGTTAGCTTTTTTAAGCTAGCATTTTTTTACGTCTAAAACCGTTAGGGTCTAAATAAGCTGAAACATTAGCACAACGATAAAAAAATCGTTTATAATGAAGTCAGACTTCTTACCATAGAATAGTGAGAAGGAACGAATAGATGCTGGAGGTAACACAATGAAACAATTTACGGAAGAAAAACAATTTCGCGAACAAATTAAGAACGAAACACTAAGCGTTGGGATTTTTACGACAACGTGGTGTCCTGATTGCAAACGTTTGGATATGTTCATTGATGAAATCGTTGATGAAAATACAGATAAAGCATGGTTTAAAATTGACAAGGATGAGTTTGAAGAACTTTCTGCTGAAAACAATGTAATGGGTATTCCTTCTCTTCTTGTATATAAAAACGGTGAAAAAATTGCACACTTGCACAGTGCAAATGCTAAAACACCTGAAGCGGTCCGTGAATTTTTAGCAACTCTTTAATTCCTTAAGCTGCGAGAGCATTCTTGCAGCTTTTTTTGTGAGAATGGCTATTTCCATTTTTCCATGAGTGGGGTATACTAGGACAAGTGAATAATCGTAAAGCAATAAGGTCTCAATTTAAAGATTGAGTGAAAAGGGAAGTCTGGTGAAAAACCAGCGCGGTCCCGCCACTGTAAGCGCTTTGTGCGTAAGTCAGGAGACCTGCCTTATTGTTAGCTGTGAAACCTTCGAGGAAGGGTGAAGCAGGGTAATGAACATACATATCAAGTATAGTGAACGGATTCTTTTCCTGCTTATCTTGACGTTACCTGCTTTGCTTTCAATTGAAAGTAAAGCTTTTTTATTTTGAAGCTGCCGGCGAGCAGTATACATAGTCAAAGCGGAAAAACGGGATAGCGCTGCTTTTTGCATGATCATTTGCTTTTTCTTTAACGTGGAGGTTTCGTATTCACAATGAACAATATATAGGGGGAGTATTTAGATGAAAAAATGGCTTTCGTATTCCATTATTGCACTGTTAGTCATCGTACTTGCTGCATGCGGTGCAGGCAGCCAAAGCAACAGTGATAAAAAAACGAAGCAAGATACGGCACAAACGTCACAAGCTGCATTTCCAGTGAAGGTAAAAGACGCGCGTGATAAAGAAATTACGTTGGAAAAACAGCCTAAGAAAATTGTTTCCTTAATGCCAAGTAATACGGAAATTGTATATGCCCTTGGCCTTGAAAAAGAATTAGTCGGTGTTACAAGCAACGATGATTATCCTAAAAGCGTAAAGAAAAAAGCGCAGGTAGGAGATATGAACGTTAATGCGGAAAAAGTTATTGCTTTAAATCCTGATTTAGTGCTAGCACATGCTTCAAGTATGGGCGTTTCGGATGAAGTATTTAAACAAATTGAAAGTGCGGGTATTCCGGTATTTGTTGTAAAAGATTCAACAACGTTTGACACGGTTTATGATTCTATTACGCAAATCGGTAAATTAACAGGTAAAACAAAAGAAGCTAATCAAACAATTAAAGACATGAAAGAAAAAGTAGCTTCAATTGAGAAAAAAGCAAAAACGATTTCAAAAGAAGATCGTAAAAAAGTATGGATAGAGGTCTCAGGAGCTCCTGAGATTTATACAACAGGAAAAGGTACGTTCATGAACGAAATGCTTACTATGATCGGTGCTGATAACGTAGCGGCTAGTGAAAAGGGTTGGGTTAAGTTTTCTGAAGAGCAAGTTGTTAAGTTAAACCCTGACGTTATTATCGCAACGTATGATGCAGATAAAAATGAGATTATGAAGCGTCCCGCTTGGAGCAGCATGACTGCTGTAAAAGAGGGTAACATCGAGAAGGTTGATCAAAACAAAATCAACCGCTTAGGACCTCGTATTGTAGATGGCTTAGAGGACTTAGCAAAAGCAGTATACCCTGGGGTGTACAATAAATAAGAAGAGGGACCATATTCCAGTTCGAATTGAAAAGGGGATTGGTCCCTTTTCACATCTTAAAATTGAAGAAAGGCCTGAGCTTTTAATCATGAAAACCGAGACTTCTTATAAAACATACAGCTCAGGGGTTTTAGGAACAGGCATTACGGAAACGGACACCTTTTACAATCGATTTGTTCACAAAGACTATTATTCAGATACTCCTTCTTTGGAGTATGAGCAATATTTGATGAAAGAAAATGTGCGCCATGAGCAAATCGTAGGGTTAATGACAGCCGTTTGGTTAAAAGAAAGAGCGATTTACTGTTATGAAGGCTACGGAGTAAGAGTAGCTTCCGTGATAACGGCTGGAGTAGGAAACGCAGTAGATATTACAGCTGACGAAGCTGTCCCGTTCTATTCTTCTCCCGGTACAATTAATATGTTTTTTTTCGTGGAAGGTACGCTTACGGATGCAGCGTTTTTACAGCTTTTTATTGCGGCCACAGAAGCTAAAACAAAAACGCTGTCACAGCTGGGTGTCATAGATCCGGCTACAAAGACGATTGCTACGGGGACATCTACGGACAGCATCTCAGTTGCAGCGTCTCAGCAAGGACCATTATATGAATATGCAGGCTCTATGACCGCTTTAGGGCAAGCGGTAGCCAAGCTGGTGAAAATAAGCTTAGAGCAGGGACTTAAGGGAAAGAGGTGAAGAAATGAGTATTACACAAGCGATAATTGCACACATGACGGCCATGACGATTGCTTTACTAATTGACCGAATTATAGGCGATCCCGAAAATTGGCCGCATCCCGTTCGCTGGTTTGGCAAATGGATTTATTGGATAGATTCTAGATTAAATAAAGGTGCAGGAAGACGATTTAAAGGATTGCTTCTTGTGATAAGTATGGCTGTGCTCGCAGGAGTTGTTCCCTTTTTGTTCCTCCATGCTTTGTACGGAGTTCATTTTATAGCAGGTGTTTTAGTAGAGGGCGTAATGATTGCGACTACTATATCCACTCGTTCTTTAAGCGAAGCTGCCTATAAGGTACAAAAGCCGCTTCAGCTAGGAGATATGGAGAAAGCTAGATATGAAGTAAGTATGATTGTGGGACGAGATACAGATCGTTTGTCAGAAGGAGAAATTGCCAGAGCGACGGTAGAGACCGTGGCTGAAAATACAAGTGATGGTATTACAGCTCCGCTTTTTTATGCATTTATAGGAGGAGGAGCCCTAGCCTTTTTTTACCGAGCTATTAACACATGTGATTCGATGGTTGGGTACAAAAATGACCGCTACTTTCTGTTCGGCTACTTTAGTGCAAAAACCGATGACGTATTAAACTATATTCCAAGTCGGTTAACTGCAGTGGTGATGACGGCTGTTAATGTAGCAAAAAGCCAGTATTCTCTTGGGCATGTAACGAGTTTGATTAAGCGTGATGCTAAGAAGCATCCCAGCCCAAATAGCGGATACGGGGAAAGCGCAGTGGCTGCTCTGTTAGGTATTCAACTCGGCGGGCTTAATACATATAAAGGCATAGAATCTAATCGTGCAAAAATGGGTGAACCGCTCATTCCTCTGCAAGCCGGTCATATTGAACAAGCTGTTTTCATTATGAAAAGGACGGTCTATGCTACGTGGTTATTATATCTTTTGTTAGGAGGAGTTATTAGTGCTATTACCTACACATGGAGCTAATCCTAATGTCTTTTTAAAAGCAATAGGGGCTGAGAATTTGTCGCATATAAAAGACTTTAGCGTGAATACAAATCCTTTAGGGGCTCCCCTTGTGCTTCACGAAAAGTGGAACGAATTCAAGGGTGCAGCGTTTAGTTATCCTGACCCTCAAGTAACGGAGCTGAAAAATAAACTTGCAGCTCATCATCATGTTTCAGCTGCTCAAGTGCTGCCTACAAATGGCGCCGCTGAAGCGTTTTTCCTTATTGCTTCGTTATTTTCAGGAGAGAAAGCAGGGATTGTACAGCCGACTTTCGTTGAATATGAACAGGCAAGTAAAGCTTATGGATGTGAAGTGACATACGTTCCTTTAGCTGAAGAAAATGGCTGGAGCTGGGATATAGAGTTGATTATGAGTATTCTTCCGGACATAAAAGTACTGTGGATTTGTCATCCAAATAATCCAACGGGCGTTATGTATAGTCATGAGGAATGGATGAAAGTAGTAAAAGCTGCTGCTCATCATGGTACATACTTAATGATTGATGAGGCATTTATTGATTTTGTCGAACATCAGCCTTCATTTGATTCTCTTATTCTGGATTATGAGCATATCATTGTTGTGCGTTCCATGACAAAGATGTTTAATATTGCCGGGGTTCGTCTTGGCTATATTTTGGCAAATGAAAAAATCATTAGCAAGATGGCTAAAAAGCAGCCTCCTTGGAGTGTAAATGGATTGTCGCAGCAAATAGGCATGATATGTGTGAATGAAAAAGATTTTGTAAAAGAAACCGTACATTATATTAAACAAGAACGGGAACGGACCTTGAGTGAACTAAAGGAATGGGGGCTTTTGGTTTCTCCTTCTCAAACAAACTATTATCTTTGCAGCGTTCCGTCTTCTATTAAAACGCGCGAATGGCTTGTCTATTTAGCAAGCCATGGCGTGGTAGCTCGTCATACTGAAAACTTTCCATTTTTAAATGGACGCTATATCCGTTTGGCTGTGAAAACGAAAGAAGAAAATGACTATTTACTTAACGTAATCAAACAAGGACTTGATGAAATATGATCATCTTTATTAGCGGAGGCGTTCGAAGCGGAAAATCAAGTGCAGCGGAGAACATGGTTCAAACTTTTTGTACAAAGCGCGCTGTTTATATTGCCACAAGCAGGCAAACAGATAAGGAAATGCAAAAACGCATCCAGCTTCATCAAAAAGAACGCCAAGCAGCGAACACGCCTTGGGTAACGATCGAGCAGTCTGTAGATTTACAACAAATTCTGCCAAATCTTCAAAGTGATGATGCTATACTTTTGGATTGTGTCACGAACTGGCTTGCCAATGAGCTTTTTTTAACAGAAAAAAGGTGGCAAACAAAAGAAGGGAAACAAGCGGTTTTTCGTCATATGACAGAAACGCTCGATAAGCTGTTTGCGCAGTCTCAGACGGTTGTGCTAGTATCTAATGAACTGTTTGAAGCGGGCGTATTAGAAGAGCCCACATATAGCTATATGAAGATATTAGGGAAATTACATCAGTATATTGTAGAAAAAGCAGATGTGGCTATTTGTGTAGAAGCGGGAATCTATCGTTTTAAAAAAGGAAAGGAATGTGTAGATATATGAAAGAATGGATAGCCATACTACGGATTTCTCTCCAGTTTTTTACGATCTTACCACTAGCTAAAACTGTTCAATGGACTGAAAAAAGAACGGCACGCTCACTTTTTGTACTGCCTTGGATTGGTATGTTACTAGGCTTGATGTTTTATAGCTTTTTACAGCTGCTTCAATCTTCACCTATCACTACGATTGTTGATAGTATTTTAGTTTTGCTTTTACCGCTTGTTTTAACGGGTGGCCTTCATTTAGACGGCTGGATGGACGTAAGCGATGCGTATTTTTCTCATCAGTCAAAGGAAAAAAAACTGCAGATTTTAAGTGATCCGCACGTTGGGTCTTTTGCTATTCTTTCTCTTATGGTTCTGCTGCTGCTGCGTTTTAGTGCGATCTATGAATTAGTGTCTCTTTCTTCTTTATCAATTTGGGCATGCTTAATTGTCTTTACCCTTCCAAGAATTGGAGCAGCCTTTTCGTTGATGAGAGATAAGCCCGCTAAAGATACGGGTCTGGCTGCTTATTTTCAACAAGGAGTCACCAAACGGTCTATTTACGGATTTATCATCATGAGCCTATTCTTAGTTGCTATTTTCGTTATTTTTATGGACAATAAATTCATTATTCTTTTCTTTGCCGGTTTTTTATGGCTCTGGATACGATTTTATCGTTCGCAGTTTGGTGGCGTAACAGGAGATGTTATAGGGGCAACCATTGAAGGAGGAGAAACATTTTTATGGATAATTCTTTGGTTATCACATGTATTCGTCACGGCATGACGCTTGAAAATCAACAGAAAAAATATATAGGGTGGAGTGATCCGCCTTTAAGTATAGAAGGGAAAAATGAATTGAAAGAGCTTTTTCTAGAACCTCAGCTCGTTATTTCCAGTGACTTAAAAAGGTCGCTAGAAACAAGTGCAGTTGTTTTTCCAAAATCTCAGGTGGTTAAAAATAAAAATTGGCGTGAGCTGCATTTTGGAGATTGGGAAGAGAAGACGTATGAAGATTTAAAAAACATACGGGCGTATAGAAATTGGATTGATCACTGGACAGAACATACGCCTCCGAATGGTGAAAGCTTCTCAAACTTTTCAAACCGAGTTTGGGCAGCGTGGGAAGAAGCGGTCGATTTGGCGGCCAGTCAGCAATTGCGTCACATTGCTATTGTGTCGCATGGCGGCCCACTGCGTTTACTTGCATCCCATTTTAAACAGACAGCGTCGCTTTGGGATGTTTCTTTTTCTTATGGAGAAGGTTTTTCAGTAGCGTGTACATACAAACAGGCAAAGGAGAGAAGAGCATGCATTTCGTATTCGGCGGTGCATTTACCGGCAAAAGAAAATGGGTGAAGCAGCATTATGCCAGTGAGTCGGTAAAATGGCATTATTTGTATGAAGACCCTGTTTTACCAGTGCTTGAGTTCGAAGAAAGTTACATAGTGCTAGAAGGATTTGAGCACTATGTTAAGGAATTAATACATAGCGAGTTGGAGTCTCCGCACCTTGTTGTTAAAAAGTTAATACAGAAGTGGAGAGACAGCGGTGTATGGGAAAAGTTAATAGTGATTGGAACTGAAGTCGGCAAAGGGATTGTTCCTTTAGATCCAACAGAGCGGCAGTGGAGAGATGAATGCGGGTATGCGTATCAGCATTTAGCGGCACATGCCCGGAAAGTAGATCACATTTGGTACGGAATTGCTAATCGATTGAAGGAGGAAATACAATGAACATTTACACAAAAACAGGGGACAAAGGGCAGACAAGCTTAATTGGAGGACGAGTAAATAAAGATGATATTCGAGTGGAAGCATATGGTACGATTGATGAGCTAAATGGCTTTGTAGGTCAAGCGATTTATCAGCTGGATGAAACAACATTAAAAGATGTAAAAGAAGAGCTAATTACGATTCAACATGAGCTATTTGACTGTGGAAGTGATTTAGCATTTGCAAAAGATGATCATCCGTACAAAGTAACAAACGACATGATATCAGTACTTGAAAAGCGCATTGATGTCTATATGTCAGAAGCGCCGGCCATTGAGCGTTTTATTTTACCTGGAGGCACACCTGCAGCGACAACGCTTCACATTTGCCGGACGATTACACGCCGCGCAGAACGGCTTGTTGTTGGCGTGCAGCGTGAGTATAAAATTAATGCGGCGGTGCTTCAGTATTTAAATCGTTTATCCGATTACTTCTTTGCTGCGGCTCGAATCGCTAACGCGCGAGAAAATGTACAAGATGTAGAGTATATTCGCAGTGCCAAAGTATTCAAACAGCCTAAAAAATAAGGTATAAAAAACGGTCGAGCTAAAAGCGATCGTTTTTTTATGAGCTATTTCGATAGGCAAAATAAAACTATAAAAAAGAGGTAAATGCATCTATAATGATAAGAGACAGAGAGATAAAGAAAAGAGGTTGAGAAATGAATCAAGATTCTAAGCGGGCAGGTATTGTTTATACAGCCAGCGCTTACGTTATGTGGGGGCTTTTTCCGCTTTACTGGAAGCTTCTTGGCGAGGTGAATGCGAATGAAATACTCGCTCACCGTGTCATATGGTCATTTGTTTTTATGCTTTTACTTTTGCTTGTGACAAAGCAAATGAGTGCTTTAAAGAAGACGCTTGGTTTATTATTTCGTAATACGAAACAAGCGGTCATTTTATTTGTGGCTTCAGTGCTGATCAGCATCAACTGGTTCGTTTACATTTGGGCGGTTAATCATAATCATATTATTGAAACAAGTTTAGGTTACTACATCAACCCGCTCGTTAGTATTTTACTTGGTATAGTCGTTTTAAAAGAGAAGCTTAATTTTTGGCAGGGTGCTTCTGTTGGATTAGCTGCTATAGGTGTTATCGTTATGACAGTTACATACGGGCATATCCCATGGGTATCATTAAGCTTAGCGTTTAGCTTTGGTTTGTACGGACTTGTAAAAAAGACTATTCAATTAGAAGCAAAAGTAGGATTAACGATTGAAACGATGATGGTTGCACCTATTGCGGTTATTTATTTTATTTTTCTTTTAGTGAAAGGATCTTCAAGTTTTTCTCTTCAGTCGCTTGATCTGAGTGCTCTTTTAATTGGAGGTGGTGTTGCTACAGCTATGCCACTACTATATTTCGCTAAGGGGGCCCCTCTTATTCCGCTATCGATGGTCGGTTTTTTACAGTACATTGCTCCTACCATGACGCTTTTATTAGGGGTATTCGTGTATCATGAACCGTTTTCTAGCGTAGAGATGATTGCCTTTTTGTTCATTTGGGGCGGATCGGTTATGTTCATTTTATCTAAAACGAAGTTCATGAGTTCTCATCAGCCGAAATTCTTTAAAGGGCGCTCAGCTTAACGGACAAAAAAGCGGATATCTTTAGATATGCGCTTTTTTGTTTGCCGTAAAGAAATAAAAACGGAGACGGGAAAGTCACCGTATGTATACTTTATAGCTTCCGCTTGAAATGAGCGTTCAACTGACCTTGAAGCATTTGGTTTTTTACTTCTTTCATTTTTCTCGCTTCATCTTTTTTGGCCAATTCTGTGCGTATTTCACTCGTTTGAACTCCTTCTTCTATGCGATCGGCAATATCCATTAATCGTTCGACGTCTGAAAACGAATATTTCCGGATACCCGTATTGGTTCGGTCCGGAAAGAGCAGGCTTCTTTTCTCGTAGTAGCGAATTTGTCTTTCTGATAAACCGGTTAATTCTTTTACAATCCCAATAGACATGACTTTTTTATCTCGATATGACGCTTCATTCGTAGACAATCTCCCTCACCCCTGAGTACGTAGTAGTATGTTATTATTATTATAAAGGAAAAAAATACAAAAAATTATAACATGTAATATATTCTAACATATATATGTTATATTATTGAATTACTATGTGAGAAAAAGTGACATAAATAATGAAATAGGGAAAAGAGTCCTATAAACTAATGATTAACTCGATCCCAAGTGGTTAACCATACAGGATAAAGCCTTGTGGTTAATCACTTGCTTTCAAAATGATGAATAGAAAATAAATGTGAGAATATACATAAATTCTAAAAGGAAAGGGCGTTTTAAATGGCTGTGCAACAATTGAAAAAAGAAGAGATTATTGAGCTGGCAAAAGAAATTATTGAACTTGATTTGAAAAGAGATGAAAAATTTGAAGAGTTGACAGAGTTAGCCGGAAATCGTGCATATGAAATTTTGCGCAGAGTACAAAATGCCTGTTTATAAGTAATAAAAAAATCCCGCTCTAGGCGGGATTTTTAATTGGACTGCTGTTCAAGATTAAATAATTCTTGTTTCATCTTAGTGTGGTCGAGGTTTTCCCCTATAAAGACAAGAGTGGTGGGCAGCTTCATCATTTCTTTCATATATAGAGGCATGCCGTATGAATATTGAAACGAATACGTATCATCCGAATGAGTAAAGCGCATATAGCCTTTAATACGATAGATGGTATCTGGCATTTGGCGTAGCCAATTTTCAAATAATTCAAGATCCACGTTTTTTGTAAACTCATATACAAATGTTTTCAAATGAAGATGATCTTCAACATGAGCCTTATGGTGCGGCTGTTTTTGAGACAGCTGAGCTCTTTGAATCAGGTCAAGCTTCACGCGGGAAAATGTCGTTAATAATGTTATTGCACGAGCGTTAATTGATTGAACCTCAAAAAGCAGGGAAGACTTTTCTGCCTCAGACAGCATGTCCGTTTTATTTAATAAAATTACATCCCCATGTTTTACTTGTTCTTGAAGAAGTTTTTGAAGTTGAATGCTTAAGGACCCACGTTCTTTCCACCTTGTTGCATCGAGTGTGGTGATAATACTTTTAATCGTGACTTGATGCGCAAAAAGAGGAGACATACAGGCATCCAACACTTCAATGGGATGTGCAACTCCGGTTGTCTCTATATAGATAGCATCCAATGTGTTCTCCTGTAGAAGTGAATGAAGCTGAGTTTCAAATTGACCTTGAATAGTACAGCACACGCAGCCGTTTAGCAATTCTTTTAACGGCGTGTCTTTTTCTACTTCATTTGAGTCAATCGAAACTTGGCCAAGCTCATTCATCACAACAGCAATGTTGCGATTACGATCTTTTTCTTGCTGAAGCAGCTGTTTAAGCAACGTTGTTTTTCCGCTGCCTAAAAATCCAGATAAAATGTAGATTTCTGTTTTCATTTCAGTCTCTCCTATGTAAATAACATTGTTTAAATCGAAACTTTTCCGATTGCGGATTGATAAATAGTATATCCAAGAGGGGATAAATGTTTAAGCGTAAATTTTTATGCTTTTTTTGTATTCATTATAACAACTTTAAAAGCACTATGGCTATCTTTTGTAAAAAACTCAAAATACAATGAAATAAGAATATTATAAAATTTCAAACCAGCTGTGCTACAATAAAAGAAAAAGAAAAAGGGGAGCAAAAGTTATGCGAATATTAGTTTTAGGCGCAGGCGGCGTTGGAGGTTACTTTGGAGGCAGGCTCGTGGAAAAAGGAGAGGATGTGACTTTTCTTGTCAGAGATCGCAGAAAAAAAGAGCTGGAACAAAATGGACTTGTTATCAAGAGCATACACGGTGACTTCACTTCACCTGTACAAGCTATTACAAAATCTGAGGTGAAAGAGCCTTATGATGTTATTTTGTTCACAACTAAGGCTTATCATCTTAAACAAGCAATTGAGGATGTGCGTCCTTTTGTAGGGAATCAGACAGTTGTCGTACCTTTGTTAAATGGTATGGCTCACGTGGGTCCTTTACAAGAAGCATTTGGGGAAGAAAAAGTCATTGGAGGACTGTGCTTTATTGAAACAACTTTAAACAAAGATGGAGAGGTCGTCCAGACGAGTCCTGCTCACAGACTTGTATTCGGTGAATTTAAGCAGAAGGAAACAGAAAGATTACAACTGATTGAGCAAGCGTTCAGTGGTACAAAAGCTTCGTTTGTAAAAAGTTCATATATTGAACAGGATATGTGGCATAAGTATTTATTTATTACGGTTATGTCAGGCATGACCACTCTTATGCGCGCACCTGTTGGCCCAGTGCTAGCGGCAAAAGGAGGGCGTCAATTCGTACAAGAGCTTTTTAAAGAAGTTGAAAATATTATGATGGCATACGATGCACCATTAGCTGAAGGGATTATTGAACAGCATATGAATACGATGGACAAAATGACGTATGACATGAAGTCATCGATGCAGCGTGATATGGAAAAAAGTTTTCAAATTGAAGGAGACCACCTTCAAGGATATTTGCTGACATTAGCTGAAAAATCGTCTATACACGTACCGCTTCTTCAAACTGTGTATACGCATCTAAAAGTGTATGAAGAAATGTTAAAAGGTTATCAAAAATAATGACAGCGAAAATTGATTTAGCAGTCATGCAGGTACTGCAGAAGCTGCTAAGTACAGCAGAAATAGGACAAATTCCTTCCGCTCCCGGCATTTATTTTTTCTTTGATAAACCGGGCAGGCTTTTGTATATCGGAGCAACGACGGGCTCTCTATTAGAAAGAGTAAGAGCTCACGTTGCAGGAAAAGGCGTTAGCAACACAAAAAAATTCCACAAAGAAATTTGTGCTGTTGGATATATTGAAGTGCATGGATTAAAAAAAGAATTAGATATGCTGAGAACGATGCTTGTAAATGGTTATTTTCCAAAATACAATAAACAAGATGTAAAAAGAGAAAATGAATACGACATTTACACCGTTCACGGCAGGGTCCTCGGAGATACAGGAGTTGATAAGAAAAAAGTCTCCAAGCGAAAAACGGTGCTAAAGCCAACGTTGAAAGAGATAGAGATTCGTCAAGAAAACAGTGATATTACATATGCACGAGTCGCAAATATGAATGCTGAAGATCGAGTGAAAAAGTTGTGGTCTTGTCAAGAAGCAGGAGCGCAGCTACATCTTCCCGAGTCGAAAGTGTTAGCAATAAGTGACCGGCTCTTAAAAGAGCAGTATACATTTCAGCGGGATATGAAAAAGAATATGATGTTTACGATGCGGGATTTAGTTGTTATTCAAGTGTTGTTAAATTTAAATCCGACCCATG
The DNA here is from genome assembly GCF_055710015.1 of Priestia sp. VA7. Classification (NCBI taxonomy): domain Bacteria; kingdom Bacillati; phylum Bacillota; class Bacilli; order Caryophanales; family Bacillaceae; genus Priestia; species Priestia sp. VA7. Next base: position 305,310 of record NZ_JBVQPN010000004.1, read on the forward strand.
ATTTGAAAAAACGAGAAATAAAGGAAGCCATCAGTTTAGTGCGTAAATTTGGCATAGAAGAAGCTCTTCGCATCTCTGAAAAATTACTCAAAACGTAATAAAATCCATGATCATTGTGATCATGGATTTTATCATTTATCATTCACACTTAAGCTAATTCGTCAATAACTTTTGGTAGAGCCATAATGGAAATAACGCAAAGTGAACTGACAACTTGATGCATTTCAAAAATGGCAATGATGAATAACATCAGTGATATATATAATTGAAGGCCTTTTAATCCCCACGGCTTGCGATCGAAAAAAAAGTCGCTAAGTACAAATACAAAGAAAATGAGCGAACTGAACAAAATAATCATGGATGTAGACATGGAACGATCATAAGCAATGATAAATAACAAAGCGAGAAGCGACACAACAGATATAACTTTTAATGTTTTAATCATCGTGTTTTTATTCACTTTTTTCACCTTCATTTGTAGGATTGATCTTTCATCCTCATTTTATAGGATAGTCAAAAGTTCTAAAAGCCAAACGAATAAATCATAACAACAATTTAACATCTTTATACTACATTTACATTGAGAGAAAAAAATGGGCGTGTTTTGAGCTTTGTGCGCTTCATTGACGCGTGCAAAGAACAAGTGCTATAGTATGTTTGCTCTAAAAGCTAAAGGAGCAAAGTTTTCAAAGGACGTGACTATGTGAACGAAACACTATTAGTAATTGACGGATTTAATTTATTAAGCCGCTGTTATTTTGCTACTTCTTATGGCAGAGATGAAGCAGCGTTGACAAGAAATAGTAAGGGCCAATTTACGAATGCCCTCAGAGTAACGATTCAAAAAATGCATGCATTGATTCACCAATATGAGCCAAGCCATATTTTCGTCGCTTGGGATGTTAAGCGTGAGGATACAAAACGTAAAGATACATACGCCCTATATAAGCAAACAAGAGCAGAGCTGCCTGAGCCGCTGATTCAGCAGTATGAAACGTTAAAACAATTTTTTGACACAGTAGGCATTTATCAAATGTCATTGTCTTCTTATGAAGCAGATGATTTAATTGGAGCACTTGTAAGCAAGTGGAGTAAGGAAAAGCAAAGTCCAGGGTACATCTATAGCAATGACCGAGACTTGCTTCAGCTCCTAGATCAACATATTTCGCAAATTATTGCCAAAAAGCAGGTTGGCGATCTTGTTTATGGCTTCAAGCACTTTCAAGAAGAATATAATATTCATCCTCGTCAATGGGTGGACGTAAAAGCATTGCTTGGTGACAAATCGGACAATATTCCGGGTGTTCCTGGTGTAGGAGAAAAAGCCGCACTGCCTCTTATTCAACAATATGGCTCTATCCATGAAATTTATGCACAAATTGAACAATTAGATCCAGCTTTTAATCGTTACAAAAAAAAGCTGACCGAAGGAAAAGAACTAGGTATGCTTAGTCGTGAACTTGCTGAGATTATTATAGACATTCAAGAAATCAGTATGTTAAATTGGGAAGAATTAACATTTATGTATGATTATGAACGATGGAATAAAGAAATTCAAAGTCTAGAACTAAACATTAGGATTCGCTCATGATTTTTAGTACAATACAATTTATGAACATGAGAAAGGAGTAACAAGCGTGCAACCAATTCATAAAGAAACAGTCCAAAAAAAAATACAAACATTTTTAAATAAAGACGTATATGTACACCTTGAAACGACAAACGGTGCATATGCTTCACACGTAAATGAAAAAGTAATGACAGTTGGGGCTTTTATTCGCAATGGTAAAGTCACTATTTCAAACGGAAAGATAACTGGAGAAGGTCCTTATCGTGTAGGTCTTCAAATTGATTTAGGATGGATTTATGCAGAGGGATTAACAGATTGGGAAATTGATGAAGAAGGCCGACTTCTTCTAGCTGGGCATGACTTTGAAGGTCGTTTAGCAGTTGCCCTTCAATTAAGTGAACATCCGTTTTCATAAGAGAAAAGAGAGGAGAATAGAATATGGAAGAAAGATTATTAATTGTATTTCCGCATCCTGACGATGAAGCATATGGAGCAGCAGGAATGATCACGCAAGCTAGACAAAAAGGAACGCCCGTTACATATGCCTGTGTTACGCTAGGTGAAATGGGACGAAATATGGGTAGGCCGCTGTTTGCTAACCGTGAAACTTTACCTCAAATCCGAAAAAAAGAACTTTTAGATTTAGCGAACGTTTTAGATATTCAAGATTTGCGTATGCTAGGGCTTCGTGATAAAACGCTGGAATTTCTTGATATTGATGTTTTTGCAGATAAAATTGAAGAAATCATTAACGATGTAAAGCCGACTCACATTTTAACACATTACCCTGGCTTTGCGGTACACCCTGATCATAATGCTACGGGTGCAGCTACGATTCAAGCGGTAAAACGTATGCCGAAAGAAAAGCGTCCGGTTGTTTGGTGTCATGCATTTTCAAAAGATCGTATTGAACATATTGGAGAACCAGATGTTATTTTTGATGTAACAGCGATGAAAGATAAAAAAATTGAAGCGTTAAAAGCCCATCGTTCTCAAACAGAAGGAATGATGAACGCAATTGACTTCGACCGCTTATCTGACTATCCGCAAATGGAACGTTTATTAACTAGAGAAGAATTCTGGACATATAACTGGGAGTAACAGATGAAAAAACAGCGAATTTTATTTATTGGAGCAGGACGAATGGCTGAAGCTGTAGCGGCTGGTTTGGTTACGAGCAGCGCTGACAGTATTGAGGCAGTGGTGATGTCAAACAACGGAGATATTGAGCGGTTACAGCGTGTTGAAAAAACGTACGCCGTACAAACGACGCAAAATTGGCGTCAAGAAGTTGACAATTCGGATGTTATTATTTTAGCGATGCCTCCCGAGGCCCATCCTTCCGTGCTCAAGGAACTTTCGACTCATTTAAACCAACAATTTGTCGTAACGTTAGCGGCAGGAGTTGGTCCGAGTTACTTAGAAAATCACCTTCCGCAGGATACGCCTGTCGCTTGGATTATGCCAAATACAGCTGCTATGATTAGACACTCGATGTCACTGTATACACTTGGAACTTTTGCCACAAAAGAGCATAAAGAAGTGCTTCAAATGATTTTAAAAGGAATTGGTGAAGCGCATGAATGTTCAGAGAAAGAAGTACATGAGCTAACGGCTGTAACCGGCAGTGCACCTGCGTTTTTATATTATTTTGCAGAATCGTTAATTGATGCAACTACTGCTTACGGTGTGGATGAAAAAACAGCCAAAGATTTAGTTATTCAAATGATGTATGGCTCTGTACAAATGCTGCATGAAACCAAAGATCCTGCGTCTTTAAGAGAGCAAGTAACAACTCCAGGCGGCGCTACTGCCGAAGGGTTAAAAGTGATGAAAGAACAAGACTTCTCCCTAATAATAAAGCAGGCAATTGAAGCAACGAATAAAAAAGCAATGGGTGGAAGTTAAAAAAACTCGTACAACCATATGTTAGCTGAAAAATCCGAACTATAGTTCAGCATTCTTTCATTGGAATGTTGAATCAGTTCGGATTTTTTAATGAATAGACTTCCTTAACACACATATATTCCTCTTTGAAACTGTTTTTTTCTCTATGTCCCAAACTTTTTTAGTCATCAACAAACCGCTTTTTCGTATCAGAAGTTGGGAGCATGCAGTGCTGCTGTTTGCCAAACCACTTATATCGATTGCGAGCGATCCAGTTGTATACTATATCTCGAATAGGCGCAGGAATGATAATGAAAGCATATAAAAATTTAACGGGTCCATCTAAGCGCTTGGCGATTTTTAAAGCAGCCGTTGATTTTACATATCTTTGGTTTCCATGAATATATACAATGCTGTCTAATTGCTCAGGAAGCAAGCCGTGAGAGGCTAGCTGCTGCTTTCCGAAATCTGATTGAAGAGAAGCGAAAGAAAACAAAGCTTGTTCATCATGTTTAATAATATATTGAACACTGCTATTACATAAATTACATATACCATCAAAAAGAATTAAATGTTTCATCGGACGATTTCGCTCCTATTCCATACAAAAAGTATAATTACTTGTCATTTTTGAAAAATAAAGGTACGTTTAAAAGATGTGAAAGTGATCCAAATTCAAAGGTAATTCGATTATATAATAAGGACTCATAAGAGTTAAAGGAGAAGGGTATGAAAGAGCAAAACGACGTTGTCTTATACAATAGAATAAAAGAACGAGACAAAAAAGCCCTTGAACTGCTGTATGACAAGTATGAGCGAATTCTTTATTCGTTTATATACCGGTTAACAAATAGCTCTGATATTGCTGAAGAAGCTGTTCAAGAAGTGTTTATTAAGCTGTGGAGAGGAAAGGGAGTTTACAGCGATGAAAAAGGGAAGTTTTCATCATGGCTGTTTACGATTACAAGAAACACCGCGATTGATATTGTAAGAAAAAGAAAAAACGATCCTATTTTCTCAGAAGAAATTTTTGATTTTATTGAAGATGATTATCCTCAGATTGACGAGCAGCTTCAGTGGAAAGAAGAACAGCAGAGAGTACGGCACGCTGTATCAAAATTGTCTGAAGACCAAAAAAAGATTATTCAATCCGTTTATTTTAAGGGATTAACGCAGCAAAAAGTAGCAGAAGAGCAGCAAATCCCATTAGGAACAGTAAAGGGTAGGGTGCGATTAGCGTTGCGGAAATTAAAAACATATTTAGGTACTGATGCAGAAGGGAGAGCTGATTCATGAGTATGTGCAATAAACTAATTGATTACTATAATGATCAGTTGACTTCCCATGAGAAAAAAGAGTTTGAAATGCACTTGAAAAACTGTCAAAGCTGTCAAGAAGAACTAAGAGAGCTAGAGGAAGTTCTTGGAGATCTAACGTATTTGACACCAGAACAATCTCCTCCGCCAGAAATGAAACAGCGAATACTTGCGAATGTATTCGAAGAAGAACAAGGCGAGACAAAGAGGGAACCAATCGCTTTAAAAAATGAAAAACAACATGCTGCGTCTAAGAAATCAAATAAAAAGTCCATCATTATTGGATTAGCTGCGGCACTTCTTTTATCTCTTGCAGGAAACAGCTACTTTCTGTTGAAAGATGGAGACAAAGGCAAACAAGAGCCAAATGTTTCGGTTGCTCCTCAAAACGAACCTCTTACATCTGAAAAAACAATGAAGCTGCAGGCAGAGCCGAACGTTTCTGGCGAAGCAACAGCATCTCTTACGAAAAAGGGTGGAAATCTAAATGTGGTTATTCAAGCGAATAACTTGAAAAACGTAAAGGGGAATGAAGTCTATCAGGTGTGGCTCATAAAAGGTGATAAGCCTCATCCGGCAGGTGCTTTTGTAACAGATAAAAATGGAAACGGGACAGTGGTCTATACGATGAGCCAAAAAGAACAGACTGAAAAGTGGGATGTTATGGCAATTACTTTAGAACCGAACGCGAATAATAAGACGCCAAAAGGAAACATTGTGTTAAGTTCAGCGCTCTAACAAAAACCCTTCTGCTAACAGAAGGGTTTTTGTTACGTGCAGTTAATCATCTTCAAATTGTATAGCAATGGTTTGATCATTTTCTATCTTATTCAGTCGAATTTCCAATAATCCATTTTTGTACTTAGCGCGAACTGGTTCGTCTGTGTAGTGAAAAGGAAGTTTGACCGTGCGAGAAAATACGCCTGTATGGCGCTCGTTGAGCTTTAACTTTTGTTTAGATGCTTCATAAGCATAAGGAACGTTTCCTTCAACTGTTAATATATTTGCGTCCAACTTGATTTGAATGTCGTTAGTTGAATGCAGTCCAGGAACCTCAACGACAATAATGCCTTCTTTATCAGTTTCATATAAGTCGACGTTTGGAAATCGCTTGGGCAAGATGTGATTTAAATCGCTCCAAAAGTGATTTCCAAGCATATCTTCTACCTTATGCTGAATCGAACCCCAATCAATCTCTTCATATTTTTTACTCAAAGGAAACCCTCCTTATATTCACGTAAATTCCTTCTATATATATGAAAAAAAGAAAATTCAATGCCTGCTTACAAAAAATGAGAAAAACACGTAAATAAGTGAAAAAATGTGAGAAAAAAAAGAGATTTTGAGTGAAAAAGAAGGATTATGTAGAATAAAAAAAGTATAATTACGTATAGAGCTTTCTATTATCCTGAATGAAAGCAAGTATGTGAAGGAGGAAGTTGAGATGAGAGAAAAGCGTACATCCAGTGGTTTTCTATTAAAACAACGTGCTTTCTTAAAATTATATATGATTACAATGACGGAGCAAGAGCGTCTGTATGGCCTTCGGTTATTAGATGTGTTGAGAGATGAATTTCGCCCTTTTGGGTTCAAACCTAATCATTCTGAGGTATACAAAGCTCTTCATGACTTGATTGAAGACGGTGTCCTCAAACAGGTGAAGCGTAAAAAAGAAGGAATGAAGCTTCAAGAAGTGGTTTATTATACATTTACAAATGAGGGAGAAGAGAAAGCTAAATTATATAAAAAACAATTAAAAGTAGAGCTGGAGCGGTGTGAAGCTATGATTCAAAAAGCTATTCGTGACAACTTCGGGTCCAAATGAACGTGTCTTTAGTTAGAAAAGACACGTTTTTTCTATAGCTGATTTTGTCGTCTTATGTCGGAATAAAAGTTATAAAATGGGTACAAAGTAGTGTAAAAGATGGATATATAGTTATATTATGGATAAAATACACACTTTTAACATATATGGATGAATTCGATTTTAAAGATTATGCACTATTCATAAATAGTGTACGAATTGATATGATACAAAGTGTATATAAATCTATTTAATACGTTATTTGCCATATTTTAAGAACTTATAAACCGTTATCAGACCATCATTCAAGCATTTTGGTTTTAGCAACTCTGACGAATTTGACTAGATTTGTATCGAGAAGATATTATTTGTTTACTATGAAAGGAATGGATTTTATGAAGTCTACAGGAATTGTAAGAAAAGTAGATGAATTGGGTCGCGTAGTAATTCCTATTGAATTGCGCCGCATTTTAAATATCAACACAGGTGATCCAGTAGAAATATATGTTGATGAAGATATTATTATTTTACAAAAGTATAGCCCGTATGGTGCTTGCTTAGTAACTGGGGAAATTACGCGTGAAAACTTAACCTTTGGGAATGGAAACGTTGTGTTAAGTAAAAAAGGTGCGGAACAGCTTTTACAAGAGTTAGAGCGTACCTTAAATAAATAAGAAGTTTTAGGCCTTAGTATAAGGAAGAGTATCAATCCATTTTTAAACTAAAAAAGAACGTTCTTTTGAGAACGTTCTTTTTTTGATTAAGCCGTTCGAGAAGATTTATTCTCCTCTAGCAGCTGCTTTTTTTGTATTTTTATCAAACGATACGCAAGTCCTGTTGCTCCTGCAGCAAGCCCCGCAATTAGTCCAATCCAATAGCCAAACGCCTGCAAATCGGTGTATTTTGCTAAAACAATGCCTAAAGGTAGACCAATTACCCAATAAGATACCAAGGACATTAAAAAGGTAACATTTACATCCTTATATCCTCGTAGAGCGCCTTGAATAGGAGCTTGAAGAGCATCAGAAAGCTGAAAGAAAATTGCATAAATCAAAAAATGAGAAGTTAATGCGAGTACCTCTGCATCTTTTGTATACAAAGAAGCTACTGATTCTCGCAGAGTAAATAAAAGACCTGCGCAAACAAAAGCCATGCCAACAGCGATAGTTACACCGATCCTGCTATAGCTTCGTGCATCTTGATGACGCTTAGCACCTGCTTCAAATCCCACAACAATCGTTAAAGCCATAGAAATACTCAGCGGAATCATATAGAGAAATGAGGCAAAATTAATAGCTGCTTGGTGAGAAGCGATCGTAATGGTATTATATGAGCTCATAAACAGCGTGACGGCTGAAAAAATACTTGTTTCGAAAAAGACCGAAAAACCGATAGGTAAACCAATTTTTAATATTTCTTTCCAAGTAGGAAAAGAGATACGATGAAATCTTTTAAATAAATCGAAGTTAGAAAAAGGTTCTTTTTTATGAATAATTACAATGGATACAATGAGTATGCACCAATACGTAACGGCAGTTGCATAACCAGAGCCTACTCCACCCAAGTGGGGGAAGCCCAGCTTACCGAAGATTAATACATAGTTTAAAGCTACATTAACCGGAAGCCCTAAAATGGTGATAAGCATAGACGTACGAGTTTGCCCTAAAGCATCAATAAAGTTTCGTAAAACCGTATAAATAAAAAGCGGAATAATACCAAAAGATAAAGCAATTAAATACTGTTTGGCAATGCGCATTACGTTTGCTTCTAAATTCATCCCTTTTAAAATAGGATCAACAACAAAAAAGCCGATTAAAATAATAACAACGGCCATTAAAATGGAGACATAAAGCCCTTGAATGACGGAGAACGGAACTTTTTTCTTTTGATTAGCTCCGACAAGCTGTGCAACAATTGGCGTAATAGACATTAAAATTCCGCTTAGCCCTGTAAAAACAGGTACCCATAAGCTTGAACCAATTGCTACCCCTGCCAAGTCATCTGCACTTACCCTTCCTGACATCATCGTATCAAAAAAAGTCATTGAAAACATTCCAAACTGGGTGACCAATATCGGAAATAAAATAAAAACGAACTGCTTAACTTTTTGAGACGTTGAAAACGTTTGTTGCATTAAAAAACCCCCAATTTGAAAACATTTACACCAAAAAGCATTATATCACGCCGTGGCTTGTTTTTGCTAAGGCTTCTGACAATAAATTCAAAGAATGTATCCATAAAACGCGGTGATTTAAAAGGAGTAAAAAGGTAAAACAGTATATGATTTTAATTTTGACATGCAGTGAGCTATGATAGAAAGTATAGTAATTATCATTTAACGTGGAGGGATACGTGTGGATTTACAGTTGCAAAATAAAAATGTACTTATTACCGGTGGGTCAAAAGGAATTGGGAAGGCTATTGCTGCCTCGTTTATTCAAGAAGGAGCAAACGTTGGAATTGCGGCAAGAGGAGAGGAAGCGTTACAGGATGCACAGTCAGAATTAGAAAACGTACGTACATATACAGCAGACCTAACAAACGAATTAGACAGAGTGGCATTAATCGAGAAATTCATTAAAGACTTCGGAAGTATTGATATTTTAATTAATAACGCTGGAGGAAGTAATGGAAGCAAGGCCATGGAAACAGATTTATCCCTTTTCAAAGAAGCGATGGAGCTTAACTATTTTTCAGCTGTCCACTTGAGCAAGCTAGCAGCAGCTCGTATGACAAAAGATGGGGCAATCATTAATGTGACGTCTATTTTCGGAAGAGAAAGTGGAGGGAAAGTCACTTACAATAACGCAAAAGCAGCGCTTATCAGCTTTACAAAGTCGTTTGCAGATGAAATGATTTCTAAAGGAATTCGTGTAAATGGAGTAGCGCCGGGAAGCATTTTGCATGAAACGGGTAATTGGAAAAAAAGAATGGATGAAAATCCGGAGAAGATTAAGCAGTTTGTTGAAAATGAAATACCAGCAGGGCGCTTTGGAGAGCCGGAAGAAGTGGCAAACGCCGTTGTTTTTTTGGCATCTTCTCAAGCTTCATGGATAGTGGGGGCGACGTTAAACGTAGACGGTGGACAGTCAAAAATGAACTTTTAAAAAAGTGCAGGAATTTCCTGCACTTTTTCATTATCCAATATCTTTTTGCATACGAGGAACCTGAAAATCTTCATTAATTGCGTCCGCTGTAAGCTGACCTGATAATGTCACCATTGGCACGCCGCCTCCAGGGTGTGTAGAGCCGCCCACAAAATAAAGGTTAGAAAGAAGCTGACTTCTTGCCGGAATTTTAAAACCTCCATTTTTCTTACGGTCAGTTGCTACGCCATAAATGGACCCGCCGTTAGCACCGTAAAGCTCTTGGATATCATTAGGAGTAAACGTATATTCAAACTCAATGCTTGAACGTAAGTCTTCTAATCCCATTGCCTCAAGCTTTTTCAATACGACATCACGGTAGCGGTCTTTTAATGCAGCCCAGTCGTCGCCTTCCTTTAAGGGAGGTACATGAGTAAGAACGAACAGGTTTTCTTTTCCTTCAGGAGCTTGCGTAGGGTCTGATTTAGACGATACGCCAATGTAAATTGTCGGATCCATGGCTACTTGACCTTTGTTAAAGATTGTATCAAACTCTTCTTTCTGATCCTTTGAAAAGAAGAAATTATGATGTTGAAGCTGCTTGTACTGTTTGTTAACCCCTAATAAAAGAACAAGGCCAGAAACGGTAGGCTCGAATTTAGCAAGCTGCTGAGTTTGCTTAGCTGCTTGCGTATGATTTTTTAATAAATAGCGGTAAGTTGGAATTGCTTCTAGATTAGATACCACAATATCTGCTGATAGATTCTCGCCATTTTTTAGTGAAATTCCAGTTGCCTTTGCTCCGCTTGTTGTGATTTCTTTTACTGACGTATTTAGATGCACAGTGACGCCAAGTTCTTGAAGGAGCTTATCCATCGCTTCAGCGATTTTGTACATTCCGCCTTTTACGTAATAAATACCTAATCCTAGCTGAACGTGAGCGAGCTGTGTTAATACAGCTGGTGCATGGTAAGGAGAAGAACCGATATACATAATTAAAAAATTAAACAATTGACGCAAATGTTTGTTTGAAAAATATTTGCGTGTAGTAGAATCCATAGATCTCATTGGATCCATTTGAAGCAGTTCTTTTACCGTATGCATCGTTCGTAAATCGTGCAGTCCAGATAAACTTTTTTTATAAAAACTTTTTAAGTTCGATTCATACATTTTATTTGCATAAGATAAATAGTCAAAAAAACCTTCAATGTCTTCTGGAGCAAGTTCTTGAAGCTGCTGAAGCATGCGAGGAAGGTCACTGGTCAAATCAATTTGTGTTCCATCTTGGAAAAAAGTTCTCCACTGAGGCTCAATTCGTTCTATTGTTAAGTAGTCGTGGATATTGCGGCCTGCACTTTCAAACAGCTGCTCTAGCACCCACGGCATTGTTAAAATAGAAGGTCCCGTATCGAAAGAAAATCCTTTGCCGCTGCGAATATTTAACTTACCGCCAATTCGCTCGCTTTTTTCAACGACTGTTACATCATATCCATCAGCTGACAGACGAATAGCAGCTGACAGACCACCTAAACCTGCGCCTACAACAATTACTTTCTTTTTCATCTTTTTCCTCCTTATAAAACAAAAGCCAGTTGTCAACAATGTGTATAAAATGACTTCACGCAAAATAAAAATTGGTCTACAACTTTTTATTTTGTCCAGTTCGCTAATTTTCATACGTGAAGGAAAGGAGAAAAGGATGTCTTTTTTACTGGTTGCTCTTGTCTTGACAGGTACGCTTGTCATCACTATCCCTACATTTAAACGTGTAAAAATAGTAAGAAACGATATGTCATGTTTGTCCATTATTATTCCAGCTAGAAATGAAGAAAGAAACCTTACCTTTTTATTGCAGTCACTCCAGTTACGGAACGCTGACTTTGAAGTGATTGTTGTAGATGACAACTCAACAGATAATACTGAGAGGGTAGCCAAAGCATTTGGCGTAAAAATAGTGCAACCGGGCGCACTTCCAGCTGGGTGGCTAGGAAAGTCATGGGCATGCTGGAATGGAGCACGAGAAGCAAAAGGCTCGGTGCTTTTGTTTTTAGATGCTGATATTACAGTAGAGAACGACGGAATTGAAAAAGTGTTTTTCTATTATCAACAGCAAGGGGGTGTGCTATCGGTTCATCCTTATCACCTTGTTAAGAGGCCTTATGAAATGTTTTCTGCTTTATTTCACTATGTTACGTTTGCATCGATTGGCGCGTTTCATCCCTTTAAAAATTGGAAAAGTCCTTCTGTCGGTTTCGGGCAGTGCTTGCTTTGCAGCGCAGCCTCCTACTTTCAAAGCGGAGGCCACGAAGGGATAAAAAAAGAAGTGGTTGAAAATATGGCGCTAGTTGAGAAAATGAACAAACAAGGTGAATTTATTACGTGTATGAGCGGACAGGGAGCTCTTTCCATGCGCATGTATCCAAATGGTATGAAAGGCCTTATAAGAGGGTGGAGTAAAAGTTTTGCTTCAGGTGCGGGGAAAACGGAAGCCATTTATTTATTTCTAGTAAGCTTGTGGCTTACTAGCATGATTAATTATATCCTTTTTTTACCTACTCTATGGAATCAACATGCAGGCTTGGCAATTAGCAGCTATGTTTGCTATGTAAGCCTCTTATTTAATAGCTTAAGAAAAATAGGTTCGTTTACTTTTTTTTCTTTGTGCTTATTTCCTATTCATGTACTGTTTTTTCTGGGCCTATTCGTATGGTCTTTCGTCCAAACGGCGGTGAGAAAGCAAGTTAAATGGAAAGAACGCAGCATATCTATAGAAGAAGAAAAAAAGAAGAAAGTGATAAAATGACAGGTGCTCAGCTCTTAATTAATATCATGGCATGGTTTGTGATTCACATGTTGATCGCCTACAAATGCACAAAAATTTCTGCCTTTTATTTAAAGAAGGACCTTGCGCTGTTTAAGGTTCAAAGCTGGGAAACAGTTGGGATATATAAAAAATTCGGGGTGCACCGATGGAAAACGTGGCTTCCTGATGCAGGAAAGCTATTTAAACGAGGATTTTATAAAAAGAAATGGAAGAGTAGAACGAAGGAATATGCACAGCTTTTTTTAATTGAAACAAATCGAGCAGAGTTAACTCACTGGATCAGCATACTTCCTTCTATTCTTTTTTTTATATGGAACTCTCCTTCTATAGGTGTTTGGATGGTTATTTATGCGATTGTCGCAAACGTACCGTTTATTTTGGTTCAACGATATAATCGAATAAGAATTCATCAAGTCGTTTTGAAACTCAAATGAAATTAATTCACGTGCCTTTGGCTACGAGTAGGGGCCTCGGTTTTTATTTTTTTCTCCTTATTCGAAGACAACAACCTCTTGGATAAAAGAAAAAAAGAAGCAAAGGCGATATAAATACTAAAAAAGACTAAAAATCCCCATAAACCTGCTATGGCATCATCAAATTCCATATTGCCCCGGGTGGTAATTCCTTGCTGAATTTCAATGGCAAAAACTAAGACAAGCATAACGGTAAGGGTATAGATAAAAGAAATAGCTGTAATACTAAATTTCCACTTTGACAATAATTTAAAGATCATATAAACGCTTAAAAACGTGAGCAGTCCAATAATACCAATAATCCAGAAGTGAAGTTCTTTATCTGAAAGAGAAAATCCTAGTAAATAAAAAATATAAATTAATCCGTCGTGCAATACATTAATAATATTTGTAATGAAAACAATACACTCTTTCATTTTTTCTCCTTTATAAAAATGTAAGACGTTTAAACTTCTAGGTATACAAGCATGCATAGCCCATACTCATTCCAATTTTATATAAAAAATGCACTTTCTAGATCAGACGTTAAAGAGATCTGAAATTTCAAAAAATATTTATAATTTATATTATAAACAAAAAGGTAAAAAAATAAAAATTTTCGATGCAAACTGACACATTTTTTTCAAATTTAAAGAAAGAAATAACTCAAAATATGTGGTTTACTGTAGAAAGAAAAGAAAATAAGAGGTATTGGTATAACAAATATTCACAAGTGCTTTTATGCATTCTCTTGTAAAGGAGAAGGAAAACTAAGGCAAGTGTTAAATTTATATGTATAGTGGACAAAATAAAAAATAAATATAAAATAGTGAAACTTAAAGAGAAGCTGTCCGTATTAAATAGTGAGAAGAAAAAAAGCATAGGAAACATTTGTGTTTGAAAGCCTATATAGCTGGGAATAAGAAAGTAGTTATTTTCTCACGTTTGGTGAAAATTATACGTAGCGGTGTTGACAATTTTTTTTAAAGAGTTAAAATGTGAAAGAACAGATTAGCTCTCTTACATTTTTTGTAAGGGAGATTTCTTTTTACATTTACTATAAAAATAAAAGTGAGCTTAAATTTCAATAGAGACAGAGGTGGGAATATGAAACAGCTCATGACAAACGGTAAAAATATTTTTTCGAAACAGCTGCCGTTATTTCTAATTGCAGTTTTGTTGTTTTGGATTAAAACGTATACCGTTTATCGTATCGAATTTAACTTAGGGCTAGATAATTTTATGCAAAAGTTTTTACTTTTCATAAACCCAATTGGTTCGGCAATTTTCTTTTTTGCCATTGCACTACTATTTAAAGGGCGCGGAAAAGTACGAGCACTGCTTGGAATGAATTTTTTACTTTCATTCATCCTGTACGCAAATGTAGTATACTATCGCTTCTTTAATGATTTTATTACTGTTCCTGTATTGACTCAGTCAAACAACTTTGGTCAATTAGGTGGCAGTGCCATGGCTTTAATTAGCCCAACTGATATTTTATACTTCACAGATTTCTTTATTCTTTTAGTTTTAGTAATATGGAAAAAAGTTGACTTACCAGCAACAATTAGTCGACGTACTGTGACAGGTGTATTTTTATCAGGGATTTTATTCTTAAGTGCCAACATCGCACTAGCGGAAATGGATCGTCCTCAACTATTAACAAGAACATTTGACCGCAACTATTTAGTAAAATATTTAGGAACGTATAACTATACGATCTATGACATCATCCAGAGCTCGAAATCTTCAGCACAGCGCGCGCTAGCAGATAGCAGTGATGTGGCTGAGGTAGAGAACTATGCAAAAGCAACATATGCTGAGCCGAACAAAGAATATTTCGGTCAAGCAAAAGGCAAAAACGTCATCTATATTTCATTAGAGTCACTTCAGTCATTTATGATTGGTTATAAGTTAAATGGTGAAGAAGTAACACCATTCTTAAATTCACTATTAAAAGATCAGAACACAATGTATTTCGATAACTTCTTCCATCAAACAGGGCAAGGTAAAACGTCAGATGCTGAATTCATGATGGAGAACTCATTATTCGGCTTACCTCAAGGTTCTGTATTTACAACAAAAGCAAATAACACCTATCAGTCGCTATCTGGTATTCTAGATCAGCAAGGCTATACAACATCTGTGTTCCACGGAAATGGAAAATCGTTCTGGAACCGTGATGAAATGTATAAATCAATGGGTGTAGAAAAATTCTTTGATTCAGCTTATTACAATATGTCAGACGAAGATACGCTAAACTATGGTTTAAAAGATAAACCATTCTTTAAAGAATCAATGCCGTACCTAAAAGGCTTAAAGCAGCCATTTAGCGCGAAGTTCATTACGTTATCAAACCACTTCCCTTATCCGCTAGATAAGGAAGACCAAACGATTGGACCTCACAATACGGGAGATAAGTCAGTTGACCAATACTTCCAAACGGCTCGTTATTTAGATGAATCAATTAAGCAATTCTTTGAGGATTTACAGGCCTCTGGTTTAGCAGACAATACGATGGTTGTGATGTACGGTGACCACTACGGTATTTCTGAAAACCATAAGCGTGCAATGGGCAAAGTAATGGGTAAAAACATCAATGATTTTGAACAAGCTCAGCTGCAGCGCGTACCATTATTTATTACTTCACCAGGCCTTAAAGGCGGCGTAAATCATACGTATGGAGGAGACGTAGATGTTCGTCCAACAGTGATGCATTTATTAGGTCTTGATACAAAAGACTATATTGACTTTGGTACAGACTTATTATCAAAAGAACATCAGCAAGTTGTACCTTTCCGTAACGGTGACTTTGTTACACCTAAGGTAACAAAAGTTGATCAGAAAGTGTATGACAACGCAACGGGCAAGCAGCTTTCAGATAAGGAAGCGAAACAGTATGATAAGTATGATGAACTAGTTAAGAAAAAGCTAGAACTATCAGATAAACTTGTTTACGGAGATTTACTCCGCTTTCATACACCAGAAGGGTTCAAACCAATTGAACGCTCGAAGTATGATTACAACAAGCGCGAAGATCAATAAAAAACAGGCAGCTTTTAATAGCTGCCTGTTTTTTTGGTTTATGAAACCTTTAAAGGTTTTATCCGTATATAAATTATAATAGTAATCGTTTTAAGACACCGGAAGACAATGGTATAATATGTATACGTTTAAAAGTTCGGTCACATTTGAGATAGGAGTGAAAGCGATGAAAGTCGTTCGAATCATAAAAAAGATTCTTGCCATTTGGGCAACAGGAGCAGTAGCCGTTCCGGTCAGCTATTTTGGATTTAGTACCACGATGATTCAATCCCTTGGCATTAGTATAGGAGTAATGGTCGTGATGAGCCTGTTTTTTATTATGAGCAGTGCTCGACGTCATTATCAAAATCCGTATAGAGAAGAAATTGCATACGTTCGTCATCAAGTAAAAGAGGCAAAAAAGCAATTAAGAACCATTGGAAGCTATCGTTTTAAAATTCGGTCTGTTCATATGTGGACAGAACTTTCTAAACTATACAAAGTAGGTAAAAGCATCATTGAAATGGTAGAAAAAGAGCCCGCACGATATAAAGATGTTCAGCCCTTTTTTACGAACTACTTACAATCAACGGTTACCGTCATTGAAAGGTATATGTTTTTATTATCAAAACCAACGAAAAGCATAGAAGTAAAAGAAAGTCTTCATGAAGCGGAAGACATGCTGCGCGGGTTATCAGGGAAGTATGAGCATTTATTAACAAATGCCCTTTCACAAGATAAGCTGACATTAGATGTAGAGCTTAAAGTGCTAAAACAAGCATTTGAAGAAGAGCAGCCGTATATACCGACAGCTACTAATCGCACAAAGTAACGTAAATGCAAAGGATGGGATTTTATGATGAAAGAATATAATCAAAATCAATCGTTAGATGCGCTGCTTGATGATCCTTTTGCGTCGCCTACCCCGCAGATACAATCGGACTCTCGCGCTGCAAAAAGAAACACATACGATGATTTGACGCCGGAATATCAGGAAAAAGCACAGAAAATCGCAAATCAAATTGATTATAAAAATCAGCAGGCTATCTTACAGTACGGGGTAGCAGCTCAGTCAGAACTATCTCAGTTTTCTCAATCTGTACTACAGCATGTACAAACGAAAGATACGGGACCAGTAGGAGACGTTATAGGAGATTTAATGAGTAAGATTCGCCAAGTGAATCCCGATGATTTTTCTGCAAAGAAAAAAGGAGTCATCGGTCGATTATTTTCAGGAGTCTCTAGGCCTATTCAAAATTTATTAACAAAATATCAAAGCATTAATGTTGAAATTGATAAAATTGCAGATAAGTTAGAGCGCTCAAAACAAATGCTGTATCGAGACATTACGATGCTAGATAGCTTATATGATAAAAATAAACAGTTTTACGAGGCGCTTAACGTCTACATTGCAGCGGCCGAATACAAGTTAGTGGCGCTGCAGAATGAAACGCTGCCCCAGCTTCAGCAAACAGCATCTCAAAAAAATGACTACTTGATGGCTCAGGAGGTCAATGATTTAAATCAATTTATCAATAGGCTAGAAAAACGAGTGCATGATTTAAAACTGAGCCGTCAAATTGCCATTCAAAGTGCACCGCAGATTCGATTAATTCAAGAAGTCAATCAGACCCTTGTGGAAAAAATTCAAAGCTCTATTTTAACAGCTATTCCACTTTGGAAAAATCAAGTAGTAATCGCAACCACTTTATTACGCCAAAAGAAAGCAATGGAAGCCCAAAAGCAAGTATCTAAGACAACAAACGACTTGCTTACTAAAAATTCAGAGCTGCTCAAGCAGAACACGATTGAAGTAGCTCGTGAAAACGAGGCGGGGATTGTCGATATCGAAACATTGAAAAAAACGCAGTCCGATTTGATTACCACGTTAGAAGAAGTGCTAAAGATACAAGAAGAAGGACGTACGAAGCGTACCGAGGCAGAATCAGAGCTGTATCAAATGGAAAAAGATTTAAAAACTAAACTATTAGATATGAAATAAAGAAAAAGTCGGTTTACACACTTTGTAAACCGACTTTTTCTCTGTTTTATGCATTTTGAAGCGTTCTCGCCATTTCTAAAAATGGAGTTAAATCTCTTTCAGATTTAGGAGCAAAGATCGTTAACCGGAAAGTAGGGTGTTGATTTTGCTTTCGAACGAGAAAACCGTATGCGTTACTTTTATCATCTGATGCTTTGTACGCAGCTGCTATCTCTAAGTTATGATGAATGAGGTGTGTATCAAGAGAAGCCACTTCTGAAAAGCCAGCTCTTAAAATTTCTTTTGTTTCTTTATTGAGCTCCTTTACACTTTTATTTGGTGGAAACACTTCAATCCGCATCCACAAAGCATCATTTTTTTTGTTGTAAATGACATCTCTTCGTGGCTCTTCTTCTGTAAACTCGTATCCTTCTAGTACGTAAAGCGTATAGTTTTGATTGGTGCTTCTTTTAAGATAACCCGCATCTGTTCTGCTGCTTCCTTTGTAAGGATAGGTGAACTTTTGCTGTGGCAGGCGTTCTTTTGGAATTTCTTCTTGTGTGTTAATAAGCTCTTCACGAAAAGCAGTTGAGCAGCCACTCATCAAACATATAAAGCAAACAAGAAATATCTTTTTTTTCATAGCTGGCTTCCTTATCTATTTTCATTCATGCATTTTTACTGAGTTAACAATTGAAATTAACTTTTTTTCATCATCAGAATTTTTAGCTGTAACCATCGTGATTTTTAAAGCAGGGTGCCCCTTTGTTTCTCTCAGTACATACAGCTTTGCCGTTTCTTTTTTACTCCCTGATGTAGATGCAAACACAACAGGTTGAATAAATAGGGATGTAGAAGAAATTTTTAACGATTTTCCAAACTGGTCATCAAACAATTCTTTTGAACGATCTAGATATGATTTGCTTGTACTTTCTTTCCCGGAAAGGACTTCAATTCGCATCCACGTATAGGGAGTCTTGGTTGAAAAAAGAATATCTTTTCCATCCTCTTCTTTTTGAAGCGTATATTCACCGGGCAATGAAAGAGAATATCCTTGTTCGCTTACGGTGAGTTGCTGATGTTTCTCGTTGCTTTCACTGACTGCTTTAACAGAAGGCAGTATAACCATGGTTGTGCTTATCATTAACAGAAAAGCTAAATAAAATTTTCGCATGTATATATCTCCTATTCAAAACGCTAGACAGCGTGTAGTTACTATAAAAAAATGTTTTCGCCATGTTAGAACCCGTAGGTTTATTTTTGACTTTTTGGTAAAGCTAAAAACACAATCAATTAGTAATGGAGAGAAGACTATGAAAAACCGTAAATCAACTTCTGCAGCTAATCGCCGTCAACAGCGCGTGTGTTTGGGTGATGAACGATTATTTGCAGTTGGTATCAAAGCGTTTATTGACAATACGCATGAATCACACCTAGACAAAAAAGGAGGTCATTGAGTGAAATGGTGCTTGTCAATTATTATTATTGTTTCCATTAATTTCTATGGTATTCAGGCGGATGCTGCAAAGAAGAGCAGATTTTATTATGAAAAAAAAGGAGATATCGTGTGGGAAGTTCCCATGAAAGACGAAAAGTTGATTGCGCTTACATTTGATGATGGACCAGATCCTAAATATACGCCGACCATTTTGAATTTATTGCAAAAGTACGGTGCCAAAGCAACTTTTTTTGTAGTGGGCGATCGAATAACGTCTTTTCCCAAGCTTGCTCAAAGAGAAGTTCGTGAAGGTCATGAACTTGCTAATCATACATATAGCCATTTGAAAGTAAGGGGCCAGGAAGTAGAGAGAATTGAACAAGAAATTGAAAAAGCGGATGAACGTATACAAGCTATTACAGGAATAAAACCTTACCTGTTTCGCCCACCTACTGGCTATTATGACGATCGGGTAGTAAAAGCTGCTAAAAATCAGCAGTATACCATTATTCTTTGGTCTTGGCATCAAGATACATTTGATTGGAGAAATCCAGGCGTAGGTAAAATTGTAAGTCAAGTGCTTAACCATGCCAGGTCAGGAGATATTGTATTGTTTCATGATACGGGAGGAGATCGAACCCAAACCATTGAAGCATTAAAACAAATTTTACCGAAGTTAAAGGAAGAGGGGTATAAATTTGTAACGGTCTCAGAACTTTTAAAACATCACCCCAATTATAAATCTCTTTATTTGATGCAGCAGCAAAAACAGCACTCCGTTCAATAATCGGGTGCTGTTTTTCTCGTAAAGACTTTAACCAATTTTTTAACTGGTTTTTCCTTCTCTTTCGTCCCCATCAGACGTATTTTTTTGGAAAAATGCTTTTACTTCATCTCGTTTTTTCTTCGAAATAAGAATATATAATGTATCACCTGCAAAAATTTGTGTATTTCCTCTAGGTGTAAGTAATTTATCATCTCGAATAACAGCAGTCACTAAAATGTCTTCAGGGAGGTGAAGTTCTTCAAGCGATTTTCCTGATATATCTGCATGTTCCACGAGCTTCAACTCAATCATTTCATTTTTGGTTTTGCCCATCGAAACAAGCTCGAGACTGTGAGGAACCGTCTCTTTTTCACCTTGAGAAAAGTTTAGAAATTTGGCTAAAGGAGCGATTGTTGCTCCTTGAAGAAGAGCGGAAGTTAAGACAACAAAGAAAACGACGTTAAAAATCAGCGTGCTGTTCTCCAAACCTGCCATCATAGGATAAGTAGCCAATACAATTGGAACAGCTCCTTTTAAACCGGCCCAAGAAATAAACAGTTTTTCTTTGGATGAGTATTTAGCAAACATCATCGAAAGAAATACGCCGAGTGGACGAGCGACAAACATAAGTAAAAGAGATAACAGTATACCCTGCCAAATGATATCTAGCAGTTGATTAGGAAAGACAAGAAGGCCGAGTAAAATAAACATTAAAATTTGCATCATCCATGCAAAACCTTCGTTAAAGCGGACAATTGTGTGACGATAAGTTAGATCTGCATTTCCTACTACCACTGCCATTACGTATACAGCAAGTAGACCGCTTGCTTCTACAAATGTGGAAATTCCATAGGTTAAGGCGGCCAATGACAATGTAAGCACAGGGTAAAGACCTGAAGAATCTAAATTAATTCGATTAATAATCCAAACGGATGCTTTTCCGAGTACTAAACCAAGTACCAGCCCGATTCCCATTTGCCAAAAGAAATTAAGGATTAATGAGAGGATAGGAGAGTCCGGATGTTGAATTAATTCAATAATAGAAACGGTTAAGAAGATGGCCATCGGATCATTGGAACCAGATTCTGCTTCTAGCGTGGAGTTTAGTTTTTGGCGGATATTCTGTGTCCCTAGTACAGAGAACACGGCTGCAGCATCTGTAGAGCCAACGATTGCCCCAAATAAAAAGCCTTCAAGCCAAGTAACGCCCAAAATATATTTGGCAAGTACACCCGTTAAAACTGTCGTAATGAGGACTCCGAAAGTAGCTAATGAAACGGAAGGGCGAACAACGCGTTTGACATCTTTCCATTTGGTCTGCACGCCTCCATCAAAAAGAATAATGATAAGCGCTAATATTCCGAATCCTTGTGTTAAAAGAGCATTGTCAAAGTAGATGTAGTGGCTAACAACCATTCCTACAATAATAAAGAGTACAAGCGAAGGGACGCCAAGGCGAGTAGAGAACTTGGCAGTGAGTACCCCTATGACAAGGAGAATAGATAATAAAAAAATTGAATGGTCTACCGTAAAATCCAAAAAATACACCTCATTTGGTCAAAATTTTTATGTAAGCAATAAGTGAGGTTCCTTTATAATAATTGTAGCATAATGAATTTAAAACCTTGAGAAATCTGCTTATCAAAAAAAGAGATGCATAAACATCTCTTTTTTGGTCATGTATGAATAACAGGGATAGATTCTTATTTGACATCTTGCTCGTGATAAAGATGAGGAGCTTTAAATGTTGCTTTCTTTTTAACGGAAGAACCTTGTTGATCGGGACGGGAACGATCGTAAATAGCTGTTCCAACAATCTCAGCCACATCTTGAAGTTTTTCTTTGCTGATTTTATCGAGGGTATCTTCAGGCGTATGATACCAAGGTTCAGACGGACTGTGAATAAATAGAGCAGCCGGTATTCCTGCCTCTGCAAAAGGAACGTGATCACTGCGGCCGCCAGCTTGGAATGGCGTAGGTGCTCCATTTAATCTTGTACTTGAAGCTTGAGCTAATTCTGTGACAAGATTTGGTGTTCCATCAGCTGTATTCATTACCAAATCTCCCGCATCTCGACTTCCCACCATGTCTAAATTAAACATTCCAACAATACGATTTTTCTCATCTTCAGATAGCTCACTAACATAATGCTCGGATCCTAGTAAGCCTACTTCTTCGGCTCCGAATGTAACAAATCGCAGTTCTGTATCAGTAGGAAGAGTTTTAAATACGCGAGCTAATTCAAGCACCATTGCAGTTCCAGAAGCATCGTCATTTGCCCCAGGCGCTCCGGCCACAGAATCATGATGAGCACCTACTACAATAATATCATTTGTTCCTTTTTTCTTAAAAGTAGAAGGTTTAGTAGCGGTTACATTATAAGATGTTCGCTCACTTACGACAGCTCCTTCAATTTTTACTGTACCTGAAGGCTTTTCGCCTTTTTGAATAGAAGTAAGAATCTTTTCACCTTCTTCTTTGGTAACAGCAAGAGACGGAATGTAGTTATCATTAGCGCCGCCAAGCGTTCCGTTTAGCTCACCATCTGTATTATTAAAAATAATGACGGCTGCAGCCCCTTTTTCAGCAGCATTTAATACTTTTTCACCAAAAGTAATAGTGCCTCGCTGAACTAATACAATTTTACCTGTCACATCTTTGTTTGCTAAATTATCTTTTGTACCCAGCCCTCCATCTACAATTTCAGCTGTGACATTTCCATTGGTGCTATAAGTAAAAGTTGTGGGAGAGTAGCTGGTACCGTTTACGCTTAGTGAAAAACTAGCTGCTGGTGTGTAACCGGTAAAGGCAAAAGGCTCTACTGCGCTCTCATAGCCTAGTTTAGACAAACGCTTTTGAACAAATGTAGCAGCTTCGCGTTCAGCTTCAGTTCCTGCCACACGAGGTTTTTTTGAGAGATACGCAATGTCTTGATAAATTTTCTCAGTATTGACTTTTTTTAATACTTTTTGTTCAGAACTTTGATGGTGAGAAGCATTTGCAGAAGTAGAAGCTTGTACACTTGTAAAAGATAAAGTCAAACTTGTTGCTACAGCCAAAGAAATCACGGTTTTTTTCATTAAAATCCCCCTAAATTTATCGATGTAGTTGGTACTATTCGAATTTACAATATTAAGAAAATACAAAAAAGAGCATTAATACCTAAATGTTCCAGAGTATTCCGTATCTAAATTCCTATTTTGATAGAGAAAATAATTCAAATAAATGAAAATGCGGAAAAAAATAAAGGGGGATAAAAGAAACTGTGTCAAAAGTAATGAAAAAAGGTATTAGATAAGAATAAAAAAATAAGGTAAACTAGTTTAAAAGTAAGAAGAATGTTCAGAACTTAATTGATGAGACATAGAGAGTGTTAACGTAAAAAACAAAGGCTGGTGGGAAATATTGATAAAAAATAGGGAGGGTATACGAAAAGCAGCGGCGGTAGCGGGTCTTCTGCTTGTAGGGGTGTACATCGTCTTTCAAACAATGGCATTTTTTAAAGGAGCATATGCTCTTAGCAGTTTGATAAAAGATAGTTTACTAGTGGGCGTAACGGCTGGCACGTTTTATTTACTTTATAAGCGTTCGGTTCATACCCAGGTGTCTGATGAACAATATCAGCTTGCTACATTAATAAATTCAATGCCAGATTTTATTTGTTTTAAAGATGGGGCTGGCAAATGGGTGGCGGTGAATGATTTTGGAAGAGAACTTTATCATTTAAAGGGTATTGATTACAGGGGTAAAACCGATGCAGAACTCGGGGAACTTGTGCCTTTCTTTCAAGCCGCTTTCTTACACTGTATTTCATCGGATGAAGAAGCTTGGAGAAAAAAGGAAAAGGTACGCACGGAAGAAGCATTTGAAATACCAAACGGCGAGGTCAAAACATTTGATGTTATTAAAGTACCTGTGTTTTTTGATGATGGCTCAAGAAAAGCTCTTATCACGATTGGACGAGATATCACTCAGCAAAAGCTTGCAGAAGCGCTTCTCATAAAAAAGGAAAAGCTTTCTGTAGTAGGCGAATTAGCTGCCGGAATTGCCCATGAAATTAGAAATCCGCTTACGAGTATTAAAGGGTTTGTTCAGCTCATGAAAGAAACAGACCGATCCGCAATAGGGTATGCTAACATCATGCTTGATGAGCTGGAACGAATTAATGGTATTGTCAGTGAAATGCTTCTTTTGTCAAAACCTGAAAGTGAACATTTTCGCGTGTTTTCTCTTACCGAAGCGGTTAAGTATGTAATGAGTTTAACTTCCCATGAAGCTTTATTGAAAAACATTGACTTCTTATACGATGAACAAACAAATAACGCTAGTGTGTATGGAAATAAAAATCACCTTATTCAAGTATTACTTAATGTTTTTAAAAACGCAATTGAAGCCATGGATAGGCCTGGAAATATTTATATTACAATCAAAACAGCGCAGGATAACCATATTTTTATAGAAGTTAGAGATGAAGGAGTAGGAATTTCTAAAGACCGTCTAGAACATATAGGAGAACCGTTTTTTACTTTAAAAGAAAAAGGAATGGGGCTTGGATTAACAATCAGCTCCAAAATTATTCATGATCATCACGGTACCATGCAGATTGAGAGTGAGCAGAACAAAGGGACGATTGTTAAAATCCGACTGCCTCTGTATGTCAAAGATACGGCGGTTTTTGCAAGCAAATGAAATGTTGTAAACGAAAAGTAATGAAAACGTCATCCATTTCTTATTGCTAAACGCAGCCGTACATGATGTAATAAAAGAAACGAACATGTCAGGAAGGTAGCAAAATGAGACGTGCAGATCAAAAAATTATATTACCGTATACACCGGAAAATTTAAGAATGCTATTGCTTCAAGTATGTGACGGAGAAAATCCGTTTTCCCATCAGGATCTTACGTATTGGTGTGATAAATATACTCTCCATTATTATGAGTATGAAGCGGATGAAACGCAGTGGATGAATGATATGCAGCAGACAGATAATAGACAAGATCTAGCTAAATCCTATGCCATTGCTAAAGATATTGGCTGGCAGTGGTACTTTTATATGGCTAGAGGGACGACGCTGTCTGATATTCAATATGTCGAGCTTCACGAACTAGAATTACCCAGACATTTGTTTGTAAAATGGCTAAATGAATTATATGAAATGTAATCTTATATATGAATTGTAGTACATCCGGTGTGATGAAAGAAAGACTATCTCTGGTAACGGAGCAAAAGACCACTGAAGTACATACAAGCGTAAAATAGAAAGCTAAGGAAAATCCTTAGCTTTTTTGTTTTGTCAAAATTATTCAAAAAAACTGTCTTCAGGAAAAAACATAAAACCTAGTTGACTTATTGGTATTGTTATATTATAAGTAATAGAGACATAATTTATGGGAAAAATTACAGGGGGAACATCTATGAATAACTTATTAGTCATCATAAACATCCTCATTATGCTCGCATTGCTTGCGGGGCTGTTTATGATGCAGAAAAAACATGTATCATTTTCAAAGCGTGTGTTTACAGCGCTTGGACTGGGGATTATTTTTGGCTTTGCTCTTCAGTGGGTGTATGGTCCGACTCATGAAGTAACGATGATGACCGCCGATTGGTTTAGCATTGTAGGAAGCGGATATGTTAAGTTTCTTCAAATGATTGTTATGCCGCTTGTATTTGTATCGATTGTAGCGGCATTCACTCGCTTAAAATTGACGAGCAATATTGGAAAGATTAGTAGTTTAATTATTGGGATTTTGCTTGTCACAACAGCGGTAGCAGCTGCAATTGGTATTTTCACAACAACGAGCTTTAATTTAGAATCTGTTCAAATCACAAAAGGGGAAGCAGAACTTCAGCGCGGGGAGGACTTAGAAAACAATTTATCTAGTTTAGAAGCAAAAACAATCCCGCAGCAAGTAGTAGAATTATTACCTGCTAACCCGTTTCTTGATTTAACAGGCGCACGTTCAACTTCCACGATTGGCGTTGTCATCTTTGCGGCATTTGTTGGAATTGCGTATTTAGGTGTGAAGCGTAAAAAGGCTGAGGAAGCGGCGTTATTTTCAAAAATTATTGATACGCTTTATGCAATTGTAATGCGTGTAGTGACGCTCATTCTTCGTTTAACTCCTTATGGGGTACTTGCAATTATGACCAAAACAGTAGCAACGAGTGATATTGATGCAATTGTTAAACTGGGAAAGTTTGTTGTAGCATCATATGTCGCATTGGCAGCTATGTTTATTGTTCACTTAGTTATTCTAACAATTATCGGTGTAAATCCGATCACATATGTTAAGAAAGTATTTCCTGTATTGGCTTTTGCCTTTACTTCCCGTACAAGTGCTGGAGCATTACCTTTGAATGTTAATACACAAACAAGACAGTTAGGGGTTCCAGAAGGAATTGCGAATTTCGCAGGTTCATTTGGTCTTACAATTGGTCAAAACGGATGCGCTGGAATATATCCAGCTATGTTAGCCGTTATGATTGCACCAACGGTAGGTATTGATCCTTTAACGCCTTCATTTATTTTCACGTTGATTGCCATTGTAGCAATTAGTTCGTTTGGCGTAGCAGGTGTTGGCGGAGGAGCTACATTTGCGGCTTTACTTGTATTATCTTCTATGAATTTGCCCGTAGCGCTAGCAGGATTATTAATCTCAGTAGAACCATTGATTGATATGGGGCGTACGGCACTTAATGTAAGTGGAAGCATGACAGCCGGAGTCGTAACTAGTAAACTAACAAAAGAACTAGATACAAACGTATACAACGATCAAACCATCTCACCTGAAACAGCAGAAGTGTAAAAGAGATACTTCATCCATAGTTAACATTGTTAACTATGGATTTTTTTTCTTTATCCACATAAAATAGGAAAAAATACTTATGATAACGCTTTCAAAAAAGGTTATAGTGAAAAATGTGTACGTATTTTATTTTATAGGAGGGTTTTCATTGAAATGTAGTTGGACTAAATATGCAATGGTACTGACGGCTTTACTCTTACTAGTAAGCTCTTTTTTTAGCCCATTTATGCAATCGTTTGCATCTGCAGCAGACTCAACAAAAATCACGATTCACTATCAGCCTGCTCCAAATGATACAAAGGAATGGGGGTTATGGATTTTTCCTGAAGGAGGAGAAGGGAAGCCTTACACATTTACAGGGGAAGATCAATTTGGAAAAGTAGCGGAAGTTGAATTACCCGGTACTTATGACAAAGTAGGTTTTATTGTTCGAACAGAGTCGTGGGAAAAAGATGGAGGAGACCGCTTCGTTTCAGTGGAGAACGGTGAAGGAGAAGTATGGGTGAAAAGTGGAGATGAACATACATATATGTCTCCTCCTGACGGTGAATACCGAGATTTACCAAAGTTTGATAAAGTAAACGTTACCTTAAATTATCATCGGTACGACGGAGATTACAGCGGGTGGAACATTTGGACATGGCCAGGTGATGAAAAAGAAGGCAAGCAAATCGAATTTACAGAAGACACGAATTTTGGGAAGAGAGCGACTTACACGATTAACAGTGGAAGCGGTAATTTATTTGACAAAATTGGTTTTATTGTACGCCATTCTACTAGTGACAGCGATTGGGAAAATAAAGACGGAGGAGACCGCTTTATTACCAAGGTTGGTAAAGATGGGAATGTAGAAGTATGGATTGTTCAAGGACAAAATCGGATTTACTATGATAGAGCTGGAGTAGATATCACTCGGAAAATCACGAAAGCGACGATGGATACATTTAATCAAATCACCTTAGAAACAAACGTGCCGTTTGACTCTTTTAAGAGCTTAGGAGACATTGAAATTGACGGAGCTCAAATTGAGAAAGTGATACCTTATAAAGAGGGAGAAGACGCTGCTACTACTAAAGTTAAGATCATAACAAAACAGCCTTTGGACGTTACAAAAACGTATAAAGTTAAGCAAAAAGGCTACGGCTCAGCTGATGTAGTTAATGGAAATGTCGTTCGCACGAAAGAATTTGACGAAAAGTATGCATATAGCGGAAACGATTTAGGAAACACGTATTCTAAGAAACAAACAAATTTTCGCGTATGGGCTCCAACCGCAAGCGAAGCAAAGCTAGTGACTTATTCGTCATGGAACTCCAAAGCTGTAAAAGAAATTTCTATGACTAAAAGTGAAAAAGGAACCTGGAAAGCGGAGTTAAAAGGAAATCAAGATGAACTAATTTATACGTACAAAGTAAAAATTGGGAACAGCTGGAGCGAAGCGGTTGATCCATATGTACGAGCAACAACGGTGAATGGAGATCGCGGAGTTGTCGTAGATTTGGCTAAGACAAATCCGAGAAAGTGGAGTGCAAATAAGCCGAAATTTAAAAATCCAGAAGATGCGATTATCTATGAACTTCACGTACGAGATTTATCGTCTCAAAAAGAGAGCGGTATCAAAAATAAAGGAAAATATTTAGGCGTAGCGGAGTGGAATACGAAAGGACCAAATGGAGTAAAAACAGGACTCAGTCATATTAAAGATTTAGGTGTGACGCACGTTCAGTTCCTGCCTATTTACGATTATCGTACGGTGGATGAAACAAAATTAAACGAGCCGCAGTTTAACTGGGGATATGATCCAAAAAATTACAACGTCCCAGAAGGTTCCTATTCAACAAACCCATATAATCCTAAGACGAGAATTATTGAGCTTAAACAAATGATTCAAACGCTTCATGACAAGCAGCTTCGTATGGTAATGGACGTTGTCTATAATCATGTGTATGCAGTGAGTGAGCATAGCTTTGATAAACTAGTTCCAGGCTACTACTTCCGTTATAAAGAAGATGGAACTTTATCAAACGGAACAGGTGTTGGAAACGACACGGCGTCTGAACGGGAGATGGTTCGGAAGTTTATTGTAGATTCTGTTGCTTATTGGGCAAAAGAGTACCACATTGATGGGTTTCGATTTGATTTAATGGGGATTCACGATACAAAGACAATGAATGAAGTGAGAAAGAAGTTAGATGAAATTGACCCTTCCATTATCGTCTTAGGAGAGGGCTGGGATCTAGGAACCGAGCTTGATGCTAAGCTAAAAGCTAATCAGAAAAACGCTCAGGATATGAAGCGCATCGCTCACTTCAACGATGGTATGCGAGATGGTCTTAAAGGCAGCGTGTTTTTTGATCGTGAAAACGGATTTGTTAATGGAAAACAGGGTCAAGAAAAGCTCATACAGCAAAGTATAGCAGCGGGAATTGATTATGATCGTTCAACTGCCACGTATGAAGACCCGGATCAAGTTGTGACGTATGTAGAAGCACACGATAACCATACGTTATGGGATAAGCTTCAGCTGACGAACCCTGCTGACACCGAGCAAACGAGAAAGCAGATGCATAAGCTTGCTTCTTCTATTATTTTAACATCTCAAGGAATGAACTTTATACATGCAGGTCAAGAGTTTATGAGAACAAAAGGCGGAGATCATAATAGCTATCAGTCACCCGATTCTGTCAATCAGTTAGATTGGAAGCGTCGAGCAGCTTTCAGCCAAGAAGTAGGTTACATGAAGGGACTTATTGCGCTTCGAAAGCAATATTCCTCATTTAGAATGACGAGTGCACAGGCTATTCATCAAAATTTACGCTTTGTTGATGCACCAGCAAACGTAGTAGGCTATACGTTAAATGCTAAAGCCAATAAAGATAAAGCAAACGAAATAATGGTGATTCATAATGCAAATAAACAAGCTCAAACGGTTCATCTACCTTCTAACAGAACGTGGAGATTACTTGTTGACGGCGAACAGGCAGGAACAAAAATGCTCCGTACGGTGAAAGGAAATACAGTAAACGTTTCGCCTCTTTCCACATTTGTGCTAGTAAGATAAATTTTAGATAACTAGAATATGTATAGAAAAATTCAGAATATTGTGTGCGAAATTGTTGATTTTACTGAATAACATGGTAAAATATTCATTGTTAGCGTTTTCAAAATTCGTGGGGAGGTATGTATTTGATGCAAAATCTTGGAGCGAAAAAAGTTGAAATGAGTCCGAAAGTAGTGGAGTTTTTAAAAGGAGTTAAACAGCTATACATTAACGGCGAATGGGTAGACTCTGTTTCAGGAAAAACGTTTGAAACAGTAAATCCAGCAACGGGTGAAAAGTTGGCAGATGTAGCTGAAGCAAATCCAGAGGATATTGATCGTGCCGTCAGAGCGGCTAGAGAAGCCTTTGATCATGGACCTTGGACAAAGATGTCAGCAGCTGAAAGAAGTCGACTTATTTATAAATTAGCTGATTTAATGGAAACACATCAATTGGAGCTTGCGCAGCTTGAAACGCTTGATAACGGAAAACCAATTCGTGAAACATCAAATGCAGACATTCCATTAGCAATTGAACATTTCCGCTACTTTGCTGGGTGGTCAACTAAAATGGTTGGACAAACTATTCCTGTGCAAGGAGCGTATTTTAACTATACAAGATATGAACCAGTAGGAGTTGTTGGCCAAATTATTCCGTGGAACTTCCCGCTTTTAATGGCCGCTTGGAAGCTCGGAGCTGCTTTGGCAACTGGATGTACAATTGTGCTTAAACCAGCAGAGCAAACGCCGCTTTCTGCACTTTACTTGGCTCGACTAGCCGATGAAGCAGGGTTCCCAAAAGGCGTGCTAAACATTGTGCCAGGCTACGGGAAAACAGCAGGTGAACCGCTCGTTCATCATGATCTTGTCGATAAAATTGCTTTTACAGGGTCTACTGCTGTCGGAAAAGCAATTATGAAGCAAGCTAGCGACTCCTTAAAACGTGTGACGTTAGAGCTTGGAGGTAAATCACCAAACATTATCCTCCCGGATGCAGACTTAACAAAAGCAGTTCCTGGTGCGCTTTCAGGTATTATGTTTAATCAAGGACAAGTATGTTGTGCTGGGAGTCGTCTGTATGTCCAAAAAAGCTTATATGATAATGTCGTAGCTGATTTAGTTTCTCAAACGAAATCTATTAAACAAGGAAATGGATTAGCAGATGAGACGACAATGGGTCCGCTTGTATCTGCGCAGCAGCAAAAACGAGTGAAAACCTATATTGATAAAGGAATTGAAGAAGGAGCAGAAGTACTCGCAGGAGGAAACATTCCATTTGATCAAGGCTATTTCGTAGAACCGACTATCTTTGCAGATGTCGATCATTCAATGACGATTGCTCGTGAAGAAATCTTCGGTCCGGTTGTAGCTGCTATGCCGTTTGACGATCTCGATGATTTAATTGCCAAAGCAAATGATACAGCATATGGTCTAGCAGCGGGCGTCTGGACACAGGATTTAAAGAAAGCACACTATATTGCTCATGGTATTAAAGCAGGTACAGTTTGGGTGAACTGCTACAACGTATTTGATGCAGCAAGCCCGTTTGGAGGCTATAAACAGTCGGGAATTGGTCGTGAAATGGGAAGTTATGCGCTCGATAACTACACTGAAGTGAAAAGCGTATGGATCAATATGGAATAATAAGTAAGAATTTTTGTGAAAATCAATAGCATATCTTTGTGTGAAAAAGAGTAGTCTTTAGTGGACTACTCTTTTATTTGTTTAAGTCCCGCATTTTTAGAAAAGGAGTGATAACATTGCCGGTTATACAGGGCCCCTCGTCGTATAAGCTTACCGGTCACCTGCAAAAGTTTAGAGAGAACCCCCTGGGTTTTTTGGAAAACTTGACTCAGTATGGAGAAATTGCAACATTTAGAGTTGCGCACAAACGCTTTTATGTAACGAGAGACCCTCAACTTATTAAAGATGTAGTCATTACAAACAGCAAGGCGTTTCAAAAAATTAAACTAACGCATATGTTTAAAACGCTGCTAGGCGAAGAAATGTTATGGACAGATGAAGCATTATATATGAGCCCCATTCAACCCTCACAACTAAAACAACATCTAACTTTTAATAAGGAAGCAATCGCAAAAATAATTGAAAAGCATACGGAAACGTGGGAAGAAGGGCAGCTTCGAACAATAGTAAAAGACATAAGACAGATAGTCATAGCTGTACTCCTTCAACTTGTATTTGGCATTTCGATTGAGGAGAAAGATAAAATTCACTATGTTCAAGCGCTTATGAGAAAAAAAGAAAAGTTAGGCAAAATTTATATTCGTCTACCTTTGCACCAGCCTGACTCAGATGAGCAGCTAGAACAACTCCTTTTTGAACGCGTTCAAATGCGTGTTCAAAACAAAACCGCAGGAAATGATTTACTGCAGTATATATTGAATTCTTACGGAGAAGACAGCGATGAAAGAGAAATATACGAACAGCTAAATTCTATATTCCTTTCGATGTATGAAATGATTACGCACGTATGCAGCTGGTCTATTCATTTACTATCTCAAAATACTAGGGAGCACCTTCAGCTGCATAAAGAAATTCAAGCCTATGCTAGCGGCGAATCACTTTCAACCAAAAATCTGACCTATATGCGCAAAATAATTGCTGAAAGCATGAGGTTGTATCCGCCTCTTTGGCTATTTGGACGTCAAGCACGTGAAGATATACAAATAGATGGCTACAGTATTAAAAAAGGGGAGATTATGTTAATTAGCCCTTATATGATGCATCGCCATGAAGATTATTTTTTAGAGCCAAGTGAATTTTTACCTGACCGTTTTGAAAAAGGAGGGTCCATTGATGTCCCAAGCTATATGTATATGCCACTTGGGATTGAGCATCAAGCGGAAAGGGGCATGGACTATATCACTGAAATAGTCACCATTTTTCTGTCAGAAATGACAAAGCGCTTTTTATTTCAGCTGACTAAGCCCGAATCTATTGCTCCGATGGCGGGCGTAATGCTGAATATGAAAGAAGAACTGAAGGTGAATGTTCACAAAGTTCACGCGCAGTCTTGAATGAACGGGAATACTTTTCCTCTTTATATCAGGCTGTCAATTTATTGACACATCCTGCATTGAGATTTATCATAGGGTAATATTTGATAGAGATTACTGAAGGATTTTTAGAGGGGACTATGGATAAAACAATTAAACAGTTGGTGTCGCTAGTTGAAACATCATTACTAACGCAAGTTACGATTCAAAGTGAAAGTGACTATGATCCAGTTGAAGTTACGAACAAAACAAAAGAGTGGGTACTTATTGGTAAAGGAAACTATGCCGGTGTGTTTATGCACGAAAATTATCCTGAATTTGTCGTGAAAGTATACGGAAGAGAAATTTATGGTGTAAAGAAAGAAGCGCAAGTGTATAGAAAGCTGGGCGTTCACCCAGCTTATTCTCAACTTTTTCATGAGGGAAAGACGTACTTGATTTTAAAAAGACTTACAGGCGTTACCTTGTATGATGCCGTCCAGCGGGGAATAAAGATTCCAGAACAAGTCATAAAAGATGTGAACGCAGCTTTGGACTATGCAACAAGCCAGGGTTTAAACCCGTATGATGTGCATGGTAAAAATGTCATGATGAAAGACGGAAGAGGGTATGTGGTGGATATCTCTGACTTTTATAAAGAAGGTTTTGATAAAAAATGGACAGACCTTGTAAAAGCTTATTACACCTTTTATCCGTTTATTGATAAGTACCATATCCGCTTGCCGTACCCGCTGTTAAACGTTATCAGAAAAGCATATCGTCTATATCGTAGAATCAAATCAAAAAGGAGTTTCCGCTAAAGGGAACTCCTTTTTAAGATGAAATACAGCGCAATACATGCTGCTGCTCAAAAGTTGGTTTTAATTTGAATAGAATGGTTTGTAGTATTTCAGATTGATAGACAAATTTTAGCGTATGTTTAAGGGAAAGAGGATGTAAGAAAGAACGTATTCTTCTTTCAGCATAACGTATCACCTGTTCTTCATAAAATAAAGTACGTGCGGAGATTTTAGCGTGAATGTCTTTTGTTAGTTCGATTGTAAACTGGATAATCAATAAATCAGTGTCTTTACAGTATTTTTCTAGTAGCATGATATCACCTCCATTTTGTCAACTCATTTACACAATCTTAATATAAAATTTACAAATGTCAATAAGACACGGAAAAATAAATGGTAAGACTGTTCTTTTTATATGTTGAATAAACAAGAACGTGACAGAGGTGAATAAAGTTGAACATTAACGTCGGATTTGCCATTTTAGCTGATATTGATAATAAGATGACGGCTGCTATTTATGTGGAAAATCAAATTGTAGCGATTATAGCTGGACCTTCAGATATTCTGTATGAAAAGTTGAAAAAAGTGTTTTTATAATAGAGAAAAGCTGTAATTGTAAATATGATTCATAAAAGGCTTAAAAATTCTATGAAATAGTCGAAATAAAAGATGAGGATAAAATACACAAAAAGAAAGAACAGGAAGTTAAGGATAGGAGAATTACATATGGATAAAACATCTTTTATTGGACTGATTTTAGGAATAGCCTCTCTTATTGTAGGTATGTTTTTCAAAGGGGTTAATCCATCTGTGTTAGGAAATCCGGCTGCTATTTTAATTATTATTGTCGGAACCGTCGGAGCAGTAGTGATTGCATTTCCTTCAAATGAAATCAAAAGAGTCCCAAAATTGTTTGGTGTCCTGTTTAAAGAACAAAAAATGCTGCAGCCCGTTGATTTAGTATCCATGTTTTCTGAATGGGGACAAGTTGTTCGAAAAGAAGGGTTACTATCACTTGAAGCCCAAATTATTGATGTAGATGACCCTTTCTTAAAAAATGGTTTGAATTTAGCTATTGATGGTCAAAGTGCGGATTATATACGAGACGTGTTGTCTGAAGAAATTGATGCTATGGAAGAAAGACATCAAACGGGTGCAAGTATTTTCGCTTTAGCAGGTACATATGCTCCAACTCTGGGTGTACTTGGAGCTGTTATAGGGTTAATTGCTGCGCTTGGGAACATGGAAGATACAGATACGCTAGGACATGCGATCAGCGCGGCGTTTGTTGCTACGCTTCTTGGTATTTTTACTGGGTATGTACTATGGCATCCGTTTGCAAATAAACTAAAGCGTAAATCGAAACATGAAGTAAAGGTAAAGTATATGATGATCGAAGGAGTGCTTTCACTCCTAGAAGGAGAAACACCAAAAGTAATTGAGCAAAAGCTGGCTTCTTATTTGCCAACAGCGGAACGTAAAAAGCTTCTTCAAGAAAGTGAAGTGGGCATAAATGAGTAGACGCAGAAAACGAAAGCATGAAGAGGACCATGTTGACGAAAGCTGGCTGCTTCCTTACTCAGATTTGCTTACACTTTTACTTGCTTTATTCATTGTATTGTTTGCAATGAGCTCAGTGGATGCGCAGAAATTTAAGAACCTTTCTCGCGCATTTAATGAAGCGTTCGTTGGAGGAACGGGCGTGATGGAATTTCAATCTCTGCAGGAATCTGAAGAAGCGGTTCAGCCTTCAAATACCCCTGCAGCTAAAAGTACGGAAAAAACAAATGAAGTGGAGACAGCCCCTAATCAGTCTCCTGCTTCTTCACAATCGTTAACGAGCGAACAAAAGGAGCAAACCATTCGAGAAGCTGATCAAGAAGAGCTTCAGCAAATTCAATCTAAAATTAATGCGTATATTCAAAAGAAAAACTTAACAAATCAATTACAGACTTCGTTAACCGAGGAAGGTCTCTTAATTTCCATTCGAGACAATGTATTGTTTGATTCAGGAAGAGCACAAGTTCGGAGTGAAGATACAAAAATCGCAAATGATATTTCAGAGCTTTTGGTGATTGATCCTCCTCGTAATATTATTATTAGCGGTCACACGGATAACGTACCTATTCGCAACGCTGGTTTTGAATCCAACTGGGAGTTAAGCGTGATGAGAGCAGTTAACTTTATGAAAGTTATCTTAAAAAACGATAAGCTTAATCCAAGCATGTTCAGTGCAAAAGGATTTGGAGAGTTCAAACCGGTAACATCTAACAGTACAGCAGAGGGACAAGCGAAAAATAGGAGGGTTGAAATATTGATTACTCCTCGTACAATTAAACAGCCGTAAAAGCAGGACTGCTTTTACGGCTGTTTTTCTATGTGTTATAAAGCTAAGAGTCTTCTCTTTTCAAAGTTTCCTCGTACTAACTTGAGATCCATTCCATCTAAAATCAAGTCAATGAGAGCGCCTTTAAAGACATCCGCTGTTTTTTTCTTATCATTGGACTGCAAATATTGCACGCGATACCACTTGTCTTCCACTTGAAAGTACATAAAACGTCCGTGCGTAAAATCAATCCAAAACTTTGTAGGTTGTCCATTGAGATTTTTATAAACATATCCCCAGCTTCGTCCTTGGTGAGCGTCCTTCATTTTAGGGCGAGCTGTATTAAATACTTCGTAATATACTTTATGCTTAATATCATAGAGCATCATGTGACAGTCCTCCTATCTGTAGACGTGCTAGCAGGTAAAGATATATTTGTATACAACAAGTATACTCAGCTGAATGGAATCGTAGACTATTTTTTTGAGACAAGCAGAAAAGCAGTTAAATGAAAAAGACAGTTTAAATTAGCTCAATCATTCCGCTTTTTTTATACTGTAAGTAAATGCGTTAAATAAGGAGGAAAAAATGAGACGAGTAGGAATAGTAGGTGCTGGAATGACGGGCCTTACAGCAGCGGCTGAATTACAAAAAGAAGGAATAGAGGTCTTTCTTCTTGATAAGGGTAAAAGTGTAGGGGGACGAATGGCTACCCGAAGAGTAGGAGAGGGAAAAGCAGATCACGGAGCTCAATTTTTTACAGTGAGATCCGATGAATTTCAACAAGACGTAAATAAATGGATAGCTGATAGAAAGGTTAAGAAGTGGTTTGGTGACCATCACCCTCGGTATCAAAGTATGAATGGGATGAATGCGCTAGCTAAATATTTAGCTGAAGATCTACGCGTATACGTGAATCGAAAAGTTCAAGCCATTGATTTTCAAAACGGAAGGTATCAGCTGTATACAGAAGAAAATGAGATTTTTGAAGCGACTGATATCATTCTTACAGCTCCGTCTCCCCAGGTTGTTGAGGTACTTAATAATAGTAAGCTGCAAGCGGACCAATCAATTCTTAATACACTGAAATTTAGTCCTTGCTTGGTTGCTATCGTGGAGCTTCACACAGAGATGATGTATGGTGATCATGGTCAAATCACGAATCCTTCTAGCACAATCCAAAGAATCGTTAATCATGAGCAAAAAGGAATATCAAAGACGCCCGTTCTTAGCATATATATGAATAAAGACTGGTCAGAAAAACATTTTGATGAACATGAACATGAGCTGCTGCGGGCGATAAAAAATGAAATAAAAGAATGGATAGGTGCAAATCATATTAAAAGCATTCAGTTAAAGAAATGGCGCTATGCAGAGGTTAAACAAGTTCTTCATCAGCCCTTTGCTAAAATTATGCCGTCGCTACTGGTGGCAGGAGATGCTTTTTTAAGAAGGGAAGACGAAACAAATCACTCACGGTTAGAGAGCGCATATTTGTCAGGGAAATCGGCAGCCGCTGAATTAATGGGAAAGAACATCTAGAAAAAGGAGGGACCAAGAAGTGAAAAATAATTGGATAATGAAACAAACGTGGAAAGATTTACTGTTTATTCATTGGCCTGTAGATCCGGCATTTTTGGCTTCTTTATTGCCTAGTCAGTTAGAGCCTGACACCTATGATGGTCAAGGATGGATTGCACTTGTGCCTTTTACGATGACAGACATTCGATTTAAAGGAACGCCCGCAGTTCCTATCTTTTCACAGCTATATGAGCTGAATGTGCGTACATATGTTACGTATAAAGGGGAAAAAGGCGTTTATTTTTTTAGTTTAGACGCAAGCAATCCACTAGGGGTATGGATTGCTCGTCAGTTTTTTCATTTGCCTTATTACCACGCTGCTATGACATTCAACAAAACTCAGAGCCATATTTCTTTTCAGTCAGTTCGAACGCACAGAGACTCACAAAAAGAGCGAGTAAAGCTTACATATAGAGGTATTTCTCCGTCCTATCGCAGTAGAGAATTAGCTCATTGGCTTACAGAGCGCTACTGCTTATTTACCACTCATCAAGGAAATGTCTACAGAGGAGACCTTTATCATGATCCTTGGGAGCTGCAAAAAGGGGAGTGTGAAATAAGAGATGATTCTATTACTCAGCCTTTTTTGCGTCCCGCGGACAATCGCGATTTAATTGTGCACTATGCCAATCAAGTCACGGCTTATTTTTATCCTTTTAAAAAAGTATAAGTATCAAAACAAAATTAAAAAGTCTTCATACCCTTCTTCTTTAAGCTTCTCTTTTGGAATGAAGCGCAAAGCCGCGGAATTTACTTGATAGTATTCGCTGTTTTCTTCTGTTAAAAGTAGACCCAGATAGTTATTTCCTTCTTTGCTTTTTAGCGCTGTTGAATGCTGCGCCGGCACTCTTTTTATGTTTCCGTATAAGATAGGGCGCTTAAAAATGGGCCAGCCTGTATGAGAAGGAAGCTGATCTGATGTTTTGAACAGTGCTTCTCCCGTTAGAAGGTCAACGTAAATTCCTTGTTTTTTGTTATTCCAATATAAATTCGTAAAAGGAGGTTCGGTTCCGTTTTCCTGCGTAACAAAATATTGCATGGGCGTTAGGACCTTTTTTAGATAGGAGCGGTCCTTTGGCCAATGCTGTGTCAAAAAATCAGTTCGACCCGAGCCTTCTTTGTATAATTTATAGTGAAATGCGTTTTTTCGATAATAATCCTGCTGCTGCTCTTCTGCTTCGTAAAAAGAAGAAAAAGGTAAAATAGATGTGACGATAGGGTTCTTAAAACGTCCACTTTGGACGAGCTTTCTTTTAGAATCGAGAGCCGCTTCTTTTTGCTTTTCGTTATGATAAAAAATAATGGCTCGATACGACGGTCCGCGGTCTGAAAACTGTCCGGCGGAATCCGTAGGGTCAATTTGCTGCCAATACAGGTTAAGCAGCTCTTCAAACGTAATGTGAGAAGAATCCCATACAATTTGCACGGCCTCTACGTACTCGTTTTCTTTTTTTACAAGAGCAGAAGCTTCAGAACTGATTTGTTCATCTCTAGCGTAGCCCGAGCGGATACTGAGGATTCCTGTAAGATGATCAAAAGGAGCGACCATGCACCAAAAGCACCCTCCCGCAAACGTTGCATATTCTTTCATGTTACTTTCCTCTTTTCGTTGAATAAAATAAATGAAAATATATTTATATATTAAAATGTATAAACAAACAGAAAGCGCTTTATAACGAGTCTTGTAAGAAAGCACACTCTTATGGTATTATGACCACTGGATAAAAGAAAAATGGCTTATTGTTTATGCGAGTATCCTTATTTTATGTTCTTAAAAAGATGCAGTTTATTGTTTAAGCACTCATAGAAATACATACGTTGGAGCAGTAAGAGGAACAATTAAAAAATAAGGACGTTTTGCTCTTAAACGATACCACATTCCAGAATCTACATACCAGTTTAGGAGGAGCTAGTTTGAACACAACCCGTTTACCATCTATGTGGGAAATAATGATTGTGCTTGCTTTATTTTTAGCTGTTGTTATTTCATTTGCAACTGTTTTTGATTTACCTATTCAGCTCGCTTTATTTATTTCATGGTTTATTGTTATGGCGCTAGGAGTACGACTTGGGTATACGTATAATCACCTGCAAGGGGCCATTACAAGAGGAATATCAAACGGCTTAGAAGCTATTTTAATTTTATTAGCCGTCGGTACGTTAATTGGAACATGGATTGCCGGAGGAGTTGTTCCTTCTCTTATTTATTTTGGATTAGAGTTTATTAATCCAACATTCTTTTTACTTGCTACACTTATCATTTGCTCTATTACCTCGATTTCAACAGGAACATCTTGGGGAACGGTTGGTACGGCCGGAATCGCGATGATGGGAATCGGACAAGGCCTAGGTATGCCGCTTCCTTTAGTAGCTGGAGCCGTGATCTCAGGAGCTTATTTTGGAGACAAGCTTTCTCCTCTTTCTGACAGTACCATTTTATCTGCGTCAATGGCTCGAGTGAATGTTATTGATCACGTAAAAGCAATGTTAGTGTTGGATATTCCTGCTTACCTCATTACGGCAGTATTATTTACGGTAACAGGATTTATGTATGGGGGAAAAGATTTTGATGCTGGACGGGTAGAAGAATTAAAATCTTCGCTGTTGGATACATTCCATATCAGCGGGTGGATGCTGATTCCGGCTTTGGCTGTCATTGTCCTTTTAGCATTAAAGAAACCTTCTCTTCCAGCAATTGCAATTGGTTCATTATTAGGAATTATATGGGCAGTTGTCTTTCAACATATGGA
This sequence comes from Priestia sp. VA7, assembly GCF_055710015.1. NCBI lineage: Bacteria > Bacillati > Bacillota > Bacilli > Caryophanales > Bacillaceae > Priestia > Priestia sp. VA7. Next base: position 345,760 of record NZ_JBVQPN010000004.1, read on the forward strand.
TGTGGCTAGCGCATTTAATACGGCTTATGAAGGGTTTAAAATTAATACCGACAACACATTTTTAAGTGAGCTTTTAAATCGTGGCGGAATTTTAAGCATGGTCGGTTCTATTATTGTCATTATTTTTGGACTAGGATTTGGCGGGTTATTAGATGAGCTCGGCGTCTTAGAAGTCCTGCTATCTAAATTTGAAAAAATTCTTGTCAATTCAGGAAACGTTACGGCTTCTACTATTTTCGTTGGGTTATTAGGGAATATATTTGGTTGTGCGATGTATGTTTCATTAATTTTAACACCGAAAATTATGGAGAAAAGTTATGATAAGTTAAGAATACAGCGTCTGGTGCTTGCCCGTAACTCAGAAGTAGGAGGAACCTTAACTTCTGGAATGGTTCCATGGACGGATAACGGTGTATTTCTAGCTACAACGCTTGGAATTTCTACATTCGCTTATCTGCCGTTTATGTGGCTCAGTTTTGTCTCTATTATTTTGGCGATTATTTACGGATATACAGGGAAATTCATTTGGTACGTAAAAGAAGAAAAACAGCGTTCTGCTATAGCAAAATAAAAGAGGCTGGGACAAAAGTATTTTAGTTAAAGAAAAATCCGAACAATGAATTGAGATTCTTAATGAAGAATCAACTTCGTTCGGATTTTTTTTATTGGTATGATAAACGTAGGTTTCATATATTTCGTTGCTTCTAGCTGTTGATTGAATTGATTTAGTTATGTCTCGAGCTCTTTGATCAAATCATTTCTGGATATTCGATGTTCCAGTGGACATTTTGAAGGTAAAGCTGAACATCCGCCTTTTTTTTCTGCTTCAGAAGTTTCAGAATATGGCGGTGATGTTCATTCATCACATGTAAAATGGCGTATAGCTCTTTATTGTCATTGCTAAAGTACGTTTGTCTGATGAATCCGTCTTGTAAAGATATAAGCTGTTTTTTTAAGGTCACATTACCGCATCGGTTCAAATAGACTCGATGAAAATACGTTTGATATTTTTGATAATCCTGATAATTTTCTAATTCAATCGAAACATCGATTTTTTTAATAAGCTCATCCATCTTCGTAAAATCTTCTTCCGTTAAGTGATCAATCGACAGCGCAGCTGCAAGACCATCTAAAGCACCGACGATTTCAAATACTTCTAGTTTTTTTGGTGTGTCAATTTCCTTTACAGTAAACCCTCTGCGCGGTCTGTATTCTAATAGATTGTCTGAAGCCAGTTTAATAAGCGCTTCTCTCACAGGCGTTCGGCTGACATTCAGCTGAGAACAAATACTGGCTTCATTTATTTTGTCGTTAGGCAGCAGTGTACCGTCTTGAATTTGACTTGCTATGTAGTTATATACATGATCTTTTAATGAATGATAAATCATAGGCCCCTTGTTCATTGTTTCCCCCCTAAAATAAATATCGCATCAGCCGTTCTTTCTCTTCATGTCATGGTGATGAAAAAGTATAAAAATAGCGTGAAAGAACGTACAGGTGTAAAAATAATCATATCATATCACTTCAATTAATCTTAGTTAGGATATAAAAAATAGAATTATTGAAATATTTTTTACTATTCATTGTTGTAAAAAATCTGAAAAATGATATAATCGTAAAAAGATTTAAGAAGTGTATATTGTATACAATATACAAAATTCGTACATATCGAATAAATAGAGCCTACTCCTGCAGAGAAGAGACTGTAGAGAATATGTAAATAAACCAAGTTTTTTGATGGGTTTACTATAAAAAGGAGGTACATAATGGGAGAGAATACAACATCTATGAATCAGTTACAAAGAAAAATGAAAAGCCGTCATTTATTTATGATTTCCCTTGGTGGTGTGATCGGTACGGGGTTGTTTCTTAATTCAGGCTACACAATTAGTGCAGCAGGTCCTGGGGGAACACTCCTTGCTTATTTAATCGGTGGATTAATTATGTATTTAGTCATGATATGTCTAGGGGAACTAAGCGTAGCAATGCCTGTGTCAGGATCATTTCAAGTATACGCTACAAAGTTTATCGGGCCGGGAACTGGTTTTGCGGTTGGCTGGCTCTACTGGCTGACTTGGGTGGTATCTGTCGGTTCGGAGTTTACAGCGTCTGGATTGCTTATGCAAAGATGGTTTCCTGACGTTTCGGTTTGGATATGGAGCGCGCTGTTTGCCCTTTTATTATTTGGTTTAAATGCAACATCTGTACGTTTTTTCGGCGAAACAGAATTTTGGTTTTCAAGTATTAAAGTATTAACGATTATTGTATTTATTATTTTGGGTGCAGCAGCGATGTTTGGATTCATTCCTCTTAGCGGTCATGAAAAAGCGCCGATGCTTTCTCATTTTACAGGGGAGGGCGGTTTATTTCCAAATGGACTTATGCCTGTATTAATTACGATGGTTTCCGTTAGCTTTGCTTTTTCGGGAACAGAATTAATTGGTATTACAGCAGGAGAAACAGAGGATCCGGAAAAGAATATACCTCGCGCAATTAAAAATATCATTTGGCGTACGTTCTTCTTTTTTATTGGCGCCATGTTTGTACTATCTGGATTGATTTCATGGAAACAAGCAGGAGTGTTAGAAAGTCCTTTTGTAACGGTATTCGATCAAATAGGTATTCCTTACGCAGCAGATATCATGAACTTGGTTATTTTAACAGCTTTATTATCAAACGCTAATGCAGGATTATACGCATGTTCGAGAATGCTATGGTCATTATCTGATCAAAAAATGGTCAGCACTTGGTTAGGGAAAGTAACGTCTAAAGGAGTTCCATTTAATTCGTTACTTATCAGCATGGGAGTGGCATGTCTGTCCTTGCTGTCAAGCGTAGTTGCACCAACAACTGTTTACTTAGTATTAGTTTCTATTTCTGGATTTGCGGTTGTAGCTGTATGGATGGCTATTGCGGCTTCTCACTTTATGTTCAGAAGACGCTATATTAAAGAAGGAAATGATGTATCGAAGCTTGTTTACAAAGCTCCTTTATATCCTATTGTTCCTATTTTAGCGTTTGTTTTATGCTTTGCCGCTTGTGTAGGACTGGCTTTTGATGAGAGTCAGCGTATCGCATTATACTGCGGTATTCCGTTTGTCCTTTTTTGTTACTTGTTTTATTATTTGAAAAATAAAAAAGGAAACAGAAAAAACGAAAGTCAGCCTATAGCAAAATAAAAAGCAGAAGACCTAGGTCTTCTGCTTTTTTTGCATACAAAAACACCCTATCCATCCGTACTGGTTAAGTGTCCCGCAACAAGCGAAATTGAATTGGATAGGGTGCGTATCTATATAGTAGAGAAAGAGGCGCCATTTGTCAAACTTATTTAGCCGCACCTTATTTAAAAATAGAAAAAAGCAAGGTTTTCACTGTTTTTTCATTTTCACTATGTATAGTAAGGAATGTAAAGAAAAGATGTTCGCAGCAGCACGTCGTACAGATCCGTAGAACGCGAAAGAAAGGAGGAGATCAAATGGCTAAGCGGGATGCGTATTTTGATAACGTAAAATTTATCTTAATTGTATTAGTAGTGTTTGGCCATTTGTTAACTCCCTTCATCAATGATAAACAGTGGCTACGAACGCTCTACATATTTATTTACACCTTTCATATGCCAGCGTTTATTTTAATAAGCGGCTATTTTGCAAAGGGATACCGAAAAAAAGGATATATGTGGAAGGCGGCGAAGAAAGTATTACTTCCTTATATTATTTTTCAGCTTATCTATGCGGTATACGACTATAAACTGTATGATGAATCCACATTCGAAGTTTCAGTGTTTCAGCCGGCTTGGTCGCTATGGTTTTTATTGAGTTTATTTTGTTGGAACGCCATGTTGTTCATTTTTACAAAAATCAAATATCCATTAGCCGTTGCGGCAGTTTTAGGGATTATGATTGGCTTATGTGAACCGCTGGAAACAACGTTAAGCCTTTCTAGAACCTTTGTGTTCTTTCCCTTCTTCTTAGCAGGATTTTATATGAAAAAAGAACATTTTAAAAAGTTGACGTCTGTTTCTTGCAAAAAAGTAGCTGGAGGCACTTTGCTGATTATTGCTCTATGGATCCAGTATATAGCACCGGACTTTGAGAAAGAGTGGTTATTTGGTTCAAAATCTTATGCCTCTTTAGGTGTAAATCAATTAGAGGGAATGACCCTTCGTATGCTATTTTATAGCATCAGCTTAGCAATGACGATTTCCTTTCTAGCTTTGATCCCTACACAAACGATGTCTTTTACATCTCGAGGTGCTCAAACCTTTTATGTATATCTGCTACATGGGTTTCTGATTAAATATATCCGCCTATCTTCTTTTGGAGATTGGATAGAAAGTGTACAAGGATACAGTATTCTTCTAATTGGAGCTTGCGGAGTGGCGTGGTTGTTGTCGAGTAAATACGTATCTACTATTGCAAGACCTTTAATTGAGCTTAAACCGTTACCAAGGCGCAAAAGTTTAAGTTTAGGTAAGTAATGAGAAATGGAAAAGGAGTTTAACGATGTCTAAAAACAAAATAATTATGATTATTGCAGCCGTTGTGATTATTGCTGCAGTAGCTATTGGTGCCGCAGCAATGAATAAATCAAAGGTGGTTGCTACCGTTGGTGATGAAAAAATCACAAAAGATCAGCTGTACGATGCTCTTCTTGCTCAAGGAGGATCAAGCGTCCTTGATTCACTAATTGAACAAAAAGTCATTTCAAAAGAAGCAGCTAAACAAAATATTAAAGTAACCGATAAAGAAATTAATGCTGAATTAGAAAACCTTAAAAGTCAGTATGGGGGAGAAGATGCACTAAATCAAGCATTAGCATCTAGCGGTGTAAAATTGTCAGAGCTGAAAAAAGATTTAAAGACGAATATTGAAGCGAAAAAAATGGTCGAGTCGACTATTAGTATTAAAGATAGTGAAATGAAATCGTACTTTAATCAAAATAAAGATTCACTAGCTACAGAAGCACAGGTGAAAGCTAGCCACATCTTAGTAGCAGACGAAAAAACAGCAAAAGAAGTAAAGGCAAAGCTTGATAAAGGAGAAGATTTTGCTAAGCTAGCAAAAGAATATTCAACAGATACAGCTTCTAAATCAGATGGCGGAAACCTTGGATACTTCAAAAAAGGCGATATGGTCGAAGCTTTTGCCAACAAAGCATTTTCAATGAAGGTAAATGAAGTAAGTGATCCTGTTAAAACAGAATACGGTTATCACATTATTAAAGTAACAGGCAAAAAAGAAGCGCAAAAAGCAACATATGAAAATAGCAAAGCAAAAATCAAGCAAACGCTGCTTGATCAAAAATATCAAACAGAGTATCCAACATGGTTACAAAAGCTAAAGAAAAAGTATGATATTACAAACAAACTTGATTCATAAATAATACCTTAACGAAATGAGGGGATGGATATGAAACAAACAGCGTCTTATAGTAAATTAGAAAAAATCGTCGAACAATTGAAGCACAGAGGTGTACGAGCTGAAATATGCCGGCGTGTTGTAAAGGTGACAGAAACTGTTAATGGATCAAATCCTTCATATTCAAATCAAATCGTTAGGCATTCATAAAGAGTACAAAAGATGCAAACTAGTAGACGGAAGTTTGCTCCCTTACTAAATACAGATAGGAAAAAGTAAAATAAGAAGAGATCAGTAGAGGCAGCTTGTTTCTGCTGATTCTTTTTGTATAATAAAGTAAACAAAAGGATGCAGCGACATGTATCGGATGAAGGAAGGAGTTACGCGGAATGAACGTATTGCTAGCAGAAGATGATTTGCAGCTAGGTGAATTAGTTAGTTATATGCTAAAGAAAAAAGGAGGCTATAACGTCGAATGGGTGACGGAAGGGAATGATGCATATGATTATGCATCTGAAGCGCATTATGATGTGTTAATTCTTGATTGGATGATGCCAAACGGAGACGGAATTGATGTATGTAAACGTCTAAGAAAAGAAGGATACGCGGGAGCTATTCTTATGTTAACAGCAAAAGATGCGGTTCAAGATCGTATACAAGGCTTAGATGCGGGAGCGGATGATTACGTTATTAAGCCATTTGAAATTGACGAGCTGCTTGCAAGGCTTCGCGCTTTGTCTCGTCGTAATTATGCACCAATTTTAGAAGAAGAAGTAGAGATTGCCAGCATGATATTAAAAAGAGCAAGTCAAACCGTGCAGTGTGACGAGGAGTTTATTCAATTAAGTCCTCGTGAATTTCAACTGCTAGATTTTTTAGTGAAAAACAAAGGACAAGTTCTTTCTCGAGATATTATTTTAGACCGGGTATGGGGATATGAATCAGATGTTTCCATTAAAACGATTGATGCGACGGTTAAACTTTTGCGGAAAAAACTAGAGAAATTCAACAAACAGGATCTTATTCAAAGCATTCGCGGAGTGGGCTACAAAATTGAAAGCTAAACTCCTTACAAGAGCTAAACAGAAAGTAAAACAAAAAGTAAAGCAAGATTTATTCAGCCAGACGCAAAATCGTTTAACATTCCGATATAGCGCATTACTGATGCTGTTTCTGCTATTATTCGTGTTTATTGTTTATGCATTGGTGTATGTGGTTGTATCCAACAGTCAGCAGCAAAACTTAAATAGTATGCTAAAGCAAGAGTCTCGAATTGTCCAAAGCATCTTAATTAAACAAGCGATAAACAGCTCGAATCAGCAGTCAAAAGAAGAGTACAAAAACATTGTCGTAGCCGGTGAAGATCAGTTTTTTTATTATGTCATCAGTCCTGAAGGGGATCTTATTATGGGAAACGAAGCGAGTGAGCGGCTTCGCTCTAACTTATTAGATTTAATTGATGGGTGGATCCCTATTGAAAATGAAGTGAGAAAAGAACGAATAAAAGCCCCCCGTCCTAGTTTTGAACACATTGAAGGAGTAAAAGGGCAAAACGGGGAAGGCAAAATAGATATTGATTTGATGATGGCGGGTGAACCTATTTTTTATAAAGGTCAATTTTTAGGGATGCTTTATATTGGAAAAGACGTTTCATTTCTTTATCAGCTGTTAAAGTGGCTCCTTATTATTATGTTAAGCCTTACCGTACTGTTTGTAGGAGTAGCCATTTATATCAGCCGCTTAATGTCAAAACGGGCTATGGTCCCAATTGAAACAGCTTTCCAAAAGCAAAAAGAGTTTGTGGCGGATGCATCCCATGAGTTAAGAACGCCGCTTAGCGTTATGCTTTCTTCTATCAACGCTTTAGAAATGCAGGAGGAAGTAACAGAAGATCCTTTTTCTAAAAAATTAATCAATAATATGAAAGCTGAAGTGAAGCGCATGACGAGTCTCGTCAGTGATTTGCTTACGCTTGCACGCTCAGACTCTAATAAAGTAGAAAAAGCAATGATGCCCTTTGATATTACAGACGCGGTGCAAAAGGTAATGGAATCCGTTGAAACCCTAGCTGTTTCTAAACATATTGATTTGCAACTGGATACGCCAAAAAAATTAGTGGTAACTGGAGATCAAGAGCGTCTAACTCAGCTGATTTACATTTTGTTAGATAATGCGATTAAATATACGACTCCTCATGGAAGTGTAAACATTCAAGTAACTCAGCATGGGAGTGAATGTATATTAAAAGTACGTGATACGGGCGTTGGGATCCATCCAGATGAAAAGGATCGGATTTTTGACCGCTTTTATCGTGCTGACAAATCGCGTTCCCGCCAAATGGGAGGTCATGGACTAGGCCTAGCAATCGCTAAATGGATCGTAGAAACACATAAAGGGAAAATTGACGTAGAAAGTGAACAAGAAAAAGGAAGTACATTTACAGTAAGGTTGCCAATGTCACAAAAAGTGAAAAAGAGTTAAAAGAGGCTGTGACAAAATTAGCTGAAGGAAGATCCGAACGAGTTTGATTCCTGATGAGGAATCAAACTTGTTTGGTTTTTTTATGTTTAGGGTGAACGTAGATTTCATGTATATAGTTGCTTCTAGCTGTTGATTTGGTTATGTCTCAATCTCTTTTTAGTTAGTGAAAGTGACCAAATGAAAAAGAAAAGTTTAGACAAAATGGCGAGTGTAAAAATCAGATAATTCAGTTATATTTACTAGCGTAGTATCTAGTCTATATGTCAGGTTTCTTTACAAGGAGAAAGACTTTTTGAAGGAAACAGTGCATGATAGAACAATAGCAGACTGCTTCGTTTAATAAGAAGATGGAGTAGTTAAATAAAGGGGAGTTTGATAACATGTACGATTTAATTATTCGGGATGGTTCGGTCGTATTAGAAGACGAAATAGTAAAGGCGGATATAGGGATTAAAAAAGGAAAGATTGTAGAAATAGCGCAAGGTGTTAGCATACCAGCAAAAAAATACGTAAATGCTAAAGGCAAATATGTTCTGCCTGGAATGATTGATATTCACGTGCATTTTGATGAACCGAGCCGAGACCATTGGGAAGGGTTTGATTACGGTTCAGCATCTATGGCCGCAGGAGGCTGCACTACATATTTTGATATGCCTTTAAACGGCGTTCCTCCTACAGTAACAGAAGCAGCGCTGTGGGAAAAGAAAAAGCTGGCTGATCAAAAGTCAGTAGTAGATTATGGTCTATGGGGAGGGTTGGTTCCTGGTAATAAAGAAGAATTAGCCAAAATGGCTCATTCGGGTGTAATAGGTTTTAAAGCATTTATGTCAGAAGCCGGTTCTGAATTTGATTTCTCAGATGACCTCACATTATACGAAGGAATGAAAAAGATTGCAAAACTAAATAAAGTGCTTGCCCTGCATGCTGAAAGAAATGACTTAATACAAAAGCTTGAACAGGCTAAACAGAAGCAAAAGCAAACTGCTATTAAAGATTATTTAGAAACGCGACCGGTTGTAGCAGAAGTAAACGCAGTAAAGCAAGCGCTTGAGTACGGTGAAGAAACGGGATGTCCGCTTCATTTCGTACACATTAGCAGCTATGAAGCAGTGCAGCTTATTACGGAAGCAAAGAAGAATGGAAGGAACGTTACGCTGGAAACTTGTCCGCATTATTTACTTTTTACAGAGGAAGACTTTGAAGAAATTGGGGTAACGGCTAAGTGTGCACCTCCTCTTCGCAGCAGGAGTCAAAAAGAAAAATTATGGGCTTGTATTCAATCAGAGGAAATAGATATGATTTCTTCGGATCATTCTCCTTGTCCAATTGAGTTGAAAACAGCTCATCAGAATGATTTATTTAAAGTTTGGGGTGGAATATCAGGCGGTCAGTACTCTTTGCAAGCAATGATTAGTGAGGGAGCCATCACTAGAGGGATTTCTCTTTCTCACATTTCAAAGCTTGTATCAACGAATCCAGCTAAACGATTCGGTTTATACCCTAAAAAAGGAAGCATCCTGCTGGGATCCGATGCGGATTTGGTTATCGTTGATCTGGATCAAACTGAAAAAGTGACAAAAGAAGGAATGGTTTTCAAACATAAGCACAGTATATATGAAGGAACGGTATTTAATAGCGTTATTTTAACTACCATTAATAGAGGAACGATTGTATACAATAAAGAAGAAGGTGTGTTTCCTCTTCACAAAGGACAAATGGTAAACGGTGAATACGTAAAATTGTAGGTACGGTGAAAAAAGAGATAAAAAATAAACCTTTTATCTCTTTTTTTACATAAAAAAATGAGGATGACTTATATTAAAGGTAATACATAGGGGGAAAATAAGTATCTACTATAACAAAACAGATATTTTTAAAGAGGTTTTTATTATTCTGAAAAAGTATATTTTCGATTGAGGGAAGCATAATGAAAAAATAATAAAGTTTCTTTTTTAATATAGAGAAAAAATTTCCAAAAAGAAAAATATTATCTGGTTGTATGAAAAGTAGATAATCAGATGCTTTGTAATCAAGGGTTTTGTATAAAAAAAATTTCAAAAAGATATTTCAAGAAAAGAAATCTTGATTTAAAGCTTTTTATAGGTACAATTTTATAATGAAAAACCGTATTTTATGCACTCATTGTAAAATTCTGATATTGACAGAATCATTTTATAAGAATAAAATTTTCTTGTTTCTATTTTTTTATATCATCATAATTTTTTGACAGTTTTGTCTATGGTGGTTTACGGTTGAAAGAGAGGTTAAGGAATATGTCGGTAGAGAGAGAAAAAGTGTATGAAACAGTTCCTCAAAAAGGATTCTTCGGACATCCTAAAGGGTTATTTACCTTGTTCTTTACAGAATTCTGGGAGCGTTTTTCATACTATGGAATGCGTGCGCTACTTGTATTGTACATGTACGATACAATTGCAAACGGTGGATTAGGAATGGAACAAGGAACCGCTTTAGCGATCTTTTCTATTTATGGTTCCCTTGTTTATATGTCTGGAATTATTGGTGGTTGGATTGCAGACCGCATTTTAGGTACGTCTAATACGGTGTTTTATGGTGGTATATTTATTATGTTGGGACATTTAGTCCTTGCGTTGCCAGCAGGTGTAACCGCGCTGTTTATTTCAATGTTCTTAATTATCATCGGAACAGGTTTATTAAAACCAAACGTTTCAAGCGTTGTGGGCGATATGTATAGCCCTACTGATAACCGTCGAGATGCTGGATTTAGTATCTTCTATATGGGTGTAAATGCTGGAGCATTTATCGCGCCGCTAGTTGTTTCAACAGTAGGTGAAAAGTATAACTACCACTTAGGTTTTGGAATCGCGGCAGTAGGAATGCTTTTAGGTCTAATCGTATTTATGGCTACACGAGGCAAAAATCTAGGTCGTGCAGGCAGACAAGTTCCAAATCCTTTAAAACCAGAAGAACGCAAAAAAGTTTTTGGTACCATTGCACTTGCTGTAGTTGTACTGGCAATCTTTATTGTACTGACTTCTTTAGCGGGCATTTTAACTGTTGAAGGCGTTATTTTATTTGTAAGTATTTTAGCGATTGTTATTCCTATTATTTACTTTGTTGTTATGTATAAGAGCCCCAAGACAACAGCTGATGAGCGTTCACGCGTATTAGCGTACATTCCTCTTTTTATCTCTGGAGTAATGTTCTGGGCGATTCAAGAGCAGGGATCAACAATTTTAGCAACATATGCAAAAGATCATACGCAGCTAACGTATGGTGGTTTTAAAATTCCAGTTGGCTGGTTCCAATCGTTAAATCCGCTATTCATTATTATATTTGCGCCAGTTTTTGCAGCGGTTTGGGTAAAATTAGGAAACAGACAGCCTTCTACACCAAAGAAGTTTTCGTTAGGACTTTTATTTGCAGGGCTTTCTTTCCTTGTCATGGTTATCCCAGCTAGCATTCATGGAAATGAAACGTTAGCGAGCCCCCTATGGCTAGTGCTAAGCTTCTTCTTAGTTGTAGTTGGAGAGCTTTGTTTATCACCAGTAGGGCTATCAACTACAACAAAACTAGCACCTGCAGCGTTTTCTGCTCAGACGATGAGTTTATGGTTCCTAACAAGCGCAGCGGCGCAGGCAATCAATGCTCAGCTTGTTCAATACTATGAAAACATTTCGCAAGTTGTTTATTTTGCTGCATTGGGCGGAGTGTCGGTCATTTTAGGTGTAATTGTGCTAATGATTTCGCCAAAAATTCAGCGTTTAATGAAAGGTGTTCAATAAGAAAAACCGTCCTTAAGGACGGTTTTTTTATGATTTATTTGAAAAAATATTCATGAAGGAGGCGTAGGTCTGATCGTCCTCACCCTCATAGAACGCAAGATTTAAAAGTCTGTTAAGTTCGTTTGTTGATTTTTCAGTTTCTGCAATAATTTGATGCATATGAGCAATTTTAGACATAGATCCGTTGCCATGAGCATTTTTGATTTGATTTAATGTTAAATGAAGCGATAAGACCTCTAGGCGAAGAGCTTGTCTTAATTCAGAGGAAGCAGGGATAAAAAAGCGTTTATAAAAATAACTCGCTTCTTCAAACACCAATTCTCCATTTTCTAGCTCTTTAGCCGCAATTTCTTTAATCTCTTGATCGTCTAATCGACTGGCCGCTTCTTCGATAAGAAATCCAAAAATAATAGCCGTATCTGGTTTTAACATACAATAACCTCCATTATTATAAAAAAGAACTATGTAGTTAATATGTATAGATAGAAAGGAAAAAATATTCATAGTAATTCACTAATCAGCATAGACAAAAAAATAAAAAATATTCTTTATAGGTAAACTAAAATTATTTCAAAATAAATTTTTTATAATTAAACATTTTTTCCATATTAAAGGATTATTTTGACTTTTAAAAAGAGATGAATAGAATAAAGAGGGTTCTTAGTACCTATATAAAAAGAAAATTTATAAAAGATATTAAATTCAGAAATTTATACCTCTTTTTAGGTAAAAAATTGCTCTACTAAAATAGTTGACAGCAGAAATAGATAGGCATAAAATATACTATTGTCGAATGAATTAGCAAGCTATTCATAAAAAGTTAACGGACATTTGAAGAATATGAGTAATATTCATATAAGGTATTAATTACTTAAATCTAACCAACTTGTATGCTTGTCATACAAGTCTACAGAAAGGAAGATAGTCGTATGCGCAACGTATTTTTTGCAGATAATGAAACAATTGAAACGACTTTACGTGGGAAAGAAATTTTAGGAGCTCCAATGTTAAACAAAGGAGTAGCTTTTACAAAAGAAGAGCGTAAAACGTTAGGATTAGAAGGTTTACTTCCTCCAATGACTTTAACTTTAGATGAGCAGGCAAAACGTGCATATGAGCAATTTTTAGCTCAGGCAGATAATCTTGGTAAGAATGTGTATTTAAACGATTTACAGAACCGTAATGCTGTATTATTCTATCGTTTATTGCAAGATCACTTAAAAGAAATGCTTCCAGTTGTTTATACACCAACAGTTGGACAAGCAATCCAAGAATACAGCCACGAATATCGCCGTCCGGGTGGCGTATACTTGTCAATCGATAATGTAGAAGGCATTGAAGAAGCTCTTAAAAATATCGATGCAAATAGTGAAGACATTGATTTAATGGTTATTACAGATTCAGAAAGTATTTTAGGAATTGGTGACTGGGGCGTTGGCGGTATTAACATTGCTATCGGTAAATTAGCCGTATACACAGCTGCAGCAGGAATCGATCCAAGCAGAGTACTTCCAGTTGTTCTTGATGTAGGAACAAACAACGAAAAATTATTAAATGATCCTTTATATATCGGAAACCGTCATGAACGTATCCGCGGTGAGCGCTATGATCATTTCGTAGATCAATTCATTTCAAAATCTCTTGAAATATTCCCTAATGCACTGTTACACTGGGAAGATTTCGGTAATGTAAATGCTCGTAACATTATTAACAAGTACGGAAAAGAAATTCTAACGTTTAACGATGATATCCAAGGAACAGGTGCTGTAACGCTTGCCGCTATTTTCTCAGCAGTTCAAGTGTCTAAAATGCCACTTCGTGACCACCGCGTTTTAATCTTTGGACCGGGTACAGCAGGTATCGGTATTGCAGATCAAGTTCGTGACGCAATGGTATTAGACGGTATTACAGAAGAAGAAGCATACAAAAACTTCTGGGCAGTTGATTTCCGAGGCCTTTTAACAGATGACATGGACGACTTATTAGGTTTCCAAACGCCTTATGCACGAAAAGCAGAAGAAGTGAAGGGCTGGAACCGTGAAGAAGACAAAATTTCTCTTTTAGAAGTTGTCAGACAAGTTAAACCAACAATCTTAATTGGTACGTCTGGTGTAGCAGGCGCATTCTCAGAAGAAATCGTAAAAGAAATGGCGAAGCATGTAGAACGCCCAGCTATTTTACCAATGTCAAATCCAACTCCGCTTGCGGAAGCTACTCCTGAAAACCTATTAAATTGGACAGAAGGAAAAGCGCTTGTAGCGACTGGAAGTCCGTTTGAACCAGTTAACTATGATGGTGTGGAATATGAAATTGGTCAATCTAATAATGCTTTTGTTTTCCCTGGTCTTGGTCTTGGATCAATCGTGGTAAAAGCAGAAGTTATTACAGACAGCATGTTTGCAGCATGTGCACATGCTGTAGCTCAAATGGTAGACAGCAGCAAGCCGGGTGCTTCATTACTACCACGCGTAGAAGAATTACGTGAAGTATCCTATAACGTTGCTTTAGCGGTTGCTAACGCAGCAATTAAAGATGGCGTTGCAAAAGAAGTTCCAACAGATGTTAAAGCGGCAGTAAAAGCAGCAATGTGGGAACCAACATACAAAGAAATTAAAGCTTTAGAAACAGTAAATGCTTAATTTTTAGATAGAAAAAGCACAGCTTCTGAAAAAAGAAGCTGTGCTTTTTTTAGTTACAAAAAGAATTCTTAAGTTACATAACGTATATAGTTTTTTGAAATTTGTGTATGATTCTCTATATTAGAACCACAGGGGGTTATGAGATGAATACAGCACGTAAATTGGAAACGTTTACTCAAGATTCACAGCCTGAAAATAAGGGTTTTTGGAACCGAATCAACAATATTAAAGTAGGAGTTATTCCTCTGCCGCTATACGTTTTACTTGCATTAATTGTATATGGCGCGGCCGTTTACAACGAGCTTCCTCCAGATATGATTGGCGGATTTGCGATTATTATGGTAATGGGAATGCTGCTTGGTGATTTAGGATTAAAAATTCCGATTTTAAAAGATATTGGCGGACCAGCTATTTTATCACTGCTTGTACCTTCCGTATTAGTTTTTTATAATGTTTTAAATCCCGCATCTATGGAAGCGGTAACAACTTTGATGAAAACATCAAACTTTTTATACCTTTATATTTCTTGTTTAGTAGCCGGAAGTATTCTTGGTATGAACCGTAAAGTTTTAATTCAAGGCTTTACACGTATGTTCGTACCGCTTGTATTAGGTACGTTAGCCGCTGTAGCTGCAGGCGTAGCTGTTGGGATGTTATTTGGCTACGGAGCAAAACATACATTTTTCTATATTGTTGTACCAATTATTGGAGGAGGGATTGGTGAAGGTATTTTACCGCTTTCACTTGCTTATTCTCAAATTTTAGGTAGTTCAGCAGAATCTTTTGTGTCGCAAATGATTCCAGCTGCTGTTATCGGAAACATCGTTGCTATCGTATGTGCTGGCTTAATGAAACGTCTAGGAGAGAAAAAGCCAGAATTAACAGGTAATGGAGTTCTTGTGAAGACAAAAGGCGGAGATGGCATCTCAGAAGATACAAATATCAAGAAACCAGTAGATTTTTCGTTAATGGGCGCAGGTCTTTTAATTGCATGTAGTTTCTTTATTTTCGGAGGCTTAGCACATAAGTTTTTAGGAATTCCAGGTCCAGTTTTAATGATCGTAGCGGCAACGCTAGTCAAATGTTTACAAGTAATGCCTGCTAAGATGGAGCAAGGTGCTTACCATATGTACAAATTCATTTCTACGAGCTTAACATGGCCGTTAATGGTGGGGCTAGGGATTTTGTATATTCCTCTTGAAGATGTAGTGAAAATTGTTACACCAGGTTATGTGGTCGTATGTGCAGCAGTTGTTATTGCTATGGTAGCAACGGGTTATTTTGTAGGTAAAATGATGAAAATGCATCCAGTGGATGCTGCAATTGTAACAGGTTGTCACAGTGGTTTAGGAGGTACGGGAGACGTAGCGATTTTATCAGCTTCCAACCGTATGTCACTTATGCCATTTGCTCAAGTAGCAACAAGACTCGGAGGCGCTTCCACTGTTATTTTAGCTACGCTTCTTATGAAACTTTTAGGAGTATAAAATCAAAACAAAAAAGCAGCTCGGTTCGTACGAGCTGCTTTTTTTGTCTTATGAAACGCTAACAGGTCTTAAGATAAATTCTTCCACAACTTTTGCCACACCGTCGTTCATGTTTGTATCTGTTACATGGTTGGCTTTTTCTTTAATATCTTCAGGAGCATTTCCCATTGCTACGCCAAGTCCTGCAAATTCAATCATGGCAAGATCATTATAACTGTCGCCAATGGCAATCACTTCATCGCGTGTAATGCCAAGCTGTTGAATTAATAAGTGGAGACTTGTCCCTTTTGTGACGCCTTCTTCTGTAAATTCAAGGAAGTATGGTTTAGAGCGCATTACACTTAGCTCTCCTTGAAGCTGCTTTTGAAGTTTCTTTTCAACGTGAACCAGCATTTCCGGTTCTGCAAGCATGAGTACTTTTACAACAGGTTCTGTAACGGCATCAGTAAAAGATGTAACAACACGGATCGGCAGACCTGTAATGTCACTTTCAATATCTGTAAATTTATTTTCTACTTCGGTTATAATTTCATCTCCCACGTACGTATGAATTAAAACGCCTTCTTCGCGGCTAATATCGTCGAGACGTGCAACAGTTCTCGGAGACAATGTACTGCTAAATAGCTCTTCATTTGTTAGGCAATTAATGATTTTTGCCCCATTAAACGATAAAATAAAGCTTCCGTACTTTTCTAATTCGAGCTCTTTCGCAATGTGAACCATTCCGTAAGTTGGTCGTCCAGAAGCAAGTACAACTTTCACTCCCGATTCTTGCGCCTTCATTAATGCTTCTTTTGTGCGCGGAGAAATAGTGTGATCATCGCATAATAGTGTATCATCCAAATCTAAAACAATCATTTTGTAAGCCATATTTTTAAATTCCCTTCTTCTACTAGACTCATATCTTCATATGGTACTATAAAAAAACGTTTGATTCAATTTAATGATTTTTTGAAAAAATGAGAGGTATGCGTATACTTTGTTTGAACTCCCCGGAAGTAGATAAAACAATGAAAAAACGAACTAATAATCGATAATTTTGATTATTAGTTCGTTTTTTATCTCAGCTTCTGGATTAGTAAGCAGCTAGAGTTTGATTAATTTTCTGCACATCTCCTTCATTGAATGCTTCTTTTAAGAGCGTATAAGATTGCTTTTTTTGTTCGAAATTTTGAATAGCGGTAAGTATGATAAATTCATCAATAGAAAATTCCTGTTTCAAAGCTTGAAGCTTTTGACGAATGGTTTCTTTTGTACCGTATATAACGTTTGCTTCTTTTTCTTCAATTCGATAGCTTTCTTTGGACTGCTGACCAAATTCTTCCGCTTTTTCTTTGGAGCCTAATGTAGCGGACTTCCCATTTTGTAAGTATACTTTAAATATTTTTGTGCTGGATGCTAATGCTTTTGCTTCTTCTACGGTATCCGCTACGATGACAGAAAGGGCAACGACAAGCGAGCGTGCGCGAGATGAAACGTGCTGATTATAGACAGAAATCGCTTCTTTCAGCACTTTTTGATCACCATTAATGAATTGAGCAAATACATAAGGAAGGTTTAATGAACCCGCAAGCTCTGCGCTTGAAGCACTTGCTCCCAGTAAAAACATATCTGCTGATTTTTCGGGCCTTGGATAGGCTTTTAAACCGTAAAGAGGGTGCTCTTCCGGCAGCGTATCGTTTAGGTATTGTTTAAGTTCTATCAGTTTGTCTGTTAAGGACTTAGTGGGCTGAGAGTTTTGTTGCAAGGCTTGAGTAGAATGAGGTAGTCCTCCTGGTGCTCTACCGATTCCAAGATCGATGCGATTTGGAGATAATGAGGCTAAAACATTAAAATTTTCTGCTACTTTATAAGGGCTGTAGTGCTGAAGCATAACACCACCTGAGCCGATACGGATATGATGCGTTTTAGCGAGCAGGTGAGAAATTAACACTTCAGGTGATGATCCTACAACATGTTCAGAGTCGTGATGCTCGGCTACCCAAAAGCGATGGTAACCGAGTTCTTCTGCTAGCTGAGCTAATTGAATGGTATGCTGAAATGCATCTTCAGCACGCTCACCCTCATAACGTGGGCTTTGATCTAAAATACTTAATTTCACTGAAAACACTCCTTAAAGTTGATAAAAAAGGTAAGAATAATTGGGATTTATTTTAGCAAAGGATTTTCCGAATGAAAAGAGTTTTTTAAAAGAAAAATATTTTTAAAAAAATAAGTTGACTTTGCCATTTTGAGGCTATATAGTTGAATCATCAAATAGAAAAGCCGATAAAACAACTTAGATAAATAAGAATTAAGTGAGTATGTTTCAAAGACACTTCACTTCATTCTCCAGTTTTATCAAACAAACAGTTAAAGCTGATTGGTCTACCAAAGGCTCCTGAGTAAACTCCAGGAGCCTTTTTGCTATAAAAAGGAGGGGAAGAAAGTGAGCGATGTATGTATTTTATATAACGGAAGCTCTCATAATTATCAACAAATAGCTTCAGTAAAAGATGAGCTAGAAGCTTGCTTAACCTCAAAAGGAGTGCACGCAGAAGCTATTTTGTATCATGATGTACACGCTTTAACGGAGGAAGCTCAGAAAGAAGTAAAGGTATTTATTTCAAAAGTGAACCAAGCTAAAAGTATTGTCGTTCTGTTATCTGGAGTAAATGAAACATACGTACAGTCTTTTGAACGGCTAACAAAAATATTGCCAGAAGATTTATTGCATGAAAAAATACTTCTGCCAATTCTTATTGGTGAAAATGTAAATTCTTTACTAAAAGCTAAGTATGATTTAAAACTTTTAGCGTCTTTTTTAGGAAGGCCTTATTGGCTCAGCAGTCTTTTTCTGTTGCATGAATACGTCTCTTTTACAGGCATTAACAATGCGAATGCCAAAAGTCGTTTAAAGGAAGCTGTGGATGAGCTGATTTATAAAGCCGATCTATCTTTTCAAACATATATAAAATGAGGTGAAGAAAATGAGTGAATTATTTCGATTAGCAACCGTAGAAGATGCTGAAGAACTGTTGAATTTAACACTTCGAGCATACGAGCCGATTCGAGAGCTAGGAATTAAGTTTCCAGCCGCAACGGCAACGATTGAACTTGTAAAAGAAAACATTCAAAACAGCCGTTGCTACGTGCTGGAAAGTGATAAAAAAATCGTAGCTACGATTACAGCAAGAACGTATAAAGAAATAAAGAACTGGCCTTTCTTATGGTGGTTTGCGGTAGATCCTTTGGTTAAAAAGAAAGGAGTAGGTTCTAAACTCTTAACATGGGTTGAAGAAACAATTATTCGGGATCAATTGGGGGAACCTGCCGTTACATTGGCTACTTCTGATCGACATCCGTGGTTGATTCCTATGTATGAAAGGAAAGGGTATGAACGTTTTTTTGAAGTCGATCAAGGAGAAGAAGGAAAAGGTGTATTCTTAAGAAAAATCTTACATCCTGAAAGATACGAGTTAGAAAAGCACAAGGAGTTGCAAAAAGCTAATTAATAATTTAAAAGAAAAGAGGAAAAACCATGTCAGCAAAGATTTTATTATGGAATCGAAAAGGTTGTCATCATTGCGAGGAACTAAAAGCATATTTTCATGAGAAAGGATATCAATATGAAAGTATCGATGTAGAAGGAAAAGATTATTTGCGGGATTTACTTGAAATTAGATACGGTATTCGCCATGTACCGGTGGTTGAAATTGGAGACGAGGGGCAGTTTAAAGGAGTAATTGAAAAAGATTATGAACAAATAGAAAAATTGATTGAAGACTATTCATCAATCGTTAAATAGCTGGAACATCTATTTTATTAATTCATTAAAACAATAAATTATTTTGAGACATAGTGAGGGACAAAACACATGAAAAAACTACAGCTGACAGCTATCTTTTTATCACTTCTTTTATTACTAGCCGCTTGCGGAACACAAAATAAAGAAACAGCGGCTAACGCAAGTAAAGACAAAGTACAAAAAATTATTGTAGGAACAGGTACGCAATTTCCGAACATTTGCTTTCTGGACGATAAAGGAAATCTAACAGGGTATGACGTAGAACTTGTTAAAGAAATAGACAAACGTCTTCCAAACTATAAGTTCGAATTTAAGACAATGGATTTTTCTAATTTACTTTTGAGCTTAGAATCGAACAAAATTGATTTAGTAGCCCATCAGATGGAAGTGAATGAAGAGAGAAAACAAAAGTTCCTGTTTAATAAAGAACCTTATAATATCTTTCCGCTACATGTAGTTGTAAACGAAAAAAATACGTCTATTAAATCAATTAAAGATTTGAGCGGTAAAAAGGTAATTGTAGGAGCAACGAGTAATTCTGCTAACTTAATCGATAAGTATAACAAAGAACATGGAAATAAAATTAATATCGTCTATTCAGGCCAAGGATCTGATGATACAAAAACGCAGCTGAAAACAGGGCGTGCGGATGCCACGATTAGTACGCCGTTTGCAGTTGACTTTGTCAATAAACAAGCGGACGCAGAGCAAAAAGTTGTAGGGCCTGCTATTTCAAATTCAAAAGTATATTTTATGCTTCGCAAAAATGAAACAGGTTTACAAAAAGATGTGGATAAAGTGCTAAAAGAAATAAAAGAAGACGGAACATTGACAAAATTAAGTAAAAAATGGCTGGGAGAAGACTATACAAAAGCAGCTGGAAATAACTAAAGCACTTACTGTGACCCAAGCCTTGAACTTGGGTCCTTTCGCTACCTGTAGAGGGAAACAAAGGAGAGAAAAAGATGGGAAAAGCATTTGATATAGAGCTGATTTTCACCTCTATTCCTCAATTATTATCTTATTTGCATATTACAATTTGGATTTTGATTGCTTCACTTGTGATTGGCAGTACCTTGGGATTGTTTATTGCCCTGCCTCGTATTTATAAAGTACCGGTGTTAAGTCAAATAGCAGCAGTTTATATTTCTTTTATGAGGGGAACCCCTATTTTAATTCAATTATTTTTAGTTTTTTACGGGATACCTGCTCTTTTACAATTGATTCATATTGACGTTTCAAGAATGGCCCCGCTTGTATTTGTTATTATCACGTATTCACTGAGCACAGCGGCGTCTTTTTCTGAAATGATGCGCGGTGCCATTAATAGTGTAGATAAAGGGCAAACTGAAGCAGCTTATAGTATAGGAATGAGCGGAAAACAAACGTTCACTCGAATTGTGCTGCCGCAAGCTCTCGTTGTAGCCTTTCCTAACTTTGGAAATCTTGTGATTGGGTCCTTAAAAGATACGTCTTTAGCCTTTACCATTGGTGTGATGGATATGATGGGAAGAGGAGGTACCATTATCGCCGCAACGGCTCATGCAGTGGAGGTATATATCGCACTTGCCATTATTTATTATTTGGTGGCGATTATATTAGAGAAATTTTTTGTGAAATCAGAACAGAAGCTGCAAAAACATGATCAGCCTGTTCATGTATAAAACGAGCTTACTAAAAGAGGTGTAAACATGATTATTGATGTACCGTTTATATGGACAGCGTTTGTAGAAATTTTAAAGGCATTACCTTTAACGCTCCTTATTACCATCGGTCCGTTACTAGACGGGTTGCTTATTGGTATTGCTGTTGCGGCTGTGAGAATCAATTCAGTGAAAATAATAACGCCAATTGCCAACGTATACGTATCATTTTTCCGAGGAACGCCTGCTATTCTTCATATTATGGTTATTTACCTAGGGTTCCCGCTATTTATTAATAAACTATCGAGTTACTATGGATGGGGCTTCAATGCAAACAGCATTCCTATTGTCGTATTTGTATTAATCGCTTTGTCTTTTACAGCGGGAGCTTATATGTCAGAGATTATTCGCTCCGGTTTGTTAGCTGTAGAAAAAGGACAAATTGAGGCTGCGTATGCCATTGGGATGAATCGTTTTCAATCAATGAAACGAATTGTTTTTCCACAGGCGTTTGCTTTGTCTTTACCGAATTTATGTAATATTTTCATCGGCTTTTTGCATACGTCTTCTATCGCATTCATCGTATCGCAAAAAGAGCTAAACGGTGCTGCTAATATCGTAGCTTCGAATAATCTCAAGTTTTTAGAAGCCTATATTGCTACTGCTCTTATTTATTGGATGCTGACGATGTTAATAGAAGGGATAACAGCGCTGCTTGAACGAAAATTAACTGTTTATAATCGAGGAGGGGTTGTATGATTGCACTAACAAATATAAAAAAAACATTTGGTGATAATACAGTATTGGACGGTATTGATTTAATTGTTAAAAAAGGCGACGTTGTGACCATTTTAGGACCGAGTGGTTCTGGAAAGACTACGTTTTTACGCTGCATTAATTTCTTAGAAAAAGCAGATGAAGGAGAAGTTTCGATTAATCAATTTACAGTTCAGTGCCAAAAGCCAAACCGCAAAGACATTTTAACTCTTCGACAAAAAACAACGATGGTTTTTCAGCAATACAATTTGTTCAAACACAAAACCGTTATTGAAAATATTATGGAGGGGCTAGTTATTGTTCAAAAGCTGCCAAAGGAAGAAGCGAAACAACGCAGTTTAGACGTCCTTGAAAAAGTTGGGCTTGCTGAAAAAGCAAATGCTTATCCAAGTCAGTTATCAGGAGGTCAACAGCAGCGAGTGGGCATTGCTAGAGCGCTTGCTTTAAATCCTGAAGTCATTTTATTTGATGAGCCGACGTCTGCTTTGGACCCTGAACTGGTGGGTGAAGTACTGTCTGTTATTCGTAAAATTGCTGAAGAAGGAATTACAATGATCATTGTTACGCACGAAATGAGTTTTGCCCGTGAAGTTTCTAATCACGTGGTATTTATGGACGGAGGAAAGATTGTCGAACAAGGTCATCCTGAAGACATATTTTTAAACCCAAAAGAAGATCGAACAAAGCAATTTTTCAAGCGTATTAACCCAACGCATTCTCCTTACTCTTATATTTATGAAAAAACAATCTAATATTTTAATTAAAAACCAACTTGACTCATAGGAATAATAAGTATATGATGGAATCATCAAATTAAACAAACCGACTAGATCACTAGAGGTTCTTTGCACAATGTGTGACATTGTGCAAAGAACCTTTTAATTTTTACTAGACTTAAGGGAAGAAGGGTGAACGTAGTGAA
The DNA here is from genome assembly GCF_055710015.1 of Priestia sp. VA7. Taxonomy (NCBI): domain Bacteria; kingdom Bacillati; phylum Bacillota; class Bacilli; order Caryophanales; family Bacillaceae; genus Priestia; species Priestia sp. VA7. The sequence goes on from NZ_JBVQPN010000004.1 coordinate 368,617, forward strand.
TAGAGGAGCATTAAAAGCTAAAACAAGCAAAAAACTTATTATAAAAGGGCAGGTTGTACCTGGAAGGCAGCAAGGAAGACACTTAGGGTTTCCAACAGCTAATATAGATACTCAGCATGAGGAATTAAAAAATGGCGTGTATGGTGTCCTCGTTCATCTGCGGGGACTTGAACATTTAGGAGTTATGAATGTAGGGGTTAAGCCGACATTTGGATCGAAATTATCTAAAACATTTGAGGTTCATATTCTGGATTTTAACGACGTTATTTATGGAGAGACAGTTCAATGCGACGTGATCTTTCGGGTGCGAGGAGAGAAAAAATTCCCTTCTATTGAGTTTTTAAAGCATCAAATTAAAGCTGATACGCTACAAGCAAAGCAAAGATTTCAACATATGGGCTATGTATCTAGTGAAGCTACAGCTTCCAAGCTAGGGCAAGCGAGATATTTAAATCTGCCTGATCTCCAGTTTTTTAATTGGTGCCACAGTCAATTCAGAGTCAATAAAGGGATTTACAATACAATTGATCAATGGTTTTATGACGAAGGAATTGAAAATATTCATCCTAGAAGAGTTCACGTGATCGCTTTTTTACAATTTGCACAAGAAGGAAATGGAAGAAAGACAGAAAAAGAAGGAGTCCTTCGCTTTGGAGCAGGTGGTTTAACCAATCAATTACGAGAATTTATGAATGGGTATGAAAAAGGAGAATGGTAATATGACACATCAAAGACAATTAAAGCTAGGGGCTATTATTCATGGAGTCGGAGGAAATATGGGGGCGTGGAGACACCCTGAAATTTTGTCAGATGCCAGCGTTAATTTAGGTTTTTACAAGCAGCAGGCTCAAAAAGCGGAAGAAGGAAAATTTGATTTAGTGTTCATTGCCGATGGGTTATATATCAATGAAAAATCGCTTCCGCATTTTTTGAATCGTTTTGAACCTCTTACTATTCTATCAGCACTTGCTTCTGTCACTTCTCATATTGGTTTAGTCGGCACTCTATCAACTTCGTATAGCGAGCCGTTTACGGTGGCTAGACAATTCGCTTCACTTGATCATATTAGCAGCGGCCGAGCGGGATGGAATGTTGTAACATCTCCATTAGAAGGATCTGCGCTTAACTATGGAAAAGAGCACCCGACTCATGACAAACGCTATAGAATAGCTGAAGAGTTTCTAGAAGTAACAAAGGGATTATGGGATTCTTGGGAAGATGATGCATTTATTCGAAATAAAGAAACCGGACAATTTTTTGAGGAGAAAAAGCTGCACCGATTGCATCATAAAGGCGAATTTTTCTCTGTAGAAGGTCCGTTAAACATTGGGCGCTCAGCTCAGGGGCAGCCCGTAGTGTTTCAAGCAGGATCTTCTGAAAGCGGAAAAGATTTAGCAGCAAAAACGGCTGACGCAGTGTTTACGGGACAAGACAATTTAGAAGAAGCAAAAGCTTTTTACCAAGATGTAAAATTGAGAGCTGCAGCGCAAGGACGCAATGAAAACGAACTTTTAATTTTTCCGGGAATTGGTCCTATAATTGGTAGTACAAACGAAGAAGCCGAAAGAAAATATGAAGAACTTTCTCAATTGGTGACAATTGAACATGCGCTAAACTACTTAGGACGCTTTTTCGATCATTTTGATTTTTCACAGTTTCCATTAGATGATGCATTTCCTGACTTAGGAGATATAGGAAGTAATAGTTTCCGCAGTACAACCGAAAAAATTAAAGAAAACGCCAAAAAATATAAGTGGACACTGCGAGAAGCAGCGCTGCGAATTGCTACACCTAAAACACAATTTATTGGGACGCCAGAGCATATCGCTAATTTGATGGAACAGTGGTTCGAAGAAAAAGGAGCTGACGGCTTTATTATTCACTCCAGCGTTCCGCATGGTTTAGATGACTTTGTTGAACATGTTGTACCGATACTGCAAGAAAGAGGCCTGTATCGTACAGAATACGAAGGGAGTACGTTAAGAAGTAACTTGCAGTTGAATGTTCCTAAAAATCGCTACACACAGGTAAAAGTTAACTGAAGCGGATTCAAAGAGACTCGAAGGAGTCTCTTTTTTAATATTTTTAATATTAAAAATATGGTAAAATTCTTTTTGTAGGTTATTCGTTTCAGTTCATAAGACCTAAAGGGTTTTGAATACCCGGAAAGGAGTCAAATGGAAAAAAGACATAAAAGTAAGAAGAAGCGTATGATCATTTCGATATCTTTATCCGTTTTTTTAGTCGGGGGAGGAGCGACAGGGTGGATATTGTACCAAAACGGAAAAATTCCTTTTTTATCACAGCAAAGTATAAAGGCAAGTGCCATTAAAGTGGATCAACAAAAAGTTGATAAGCTGGAAAGCAGCGATCAGCAGGCAAAAGACTTTATTGCTGAACATCATGACGTACTAAATGATTTGACGGGGTGGAGTGCCATTGAGCATCCAGACTGGCCTGCCGTACAAGAAGAAGCCACAGCCATTAACAATACGATTGGCACGATTGAAGTAAAAGATTCTGTTTTAAAGAAAGACTTTCAGCATATGGAGAAGCTCGCTGGACAGCTAGAGCAGACGGAAGATCAAGCACTGTTAAAAGAGCTTCATCGTTATTTTCATGACTTAGATGTTGTGATCAATGAAGACGATGGATCAAATACATATTTTGATGTTACCAGCTATGGTAAATCAGTTGTAAAGACTTCTAAATGAGCCATAGCAAAAAGCTTTATACATAAAAGTAGTTTTATATAACAAACGTCTTCGCTTATTCATGCATATGCTACGGATAAGGAGGAGACAGGTTATATGAAAAAAATTTATTTAGATGCAGGTCACGGAGGGGCAGATCTAGGGGCTGTCGCCAGCGGGTTATATGAAAAAGACTTAGTGTTAGCTGTTCAACAGTACATCATCTCTTTTCTTTCTACTCACTATGAAGGATTTTCTCTTTGTACAACCCGTACAACCGATGTGTTTTTGTCATTAAATGAACGGGTTAACAAAGCCAATGCGTGGGGTGCTGATGTATACTTATCTATTCATATAAATTTAGGCGGCGAAACGGGATATGAAGATTTTATTTATAGCAAAAATATAAATAACCAAACCATTGTGTTACGAAACGATATTCACGATCATGTGAAATTTGTTCTCACTAAATACAATCACTCTAACCGAGGCAGGAAATTAGCTAATCATAGTGTGTTAAGGCGTTCATATATGCCGTCTGTACTAACTGAAATTGGGTTTATTGATACAGAACACGATGCAAAGCTTTTAAAAAATCCTCAATTTCTAAAAGATATGGGGATGGCATATGCAAAAGGGATTGCGCAGTTTTTAAACTTGGAGCCTAAATCTACAAATCCTGTGGGAGATTCTGACGAGGAAGGTTTTCCAAAGCCGGCTTTTTTATATAAACCTTTATGGATAAAAACAACCGAGGATACGGAGACGTATAAGGATGCAAATATGTCAGAGAGAACAGGTTATTTAAAAAAGAATACCTTCTTTCAAGTTTATGGTGAAACGCGTGCAGCCTGGGTGATGGATGGACAACATTTTATTGAAAAAAAAGATACAATCATTGAAGGAGAAACCATTACAACTGCGGAATTAACAAAAGAGAATATGGAAACATTAAAAGTTTTTGTGACAAAAGAGAAATTAGAAACAGCCGTAACCTTTTCCAAAGAAGGAGCCGCGGCAGCCATCATTACCCTTCGCGATAAAAAAATCCTGAATGTAAAAGCATTTTTAGATAGAGAAAATTGGTGGTACAAAGCTGAACGGATAAAAAAATAGTGAAAAAACCTGCTTGTTTTTTGAAGCTTTCACCCTAGTAATTTTACTTATTTTTGATAGAATATAAAGAGCTGAATCGTAAAGATGCATAAAGGTGTGATGGAAATGGAAGAGCAACAAGAAGCGATTGATTTAACAAAAGTATATGTATATGAGGAGTTTCCGGATAAAGTTGCAGGCAGATGCGATAACTGTGGACATGTGAAATTTAAAAGCTTAGTAAAAGACTTTATTTTTATCCGTACATGCGCAAAGTGCGGCATGAAAAAAAGCATTTAAATCCCTACTTCTTTATAAAAAACGCTCTTTTCTGAAATGAAAAGAGCGTTTTTTCTCTATTTAACATATAAATGATCGCTAAGCTGCTCTGAAATAGTCTCTACATCTTCTTGTACATGTTTTTGTTTTTTCATCATTTCTAGTAGGATTTCTTCAAGATTCTGTGAATGGTTTTGCTTATCTTTTGGTTTATGTAAGTACTTTGCAATTTGATGCATATTATTGCTTAGCCGGCTTAGTTCAGACTCAATCTTTCGCAGGTTAACCAATAGTTCCACACCTGCTTCTTTGCCGATTAAGGGAGGCTTAACTTTTCCATCCATAATAAATTTTCGAATGAGAGACGTTCGTTTTAAATTATAGTGTTCAATAAGTTCCTCTAATTTTTCTTTTTCTTCTTCATTCAACTTAATTGCTGGAATGCTGTGTCCTCTCATAAGGTATCTCCTTTCAAGAGCAGTTCTTGCTGCGTTCAATCATATGTAAACATTCTCTTGTCTTTAATAATAGCAACCTTTTCCATGGTTAACTATGGTGAAAAGTTACTAAAATGTCGAACGTACAGTCTGTTAAAAAACTGGTAAATTAAGAAATTTGGTTTAGTAATAGTTGAATTATAGAAGGAATGTCATTATCTACAATATTGCTGCTTTATTAAAAAGGCAGCAAAAGGGATGAATGGACCGCTGCTGTACTCAACCATTTTTGAGAGCGCAGCTTTAAAGAAGAGGGATGATTTTTATGAATTTTTCCTCATACCACATCTTTCCTCCTAGTAACTCTGTCGAATCTTCTAGACTATTGTCTCAAGGGAATAGAAAGAAAGAAGACGAAATGGTTGAGAACGAGGTAAAGTCATATTATGTCTTTATTGACCTCATTTACATACTTTACGGGGGAGGAATACGTTTGAAACTAAAAAAAAGATTAAAACTAAATAAGATAGGGGTAGCCATGCTTACGGCTGGTGTCATATGTACAGCTTATATGCCCCTTCATACGCTGCAAAAGCCTGTAGTCGCTTTGGCGGCAGAGAATCAGTCAGATTCTTTAGAGCGAGCATTTGCACAAGCATCTAAAGAATTTGGTGTGCCGGCTTCGCTTTTAAAAGCAATTTCCTACAACAAGTCGCGCTGGGAAAGTCATAATGGAAAACCTAGTGCAGCCGGGGGATACGGTCTTATGCATTTAACAGACATCCCTTCTTTAGAAGATGGAAAAGGAAACGGAGCTGTGCCTTTAAAACCAGCATATGATAAACAGCAAACTCTCTCCTTAGCTGCTAAGCTGCTTAACTCAGATAAAGAAAGATTAAAAAAAGATCCTGTGCAAAATATTCGCGGTGGCGCTGCTGTGCTGGCTTTTATCGCAAAAGACAAAAATGGAAACATACCGTCCACTGATCAAAAATGGTACGATGCAGTCGCCGCTTACGGTGCTTCTCAGGATAAAAAAAACGCTCAAGTATTTGCCGATGATGTATATGAAACGTTGGAAAAAGGAGCAGAGCATACAACGTCAGACGGACAGCATCTTAAAATTTCCCCTCAAAATGTAGATAAGTCGATTCCTCGTGCTGAAAATTCCAATACGAATAAAGCGGATTGTCCGGCATCTTTAAAATGTGAATACATCCCTGCTTTTTACGGGAAATTCAGCGAAAGTCCTTCAGATTACGGAAACTATGATATTGCAAACCGCCAAAAATCAGATGTTCGCTATATTGTTATTCATGATACAGAAGTAAGTTATGATGGAACGATTGATTTGTTTGCTAACCCTAATAGAGCCGCTGCAAACTATGTAATCCGTTCAAGTGATGGCCATATCGCACAGATGATCCATAACAAAGACGTAGCATGGCATGCAGGAAACTGGTATTTTAATACACACAGTATTGGAATTGAACATGAAGGATTCGCCCTTGAAGGATCTACTTGGTTTACGGAAGAAATGTACCGTTCTTCGGCAAGACTCGTACGCCACCTTGCCAAAGAATATAATATTCCCTTAGACCGAGCTCATATTATTGGTCATGATGAGGTGCCGGGTTTGTCTCCTAAGGCTCAATCAGGTATGCATTCAGATCCCGGGCCGTTTTGGGATTGGGGGCACTACATGGATTTAGTAGGAAGCCCAGTCGAGCGCCAGCATACAAACAAACTAGCCGTTACGATTAATCCAGTCTTTCAAAACAATCAGCCAGAAGTATCAGATGCACCAAAGCAGCCGGCCAACTTTGTGTATTTGCATCAAGCTCCCAGCAATGATTCACCGCTGCTGAATGAGCCTGCAGCTTCAGGGCCTGGAACGAAACAAACGTTAGACTGGGGAAGCAAAGCAGTAACTGGACAAACGTATGCAGTAGCTGAGACAAAAGGAGAATGGACAGCGATTTGGTACGGAGGACAAAAAGCGTGGTTTTATAATCCTCATAATAAAAATACAAGTAAAGGTACAGGCATATTATTAACGCCAAAACCAGGGAAAGAAAGCATTCAAGTGTACGGAGGAGCTTTCCCGGAGGCTTCAGCCTATCCTTCTGATATACCAGTTAAAGCTATGGTGCCACTTCAGTATAAAATTTCTCCAGACCAGGTGTACGTGGGGGTAGAGAAATTAAGGAGTGACTATTACTATGCCCCAACTTTTACAACAAACCCAAACGATCACAAAATGATTGTTGGAAAAGACGAATATTATCAAATTTATTTTAATCACCGCTATGCGTTTGTGAAAGCGTCGGATGTAGAGGTTAAAAGACAATAGAATAGAGTGTTAAAAGAAAGGAAGAGACAGGGTGTTCAAACGGTATGTCTCTTTCTTTTCTTTTAAAAACCACAAAAATTCAGAAGGTTATTGATGATGTTTTCTTATAATGATTTTCTAGCTTATTATCTTTTTAAAAAAGGAAGGAATGTCCTGTGATTATAATTAAGCCTTTAAGCCAGTGTTCTTTTTCTGATGCGCTAGAAGCATTCAATAAGGGTTTTGAAGATTATTACATTCCGATTGAGCTGTCGCTAGATCAATTCACTTGTAGATTTGGTTTCGATCAGCTATCTGTCGACCATTCTTTTATGGCTTTTTATAATAATACACCAGCTGGAATTATGTTAAATGGAATAAAAAAGGTCAAGGGAAAAAAACATGCTTGGAATGGAGGCACAAGTGTAGCCCTACCTTACCGAAAAATAGGAATTGGAGAAGCCTTACTAAAAGCTACACTTGAGAGATATCAGCAGCAAGGAGTAGTGGAAGCCAGTCTGGAAGCATTTAAAGTGAATGAAAAAGCCATTCACCTTTATCAGAAATATGGATATGAAATTGTAGATACGCTTTTATTTCTAAAGCATAGAGGTAGTTTTCACGCTTCTCTACTTAAAAAGAAGAATCAGCTTACGTATTCGTTCAAGCGAAGGCTTGCAAAAGATATTCGAAACCTACCCTTTTATACATACGACGTTCCGTGGAAAAATCAATTTGATTGTATTCATGATGGAGAAGCGTTTATTGCGTTGGATGAAAAAAACGAAGAAGTTGGCTATCTATTATTTCAAAAGAATTTTTCTTCCATAGGCATCGTGAATTCCGTTACTTTTTATCAAGGAAGCGTTAAGGAACATATCTCAAATTCAGAGGACGTTCTGGACTTTTTATTAGCAACCATTTTTAATATGTATGGACCAATTGCTTATAATACATATAATGTACCTGAAAAAAGAAATAGCTTACTCGTGAAAAAGTTAAAATCATTTGGTTTTCAAGATTTATATACAGATGAAGGAATCAAACTTGAGCAGGTGTTTATGAAAAAACAACTTTAAAAAGCGGCCATGGGCCGCTTTTACTGCATTTCCGTAATTGGATGTGCATCATAAAATTCCTCGATTTTTTCTTGCTGTCCTTCGAATTTTTCTTTCCATACTTGTTTCACGTCATTATAATTCCGAAGATCTATTCCGTAGAAGTCTGTTAACTCTTTTCGAGTAATAGTGATTGTCTGAGGAACAGTGGTATTAATAGTAAAGTGAACGCTGTCAGCATTTTGTACGGCAGAAAGTAAAATGGTTGCGTTATGTAAAAGTATGCGTTTGGTCTTAACAGACGTCCAGCTTTTTTCAAACGTATGCTGATTAGTTATTGCAGCGTAATTAATTGCTAAGTAATAAGGTTTTTGCGTATCTTGAAAGGCTATACCTTTTAAATAAACGTGTCCTGGAAGTTTATTTGTAATTTCCTCTACTGAAGCCTCATGTTTTGAAGAAGAAGTATATTGAATAGAAGAAGCAGAGACTCTTTCGGCAGACAGATTATTATGAGGTGCATAGGTACACCCTGATAGCCAAGTGAACACTGTACAAAGTGTAAGAGAAGTATATATTTTTTTCATAATGGTAACTCCTTTTGTTTATATCTACTTGTAAAGACGAAAGACCTATATATTTTGTTTCATACAAAATATAAGTTTATTCATTAAAAAGACAGATAATCCAAAATAATAGAAGTTAATAACCCTAATGAGGCAATAAAACCAATAATAGGACCACCTTCTTCAAAAGCTTCCGGCAACATCGTAGAAGCAACCATTGCCACAATTCCACCCCCGGCGAATGAGGCAATAAAACCCATCATCTTTGGGGTAGCGTCTTGAAGAAATAAGTATCCAATCCAAGAGCAAAGAGCTGATATAAAAAAAACTGAAAGCCATAATGAAAAAATTTTCTTTTGGCTGTATTGGCTTTTTAGTAGTCCGCTTGTCCCGGAGATTCCTTCCGGTATATTGCTGATAAAAATAGAGACAACAAGCAGCCAGCTAACGTGGTGCTGTTCAATCAAACTTGCGCCAATCATAAGTGACTCAGGTATAGCATCCATAATAGTACCAATAAAAATGGCTAGTCCCGAGCTAGCGGGGACAAGGTGGTCCGAACGTTTTCTTTTGTGAGCGCCTTTTTTAGCTAAGGTCATGTCAAGAAGAGTAAAGAGTCCTGCACCTGTTAAGAAGCCTAAAGAAGAAGGAATAATTCCCGCTTCTTTTACCGAATCTTGAATAAGCTCGTAAGCGGCAGCTCCTAACAAAACGCCCGTGCCAAAAGCCATAATATAAGCAGTCAACTGTTTTTTTAAAGGTACAAAAATAGCTATAATAGCGCCAATTAATACAGCTGAGCCTGAGACACCACCCCACATAAGGGCATCCATCACATGAGATCCCTACTTTCTTACGTACTTACTTATAGTGTAACCATCTCTATGATTATTATGAAACAAGATAAAAGAACTAAAAAAATGGGAAAAAATTACTTATTTAGACCTTAAATAAAATAAGTCTTCGGTATAATTGACAAAATTTTCTGATTATGTCCGTTGAAAGTGAAAAAACCTTGTGATAGGCTTATCAAAAGATAAAAGATGGAAAAAAATTCTTTTATCTATAGTCGATTAAAAACCTTACCGAGTTTTACTTTTAAACGAAAGAAGGAAGACGAGATGAATCCAAAAGCAGTGAAAAGAGAAAATCGTTATGCTAATTTAATTCCTATGCAAGAAATTAAATCTGTTGAACAGCAGCTTTACCCATTTGATATTTATAATAGCCTGCGTCAAGAGGCACCTATTCGTTACGATGAAAGCCGAAACTGCTGGGATGTATTTGATTATGAAACAGTAAAGTATATTTTAAAAAACCCGTCGCTTTTTTCATCCAAACGAGCAATGGAAGAACGCCAAGAAAGTATTTTAATGATGGATCCTCCAAAACATACAAAGTTACGAAATTTAGTAAACAAAGCTTTTACGCCAAGAGCTATTCAGCACTTGGAGGGTCATATTGAAGAGATTGCAGATTATTTATTAGATGAAGTAAGCAGCAAAGAAAAGTTTGATATAGTAGAAGACTTTGCTGGACCACTGCCGATTATTGTAATAGCAGAGCTGCTAGGAGTACCAATACAAGACCGAGCACTGTTTAAAAAGTACTCCGATGACTTAGTGAGCGGTGCCGAAAATAATTCAGACGAAGCTTTTGCGAAAATGATGCAAAAGCGTAATGAAGGCGTGATTTTTTTACAAGGGTATTTTAAAGAAATTATCGCGGAGCGTCAGCAAAATAAACAAGAAGATCTCATTTCGCTTCTTTTAGAAGCAGAAATCGACGGCGAGCATTTAACAGAAGAGGAAGTGCTGGGGTTTTGTATTTTATTGCTAGTAGCAGGTAATGAGACAACAACAAACTTAATTACGAACGGAGTTCGGTATATGACAGAAGACGTAGACGTGCAGAATGAAGTTCGTCGAGACATATCGCTAGTTCCGAACCTGGTAGAAGAAACGCTTCGCTATTATCCTCCTATTCAAGCGATTGGACGCATAGCTGCTGAAGATGTAGAACTTGGAGAGTGTAAGATTAAAAGAGGACAGCAGGTAATTAGCTGGGCAGCGAGTGCAAATAGAGATTCAGCTAAGTTTGAATGGCCTGACACTTTTGTCGTACATCGTAAAACAAATCCTCACGTGAGCTTTGGATTTGGCATCCATTTTTGCTTAGGAGCACCGCTAGCAAGAATGGAAGGAAAAATTGCTTTTACTAAGTTACTAGAAAAAGGGGGATTTTCCAAAGTTCAGAATCAGTCTTTAAAGCCAATAGATAGCCCTTTTGTTTTTGGTGTAAAAAAATATGAAATTGCTTTTAATAACGCCTGAAAAGCGAGCGCAAATGATGCGCTTGCTTTTTAGCTTTCAGTGTTCCATTTTTGGTCCTCTGAAGGAGACGTGTAGGTGTCCATTGAAGAGATGAGCTGTTCGGGAGTATCAGAAATGTTGATTAGACGAATAGCAGAATCTGTAGAAAATCCTTCATCTACGGCATGCTGAACCATTTGCATAAGCGGGTTGTAGTAGCCGTTCACATTTAATAATCCTACTGGTTTTTTATGTATACCAATTTGAGCCCAGCAAAGAGCTTCAAACAACTCTTCAAATGTTCCGAAACCTCCAGGAAGTGCAATATAAGCATCAGCTAACTCGTGCATAGTTGCTTTTCGCTCGTGCATGCTCTCTACTTCGATAAGTTCTGTCAGCGCGGTATGAACAATTTCACCGCTAAACAAACCGCGGGGCATAATGCCAATGACTTCGCCTCCGTGCTGAAGCATTTCATTTGCAACTTCTCCCATCAGACCCATTCGTGAGCCTCCGTAAATCAGCCGGTAGTTTTTTTGGGCCATATAGCGTCCTAGCGAGACGGCGGCCTCTTTATATTCTGTTTTTATTCCAGCGCTTGATCCTGCAAACACACAAATTGATTTCAACTACTTCACTCCTTTGTTTCTTCTCTATATAAGTCTTTTCTGTTTATGAAGAACAAATTCCTTCTTAATAATTTATGAATTTTCACAATGTCATCGCTTGATTATTCTAAAAACTTTGCTTATAATCAAAGCGAAACGTCTGTTTGAAAGCGTTATCTATTTCTTTTCCTTTGGTGGAAAAGATAGTATGTATAGATCTACTTGTAAGATAAGTAGATAACATGAACTTATGGGGAATTCGACCGTTTTAAACGCTTCATTTAGTAAGCGTACGTACTTGCAGGATTAGGACAAGGGGGATATGGGGATATGATGAATAATTTAATACGCACGTTAATGGTACAAACACCGACTGTACCCGGAAACTTAGGAAGAGTAGCAACAGCTATCGGAAATGTTGGAGGAGACATTGGCGAGGTTGAAACCGTTAAAGTAGGACATAACTACACCATGAGAAGCATTACGGTTCAAGTAGAAAGTGAAGACCAGCTTGAGGAATTGCTTGAAGCGGTTCGTAGTTTAGAAGGGATTATTTTACATACAGTATCAGATGAAGTCCTTCATGCGCATGAAGGCGGTAAAATTCAAATGAAAAGCAAAATGAAAATTGAGTCGATCGCTGACTTAAGAAGAGTGTATACACCAGGCGTAGCAAACGTTTGCCGTGCTATTCAAGAACAGCCGGACAAAGCGAAGATTTATACGAGCATTGGAAACACGGTTGCAATTGTAACAGATGGCACCGCTATACTAGGATTAGGAAATATTGGTCCAGTTGCAGGAATGCCCGTTATGGAAGGAAAAGCCGCGTTATTTGATCAGCTTGCCAATGTAAACGCTATCCCTATTTTATTGAATGTAAATGAGCCGGAAGAAATCATTCAAACGGTTAAAAATATTTCACCGGGATTCGGCGGCATTTTACTAGAAGATATAGGGTCGCCTCACTGCTTTGAAATTGAAGAACGTTTAAAAGAAGAGCTCGATATTCCAGTTATGCATGATGATCAGCACGGAACAGCAGTTGTGACGCTAGCAGCAGCTATCTCAGCTTGCCGCAGCACAGGTGTGAATTTGAAAGAAGCAAAAGTAGGGCAGATTGGCTTAGGAGCTGCCGGTATCGCTACTTGCAGAATGTTCATGGCTTACGGTGTTAAACAGGTGATAGGAGCTGATAAGTCTCCTGAAGCGAATGAACGCTTAGTCAGCTACGGTGGAAAAGTAGCGGATTCATTAGAAGAGCTTATGGAGAACTGTGATATTGTTATTGCGACAACGGGTGTACCTGGCTTAATACAAAAAGAATGGATCCGAAAAGGGCAAATTATTCTAGCACTTTCTAATCCAAAGCCAGAAATTGAACCTGAAGATGCTCTTGAAGCAGGAGCTATTTACGCTACTGACGGAAGGTCAGTGAATAATGTGCTTGGCTTCCCAGGTATTTTCAGAGGAGTGTTAAATGCAGGGGTGCGCGATATTACGCATACGATGCTTGTAGCTGCAGCTGAAGCCATTGCGAATTCAACGCGTCCAGGCGATTTAGTTCCTCACCCTCTTAATCTAGCTGTACATGAAGCAGTATCTGAAGCAGTTGAAAGAGCGGCTGTTGTACACGGAGAGAAAGACGGAGTTTATCGATAACAAACAAGGCTGCCTCGAAATAGGCAGCCTTGTTTGTTTTTCATCAAAAAGTAATAAAAAAATAGCAAACTATGAAACTTTTTTCCTTTTTTAACGTAATATAGTAATAGAAATAGTGAAAAAGGTAGAGAAAGGAGTTTTTATGGAGTTTGAACATTTAAAGGGCAAATTGCCCCTCGAGGCTAAAAAAGCGATGCGCTGGCAATCCATTTTTACGCATAGCCTTTGGCTTCTAGCAACAGCGGGTTATTTTCTACTCGTTCATTTTTTTGATTGGTGGTCAATTATTGGATGGATATCAGCTGGACTATTAGTCGTGAGCTTTATCATATATACAATTATAGCTCCAAATGTATATATGAATGTATATTCATATGAAGTAACAGATACTCAAATTGATGTACAAAGAGGGCTATTCATCTGGTATCATACGAAAATCCCGCTTATGAAAGTGCAGCACGTTGAAACATTGACAGGGCCGATTTTTCGAAAATTTGACTTGGCATCTGTTAAAATCATCACAGCCGCTGGAAGTGTTGAAATTCCTGCACTTGGACAAAGAGATGCTGAAGCACTGCGGGAGTATATTGCTAGACTAGCAGAGGTAGATGATGAAGATGAGTAAGCGGCTGCATCCGCTATATATTGCAATAGCATTTATAGAACATATAAAAAATAATATCCTGCCTTTTGTGTTTGTATTTATTGTCAATCGGCACCTGTTGTTTACATATTGGTGGGCAACGCTATTAGCAGGAGGCGTAGTCGCTTTATTTGCTTTTTTTACTTGGAGGGAATTTCGTTATGAAGTAACGGAAACGGAAGTGCGTCTGCATAAAGGGATTTTTAAAAAAGAAAAACGATTTATTCAACGAAATCGCATTCAATCGATTCAGTTAGATCAGCCGTTTGTTTTTAGAATTCTTCGCTTAGCCCGGCTTCGTATTGACACGGCCAGCAGCGGTAAGGATGCTGAAATTGATTTATCTGGTATTTCACTAAAAGAAGCGCACCATCTTAAAGATACGTTAAAGCTGTCGGGAAGTCAGCCGGAAATAAGAGAAAAAAGTCCTGAACATATGATGAAAGTGTCGGTGAAACAGCTGGCGTTAGCTGCTGCGTTTTCCGGGAATTTTGGCTATATATTTGCTGCTCTTGGTTTTCTCTATCAGTATATTGATACGTATATCAACCGCTGGGTGAAGACAGCTTACGAAGAAATGATTCATCAATCGATGCTTGGTTTATTTGTATTAGTGGCTGTAATTGTGGTGCTTGCTTATGTGCTGTCTATCGTTTTATATGTGATACGATTTGGCGGTTTTACAGTAGAACGCTACGATCATTATCTACATATTAAATACGGACTGTTAAATAAGAAATCCCTTACGATTCCTTTTCATAAAATACAGGCTGTTACGATAGAGGAAGGGTTGGTTCGACGCTTATTTGGATGGTCTTCCGTTTCGTTAAACGTCGTAACCTCTGATTTAAAAGAAAAGGTTTATTTACACCCGTTTATCCAGCAAAAAGAGATTTCAGCATTAATGAACGTATATGTCCCGCACTATGAATATATAAAGTGTCCAAGAAATACAGCGATTCAATATGCATGGTACCCCTTACTATTACCGCTCTTGTTATTTGCAGCGGCAGGGATTGGCATCAGCTTTTGGCAATCAATATTCGTGTGGGTTATTGCCGTGCTATGCCTTGCGTACGTATTTATTCACTGGTTAGGGTATCGCCAAGGCGGCTTAATGATGGACGAGGTATTTGTCAGTATTCGCTCGCAGTTTTTAACACGAAAAACAACGATTATAAGAAGAAAGAAAGTGGAACAAATTGAGGTGTTTGCAGGAACCTTTTTATGGAAAAAAGGATACAGGAAAATAAAAATTTCAACTATGGGTACAAGCGGCAGCTATAAGTCGGGATATTTTCCATTTGAAATTTGGCATCCTATCTTTCTGCAAGCTACTTCTTCTAAAAAGGCATGAAGAACATCATTGTTCTCCATGCCTTTTGACGTTATCCATTCATTAAATTTTTTCCTTGCTCGTAATAGCTATTCATCACCTCAGCTGGCACCATACTGCCTCCAGTTGACCATACAAGGTGAGTAGCTTTTGACATATCGTTTTCTAGTGCTTGCGCTTGTATATATGAAGACCCGCTTTCCATCAGGTGAAGAGGTCCTTGTAAACCAGCCGCTGCTGAAGGTTCTATATACATATTTTCACGATTGGCTAGCTCATAAATAAATCGGAAAAGCTGATCATCTTCTACAGTATAAATTCCGCTAATAAGCGATTTTATCGTTTCGCCTACAAAGCTAGATGGCCTTCCTACGGCTAGTCCATCGGCAGCTGTTACGTTATCAAGTCCAATATCCGTAACGGAAATGCCATCATGCAGCTCAGTCATTAATCCAAGCAGCATGCAAGGGGAGTGGGTAGGTTCAGCAAAAAAGCAGTGAACGTGATCACCGTATATTGCTTTTAATCCAAACGTAATACCGCCAGGACCTCCGCCTACTCCGCAAGGTAAATAGACAAATAAAGGGTGTTCGGCGTCTACTTGAATCTGCAGCTCGGCTAGCTGCTTTTTCAAACGTAAAGCCGCAACGGAATAACCAAGAAATAAATCTCTAGACTGCTCATCGTCGATAAAATGACAGGCGGGGTCTGCTTCGGCTTGCTTTCGTCCTTCTTCCACGGCTTTTCCGTAGTCAGACTGATATTCAATAACGGTTACGCCTTTCGAACGAAGCAGATCTTTTTTCCATTTCTTCGCATCGGCTGACATATGGACGGTGACGTTAAAGCCGAGAGCGGCGCTTATAATACCAATGCTTAAACCTAAATTACCGGTAGATCCTACTGCAATAGAATAAGAAGAAAATAACTTTTTACATCGTTCTTCAGCTAGAAGAGCGTAGCTGTCTTCCTCGGTAAGCACTCCTTCTTTGATAGCAAGACTTTCAGCAAATTTTAATACTTCATAAATACCGCCTCTTGCTTTAATAGAACCTGATATGGGAAGATCATGATCGCATTTCATCAGCAATGTCCCTTGCAGCTTGTTAGTCATTTGTTGATTTAAATAGTCTTTCATGTGCGTAATTTCTTGAAGAGGTGATTCAATGATTCCTTTTGATGCTTTTAGCTCTGGAAAAGCGATTTGAAGAAAAGAAGAAAAGCGAGAAAGTCGCTCTTTTGCATCTTTTATATCTTTGGTATGTAAAGAAAGAGATGAAAGTGCTTCTTGAGCAGGTTTTAAATAAGGATTTATCCAAAGTGTTTCCTGCTTATTGATTAAAGGTGTTAATAAAGGATATTCACGCATCCATGTAGCAAGGGGTTTTTGGTGAAATAAATGTGTCGTCATAAAGGCTCCTTTCTCAATATGTTATTTTCTTTATATGTATAGTATCAAGAATAAGAGAAGTTGAAAATGAAAATATCAAAAAGTAGAAAGCGCATTTTAACTACCTCTTGTATACTAATAAACATAACCTATACAACTGCATAGAAAAAAGGAGAGGAATTTATGGCATTTTCAGGCGATGATAGCAGATGTCCTATCTGCGGTGAGAAAAATAACTGTGCTTCTGTGCAAGGCAGAGAAATAGAAAAGTGTTGGTGCATGCAGAAAGTTTTTACTTCTGATCTGTTTAAACAAATTCCTTTAGAAAGCAGAGGAAAAGCGTGTGTATGCGTCAAATGCGTTGGGAGACAGAAGAAAGAAGGTGAGGATTAACGTGAAAAAAGGAGTTATTTCATACGATGAGGCATTTATTGATTATATTGCTAAAAACGAATTTAACACCAGCTTTGACCCTTTTTTAGGAGGCACAACGGTTAATATAGCAGTCGGAGTTCAGAAGTTAGGAGCAAAAGCATATTATATCTGCAAGTTAGGCAGTGATGAAACAAGTGATTTTGTAAGAAAGAAGCTTTTAATTGAAGGAGTGAATCAAAGCGGCTGTGTAATATCGGAGATTAAAAAAGTTTGTGAAGTGTATGTACATAAAAGTAAAGAAGGAGATCGTTACTTCCATTCCTACATAGATTCTACACCTCATGAGCAAGTGTACAAACATGAGCTGCAGGAAGCTTTATTTGAGCAGGCAGCGATTTTTTATTTTGGATCAGGGACGTTGTTTCATCCGATTTCCCAGGAAACTACAAAAGAAGCTGTGAAGCTCGCAAAAAAACATCGTATGCTTGTAGCGTTTGATCCAAATATTCGAATGAAAAGATGGGAAAGTGAAGTAGCATGTAGAAATATCGTGACACCGTTTTTGTCCGAAACAGACATTTTGAAAATCTCTCAAGAGGAGCTCCTATTTTTGATGAATTCAACAGATCTGACAGAAAGCCTAGAAAAACTGAGAGCGTATCATATTCCGTACGTATGGGTCACTCAAGGAGAAAATGGCGCAGTAGCCGTTACTGCAAATCAAGCGCTTCATGTAAGTGCAAATGAAGTGCAGGCGATAGACACGACGG
Source organism: Priestia sp. VA7 (assembly GCF_055710015.1). Classification (NCBI taxonomy): domain Bacteria; kingdom Bacillati; phylum Bacillota; class Bacilli; order Caryophanales; family Bacillaceae; genus Priestia; species Priestia sp. VA7. The sequence goes on from NZ_JBVQPN010000004.1 coordinate 386,173, forward strand.
GAGCGGGTGATGCATTTATGGCAGGAATTCTCTGGTGTATTCATGAAAAAGGATTACCTGAAAGTGAGGAGTCACGGAAGCAGTACACAAGGTTTGCCAACGCGTTAGGTGGAGCCGTTTCGGCGAGATACGGAGGAATGATTTCACTGAAAGCAAAAGATGTATCTAGTATAAAAGCAGGTAGCTGATAGCTACCTGCTTTTGAACGTTTATTATTTAAAAAATGACAGTATAATCATCAGGGCAAAAATAATCGTAAGATGGTTCAATGAGAACACAAACATTAAAGTAGCCCATTTTGTATCTTCTAATTTTTTAAATCCAACAATCCCAAGAAGCATCCACACTAGTGTTAAACCGAACATTGTAAATGCGATAATTTTACTAAACGATAAAAATAAGAAAGATGACGCTAGTAAAATCACTAGGTATACAAGCGTTTGGACTTTGGAACGACGGATACCTTTTACTACAGGAAGCATTGGTACACCTGCGGCTTTATATTCCTCAAGTCTTCTAATCGCAATAGCGTAGAAGTGAGGAGGCTGCCATAAAAACATAAATACAAACAATCCAATTGCTACCGGATGAAATAAGTCTGGTGAAATAGCGGCCCAGCCAATGATTGGAGGCATAGCTCCAGAAATACTTCCGACTTCGGTATTATAAATGGTTGTACGTTTTGTAAGCATAGTATAAGGCACTACATAAAAGAAAAATCCTAAAATACCCATAATGGCGGCCATGTTAGAAACTAAAAATAAAATACCTACACCGATAACAAATAAAGCCAGTCCTAACCATAGAGCAAATTTAGGGTTGACCGCTCCTGTTACCGTCGGTCTGTCTTTCGTACGTTTCATGATTGCATCAATATCACGGTCATAGAAGTTATTAACTGCCCCAGCTCCTCCTACGACAAAGGATGTCCCAATTAAAGCCAAAATAATGATAGGAATTTGTGTCACAAAGCTTAAGTCATTAACAGCAATTGCGAGACAAAGCCCAGCAACCATTCCTAGTGAGTTCGATTTAATAATCCCAGTTTTTATAATAGCACTGATTACTTCCCGGGAAAAATACTGATTGATAGGAAGTGATTCCTTTGTGATAACTTCGGTATTTTTCACAGCAATTCTCCTTTTTGAGCTTATTCCTACATGAATAAACCTAATCTTTATTAATCAACTAAACTATTTTAACAAAAAAATATCGTAATTACATCAAGGTTGCTCGTAAAATTTGTTAACATTCCTTGAACTTTTTAAAAAAACAAAGAAAAATGTCGAATTACCAATTAAAAATAAGTACATCCTTTATTATAAGATAAAAATGGAATGCTTAAAAATGAAAATTTTGACTATCTGGTGAACTTTTAACGAGCAAGAAACTCGAACTTAATCGTACCATATTTATTGGTAATTGCAATCACATAGTATGTGATGAAAGAAAAGATGTGGTACATTAAAGAAAGAACTAATAAGTTTGTTTACTATGTCTTATTCACAAGGAGGATATATGATGCCAGATAAATATGCTAGCTTCTCTGAACTTGCCTCTCATGAAGTATACAACCAAGACTACAAAATTCAATTCGAAATCAGACCTTCTAACATTATTATGCTTGCGATACACGGCGGAGGTATCGAAACTGGAACATCCGAACTTGCTGTTGGGCTAGCAGGAAACGAATACTCGTATTATATATTTGAAGGGTTAAAGAAAGCAGGAAATGCCGATCTTCATATCACATCCACTCATTTTGATGAACCTCATGCGCTAACTATTATATCGAAAGAAGACTATGCCGTATCTTTTCATGGATACAATGATAAAAATAAAAAACACACTAAAATCGGCGGTGCTGACAAGGCATTAAGATCCAAAGTGTATGAAGCGCTTGTTTCTAAAGGTTTTAGTACAGAAATTTTATCAGATCAAGACCCTTTTTCCGGTACAAGCCCTAGAAATATAACCAATAAAACAGCTAGGCGGATGGGTGTGCAAATTGAGATAAGTAAAGCGCAAAGAGAAGCTTTTTTTGCAACTAACACGAGAAATGAACGTAAAAATTCGAAAACCCAAGAATTTTTTGAGTATATATCAGCTATTAGAAGTGCATTTCCTCTTAGATAAATCAGATACGTTATAGTATTTATTAAACAGGTTAGATTTATTACGGACATGTTTGTGGTATACATATAGTAACTACATATACTGGAGGAGATAATGATGAAAACATTTGACCAAGAGGATACCTTAGAACGTCTTAAAGCCTCTTATCGATATTTAAAAAGCGTAGACGTACGGGGAATCAGCATATTAGATGATCAAAAGCGAGCGGAAGCTGTGCAGTTAATCGAAGAGATTGGTCTTAAAATATCAGAAATGCGTGTGAAAGTAGAGTGAGAAAGAAGGGCATCTGTCCTTCTTTCTCTTTTTCAACAACTATAAACAGGAGATTGGCCATGAATGAGCAATATTATGACGCTTTATTAAATATAAAAACAACGGGAGAACAAAAGGGATTCAACGATTCATTTCATTACCATCGTTATGAACCCACGCCTTATAGTGCATTAGAAACACTTTTCACTCAGTATGAGCTAACAAGCAGTGATAGAATTGTCGACTTCGGATGTGGAAAAGGAAGGCTGAATTTTTATGTGAACTACCTGTGCAATGCCACCGCTGTAGGGATAGAAATGAATGAACATTTTTATGAGCAGGCCATAGATAACCAGAGGCGCTATTTGAAAAAAGCCAAGGGCCGCAAACATCCTATTCATTTTCAGTGTTGTTTAGCCCAGGAATATAAGATTCATCCACTAGACAACTGCTTCTATTTTTTTAATCCTTTTTCAGTTCAAATCTTTATCCAAGTAGTGAACAATATTTTGCTTTCGTGGGAAGAGAATAAGCGCGAGATTGATTTGATTTTATATTATAGTTCGGAGGATTATCTTCATCATCTCGAAAAACACCCTTCTTTTATTTTAAAAGAAGACGTAATGCTGCCAGAGTTGGATCGTAAAAACCCATATGAACGGTTTTTGATTTATAAAGTAGCTTATTAGGACGACTTATTTACTGTTTGATAAAGCTGTATCTTGACGGTTCTATTTAACAAATCAGCAGGAGGTGGAAAAAGACCTGCTGATTTCATTTATAACTTTTTAGAAATTAAAGCATAACACTTTATTATGTAAGCGCTTTCTGTTATAATGAAATTAGGTTGGATAGCATGCGTGGCTATCGGTGTACTCAGCGCAGGCGGGGCTAGTACAGAAAGAGAAGGCTACATACAAGTTAATAAACATTTAGTGGATAGAAATAAGAACTCTCAAAAACAAATTTATTAATTTGTATGCTAAATCGTAAATTAACAAAAACGGCCCTTATGATAAGGTTTTAGAGAAAAGAATCCAGCATAATATACTGTATAAGCAATTTTTTTACTCTAAAAAAGGGTAAAGAAATTGCTTATTTATTTTTAAATAAGTGCACAGCTGTTCAGATTTGTTTTGAGATATCTAGCGTTAGTGTATAATAGTAACAAGTATGAAAAGTTGACATTGTTAATTGATTAAAGGGGATTTAAAAATGAGTGAACTAAAAATAGATGATGTAGCGAAGCAAAGCGGTTTAACAAAACGTACAATTCGTTATTATGAACAAATTGGACTGATGCCAGCACCTCCAAGAAGTGAAGGTGGATTTCGTCTGTACACCGAAGAACATGTAGAATTTTTAAAGAAGATTACGAATGCCAAAGAAGTCATGGGTTTTTCACTTCAAGAATTACAGGAATTTCTTGCTTTAAGTGATACTCTTGAAATACAAAAGATGGATTATAGGCAAGTGAAAGGAACAAGTCAACAAAAAGAAAAGTTAGAGCAAGTGTTACATACGGTAGAAGAGCAGCTCAAACTGATTGAACAGAAAAAGAAGAATATCTTAAAAGTAGAGTCTGACCTTTTGTCACTGAGAGATCGTGCTAAGACTGCAATTGTAAAATTTGAGCAGGAAGAATCATAAAAAGCAGGCGCATTCACCAGAAGAGTGCGTCTGCTTTTACGGTTTTTATAGCGCATTCATTTATGATTGTGAAGTGTTTTCTTCTAGCTGTACCCCTAAAAGAAGTAAAATAGCCTGTATCCCATCGGCTTTTCCCCTGTGAAAGCTTCTTGTTTCAGCATCCAAAGCTTCATTTACAGATTCCATCATATTTGATTCGTACAAGTCTAAAATTAATTGTTTTCCTTCGGGACTCAAATGCAGCTGCCCGCGTTCCTTCATTTTAAACTTCAACTTCTTCAACTCCCTTTCCCATAATACTATCAGTATACAAAATTAATAACATTTACGTAAACGTTAATTTTTGTATATGGACAGAAGGACGTATTGAGTATAGGTACTAAGTGAGGTGAGAGATACTGATTATCCTTTGCTTGTTTTAATGTTTGTCAGCTTATAGCCGCAAGCTGAGCATGTATAGATAACGTTTTGATTGGACTGAGCAGTTAAAACGGTAGCAAGCTCTTTTTGAGAATGACAGTTAGGACAAATAACAACAGGGGATTTCATGTGATTTTCTCCTTTTCTTTTTCATAGTCAAATTTTATTTTATGTAAAGTTTAATCAAATATCCTTTGTGCTATCAAAAATGACGGAAGACATGTAAAAAAGCATTCTCGCTCAAAAGAAACGGGAATGCTTAAGGTGAGTTTAAAATCCGTCCTGGCTTGCTGTAAATGGAATGTTAAGTCTTCTTTCTACATTGCGTAAGCGCTGATTTAATCTGTTTATACGATCAGTATGTCGCTCCACAACTCGATTTAAACGAGTAATTTCTCTGACTTGCTCCTCATTTTGTCTCTCAAGGGCACGAATTCTTCGTTCAAATCCTCCAAGATTTTGAAGCTGCTGTCTTTCATCGTATTCTTCATGCTGTGGTACGTAAGGGGGATAGTATTGTTGAACTGAGTAATCAACTTGCTGAGGAATGTATCCAGGGTTGAAATAATAAGGGTTCATTAGGGCACCGCTCCTTTTAGATAGTAATTTCAAATCAAACACGATATAACGTATGCGAAGATAAGAAAAATGCTATAGGCACATACCTAAAGACATTCTGTATTTAAAAAAGGAAAGTATTTTTAAAAGTCAAAAGGAGATAGCTGGTTCTTTCTTGAATATGCAAAATAGAAAAGCTTCTTTTTTAGACACTTTATTTAAGAAAGAGGGAAAGTGACCGATGGCTCAAGGAAAACAAAAACCAGCACCTAAAATAGAAGAATCAAAAGCTCCGCCTGCAAAGAAACAAAAGTCGAAGAGCCGAAGCACTAAAAAAGCGGAGCCTCCTACATCGCCCTGGGTAAAAGCTGCTTCCATTTTATCTAACATTGATTTCATTCGTTTGTTTCGAGTGCTGTTTCTTGCTTTAGTGGTTGCTTTTATTGTGTATCAATATATTTTACTTACAAAGGGAATCTTCATCAAAACATATGCGGCCCTTTGGCATCATCACAAAATGCTCTTGCTGGCTGGAGCTGCATTCATTACCTATACTTCTTTCGTTTTTTACCTTGGCTACTGCACCGCTAAAAAACGGTAGAACTGCTCTAGGGGGCGAATAGCATCTATTCTTTGAGCAAACCTTATATGTATATCAGCATAGAGGGGGGAAGAAACATGGACAAGCAGCGAGCAAAACAAATTGCTGATTCACCCGTTATGGCTAACGTTACGTATAACGATACGGCCGTTTATATTCAACATGTAAGCGAAGAAAATGATACGGTAAGAATTTATCCGCTAGGTAAGCCGGAAAATGAACAAAATGTTTCCGTGAGCCAATTAGTAGAGAATTAAGGTGGATAAATAGAGCTGGTTTTTCAGTTAAATAAAAGCCAGAGAGCTATGTTGTACTCTCTGGCTTTTATTTATTCTTCCCATTTCTTACTGTTGATTTTCTCAATAATCCCGTGCAAATCACCTGGCTTATGAAACTCAATCGGAGACGCGCCTTTTTCAAACAGAATCGATTCTGCTTCAATTAACGCCACGTAGCGTCCGTTTACTTTCGCTAAGTGAATATTTTCCCCGAAATCAGCTAACAGTCCTTTAATCTCTGTTTCGCCAAGCTTCATTTTAAGCTCCGCATCAGGCGTATGCTCGACGATATGAGCAGCGGCTTCCATGACTTGATGCGTATCTAAGCGTTCTTGAAGCTCACGCTTTTCACTTGTTGCCCACAGTTCCATGTCTGATTCAAACTGTTCGAGTTCTACGCTTTCTGCTTCAAACGTTTCGCTGACGTGTTCACGCACCATATCCATCACTTGTGTTTTCATAATCTCGGGCATCGGCTCGTTGTAGTCAATGAATTTCAAGAAATCTTCAAAGTAACGAGCGTGAGACGCTTGGTGGATGACGAGTTCGCTTTCTTCGACCATTCCTTCTTCAGGCATGTATGGGTATTGAATAGATTTCATGTTTTTAGTAGTAATCGCCATTTCTACGTGACGAATAAGGGTTGATTCATCTGAAATTGAAGCCACTTTTGGTTCGAAGTCACATTTTAAAATAAACACAAAAGCATGATCAAAATATTTTCTTGGAACAGCAGATACAACTAAAAATGCTCCTCCTCGAACGGCTGCAGTATCAAGGTATGCATTGATAAACTGTTCGCTATTTTCTTCAAATTCTTCTTTGTTTGTGGCAAAACGAGTGCGGTGAAATAAATTATAATTAGGGTTTGAGTCGAGAGCGTGTCCTGGTTCAACTATAAAATACCCGAGCTTTGTAGGCACTTGTTCTGCTTTGGGGTGTCGCTCTACTTTACGTTTTACAATTTTTTTAAATTCACCATCTAAAAAATCTTTAATGGAACTTTCGTCATATTCTTCTGTATCAAGCGTTTGAAAATGCTTATATTGTTTAGAAGCCTGTTCTTCTTTTCCTTCTACTTGTATTACGTAAAATGATAAAAAATTAATTTTAAAATCCATAGCAGTCACCTTGTTTCTTTTTAGTCAGTTACTTCAGTATAAGAAAGAGTCCGGTAAGCGTCAATGCCTGTTAGCTTTAGGGGAAGAAGAGCTACTTATACAATTGATCAGCTGAGGAATAGTGTATAAAGCAAAGAATAAGAGAGGCAGGGAGCCTCTCTTATTTATACTGCTCCAGTCGTTCAAAAAAGGTTTTGACAAACTTATAAAAAATTTTATCAGAAGGTGCTAAATCACGATTTCGAGGAATAATCATTCCGACTGTACGCTGAAGCTGCGGCGTATGAATAGGGAGTTTAGTCGTAAAACGAGGAGTCGTTTCAGACACTGTGCTTTCAGGAAGAAGCGTGACGCCGATTCCTGCGGATACAAGACCTTTAATCGCATCTAAATCTTCTCCTTCAGATGAAATATTGGGCATGAATCCTGCTTGTTTGCAAGCGTCGAAGGCCATTTTATGTAAAATGAATCCTTTTGGAAATAGCACAAAATCTTCATTTCTTAAATCTCGCAGCCGAATGTTATCCCGTTCAGCGAGCGGATGATGAGAAGGAACAAGGGCTAAAAGATTTTCAGTGAATAGAATATGGCCTTCTATACTCTGGTCCTCTACAGGTACAGGGCCTAAAAAAGCAATATTAATATCTCTTTTTTTAACCGATTCAATTAAAAATTTATACGAACCTTGTCTAAGATGAAAAGCAACATTTGGGTGTTCTTCTTTAAAGGCTGATATAATAGTAGGAAGAAGGTGACTGGCAAGGCTTGTGGGAAATCCGATTTTAATCGTTCCTCTTTCGGGATCCAGGTATTCATCAATTTGTTCTTTCGCATAGTCAATAGCTTTCATAGCCGTTTCTGTATGCTCAAGAAAGACTTTTCCTATTGCTGTTAACTTGACATTTCTTCCTTCGCGTTTGAATAAACTAACACCTAGCTCAGATTCCAGGTTCGCGATTTGACGGCTGATCGCTGATTGAGCTACATGCAGATATTCTGCCGCCTCAGATACGTGTTCTCTTTTTGCAACTTCCATAAAATAGCGTAATTGACGCAGTTCCATAGGCATCCTCCATCTATATATATCAAAATTAGATTAGTTTCATCTAAATTATATATTGTTTATATTGATTTGAAAACTTACAATGTAAACAGGTGATCTTAAAAAGATAAAGAAAACGAACGGGGGAGAAGAAGATGACATACAATCAAATGCCAAAAGCTCAAGGTCTCTACCGTCCTGAATTTGAGCACGATGCATGTGGAATCGGACTATACGCTCAATTGAAAGGCGTAGCGTCACATGATATCGTTAAAAAAGGACTAAATATGCTTTGCCAGCTTGACCATCGAGGCGGACAGGGAAGCGATCCGCTAACAGGAGACGGAGCTGGATTAATGGTACAAATTCCACACGCGTTCTTTAAAAAGACATGCGGTGAATTGAACTTGCCAGAAAAAGGTCGTTATGGAGTTGGAATGATCTTTTTCTCAAATAACGAAGACGAGCGTCGAGAAATCGAAGCTTATATTAATAAATTAATTGAAGAAGAGGGACAAACGTTACTAGGTTGGAGAACTGTACCTGTAAATGTCGGAAAAATCGGAAAAGTTGCAAAAGAAAGCTGTCCGTACGTACGACAAGTATTTATTGGGGCAAATGACAGTATTCAAGATGACTTAGCGTTTGAACGCAAGCTATATGTTATTCGTAAGCAAGCGGAAAATTGGGCGCAGGCGCGTCAAAACCGTTTTTATTTTACGAGTCTTTCAAGTAGAACAATTGTGTACAAAGGGTTATTAACGCCTGAACAAGTTGATGCTTTTTATCTTGACCTACAAGATGAAGATTTTACTTCAGCGTTCGCTTTAGTGCATTCTCGCTTTAGCACAAACACGTTCCCAAGCTGGGAAAGAGCACATCCAAACCGTTATTTAATTCATAACGGTGAAATCAATACGCTTCGCGGTAATCAAAACTGGATGAGAGCACGTGAACAACAGTTTGTTTCGGACGCATTTGGTAAGGATTTGCCGAAGGTTCTTCCGATTTTAGATGCTGAAGGAAGCGACTCCTCCATGTTAGATAATGCGCTAGAGTTCTTTGTATTGGCCGGCCGTAAGCCAGCGCATGCAGCGATGATGCTTATTCCAGAGCCTTGGTCTGAGAATCCGCACATGTCAAAAGAAAAACGTGCTTTCTATGAGTATCATAGCGCATTAATGGAGCCATGGGATGGTCCGACTGCTATTTCGTTTACGGATGGAAAGCAAATCGGTGCTATTTTAGACCGTAACGGTCTACGTCCAGCTCGCTACTATGTTACAAAAGATGATTACATCATACTTTCATCAGAAGTAGGCGTCATTGATGTTGAAGATGAAAATGTATTATATAAAGATCGTTTAAGCCCAGGTAAAATGCTTCTAATCGATTTAGAGGAGGGCCGAATTATTTCAGACGAAGAAATTAAATCTGAAATGGCACAGGCTGAGCCTTATCAAGAGTGGTTAGATGAACAGCTGGTAACGTTGCCAGAAGTACAAGGAGAAAAATCTGAATACTTCGATGATTTGGTCATCCGCCAGAAGTCATTTGGCTACACGTATGAAGATATTCATAAATATTTAGTTCCAGTTATTACAGAAGGAAAAGATCCGCTTGGTTCAATGGGTAACGATACTCCATTAGCCGTGTTGTCTGATCTTCCTCAATCGCTGTTCAATTACTTTAAGCAGCTATTTGCTCAAGTAACGAATCCACCGATTGATGCTATTCGTGAACAGTTGGTTACATCGACAATGACATTGCTTGGTGCAGAAGGGAATTTACTGCATCCAACCAAAGAAAACATTCATCGAATTCAGCTTGAGACGCCGGTTTTAACAAACGATCAAACTGATCAGCTGAAGTCTGCCATTCATCCGGATTTCAAAAGTGCCGTTATATCTGCTGTATTTACAAATGATTTAAAAGCAGATCTTGATCGCGTATTTGCTGAAGCTGAAGCGGCAATTAACGCCGGTGCTAGCATCCTTGTTCTGACAGACCGTGAAGCGGGAGCTCAATCCGTAGCTATTCCAGCTTTATTAGCGGTCAGCGGGCTGCACCAGCACCTAGTGCGAAAAGGAAACCGTACAAAGGCGAGCATTGTAGTGGAAACGGGAGAAGCGCGTGAAGTGCACCATTTTGCAGCGCTGCTTGGTTACGGCGCAGACGCAATTAATCCATATCTTACTTTTGCAACATATCAAAATGAAATTAACGCAGGTACGTTAAACGTATCGTATAATTATGCTGTTGAGAAATACGTAAAAGCCGTTACTGAAGGTGTCGTAAAAGTAATGTCTAAAATGGGTATTTCAACGGTGCAAAGTTATCGGGGCGCACAAATTTTTGAAGCAGTTGGAATCAGTGCAGAGGTTATCGAGCAATATTTTACAGGTACTGCCTCGCAGCTTGGCGGTATCGGTTTAGATGTTATCGCAAAAGAAGCAAAAACGCGTCATGACAATGCTTATGTTGAAACAATTGAGCAAACGTTAGAATCAGGAAGTGACTTCCAGTGGAGACACACGGGCGAGCATCATGCGTTTAATCCAAAAACAATTCACACGCTGCAATGGGCTTGCCGTAAGGGAGATTACAGCTTATTTAAAAAATTCTCTGAATCGGCTAATGAAGAACGCATCGGTTTCTTGCGCAATCTGTTCTCGTTTAATGGATCGCGTTCATCTATCTCCATTGATGAAGTGGAATCAGTTGATTCGATTGTAAAACGTTTTAAATCAGGTGCTATGTCGTTTGGATCTTTAAGTCAAGAAGCTCATGAAACATTAGCGATTGCGATGAACCGTTTAGGGGCACGCAGCAACAGTGGAGAAGGCGGCGAGCATCCTAGCCGCTACACTCTGGATGAGAATGGAGATAATCGCCGCAGTGCGATTAAACAAATCGCTTCTGGGCGTTTTGGGGTGAAAAGTCACTACCTTGTGAATGCAGATGAGCTTCAAATTAAAATGGCACAAGGTGCAAAACCTGGAGAAGGTGGTCAGCTTCCAGGAAACAAAGTATATCCATGGGTAGCAGATGTGCGTGGATCAACGCCAGGAGTAGGCTTAATTTCACCTCCTCCACACCACGATATTTATTCGATTGAAGATTTAGCGCAGCTTATTCACGACTTGAAAAATATAAACCGTGATGCACGAATCAGCGTCAAGCTCGTTTCAAAAGCAGGTGTAGGAACGATTGCTGCCGGAGTAGCAAAAGGAGTAGCGGATGTTATTGTCATTAGCGGTTACGACGGAGGTACGGGAGCATCTCCAAAAACAAGTATTAAACATACTGGACTACCGTGGGAACTTGGCTTAGCAGAAGCTCATCAAACACTTATGTTAAATGGTCTTCGTGAAAAAGTAGTGCTTGAAACAGACGGGAAATTAATGACGGGTAAAGATGTAGTCATGGCAGCACTTCTAGGAGCAGAAGAGTTTGGTTTTGCTACGGCGCCTTTAATTGTTTTAGGCTGTATCATGATGCGTGCGTGTCACTTAGATACATGCCCAGTTGGAGTGGCGACGCAAAATCCAGAGCTTCGTAAAAAGTTCCTGGGAGAAGCGGACCACATCGTTAACTATATGAAATTTGTTGCACAAGAAGTGCGCGAAATTATGGCTGAACTTGGATTTAAAACAGTGGATGAAATGGTTGGACGTACAGACGTATTAAGCGTTAGCGAACGTGCAAAAAATCACTGGAAGGCTCAGCACTTAGACTTAACAACTCTTTTATATCAAGCTGAAGGTGTACGTACCTTTAAAACACCTCAAAATCATAAAATTGACGAATCTCTAGATATGCAAAAGATTTTGCCTGCGGTACAGCAAGCAATCGAGCATAAGTATCAAGTCGAGTTAGAACTTCCAATTTCTAATATTAACCGTGTAGCTGGAACAATTGTGGGAAGTGAAGTTACAAAACGTTACGGTGAGAAAGGTCTGCCAGAAGATACGATTACTCTTCGATTCACTGGCTCAGCAGGACAAAGTTTTGGTGCGTTTGTTCCAAAAGGAATGTCTATGTATCTAACTGGAGATGCAAATGATTATATCGGAAAAGGTTTATCAGGAGGTAAAATCATTGTTGCTCCACCTAAGGAAACAACAGCTGTGTCAGGCGAGAATGTTATCGTTGGGAACGTTGCATTTTACGGTGCAACAAGCGGTGAAGCCTATGTTAGCGGGCTAGCAGGGGAACGTTTTGCAGTTCGTAACAGCGGTGTGAACGTAGTGGTTGAAGGAATTGGCGATCACGGCTGTGAATATATGACTGGCGGACGTGTTGTCGTATTAGGCGATGTAGGTAAAAACTTTGGTGCAGGAATGTCAGGCGGTATTGCTTACGTATTTGCTGATGATCAAGAAGCATTCAAAAACCTTTGCAATAAAGACATGATTGGGTTTGAGGGCTTAAAAGGCGAAGAAGCAGAAGAAGTAAAAGAGATGGTTTCAAATCATCTGAAATATACGAACAGTCATAAAGCAGCATTTGTCTTGGAAAATTGGGAACAATCACTTTCAAAATTTGTAAAAGTGATTCCGAATGATTATAAACGCATGATGAATCGCATTGAAGAGCAAAAGGCAGCTGGACTAACGGAAGAAGAAGCAGCTATGAGTGCGTTTGAGGAAAATGCAAAACAAGAAAAGAAAGCATCGGCAAAACAACAAGAAGCGGTAGCTCAGTAAGAAAGGGGAGAGTACGATGGGAAAACCAACAGGATTTATGGAAATCAAACGTGAAAAAGGGAAGGAACGTGACCCGTTAAAACGTTTAGGTGATTGGAAAGAGTATGCTGCTCCTTTATCTGATGAAGCGCTAAGCCGTCAAGGGGCACGATGTATGGATTGTGGCACACCTTTTTGCCACATGGGAATGGATATTAATGCTTTTACTTCTGGATGTCCAATCTATAACTTAATTCCAGAGTGGAATGATTTAGTTTATAAAGGACGCTGGAAAGAAGCTTTAGAGCGTTTAATGAAAACGAACAACTTCCCGGAGTTTACAGGACGAGTTTGTCCTGCTCCGTGTGAAGGTTCTTGTACGCTTGCTATTTCAGATCCAGCCGTTTCGATTAAGAATATCGAACGCGCTATTATTGATAAAGGCTTTGAGAATGGGTGGATTACTCCGCGTATTCCGGAGAAGAGAACAGGCAAAAAAATTGCTGTTATTGGCTCTGGGCCAGCAGGCTTAGCAAGCGCAGATCAGCTGAACCAAGCGGGTCATTCAGTAACAGTATATGAAAGAGCAGATCGTGCTGGCGGTTTATTAACATATGGAATCCCGAATATGAAGCTAGATAAAGAAGTAGTGGAAAGACGTGTTCGCTTATTGACGCAAGAAGGTATTGATTTTGTAACGAATACGGAAGTTGGAAAAGACATTACTGCTGAAGAGTTAAAAGAACAATATGATGCTGTAATTTTGTGTACAGGGGCTCAGAAGCAAAGAGATCTAGTACTAGAAGGTCGTGAAGCAAAAGGAGTTCACTTTGCAATGGACTACTTAACAACTTCAACAAAAAGCCTTTTAGACTCTAACTTCAAAGATGGTCAATTTATTGATGCTGAAGGAAAAGACGTTATTGTTATTGGAGGAGGAGACACTGGAGCTGACTGTGTAGCTACTGCTCTTCGTCAAAAATGCCGCAGCGTTGTTCAGTTTGGTAAACATCCTCAGCTTCCTGCTGAGCGTACGGCAGATAATATGTGGCCTGAATATCCACATGTATTTAATCTTGAATATGCTTATGAAGAAGCACAGGCGAAATTTGGGGACGATCCACGTGAATATTCAATTCAAACGAAAAAAATCGTGGCAGATGAGCAAGGCAATCTAAAGGAACTTCATACGGTGCAAATGGAAAAGGTAAAAGGTGAAAATGGACAGTACATCTTTACCGAAATTCCAGGAACAGAAAAAGTATGGCCAGCTCAGCTTGTCTTTATTGCGATTGGGTTTGAAGGTCCAGAGCATCCAGTTCTATCAGCGTTTGGTGTTGAAACGAAAAATCGTCGCGTAGATGCAGCGTATGGAAATTACAAAACAAATGTTGAAGGTGTTTTTGCTGCTGGTGACGCTCGTCGTGGGCAAAGTTTAATCGTATGGGCTATTCATGAAGGTCGTGAAGTAGCTAAACAAGTTGATAGCCATCTAATGGGAGCAACTGTATTACCATAACAAAAAACCGTCACAATTGTGGCGGTTTTTTGTTTATCTAGGATTTGGAACTTCATTTCCTCTACGTACATTCTCAAACGAAACGGTTAAAATCGTGTTGGTAATTCGAACCTGTGAAGCGGGGGAGACGCTGTATAAGTTAAAAAGTTCAAATATCCAGGGGTCACGTTTTTTTAACTGTCGCGCGGCTTTTTCAACGCGTTCGTTAATAGATCCGCTGTAATTGTTATAGTTATCATCGACAAATCTTACAATGGAACGAAATAAGTATTCTGTTAGTTTGCTATCCATCCCGCCTCGTTGAGCATCTCTGTAGATGGACTGATACTGTCGTTTTAAAATTTTCATCACTCTGTCTATATCGCGTGTAGATCTAACTTCCTCTTCTTCATGCAGGATATAAGAAAATAAGTCTTCATTGTATCTATAAGGTTCTAAATAATTTTCATTCGTAGTAGGAACTACTGGATGGTAGTAGCGCGGCATATAGGGGTAAACCCATTGACTGTACATGAAACATTCACACCTTCCTCGTTCATTTCCCATTAGTTTATGCACGAACGTGCTAGCTGCTGCATGTTTGTTTTAAATAAAATTTAGGAGTTTGATAATAGGACCATCCTCTAAACTCTTGATAAGTCGATATAAAATAAATGTAAATCGGTGTATTTAGCAAGTCGGGATAATGTTGAAAAAACGCTTGGTCTCCGTAAAATATTGCTTCTAAAGCAAGGGGGAGTTCACGACGGAAAATCTGATAACGAAGCTGCGCTTGCTCGCGGCTGAACTCGCCTCCGCTAACAAAAACTTCGCCTTGAATAACTGCTTGTCGGTCTGTTACGTGAAGAGCAGCTAGTACTTCATCACGCATATTTTTATCTATCGCCTTGTTGTTATATGAGCATCCGATGCTTAAAAAAAGCTGACCGGTTGTATCAGAATGAGTAAGAGTATATTTTCTTCCGGAAACCGGATAGGAGGAAGTAGCAGGTGGAATAAGAGTCGTAGAAAGTTTTGAAGAATTAAACGAACTCATAGTCATTGACACTCCTTTTTTTGAATAAATTTCAATATTATACGGCGCTATGGGCTAAGTTGTGATAAATGTCTACTTTCTTTCTGTAAGAAAGGCGTTTTGATGTACTTTTCGAGAAAAGGATGGTAATATTTAACTAAAATTATGCATGTATAGTCCCCAAGAGTGTCTTCAAAAGCAAATGTGAATGGAGGTTATCACTTGAATATCACAACGTTTGACGGTAAGTATGGAAACTGGCTAACGACTAAAAATCCTCTTCAATTTCAAGCAGCGACTGCCTATGGGAACATTGGGCTGGCTCCTATCTATTGGGGAACAAAAGAAGAAAAAAATGGATGGTATTACATGTATCAGCCTGAAGAAATAACGGGCGTTCAAGTAGAAGGTAAAGTTGATGGTGGTAAATTTCTCATTCGAATTCCTGATGATTGGAATGGAAAGTTAGTTATGTCAGGAGTCCCAGCTACCCGAGATGAGAAATCAACGGATTTACTATTCAGCGACTATGTGTTGGCAAAAGGGTTTGCGTTTGCTGCTTCTGATAAAGGAACTCAGGGAGAAGAAGTGATAGATGATCCATTTGCTAAAGCAAAGAACGCTCTAGTGAAAGAAGAAGACTCCATTAGAAAATGGCATATTCAATACCGAGAAGTGGCAAAAATAGCTCAGAGATTTTTGTTTGAAAATTATCGTCACAAACTTCAAAAAGAAGTGACAGAATATTTTGATATAAAAACGTATGCGTTAGGTATTTCTAACGGAGGTTATGTTGTTCGCTATGCTTTAGAAAACGATGGAAAAAATGGAGAGCCTCAGCTTTTTAATGGAGGCGTTGAATGGGAAGGGGTTATGTGGCGAGCTGATCACGATAACTTGATTACTTCCTTAACACCTGTTGTAAATCATGCCGAAGAAGCACTGTACACCGTAGGTGAATCGCAAAAAGAAGCTTTGCACCGTTTGTATCAAGCAGGGTTGCCAAAAGGATCTGAGTTTTTATGGCCATATCATGACCAGTATTATTGGTTTTTAACGCTTAATATATATAGAGATGAGTTTGACAGTCAAGCACCTGAAAGCATTCCATGGCAAAAATACTTGACTCTTTTTAAAAACGGAGTTAGAGATCGTTCGTTAGATTCTATTTTTGAAAAGTATGATTATCAAGAAAGACCGCAAGATGTAAAGCAAAGAGTTCGTGAAATTGAAAATACAGGTGATATTTCCGTTCCGTTGATAAGTATTACAGGGTCGTTAGATGCTCTTATTTTTCCGGATATTCATGCTTATCCTTATGAACAACTGGTAAAAGATTCTGGTAAGCAACACCTTCATCGTCACTATGTAATTGAAAATGGCAACCACATTGATAGCTTAGTATGGAATCATCAAATTGACCCAGATCGAAAGCTTCAGCCTCTCCTCCCTTATGTGTATCAAGGATTTGAACTGCTATGTGATTGGGTGGAGAATTTTGAAGAACCTCCGAAAAATAAGAAAATAAGTGCGCCTCTCAAGGAAATGCATGTAAAAGATCTAAAAACAGAGGAAGACGTGCTGCCGTTGACTACAAAGAAAAGCATATCAACAGAAAAATAAATCGTTCAAAACCGTGCCGAAGGTGCGGTTTTTAATTTGGAAAAGCAATGTTTGAATAAAAACACCTTTGGTGAATACAAAATATTATAGTACGATAAGAATGGAATATACGTTATTTGTTATTTATTTTCATCTATTTAAAATAAAAATAATAAAAACATTGAACAAAACCGAACTTTTGTGTTAGATTAATAACTATAATTCGTACATTTATTAAATGGCTACAGTTGAAAGGAGCAAAAAACATCATGACAGCGAAAGTAATTAAAGGAAAAGAAGTAGCGCAAGAACTGCGCGCCGCATTAAAAGAAGAGGTAGCTCAATTAAAAACAAAAGGTATCGTTCCTGGTTTAACCGTGATTTTAGTAGGAGAAAATCCTGCTTCGCAATCATATGTAAAAGCAAAAGCAAAGGCTTGTGAAGAAATCGGTGTTGCGTCTGAAATTATCAAACGTGACGTATCGATTACTGAAGAAGAGCTTTTAAACGAAATCCATCACTTGAATGGAAATCCATCTGTTCATGGTATTCTTATTCAACTTCCATTACCAAAACATATTGATGAAAAAGCAGTATTAAATGCTGTATCTCCTAAAAAAGATGTAGATGGCTTCCACCCAGTAAGCGTAGGGAATATGGTTATTGGCGATGAGTGCTATTTACCATGTACACCACACGGTATCGTTGAGTTAATTAAACGTTCAGGTGAAGAAATTTCAGGTAAACATGCGGTAGTAATTGGACGAAGCAATATTGTTGGTAAACCAGTATCCATGCTGTTACTTCAAGAAAGTGCAACGGTAACAATTGCTCACTCTCGCACAAAAGATTTATCTGCTTTAACAAAACAAGCTGATATTCTTGTGTCAGCTGTAGGACAACCTAGACTTATCAAAGCAGATGATATTAAGCCGGGTGCCATTGTAATTGATGTAGGTAACACAATGGAAAATGGTAAACTCGTTGGTGATGTTGATTACGAAGCGGCTTTAGAAGTTGCAGGTTATATCACACCAGTACCAGGGGGAGTTGGTCCGATGACCATCACAATGTTATTAAAAAATACGGTAGACGCTGCTAAAACAATTAACAACGTAAAATAATAAAAAGTAAAAAAGAGGCTGAGACAAAGGTATTTTCGTTGAATGAAGATCCGAACGAGTTTGATTCTTGATTGAGAATCAAACTCGTTCGGATTTTTTCATTGATAAAGTCAACATAGGTTTCATGTGTGGAGGTGCTTCTAGCTGGTGATTGGAGGGCAAGGCGAAAACTTCCGCGGAAATCAATAGCGGTGTTACAAGCGACAATACTAGAGAATTTATCCAGTTTGTTCGTCTTTAGGTTGGATTGATTTCGTTATGTCTGAATCTTTTTTTGCTTCAGTAATGGAATGGAGGCTAACAGAATAGAATGTAACAACCTGTATACAAAGAGGGGGAAGCGATGGTTACGTTACCTGCAACCGTATATTCTCAACAAATGGTGAAGAAAAAGTTAAACGTTTACTATCCAGTTGTACATTTGACTAATCAAGCTGTTCAGCACAGCATGAACAGTAAAATTTTGCAGCGCACGAATGAATTAATTCGTCAGCAGGGATATGGAGAAAATCCGGATACAGAAGAAACGGGTTATTATGAGTTGAAAACAAACGAGCGAAATGTGCTCAGCTTAACACTTGTCAATTTTGCTTATTCCGGGGGAGCGCATGGATTGACCGTGGTCGTCCCGTTAACGTTTAATGTGCTGACTGGAAAAACGTATCAACTCAAAGATCTATTTAAAAAAGACAGTAATTACGTGAGCATTCTTTCTAAAATAGTAGGAGAGCAAATAAAAGAGCGCGATATTATGGTTCTTGGAGAATATAAAGGAATTAAACCAGATCAAGATTTTTATATCGCCGATAAATCACTTGTACTCTTTTATCAGCTGTATGACCTGGCTCCTTACGTATATGGAATTCCTTACTTTCCTATTTCTATCTACGCTATTCAAGATATTATTGAAGATGAAAGTCCACTTGGTCAAATGTTTGGATAAAGTTATAAAAAATTGCGGTGCGGCCGTACGTATCTTTTTAATTCGGCCGCTAGCTGCTGACGAAGCGAACGAACGCCAATCGCTTCAGCAATATCTTTTGCTACAGGAAATACCCCAATATTAGTGATATGAACACGAAGGTAACCCTCATACAAGCATCCTCGGTCCGCATGCTTGATTTTGGTGCGTACAACAGCTTCTATTTTATCGTTTTCATTTTGCAAAGGGTAAGAGTCTGTAATATGAAAACGAAAAGAATATTCCTCCATCACCATCATCCTTCTTTCTATGATATGTACTAGCATACTATACAAATAGTGAATCAGAAAAAATAAATGTGTCAAAAAGACAAAGCGCAAAGCAATCAAGGAAGCAGTTTCCTGTATGTAATGATCCTTATTTGTGAACGATAACAGAAAAAGACAAAAAGCTGGAGTTGCGATGATAAAAATAGCAGTCAAAGGATTACTTATTATTTTATCTCTATATATTCTGTATGTGGTTATAACCGCGGTGGTTCTCTTTTATGTACCTTTAAAAAAAGGAGAGGAAACGACCTCAATTAAACCGGCTAGCTTTTTTGGTCACAGGGAGTCTACGGATCGAGTGAGACTTCTTGAAGATGGTTATGAGGCAGGAAGAGTTCGTATTCAAATGATTCAAGAAGCTGAGAAATCGATTGATATTACTTATTACTCAATAGGAAAAGGAGAGTCAACTGATTTAATTATGGCCGCTCTTTTTAAAGCAGCTGATCGAGGCGTCCATACTCGCGTTCTTTTAGATGGGATAGCTAACGGCTTACGAGGAAATCGAAGAGGCGTACTCTATGCATTAGCTTCACATCCTAATATTGAAGTGAAGTATTACGAACCTCTTCAATTGTTTAAACCTTGGGCGTGGCAAAATCGTATGCATGACAAAATAATGATTGTAGACGGAGAGCTAGGCATAATAGGAGGACGGAATATAGGGGACAAATATTTGGCTAAAAAGCCTCCTCCAGATTTCGTCTATGATCGTGATGTCTTTATTACAAACAGCAAACATAAACAAGATAGCGTTATCACTCAAATGCAAAATTATATAAATGAATTATGGGCTCATCCTTACACTAAAAAAGCTTTTCATCATCTCACACAGTACCAGGTCGATCAGGGAAAGAGAATGAAAGCTTTGCTGCTGCAGCAATATGATAAAGCTAAGCAAGTAGGAGAAACGTTTGCGACGCCTAAGATTGATTGGAATGCTTCCACCGTTCCTACAAAGCGTGTTTCTTTTATTCATAATCCAATTGAACGCTTTAATAAAAGACCTTTTATGTGGAAAACGTTTATTAACCTGGCAGAAGGAGCTAACCGCTCTGTTCTTATTCAAAGTCCTTATGTGGTGCTAACCAATGCGATGAGAAAGTATATAGCAATGAAAAAGAATCCAGCTGTTCAATGGACGCTACTCACAAATTCAGTTACATCTACGCCCAATGTGTTGGCTTTTTCCGGGTATATAAGTATGCGTGATAAGATTATGAAGACAGGTGTAAAGCTTTACGAATACCAAGGACCTTATTCCATCCATGCAAAGTCTGTGATTTATGATCAAAGACTGAGCGCCGTAGGCTCTTTTAATTTAGATTCTCGTTCTACATTTTTGAATAATGAATCAATGGTCATTATCGATAGTCAAGAATTTGCAAAAAAGTTGACGATGGCGATGGAAAACAAAATGGATAAAAGTATCCTTATTGCCAACCATAAGCGATGGATTAAATCTCCTGACATCCAAAAGAAAGAAGAACCTGTTATGAAGCGAACCTTCCTATACGCCCTTGCAAAAGTGACGAGGTTTTTTAAGGAATTTATTTAAACAATCGGCAGTAAAACAAAAAGCACTCAATGGTATATCCATTGAGTGCTTTTTGTGACATATCTTATAAATAAGTGAATAAACACATTTGTAAGATATGTAAATTATCCCCTTTTATTTACTGGAGAAAATCGGTAGTATAAACATAATAAATAAAAAGGAGGAAGGTACATGGAAACCGCCGTTTTAATGAAACCAGATGTAGCTTATAAAAAGGCTTATATGAGCTTTTATCATGAATGGAAAGCAAGCGGAGAAAAAATGATTCCGTGGGTAATTGCTAAAGATCCTGCTTACTTTGAAAAAATGGTTCAAGAGTTGTTAGATGCAGAAAAAGGGATCGGATTAAAAAAAGGATATGTACCCGATTCCACCTACTGGCTAATGCATCACGAAAAAGTAATAGGCGTAGTTAATATCCGCCATGAGCTAAGTGAAATACTGCGAAACAGCGGAGGACATATAGGTTATGGTATTCGGCCAAGCGAAAGACAAAAAGGATATGCGAAGCTGCTACTGAAGTTATCTCTTCAAGAAATTAAAAAGCTGGGAGTTCAACGTGCATTAGTTGTGTGTGATGATTGGAACACGGCTTCTCGTCGAACTATTCTGGCAAACGGTGGTATACAAGACGAGGATTATATAGAAGAGAACGGAGCTGTTGTTCAACGCTTTTGGATTCATACGGATAAAATGGCATAAAAAAGAGATGAATTTTTTAATTCACCTCTTTTCTGTTTAGTCATATTGTTTTAAAGCTAACTTCAGCCGCATATAGGTATACATAGCGTATGCCTGTCTTCCTTTTAAACTGTACGGATTTGCTTTGGAGCAAAGACAGTCAAGGAATTGCTCATCACATGAGCGGCATGATCCGTAATCTTCATAGCATAAATCATGGTATTTACAGCAGCAGTCTACATCATTTACAGGACAGCCGGACCCACTGCAGCCGGGACCACACCATTTATAGCCGGGGAAGAGGCAGGGCGTGGCTTTCCGTTTGTTCGGAACAGACATAATCATACATCCTTTTCAATAGTCTCTTTACATTAAATGCAAGAAAGAGAAAAGAGACAGGGACAAACACCTTGCAGCAGCAGCCTAATTTTTATAAATTTCTATTTAATCGATAAATGCGTCATTCATCCGCATTAGTAGTTTGCCAAACAGCTCCTTTTCTTCACTTGACCATTTTTTTAACATACTATGATAGCGTTCAAGGCGCATTTGTTTATCAGTTTGCAGCATGCGTTTTCCACGTGATGTGATGTCAAATAGGCTGACGCGTCCATCCGAAGGATCAGAAGAGCGGGAAATAAGCTTTTTGTTTTCTAAAGCAGCAGCTTGTCTAGACAGAGTTGAAATGTCGAGTTTAAATGCTTCTGCTAGCTCTTTTACACGAGCTGGTCCAAATTCATCTAATTGCCGCAATAATAAATAAGCTGATCTTTCTAGATTTCCTATTTTATTTTCAGAATTATCAAGATAGACGGCTCGTCTAATAAAGGTAGTAAGTTCATATTCAATCAATTCAATTGAATTTTTTTCTTGCATTATAATCTCTCCTTACAAAATCATTCATTGACAAAGAAATATATACTTGTATAATACAAATGTATATATAGTTGTATAGTACAAGTAAAAGTAAGTAAAGTAAAGGATGTTTATATAGTTAAATGTTAGACAACATGACAAAGTAAAGAGAGGAGGACAACTGTTCTTTATCTATAGGACAGTGACCTATAATGAAAGTGATACGAATCATTTTACAAATCGCGATTCTTTATGCTTTTTCTATGATTGGCGAAGCTGTTCACCACATACTTCACCTGCCTATCCCAGGCAGTATTATAGGCTTAATTTTAATGCTCATTTGCTTAACGTGCAAAATTGTTCCCATCAAAGTGATCGAAGACGGAGCAAGCTTCTTGTTATCTTTTTTACCTTTATTATTCATACCAGCTATGGCAGGAGTGATGAATTATCCTTCGCTTCTTTCAAGCAGCGGAGCGATTTTGTTTTTAATTATTGTGCTTAGTACAATCATTACGATGGCTGCCGCGGGGGCTGCCAGCCAACTTTTAGAAAAGAAAGCGAACAAACGAAAGGAGAAACAACAGTGCAAGAATTCTTTATCGCGCTCTTTATAATCATAGCTACAGTTGCTTTGTATCTAGTCATGGCGAAAGTATACGTACGGTTCTCCTACCCAATTCTTATTCCAGTGTTAACTACAACCGTATTCGTTATTCTTCTTTTGCTTGCTTTTCATATTTCTTATGACGAGTATATGATTGGAGGCAAATGGATTAATTCACTTCTGGGGCCAGCGGTTGTTGCATTAGCGTATCCACTTTATAAACAGCGTGAGATGCTAGTGAAATACAGCATTCCTATTATTGGAGGAGTGTTTGTAGGATTATTTGCAGGCATGATTAGCGGACTTGTGTTCGCTGAAGTATTCGGCATTGACCGAAGCCTGATTTTATCCATTGTTCCTAAGTCTATTACCACTCCCGTTGCAATTCAAATTGCTACGGGACTAGGAGGGGTGCCATCCATGACTGTGGTATTTGTTATGATTGCAGGCTTTTCGGGAGTAATTCTTGGACCTTTACTTTTAAAGTGGATTCGTATTAAAAGTTCTTTAGGAAAAGGAATTGCCCTAGGCAGCGCTTCTCATGCGCTAGGAACTTCTAAAGCATTTGAATACGGTGAACTAACGGTATCGATGAGCTCGGTATCAATGACGTTAAGCGCTGTACTGGGCTCGGTTTTTGGGCCGATTGTTGTCTGGCTATTCCAAGTGTAAAGTGAGATAAGTAAATACAGAAAACAACCCTGTTTGAGTTCAAACAGGGTTGTTTTCTATGTCAAATTACGAATTTTATTCGCAGCAAACTTTCAGTTGTGCGGCTCTTACTCTGGTACTATAATAAAAAGAAAGAAAATTCATAAAATAACCGCTTTTTTGTTATTTTTAGGAAGGCTAGTCAATTGTCAGTTGGGTAAGTAGGCTTAGTCAAGGTTATATACGCAGTGAAAATAGCAGAAAAGAGGAGCTGAACATATTTTATGAAAGAGGAGCTCGTGTATATAGGAAAAAAGATTCTTGAACATAAATATAGCTTGTCAGAAAAATTAGCCGAACGTTTAGATTCTACACATACGCTAAGTATAGAGGAATTAAAAGAAAAGAAAATTTTGAAATGGCGAGTGTCAATTATGGAGTACTTTGGAAGAGCGCTATTTGAAGAACAAGAGGATGTACTTAAACTTGTTAAAGAATGGGCACTTGACACGGGAAAATATGCAGTGGAAAAAAATATTCCTTTAGAAAAAGCACTCGGTATCCTCCCAATCTATCGCAGCGTTATTTGGGATGTATTTACAAGAGAACTAGAGGAGCATCAGTTTGCTGCAATTACCATGCTGCATGTCAGTGAGCGAATTGATCCGCTTTTAGATACGGTAACATATGTTTTTGGTCAAATTTATGATGAGCATAATCGATATATGATGAATTTAGCTTACACGTCACTAGAAGAACTGTCAGTTCCGCTCGTACCTGTCACAAAAGGTATCGCTATTATGCCGATTATTGGAGAAATTGATACTCATCGCTCGCAAGTTATTATGGAAACTTGCTTGAAAAAAGGGACAAGCCTTCAATTATCCTATCTTATTTTGGATATTTCAGGTGTCGTGATTATTGATACAATGGTAGCAGACAATCTGTTCAAAATTCATCGATCTCTCAAATTAGTAGGAGTGGAAGCTATTATAACAGGGATACGACCGGAAATTGCCCAAACGGTAGTGAAACTGGGAATTAATTTTAATCAAATTAAAACAGAAGCAAATTTAGAAGCAGCGCTTTTAAAAATTGGGTTTAGACGTCCTGAAGAACATAGCCGTGCGCATGTATCATCACAACGCATAAAATGACCTGTTATGAACATACAATGGAGATATTCCTTCTTCTAAACGTCGGTATGAAATATGGATTTCAGCAGATAGAAAGTAAGCGCATAGTAAAAAAGCGGATGTTAACCAACATCCGCTTTTTTACTTAATAAATGCCATATGCCATGGTAGCACAAAAGCATAAACGAGGAAGTATAGCACTATTGAATAGATAAAAAACCAGCCGTTTAAATGCATATAGCCACTTTTAATCATTCCGTATTCTATGAGTAGTGAACCAGCGCAAAAGAGAAGTGATAAAACCCATTTATTTTTAGCTGTTAAGTAAGTCAAAAATAAAATGGAAAGAGAAGGTGGAATAAATGTATAGCTTAGAATATCTCCAAGTCCTGTAACTTTTGGATCTCCCAAATCAATCATGTTAAAAACACGCGTAATGATAACATCACAAAGCCATCCGACAAATCCAACTACGCAAAACGTGATATAAAGATCTCGCCAAGTTAGCTGTCGTTTAAATAAAACAAGGGCAAGAATAAATAAACATAAACTAACGGTAATCGGAAACCACAAACCATGGGCAGATAAGTCTAAATGCTGAATTGCTTGCTTCAACATTGTTCACCTCAAAAGAAAGAGTTAGTGTTGAAGTTAGCCTATGTTATGGAAGGTATTTTATACATTTTCTACGCGTTGCGTGTATATTCTTCTCGCAAGATTGAATATAACTTTAAGTCTTGATGAGCTCCTTTAATAAACATGGCTTTTCGAATCGTTCCTTCATAAGACATACCGATTTTTTTCATTACTTTCTCAGATGCAGCATTTTCAACAAAGCACCTTGCCTGAATGCGCACTAAATCCATTTCTTCAAATCCAAACGCAATTACTTTTTCAGCTGCTTCCGTAACAAATCCCTTATTCCAATATTCTTCAGAAATCGCATAGCCAATTTCCGCAATGCGATGAGTAGGGTTCCAGGTGACAAAGTCAATGGTGCCAATACATTTTTTTAAGGCTTTGATTTCTATAGCCCAAGGAGAAATGGATTGGTTGCTGTACTGCTTTAAAACGAAGGAAACAAACTCTTTTGTATCTTGAAGCTTTCGGTGCTTTTCCCAATTTACATATCTGCTTACCTTTTCATTTGAGGCATATTCAAACATGTCACGCACATCTTTTTTTGTAACTTTCCGCAAGCGGAGTCTTTCGGTTTCTAGTGTGGGTAAATTTCCGTATATATCTTTTACTTGAATCATAAAGTTGTCTCCTTTCTCAGCAAGAAGTGGATGAAGTGTTGATAATAATGTTTCATAGAAGCTGCAGCATTCCAAAAATGCGCTTTCTATTTCATGTGCTTGATTCTTTAATTGTAAAATATTTCATTGGTGAGCGTAAGAGGTCAAATGGGTTTTTGAAAAATAAAAAATTATTTTTTCTGTTCATAATCAGTTCACATATGCTTGTTAGACTAAAGTCAGAAATTACGAAGGAGTGAAATGAAACACATGAACAGTGAAGTGAAAGAAGAACGAACTTCAAATAAAAAAAGAATAGACTTATTTTTAGTTCCCATTGTTTTAATTGCAGCGTTTTTGAACTTATTTAAAATTTGGACAGATGAATACGCCAACGCTTATTACACGGCAGCTGTCAAAAGTATGCTTCAAAGTCTTCATAATTTCTTTTACGCATCTTTTGATCCAGGAGGCTATGTAACGATTGATAAGCCGCCGGTTGTATTTTGGATTCAGACAATTAGTGCCAAAATATTTGGATTTCACGGATGGAGCGTCATTCTACCGCAAGCATTAGCAGGCATCGGTTCAGTCCTTTTACTATACGTACTCGTAAAACGTACGTTTGGCGTATGGGCTGGGAGATTTGCTGCTCTTGCCATGGCTCTGACGCCAATTGTACCTGCGGTAAGCCGAACAAACAATATCGATAGTATGCTTGTATTTACATTATTAGTAGCAACGTGGATGTTATTTCGTGCTGTGCGTACGGCTAAATTTGGCTGGGTGTTAGCAGCTTTTGCGATGATTGGTGTTGCCTTTAATATGAAAATGCTTCAAGCATACATGGTTTTACCAGCATTTTATGTTTTCTATGTAGTGGCAACCAAAATCACGTGGAAAAAGAAAATTTCTTTTTTAACAACAGCAACTGTACTGATGCTTGCAGTTTCTGTATCGTGGGCTGTTGTAGTAGATTCAACTTCTGCTGATAAGCGACCTTACATGGGAAGCAGTCAGACAAATTCAGTTCTAGAGCTTGCTTTTGGATATAACGGTATTAATCGTTTAACTGGAAATACAAGCGTGACGGGAAGCAGTCATAAGCAGTCTGCTCAAACTGAGCAGCAAACAGCAAGCAGTGAAACAAAACAAAATAGTAATTCAAGTGCTGATTCTTCACAAAGCTCAAATCAAAGAAAAAGCAGCTCTTCCCAAAAGATGCAGGCTCCAGGCGGAGGGAATCAAAATGGAATGTTCAACACGGGTAATCCTGGTCCCTTTCGACTATTCCAAAAAGGGTTATCAGATCAAATCAGCTGGTTATTACCATTTGTAATCTTTTCAATCGTGGGTTTATTTGCCGGAGTAAAATTTAAAGGATCTTACACGACAAAACAAAAAGAAAGTTTATTTTGGTTAGCGTGGCTGCTACCAGTAGCTGTCTTCTTTAGTATCGCAGGATTTTTCCATCAGTATTATTTAATTATGCTGGCACCTCCAATCGCTGCATTTGCCGGAGCGGGAGCAGTAGCTTTATGGAGCATGTACAAACAGCATAATGGCTGGAAATCATGGCTGCTGCCAGGTGGTATTTTAACAACAGCAGCACTTCAAGTATATATTATGTCTCCTTATGTCAGCTCAATCGGCGTAGCGCCAATTGCAGGTGTAGGAGCACTGGGCGTCATTTTAGCTCTTGTTTTAGCTGTTCGTAAACAGCGTAAAAATTCGTTGACGAACTACCTAGGAGCCGCAGCGATGGTTGTCTTACTTGCGATGCCGGCGTACTGGGCGATGACACCAATTATTTATGGTGGAAATAGCATGCTTCCATCAGCAGGTCCTGATTCTTCAAGCGGTATGGGAGGACCTCCAAGCACAGCAACGAATAGCAAACAGTCTGGCTTTAACGGCATGCAGCCTCCAGGAAGCTCTAGCGGCAATTCATCTTCAAACAATCAAATGCAGCCGCCAAGCGGTTCATCGAACGGCGGTCAAATGCCGGGTGGTTCGTCCAATAATGGTCAAATGCAGCCGCCAAGCGGTTCTTCAAACAGTGGTGAAATGCAAATGCCAGGCGGTTCATCCAATAATAGTCAAATGCCAAATAGCTCTTCAAGCAAATCATCATCTTCAAAACGAAAAAGTGGAGGGATGAACGCAGAAGTAAACAAAAAGCTACTAAACTATTTAACAAAAAATAATACAGGTGAAAAATATTTATTTGCCACAACGGATTCAACTTCAGCTGCACCTTACATTATCAAAACGGGCGAGCCAGTAATGGCAATGGGTGGATTTAGCGGTTCAGATCCAATTTTAACGGTAAGTAAATTAAAAGCCATGATTAAAAAAGGTGAAGTGAAATATTTCTACTTGTCTGGAATGGGCAAGGGAGGTCAATCTGACGTTATCACGTGGATTAAAGAAAATAGTAAGGAGATTCCTTCTTCCAAGTGGCAGTCTACTTCATCAAGTGCTCAGCAAGGGCCATCTGGAAACGGAACACTATACGAAATAACGCTTAAATAAGGAGGGCATAAACATGAGTTCCATTGTTAAATATTCTATTGTTGTTCCTGTCTATAACGAAGAAGAAGTGATTCATGAAACCTACCGCCGTCTCACAGAAGTGATGCATTCAACGAAAGAAGCTTACGAGCTTCTTTTCGTGAACGACGGCAGTAGAGATCGAACAGCAGAAATCATTAAAGAGTACAGTGAGCAAGACCCAGCGGTTGTTTTATTAGATTTTGCCCGTAACTTTGGTCATCAAATTGCTATTACAGCTGGTATGGATTATGCAAGAGGAGAGGCGGTCGTTGTGATTGATGCTGATTTGCAAGACCCGCCCGAATTGATTTTAGAGATGATTGAAAAATGGAAGCAAGGGTTTGACGTTGTATACGCTAAGCGTACAAAGCGAAAAGGAGAAACATACTTTAAAAAACAAACGGCTGCTATGTTTTATCGCTTCTTACGTGCGATGACCGATATTGATATTCCGCTTGATACAGGGGATTTCCGTTTGCTAGATCGCAAAGTGTGCAATCAAATGAATAGCATTCAAGAAAAAAATCGCTTTGTTCGCGGATTAGTAAGCTGGGTGGGCTTTAAGCAAATAGCAGTAGAATATGAGCGAGACGAGCGTTTGGCGGGTGAGTCGAAATATCCTTTGAAAAAGATGCTGAAGCTTTCAATGGATGGCATTACGTCTTTCTCTTATAAACCGCTGAAGCTAGCTAGCTATGCTGGTGTAACGCTATCTGGTATCGGTTTTATTTATCTTTTAGTGGTGCTGTATTTGAAGTTATTTACAGACAGCACCATCACAGGGTGGTCGTCATTAATTGTCATTCAGCTATTCTTTAGCGGCATCATTTTAATTATTCTTGGTATGATTGGAGAATATATTGGCCGCATCTACGATGAAACAAAAAATCGTCCACTCTATATCGTCCGGGAAAAGTATCAGCTTGAACCACGCAAGGAAGTATCACTTCGTGACTAACAAATGGATATCTTTTATTAAATTTGCGTTAGTAGGAGTTTTAAATACACTGATTGATTTTGTAGTGTACGCACTTTTAACAACAATTGGTGTTAACTATATACTAGCGCAGTGGATTTCATACAGTGCGGGCATTTTAAACAGTTATGTCATGAATCGCAAATGGACGTTTGAGAGAAAAGAAAAAAGCAGTAAGCGTGAAGTGATTTCATTTGTGATCGTAAATTTGATCACTTTATCTCTAACATCATTTCTATTGACTGTTCTATATAATAAATGGGGGGTAGCGCTGCTACTTAGTAAACTTTTAATTACAATCGTAAGTGTCGGTATCAACTTTATTGGTACTAAATTATTTGTATTTACTACTAAAAAAGAAAGAGGGATTCATATATGACGATAAAAAAAGCAGTTATTCCAGTAGGCGGTTTAGGGACTCGATTTTTGCCAGCGACAAAAGCGCAGCCCAAAGAAATGCTGCCAATTGTCGATAAGCCTGCTGTACAATATATTGTAGAAGAAGCTGTGAAATCAGGTATTGAAAGTATTATTTTTATTACAGGACGAAACAAAAAATCAATTGAAGACCATTTTGATAAATCAATTGAGTTAGAGCAAATGCTTGAAGAAAAACACAAGTTCCAAATGCTAAAAGAAGTACAAATGATCTCATCAATGGCCAGCATTCACTATATTCGTCAAAAAGAGCCGTTAGGACTTGGTCATGCTATTCTTTGTGCCGAACAGTTTATTGGAGATGAGCCGTTTGCCGTTCTTCTTGGAGACGATATTATGACTTCTGAAGAACCTGCGCTCAAACAGATGATCCAAGCGTATGAAACGACTAATCAATCAGTTATCGGAGTTCAAAAAGTGGATGTTGAAGAGGTATCAAAATACGGAATCATTCAGCCGAAAAATAAATCTGGCAGCCTTCATGAAGTGAATGACTTGATTGAAAAACCATCGATAGAACAAGCTCCGTCAACTATTGCCGTTATGGGCCGCTATATTTTAAATCCTTCTATTTTTTCTTATCTAAAAACGATTGAAAGAGGAGTAGGAAATGAATTACAATTAACAGATGCACTGGGTGTGGTATGTGAAAAAGAGCGATTGTTTGCTCTTGAACTGGAAGGACAGCGCTTTGATATTGGAGATAAGGTAGGCTATATGAAAGCGATGGTAGAAGTTGCGTTAAAGCGCAGAGATTTACGTCAAACGTTTTTATCGTATTTGGAGGGAATTGTAGAAAAAGAACGAGCAAACAACTTCAGCTAATAAGAGTTAATTAGTTTGTTCATATTCAGTTCATATTTGAAGTATAAAATTATTGTATGATCTTATGCGGCTCTCTGTTTACTATAAACAGAGAGCTTACTGTGCGTAAAAGCTGGACAAACTTAGGAATAGGGAGAGACATGTATGATTCAAATATTAGTTGCAGATGATGATCAACATATTCGAGAGCTGATATCATTATATTTAGAAAATCAAGGATTCAAAATTATAAAAGCAGCAGATGGTGAAGAAGCGTGGGCGAAAATGGAAGAGTTTCGAATTGATCTAGCGGTCGTTGATATCATGATGCCATTTAAAGACGGATGGGAACTAACAAAGGAAATTAAGGAGTATTTTGATATACCAGTTTTAATGGTAACAGCTAGAGGCGAATCGCATGATAAGCTAAAAGGATTTGATATCGGAACAGACGACTATGTCGTGAAACCTTTTGATCCTCAGGAAATGGTTGCTCGGGTAAAGGCTCTTTTACGCAGGTACCGAGTAGAAGCTAACAATGTAATCTTTATGGGGAATATAAAACTAGACCGTACCAAATTAGAGATGAGTGCAGGAGAAACAAGCGAACAGCTGCCGTTAAAAGAGTTTGAACTACTGTTCACGTTAGTTAGTTCTCCAGGAAAGATTTTTACTCGTGATCAGCTTATTCAATTAATTTGGGGATATGATTATGAAGGCGATGAGCGCACGGTAGACGTTCACATAAAACGTCTGCGAGAGAGGCTTAATCATATGAAAAACGTCGGTATGGAAATCAAAACAATTCGCGGACTAGGCTATAGAGCAGAAGGGTGTTAACGTGAAATCAATTTATGTAAAGCTGGTTCTGTCGTTCATCATTACAATTTTATTGAGCGTTGTGATTACCGTTGTCGTCACGACAGTTCTTAGCAAGCAGAAGCTCGAAATGCGATTAGGTCAGGATATGGTGAAGATGGGAGAAGATTTTATCGATTTGTACGGAGCAGAAGACTCGGACAAAGCTGCAAGGTTTTTATCTAATTCATCATTCATTCATTTTTCGTTTATTATTATTGATGATCAGCATGAAGAAAAAGTATTAGGACAGCCAGGACCACCTATTCTAATTACACCGAAAGAAGTAGATCAAGTATTAGACGGGAAGCGTTATTCTAATTTAAACGAGGAAAAAGATGATCGTCCACAGCCAAACGTAGTGGGTCTTCCTTTTAAAGAAAATGGACGGTCGTATGCTCTATTTATTCAGTCTCATCCACAGCGGCAATTTTCAGTTATTCAAGATGTTCAAAATATCCAGCTTATTACGATTTTATTAGTAGGTATTGTATTATTTGCATATGTTTCAATGATTATTATTAAACCGATTAAGCGTCTCAGTACAGCGATGAAAGTTGTTGGACAAGGCGAATACAATGTGCAAGTCGAGCACGCAGCGAATGATGAAATCGGTCTGTTAACTAAAAATTTTAATCAGATGACTAAAGAATTAAACAAAATAGAAACGATGAGGCAAGAGTTTATTGCTAGCGTTTCACATGAGATTCAATCACCGCTGACCTCTATTCGCGGTTTTTCAGCGGCACTTAAAGATGATATCGTCAGTGAAGATAAAAAGATACAATATTTAACGATTATTGAAAAAGAAAGTACAAGACTTTCTCAGCTTAGTTCCAATTTGCTAAAGCTTGCTTCTCTAGACTCTGAACATCAAACGCTAATGCTGCAGCAATACCGGTTAGATGAACAAATCAGGCATGTGGTCATGGCTTTAGAACCTCAGTGGACAAAAAAGAACATAGAAATTGACCTTGATTTATCCAATGTTCAAATAGAAGCAGATAAAGATTTGTTAGAGCAAGTTTGGCTGAATTTAGTAACAAATGCTATTAAATATACGCCTGAAAATGGATTTGTGAAAATATCTATTCATCAAAAAAACGAGGAAATAGACGTGAAAATAAAGGATAATGGAATTGGTATTGCCGAAGAAGATCAAAAATATATTTTTGAAAGCTTTTATAAAGTAGATAAATCGAGAACGTTAAAAGGAAGCGGCCTCGGTCTAGCCATTACAAAAAAAATTGTTCGGCTGCATGAGGGCGCAGTACGTGTTGAAAGCAAAAAAGAACAAGGAAGCATTTTTACGGTAACCCTGCCTATCCAAAAAAATAGGGCTAAAAAAGACTCGTCTGTGTAAGTTCATGCAGATGAGTCTTTTTTATTAGGTCAAAGATATAAAAAAAATTAATAATATCTATTTATTTTTTTAATCCCTACTTGACATATAGGTAAAGTGTAAATAATATAGATAGTATAAATCTTTTGAAAAAATTGGGATGCTAAAGAAGCTGATCGGTCAACCGAAGGCTCATACTTGTTCGCTACTAGTGTGGGCCTTTTCTGTACATTGGTTGTGGTCATTAAAATCTCAATCTTCAATTGAACATATGGGGAGGATTACCATGTATTTATCTTCTGCACATTATACAAGTACTTATAGATGTTGTCCGCTTTGTTTATTCAACTGCAACTAAAATATAAATTTATCTATGAATAGGAGAATGATAAAATGGCTTCAATTACACAAGAAAAATTAGATTATATTGTTAAATTACTAACTGAAATCAACTATGGATCTGTACTAATTACTCTTCACGATGGACAAATTACTCAAGTGGACAGCACGGAAAAAAACCGCTTTTTAGCTAAAAGCAAAGTAGTAAGCCACAAATAAGCCTAATTAAATACGTATTTAGAGAAACTGAAGGGCCAGCCTAGCTAGCGAATGCTTGACGGCGGGGCAAGCAAGTACTGTACTAAATATAGAAAACGTGCGTATTCGAATTAAAATTGACTTTCTTTCCGGTAGAAGATTTAGAATTTTTCGAATTAAAATTGATTTATAGGTTGTATGAGTAAGACGATGAGAAGTATAAAGCTGCTAAAGCAGCAGCTTTATACTTTTTAAAATTATGAAAATCTGACAGTTTCATTCCTGTGCTGACCGGATTACCGAAGGCTTCTGACCTGTGTTAGGAGTCTTTTTTTTATTCTTAAATTAATATAATAGGAGGAGAAAAGATGGAAAATTTATTACGAGCAGCGGTGCGGCAAAGAAAACAATACCTCATTGAAGAGTTACTGAAAAAAGGGATTTACAAAAAAGAAAACCATCATCTTTTTGAACTTACACTCTCTGACTTAGAAAAAGAGTATCTGGCACGCAGTAAGTAAGGAAAGTACGTAAAAAGAACTAAAATAAGTGTAAAAAAGATTAAAAACCTAGTTGACTAATAGGTAAAGTGTGTTTATTATAAAAACAAGAATAAATTGTCTTTTCAGAAAGTATCTTCTTTTTATTCTTACGAATAAATTTAATAAGAATAATTTAAGAGCATATACGCTGATCAGACTAACTGAAGGCTGCTTCTCTTTTCAAAGAGATAGCGGCCTTTTTGTATTTTTTTATAAAAAGGGGAGTAAAACATGAAGAAAAAAGCAGTTCAGTTTTTAATGGTGCTAACGGCACTGCTGGTCGTGCTAGCAGGTTGCGGCAATGGGAAATCTACTGAAACAGCAGGGAAAGATAGTTCTGCGAGTAAAAACGATTCAAAAAAACCAGTAGAGCTTTTAAACGTTTCATATGATCCTACACGTGAGCTTTATCAGGAGTTCAATAAGAGCTTTGCATCTTATTGGAAAGATAAAACAGGGCAAGACGTTACTATCAAGCAATCACACGGTGGCTCTGGTAAGCAAGGCCGGGCAGTTATTGACGGTTTAGAAGCGGATGTCGTAACGCTTGCGCTTGCATACGATATTGATGAAATTGCTCAAACTCGCCAATTATTAAATAAAGACTGGGAAAAAGAATTGGCTCATAATTCTACACCATACACATCAACAATTGTTTTTTTAGTTCGTAAAGGAAATCCAAAGGGAATTAAAGATTGGGATGATTTAACGAAAAAAGGTACATCCGTTATTACACCAAATCCAAAAACGTCTGGAGGCGCACGCTGGAATTATTTAGCGGCTTGGGCATACGCGAAGAATAAATATAACGGAGGTAACAAAAAGGTTGAAGACTTCATGAGTAAACTTTATGGAAATGTCGAAGTGTTAGACTCAGGCGCACGCGGAGCGACAACTACGTTTGTAGAACGGGGCATTGGAGACGTGTTAATTGCATGGGAAAATGAAGCTTACTTATCGTTAAATGAGCTAGGAAAAGATAAATTTGAAATTGTAACACCGTCATTGAGTATTTTAGCAGAACCGCCTGTTGCTGTAGTAGATAAAGTAGCTGAAAAGAAAGGCACGACAAAGGTAGCAAAAGCATACTTGAAATATCTATATACAGAAAAAGGTCAGGAAATCGCAGCGGAAAATTACTATCGTCCTCGAAATGAAAAAGTATTAGAGAAACACAAAGATCAATTTCCTTCTCTTAACCTAGTTACCATTAAAGATTTTGGCGGGTGGAAAAAAGCTCAAGAAACTCATTTTAACGATGGAGGAACATTCGATCAGATTTATCAGCCAAAGTAATATGATGCATTAAAAAAAGTAAATGAGGAAGATACGAATGGTAATTCGTATCTTCTGTGTACATGTATCTTGAAAGCAGAGAGAGGTGTAAGACGTGAGCGTGTTACAACGACAGAAGAAAAAGGAAAGTATCTTACCTGGATTTGGGCTTTCTTTAGGTTTTACGATGTTTTATGCAAGTATCCTTGTGCTTTTTCCGTTAGCGATGATTTTTCTAAATACGGCATCTATGGGATGGAGCGACTTTATTAAAACTGTTACAGACTCTAGAGTAGTAGCATCATATAAATTAAGTTTTGGAGCAGCATTTGCAGCAGGGATTATTAATGTTATTTTTGGAACTATTATTGCATGGGTATTAGTGAGATATCATTTTCCCGGAAAGAGGTTTATTGATGGACTTGTAGATTTGCCGTTTGCTTTACCAACGGCTGTTGCCGGCATTGCCTTGACCACTCTTTACGTTCCGAAAGGATGGATGGGTCAATTATTTACGTTTAAAATCGCATTTACGCCTATCGGAATTATTATCGCTCTGACGTTTATTGGTCTGCCGTTTGTTGTCCGAATGGTGCAGCCAGTATTGCAAAACTTTAATGCAGAGATCGAAGAAGCATCGGCTAGTTTAGGAGCCAGCCGAATGCAAACGTTCAGAAAAGTTATTTTTCCAGAGCTGGTGCCTGCTATTTTAACAGGCTTTTCTCTTTCATTCGCAAGAGCGCTTGGAGAATACGGGTCAGTTGTTTTTATTGCTGGAAATATGCCGATGAAAACTGAAATTACGCCGCTTATTATTATGACAAAACTCGAGCAGTACGATTATGCGGGCGCTACTGCTATTGCATCAGTCATGCTCGTTGTATCATTTTTTCTGTTATTACTTATTAATATTATTCAATGGTGGACAAATCGTAAATTTGTATATAGTTAAGGAGGGATGACATTGGCAGGACATGTTCCAATGCAGCATGCAAAAACGACTGTTAAACTTAATCATTCTAGTTTAAAAGAGCCCAAAGTCGTCCAGTGGCTGCTTACATTTATTGCACTGGCTTTTTTAGCTCTATTCTTAGTGCTCCCGCTCATCACCATTTTTATGACAGCTTTTCAAAAAGGGTTGGAAACGTATCTCGCTGCGATTACAAATCCGGATGCTTTGGCTGCTATTAAACTAACGCTAATTGTGGTGCTTATTACTGTTCCTTTAAATGCCGTTTTCGGCGTGGTAGCCGCATGGTTAATTACAAAGTTTGATTTTAAAGGAAAGAATATTTTAATTACGCTTATTGATTTGCCGTTTGCTGTTTCACCTGTTATTGCTGGATTGGTTTTTATTTTATTATTTGGTGCACAAGGGTTATTCGGAGAATGGTTGTTTAATCACGACATCAAAATTGTATTTGCTATTCCCGGTATTATATTAGCTACGCTTTTTGTAACGCTTCCGTTTGTTGCCAAAGAATTGATTCCACTCATGCAAGCTCAAGGGTCAGCCGAAGAAGAAGCGTCGTTAACGTTAGGAGCTAGCGGTTTCAAAACTTTTTTTCTAGTGACGTTACCTAATATTAAATGGGGCTTATTATATGGCATTATTTTATGTAATGCGCGGGCGATTGGGGAGTTTGGAGCTGTTTCCGTTGTGTCTGGGCACATTCGAGGAATGACAAATACGATGCCTCTTCATATTGAAATTCTCTACAATGAATATCAATTTGCAGCAGCGTTTGCGGTAGCATCTTTAATGTCAATTTTAGCTATTTTTACATTAATTATAAAAAATATTATTGAGTGGAAAGTCAAACATATTTAAAAAGGAAGGAGCTTATGAAATGAGTATCCATATTAAGCACGTATCAAAGAACTTTGGTGATTTTAAAGCGCTGGATTCTATTAACATTGATATTCAAACGGGTGAATTAGGAGCTTTACTCGGTCCGTCCGGTTCTGGAAAAACATCTTTGCTTCGTATCATTGCCGGTCTTGAACATCTTGATCAAGGAGCTATTTTATTTGATGGAAAGGAAATTACGCGCATAAATCCAAAAGAGCGGAATGTAGGGTTTGTTTTTCAACACTATGCTTTGTTCAGGCATATGACTGTGTTTGATAACATTGCGTATGGTTTAAAAGTACGACCTAAAAAAACAAGGCCTTCTAAAACAGACATCACCAAGAAAGTAACCGAGCTGCTGCAGCTTGTTAAACTAGAGCTGCTTGCAAATCGCTATCCCTCTCAATTATCGGGCGGACAGCGCCAGCGAGTAGCGCTTGCTCGAGCGTTAGCAGTAGAACCGAAAGTACTGCTATTAGATGAACCTTTTGGCGCTCTGGATGCAAAAGTTCGCAAGGATTTGCGCAGATGGCTGCGTAAATTGCATAATGATTTTCATATTACCAGTATTTTCGTTACGCATGATCAAGAAGAAGCCTTGGATGTAGCTGATCGTATTGTTGTGATGAACAACGGGAAAATTGAGCAGATTGGAAGTCCTGAAGAAGTATATGATCATCCTAACAGTCCATTTGTGTACGATTTTTTAGGAAACGTCAATTTATTCAAGGGCCGCATTCATAAAGGCAGACTAAAACAAGGAAGCTTTGAAATGGATGTTCCAGAATTTAACGGAAGGAATGAAGAAGCAGCTGTTGGGTATGTACGACCTCATGATATTCACCTTGAAAAGGTAAAAACAAGCGCAGATGCTGTTTCTGCAACCATTAGCCATATTCATGTGATAGGGGCTATCGTGCAAGTTGAATTAAAAAGAGAAGATGCAGAAGAATTTTTAGAAGCTGAATTGAGCAAAGAGCACTATAAAGTCCTCAGTCTTCAAGTGGGAGAGAAGGTGTATGTAAAGCCTAAGCAGCTAAAAGTATTTATTCCAGAAGATTATTCTATTTAATAAAAAGCGTAAAGGGTATGCCTTTGCGCTTTTTATCTAACAATAAATTAGTACCAGATATTAAAAGTAGGTGTTATAATTAAGTATCAACTGATTTGAGGTGGAGAAATGATGCAATCAAAAGCTAGAATCACAGGAATGGGGATATATACACCAAAGCAAAAATTAACGAACGACCATTTAAAAGAAATGGTTGATACAAGTGACGAATGGATTGTACAGCGTACCGGAATGAAAGAACGACGAATTGCTGGTGAAGGCGAATACACATCTACGCTTGCCATTCGAGCCGTTGAAAATTTGCTTAACCGATATGCTGTAGAAATAGAAGATGTAGATGCAATTATTGTTTCGACAACAACGCCAGATCACTTTTTTCCTAGCGTAGCATGTCAGATTCAAGATTACTTTCATATTGATCAAGCTGCTGCATTTGATCTAGGTGCCGCATGCGCCGGTTTTACATATGGCCTTCATGTGGCGAACGGCTTAGTGACGTCGGGATTGCATAAAAAGATTTTAGTTATTGGTGCTGAAGTCATGTCGAAAATTACAGATTATACGGACCGGGCCACATGCGTGCTGTTTGGTGACGGAGCGGGAGCTATGCTTGTAGAGTACGATGAGCATAATCCGAGTTTCTTAGGATGTCACTACGGAACGGACGGAAGCGGAGGGGTGAATTTATATCGTTCTAACTTATCTAATACTCTTTCAGGAAAAGAAATTAATTCGAGCGGGAATTTAGTTCAAAACGGGCGTGAAGTATACCGCTTTGCTGTCCGAACGATTCCAAAAGGAGTAGAAGCATTATTAAAGAATACTTCCATTTCTCTTTCTGATGTAAATTGGTTTATTCCGCATAGTGCAAACCTTCGAATGATTGAAGCTATTTGTGCTAAAACAGGTGTTTCAATGGATAAAACGTTAACGAGTGTGCAATACTGCGGAAATACATCTTCAGCTTCTATTCCGCTTGCTTTAAACGAAGGAATAATGACAGGAAAAGTACAGGGTAATGACCTCCTTATTCTTTATGGGTTTGGAGGAGGATTAACGCACTGCGGTCTGTTAATTAAATGGACGTGTAAAGAAAAAAGCTAAAAGGCGATGCCTTTTAGCTTTTTTGTCTTTTACTGCTAAGAAGAATTCGATAAAATGGAAAAAGAAGTAAAGGGGGGTGCATATGAATCACGTTTTATACATTGAAGACAATGAAGAAATTGGATTAATGATTCAAAATGAGCTTAAAAAGCAAAACTATGAAGTTACTTGGTTACAATCAGGAGATATCGCCAGTCGGTTTATTAAACAAGCGGATATTGTCATTTTAGATGTAATGCTTCCTGGGTTAGATGGATTTACAGTGGGAAAAAAGCTTAAAAAACTAGCACCTGATGTCCCAATTTTAATGCTTTCAGCTCGTACAGCTCTAGAAGATAAGATCATGGGACTAGAGTTTGCCGATGACTATGTCACAAAGCCGTTTCATCCAGAAGAGCTGCTTGCAAGGCTTGAAGTATTGTTAAGAAGATTTTCAAGAAAGAAAGAAGAGCTTATTTTAAAACATTTGCATATTTCGATGAGAGACTATCGCGTGATGAACAGAGAGACAAGTGAAGAAATTAGTTTAACAGGTAAGCAATTTCATATTTTTACTTATTTCCTTCAGCATTTAAATCAAATTTTAACAAAAGAACAAATTTATGAAGGGGTATGGAAAGAGCGTTATATAGAAGGAGATAAAACATTAATGGTACATATTCGCTATTTGCGAGAAAAATTGGAGAAAAATGCAGCTAAGCCTGAAATTATTGAAACAATACGAGGGATTGGGTACAGGGTGAAGCAATGAATGTTACACAGTCTCTTATCACGAAATATATCTTAATTATGATTGCTGCTGTACTAATTATACCTGTATCATTTTTTGCAGGCTCATGGCTGATCACCGTTCCTTTTATGCATATTCAAGGATTATTAAATGAAGAGTATAAAGGAAAAAGCTACTACGAACAAATATGGAATCAAGAAGCCAAAAAGCTAGAAGGAGCAAATGAGAAAACAATTAATCAAAAGCTAAAATTATTAAAAGAAAAATACCCTGAAGCTTCAATGTTCTGGGTAAACGAAGCTGGCCAAACACAGCTTCCGCTTCCTTACCATGAATCCCTTCCGAAGCAATGGTCATCTTCTTATACGGCTGAATTTATCAAAAAACGATACGGAAACGATCCGTATACGGTTATTACCTTTATTGGAACAGATAAAAAGCAAGGTTTTATGGTCATTGAAGTGCCAGAAAAAGCCGTTGAGCCTCCTATTCAAAGGCTAGACCCAGCCTACTATAATATTTATTTAGGATTTGTTTTTATCATTGTGCTTTCTTTTATTGTACTTTCTCTATTCTTTTTTCTTCGAATTCGAAAAAGGCTGCGAGCGTTACAAGCTGCTATGAACAACAAAGACGAGCAAGGAATTCCTTTACCTGTTGTATCTGAGTCCACGGATGAAATTGGCCAGCTAGAACAATCGTTTAATCAAATGGTTAAACAGCTTCATGAAAGCCGGGACCGAGAGCAGCAAGAAGAACAGCTGCGACAAGACTTAATTATGAGTCTATCGCATGACTTACGAACACCGCTCACGACTGTTCGAACTCATATTTATCAGATGAAAAACGAAGAAATGGCCTTGAACGTTCAACAATCTCTTGAGGTAATTGATACGAAAGTAGAATTTGTTAGTGATTTAATAGATAATTTATTTTCCTATACGCTGCTGTTAAATAGAAAATATCCATATCGGGAAGAGGAAGTTGATATGGCTCGATTTCTTAGAAAAAGCATTGCACAATGGTATCCACTATTTGAAGAAGAGAATATGGAAGTGGATATTCAACTGCCTTCTCAGTCTATATATTGGCGCGGAGATGTTCAGTGGTTAGAAAGAATAATAGATAATTTATGTCAAAATGTCATTCGTCATGCCAAAGAAGGTAACTTTATTGGCTTTCGCCTTGTTCAAGAGCATGATTTATCTTCTCTCACCATTTCTGATAAAGGGTCAGGCTTTAACAAGAATAGCCATACGAAGCAAAACGGTGTAGGTCTAGCGATTGTGGATGCGATGATTAAAGAAATGGGGTTAACGTGGTCAATTCATTCTACAAAACATGGAACGGATATTCAAATTGTGTACAAAGCGAGTGATTAATTCACACGCTTTTTTAAACGAATTTTAACCTTTCTTTTCCTTCCTCTTAACTTTAGCTGTTTATAGTAAAGGAGAGGTGATAAAAGTGGAAATTGTTAAAACGATTCAGCTGATAAAAGTATTTAAAGGAGCAGAAGCTGTAAATGAAGTGAATTTATCCATTAAAGAAGGAGAAATCTACGGGTTTTTAGGACCCAATGGAGCAGGGAAGACGACAACGATCCGAATGCTGCTCGGGCTAATGAAGCCAACGAGCGGGGAAATTGAGCTGTTTGGAGAAAGAATAAAAAATCACAGGCAGCATATTCAAGCCTTAAAAAAGATAGGTTCACTTGTAGAGAGCCCTTCCTATTATGCGCATTTAACTGCGAGAGAAAATCTAGAGGTACTTCGCAAAATACTAGGTGTATCTAAAAACAGAGTGGATGAAGTACTAAATATTGTAAAATTAACAAAAGAAGCAAATCGTCCAGTCAAAGGCTTTTCTCTTGGGATGAAACAGCGGCTTGGCATTGCTTCTGCACTCCTCGGAAATCCTCGTTTATTAATCTTAGACGAACCAACCAACGGACTGGATCCTGCAGGAATTCAAGAAATTCGTTCATTAATTAAAGAAATGCCAGGGAAAAACGGAGTTACCGTATTGATTTCAAGTCATTTACTCTATGAAATTGACCATCTAGCGACTCAAGTAGGTATTAT
This sequence comes from Priestia sp. VA7, assembly GCF_055710015.1. Classification (NCBI taxonomy): domain Bacteria; kingdom Bacillati; phylum Bacillota; class Bacilli; order Caryophanales; family Bacillaceae; genus Priestia; species Priestia sp. VA7. The sequence goes on from NZ_JBVQPN010000004.1 coordinate 428,326, forward strand.
TACAAAAGGAAAGATGCTATTTAATGGATCGATTGAATCGCTTCGCAAAAAGGCTAAGCATCAAGTGGCATTTACAACGGGAGAGATAGAAAAGGCTAAAACAATACTATTAGCAAATGGGTTTGTACCTACTATCGATAAACACAGTCTTCTTTTAGATTATATTGATCACGAGCAAGTGGCCCATCTTGTTTATCAGCTTGTGCAAGAAAATGTCTCAATCTACCGAGTTGAAGAAAAATCGAAATCATTAGAAGATATCTTTTTAAAGCTGACGAGTGAGGAGAATGGATATGTTCACAAAAATACTGCAGGCTGAGTGTATAAAGTTAAAAAGAAAATGGCTCCGGTTTTTACTATTTTTAGGTCCAGCGGGTGTAATTGGCTTAACGCTAGTTGATTATAGCGTTCGATATGAATATTTAACTCAGCAAAACCCGAACGTGTGGGAAGGCCTTTTGCATGAACTAAACATCACGCTTCCAATAGCTTTTTTACTGGGAGGAACGATTCTTGCTTCAAATGTAGCACATATTGAATATCATAGAAGCTCATGGAAGCAGTTGCTGAGCTTACCTGTGAGCAGACTGAGTGTTTATACAGCAAAATTTGTAGTAGTTATGTTTATGCTACTTATCGCTTCTGCTGTTCTATTAATCGGTATAATTGGGCTAGGGTGGTGGTTAGGATTTGGTCTGCCTCCTTCTTGGAAAACTCTTTTTGTTTATACCTTTTATCCGTTTTTTTCGGCTATTCCGTTTGTGGCTATTCAAATATGGCTATCTATGCTTTTTAAAAATCAAAGCCGTTCTCTGGCACTAGGTATTGTGATGAGTGTGGCAATGAGTGGTATGAGAGAATTGCCGAGCTGGTTTTTCTGGCAATGGCCAATGCTAGTGTTTTCCGATTATCGGAATACGTATATGATAACAGGTGTAATTATCGGCGTTTTTTTATATGCTGCAGGTGCTCTTCACTTTATCAAAAAGGATGTGGCCTAAATGTTGTGGCAATTGTGCAAGATAGAATGGTTTAAATTGTTTAAAACAAAAGCCTGGACTTACCTTTTTGTTAGTCCCATTCTTATTGCTGCTATCCTTTTTGTAGGTGATCAGGCAATGCCAAACGGGAGGATGAAATGGTTAATGGCAGATGCTTTGATTGCCAATGTTCACGGCTTACTGTTTTATCCGTTAATTGGCGGGTTAGTAACATCGTTCATCTGTCGGTATGAACACGAAGCCGGAGGGTGGAAGCAATTACTGTCTCTTCCTGTGACAAGAACATCCGTATACGGAGCAAAATTGATCACATCAGCAGCTTTCATGGGAATTCTTCAAGTGCTTGTATTTGTTGTTTTATTAGGAGTTGGCATGTTGAAAGGCTATCCGAATGCTATTCCACTAAAAATGATAGCTGGAAATATGCTAGGCGGCTGGGTTGCAGTGTTGCCAATTCTAGCGTTTATGCTAGCAGTGTCAATGGCACTTTCTAGCTTTGGAGCATCTTTAACAGTCAATGTCATTTTAACACTACCGAATTTATTCGTTGCTAATTCTGAACGATTTGGTCCCTGGTACCCATGGACTCAGCCAATGTATGGAATGTTAGGTGTAACGGGAAAAGCATCATGGGGGTTGATGCTGACTACACAGAACTTCCTAGCAGTTGTTATAAGCAGCTTTCTGCTTTTTGGAGCAGCAGGTTTACTGTATTTTCAGCGCAAACATATATAATAGAAAAAACCCGCTTTTTTATAGCGGGTTTTCAGCCGGCTTTTGGAATGGTAAAACCTACTCCAAAGACGTCGCGCACATCGTGTACGACCACAAAAGCTTGTTCGTCGACTTTATGAATAATACGCTTTAATTCTAGCAGTTCTTGTTTGTTCACAACTACGTACAATACGTCTTTTGCTTCTTTTGTATAGCTTCCATGAGCAGAAAAGACAGTGACGCCGCGTTGCATCTTTTTATTGACTTGTTCGGCTACTTCAGCTGAACGGTGTGAAATAATAGTGATTGCTTTGCGAGGGTTGAGTCCTTCAATGATATAATCAAGCACCTTCGTTCCGATGTAAAGAGAAATAACCGTATACATCGTCTTTTCTCCACCGATGACAAAATAAGCGCTTGCTACAACTAATAAATCAATTGCCAGCATCGTTTTGCTAATATTCCAGTCTAGATATTGATTAGCTAAGCGGGCAATAACTGCAGAGCCTCCGGAAGTTCCGCCACCTCTAAACACAAGTCCGAGTCCTACACCAGCTAAAATACCAGCAAAAATAGCCCCCAGTAGCGTATCGTCAAGAGGATTTCCCAGTCCTTCAGTTATATGTAGGAATAGAGACGTAAAAATAATACATATAATTGTGTAAGCAATCACACGTTTGTGAAGCAATTTGTATCCGATCAGTACCAGCAAACCGTTTAATATAAAGTTTGTGATACCCGGAGACCAGCCTAATACATAATAGGTAATCATTGTTACACCGGTTACGCCGCCTTCTGCTAATTCATTTGGAATAGCAAAGTAATTAATGGCCAGTGCGAAAATGAGGCTCCCTAGAATAATGAGGATAATTTCTTTTATTTTATTAATCATGAACGTTACCTCCAATCATCAAAAGCTCCGAAAACACAGTCATGACAATGTATTATACCAACTCTAGAGACCGAATTAAAGATGGGATATCATTATTTTTTTAAAATCAGTTTCTGCTATTAACATAAAATCTTTTGACAGTTTTTATGGAGTATGAAAGAATGAATTGTTTGCTTTTATTTTGATTAAAAAGTTTTGCAATGAGAATGTTCGTTCGGTAAAATAGAAGCAAGAGTCAAGGGGGAGAATGAACGTGTATCAAGATGAATTAAAACAGTATGCGAAGTTAGTAATGCCCGAGCATTTAGAGAAAATGAAGAAAATGTACAGTCCCGATGCGCATAAGCAGCCTTTAGGGTTGAAAAAGGAAAAGATTGAGCATATTGAAAATGTCATTATGAACAGTTACTCGGAGCATCATCCAGTAACACTTCACGTCTATGAAGCAGGACATATTCAAAGGTATGAACGAGTGACGATTGATAAAGTCTCGCTGCAGTCGAATACGCTGATGGTTACAGGCCCTTGTTATACATATTCGATTCGAGCGGATGCAGTAATTGAAGCAGATGTATGGAAAGATGAAAGCTACTCTAGCTAAGAGTAGCTTTTTTGTTCGTTTTGTATCTTTTTTTTAACGCATGCATACAATACATAAAAGCATATTCTGCGAGTAGCAACTTCTAGCTACTAGGAAATTTTAATTAAAGAAGGGATTATTGTATGCAAAATGAAAAAACCCAAGTAAGAGAAATCGAATTAACGCAGTTCATTAAAAAAAGACTCGTTCGTTTTATCTCAAGTTTAGCTATTTCTTCTGCCCTTGCTTCCATATTATATATGCTTCTGTTTTTATTTAAATGATGGGTCACTTTGAGTTGTCCAAAAAGGTGGACAACTTTTTTGGTGTGTAAGCTTTTGTGAAATCAGGACAAGCTATGCGTGATTCAGTCAGAAAAATTCAATCGGTCAAGAAATAGTCAAAAACAGTCATATCTAATTGGGTAGAAGAAAACCTTTACATATAATGAGAAAAGTAGACAAATTCTTGAATTACCAGCTTATTTCCTTTTGTATAAACTATCATTAAAACAAATGCAAAACTAATTATTCATTCAAAAAACTTTATTTTGTAATTAAAAAAATGAATGTTTTTGATTTTTTATGATTGATTTTGAATGTAAACCGTGATAAAGTAAGTACATGAAATAAATGAAAACGCTTTTTTGAAAAAGGAGCTAGAACATGTTAACGCCGGAGAGACATCAACTAATCTTAAAACTTTTAAAAGAGAAAGAACTTGTAAAAGTGCAAGAGTTTATCGAAGTTACAGGCGCTTCGGAATCCACAATTAGAAGAGACTTAAGTCAACTAGAAGAAGAGCAAATGCTCAAACGTGTTCACGGTGGCGCTTCGCTTATTCGCAGTAAACGAATTGAACTGAGCGTTATCGAAAAATCTGCTAAAAATGTTCAAGATAAACGAAACATTGCAGAGTATGCGGCTTCCATTATAAATGAAGGTGACTGTATTTTTTTAGATGCAGGAACTACAACGTATGAAATGATTCCTTTTTTAAAGCAAAAAGATGTAGTTGTCGTGACAAATGGTTTAATGCATTTAAACCCGATGCTAGAACAAGGTATCACCCTCTATTTAATTGGAGGATCCGTTAAACATAAAACGGGCGCTTTAATTGGCAATGGAGCTCTTTTAAGTCTTGAGCAATATCGTTTTGATAAGTGCTTTATGGGAGCGAATGGGATTCATCATCAATATGGATATACAACTCCCGATCCAGAAGAAGCATTAATCAAGCAAACGGCAATGAAGCTGTCTAGAGAATCTTATATTTTATCAGATTCTACTAAGTTTTTTGAAACAAGTTTTGCGAAAATAGCCGATTTACATGAAGCAAAAATTATAACAAATGACGTACCTAGCGATGTACTTATACAGTATGCAAACAAAACAGACATAAAGGTTGTGAAATCATGATTTATACATGTACGTTGAACCCATCCGTTGATTACGTAGTACATGTTTCAGCATTCGAAGAAGGCGGGCTTAACCGCACAACGAATGAAGCCAAGTTTCCAGGAGGAAAAGGCATTAACGTCTCTCGCGTTTTAAAGCGATTAGGTGTTGATAATAAAGCTCTCGGTTTTGTAGCCGGCTTTACAGGAACCTATATTGAAGACTACTTAAAAGCGGAGAATATCGAAACAGCTTTTACAAGAGTTGATGGAGATACCCGCATTAACGTAAAGTTAAAAACGGAAAAAGAAACAGAAATTAACGGTCAAGGACCTGCTATTACAGACAAAGCGCTTCAGTCTTTATTGACTCAAGTAAAGCAAATGACTGAAGGCGATATCTTCGTATTAGCAGGGAGTATACCGAAAACGCTTCCAAGTTCCGTGTATGAAACATTAACTGAACTAGCTGCAGCGAACGGAGTAAAAGTTGTAGTAGATGCAAGTGGAAAAACCTTGCTAGACGTCGTGTCTCACAAGCCGTTTTTTATCAAACCGAATCATCATGAACTTGCAGAATTGTTTGATGTAGAAGTAAACAGTGCAGAAGATGCGCTAGTATATGGTAAAAAACTCGTGGAACAAGGAGCGCAAAACGTCGTTGTATCCATGGCAGGCGATGGAGCACTTCTTATTAACGAAAGCGGTGTCTACAGTGCCACAGTCCCTAAAGGAACAGTGAAAAATTCTGTTGGAGCTGGCGATTCACTTGTAGCTGGATTTATTGCTTCTTATGTAAAGCAAGGGGATTTATTAGAAGCCTTTCAAACAGGAGTTGCTTCAGGAAGTGCCACAGCATTCTCACTTGAATTATGTACAGCAGAAGATGTAAAGACGCTTCGTGAACAAGTGTCAATCACAAAGGTAGAGTAGGGGGAACCGAGAATGAGAATTACAGAACTATTAAAAAAAGATACAATCATTCTTGATTTAAAAAGCACGTCAAAAGCTGATGTTATTGATGAGTTAGTTGGAAAATTAGACGAAGCTGGTCGCTTAAGCGACCGAGCTGGCTATAAAGAAGCAATTTTAAACCGTGAATCTCAAAGTACAACGGGAATTGGGGAAGGCATCGCCATTCCGCATGCGAAAACAAGCTCGGTAAAAACGCCGGCCATTGCATTTGGACGCTCAACAGAAGGTATCGATTATGAATCATTAGACGGACAGCCTGCACATCTATTCTTTATGATTGCAGCGAGTGAAGGCGCAAATAACGCTCACTTAGAAACACTATCTCGTTTGTCTACGTTATTAATGGACGAATCGTTCCGAAAAACGTTGCTAACGGCATTATCGATTGATGAAGTTATTAAAGCAATTGATGATAAAGAAACTGAAAATGAAGCGCCGGAAGAAGAAGTGGATACGGCTTCAGATCAATTAGTGCTTGCTGTAACGGCTTGTCCAACAGGAATTGCCCACACATATATGGCAGCGGACAGCCTAAAAGCAAAAGCGAAAGATATGAACGTGACGCTCAAAGTTGAAACAAATGGTTCCAGCGGTGTTAAAAACGCGTTGACGAAGGAAGAAATTGAAAACGCTACCGCTATTATTGTTGCAGCGGACAAGCAAGTAGAAATGGAACGTTTTGCAGGTAAAAAAGTTATTCAAGTTCCAGTAGCTGAAGGAATTCGCAAGCCTGAAGAATTAATTAACCGCGCGTTAAAAGGAGATGCTCCTATATACAGCGGCGGCGGTGGCAGCAAAGAAGGCGGAGGAAGTCAAGGATCAGAGCGTACAGGGTTTTACAAACACCTAATGAGCGGTGTATCAGCAATGCTTCCGTTTGTTGTAGGGGGCGGGATCTTAATTGCTATTTCATTCATGTTTGGCATTCACTCAGCAGAACCGAAAGATCCGACGTACAATGCATTCGCAGCGGCGCTAAAAACAATTGGCGGAGATAATGCATTCTTCTTACTAGTACCGGTACTAGCAGGGTTCATTGCAATGAGTATTGCTGATCGTCCTGGTTTAGCTCCTGGTATGGTTGCAGGTCTTTTAGCAGCTTCTGGCGGAGGCGGTTTCTTAGGTGGTTTAATCGCTGGTTTCTTAGCGGGTTATGTAGTAGTGGGATTAAAGAAATTATTCAGCGGTTTACCGCAAGCGCTTGATGGAATTAAGCCAGTTCTTCTTTATCCGCTATTTGGGATTTTTATCTCAGGATTGATTATGCTTTATGTTGTAAACGAGCCAGTTAGTGCAATTAACAAAGGATTAACGCACTGGTTAAGTGGATTTGGTACAGGTAACTTAGTATTATTAGGTATTATCTTAGGCGGTATGATGGCAATTGATATGGGTGGCCCTATTAATAAAGCAGCCTTTACATTTGGTATTGCAATGATTGATGCTGGAAACTATGCACCACACGCAGCGATTATGGCAGGCGGTATGGTTCCACCATTAGGTATGGCTATTGCGACAACTTTGTTCAAAAACAAATTTACTCGCCAAGAGCGCGAAACAGGTAAAACGTGTTATGTAATGGGTCTGTCATTTATTACAGAAGGTGCGATTCCATTCGCAGCAGCTGACCCAGGCCGTGTTATTCCCGCATCGGTTATCGGTGCTGCAGTAGCAGGTGCTTTAACAATGATGTTCCACATCGGTTTACCAGCACCACACGGCGGTGTATTCGTTATCGGAATTGTACAAGGAAATCCTCTTTTATATGCACTAGCAATCTTAATTGGTGCAATTGTAACGGCGGTTCTTGTAGGGGTATTAAAAAAGCCAAAAGCAGAATAACAAATAAAGACTGATTTTACATAATGTAAAATCAGTCTTTTTGTGTTTTTCTGGTAGACATTTGTTCTTTATGAGAGTACAATTACGGTAGTATTCCTTTAATTTTTAGAAAAGTTAGATAGATGAGCTTTTCTACTTGATAAAATATGGTACAATAATCGAATATTAAAAACAAAGTAAGGAAGTGTCTCACACATGAAGGTTGCGAAGTTTGGCGGGAGTTCAGTTGCAAGCGCAGAGAAATTTAAACAGGTTGCGCATATTGTAACGTCTGATAAAGAGAGAAAGCTGGTAGTCGTATCAGCTCCGGGTAAGCGATACGGAGAAGATACAAAAATGACAGATTTGCTAATCGCACTTTCTGCCAAAATACAGCTTGGAGAAGATTACGTAGACGAGTTTGGGCAAGTAATTGATCGCTATCGTGAAATCGTTGTGGACTTGTCTATGCCAGAAACGATTATTACTGACATTATTACGAATTTACAATCACTTATTGATTTACATAAAAACGATCCATTTCGCTTATTAGACTGCCTAAAAGCAAGTGGAGAAGATAATAACGCAAAGGTAATGGCTGCTTATTTAAACCATTTAGGTTTTGAAGCTCATTATGTAAATCCAAAAGAAGCAGGTATTTTTGTTTCTGATGAACCCGGAAGAGCAAGAGTGCTTCCACTGTCTTATGAAAAATTACCGCAGCTAAGAGAGCGTTCGGGCATTTTGGTGATTCCAGGATTCTTTGGCTATTCTGAAGAAGGGAACATGGTTACGTTCTCGCGCGGTGGATCAGATATCACAGGCTCAATTGTAGCAGCGGGAGTAAAAGCTGATTTGTATGAAAACTTTACCGACGTAGATGCTATTTATAGCGTAGATCCAAGACTTGTGGAAAAGCCTCATGAAATGAAAGAAGTAACATACAGAGAAATGCGTGAACTATCCTATGCAGGTTTTTCTGTCTTCCATGATGAAGCGCTGGAGCCGGTTTATAAACTAGGCATTCCTGTATGTGTAAAGAATACAAATAATCCTGAAGCAAAGGGGACATTCATTGTAGCTGAGCGTCCTCACGGAGATACGCCGGTGGTCGGAATCGCTGGGGACAAAGGTTTTTGCAATATCCACGTGAGCAAATACTTATTAAACCGTGAAATTGGTTTTGGCAGAAGATTGCTTGAAATTTTAGAGGATGAAGGTATTTCATACGAACATACCCCTTCAGGAATTGATAATATCTCTGTCATCATGCGCGAGCATCAGCTTACGCCAGATGTTGAAAAGCGCGTATTTGCTCGAATTGAAAAAGAACTTGAGGTAGATGAAATCTTTATTGAACGTGATCTTGCTATGGTTATGGTAGTAGGAGAAGGAATGAATAGCACAGTAGGAATTGCTGCAAAAGCTACAGAAGCTTTTGCTCGTGCTGAAGTGAATCTTGAAATGATCAACCAAGGTTCTTCTGAGGTGAGCATGATGTTTGGTGTGAAAGCAGATGCTTTAGACCGTGCCGTTCAAGCTCTTTACAATACGTATTTTAACAGCATGTACAGTATTTCTTATTCGAATGTAAAATAAACAAGACGAAAAACCCCCCTTTCTTTTTAGAGAGCGGGGTTTTCTAGTGAAGGCGTATAAAAATCAAATTTGTGGACATAAAGGGAAGGAAGAGTGAAGTCAAAGGAGGAAATACAGTGAAGAAACGACCCTTTTTCATATTCTTTTCCCTTATAAGTATTAGCGTACTTTCAGCATGCCACAATGATGATGCAGCCCCAGCAAAAGAAGCTCAAAATAAACAAGGCGTGACGAATGGCGGAACGCCGATGAGCTATGATAATCAAAGCGACAACACATCTTTTAACTTTTCAAAATTTGATTTAGAAGTAGATTATAAGGGGCTCAACAATGATTATGAAGCCGACTACGAAAATGAAAATGATGAGATAGAAGCCAAAGTGGATGATAATATTAACGATGAGCACTTGAACGGAGATAAAGCTTTTAATAAATTATCTTCAAAATTTAAAAAGTTAAATTTTGATCAGCGCACGCCCGATGAAGATGTAAAAAAGGAAGTAATCGATGTGTTTGGTCTAAAAAAAGATTTTCAGTCGTTTGAATTAGAAGTTCGTTTTTCAAACGGAACGGAAAAGGAATACAACTTTAAACAGAAGTAAGACGTTAAAGCAAAGTATTTTAGTTGAAGGAAAATCCGAACGATGAATCGAGGTTCTTCATTAAGAATCCAACTCGTTCCGATTTTTTCATTGGCAAGGTGAACGTATGTCTCAATCTTATTTTTGATGTCTAAAAAAAGGAAAATAGTGAAAGGATGGTGATAAATAAGAAAAAGGAGGAATCACGGATGCAAAAGTTGATAATGAATGGATGCGTAGTCTTTGTGCTGTTATTGTTAGGAGCATGCAGCATGGTAAAAGAGCAAAATAATGCTCATGAAAACCACCTGAAAATAGAGGAAGCGAAAGAAACAAGCGAAGTATCAGTAGAACCTGTTAAAGTGGATTTAACAAATACATCGGGCAAAAAAGTAGGAGAGGCTACCCTGTCAGAAGCAAAGAACGGCGTGCACATTAAATTAACTGCTCAAGGTCTTTCACCGGGGAGACATGGATTTCATATTCATGAAATAGGAAAATGTGAGGTGCCGGATTTTAAAACAGCGGGTGCCCATTTTAATCCTTTTAAACGTGAACACGGCCTTAAAAATACAAAAGGCCCGCATGCAGGTGATTTGCCCAATCTAGAAGTTGCTCCAAATGGCAAAGTAGATACAGAAATTTTTGCTTCTCTTGTCACGCTGCAAGAAGGAAAGCCGAATTCTCTTTTGGATATGGATGGATCGGCATTAGTGATACATGATAAAGTCGACGACTACACAACGGATCCTTCAGGAAACTCAGGAGATCGGATTGTTTGTGGAGTGATTACAAAATAAGCCAAAAAGCTGTGAGATCATTCACGGCTTTTTTATTTCAGTAACGAGCCGCTTCTAAATTGCGGTGAGCTTCTTTTTTTTGCACAATAGAAGAAAGAGCTAAAGAAGGTGAAAACATGCATAAGCAAGTTGTCGTAATAGGCGGAGGAATAGGTGGGTTAACAGCGGGAGCGCTTTTAGCTAAACATGACTATGAAGTGACGGTTTTAGAAGCTTCTCGAGAATGGGGAGGCTGTGCAGGGAAATTTCAGCGTCATTTGTATACGTTTCCTGTTGGGGCGACGCTTGGAATGGGATTTGAGCACGGAGGGATACATGAGCGAATCGGCACGTACCTTGGCCTAGAAATTGAAAAGGTTTCTCTTGAGAAAATCATGAAAGTTCATCTTCCTCATCGTACACTGATTTATTATCAAGACCGGTATCAGCATATTTCCTATCTCCAAAAACAATTTCCTCATAAAGCAAAAAATATTAGGAGTTTTTATGAAAATGTTTTTAGAATTGCAAAAGAAATTCGCAAGCTTATGCAGTCTCTGCCGGTTCTTCCTCCTCTAACAGTCGGTGAGTGGAGCAGGCTGGTAAGTTCGTTGAATGTTGGTTCTGTGAAGCTGTTGCCTTATTTTCATCAATCGTTTAGTTATTTACTAAAAAAACACAGCTTGTTAGACGAAGCGGACTTTCTTCATTTTGCTGATGGTCAATTAATAGACAGCATGCAGACAACGAGTGAGAACTGTTCAATGCTTATTGGATGTTTAGCGTTAGATATTTATCACGAAGGTGCTTTTTATGTAAAAGGTGGCTTATACAAAGTCGCAGAAGCGCTGCAAAAATCGATTAAAGTCAACGGAGGAAAAACGATTCTAGGAAGGAAAGTAGTAAAGATAGAGCGTGATAATGACGGGTGGATCGTGCATGATCATAGAGGTAATCGTTACTGTGCATCAGACATTGTATGCAACGCGCCGGTTCAAAGCTTAAAGTCTTTGCTGCATGATGAAGATTACCAACATATTCATAAGCGAGCAAAAGAAAAAAGCGAGCTTTCGCAGTGGGGAACGTTTTCGATGTATTTTGCGATTGATGAAAGAGATCTGCCGCAAAAGGTAGAGTTGTTTCATCAAGTACTTCAATCCGAACAAGGGGAAATGACGGAAGGAAATCATTTATTTCTCTCAGTCTCTCATCCTGATGATCGTTTTCGAGCGCCTGAAGGCAAGCGTACAATTACAACGTCTACTCACATTGATCTTAGCAAGTGGAGTAACAAAGAAGCCTATGACCTTCAAAAACAAGTTCTTGAGAAAAAAATGGTAGCAGGCATTAAAACCATTATTCCTAGCATTGAAAAAGCAGAGCATCAAATTTCGGGAGCTCCTAAAGCATGGGAAAGGTTCACCTCTCGCCCAAACGGGGGAGTGGGAGGCTTTCCGCAAACTTTAGATCATGCCTTGTTCAACAGCATTTCGCATCGATCTGGCTTACAAGGACTGTGGTTATGTGGAGATACAGTGTTTCCGGGAGCGGGAACTATAGGCGTATCGGTAAGCGGCTATCATGTGTTTCAAAGTATAACGTCTCATCGCCATACGTTACCTTAACATTTCTTACATACAAACTACTATTGTTCATACTATTAAAAAAACACCGGCCCTATTACCATAGGGCCGGTGTTTTCAGGAGAGGAACAGCTTCCACCACTTCCGTTTTCGCTTCATATCAGCAGCGGCGGTTTGTCTAAAGGTTTGGACAAAATCACTAAACATCTCTTCGCGTTCAGCTACGCTTTGACGATGGAGCTTACGCTCTTTCTCCATTTCTTTTAAATAATAGACTCGTTCCTCGTTCATTGAATCAATTAAATCACGAAGCTCTTCTGTCGTATTGGTTGAAGAATTGTTTAATTTTTCAACCATAAATTTTACTTGATTCATCGCAACGGTGGAATTACTGGAGAATCGATCTAATAAATACTGCATTTCTTTAGAGGATTCATCCGCATTCTCCATGACATCTTTCATGAAAAGGCGCATATCCTCGGTTTTCTCTTCAGCGATTGTTGAATAATCTTCAATCAAAGAAGTGACTTCATCAAACGATTTTTCGTTAGAACGGATAATTTTTTTAGACATATTTTCTACATCTCTTGCGCTGCGTTCTGAAGACTCAGAGATATATGCCCCAACCGACTCCACCATTTCTACAGTTTGGGTAGCGCTTTTTTCAAGCTCTCTTTTTACTTCTCCGACAATTTCTTCGCGAACTTCATTTCGCATACCTTCTCGCATTTCTTTTAACAAATCAGCTTTAAATGTATCAAGCACTTCAAACACATCTTCATAGCGGCGAACAGCTTCTACTAATTCCCCTTGAAGCAGTTCTTTTTCATTCACAACAAGGTCGTTTGGTTTTGGCTCTTCAATAGAAGCAGAAATAGCCTGCTTTTCTTCTTCAGTAGCTAATCGTGCTTCAGGTATAGGAGGGGTCTTCTCTTGCTTATTTTCTGAAATGCTTTCCTGCTTTTCAGCAGCTTTTTTCTTTTCTTGCTTCATTTGTTTATTGGAATGTTCTTGAAAATCAATGACGTTTTCTTTTTTAGCAGTTTTCAACTGTGCCGGTTCTTCTTCTTTTGAAACCGCTGCCTCAGATTCCATCACTAAATGCTCCTGTTCTTCTTGTTCTTTTATCAGCAGCTGAACGTATTCTTTGACTTCATCTAACGTACATTGTTCATCAAACAGCTGTTTAATATCATTAAATAATTCAATTTGTTCCTCTGTATAGACACGGGCACCATCTACTCGTTCAATTGTTAAATAGCTGCCCAATAATTTTTCCCATTGTTTTAGCGTTTTCTTTTCTACCTCTAATTGATCACTTACTTTTTTAATTGTATATGTCTCTATCATTTTTCATTTCCTCCCTTATCTATTTTCATCCAACTATGTAATGGATTATTTGTTGTATGTTGTATTCACCATATCTTCACTTGTTTTCCTGCTAGGTGACAAAGGTTGTCAAAACTAGACGACATTAGCCTTCTATGTAAAGAAAACGCATATTTTGTAAAAAAATGTACATAAATGCGTAAATGGCAAAAATGGAAAATACAAAAGAAAAGAAGAGTATAGAAAACAGTTGACGGGAAAAAATGAATTCTATAAGATAAGTTTAAATGTTTAAGTTCTTGAACATATAAACGTAAGGAGTGAACACTATGTCACAGCATTATGCGCTCATCACCGGTGCGTCGGGAGGAATAGGTAAAGAGTTAGCTTATCAATTCGCAAAGGATGGGCATCCTGTAATTTTAGTTGCCAGAAGCGCTGATAAACTAGCGGCTATTGGAGAGAATTTAAAATCTACTTATAATATTGAAGTCATAACGGTTGTTAAGGATTTATCAAGAGAGGAAGAGATACAGTCATTATATGAAGAACTTAAAAATAAAAAAATGCACGTTGATTATTTAGTGAACAATGCTGGTTTTGGACTATACGGCAAATTTATTGAAACAGCTTTAGATGAAGAGTTAAACATGATTGATTTAAATATTCGAGCATTAACTCATTTAACAAAATTATTTTTACCGGATATGATCAAAAGAAATCGTGGAAAAATTTTAAATATTGCATCTGTTGCTGCATTTATGCCAGGTCCACTTATGACGGTATATTACGCAACGAAAGCGTACGTATTATCTTTCACAGAGGCCCTTGAAAATGAATTAAGAGGTACCAATGTAACGGTAAGTGCTCTATGCCCGGGTCCAACTAAAACGGGTTTTAGCGACCGAGCCCAGCTAAGCAACTCCAAACTTTTTCAAAGCGGTGCAATGGATGTAGAAACAGTAACGAAAGTTGGCTATAAAAAATTTATGAAAGGGCAGACGGTTATCGTACCAGGAGTACAGTTTCGTCTTGCTACGTTCATCCCGCGCTTCGTGCCAAGAAAGTGGCTTACATCCGTTGTCCGCAGAACACAAGAAATTAAATAAAGGAGAATCTATATGAGTGAAAAAGCAGTCGAGTTATTTCGTGCCAGCATTCCCATTTTTCAGGCTCTAAGTGATTCAGCAAGACAAGATATTATTTTGCTGCTCGCCGAAAAAGAGCCTTTAACCGTTAATGAAATTGCAAACGAGTCTACTCTATCACGACCGGCGATTTCTCATCATTTAAAAATTCTACGCGATCAAAAGCTTGTGCAAATTGAGCAAAAAGGAACGCAGAGATATTATTCATTAGCTTTGAATGAGGCAGTTGAGCTATTAAAAAACTTGCTTGCTACAGTTGAAGCCGAATGTTTATAGGGAGATGAAAGGAATGAACCACGAGCGATTCTATATCACAGATGAAACAGTCATTGAACATATTGTTTCTACACAAAAGCAGTATTTCTATGCGCAAAAGACAAAGAGTATCAGCAGCCGCATTCAAGCGCTGAATAAGCTAAGAGACGCAGTCAAACAAAACGAGCAGAGAATTATGGATGCTTTAAAACAAGATTTAAATAAATCTGAAGTAGAGGCTTACACGTCGGAAATTGGGATTTTACTAGAGGAGATTCGATTTACGCTTAAGCATTTAGCAAAATGGATGAAGCCTAAAAAAGTAAAAACTGCTTTAACACATGTGGGCTCTAAAGGGAAAATTGTTCCTGAACCGTATGGAGTCGCGTTAATTATTGCTCCGTGGAACTATCCGTTTCAATTAGCACTGTCTCCTTTAGTAGGAGCGATTGCTGCTGGAAACACGGCGATTATAAAACCTTCTGAATTAACGCCTAGCGTATCTCGCGTTATACAAGAATTACTGGCTGAAGCTTTTGACCCAGCATTTGTGACGGTGATTGAAGGCGCTGTAGAAACGACAAGCCTGCTTTTAAAACAGGCGCTTAATTATATTTTCTTTACGGGAAGTGTAAATGTAGGGAAAATTATTATGCAAGAAGCAGGGAAGCAGCTTATTCCAGTCACGCTTGAGCTAGGCGGAAAAAGTCCGTGCATTGTACATGAAGACGCAAACCTAGATCTTGCAGCGAAGCGAATTATGTTTGGTAAAGGGATGAATGCAGGCCAAACGTGCGTTGCTCCTGATTATTTGCTCGTGCATAAAAAAGTGAAAGCGCAGCTTGTAGAGAAACTTCGCGAAGTAATTTCTCAATTTTACGGTAGTAATCCACTTGAAAGCAACCGCTACGGCCGTATTGTCAGTGAGCGTCATTTTACTCGGCTAGTTGAGTTTTTAAAAGACGGAAATGCTATAGTTGGAGGCGGGTACAATAAAAACACGCTAACAATAGAACCTACGGTGTTAAGTGAAGTAAGCTGGACATCAGATGTTATGCAAGAAGAAATCTTTGGGCCTATTCTTCCTATGATTGAATATGAAACACTAGACGAAGTCATTCATAAAGTTCAAGAAAAAGCTAAGCCGTTAGCTCTTTACTTATTTACAGAAAGTGAAGATGTGCAAAACGTGATAACGGAGCGCCTTTCATTTGGAGGAGGCTGTATAAACGATACGCTTATGCATATCGCTACGCCATATTTGCCGTTTGGCGGAGTGGGAGAAAGCGGCACGGGTCAATATCATGGAAAAGACAGCTTTCAGACATTCACTCATTTTAAAAGCATGCTGTCTCAAACAACCAAGTTTGATTTGTCATTCCGCTATCCTTCGGAAAAACAAAGCTTGAAAATGATTAAAAAACTATTGAAATAAAAGAGCCTCCTGATAGGAGGCTTTTTCGTTATTTTGAAAGTAAAAGCTGAGAAAGCGGCCATTTTTCTTGGGTATATGCCATTTCCCAAAATAAATACTCCAGTTCACAGCTTTTGATGAAGTGATCTTTCATACGGTTACGTTCTTCTTCAGTCGCTTGTTCGGCGAGTTCATCAAGCTTGTTACAAAACCATTGTGTTGTGCCATTCATTTCTTCATTATTATAAAACTGAATCCATTCATAAAAAGGATGAGAAGGAGATGGATTTACTTGTTCTGTAATGCGCTGGCCAATTTCAACGTACGTCCATGGACATGGAAGAAGCACTGCAATGATTTCTGCTAAGCTGCCTGTATGCGCAACACTTGTCATATGGTTAATGTAGTGGCTGGCCGTCGGTGAAAGCGTCTCAGTGTGAAGGTCTTCATAACGTACGCCTGCTACTTCACAAAAATTATTGTGAGGGTGTACTTCACTATGTAATACCGTAGAAATGCCGGCATTAAAGGCTTCCATTTCGGTACGCGTGCGGCATTTTGTTAAAGCAGCGCCGTAAATGCGAACAAATGCTGTTAAGTATTCGTAATCTTGAGAAACGTAGTGAATAAGCGCTTCTTTTGGCACGTTTCCTTCAGCAATTCCTTTAATAAAAGGATGGTTAAAAATGGCTTCGTAAATATAGTTTGCTTCTTGTCTTAATTGAGATGAAAATGACATCAAAATCCTCCTTTAATATGAGGAAGTCACAAACAAGCACATAAAGGAAATAAAAAACACTCCGTTTATAAACGGAGTGGCAAAGGACAGTAAAAAACTGAACATTGCCACTTTCCTACGCTGGTATGAGCCAGATCAGGTTCAAAGGGATCAAGAAAACTTGTCTCAGCCGGTGGCACCCCTAGTGGACTTCCTATTAATCTACGTTTAACTTACCATATATTCTGAAAAATAGAAAGCGTTATGGGGAATTGTGTGCTAACAACTTTTCTTTCTTAAAGAGGAACTTTCTTAAAGCTATTTTTAATCATTTTTGTTTAAAAATGCATATTTTTAGGGAAGAAGAGGTATTAATGAAGGGAAGAGCCGTTTTCGTCTCCGAAACACTCCCATATAAATAGAAGAAAGGAGAGAACAAAATGGCGAAATTTCGTTTGTATGCTGTATTAAATACAGTAGGCTTGGCTATTACACTACTTGTGAATTATTTAGCAAATGCCATTCCAATAGGAGGCAAAACAACGGGAGAAGCTTCTGCGCAAGTTCCTACGTTGTTTACACCAGCGGGTTATGCCTTTGCTATCTGGGGCGTTATTTATTTATTATTAACCATTTGGGTTATACGCCAATTTTTTGCAAGAGAAGATCAAAAGGAAATATATGCACGTATCGGCATTTGGTTTTTTCTAAACTGTTTGTTAAATAGTGCGTGGATCTTTATTTTCCAAAACGATTACTATAAGTTATCTCTTTTAGTTATGCTCTTTATTCTAGGCACATTAATGATTGTGTATTCCACTATTCAGCATTCTCGAATGACGACATGGTTTATGCGTCTGCCGATTTCGCTTTATCTTGGATGGATTTCTGTTGCGACTATTGTCAATGTGTTTGTCGTATTTCAAGCAAATGGAATACAGCACTTGATTGGCTTAAACGAGTTAGCATGGACGATTATTATGCTGCTGGTAGGAGCTGTGCTGGGCATTATGTTTACATTAAAAAACCGAGACGCTGTTTATCCGCTTGTTTTTATTTGGGCTTATATTGCCATTGCAGTGAAGCAAAGTGGAAATCAGCCAATTGTCATTACTGTCATCATTTCAGTTGTTTTATTAGCAATTGCCATCATTGTGGGATTGATTAAACGCTATAGACGTTTTTAAAAAGAAGCTCTAGCTTTTGTAAGCTAGAGCTTTTTATGATGCTCTTTTGATTGTAAAAAAGCAGCTGTAAAAGCAATTAAGCTAATTAAAATACCAAAAGGAACAACAATTGGTACGAATGATAAAATAAATGTCATAAGTGTAACCTCCATGTTGCATCGGTGCATAATGAAAAATTCAACTTTTTTAAATTGAAGTTCCGCTACTATAGTATGCTAGGCTTTATGTTTGGAGCCTATATGTTTAGAAATAAACGAAAAAGGCAAAATACGTTACATATAGGTTATATAGGAGGAGTTAAAATGGAAACATATTTAGTTGCTTACACAGATAAAGATGATATGGAATATAAACAAGTGACATGCGAGAGCTATGAAGATGCAGAGCGTACGGTTCTTCGTTTAGAGAGAGAAGGGCATATGCATATTGAAGAAATATCAAATCAAGAAGCCTATCGCGGAGACGAATCATCGTACAGAGAATGATTTTTGAATAGAAACATCAAACTTAAAATGAAGAAGCAGCTGCTTCTTCATTTTTTCTATTCTATATAGATATCGTTTTATAGAAAAAAGTAAAACGGGAATGATTTTCTTCTGCATTTATGGTACAGTACTAATCAGGTGAGTTTTGAGTTTAGAAGAGGAGAGAGTAACATTATATGAGTAAAGGAAATCAGTGGTCTTCACGCCTCGGTTTTATTTTAGCATCTGCTGGGGCAGCAATTGGTCTAGGAGCGATATGGAAGTTTCCATACGTAACGGGAACCAGTGGCGGTGGAGCGTTTTTTGCGTTGTTTATTTTATTTACGATTTTTATTGGATTGCCGCTTCTGTTGGCAGAATTTATCATTGGAAGACATACGGGGAAAGAAGCGATTAGTGCTTATAAGGCAATTGCTCCAAAATCCGCTTGGGTATGGATTGGCAGGCTGGGAGTACTAAGCTGTGTCGTTTTGCTTTCCTTTTACAGCGTCGTTGGCGGCTGGGTGATTTTATATACGATTATGAGCGTAACCGGTATGCTAAGCGGAAAAGAGTACGGCCCGTTGTTCAATGCCGTCATTAGCCAACCTTATGTAGTATTAGGTGCACAGGCGCTGTTTTTATTAATTACAGTGTTTGTTATTTCAAAAGGCGTACAAAAAGGAATAGAGCGTGCTAATAAATACATGATGCCGCTGTTATTTATCTGTTTTATCATTATCGTGGTGCGTTCTTTAACATTAGACGGAGCAATGGACGGAGTAAAGTTCTTTTTGAAACCGGATTTTTCAGCCATTACAGGGGCATCTGTTCTCTATGCGCTCGGTCAGTCGTTTTTCTCGCTTTGCGTGGGATTATCCTGCATGGTGACATATAGCTCTTATTTAGGGAAAAAAGTAAGCTTGACACGTTCAGCTGGTACTATTGCTCTTTTGAACTTGTTTGTTTCGCTGCTGGCGGGCTTGGCTATTTTTCCAGCCGTTTTTTCATTTGGATTAAAGCCAACTGAAGGACCTGGACTTTTGTTTGTGGTCTTGCCAACAGTATTTGAGAAAATGCCGTTTGGTACCCTCTTTTTAGCACTGTTTTTAATTTTATTTCTATTTGCTACGCTTACGTCTGCTTTTTCACTGCTGGAAATTATCGTAGCTGCTTTAACCAAAGACGATCAGACAAAACGAACTCGCTACGCTTCTTTATCAGGGATTCTTGTGTTTGTGGTAGGTATCCCATCAGCGCTTTCGTTTGGTGTACTAAAACATGTCTCACTTTTTGGCAGAAGTATATTTGACGTAGCTGACTTTTTTGTGAGCAACTTAATGCTGCCTCTGGGAAGTTTAGCCATTGCGATTTTTGTGACATTTAAAATGAAAAAAGAAGCCGTGTATGAAGAGTTTATTTCAGGAAGTACAAAAGGCGCTAAATTATTCAACGCATGGTTCTTTCTAGTTAAATACGTATTGCCTATTATTATTATAGCTGTTCTATTAAGCTTACTTGTTGCATATTAAAAAAAGCACTCATCTGAGTGCTTTTTTTGTTTATTTTGCAAAAACGTGATTTCCGATTGTAATCGTAACCTGTTTTTGACGAAGCCATTGGTCGCTTGTTTTATCTGGATTAAAGAAGAATAACGAACCTTTTCCTTGGCCTCTAAAAGCTAGTGCTTCATTTACAGCTTTTTTTGCTTCAGCATCCGCTGCTTTATTAATTTCACCGTTTTGTACAGGTGTAAACTGTGTACCTTGATAAATCACATCATGAATAGAATTTGGGAAAGAATCGCTATCCACGCGGTTTAAGACAACTGTTGCTACAGCCACTTTGCCAGCGTAAGGTTCGCCTTTTGCTTCAGCTTGTACAAGGCGAGCTAACAATTCTTTATCACTTTCGCTAATAGAGTTAGGGATTGTTAGTGTTTCATTTGCATTAATAGAGTCGGTAGATTTGTGATTCGCTTCTTTTAACTGTTCAACCGTAACTCCGTATTCAGCGCCAATCTTGTAAAGAGTCTCTCCAGCTTTTACGCGATGGGTTGTTTCAGCGGCATTTGCCACGTGACTCATGCCGAACATAGGAACCGCTAGTGCTCCAATAATTGCTAGTTTCTTAAACATAAAGTAAGTACCTCCTGAAATCCTTTTGAACGCCCCTTTTTTCACGGATCGGTGCGTGCTGTGCACCGAACTTTATATGTACGTTTCAAAGATTAACAGGTGTCAATACATCTTGTCACTGCTTAAAACATACCAATCTAGGAAGAAATTATAATAGTTAACAGATAATTTGAAAAATACGTTGACTGATAATAAAGGAGTGAATTATAATGAACGAGTAAATAGTTAACCGTTTAACTGGAGAGATTTTATGGGAGAAAAGATAACGATTCGTGATGTAGCGAAGCATGCAGGAGTGTCCGCAGCTTCAGTATCTTACGTCTTAAACGGAATTAACAAAGTATCCGATGAAACAAAAGAGCGAATTTTAACAGCGGTAAAAGAATTAAACTACGAACCAAATTTAACCGCCGTTAGCCTTTCGAAACAAAAGTCAAATATGATTGGCGTTATGTTCCCGCTTACAGATGATTCACTTTCTACTATATTTAAAGATAACCATTATTACAGTGAAATGATTAGTGGAATTGAATATGTAATCCGTAAGCATGGTTATGATCTAGTCATATCTGGAGCGAGTAGCCCGGCTGATTGCCTAAAATGGATTCGAACGAGAAATATTGATGGTCTTCTGTTTTTAGGAGCCTTCCCGCATCGATTGTATGAGAAAATGAAAGCGTTATCGAATCCGATTGTGCTAGTAGATACATATGAAAGGTACGAACGTGATTATCATCATATTTCTGTAGACGATGAGTATGGAGGATATCTAGCTACAACCCATTTAGTGAATTTGGGGCACAAAGAAATTGCCTTTGTTGCTCATCACCTCGTCAATAGTCCAGTGGATAAAAAGAGGTATATAGGCTACGAGAAAGCATTAAAAGAAGCGGGCATTACGCCATCAAAGACGTTTGTTTTTGAAGTGAACGAAAGTTCGTTTGATAACGGTTACAATTTAGGGAACAAGCTGCTGAAAGATCACAAGGATATTCGGGCGGTTTTTGCATCCTCTGATACGCTGGCGCTTGGAATTATGAAAGCACTGCAAGAAAAGGGGAAAAAAATTCCGCAGGACTACTCAATCGTAGGGTTTGATGACATAACGTTTAGTAGCTATGCATCTCCCAGTCTAACAACCATTCGTCAAGATGTATTTAACAAAGGAGTCGTCGCCGCGACGTCGGTTATTCAAGCAATTGAACACCGTTTCAGCACGCTGCAGCATGTGAAATTATCGGTTGAACTTATTATTCGAGATTCAACTGCTAAGCGCGGGTGAACCGCAGTAAGTTAACCGGTTAACCAAAGTTTAGCCTTTATAAAAAAAGGGGATATAAGTTAGCATTCACAAAAAAAGGGGATATGAAAATGATTAATGTTACAGTATGGAATGAAAATCGTCATGAACAGAAAAATCCGGTTGTAAGAGAAATTTACCCTGAAGGCATTCACGGTGCCATTGCTTCTTTTTTAGAAGAAGGAGGGTTTCGTACACACACCGCAACATTAGACGAAGTAGAACACGGGTTGACTGAAGAAGTATTAAATCAAACGGATGTTTTAGTATGGTGGGGTCATTTAGCACATGACGAAGTGAAAGATGACATCGTTGAGAAAGTAAAGCAGCGCGTGCTAGACGGTATGGGGCTTATTGTCTTACACTCAGGTCATTTTTCTAAAATTTTCAAAACGTTAATGGGCACAAGCTGCGACTTAAAATGGCGTGAAGCAGATGAAAAAGAGCGCTTGTGGGTAGTAGAACCGAGCCATCCGATTGTGGAAGGTATTGGTGAATTTATCGAGCTTGAGCGCGAAGAAATGTATGGAGAGCACTTTGATATTCCAGCACCTGATGAACTAATTTTCACGAGCTGGTTTGAAGGCGGAGAAATTTTCAGAAGCGGCTGCACGTACAAACGCGGAAACGGAAAAGTATTTTATTTCAGACCTGGACATGAAACATATCCAACATACCATAACAAAGACATTCAGCGTGTCATTATGAATGCTATTAAATGGGCGAAGCCAGCGGAGAGAAAACGTCCTGTTTACGGCAATGCGCAACCGCTTGAATCAATCGCTGTTAAAAACTAATTAATAATGCTTAAGCAAAGGGGATAGGAAAGATGGCAAAAGTAAAAATTGGCGTTATTGGGTGCGGAAGCATTGCGCAACACCGTCACTTACCAGAATATAAGATGAATGAACAAGTAGAATTAGTAGCCGTTTGCGATATAAACACAGAACGTGCAAACAGCGTAGCACAGCAGTACGGTGTAAAAGCTTACACAAACTACGAAGAACTTTTAGCAAGCGGTACAGTGGAAGCAGTGAGCGTATGTACGCCCAATTATCTTCATGCGCCTATTTCGGTTGCAGCGTTAAACAGCGGAGTTCATGTCCTGTGTGAAAAGCCGATGGCAACATCAGAAGAAGAAGCGAAAGCAATGATTGAAGCAGCAAAAACAAACGGTAAAAAACTAATGATCGGACATAATCAGCGCTTTGTAGCTTCTCATCAAAAAGCTCGTGAACTTATTGAAAAAGGGGAAATCGGTAAAATTTACAGTTTCCGTACGGCTTTTGGCCACGGTGGTCCTGAAGGTTGGAGCGTGGACGGAAAAGACAGCTGGTTCTTCAAAAAAGACGAAGCGTTTATTGGGGCTATGGGGGATTTAGGCGTTCACAAAACTGATATGCTCCGCTACATATTGAATGAAGAAATTGTAGAAGTCGGTGCATTTGTAGAAAGCAATGCAAAAGACTTTGCAAATGTAGATGACAATGCTGTGTGCGTATTAAAAACGGAAAGCGGGATTATCGGGACGCTTGCGGCAAGCTGGGCTTACAATGGAAAAGAAGATAACTCCACGATCGTTTACGGAGAGAAAGGGATTCTTCGTTTGGAGGACGATCCGACGTATTCATTAGTTGCACAATATGCAACGGGTGAAGTGGTGAACTATGAATTAGGAAAAATCCAGTCGAACGATGAAGGCGGACAAAGTAATTCTCACGTCATTGAACAATTTGTAGATGCAGTGGCGGAAGATAAAGAATCTCCTGTTCCTGGTGAAGAAGGATTAAAATCACTTGCTGTTATTTTAGCAGCTTTAAAATCAAGTCAAACGAAACAAATTACGCGCGTGTAAGAGGTGAAAAACGTGAGAATTGGCATAATCGGAGCAGGAGGGATTGCTGTAAGCAGGCATATCCCGGCATTCAAGCAACTGGGTGATGAATGTGTGATTTGGGGGCTTAGCGATATTAATAGTGAAAGAGCCACAGAGGTAGCCAATGAGCATAATATCCCTCACGTATTTGTTGATTACAAAGATATGTTTAAAGAAGTGGATGCTGTATGTATTTGTACACCGAATAAATTTCACGCCGAGTTTGCAGTAGAAGCGCTAAAAGCAGGCGTTCACGTCCTATGTGAAAAGCCAATGGCGATGTCTAAAGAGCAAGGTGAAAAAATGCTTGCTGCTGCTAGAGAATCGGGTAAGCAGTTAGCGATTGCGTATCATTACCGATTCATGAAAGAAGCGCAGGCTGCGAAAAAAATGATGACAGAGGTAGGGCGCCCATTAGTTGCACGTGTCAGAGCAATGCGTCGCCGAAAGGTTCCCGGTTGGGGAGTATTTACGAACAAAGATCTTCAAGGAGGAGGCAGCTTAATTGATTACGGCTGCCATTTGCTTGATTTAACGCTTTGGCTGATGGGAAACCCAAAGCATACTGAAGTGCTGGGAAGTACATATAATGACCTGAGTAAAACGCCTAACCAATTAAATCAATGGGGAGCATTTGATCATGAAACATTCAGCGTAGATGATCATGTAACGGCCTATATTAAATTTGAAAATGGAGCGTCGCTTCTTTTAGAAACTTCTTGGGCTGCTAATATCCAAGATGATGAAGAGCACGTAAGCATATCAGGGGTAGAGGGCGGTTTAAGCGTGTTTCCATTTGAACTATACACGTCTAAAAACGGTATGCTCATGAACAGTACGTCACCGTGGATAGATGGAGAAGATAATTACAGCCTGAGTCAGGCTAAAAATTTCGTTGAAGCGTGTAAAGGAAATGCTGAATTAGTGGTAAAGCCACAAGAAGCGCTTCAAGTCTCAGCTATTATTGACGAAATATATCGCACAGGAGGAAATTAAAATGAAACTTGGAGTATTCACGGTCTTATTTGCGGATCTTTCTTTTGAAGAGATGTTAGATAAAGTAAAAGCAGCAGGTCTTCATGCTGTTGAAATCGGAACGGGCGGCTATCCGGGAAACAGCCATTGTCCGCTAGATGAGCTGCTTGAAGATGAAGAAAAAAGAGAAGCATATATGAAGCAGATAAAAGACCGCGGACTTACAATCAGCGCATTTAGCTGCCACGGCAATCCTATTTCACCTGAGGCAAGTTTTGCAAAAGAATCTGACGAAACGCTTCGCAAGACCATTCAACTAGCATCATTAGTAAATGTTCCAGTGGTTAACTGCTTCTCTGGAACAGCTGGAGATCACGAAGAAGCGAAGTACCCAAACTGGCCTGTTACTCCCTGGCCTAAAGAGTATGGAGACGTATTGAATTGGCAGTGGGAAAATAAGCTTGTTCCTTATTGGAAAGAAATTGGAGAACTAGCGGAGGAGCAAAATGTAAAAATTGGTTTAGAACTTCACGGCGGATTTTTAGTTCATACTCCGTATACGCTCCTAAAGCTTCGCGAAAAAACAAGTCCAGCGATTGGCGCTAACCTTGATCCAAGTCATTTATGGTGGCAAGGAATTGATCCGGTAGGAGCTATTAAAATTTTAGCAAAAGAAAATGCAATTCATCATTTCCACGCAAAGGATACGTACTTGGACCAAGATAATATTAACATGTATGGCCTAACAGATATGCAGCCATACGGAGAAGTCCAAACGCGTGCATGGACGTTTAGATCCGTAGGATGCGGACATGATGTAAAAGAGTGGTCTGATATGATGAGTGCACTTCGCACATACGGATACGATTATGTAGTCAGCATTGAGCACGAAGATCCAATCATGTCGATTGAAGAAGGATTTAAACGCGCGGTTACAAACTTACAAAGTGTATTAATTGAAGAAACTCCCTCACAAATGTGGTGGGCATAAGCAAAAAGAAGCATCTCTAAAAAGAGGTGCTTCTTTTATTTTCGTTAATAAATCAATTCGCCTTTTGTTCACCTGAATTTCGATACAAACGGGTGATTGGCAACCCAAAAACGCCAAGGGTAATCCTTCGCTTCACCAGAATTATCAATGCCAACGCGAGGTCCGGCGGAAATCTCTGAAGGAGTGAAGCCACGAGCAATATAAAGAGGAGGACTGGTTAAATCATGACCGTACAAATCCATTGAAACCCCTAGTGCTTTTGTTAGTTTCCCAGGGCCGTTTGTCCAATTTATTTCATTTTCCATCCCTCGACGTCTATGTTTCATCAAATTTTTTCCGCTAAATGGCTCAATAGCTCGAATGAGGACGCCTTCTGGACAATCGATGTCGCTGCTTACAACATTGAGTAAACAATGTGTATGCATTGTATGCGTATAGGCATGACCAGAAGGACCGAACATTACCTCCGTTCTTTTTGTGCGCCGGTTATTAAAGCTATGAGCTGCTCGGTCGAAAGGCCCTTTATAAGCCTCAGTTTCTACAATGAAACCAGATGCAGTTCCTTCCGCCGTTTCGTGAACAAGAAGACATCCTAACAGCGACTGAGCTAATTCAAGTGTAGGCTGTTGATAAAATAAAAGAGGAAGTGGTTCAATCGCTAAAAGAGAACGCGTCATTTGCTGTAGTCCATCCTTTCAAAACAGAGTCATTCACGCTGTTATGCGCATCTTTTATTATGATGTTTTCTTTGTTATTTTGCAAAGGAAGGCACTGATTAATACAGTAATCTTTCTTACCCCACGTTCAAGTATTTATCATGATTCAACTTACTCTATGAAATTATTTTATTTGAAAGAATGGTTTCGTTTTGCACGTATAGGGGGAATATTTTACTACAATACTTCGCTTTTGCTGCTGGTATGATATACACAGTTCATCCATATTTTACATAATTTTAGTTTTGAAAAATAGTGATCCGTCTTTTCTTTATTTTCGTTCTACACATGAAAGCAAAATAAAAAGATTGAATTGTAGAAAGTTCTTTATAAATGGAAATAAAGAAAAAATATCCTTCAAAGAGTATTTAAGGGATTTTAGAACATATTAAAAATAAAATTTATACACTGTGAGGAATAGCTATGAACATCCACTTTGATACATTAATGAACTTATCAATTAAACATATTTTTGGGCCTGCATCTCAAACGATCAACTATCTGACATATCACTCAAAGCAGGTTCACGACGGATCAGTATTTTTTAGTATAAAAGGTGAAAATGAAGATGGACATCAATATATTAAAGAAGCTATAGCCAGAGGAGCCGTAGCAGTCTTTGGGACAAGCATTGAGGAGCTGCGTCTTTTGAGCACTCAGTATTCTCACTGTACGTTTTTAGCAGTTGACGACGTTCGCAAAGTAATGGCATCTTTTTCTAAAATGTATTTTGATTATACGGATGAAAAAATTGAGACAATTGGCGTTACAGGTACAAATGGTAAAACAACCGTAGCAGCTTACGTAAGGTCGCTTTTAACCCTTTTAAAATTGCCGACAGGATCGATTGGCACGACCGGCATTTGGTCATCAAAGAAGAAGTTAGTTTATAAAAAAAGTACGCCTACAACACCTGAATCGGTAGACTTGCATAAAATTTTTTATGATTTGTATACAAGAGGCGACGAAGCGGCAGTGATGGAAGTATCTTCAATTGCGATTGATCAGCAGCGAGTAGAAAATATTTATTTTGATGTAGCCATTCACACAAATCTTTCAGAAGAGCATCTAGAGTATCATAAAACGTTTGAACACTATAAAAAGTGCAAGATGAAATTATTTCAGCAGGCAAAACATGCCGTTATTAATATAGATGATCAGGACATGGGTAAAGACTTAAGCAGGCTATTTGAAGGAACTAAAGTCACGTATAGCTTATTAAATAATGCGGAGGCCACTCTGCAAGCAAAAAATATTACTGCCAAAGACGGAGGCTCTTTCTTTGATTTACTGTATAAAGGACAGTCATACAAAGTAGCAGTGCCTGTATATGGCGATTACAACATTGCTAACGTGCTAGCGGCCATTGGTACAGCTCTTCACTTTGAATACCACATTGAGGATATTATTAGCGTGCTTCCTCAATTGGAAAGTCCAGAAGGGCGCTTTCAAGTGATAGAAGGTCCTAATAACCAAAAAGTGATTTTAGACTATGCCCATACGCCTGTTGCCCTTACGCGTTTAGTAGAAGAAGTAAAAAAGATGGAGTATAACCAGCTAATTGTCATGATTGCAGGGATTGGCATTCGAGATTTTAATAAAATGCCTAAAATGGCGCGTGTCATTGAAGGAAAAGCAGATGAAATTGTCGTAACTGTTGATCATCCAGGTCACCATGATCCGAACGTAATTGTAGATCAAGTAATGACGGGTTTTTCAAATCCAAGCGCAAGTAATATTCACCGTGCCCCTACTCGAACAGAAGGAGTATTAAAGTCGCTTTCTTTAGGAAAGCCGAATGATATTATTTTACTCACAAGCGGCTGTATTAACGGCGCTCAGCTTGTAAAAGGCAACGAAATTCCGCATTCAGATGAAGAAATTATTGCCTCTTATTATGCATCGTTAAGCAATATTTCCTAATACTCTTCTTCATTTATCGAACGAACGTGGAGAAATTGAAACAGCATACGAAAAAAGGTCTCTTACTATTTTTAGAGACCTTCTTTTTGCATCAAAACTATAGGCTATTTTCTCGCTGTGTTTTTGGTTCTTCAATTTTCACATCATGTTCTTTAGCCAGCTTTTTAATAGCTGCATTGTAATCGCGTATGCCTTTTCGTGCCTCATCAAGCATAGCGTTTGCCTCAGCAATAAGGTTGCGATCCTGCTTTTCTAAAGCGCTGACAATTTTAATGAAAGCATTATACTGGGTATTGGCAGCCTTTATATAGCCTTCATGAACCTTTCGAAGATCGTCGGTTTCTACATCGATGTTTTCTAGTTCGTCAACAAATTTACGATAGGTAGGAATGACTTCACTCGTCATCGTATCGTACATCACCGCGTCACTTGTGTAGTTAGCGTCTGTAACAGAATCGTATGAGTCAATCGCTTCTTTTTCAAGCTGAGCGGCTTTTTTTAAATCTTGGTTGTTATAGTCGATTAAATCATCTTGAACAGGATCACTAAAGCAGGCGGATAATAAAAACAAAAGAGGGACAAGACAAAATAAAACCTTCTTCAACGAATTTCACCTCCGTTTAACAATGTATGAAATATCTGCTTGGCAAAGTCGGTTTTAATAACTGGAGAAAAAGAAGGGAGTGTATAAAAGGATTTTTAAAGGTCGGCAGTGAATTTATTCATAAGTCGGTTTGTAGTTGACCACCCCTTAGTAGCAGGAAGGAAGAGAAAATGATTAAAATAAAAAGAGACCACTTAACGAACAATGAAGTTATTGAACTAGTAAGTTCTCACCTTCAAGGAATGAACTTACATTCACCCCCTGAAAGTATTCATGCTCTAAATATTGAAAGCTTAAAACACCGTGATATTACGTTTTGGAGCGTGTGGGAAGACAGCCAGCTAGCAGGATGCGGGGCTATAAAAGAGTTAGATGAGCACCACGGAGAAATTAAATCGATGCGAACAGCCGCGGCTCATTTGCGAAAAGGAATTGCTAGGAAGCTGCTGCAGTACATAATAAATGAAGCACAAAAACGAGGGTACCGACGCTTAAGCTTAGAAACTGGATCCGCGTCTGCTTTTGAACCGGCTAGAAAGCTGTACGCCAGTTTTGGATTTTACGAGTGCGAACCGTTTTCTACTTACAAAGAAGATCCATACAGTGTATTTATGACAAAGAAATTGAATGATTAAAAGAGGATGGGACAAAAGTATTTTAGTTGAATGAAAATCCGAACGAGGAATCAAGATTCTTGATGAAGAATCCAACTCGTTCGGATTTGTCATGGGGATGGTGAACGTAGGTTTCGTATATGTAGTTGCTTCAAGCGGTTGATTTAGTTATGTCTCCACCTATTTATTTTTTGTTTTGTCATAATTCATATAAAAAGGTATAAACTAGGCTTTTTCACTAGACAAAAAGGTTTTTCCTATGTAGTATAGGTGTCAGATAATACAAAACGAATGTTCAGTATAAATAATAAATGTGCGGGGCGGTGGAAATAGCTTGAATAAAAAAAAGCTTCAAAGTGAACAAACCAAAAGAAAAGTGGCAGATGCCGCTAAAGCATTGTTTTCTCAAAAAGGTTATAAAGCTACATCTATTGAGGAAATTGTAGAAGCTACGGGAAGCAGTAAAGGGAATATTTATTATCACTTTAAAAGTAAAGAAGGGCTTTTTCTCTATTTAATAGACGAATGGGATCTCGAGTGGGAACGAAACTGGAAAGAAAGAGAGTCTCTTTACAAAACAACAAGAGATAAGCTTTTTGGAATTGCGGAGCAAATCATTTTAGATGATTTGAATCATCCTCTTACGAAAGCCGCCGATGAGTTTTTTAACAACGAGGAAAAGGGCAGCGACATCGAAGAGCGAATTGATGAAATGGTGAAACGACACGTGGAGTTTAACCGGGAACTTTTGCAAAAAGGCATTGATGAAGGAGAGTTTTCTCCTAAAAATGCAGAACAGCTTGCAGTGATTTTAGAAGGGCTGTTTGTTGGAATGAGCCGCATGTCTCGAAAAATGAACACGGAAAATGCCCTGCAGCTTTATCATTCAGCAATCGATGTATTTTTAAACGGAATTATAGCAAGGTCTTCTTAAATAATCGGGGATGCTTATTGCGGTAATGAGTAATCCCTCATTATTTTGTATTTTTATAGACCGAACGTTCAGTATTTTTGTAATCAGGAGGTTTATATGTCATTATTGTTAAGAAATCGAGCGGCGATTTTGCTGCTCATGCTAAACATTTTTATTATTTTTACAGGAATCGGTCTCGTTATTCCAATTATGCCAACATATATGACGGAGCTTCATATCAACGGCAGCGTGATGGGGCTTTTAGTAGCGGTGTTTTCACTAACTCAATTTCTGTTTTCACCTTTAGCGGGCCGGTTATCAGATTCATTAGGGAGAAAGAAAATTATTGTAGCGGGAATGATTGTTTTTGCTTTGTCTGAATGGTTCTTTGGTTCAGTGAGTACACCTCTTTTATTATTTGTATCGAGAATGTTAGGCGGGGTCGGGGCCGCGCTTATTATGCCTGCTGTTATGGCCTATACAGCGGACGTCACGTCTGCTAAAGAACGCGCTAAAGGAATGGGCTATGTGACGGCGGCGATTACAACAGGATTTATTATTGGGCCCGGTATTGGAGGCTTTTTAGCTGAATACGGCATGCGTGTACCATTTTATATGGCCGCAGTAGCAGGAGGCTTGGCTGCAGTGATTACGCTTTTTGTTTTGCCAGAGTCTCGTCCTGTACAAAATCATGCTGTTTCAAACAATGAGAATCCAAAAGAAGATCGGCTGCTACTGCAGCTTATGAATTCCTATAAAGAACCTTATTTTCTAAGTTTAATTATTGTTTTTGTGACATCGTTTGGATTATCCAATTATGAAACGATTTTTTCACTATTTGTTGATCATAAATTTAGCTTTACGCCAAAAGATATTGCGTTTGTTATTACGTTTGGCTCTATTGCGGGGGCTGTAGTGCAGGTTACGATTTTTGGCTGGATTTTAAATAAGTTTGGTGAAAAAAGAGTGATTTCGTTTTGCTTGATGATGACGGGACTTTTTATTTTACTTACGCTGTTTGTGCACACGTACTGGCTTATTATTGTTGTGACATTCATCGTCTTTTTAGCAACAGATATTTTACGTCCGGCAATCAGCACGCAAATGTCGATGATGGCACAAGACGACCAAGGGTATGTAGCCGGACTAAATTCTGCTTATACAAGTCTTGGGAATATTATTGGACCAGTTGTAGCAGGCTTTCTCTTTGATATAAACATTAATTATCCGTACGTATCAGCTGCACTTGTACTGCTGCTTTGTTTTCTTTTATCTTTAAGAACAGGGAAGGACAGAAAAACAGCTGTGAGAAATCAAGCGGTTCAAGAGAAATAACCATAAGGAAAAAATGATAGAATTCCTAGGGAATTGAAGACCTCGAGTAGCTTACTGGAGGTCTTTTGATTATTCTTTTAGTAAAGGTGTAAGGTTTACAATGGTACTCAGCCTATAGAGAAGCTTTATTTTATCGGCAAAATAGTGAAATGGTTGCAAATAAAAAAGGTTAATAGTAAACTTTATACGTAACAAGAATAGTATGGGAGCTTGCGCGGAGCAGGCTGAGAGTACAGGGACGCCTGTTGACCATTTGAACCTGTTGGATAATGCCAGCGCAGGGAATGTGAGTACATACCAAAGCACTTTGCGCATGCAAGGTGCTTTTTTGTTTTTTTTTGCAGTGTTAAAACTAAATGAAAAGAGTGAGAGAATATGGATATTAGTAAAATTTCAGCTCAATTAGAAAAAGTAAGAGATACAAGTCCGCTTGTTCATAATATTACGAATGTTGTGGTAACCAATTTTACAGCAAATGGCCTGCTTGCACTAGGAGCTTCACCTGTTATGGCTTATGCGAAGGAAGAAGTGGCTGACATGGCACGAATCGCCGGAGCGCTTGTCTTAAATATGGGTACACTGACGGCTCAAGAAGTAGAAGCGATGAGAATAGCAGGAAAATCTGCAAATGAAAATGGCGTGCCGGTTATTTTCGATCCTGTAGGAGCCGGAGCGACACCGTTTCGTACAGAAGTAGCACGTCAGCTTGTAGAAGAATTAAATATTGCAGTTATTCGTGGTAACGCTGCTGAAGTTGCGAATGTAGTAGGCGAGTCATGGCTCATTAAAGGCGTTGATTCATTAGAAGGGCAAGGAGACGTCATTGAACTTGCTGAGAAAGCAGCGAACAAATTAGATACAGTGATTGTTATCACGGGTAAACAAGATGTAATCACAGATGGAAATACAACGTATACAGTAGACAACGGTCACCCGTTATTTACGAAAGTGACGGGGACTGGGTGTCTGCTGACATCAATTATAGGAGCTTTCGCTGCTGTAGAAAAAGAATATGTCGAGGCAAGCGTTGCTGCTTTAAGTTTTTACGGAGTGGCAGGTCAAATCGCCGCAGCGAAAAAAGGTGAAGAAGGACCGGGAAGCTTTCAAATTGAGCTGTTAAATCAGCTTCATCTTTTATCTGGGCAGGATATTGAATCATATGCAAGAGTACATCAACGTTAAAAGGAGCCGGAAAATGACAAACGAAGAAATCAAAAAGCTGCTGCAAGTTTATTTTATAATGGGCAGCAATAACTGTACAAAAGATCCGAAAGAAGTGTTGAAAGAAGCAATTGAAGGCGGAGTTACCGTGTTTCAATTTCGTGAAAAAGGCGAGGGTGCCCTAACAGGAGAAGCGAAGTATCAGCTTGCGAAGGAACTTCAGCAAATTTGTCAGCAGCACAGCGTTCCTTTTGTTGTGAATGATGATCTTGACTTAGCCATCCGCTTACAAGCAGATGGCGTTCATATTGGACAGGAAGATGAAAAAGCTCATATTGTTCGAGAGAAAATAAGAAAAGGAATTGTAGGCGTCTCTGTTCATAATGTACAAGAGCTGCAGCAAGCGATAAAAGACGGGGCAGATTATGTAGGAATGGGACCTGTTTTTCCTACTTCTACAAAAAAAGACGCAAAAGCAGTGCAAGGTACAAAGTTAATTGAAGAAGTGCGAAACCAGAATATTGACTTTCCAATTGTAGGAATCGGTGGCATCACGCCTGAAAATGCCAAACAAGTAGTAGAGGCAGGTGCAGATGGCGTTTCTATTATTACCGCGATTAGCTTAGCAGCGTCTCCAAAAGAAAAAGCAGCTCAATTGAAAGAAGCGGTAGGAAAATAAAAAAGCGCACAGTGTGCGCTTTTTTATTATAGCTGAACAGTTTGGGGAGTCTCTTCGCCTTCATTCATAAAGCGAATTTCGTTCGGCGTAATTTCAAGAACAACATACTCAGGGTCATTTGGACCGTCAAACCATTCTTTCATGTGATCGTTCCATATACGCCCTTTTAATTGATCACCAGTACGAAGAACAGCTGTACCAGATAATTCTAAGTATTGATCGCCATATCCTTCGCCGCTGTAGCCCAATAGTACGTGCACGTTCGGATTGGCTTCGATTTCTTCTGCCTTATGTGTATTGATATTTGTTGGTGTGTAAAGAGCGATACCATCTTCATCGCTAAAGAATGTCATATAGCGAGAGTGGGGTTTGTTGTTTACAACTGTGGCTAATGTTCCTACACGATTTCCTTCTAATACTTCGTTTACTTTTTTAGCAATTTTTTGTTCATTCATTTTATCCATCTCCTTTATTACTTTTTATGTTCCTCAATCGAAGATAAATAAAACATACATGTCTAAAAAAATATAAGTTAATAATAAAATAATTATGTAAACTAGTAAAATGAAAAATAAAAAAAGCTAGCTACAGCTAACTAAAAAATAAGCCCGCACTGCCGTAACCCTAAGTGTCTTAAATACCCAGATCTACTAGGTGGGTGCCCTCATAGCCGGGTTTAGCGTCCCAAGAAGGGCGTGCTATCTGCAGCTAAATTTTGAGCTCCCTTTTAACACTCAAAGGTTTAAGACAACATGAGTATACGCACAGCGCAGGTATGTATAACAAATGTAAATAAGATGCCGATATATAAATGTTTTCTAATTAATCAACTTTCATCGTACAAGAAATGATTATAACGGAATAATGAATGGAACGCAAGACTTTTATTTAAAGTTTTTCTTCTCTAACATCTTGGCGGGGAAGCAGTAACAAAATAAGAAAAGGGCCCGCAACTGGAATGAAACATAAAAGAAGGTAAGGCCGGGATGCTATCCTTTCTTTTGTCATAACGGAGTAAGAAAGCCACGTTAAAACAAAAAAATCAGCGGTCATCACGCTAACAAGCTGTGACTGCATAAAAGCATCTCCATAAGCTTTTATTGAACCTACGGATAGTCCGTATACGTAACCTGCAATCGTGAGCACTAAGCATAGCCCAATCCATAGATGAGAAGAAATGATAGCAATGAAACGTGAAGGAATACGCGAACGTGTTCGAACTTTTTGTCCTTTCCAATGATAATAGAACAAAAGAGAAAAAGCTCCAAGCGCAAATGATAGAAGAGAAAATGGCCATCCAGGCAGCTTGTATGTATCTTTTTTACAGATCATTACCATAAACAATACTGGGAAAAGTCCTAAAAAAGAGAATACCATAACCACGAGCGGATCTACCTGTTGAAAATTTCCGGTGATAAGATTTTTAAACAGCAAATCATTACCGGCGCTTGCTCCCGGAGCTAGCAGCCAGGCGTATAGTACAAGCATAGCCCATACAATGATATACATATTCTCAACTCCTTTTAATTGTTTTAGTGTACAAAAACCATTTCAGTATATTTCCCCGTCTTGTGACGAAGGAAAACGCTTGAAACTCTTCTTTAATTAGGTGTAATATTACACTAAAGAAATGTACGTGTATAGAAAGAAAGGGCTGTGAAAATGAATAAACAAGAAGTAATTAAATCAGTATCGGATAAAATACGATTAATTCGTTTAGAAAGAAACTATTCACAAGACAGAATGGCTGAAGTCATTGGTATTTCCAAAAAAACATTGGTTCAAATTGAAAAAGGGCGCACGGAAGCAGGGTGGACGACCACTGTTGCAGTATGCGGTTTGTTTGGTGACAGTGAAATCCTTCAATCGGTTTTGGGAGACGTTCCTTTAGAAGTAGTAGAAATCATTGCTCATAACGGCGTATCTTCTCCAAAAGATAAAACGCTCGGAGGAAGAGTATGGTGGAAAGAAATTCAAAAAGAAGGCTCTTTTCGTCTGCAGCAAAATATGATTAGTCAGCATTATCGCATTTTAGATGACCAAGACTATCGATGGTTTAGTTCATTTGATAAAAGCGAAGCGGTGAAAAGGTTTGAACAATTAACGAATGAATAAAAAAGAGGCCGAGACGTAACGACATCACTGCATATATGAAACCTACGTTCACTCTATCCATAAAAAAATCCGAACGAATTTGATTCTCTATCAAGAGTCTTGATTCATCGTTCGGATTTTTCTTCCACTGCTATACTTTTGTCTCAGCCTCTACTGATTCATTAAGGTACCTGATGAGGGACGACTGAACCAATTCCATAGCTCTACATCTCCAAGTGACGCATATGTGATCGACGGATCATTTTTTAATTTCAGAAGCTTTTTTGTAGGCCCTGTAATCACAACGCCGTACACACCGACGCCATGTTTTTTTACATAAGAATATCGCTGCTTTAGCAACAGATCAGAATGGTCTAGCTGACGAACTTTTTGGACCGTTTCTTCATTATCGGCTAATAGTTTCATCATATTTAAAACGTTCGACTTGCTAGTAGAGTGGGTTTGATTTCCTTTGTGATCGTAAGGTAAGTCTAAAAACTCTGGAAAGCCAAAGGTTGATGTTAAGTCAATTAATGGCTCATCTTTTGTGCTTGTTTTTTGTTCCTGCCCTGTATTAAGCGCGTACCAAGAGGTAGAAAAATCACGGCTGTCGATGACGTTCATTTTTTGCTGAACTTCTTTTAGCGAATACGTATCATCAAAAGAAATAGCCACTTCGCTCACCGTGCCTTTTGGTAGATTTTCTAACGCTTTCCATGTTTCGTTTGTCCATTGCTTATACTCTTTTGCATGTAGCTTTAGTTTTTTGGGATCAGGATAGACAAAAGAAAGGTTAAGGTCGTATTTGCCGCCGGAGAATTCTTTTTCTACACCGCTTGTTTTATCAAACAGCTGATGAAATGTAAACGTCCCAATGGCCTGCTCTTCACGTCCAATTTGCTTATAAGCTTCCATTTGCGACTGCATGCGGAAAAAGGACTGTGTATCAGAAGTGGTTTCACGTATATGAACGTTCGGAAAAGCAGATTCGATAGCCGCTTGATTCACGCTGTTTATGTATTCGGTTTTTGATTGGTGATAATATACAATAGATAAAAAGCTGCCGATTATCCATAGCAGAACGACAGAGCCAATGACAGTTGTCACATTTGAAAGGCGCTGCTTCCATTTGGCGATATAAATGGACTTTTTAACTTTTTTATTATCCAACATCGTATCGTCACTTAGTGAAGTAGCTGATGAAGTTGGCGGTAACGGTTCATCTTCGGTTAGCAAGTGCTCCAAATGAGCTGAGCATGCTTCGCAATTTTCCGTATGTTCTTCAAGTGCTTCTGCTTCTTTGTCTGTCAAAGTGCCGTTTTTATATTTTTCCCATTGATGCTTCATATCTTGACAGCTCATCCGTCCTCTTCCTTTCTTTTTTTCAATTGTTGACGACCACGATACAAGTCCATTTTCACTTTTGACAGAGTATAGCCAGTCATTTCTGCAATCTCTTCATATGTGAAGCCGTGATAATCTCGTAACAGTACAATATTCTGCTTAGCTGGAGGCAAAGCAGATACATCAGAAAGCCAGCCGTCGATTTCACTTTGAATCATCACTTGTTCTTCAGCACTTGGCTGAGGAGTAAAGTGCCATTCTTCTATTTCGACAGTAGGGCGTTTTTTTTCTTTTCGATACCAGTCAATAAAGGCGTGATAAGCAATTTTGAACAGCCAAGGCTTCACTTCCTCGCCTTTATATGTTTCTAAGTGTAAAAGTGCCCGGTAAAAGGTCTCCTGCATTAAATCTTCCGCTGATTCTTTTCTGCGAGTAAGAGAGAGAAGATAGCGCAGCAAATCATGCATGTGCTGTTTATAAATGTGTTCAAAGTTATGCTGTTGTGCCATTTTCTCCCCCTTTCATTTAATCAACGCAATTTGTGGATAAAAGTTTCGGTTTTTTTATCAAAAATCGTATGTAATAGATAAAAGATGCTTAAAATACGATATATAGCTTATCATATTAAAAAGAAAACCATATGAAATTCGACATAATTCCGTGTGATTTGTCATTTTTTTAAAAAACTAAAGGGTAATTGGTGTTCGAAGGAAACAGAAAATGTTATGATAGAACAAGGATGTGCTCTTACAAAAAACAGCTACATACATAATAAAAAATACAGCGTTTGTTTGCAAAATAAAAATGGACAAACACATGGTGTTTAACCATGGATGTTTGTGGGAAAATAAACTAAGTATTTTCAACAAAAAGTAAATTAAATTGTGTTTTCACTTATAAAAAACACGGTAAATTGGAAAAGGTGGGGTCATGATGGACGTAGAAAATACACAAGGTACAGAAGAACAAGCACCTAAAGTCAAAGCAGCTAAAGTTGGCGATACAATTCAGCCAAAAAAAGGTGACTATAAAGGATTTAAAGGAATTGTTATGGTAGTGCGAGACAATTCGGTTATCGTAGATTTTGGAAAAGATGCTGAAACGGGCGAATCCATGAAAACAGTCGTTAATCATAAAAACTATAAAATCGTAAAAAAGTAGGTGAATAACCTACTTTTTTTTACTGAATATATGTTTAAAGACTGCGGTTTTTCTATCGGAAACCTTAGAGAAAAGCGTAGGTAAGGCAATTCTTTGAGAAGAAGAATGTTTTTTAGTAAACTATAGAAAGTATGCAGAAAGAAAGGATTTTTGTTATGTCAATTCAACTATCACAATTATCATTACCACAAGAGGTTCTTTCGCTTTTAGCGAATCGTAAATATGGAAACTTGTCCGATGCTGATCAGCTATTAATTGGAAAAGGCGGCTATACAGCAGAAGAAGCAGATATTTTAGAAGATGCCATTATTGCCTTGTCACTAGGGAAAAACGTACTTTTAAAAGGACCAACAGGTTCAGGTAAAACAAAGCTTGCTGAAACGCTGTCGCATTTATTTTCTCAGCCGATGCATAGCGTTAACTGCTCGGTTGACTTAGATGCAGAAGCGCTGCTTGGTTTTAAAACAATTGCGGAACAAGAAGGGAAAACAGGTATTGAGTTTGTGGAAGGACCTGTTATTCAGGCAATGAAAAAAGGCCATTTACTATATATTGATGAAATTAACATGGCTAAACCTGAAACACTTCCTATTTTAAACGGGGTTCTTGATTACCGAAAAATGATTACGAACCCATTCACTGGAGATGTAGTACGCGGTCAGCAAACATTCGGCGTAGTAGCGGCTATTAATGAGGGGTATGTTGGTACTGTTCCATTAAACGAAGCGTTAAAAAATCGTTTTGTTGTTATTGAAGTGCCGTATATTCAAGGAGGCAGCTTAAAGCAAGTTCTGATGTCTCAGTCTCAGTTAAAAGACGAAAAATTAATTGATAAATTTGTCACGCTCTCTGCGGATTTAATTACTCAAGTTCAAAGCGGCCATGTATCAGAAGAAGCTGCGTCTATTCGTGCGCTTATCGATACGTGTGATTTAGCTCTTTATATGCCGCCTCTTCGCGCGATTAGACGCGGTATTATTGAAAAGCTAGAAGATGAAAGGGAAAAAGCCGCCATTCAAAATATTGCTGAAACATTATTTGAGTAAGGAGTGGCGCTATGCGATTTATTAAATTTAACGACAAAAATGTAGATTCCTTTCTCTATATGGAGCTGGCAGATTTAACGAAAACATTAACAAAAAATGATGAAATTGAAGTAGAGTATCGAGTTTCTTCTTATTATGATCCTGTACACGGCATTATTTATCTCAGTCACTTTTGGGATAACCGTCCAGAAGAAGACAAAGTGTACGGCTTAAAAAGTGATGTATTTTTAAGAAGTATTGGAAGCTATAAGCATTCAAACTTCAAAGAAATTAATGCATATTTAAAGAAAATAAATAAAACCTCGGTACCTGGCTTAGCTAAGCAGCTGTTTATGCTGTTTGAAGATATTCGTTTAGAAGAAGTATGCAAACGCGAACGTCCTGGAACGAAAAAAGCCTTCGCCGTCAGAAGACAGCTCTACAGAAAATATTTTGCTACACAAATGAGCGCAAATTTAACAAAAAGCGTGTATACGGATGCACTTTTTAACGGCATCTACTTGCTATTGACGGCCGAAAATCCATTTGAAGAAATTCCTTCAATGAGTGAATCGATTAATTTAGCGATGCCTTTTATTCGCAGACAGCTAACAAATGTATATGAAGCTAAAACAACAAAAGATGTATCGCGCATCTGTCTTGAACTTTTAGATGTTTTTGATGATATTATTGAAAAAGATATGCTTAATACTTATTTCTTCTTGGCTGAACTCCAGTATGATCAGTTAGAAGAAGGGTTAACATTTGAAGATTTAAAGCGCAAAGATTCATTAGTGAACGATGATATTTTAGAACATGAAAAAGACGGAGATGAAGACATTCACGAAGAGAAAATGGAAATGTGGCATCGAGAGACAAGCGAAGCGACGCAAAGTTTTCTACAGTTTGATATGGATCAAGGCTCAAAAACAGACATGCTAGGCGATGGTGTTCGTGAAGGCGACGATGGAGATCAAGCAATGGGCATGGTGCAAGGGTCTTCTCAAAAAACATCGCGGAACGATTATTCTCAAATCGAAGCCATGGAGCAAACGCATCCGGAAAAAGATGGGGAAGCGGATTATGAGTATGGGAAAGAAAATAAGCATGCCTATGCTGTTTTTATAGATTCTAAACTTCCGAACGACGATCACGTTGTTCAGTATGATGAGAATAAAAAAATTATTGCATCGTATCAAAAAAAATTAAAGCAAATGATTGAAAAAACGCTTGAACATAAAAAAACGCTTCCTAGAAGCGAGCTGCACTTTGGCCGATTAAATAAAAAGCTTCTAAAACTATGGACAGACGACAATCCTCGTTTGTTTTATAAAAAAGATGAAGATTCTGCGCAAATTGATGCTGTCTTTTCTCTTTTAGTTGACTGTTCCGCATCAATGTACGACAAAATGGATGAAACGAAGCTTGGGATTACGCTATTTCATGAAGCGTTAAAGTCTGTTATGGTGCCTCATCAAATTGTAGGATTTTGGGAAGATACAAATGATGCCACCGAAACGAGCCAGCCTAACTACCTGCAGACAGTTATGGACTTTCAAGCATCGTTAAAGCGTAAAAGCGGTCCTGAAATTATGCAGCTTGAGCCTGAAGAAGACAACCGTGATGG
Organism: Priestia sp. VA7; assembly: GCF_055710015.1. Taxonomy (NCBI): domain Bacteria; kingdom Bacillati; phylum Bacillota; class Bacilli; order Caryophanales; family Bacillaceae; genus Priestia; species Priestia sp. VA7. Next base: position 469,238 of record NZ_JBVQPN010000004.1, read on the forward strand.
ATTTGCCATTCGCCATATGACACGCCGCTTGCTTCAGCGTTCTGAACAGCAGAAGTTTTTACTTGTGTTTTCAGACGGTGAACCAGCCGCTATGGGATATGAACAAAATGGTATTGTAGATACGCACGAAGCGGTATTAGAAGCACGCAAGCACGGAATTGAAGTCATCAACGTCTTTTTATCCAACGGGGAAATTGATGAAGGACAAAAGAAAACCATTCAAAATATGTACGGGAAATATAGTATTCTAGTACCAAACATCGAAGAACTTCCCGATGTGCTATTTCCTTTACTCAAGAAATTACTTCATAAAAGCATTTAAAAAAGTCGAAGCATATTGCTTCGACTTTTTTTGCTATTGACCGTTAAAGAAGAGCGAGGTAAGTTAAATATATATGAAAAAGAGAGAAGGAATGGCAAGTGGAAGGAGTTCAAACGTCATCTAGAAGAGCATGGGGGCTGCTGCTTGTAATCATTGGTGCCACAATGTGGGGAGTATCTGGCACGGTGGCTCAATATTTATTTCAGCATAAAAGTTTTAACGCAGAGTGGCTGGTCGTCGTTCGTATGTTAGTATCCGGATTGCTGCTTTTGGCAATAGCCTCTAAGCAGCGCAATATTTTTGCAATTTGGAAAACAAAAGAAGAGAGGACTTCGCTGCTTTTGTTTGGTGTAATCGGTATGCTCGGCGTGCAGTATACGTATTTTGCAGCTATTGAAGCAGGAAACGCTGCTACAGCTACAGTGCTTCAATATACGTCGCCAATATTTATTATTGGCTATTTAGCCCTGCAAGCAAGAAAGTGGCCGGTGAAAGTAGAAATGATTTCTGTTGTGCTCGTCATAACAGGGACCTTTTTTCTTGCAACAAGCGGGAATTTTAACGAGCTGTCTATTACAGGATGGGCGTTGTTTTGGGGAATTGGGGCAGCTGTGACGTCTGCTTTTTATACGCTTCAGCCTAAGCGTCTTCTTGCGAAATGGAGCTCAATTGAAGTAGTAGGCTGGGGAATGGTGATAGGCGGCGCAAGTTTTTCATTTATTCACCCGCCGTGGCATATAGCAGGTGAGTGGTCGCTATTGTCGCTGTGTGCGGTGTTATTTGTAATCATCTTCGGAACGCTCATTGCATTTTATTGCTATTTGGAAAGCTTGAAGCATATTAGCGCTTCTGAAGCCATTGTTCTTGCGTCAGCGGAACCTTTATCAGCAGCGGCGCTCTCTGTTCTATGGCTTCATGTGACCTTTGGATGGACGGAGTGGTTAGGTACGATTCTTATTATCGCTACGGTATTTTTACTTTCTCAGCGAAAGCCAGAGGTGACATCATAAGTAAAAAGGACTTTCAAATGAAAGTCCTTCTTGTTTTTATAGAGGTTTTAGCGTAAACGTGTTTGTATACGAGCGGTTAGCATATAGTGTGTAATCAGGATGTGTTTTAGCTTGCCAGCTATCGTCTCCGCCAACGCCCATTTGCTTGTAGTTAACCCGCACGGTTACTGAATCGCTTGCCGGCAATTTGTAAAAATGATCGTAAGCCTCCAGTTCAAAAGGTGAGTAAGGTAAAGCGTTCAGCTCGACTGTTGGCAAACCTTTTATCAAAAAGCCGCGCCCTTGATCGTTTGTAATAGTGGCCCATCGAACGTCCGTTTTATTTCCGCATTCTTGAGGGCGTAAATACGGTGTAACTTGCTCTTTTACACTGCCTTTATGAAGGGCCAGCTTAGCGCCAGTTTTACGGTCCCAATAATTTTCATGAGGTCCTCTTCCGTACCACGTTAAAGAATCAAAAGCCGCATTCATCGTAAACAGCATGCCGATTTCAGGAATTTCAGGCATTGGCTCAGAAGGTGCTAAAGATTGTTCAATCTTCATTTTACCATCGTTATATAGCGTATACGTTACATAGCAAGAAGCAAGAGAGTTATCTAAAGCTAGTTCAACCGAAATGATAACAAAGTCAACTTGCGGCTGAACGGTTACTTTTTTTACGTGCTGTTCTAAACTTGCTTGACGCCACGTTTGACATCTTTCATGCAGTTTATTTCCGAGGTCATTATCGGTTACTGCACGCCAGAAATTCGGACGGAAACCCGACGCAAGCAGCTCGGTGCGCTCATAGTTGTAAGAAATAAACTGGCCTTTTCGCTTATCAAAAATAGCCGTGAAGTTAGTTCCTGTAACCGTAAGCGTTTGTTCATTTTGGTTAACGGTTAAAGCAGGATGAGCAGCTTTTACTGAAGGCATAGCGGCTTTGGCAGGCAGCACAAACTGTTCGTACGCCACTTCATATCCAGCTGAAGCCCAGGCTGTATCTTTGGACAATCTGAGAGAAAGAGTTAAAACAAATTCGTCAGCTTCATTTTCTTGCTCATAAAGAGGATAAGAAAACGTCAGTTCGTCTGTACCATCAGGAGCTACATTTAAAAGAGACGCATGCTTTTCAACTAGTTCACCATTTTTTTCAACAGTCCAAACAAAATCATAGGCGTTCAAGTTTGTAAACAAGTGTTTGTTTTGAACGGCAAACTTTCCTTTTGCAGCGTCGACTGCTGTCCACTTTACGGGCTGATAGCATTTTTTTACTTCTGCAATTTTGGGGCTAGCGGTCCCATCAGCAAAGATTAAACCGTTTCCGCAGAAGTTACCATCGTTAGGAGTATCACCAAAATCTCCCCCGTAAGCTAAGTAAGAAGTACCGTCTTCTGCTGTTGCTTGAAGAGCTTGATCTTTCCAGTCCCATATAAAACCGCCTTGCAAGATCGGATATTGATCGAACAGCTCCCAGTATTTGTACAGATTTCCGCATGAATTACCCATTGCATGACTGTATTCACATAAGATGTAAGGTTTTTTCGGATTCATTAATGCATAGCGCTCTACATCTGCTGGCTTAACGTACATCGTGCTTTCTATATCTGAAGCATCATAGTCGCGATGATGGAAGATTCCTTCATAATGAACAAGTCTCGTGGAATCTTTTTCTTTAAAAAAGGTATACATATGCTGAAAGTTTTCTCCGCCAAATGATTCGTTTCCAAGCGACCAAATAATGATAGAAGGGTGGTTTTTGTCACGTTCGTACATGGAACGACAGCGATCTAATACGTTTTCTTTCCATTCTGGCTTGCTTCCTGGAACGGCTTTTTGCTCACCTTCTTGTAAATAAGTCCACGTTCCGTGCGTTTCTAAATTGGTTTCATCAATAACGTAGAGTCCGTATTCATTACATAGTTCATACCATACTGAATCGTTAGGATAATGGGATGTACGCACCGCGTTAATATTATGCTGCTTCATCAGCAAAATATCGTGAATCATGTCTTCGCGCGTGATGCCTGCCCGGCCCTTTACTGAATCAAATTCGTGGCGATTCACTCCTCGAAGTACAATACGCTTGCCGTTGATTGTCATGAGGCCATTTTTTAGTTCAAACGTACGGAAGCCAACTTTACAGCTTTCTGTTTCAATAATAGAACCCGCAGCATTCTTTAAGCTGAGTACAAGGGTATACAAATTAGGACTTTCTGCGCTCCATTTTGCAGGGCTTTTAATGTGTGTACGCAAGGAGACTGTACGTTGATCGCTCACACTTAAATTTGTTTGCAGCGGAGCTTGTAGTACTTCTTGGCCATTCGCGTCATACAGCATGACTTCAAATGTTAGATCTTGAGTATCGTGCTCAAAGTAATTTAAAATATCAGCTGAAACGCTAAGTTCACCATCTTCGTAGTTGTTATCAAGCGACGAACGAACGCTAAAGTCATAGATGTGAACCTGTGGAGTAGAGTAAAGATACACATCTCGGAAGATGCCGCTCATTCGCCAAAAATCTTGGTCTTCAAGCCAGCTTGCATCACTCCAGCGATATACTTCTACTGCTATCGTATTTTCACCTTCTTGAAGGTAAGAAGTTATATCAAATTCAGCTGGAGTAAAGCTGTCTTCGCTGTATCCAACAAACTCACCGTTAATCCATACGTAAAAAGCAGATTCGACGCCTTGGAAGCTGATGTACACGGGCTGATCTTTCCATTCTGATTTAGGTGTAAAAGTACGGACGTACTGACCGACAGGGTTATATTTAGTCGGTGCAAAAGGAGGTTCGAGGTTTTCGTTTTCAACCCAAGGGTATGTCACGTTTGTATATTGAGGATAATCATATCCTTGCAGCTGCCAGTGTGAAGGAACTGAAATAGAGTCCCATTTCTTATATGAAAATTCAGGAGCGAAAAAGTTTTTGACGCGGCCATCTGCATTTTCAGCAAAATGAAAGTACCAGCTTCCATTTAAGCTTTGGTAGTAAACAGAAGATTTTCTATCATTTTTTAAGGCCTCTTCGACCGTTTGATAAGGCATTAGTAAAGCGTGTGCTTTCGAACGGTTCAATTGAAAAATTTCAGGGTTGTTATTCCATTCAGGATATCCGTTTGCAGGTGCTGTATAATGAAATTTCTTGCCGGTTTTTAACATGTTGATCCCTCATTTCTAAATTACTAGGTTATTAGTTTATATGAAAATGATAGCGTTTTCTGAAAACCTTATCAATCTAATTATTTTCATGATAATATAACTATATTCACATAGAAAGGGGGAAGTAATATGGACCGTATGTACTTTCCGGCTCTTTCAGATGAAGATATGAAACTGCCATTTTATGTTACAAGCGCTGGAAGCTGGAGACATCAAACGCATATTAACCGTCAGGGAGAGTTTCCTGATTATCAATGGATTCAATGTATAAAAGGAAGAGGCGAGCTTCATGTAAATGACGAGGTTTATATTATAAAAGAAAATGAAGGGATGTTTCTGACGCCGCACGTTCCGCACGAATACTATCCCGTTACGAGCGAATGGCAAGTATGCTGGGTTTCTTTTAACGGAAGTGTGATTGATGATATTATGCTTTCTCTTCAATTTATTAATTCGGGAAAAATCGTCCTTACAAATGCTGAAAGTCTTTACAGGATGCTTCAAGAACTAATGAATCGTTTAGAAGAAAATCATACCTCTAGCACCATGCAGTGCTCTGAACTACTATACAGCGTCATTTTAAAACTTCGCCAAGACAGCGTATATATAGAAAGCAAAAGTCGCCTGCAGCAAATTACTCAGCTAAACCCAGTCCTTCGTTATATCGAGGAATATTATCATCAGCCGTTAACGCTAGAAGTACTGGCGCAGCAGCTCAGCGTAACGGAGCAGTATACGTGTTTGCTTTTTCAACAATCTCTTGGCATCCGGCCATTTGAATACGTAACGCGCGTGCGGATTCAAAAAGCAAAGAAACTGCTGCTTAAAAACAACCAAATCTCTGTACAAGATGTAGCAAGACAAGTAGGGTATGAACATCCAAGCTACTTTATCAAGCGTTTCAAAGAACAGGAAAACGTTACGCCAACTATTTTTCGAAAAATGTATTTTTCATAAGCTACATATATCGGGTTTTATCTAGGTCATAAGACACGATGTATATGCTAGTTATTTCGTATGAGTTTTAAAAAAGAAATTAAATGTAGTTTTAAGTGAAAACGGGGAGGAAAAGTAGAGAGGAGAAACAAAAAGGAGGGATAAAGGTGTTTGGGTTAAATGATCTTCCAAAATTTGTGTGGTCATTCTGTCTTGTATTGCCACTTGTATCATTTGTTCATCAGCTGGGGCATTCCGTCATGGCAATTATTTTCGGAGGGAAGGTCGATTTTACTATTGGGCGGGGGAAAACGATTCTTAAAATGGGGAAGTTTAAAATTAAGTCAGTCTATTTTTTAGACTCGTTTTGTAAATATGAAAATCTTAAGAATGACAGTCGCATTTCTCATGCAGTGGTGTATGCTGGTGGTGTACTGTTTAATTTGCTTACTATTTTTATAATAAATGGATTAATTATGGCTAATATTCTGCCTGAAGATATATTTTGCTATCAATTTGTTTATTTTTCAGTCTATTATGTTATTTTCTCACTGCTGCCAATTCAATATACAGAGACAACTGCAAGTGATGGACGTGCTATATATAACGTATTACGGTACGGGAAAACGTGTGATCCAGATTAAAGGGCTGTGTGTAGCAGCCTTTTTTGGTGCGTTTTTTCCCGGTCATTTAAATAAAAAAAGGAAAACTTTACGAAAAGAAAATAGTAGCGGATAATAAAGATAGTAGATGTTGGAATGTAAGAAAGGAGAGGATTCATACGATTATTGAGACAGAACGAATGACGCTGCGAGCCATGGCCGAAAGCGATGCAGGAAATTTACTGAAAATCTTTGAGGATGCTGAAGCAATGAAGTATTATTCTTCTACTAAAAGCGAACAAGACACACGTCGCTGGATTCAATGGATGAAGCAGCATTATCAAACGTACGGCATTAGCATGTGGATCGCTGAGGATAAGCAGAAAGGAGAGTTTCTTGGGCAGTGTGGCATGGTTCTTCAAAAAGTAGACGGAAAGGTAGATCCAGAACTTGGTTATTTATTCTTACGCAGCCGCTGGGGCAAAGGCTATGCGAGTGAAGCAGCAAAAGCTTGCTTAGATTATGGACTTCATACGCTGAAATTTCAGAAGATTATATCATTAATAGATCCTGACAATTTCCCATCGATTAAACTGGCTGAAAGAATTGGCATGAAAAAAGAAAAGCAAGTTAACAAATGGGATAAATCGTTATTCTTTTATAGTATATATAATGAAAAATGAGAGTATAGGAGTGTTAGCATGATCAAAATTAAGAACGTTTCGGTAAAACGAGCAGAAAAAGAAATTTTAAAAAACGTGTCGTGGTTAGTGGAAAAAGGGGAACATTGGTGTTTGCTTGGGTTAAATGGTTCCGGAAAAACGACGCTTTTAAATATAATCAACGGATATATCTGGCCTACAAAAGGTCAAGTAGAAGTTCTTTCAAGGAAATTTGGAGAAACAAATCTGTCTGAGCTCAGAAAAGAAATTGGATGGGTAAGCTCTTCGCTTCAACAGCGGTTTCGAGATGACGATACGGTTGTAGAAATGATTTTAAGCGGAAAATTTGCATCTATTGGTTTATATGAACAAGTGGAGCAAAAAGATATGAACCAAGCCATAGAATTAATGCAGCTGCTAAATTGCGCAGATTTACAAAATCAGGCGTACGGAACACTTTCTCAAGGAGAGCGCCAGCGAGTGCTAATTGCCCGAGCTCTTATGGCTTCACCAAAGCTTTTAATACTTGATGAGCCATGTACAGGTCTAGATATAATGGCCCGCGAACAGCTTCTTCAGCTGATTGCAAAAATGGCAGAGCAGCCAAAAGCGCCTACGCTTATTTATGTTACTCACCATGTAGAAGAAATTTTGCCTTGCTTTACCCATACGCTTTGTATGCGCCAAGGAGAAGTGTTTTCTTCTGGGAAAACGAAAGACCAGCTCACTGAGCCGCATCTTTCTAAATTTTTTAATCACTCCGTAGAGATTCAGCAGCAGAAGGAACGCACTTGGCTGTCATTAAAAGAACCGGTACCGGTAAAAAGCTGATCTAACGTCGAGAAACCTTCTTGCATACCATGGGAAAAAGGGCGCTGCTTGCAATGGAAACAAGCTCATTGTGAAGATAATGTTTACATGCTACATAAATAGTGGTGCCGCAAATAATATCAATTAGTAAAAAAGCAGCAATGTCATGTTTATCAATGGTTACAAATACAAAAGAAGAGGAATCATAAGCTGTCATCGTTGGCTCCTTTGGTCATATCGTTATGTTACTTTATTCACAAAAGGCTTGGGCTATACGAACTTTTAAAGAAGTACGATGATGACAGCTGGTTCTCTCCTCTAAAGCTGATAATACTCTTGTTCGAGTATACTCATGATAAGATCTGTCTGAAATGCTTCTTCAATAAAAGCACCTTCACGCTCTATTCCTTCTTTTACAAAACCGCATTTTTCATAACAAGCAATGGCTCTATGGTTGTATTCGAGCACTCGTAAATCGACTCTGTGCAAGTGAAGGTGTTCAAATGCGTACGCAAGTACCAATTTTGTAACTTCAGTGCCTAGCCCTTGATTCCAAACGGAAGAATCAAATAAACCAATTGCATACCGTGCGCGCCGGTCGTACTCGTTAACGGTCAGCCGGGCCTCTCCAACAAAACGCTGCTGATATTCAATGCACCAATTCAGCTTTTGAGACTTTATGTACTCGACGTGCCGCTTGGCATCTTGTAATGTAAGAGGTTTTAAGTTTCGGGTATCGCCTCCGTACATGCGAATAAGTTCTTTTGTTTGTTTGCATGCTAGATAGTCATTTACATCGCTGTCCTTTGGTTTTCTTAGTATCACGTTTTTTCCTTTTAAAAGTGGTGAAACATTATTCATTTGATGCATCCTTTCTTTTCTAACATTTAAAAAGGTATTCCACTTGTTTCTTAAAAAACCTGCTTTTACGTATAAAAAGAAATTGAGACACAACTACGTCCATCGAATCTCAAGACAAACAAATGGGATCAATGTGCTAGTGTGGAGTGCTTGTTACACCGCGGTTGATTTCCGTGCAAGACTTGCCTTCCCATTAACTGCTCTACATATATGGAGCAAGCCTACGTTCATCCTGCAAATAAAAAAATCCGAACGAGTTGGATTCTCAAGCAAGAATCTCAATTCATCGTTCGGATCTTCCTTCAGCTAAACTCCTTTTGTCCCAGCCTTTTTACGAAGAATGTTTTTTTGCGTAGTGGGCAAGTGCAAGAAGAGGAAAAATATCATTGTAGCTGTGGTACTGAATATAAAATTGTCCAGGAAGACCAATTCCCGTGGGGTAATGAGTTTGCTGCTCTGTAAGATTTGGATTTAGTAAAAATTTAATTCCTTTTTCAACGGATTGATCTTTTAACGGACATATTGTCATTAAAGCATCAAGAGCCCAAGCCGTTTGAGAGGGGGTGCTAAACGATAGTGGCACATATTTTTTTAAAGAAGCGCTATAGCATGATTCTCCGAATCCACCGTCTTCTTGTTGAATGCTTTTGAGCCAGTTGATAGCTTTGATGATACGCGGATCAGAAGCAGAAACCCCTACAGCACGGAGTCCTGTAATAGCGGCCCACGTTCCGTAAATATAGCAAACTCCCCACCGGCCGTACCAGCTCCCGTTATCCAATTGATGATCAAACAGCCATTTTACTGCAGCTTTAATCGAAGGGTGGGATTTATTCATACCAGCAAAGTTTCCGAGACACTCAAGCACTCGACCGGTTAAATCGGCAGTAGCCGGATCCGTCGCTGCATCTTTTGCATTTTCAAGCGGCAGATAAGTAAATAAAATAGAGTCGGTATTTTTTTCAAATGCAGCAAAACCCCCATCTTTGTTTTGCATGGACAGCAGCCAGTTAATCCCTCTTTGCCAAGACTCCAAATAATCTGTATCGGTTTGCGCTCTTCTAGAAAGAGCTCTGATAGCAGCAGACGTATCGTCTAAGTCAGGGTTATTTGTATTAATATCGGAAAACCCCCAGCCTCCAGGTGCTGTATTTGGGTTATGAAACTGCCAATCTCCAAGCTTTGTATGCTGTCTTTTCTTTAAGTAGCGAGTTGTGCCTTTAATCAAGGGATCTTGCTGCGGTACACCTGCTTCCTGTAAAGCGTAAGAGAGCAGCGCGGTATCCCAAACGGTTGACGTGGAGTTTTCTACGTGCACGTGGCCGCTGCATGTACTAAGTAGTGAACAAATCCCGTCAATTGCTTTTTGGATCACAAATGAATCTTTTTTATAGCCAAGAGCCAAAAGACCGTAAATCATAAAAAAAGTAGAGGTGGCGTAGCTGTAGAGTGTTCCATCTTTTTCAATTCTTTCTAGCATGTAACGCTCGGCTGCTTGATAACCAAGTTTGTGGATGTAAGAAGGTAAAGAAGCCAGCTGTTTTAAATGGTCGACTAAAAAAATTGAAGCGCGTGATTCTTGAGTAGTTTCCTCCGATTCCTGTTTCTGTTCTCTTACATCTAAATGAGAAAGAGAAGGTGTATGCCTAGAAGTAAGTGAAAATTTTTTGTTTCCTGCTACCATCATCGGAACGAAGTGAATTCTGGCATAAGTGCTTAATTCATAAAAGTTAAGCGGTACATAAGTAGGCACGAGCAAAAGAGAAAGCGGGAGGTAAAATAGCTTTGGCCACTCGTATAGACCGTTAACAGAAAGCATCCATCTTGTGAGAAAATGAGCGCGCGAAATGCCTCCTGAATCTATAATATATCTTTCTGCTTTTCGCAAAATCCGGTCGTTTTTTTGGTAATATCCTGAATATAAAAGAGCTGTATAAGCTTGAATAGTGGCAGATAAGTTATGTTCTTCATCATCAAACAACGTCCAAAGACCATCTTCATTTTGAAGGGAAACGATCCGTTCGGTTAATTGTTTAATCAACACTTCTTTATCTAAATCAAAGGTGCGAAGAAGCATAATTAAAAACGCATCAGGCATAACGCCTGTTTCAAAACAGTAGCGAAATGACCCGTCATTTTTTTGTGTTGGGCGCAGATAGGCGATTCTTCGCTGAATCTCTAGCTGAACTTCCTTTAGCAATATGATCACCTCTTATGATAATGCTTTTCAATCTTTCGACCTGTTTCTTTATAACTGTATTCAAAGGAAGAGAGTTCTATGAGAGGAGAAAGTTGCAAAGAATAGAGCGCTTGCTGCACAATAAAGGTACTGGAAAATTGGAGTGATAGAAGTGAAAGAAATACAGGTAGAAGTTATTCAAGGGCGGGGCTCTTACCGAGAGCTTGGTGAAATGCAAGGGAAATTACATAAAGGGACAAAGCTGTTTGAAAATCATCAAAAAAGAAGAAAACGTTCATTACGAAGCTATCAAACGATAGTAAAAGAAGCTCGTCATTATTACGACTTATTTGCTCGGGGACTGTGGGATGAGCTAGTGGGCTTAGCAGAAGGCTTAGATTGGCCTCTTGAAGACGTTATTCATGAGTACAGCGGGTATCAGCAAGAGTGGAAAAAAACGGGATGTTCGGCTCTTATGCAGCACGGCGTGTATGTACGAAACTATGATTATCATCCTAAAACGTACGAAGGTCGATTTTTGCTTTTTCAGCCAAATGAAGGATATGCAAGCGTCGGATTTGGAACAAGAATGATTGGGCGAATGGATGGAATGAATGAAAAAGGACTGGCAATTGGCTATCATTTTGTTAATCGCCGCCGTCAAACAAACGGATTTATTTGCTGTACGCTCGCTCGGTTTATTTTAGAAACATGTGAAACGACAGAAGAGGCTGTTGCTATTTTAGAAAGAGCACCGCATCGTCATGCGTTTAATTATTCCATTTATGACCGCAGTGGACAGGGAGCAGTAGTCGAAGCATCTGGACGAGGCGTTCATGTACAAAGAGGGACGATGATGGGGTGTACGAACCATTTTAATCAGCTGGTCGAAGAAAATCGTCATCATTTGGTAGAGTCAAAGAAAAGGCTCGATCATATTCGAGATCATATTGAAAAAAAGCTATCGCCTCTTGAAGCTTTTTCTTTATTTAATGAAGATGAATACGGTATTTTTAAAGAAGATTACCGGAATTCTGCTGGAACGCTTCATACAGTAGCATATGTACCGGAGACGCTGCAAGTCATTGTGGGGATTGGACGAAAAGCAAAGCCTCTCATTTTCTCGTTTGAAGATTGGGTGAAAGGAGAACAATTAACTATAACGAAAATAAAAGGAACGGTAAATACAGATGAACCATTTCCGTTTCAGTAAGGAGCAGCATAATGAGAATTGTAACGAATCAAGAGATGTATCAAGTGGATGATTATGTGATGAATACAATTGGGATGAGTGAAGAGTCCCTTATGGAAAATGCCGGGCAGGCTGCTGCCAACGCGCTGAGTGAGCGAATCAAAAAACATGAAAACATAGGGCTGCTTATAGGAACGGGAAACAATGGAGGAGACGGCTTTGTTATTGCCCGTGCTTTGAAGTCAAAAGGCTATGAAGTTGACGTGTGGGTAGTTCCTGCACGGGAAAAAATAAAAGGCGCGGCTAAAAAAGCCATGATCATCTATGAAAATGCTGGGTTCACGTGGCAATCGGCTGGAGACAACTTCTCTGTGAAAAAGTATACGGTTCTTATTGATTGTTTATTAGGTATAGGCGTAAAAGGCAGCATCAAATCTCCTTACGATGACATTATAAAAAAAATAAACGATTCTAATGCTTACATATACAGCATCGATGTCCCAAGTGGAGTAATGGAACAGAAGCAAGAGCTTACGGTACGTGCAGATGCTACGATTACGCTTCAGCAGCCGAAAGTCACAGCATTTACATACCCGAGCAAAGAAAGTTACGGTGAATTGATTGTAGTAGATATCGGTATTCCGCCGCTAGCAATTGAAAAAAGCTCATCTCTTAAAGAGATATGGTCAGCTCAGCATATTAAACAATCTTTTCCCATTCGAAACGCTTCGTCTAATAAAGGTACACATGGAAAAGGAATCGTAATAGGAGGTTCACTTCAAACACCCGGAGCGCCGATGCTAACGTCAAAAGCAGCGCTCACAAGTGGAGCAGGACTTTTAACGCTTGCGCTTCCGAGCGATATTCATGCGATTGCAGCTGCTCACATGCTGGAAGTGATGTACAAGCCATGTCCAAGCAAAGATGGATTTTTTGCAGGCGAGATTCCTTTAGAAGAAGGGAAGTATGATGCAATTGCAGTGGGACCGGGGCTTGGGAGAACGAAAGAAACGAAGAAAGTTGTCGAGCAAGTGCTTCAACAGCCGGTTTCTGTTGTAATCGACGCAGATGCTCTTTTTCATCTGCCAGATTTGATGAAAGAAGTAAAAGAAAGAGAACACGCAACGATTTTAACACCTCATCCGGGAGAAATGGCTAGACTCGTGGATACATCAATCTCAGAAGTAGAAGAGAATCGATTTTTAATATCTAGACAATACGCAGTAGAAAATGGTGTGTACCTTGTATTAAAAGGTCCAAACACGATTGTTACAACACCTGACGGAAAACAATATGTAAATACCACTGGAAACGCAGGACTTGCGAAAGGCGGAACGGGTGATACGTTAACAGGGATCATCCTCGCTTTTATCATGCAGCATGATTCTCTGCAAGAAGCAATAAGCAATGCGGTATATGTTCATGGAAAAGCAGCGGATATGCTGCTCGATCAGGGGCATACAATGATAGATATGTTAGCAAGCGACGTTATTTCTGCACTTCCGGCAGTCTGCGGCCAGCTGAATGAGAAGTAATTTCTTCTGGATTATTAAAATTTGTTGACAAAATCCTTCAAAAAGTTGTCAAAACTCTGTGTAAATGATAACGTTATTTTACGTAAGATTTTACATAGAAAGAAAGTGATGTTGTGTACTACTCAATGAGACCAAGAGGCATTCATTTAGCCGTGCCTACACTTTTCTTCCTTATTACAGTCGTGTTATTTGCGATGATGCAGTTTGGTTTTTATTTGGATTCCAGCATTCTTCGTAAAATTTGGGTCATCATTATGGCTTTATTGCCCATTGCTGGACTAATCACGGCTATTAAAGGTAGAAGAGGAAGCGCAAAGCCGTGGTTAATTATAGGGAACGTGATTCTTATTTTAACCGTTACAATAATGAGCGTACAGGCTATTATTTATTAAACAAAAAAACGTGTTCGCCAAACAGGCGGACACGTTTTTATTAAGAAAGAGAAACGATTTGCTTTGTTACATAGGCAGCTTCTCCTGCGATTACCACACCATACGTATTCTCTTTTTTTGTGATTTCTACATGAACGAAGCCATCTCTATCTATTTCCTGCCCTTGTTCAATCACAAATTGCCAGCGGTCGGTTTTTTGTTGATCCACATATCTCGCATAATAGGCGCCCATTACGCCAGAAGCTGTTCCCGTTACAGCATCTTCTACCGTACCCGAAAATGGTGAAGAGAAATGTCTTCCGTGCATATGAGCTTCTGGATGGATCGTGTCAAAACAAAAGGGATGAATAGATGCTTTTGGCATATCAGTTAAAATATGAGGGAAATCTTCTTGATTAGGCTTCATCTTTTTACAGGCATCTAAATTTTTTAAAGGTACAAGAAGCGTCCAGTTTCCTGTGCTTCCATATACAATAGGAAGTGTTTGATCAAGGTCATCAATATGAAGATTAAGAGCTTTTGCCAGTTTTTCTTTTGAACCTGAAAACGGATGAAACTGTGGAGAAGCTTGACTCATGGTGATAACAGGCTGTCCGTTTCTGCTCTGTACCGTCATCGGCAAAATTCCAGCATTTGTTTCCACTGTAAATGTAGTTTTGGGAAGTTTATTTTTACTATGTAAAGCATAAAGAGAAGCGACGGTCGCATGGCCGCACAAATCTGCTTCTTGTCCGGGCGTAAAGTAACGAATTCGTAAATCAGCGCGGAAAGACTTCATGATAAAAGCCGTCTCGTTAAACTGTGCTTGATAAGCAATCTTCTGCATTTCTTCAGCTGAAAAATCATCTCCGTTAAACACAATTCCTGCAGGATTTCCTTTATTAGGGAGCGTGCTAAACGCGTCGTATTGATATACAGTCGCTTCTTTCATAGAAATTACCTCCATTTTTATATCATTGTATGAAAGCTTTACCCAGTGTGTTATTAAATGATCGCCTATTAAAATAGGGAAGTACGTGAACGTTATTTAGAATAAAAAAACAGTAGTTTTTACCTGCTGCTTTTCACTTCGCAAAACTATTCTTGCATCGCGGCATTTATTCCTTCTTTTCTAATTTCTAGCATATGAGTAGCTTTTTTATCAATATCTTTAGCTGTATCGGAAGAAATGACGCCTACGCTGCTTAAGTCATAGGCAAGACTTGTAACAAGCAGCTGCTCTCTTTGTGCTAGTGTGCCGTATGTAAGTGCAGCGGTTTTAGCTTGAATGCCACTCATATTTAATTCGTCAGTAGAAGAAGCTGCTTCTTTTTTTGCAGCTATTGCTTCTTGATAAAGAGAATCATATCCTCCAAACCCTACTTGGGCAATTAGAAAGTTATAAATGTCATCGGCCGATTTTTTAGAAGGCTGAGAAAAAGCTCTTTGAAATTTATTGCGCGGTAGAAAGTTTAGTGCCGCCTGTCTTCCATCTTCATAAATTTTTTCTTGTATTTCTTTAGTAGCTTTTTCGTCGTTTTTTTTCTGTGCTGCATCTAGCTGTTTGCGATATTTTTGAATAATGACCCCGTCCTGCTGATTGTTCCCCTCTTTGAAAGTAGCTGCGGCTTGTGGAACATCTGACGTTGCTAGCGTCTCAGCGGCGTTCTCTGAAGAAGAAAAGAACGTATTTTTAACAAAAATAAGTGCAAAGATCAACAAGATAAACCATAAAAATCTGAATTTCTTAAACAAAATGTTCACCTCTGTATAATACTTCTAAATTATGTAAAACAACATGGACCAGTATACAAAAATTTTAGTGTTTTTTACACATTTACCCAAAAATAAGAAAATAGTAAGAGGTGGTTTTATTAATCTAATAGATATATAGGTTCATTGTTATAGTTCTAAAGAAACCATTGATCTATTTGTACTGATTTACATAATCAAATATGTTTTTGCTAATAAGGCTTAAAGTGACAAGGATAAAAAGCGTTCGGACGTACGTCACGCCTTTTGATAGGGCGACATTTGACCCGACAAAAGAACCCGCGATCATCGCAACCCCCATAATTAATCCGTAAGAAAATACAACAGAATCGAAATATAAAAACACAAGCAAAGCACCTAAGTTACTGCCGAAATTTAAAAATTTTGCGCTGCCTGCTGACTGCAGGAAATCAAATCCCATAAATAAAAAAGCAAATAAAATAAATGAACCTGTGCCTGCTCCTAAAAATCCATCGTAAAAGCCAATAATAAAAATAAGTGCGGTAAAGAAAATAAGTTTCTTAATAGACAGCGGCTTATACGTAGACGTGGTGCCCCAGTTTTTTTTGAAGATTGTATAAATAGCAACTAAAACAAGGAGAATCAAAATAACAGGTTTCAAAAAAGCAGAGGATAGAAAATGAACGGTGATTGAACCACCTAAAGAACCAATAAATACAAAAGGAAACCATTTACCTACGACGCGAAAGTCGACTTTTCCGGATTTTACAAATCGAATGGTACTCGTTAATACGCCCATCGTTCCGGCTAATTTATTTGTAGCTAAGGCAGCAGCGGGAGGCAGGCCTAAAAATAAAAGAGCAGGCGTTGAAATTAAACCGCCTCCGCCAACTACAGAGTCAATGAATGCGGCTAAAAAACCAAATAGTAAAAGCAAAAGAACAATCTGTAAACTTAATTCTTCCATAAAGCACCTTCCTCATGTCATAATATATAGTGACTACTTAAATAGTAACTATATAAAAAGCAGTTGTAAATATGTAAATGATAAAAATTTCAAATAACTTAAAAAACAGGGAGGTTTCCTTTATGGAAAATATTATTCAGCAGCTGCAGTCGCTTGGATTTAATCAGTATGAATCAAAAGTATACGTGACGCTTGTCAAAAAAGGATCTTCCACTGCTTATAGCATTAGTAAACATTCAGGTGTGCCAAGGGCGCGTGTATACGATATTTTACAAACACTAGAGGAAAAAGGCATGGTGTTAAAAGAAGAGAGTAATGATGGCACCCAGTACACGTCGTTGCCCGTCGATGCTTTTTTGCATTCGCTGCAAAAAAAATGGAACGAAACGTATGAAGGCGTTAGCGAAACGCTTAAACGTCTTGAAGCTGCAGAGTCTATAGAAGAAAGCCGGGTTATGACGATGAAAGGAGAAAGAGCCATTCTTGCTTTTTGTGAGTCGCTATTGTTAAAAGCAAAAAATAAAATTGTCATCTCGCTTTGGCCTGATATTTATAATGAGTTGAAGCCTCTTTTATTACAGCTAAGGGAGAGCGTCACACTAAAAGGAATTGTGTTTGAACAAGATGAAGCGATGGAGGAATTTGACCGGCACCGCCATACAAGCTATACCGAAAACATTGGGAATCAAAACTGGTTTATTATATCTGTTGACAGCAGTGAAATGATTTATGGTCATAAAGAAATGGCGTACTATACAAATAACGCAGTCAACATTAATTTACTTGAAAATTATATTTGGCATGATATTCTCGTTAACAGACTTGTAGAAAAAAGTGATAGAGAAATGGACAGGTGGATCGAAAAGGAAAGAGAAAGTTTTTTTGCGTAGAAAAGAGACTTAGACATAACGAAATCACTTCCATCGAAAGACGAACAAACGGGATAAATGATCTAGTATGAATGGGTTGTTACATCGCAGTTAATTTCCGTGCAAGGCTTCGCTTTCCGCGGTCGGCCGATGAGCCTCCTCGTCGCTTACGCGCCTGTGGGGTCTCATCTGTTCCGCTTTTCCCGCAGGAGTCTTCGCCTTGCCCTCCAATTAACTACTGGAAGCAGCCACCATGAATGAAAGCTACGTTCGTCCTACCAACAGAAAAATCCGAACAAAGTTGATGCTCCATTAAGAGTCTCGAGTCCTCGTTCGGATCTTCCTTCAATTAAAATATTTTTGTTACAGCCTCTTTATATTAAAAAGTTTGGGCAAGTTTTTTTGCTTCTGCTATTCCTTTTTCTTTAATTTCTTGGGCTTTATCTGGCATTGCGTTATGCCCTTCCACAAAAATGCCGTCTAACGAAGGTACTCCGAAGAAATTCATCATAATCCCAATATAACGATGCCCCATTTCCATATCAGCTGCAGGCCCTTCAGAATAAATGCCTCCGCGCGCTTGAATATGAAGCGCTTTTTTATCCGTTAATAGCCCAACCGGACCCTCTGCCGTGTATTTAAATGACTTACCCGCTACGGCTACAGAGTCTAAATAGGCTTTCATAACCGGTGGAAACGAAAAGTTCCACATAGGCGTTACAAAAACATATTTGTCCGCTGATACAAACTGTTCGCTCAATTCTGCAAGGCGATTGACCTTCTCCTGTTCATGAGAAGAAAGTTCAGAGCCAGACTGAAGTTTGCCCCAGCCGCTAAATACATCCGCATCAATATGAGGGATATTTTCTTTATAAAGGTCAATATGTACAACTTCGTCACTTGAATTGTGCTCTTTGTAAGCATCGATAAATGCTTTTCCAGTTGCCATACTGAATGATTGAGACTCATCGTGAGGATGAGCTGTAATATAAAGTACTTTTGCCACGTCTTATCATCTCTTTCTTGTTTGGAATAATGTACTGTCTTATCGTTATCACTCCTATAAAAAACTATACGCGCTTTGTCAGGAAAGCTAAAAAAGAACGCAAGAAAGGGATGTCTATATAGAAAATAATGGTATAATAAATGTTTGAATATTTACATAACAAGTATGTTTAATAGAAGTGAATAAGAGGTGTCGAGATGAAAGAAAAATGGATAATCGTTACGGGTGCAGGTTCTGGAATTGGCAAAGAAATTGTAAAAGAGTGTGTGTCGAAGGGCTATTCAGTTATTGCTTGTGATATTAACGATGGAGCTTTGAAACAGCTAGCTGAAGATACAAAGGGCCATATTGAAACACACGTAGTAGATGTTAAAAAAGGCAACGATGTAAAAGATCTTTTTTATCAAATAAAAGATAAAAGCTTGTATGGGTTAGTTAATAATGCAGGCGTGTATTTAGGGAAAAATTTATTGGACTATGAAGAAAATGAAATAGATTTTGTAATGGATATTAATATTAAAGGATATGTTTATTTCTCCAAGTACTTTGGCGAATTATTAATGAAAAAGGAAGTAGAAGGAGCGATTATTAATATATCGTCCGTGTCAGGAATGGAAGGAAGCTCCGATGCTATATATGGAATGTCTAAAGCAGCAATACTAGGATTAACTAAGAGCTGTGCAATGAATTTTTCTCCTTATATCCGGGTGAACGCCGTAGCACCTACAATGGTAAATACCGATATGATGAAAAATATTCCAGAGTGGCGCAAAAATGAATACATCGCTCATCAGCTGATTCCAAGCTTTGTTACGCCTCAAGATGTGGCAGATACGGTTCTTTTTTTACTGAGCCCTCAAGCAAAACATTATACAGGAGCCACCTTCGATTTAAATAGCGGATGTTATTTACGATAAATTATCTTTTAAACGAGTAATCGAGGCTGGACAAAAATATTTTAGTTAAGGAGAAATTCGAATGATCAATCGATATTATTGACTGACCATTCGGATTTTTTACTGTTATTATGAACGTTGGTTTCACCGCTTCTAGCTGTTGATTGGAGGGCAAGGTGAAGACTCCCGCGGAAAGCGAAGTCTTGCATGGAAATCAACAGCGGTGTCAAGAGCAATCCATATGAGTTTATTAATCCAATTTGCTCGTCTTTAGATTGGGTTAATTCCGTTATGTCCCATCCTCCTTTTTGTTTTCTTAAGAATTCTTAAGAAATTTACTTAACGTTTCTTTAGATTTTTTTTCTATTCTAGAAAGAAAGAATAGAAAGAAGGAATAGAAAATGAATTTAGCTTTTATGTATCAATATTTTCACCAGCCGCGAACGGTAGGCGCACTTTTGCCGAGCTCTACGCACTTAGCGAAAAAAATGGTAAAAGGGATTGATTTTGAACATGCAGGCTGTATAGTAGAGTACGGGCCAGGAACCGGAGTTTTTACCCGTGAATTAATAAGAAGACGAAGCGCTTGTACAACTTTGCTTCTTATCGAATACAATCGGCATTTTTACGAAAAAGTAAAGGAACAAGTAAGAGATGAAAAAAATGTGTATGTGATACACGGATCCGCTGAAAATGTTCAAAAGTACTTGATACAGTATGATATTCCAAAAGTGGATTACGTACTATCAGGTCTTCCTTTTGCTTCTTTAACGTCTGAAGTGTCGGACTGTATTTTGCAAAACACGCGCAGCGTATTAGCGGAGGAAGGGAAATTTATTACGTTTCAGTATACGAATTTTAAAAAACAGCTGATCCGCTCTTTTTTCCCTCAGATTAAAGTGGAAAAAGAGTGGAGAAATGTTCCTCCTGCATATATTTTTACATGCGAAAAGAATCAGATATAAGGAGTTTGTAAATGAAAGACAGAATTTTAATTATAGATGACGATGAGCAAATTCGTAATTTAATTGCTATTTACTTAGAAAATGAAGGATTTGAAGCGCTGAAAGTTTCTAATGCTGTATGTGGATTAGCGCTTTTAGAGGAACAAGAAGTAGATTTAATTATATTAGATATTATGATGCCGCAGATGAATGGAATCGATGCTGCTTTTAAAATACGTGAAGAAAAAAACATGCCCATTATTATGCTGTCGGCTAAGTCAGAAGATATGGACAAGATTTCTGGGTTAACAGCAGGCGCAGATGATTACTTAACAAAACCATTTAATCCTCTCGAGCTCATCGCACGAGTAAAATCACAAATTAGACGCTATAAAAAATACAATGAACGTGCTGAGCGCGATATTATTCAAATTGGCGATTTGGAAATTAACCGCAGCACCCGGCTTGTCTTTGTGCGCGGCCAAGAGATTCGTTTAACACCAAAAGAGTTTGATATTTTAGAGCTGCTGGTACGCCACAAAGGAACGGTGATGAGTATGGGGAAAATATATGAAGCCGTATGGCAAGAAGATGCGTTTAAATCGGATAATACCGTAATGGTTCATATTACAAAGATTCGCGAAAAAATTGAGGATAATCCGAAAAAGCCAATTTATATTAAAACCATATGGGGCGTAGGATACAGAATATGAGAAGAATAAGTGTAAAGCTTCTTTTTGCTATCATTATAAGTTTTTTGGCTACCAATTTAATTTTTATTTTAATTGCTAGGCTTGTTTTGAGCAGGTATATACAAGAAGAGAAAATGAATGTCCCTGCATATAATGTATTGGCGTTTGGACTTTTCTTTATCGCCGTTGTGGTCTTTGTTTTTGTTTTTTTAGCACTTATTCGTTCTCATATTCGTTATCTGAAAGAAATCTCTAAACAAGTTCAAAAAATTTCAAATGGAGATTTAGGCGCAACCATCCATGTACGAGGAAAAGACGAACTGGCCGAATTAAGCCAAAACATTAACAAAATGTCTGCGCAGCTCCGTACAAAATTTGATCGTGAACGAGAGCTGGAGCAAGTGAAAAATCAGCTAATATCCAGTGTATCTCACGATTTGCGTACGCCGTTAACATCCATCGTGGGGTACCTAGATTTAATCAAAAAAAGAGAAAGTATGGATGATGAAACATTATATAGCTACTTATATATTGTTGATTCAAAAGCAAAATACTTAACTGATTTAATAGAAGAATTGTTCGACTATACAAAATTAACGAGTCCTGATCTTCAGCTTCAACGAAATGAGGTCGATATGAAACGTTTGCTTCAACAGGTAATAGGAGAGTACGAGCCAATTTTAACAAGAGAAGGCATTGATGTTCAGACTAACTTTGCTTGTGAATGGAATGCATTTATTGATGTGGAAAAAATGGTAAGAGTATTTCAAAACTTGCTTGAAAATGTCAAGAAATACAGCAAAAAGCCTTCCTTATTAGAGGTGAATCAGGAGATTGACGAGGGTTACATAGTTATTTCCTTTAGGAACAGCATTAACATCAGTGAAAAAATTGAGGTAGAAAAGTTGTTTGATCGATTTTATCGAGGTGATGAATCAAGAACGGACGCGAATGGTTCAGGTTTAGGACTGGCTATTGCAAAACAAATTATTCAGCTGCATCAAGGAGAGATACGAGCGGATCGTCAGCATAATAAGCTCACTTTTTTTATAAAGCTGCCGTTAACACAAGAAAGCCTTAAGAATCACTTGTAAAGATTCTTAAGGCTTTTTGCGACTATTTTGATGCCGTATTCAAATTCTGCAAGCATCGCATAAGAAAAGGATATTCTGATATGCTGTGAAGTCTCATGGTCATACAATGCGCCTGGATTTAAAAGAACTCCTTCGTCGAGACAGTGCTTAAATAACTTCCGCATCGAAACAGGCTTATGCAGCGTAAGCCAAAAATAAAAACCACCGCTCGGAGCATTCCACACAGCGAGATTCTTCAAATATTTCTCTAGAATAGCCAGTGTTTGCTGACATTTTTCTTTTAATTTATAGCGTACGCTGGCCACATGCTTGTCATAGAGTCCGGTTTTGAGAGCTTCAGCAGCAGCCCATTGAGATAAGGAACTGGCTCCGTAGTCAACTTGCATTTTAAGGTCAGCTAATCGTTCAATTACATGTTCAGGCCCTATAATCCATCCAATTCGAAATCCTGGACTGAATGTTTTAGAGAACGTTCCTAAATAAAGAACCATTCCATTTTTATCTTGAGCTTTTAAGGAAAGTGGAGGCGGTGAATGGAACCAAAGCTCTCCGTAAGCATTATCTTCAATAATAGGCAAATGCATTCTTTCACACTGGCGAAGCAGCTCTTGGCGCCTTTTTTCACTCATCGTTACATTGGTGGGGTTATGAAAGTTCGGTATTGTATATAAAGCTGTACCTTTTTCTTTTTCGTGCTGGTCTTTTAATGAAGCTAAATGCATTCCTTCTTCGTCTGACGAAACGCCCGTTATTTTCATTTGTGCGGACTGAAATAACGGTAGAGAATAAAGATAAGAAGGCTTTTCAGCTAATATATTGGCACCTGGAGGCAGCAGGCCGATTGAAATTAACTGAAGGGCTTGAAGTGAACCGGATACAATTAAAATAGATGAAGGAGAAGTTTCAATGCCTCGTTTTTTTACATGCTTGACTAACTCTTGTCGGAGTTCATCATTTCCTCTTGGGTGCTCGTAGCCCAAGTGTACGCTTCTATGATTAATTCCGCTAAATAGTTCCGAAAGCTGATGGGAAGGAAGCAGGTCAGGTGCTAACTCTCCAGTTCCTAAACGAATAATGCCCGGTTGAAATTCAGCGTCGTTAATATGGCGGATAGTCGGAGAATTTGGTCGGTATATTCCTGCTTCTACATACGAATTCCAGTTCATGTGAGAACCTGATGCTAGTAAGCTCCACGTATTGTTAATAACTTTGGTGCCACCGCCTTTGTTTCCGCTGAGCAGTCCTTCAGCAATTAAGTTTTCGGTTGCTGTCACCACCGTGCTTCTATTTACAGAAAAGCTAGCAGCTAAATGGCGCTGCGAAGGAATTTTAGTTCCAATAGGCCACTCTCCATTTATGATTTTCTCTTTCATATACTCTTGAATTTGTTTGTGCATTGGCTTTTTATCAGCCGGATCTGGAGTCCAGTTCATGTGAGACCACCTTTTTATAATTTGGTTGGTATTATAAATCAAAACTTGGATGGAGACAACAGGGGATGTCAATTGTAGTATAAAAGAGAAAGGAGAGAACAACATGTTTACAGTGGTTATACATGCTTTATTGTTAGCATTCGGTTTGATTTTACCTTTAGGGGTACAAAATGTGTTTGTTTTTAATCAAGGAGCCAATCAACGAACGTTCAAACAGGCGCTTCCCGTAGTTTTCACGGCTTCTGTTTGTGATACGATTTTAATTCTAGTAGCAGTGCTGGGAGTTTCAGCAGCAGCCGCTGCTTTTTCATTTTTTCAAACGCTTATTTTTGGAATAGGTCTTCTTTTTTTAGCGTATATGGGCTTTGTGACGTGGAAGAGCGAACCGTCAAAAACGTCAGTAAAGGAAGGAATGACGGTGAAAGCACAAATTTTATTTGCTGCTTCTGTATCTCTGCTAAATCCTCACGCGCTGATGGATATTATGGGCGTGATTGGAACAAATTCTCTACTGTACAGCGGAAAGGAAAAGTGGGTTTTTACGCTGGTGACAATATCCGTTTCATGGATATGGTTTTTGTCCTTAGCTTTTGCAGGAAAAGCAGTAGGAAAAATGAATTCAAATGGGAAAATAATGATTTGGGTGAATAAGGCTTCTGCATGTATGATTTGGGGAGTAGCTCTTTACATGGCAAAAAGTATGTTATTTCAGTAAAATAGATGGTAAAAGGAAAGGTATGTAATAGAAAGAAGTACTTT
This sequence comes from Priestia sp. VA7, assembly GCF_055710015.1. Lineage (NCBI taxonomy): Bacteria > Bacillati > Bacillota > Bacilli > Caryophanales > Bacillaceae > Priestia > Priestia sp. VA7. Next base: position 493,253 of record NZ_JBVQPN010000004.1, read on the forward strand.
TTTCTAGAAAGCGAGGGGTAAAGATGATTCAAGGAATTAATCATGTGTGCTTTTCTGTGTCAAATTTAGAACAATCCATCATATTTTATCAGAAAGTGCTAGGAGCGAAACTTTTAGTAAACGGAAAATCCACCGCTTACTTTAGTCTGAATGGACTGTGGCTGGCGTTAAACGAAGAAAAAAATATTCCTAGATCAGACATTCAGTATTCGTATACTCATTTAGCGTTTTCTATTTCTATTGAAAACTTTGACGAAGCAAAAGAACTGTTAAAACAGCATAATGTAACCATCTTACCGGGAAGAAACCGCGACGAAAGAGACAGAAAATCTATTTATTTTACGGATCTGGACGGTCATAAATTTGAATTTCACACCGGTACGCTCCAAGACCGTTTAGCGTATTATCAAGAAGAAAAGCCTCATATGACATTTTATTCGCCAGAAGAGTAGTATTAAAATAGTTATATAAGGTTACAGTTTTATTACATTCGCATTCCTCGCTCAGTTATCATTAAATAAACGATGCTGTTGTGATATAATGGAAAAAAAGTGAGGAGGAGGAAGAATGTATACCGCAAAACAGGTGAAGTTTGGTTCGCATATTGTGATAGGCGTACTTTTCGGCATCCTAGCTGCGATGTTAATCGGCACTTTTTATCAAAATATACCAGGTGTATTACCATACGGGATGATTAGCGGACTTGCAGTAGGACTCTTAGCAGATACATATTATACAATTAAAACAAAAATAAAGGTTATCTAATATAGTGTAGTACTATCTTCAGGAGAAATAAAAGATTCCTCTTGAAAATAGTACTATTTTTATGAATAAAATGGTTAATTTTCCACTTTAGAAAAACAAGTCAGTGCGCTACAAAAATTGTAAATTTATTATTTTGAATCAGAAATAGGGGGTTGAAATATCAAATTAACTCTAAGTATAGAATTATATGTTAAAGTAAATAACCGTTTTCTAAACAGTGAAACGTTTTTTACTTTTTTTCTAGTTAGTTTCATTGCGCGTCAGATAAAAGGTCTATTAATTAAGTAATTGTTAGTAAAACTGCAGATAAGAGGTTTTTAAAGCTGCTACTAACAGATAAAATACTGTTGCTTTTAATGGTTCATCTATAGAAAACTTGATAATTTTACTGAAATCGTTCTTTTGGAGTACATAATATATGCTATCATTGTTGGGTGAAAAAACTACATACCAAAAAAAGGAGAAACAAATGAAAAAATTAAGAAGAATCGGCCTAGGACTTGTAGCATCTTTGCTATCTATTAGTTTAGTAGCTTGTGGGTCAACAAAAGAAGAACAAAAACAAGGATCTGCTAAGCAAGAGCAGAAACAAATGGGGAAAGAGCAGAAGAAACTCGAACAAAAACTCTTTAAATTAGAGAGTGAGTATGAAGAATATACAAAAGAAAAAGGATATATGGAATCTGATGATTATCTTGTTTTTGAAGCAGCCTTTAACATACTTGCAAAGTCAATTGAAAGCAAGAATATTCTTCAAGGCGATGATGGCGAACTAGACAAACACTTAAAAGACTTAAAAACTGAGATAGACCATTTAAGTAATAATCAAGCAATAAAAGCTCAAAAGCGTTACGGTTCGGCAGTAGATGTGTACGAAGCTGCTATAGGTACTCATATGCATATTGTATTAACTAAAGCCGATATTACTCAGCACTTTAATGCAGTAAACACTATTGAGTTAGACAAAGATTTTAATGCAGATAGCTACGATTATGAAAAAATTGATGCAGACGCAACTGAGGCTATTAAGTCTATACAAGGAATGCCTATGAAAAGAATAAAGCTTATTAAGGAAGAGTTGGAGAAATATAAAGCTAGCTTTAGTACTGAAGAATATAATCAATTGAATTCCGCAGTCACTAGCGTAACTTCGTCATTAAATAAACAAGTTGAAATGCTAGAAGTTCTACAAAAAGAAAGTGGTAAGGATAAATCAACTTTAGAAGAAAACACAAAAGCTGCTGAAACACAATTTTTAGATGCTAAAGAAAAAGTGTCTGCATTTGAATCTAAATATGATATCCAAATGTAAAATATATGCTTTAAATACGATTGTTTATTATTTCTCTCTATTGATCTTTGGTGTACGAAAGAAGAAAGAGAGTAAAAGTGCAACCAGACCTAATAATGTAGCAAATAAGAATGCATCGTTAATGCCATCTATAGTCGAAGTTTTTATTGCTTTAGCATATAGCGACACAATACCGCTATTACCTAACTGACTAAGTTGACTACTAAAGAAATCATTGTTAGTTGTTAGTGTATTAGTGTAGTTTGAAAGATGTTCAGTAGTTTGCTGTGTCGTAATTGTAACGAGTATAGCCGTACCAATTGAACCTGCAACTTGACGAATTGTATTACTTAAAGCTGTACCGTGAGAAATTAAATGTTGAGGTAATTGGTTCATACCTGCAGTCATAATTAATGACATACCGAACAAACGTAAGATATAAATGCCTAAGATGTGGCTTTATGGAGTTCCACCAGTAAGTTTAGTGAATTCATATGTAGCATAAGAAGTAATTACAAGACCAACTATTGCTAATACACGAATACCGTATTTATCATACAGTTTACCGGGGATAGGTCCCATTAAGCCCATAATTAATGCACCTGACCTGGCAATAATAGTAGATCTGTTTGAAGCGGCGTAAAGCCTCAAATGCTTTGTAGATAGATTGGCAGCAGTTTTGAAATTATTTAGGATGAAACATAAAAAATTATAATCAGATTTGTTGAAAATCAACTCGAAAATTATTAATGTAATTTTCCGAAACTTTTCTTCATGCTATAACGTATAGTAAGTATAGGGGATTTTAATTTAAATTCCTTTTTGCGGAAAAACGTTTAATATACAGTCGGAGGATATATGCTGTATTACGCGACGCTAGGTGAACTAAAGAAGAAATAGGGGGTATTAAAATGACAATGTGGCTGTGGGCAGGCGGATGTATAGTTTTTTTGTTAGCAATGGGTTACATTGCAGATCGTGTAGCAATAAGGAGAAGCATTGAATTTAGTCCCGAGGATGGAATTAAAAATGCTACAGATGCAGAACAAATATATGTGGAGAGCTATTTGAATGAAACAAAAAATACGAATAATAATATACCGCTTTAATAGAAATTATAAATAAAAGGCTTATCCGCCGCTACTTGCATTAGGGATAAGCCTTTTTGTTTTATACTTAGTTCCAAACTTCGTCTAAAGTATCTCTAAACAATTGATCTAATTCATATGTAGGGTCATCTAATTCTACGGATAAAGTTCTGACGTATTTGTCTAAACGGTCAATTTCTAAGTTTAAAAATTCATTAATAACATTGGTGCATGGTTCTAAATCTAACTCATCACCACTAATTTTACGCTTTAACAGCTTGCTAACCTCTTCTTTTAATTCTCCTTCTGGTAACAGTTTCTCTAAGAGAATAGGAAATTCTAGTGGAGGAAATTCGTTATGTTGCTCAATCCACTTAGCAGCTAGCACAGGTCTTAAAACATAAAAATATTTTTTGATTTTTACTTCGTCACCTTGTAAATACTCTCGAAAGTTATTTCTAGCCATATTTAAATAGTGGTATATACAAGAAGTAGGAGTAAAGATGTTAGAATGTAGTTCTTTCATTTTATCAAATGTTGAATACGCCTTGTAATATACAATGTTTGATTATATCCATTCTAGTAAGGGCGGGTTTGATTTTCTAAAAAGTTTTAATGTCTTGGTTAAGTCCCAGCCGCTAACATCTAATAGGTCATTAATAGGTAGCTCTATTACATCTCGCTTTTTACCTACACCCATTGGATCAATGCTTAAATATTTATTCCTCTTATGAATATAAATAAATCTAACATCATAATCGCTATCTTTAGATGGAAAGTCCCACGCTCTACTTCCAGATTCACAAGCGTATAATACTTTTACGTCGAAATCTTCTTCAATTTCTTTTAAAGCTGCAACAATTGTTTCTCTCATAACCCAACCTCATTTCCTTTTAATGCTTTCTACATACAAAAGCTATTACTATTTCTCCTATTATATTTCATGATGGATGGAAAATGGTAAACAAATAAAAGAAGATTCCTTTAAGCCTCTAAAAAGCTACGAAAATATAGAGAGTAAAAATTATATCACTCAAAAAGCACTACATTCAATCCGTTTCTGCGGTAACAGGTTAGAAGCGTGTACAGTTCTGCACGATGATGGTATAAATGAGACTGAATTTCAAGCAGCCACTCAAAACGTGTATACGTGCATCCCCAATAGGATGTCTGCAGTGAAAATAGATTTTGTTCGTCAAAAGAAGAGTAAACTGCTTTTAGCTGATTGAAGCCTTCTACTAAAGCTGCTTTGAGTTCAAGCTTTGTATAAGCTGGATACTGCAGATAAAAGTCATTCATTTTATCTGCAGAGTGGCCTAAGGAAATATAATAGTCTGCACTGCAAATGAGACATAAATGCTGCAGAAGCTCTTGAATAGACCGCTTGTGAGGGAGGGGACGATAAGCAAGCTCTTCTTCTGTAACGTCATTAATGATTGCGGTTAGGGAATGGATGTTAACGTTTATTTGATTAAACACCATCTCACAGTACGAATTCATGTATTCACATCCTTTTTATTCAAATAAATACCGCATTTTTTGATTCAGCCAGTACTCTGATTTTTCATTGTTATCTAGCTTGATATAGCAATCGATAATTTCATCATAAATGAATTCCTTTTCTTCTACTAAATCAATAAATTTAATGAGTAAAAATACGGCTTTTGAAACTTTTCCATTCTCACAAAGCCATTCTTTCATCCAGATTAATAAGTCAAGAAGAATAATCTCTATTTTTACTCGGATATCAAGGAACCAATCGTCATAAATCGTTGTTAAATAATAAGGAACTAATTGGTGCAGTCGCCGTATGCAGAAAAGGCATAAAAACAATCCTCCTAGTGTCTAACTGTAGCGTTTGTGTAACGGTAAAATTATTATGATAAGAATAGACAAAAATTTCAAAAAAAGGGTGCTTTTTAGTAATTAAAAAATGTCTAATGTTCTAGTAATATCCATTATACTGTAAAACCATAGTGAGAAATAAGGGAGAATGCCCAAAAACAGAAAAAAGAAAACGTTATCAATTTTGAAAAAAGAAGAAAGGAGTAGAATTATGAATTTTAAAGACGAAAATACGTTAGACTTAGAATGGGTTATGCTCATAATGGAAGCAAAACAAACAGGTATAAGCATCGAGGAAGTTAGACAATTTTTACAAAGTATTAGCTCAAATTCTTAGCCGATACACTAGTAAGGAAATAAAGAATTCTCTGAGCATAGATAACCTTTATAGCGAGTCTCAAGCTATGTCCACTAGATGTATAATCATCCCTTTACAGTAAGAACGTTTATTTATAATGCACGGTAAAGTGAAATTATGGTATTATTATCGGTAAGTAAGCATTAGTAAGGGTGATTAAAATGACAATTGGCCAACGTATTCGAGATCTCAGAACGAAACAGGGAATATCGCTAACAGAACTTGCAAACCGAGCGGGTGTTGCTAAATCGTACATATCTTCAGTAGAAAGAGGAATTCAGCTCAACCCATCTATTCAATTTCTAAACAAAATTTCTACCTCATTGAACGTGAGTATTGATAGATTGATTCATGAGCCTATGGATAAATCTGAATCGTTGGATATTGATGATGAGTGGCTTGAGTTAGCAAAAGAAGCAGCGGAGTCAGGAATAAGCAAAGAGCAGTTTAAACAATTTCTTGAATTTCAAAAATGGCAGCGGGCAAAGCAAGATTAACTTCGCGGAGTATACATAAAAGAGAACTTACATAGAATAACTGCTAAAAAATCATGGTTGCAAAAAAGAGATTCCATTTATCTATGGAATCTCTTTTTTTAGGCTTAAGAAGAAATAAAATGGGACGAGAATTCTTTTTCTCGCTGAAACTGAATACGTTCAAGAGTTATTAATTTAGGCTTTCTTTTCTGTTCAAACTGTCTCAATGTTTCTGAAATCTCTTTGTTTTGATAAAAAACTTGATGCAGTAAGTCAGACAGTAAGTCAGCATCTTTTAATGACTCGTTTAATCCAAAAGCGCCAGTAGGAGTCATCGTATGAGCAGCATCCCCTAATAATAACAGGTGATGCTTTGACCATACTTCGCTTATGCTGCTTTGCACAGAAAGAAGCGTAAAGTCTGACCACGACGTAATAAACCTTTCTATTGAAAGGTTTAAGCTAGGGAAAGCGTCTATTAAACGCTGAATAAACGGTCTAAACGATTGTTTTCGAAGAGCAGGATAGCTGCCTTTTTCAATATTCCATCCGATTTGAACAAAGCCTTTTGCTTGAGAAAAAAGCGCCACCTGCTGCTTCACAAGTGCAAATTTAATAGAAGGCTCCCAATTGGCAGGTGCAGGAATTTTCGCCCAAAGCAAATCGTATCCATGATTGTGGATATTGTTTTTTATGTGCGCGAGTTTGCGAACAGTTGAATATCGACCATCTGCTCCAATAATGATTTTACTTTCAACTATTATTTCACCCCGGCCTTTTTGCTGAGCTTTTATTCCAGTATATTGTCCTTTTTCATTCTGCATTAGCTCTGTTACTTTTGTGCCCAGCATAAGCTTGTAGGAGGGGTGGATGCTTGCTTGGCTATTTATAGACTGAAGGAGATGCTGCTGTGGAACATGAATTCCTGCATGTCCAAGTTCAGATTCTATCGTTTTGAATACATGTCCATCCTTCCAGTATTCGACCCTAGACATTCGAAGGAGGCCTAAGCTTTCAATTTCTTCAAATATATGATGTTTCTTAAGAATCATTTCTCCATCTTCATTTAAATGTTCGCCTCGAAATTCTTTTCCAAGCTCATCAGATCTCTCTATCAGTATAGTTGATATATTTTGTTTAGCCAGTAGATGGGCCAGTAAAGCACCGCCTGGTCCGGCTCCTATTATACACACATCTGTTTGATAGTTCATTTTCTTCACCTTGTTTGTTATATGAAATTAAGTTACTTTTAGTAAGTATATTAACTTTTATAAATGTTAATGTCAACTTTTTTATAGCTTTTCTTCTATGAAATTCGCTCTTTGGACAAAACACAAATAAGGTTCTACATAATCAAAGTCAAAGGTTAAGTTTTATGGTAAACTAAAATACACAAATTATTTTGAATAATTTGTATAAAAAGGTGAAATTTCAAAATTGTTGAGAAAAAGCACGGTTGGAAAGCTGCAGGATTTTTAGCAAGAAGAGTAGAGATTGTTCCTGAAAATTCTAGCAAACTCCAATTTCGACTGGAGGATGATTATGACAAAAGTAGAACATTATATTCAAACATTGGGTAACAGTGCAGATTTGCTAACAAAAAGGCAGACAAGCATTTACTTCGAAAAACTTTCAAACACCTTTCCTTTTTTAACAATCATGCAAATTAATTGGAGAAAAGTATTAATTAAAAAGTCCACCCGGCATATTGAAGAAATCAAAAAATGGCTTCAAGAGATGAATATAAAAGAACATCAGGTTGTTTTATTCTGGAAACGAGCAACTAAAGCTGTAAGCGTCGATTTAGCTCAGGCTTTACTGTTTTTTCAACAAACAGCTGATCTGACCGAAGAAGCATTTATTTACTGTCCGTCTGTTGACTATGTAATTGAGTATTTTAAAGACGGTAAAATGATGATTGGTTTAGCAGCACGTTAATTAAAAGGAAAAAAAGCTGAGGGAGGAGGCAAATTAGAACTTCTTCACTCAGCTTTTTATGCATATAAAATCTAAAAAATACGAAACATAACGTTATTTACAATATAAATTACCTTCTCTTTATAATTAGTGGGAAAAGTATTGACATTTTCCATAAAACAAATATAATTAACATTAATCATATTGTTAATTGTAAAAAGAGCGATCAGGAGAAATGATGAATGTCGAACAATAAAGCAATGACGAATCAAACGAAAAAAGAATACCCTAAACCCTATGGCTATACGTCAGATATTGCTGTATTTACGATTGTGACGGAAGAAAAAGAACCATACAAACCACCTAAAATGAGTTTGAAATTAATGCTTATCCAACGAGCAATGGTGAATGCAGAGGGAGAAAAGAACAGCGAAGCAGGAAAGTGGGCGCTTCCCGGCGGATTTGTCCATCCTAATGAATCAGCTTTTGAAGCGGCTAAAAGAGAGCTCGAAGAAGAAACGGGCGTAAAGGATATTCATTTAAAACACTATGGTGTCTATGATGAGCCTGGCAGGGACGATAGAGGATGGGTCATTACAAACGCACATTATGCAATCGTTCCAGAAGATAGTCTAATAAAGCGAAAAGCGAATGATGATGCTGCTCGAGTTGAATTGTTTAAAATAGATCAAATCTTTTCATTGCCTTTAGCTTTTGATCATGAAATCATCATTCGAGATGCAATCAAGGAAATTAAGAAAGATTTATTGCAAACGACCATTGCCCAGAAATTTCTGCCTTCTCAGTTTACATACTCTGAGCTGCAGGCTGTGCTGCTTACCGTAACGGATGATGCAGCGATTAAAAGTGATCAGGCCTTTGCACGAAAAATAAGAATGCTGCCATTTATTGAAGAAGTAGACGGAAAAACAACGACGAGAACGTCTAAAAAACCAACAAAGCTCTACCGGTTTGTTGAAATGAATGTGATGAAGCCAATCTATACAGCACGCTATTAAAAGAAAAACTTTCAATTCAAATAATTAACAATATGTTAACTGTTAATTTTTACATATGAGGGGGAAACATAATGAAAAAAGCACTGATTAACATCGATTATACAAATGATTTTGTAGCTGAAAACGGAGCTTTGACATGCGGAGAACCAGGGCAACAAATTGAAACATTCATAAGCGATATTACGCGTCAATTTATTGAGCAAAACGAGTATGTGGTGTTCGCCATTGATTTTCATAAAGAAAATGATTCCTTGCATCCAGAATCAGCGCTGTTTCCGCCTCATAATGTTGAAGGCTCTGCAGGAAGAGAGCTATACGGAAAGTTAAATGATTTATATAATGTGTATCAATCACAGGCAAATGTAGAATGGATGAATAAAACGAGATACAGCGCATTTGCTGGAACGGAGCTGGAGATTAAACTGAGAGAAAGACAAATTACCGATGTCTACTTAGCAGGTGTATGTACGGATATTTGTGTACTTCATACAGCAGTAGATGCCTATAATAAAGGGTTTGCTATTTATATTTATGAAAAAGCCGTAGCAAGCTTTAATCAAAAAGGCCATGAGTGGGCGCTCGAACACTTTAAATCTTGCCTCGGAGCAGAAATTATTTAAGGACATAAAAGTGGAGGAAATCAATGAATATGTTTACAGATGACAGCGTAATGCTACACACCGATTTATATCAAATTAATATGGGAGAAACGTACTGGGAAGATAATATTCATCAAAAGAAGGCTGTTTTTGAAGTTTTCTTCCGCAAACTTCCTTTTGGAAATGGTTATGCTGTTTTCGCTGGATTAGAAAGAATTATTGAATATATTAAAGCATTTAAATTTAGCGAATCAGATTTAACCTACTTGCACGAAGAATTAGGTTTTAAAGAAGATTATTTAGCTTACTTAAAAGACCTTACGTTTACTGGAACAATTCGATGTATGCGTGAAGGTGAGCTTGTATTTCATAATGAACCAATTTTACGTGTAGAAGCACCATTAATTGAAGCTCAGCTTGTAGAAACAGCGATTTTAAATATTGTGAATTACCAAACGCTGATTGCAACAAAAGCAGCTCGAATCAAACATGTAGTAGGAGATCAAGTGGCAATGGAATTTGGAACACGCCGCGCTCAAGAAATGGACGCTGCCATTTGGGGAACAAGAGCAGCCTATATTGGCGGATTTAGTGCTACTTCTAACGTGCGAGCAGGAAAGAAATTTGGAATTCCAGTGGCAGGAACGCATGCTCATGCGATGGTGCAAGCTTATAAAGACGAATACATTGCATTTCATAAATATGCTCGTCGCCATAAAAACTGCGTGTTTCTAGTTGATACGTACGATACGTTAAAATCAGGAGTTCCTAACGCCATTAAAGTAGCAAAAGAATTAGGCGATAAAATTAATTTTACAGCCATTCGCTTAGACAGCGGCGATTTAACATATTTGTCTAAAAAAGCTCGTCAAATGTTAGATGAAGCAGGGTTTACAGAGACAAAAATTGTTGCTTCCAACGATTTAGATGAAGATACGATTATGCATTTAAAGTCGCAAGGGGCACAAATAGACATGTGGGGGATTGGTACTAAGCTCATTACTGCATATGATCAGCCCGCGCTTGGTGCAGTGTATAAACTCGTTTCTATTGAAGGAGAAAATGGCGAGATGATGGATACGATTAAAATTAGCGCAAATCCTGAAAAAGTGAGTACACCAGGATTAAAGCGCGTATATCGTATTATTAATAATTTGAATGGGAAATCTGAAGGGGATTATATCACGATGGAAGACGAAGATCCTCAAAGCGAAGAACGTTTAAAAATGTTCCATCCTGTTCATACGTTTATCAGTAAATTCGTCACAAATTTTGAAGCAAAAGAACTCCATCATGATATCTTTGTGAACGGAGAGCTTGTGTATGAAACAGAAGAACTTCAGGAAATTCAGCAGTACGTAAAAGATAATTTAGAGCTGCTTTGGGATGAATATAAGCGCACGCGCAATCCTGAAGAATATCCAGTAGATTTAAGCGAAAAATGTTGGGAAAATAAAACGCGTCAAATTGCGTACGTAAAACAAAAAGTTGCAGAAGCCCTAAATAAAAAATAGTAGGGAGCTGGAGACATGTCAGATACGCTTGCTTATTTTCAACAGCTAAACCCTGATAAAAAAATAGATAAGCTTTTAGAAAAAGGAGCGAAAATTGGTATTTATGGTTCTTCTTTTGATCCGGTTACCAATGTTCACCTGTGGACGGCATCAACGGTTGCACATCGAAAGAAGCTAGATGCTATTATCTTTTTGCCTTCATCGCACAAACGAACAGATAAAAAGCTCCAGACGTTGGATGAGCACCGTGTAAATATGGTTAGCTTAGCGATTAAAGATAACCCCAAATTTTTGCTCGATACGTATGAGCTAGACGTATTGCCCGGCTATCATTACACATACTACACTATGGAGCACTTTAAAAAATTACTTCCACACGCTGATTTATTTTTTATTATGGGAGCCGACTTACTGCAAGATATTGGTGAAGGCAAGTGGAAGAAAGCAGATGAGCTTATTAGTAAAAACCAGTTTATCATCATGGCAAGAGAGGGAATAGACATGTTGAAAGCTATTAGTCATTCTCCTTTGCTTCGAAATTATGACGACGGCCGGTTTCAGCTTCTTGATAAAGGGCTGGCGATGGAAATCAGCTCTACTTATATTCGTCAAGAATTTGCCCGGGGCGGAGAACCAAGATATTTAATGCCTGATCTCTGTTATTTTTATAGTAAAAAACATGGACTGTATCAGTAAGAAATCTACATATAATGGAAGGAGAGCATGTATCATGTCAGACATGCAAGAAAAAATAAGAAAAGAGCTACATGTGAAATCTGAAATTGATCCAGCACAAGAAATTCGTGCCCGCGTTGATTTTCTGAAAAGCTACCTAAAGTCAGCAAATGCAAAAGGCTTTGTATTAGGTATAAGCGGGGGGCAGGACTCTAGCTTAGCTGGACGATTAGCACAGATTGCTGTAGACGAATTGCGAAAAGAAGAATATGAAGCAAAATTTGTAGCCGTTCGCTTGCCTCATGGCACGCAGCATGATGAAGCGGATGCGAAGGCTTCACTAGAATTTATTAAACCTAATGAAACATATACGTTTAATATTAAAAACACGGTGGAAGCATTTGAAAGTTCGTTTACAGGTGCGACAGATATAGCCCTGTCTGATTTTCATAAAGGAAATGTCAAAGCACGTACGCGTATGATTGTACAGTATGCAATCGGAGGAGAAAACGGCCTTTTAGTTATCGGAACCGATCATGCAGCAGAAGCAGTAACAGGCTTTTTTACGAAATACGGAGATGGCGGAGCAGATGTGCTGCCTCTAACAGGACTAACAAAACGTCAAGGAAAAGCATTGCTAAAAGAATTAGGTGCAGATAAACGATTGTATGAAAAAATACCAACAGCTGACTTGTTAGATAATAGTCCTGGTCAAGCTGATGAAACGGAACTAGGAATTTCTTATGATGAACTAGACGATTATTTGGAAGGAAAAGAAGTATCACAAGAAGCCGCTGAAAAAATTGAACAGCGCTATCGTATTACTGAACATAAACGTCAGTTACCGGCTAGCATGTTTGATGAATGGTGGAAATGAGAGAAATGCCCATATTAGATATACCTAATATGGGCATTATTTTGACTGATTTCTTTCATAAAACAAAAAAGAGGCGGAAAAAGTGCAATTTAACAAATTGTTTTCTCATACACACTTTGTTATTCTTACGCACTTTGGTATAATGAAGTGCTTTTAATATTATTGAGGAGGAACATTTTTTATGGCAGTTGAAGTAGGTAGCAAGGTACAAGGTAAAGTAACAGGTATTACTAATTTTGGAGCATTTGTAGAATTACCTGGAGGTCAAACTGGGCTTGTACATATTAGTGAGGTAGCTGACAGCTATGTAAAAGACATTAATGACCATCTTAAAGTTGGTCAAGAGATTGAAGTGAAAGTCGTTAATGAGAAAGACGGAAAAATTGGATTATCGATTAAAAAAGCAATAGATAAACCTGAAAGACCCTCATCTTCTTATTCACAACGCCCGCCACGTCAGGCAAGAAATAATGATAATCGTTCTAAAAGCAACTTCCAACCAAAGGAAAACTTCGAACAAAAAATGGCGCGTTTCTTAAAAGATAGTGAAGATAATTTATCTACACTAAAACGCAGCACTGAATCAAAACGAGGTGGCAGAGGCGGAAGACGCGGATAAATCCCTTCCAGTTTAACTACTTTATTATATAGCTGAAGCAAGCCAATAAAAATTGGCTTGCTTCTTTTTTTAATAGCTTAAGTGCATGCGCTAGAAGAGTAAAGAGAAGGTTAGGTACTTACTTAGTTGTAAAGTAGATGCCAATAGTGACAAGAGATGAGAGAAGATCAAGGATGAGTAGGATGAAATTTAAATCTATCATAATCATGCCTCCCTTTGTGCGAGCGTTGACGTTAGTATCTGCAAGATCTCCCTTTATTATTCTTAATTTTTTAAAATTTCATTTAATTAAGTGCGTATTTTATATTAAATTAAACTATGTTCTAAATAATAATTTATAAAATAAAAAACGCTTATAAGAACAATTTTCTTAAAATAATAAAAAAACCTTATAAGTAACCGAAGAGGAAGTAGAGATGAGTCCCTGATAAAAATAGCTAAATTAACAGAAATTCGGCAGTATTCTTGTATATTCATCTAATCTCTTCATAATTTTAGGAATAAAAAAGTTACGAAAAGACGAGAAACAGACAAAATCCTTCATTTTTTGAGTATTAGTGCTTAATTTTCACCAATATATAAAATAATTCCATAGACTCAAGGATTTTATAGTAATATATAGAACTTCCATACTATTCTAGTTTTTAGCTCACAAGCTAAGCAAAAGATTCGTATGTTCCGGGGATGAAGGCATACATAGTAGCACGAAGTATAGAGAGAAATGGAGAGGGAAAAAACAATGAAAAAAGTGTCAATTCGGTCTGTATTAAGTACAGTAGCATTTTCGGTTGCTTTATCTTCTTTTGCAATGGGAGCATCCGCCAACGGAAATTCAAAACCGGCGCTTGAACCGTCTTTAGTTAAAATTCAAGGAGACTATAACTTAAAATCAGCCAAAAAAGTAAAAGTTATCGTGGAGTTAAATGAAGAGTCTGTAGCGGAAGCAAAGAAAAAAGGAGTACCGCAAAGTAAAGGGAAGATTAAAAAAGTGCGTGACGAAGTGAAAAAAGAGCTTTCAAAAGCTTCTAAAACTTCAAAAGTAAAGCGTGAATATGACCAAGTGTTTTCCGGGTTTTCAGCGGAACTTCCAGCTAATGACCTTGAAAAAGTAGCAAGTTTACCGGGAGTAAAAGCTATTTACCCAAGTGTTGAATATCATACAACAGAAGTGAAATCGAAAGAAGTGAGCGCCGAAGAATACGGTTCTGAAATGGATAAAAGCATTTACTATGTAGGAGCAGATCAAGCGTGGAAATCAGGATATACAGGCAAAAATATGACCATAGCCGTTATCGATACAGGCGTTGATTACGACCACCCGGATTTAAAGTCAGCGTTTGAGAAATATAAAGGATGGGATTTTGTAGATGATGACAAAGATCCTCAAGAAACGCCTGCTGGAGATCCAAAAGGCGAAGCAACAACACACGGAACGCACGTAGCAGGAACAATTGCAGCGGACGGGAAAATTAAAGGAGTAGCTCCTGATGCTCATTTACTTGCTTATCGTGTACTAGGTCCAGGAGGAACGGGTACCACAGAAGACGTGATCGCCGGTATTGAACGTGCGGTAGAAGACGGAGCTGATGTAATGAACCTGTCGCTTGGAGATACGATTAATAATCCGGACTTGGCAACGAGTATTGCATTAGATTGGGCAATGGAAGAAGGAGTAGTTGCCGTTACGTCAAATGGAAACAGTGGACCAGCTAACTGGACAGTAGGGTCTCCGGGAACGTCTCGTGAAGCTATTTCAGTGGGGGCAACTCAGCTTCCTTACAATTTGTATAAAACGACATTAACTGTAGATAACGCAAGCTACGCTTCAGCTGAAGTAATGGGCTTTCCAAATGACAAGGCGCTACTGGATGCAAGCGGTAAAAAGTATGAATTTGTACCTGTCGGACTCGGTAAACCAGAAGACTTTGAAGGAAAGGATGTAAAAGGAAAAGTAGCGGTTATTTCTCGCGGCGACATTGCGTTTGTAGATAAAGTTGATAATGCGAAAAAAGCCGGTGCTGTGGCAACGGTGATTTACAACAACGTAGAAGGAACAATCCCTGATATTCCAGGCACATCTTTGCCAAGTATTCGCCTATCAAAAGCCGATGGACAAGCTTTGGCAGCTTCTTTAGCAAAAGGATCCGTTACGGGCTCTTTTACTGCAACATTTGATCAGACAGTTGATGAAACAATGGCTGACTTTTCATCTCGCGGACCGGTTGTTGATACATGGATGATTAAGCCGGACATTTCGGCACCGGGAGTCGATATCATCAGCACAGTGCCAACCAATGATCCAAGCAACCCTCATGGATATGGATCAAAGCAAGGAACAAGTATGGCAGCACCCCACGTAGCAGGAGCAGCAGCGTTAATTTTACAGGCGCATCCAAATTATAAAGTAGAAGATGTAAAAGCATCTTTAATGAACACAACCGAACTGCTTCGTGACCGCAACGGGCTGGTTTACCCTCATAATACGCAAGGTGCAGGAAGCATGCGCGTAGTAGATGCAATTAAAGCAAAAACGCTTATTACCCCAGGAAGTCACTCGTACGGCGTCTTTTATAAAGATAAAGGGAAGCAAGTAGAAAAACAAAGCTTTAAGATTAAAAATCTATCAAACCACAGTCAAAAATACTCGGTCAAAGTAAAATTTAAGAAAAGCCATCAGGCAATTGACGTTAAATCAACAAATGATTTAGTTGTTAATGAAGGAAAAACGCAAAAAGTAAACCTGAATGTAAAAGTAGATGCAGGGAAATTATCTCCTGGCTATTACGAAGGGACAATTACCGTAAGTAACAATAAAGAAACGTACGATGTTCCAACCATCTTATTTGTAAAAGAGCCGGATTATCCTCGCGTTACTTCTGCTTATGTAGATGTACTTGGAAATGGATCATTTGAATACGGCAGTTATTTACCAGGCGGAGCAGAGAAGCTTAGCTATTACATTTACGATGCAACGTTAGAAAAAGGGGAATTGTTAAGTTCGTATACGAATGTAGAAAAAGGATTCTCTAGCGCAACGTGGGACGGAAAGATTAATGGTGAAGCTCTTCCAGCGGGAACGTATTATTTATACGCAGAAGCAGTAAAAGCAGGTCAGACGACAGGTTCTTTAGGAGAATTCGAAATTAAATAAATAAATAAATAAAAAAAAGAGTGCCAGTCTAACTGACACTCTTTTTTTATTGAGCCGTATATCCACCATCGATCACGGCAGCTTGGCCGGTTACGCCTTTTGCTAAATCACTTGCTAAAAACATTGCATAATCTGCAATTTCATCAACTGCAAGCAAGCGCTTTTGAGGAACAAGAGGATAAATGACTTCTTCTAGTACTTTTTCAAGCGCTACATTTCGCGTACGTGCCAAATCTTTTAATTGATTTTGAACAAGCGGCGTATCAACATAACCAGGGCAAATCGCATTTACCGTAATGCCGTGCTCTGCACCTTCAAGAGCAGCCACTTTCGTTAAGCCAATCACGCCGTGCTTAGCGCTGTTGTATGCCGCTTTTCCTGAGAAACCAATCAAACCGTTAATGGAAGACATGTTCAAAATGCGGCCGAATTTTTGCTTTTTCATAATAGGAAACGCATGCTTAGTCGCAACAAAAGGTGCAACAAGCATAATTTTCGTTAAAAGTTCAAATTTTTCAGTAGGAAATTCTTCGAGCGGGGAAACAAATTGCATGCCAGCATTGTTAATTAATACATCAAGGCGGCCATATGTTTCAACCGTTTGAGCAATCATTTGTTCAATGTCACTTTCATTTGTCACGTCTGCTTTAATGCCTAATGCTTCGTAGCCTTTCGTCTTCAATTTGTCTGCTGCTTTCTTAACTCCATCTTCATTCAAGTCAGTTAAGACAACAGTTGCGCCGTCTTCAGCAAAGCGCTCACCAATTTGATAACCAATACCTTGAGCTGCACCTGTAATTAACACAATTTTGTTTTCAACCATCGTTTTTCCCCCTTATATGTAGATGATATAAAATCGCTTACTTTTCCATTTTATCAAAAATTATCTTGATTTAGCGAGTTTTTTAACTGTACTTTACGCGAAAAGAATGGGTGTGGGAAGGGGTGTTTACTACCTTTACTTCCACGTTGCTAACAGAAGCGAACGGTGAGGGACCTTTTTTAATTTCTTCAATAAATTTTTGGATGTTGCTTTCTTCACCTTCAGCATCAATTTCCACTTTTTGATCGTCTCGATTTCGCACCCATCCGTTAATAGAGCATTCCATTGCTTTTAGCTGCGTATAGTGACGAAACCCAACCCCTTGAACGCGTCCATCTACAATCATATGCGCATGTTTTTTCACTGTTCTCACCTCACAGGTAATTTTCCCTTTTTTATAAAAAAGAAAACAACTACAATCTTCATTTTCACTGTATAATAGAAAAAGACATTGTAAGACTTTAACAATTATAATGTAGATTAAATTAAGAAAGAAGGGTTATGAATGCAAGCAGCAGCACGAACGCAGCAAGCGCAGCCGGCAACGATTTATCGTATTTTATTTGCTATTAGTTTAGGACATTTCCTAAATGATTGTATGCAATCCGTTATACCGGCACTTTTTCCTGTCCTTGAAAAATCGATGAATTTAAACTACACGCAAATCGGCTGGATTGCCTTTGCTTTAAACATGACGTCATCGATTATGCAGCCGGTATTCGGCGTATTTGCCGATAAGCGTCCCTCGCCATTTTTATTGCCAATTGCAATGTGTTTAAGCATGATCGGTATGGTTGGGCTCGCTTTAGCGCCAAATTTTTATTTTGTGATTATATCTGTTTTATTTGTAGGATTCGGATCCGCTATTTTTCACCCGGAAGGTTCTCGCGTGGCATATATGGCAGCAGGAGGAAAACGGGGGCTGGCGCAGTCTATTTATCAAGTTGGCGGAAATACAGGACAGTCGATGGCTCCGCTATTTACGGCATTTATCTTTATCGGACTTGGTCAGTTTGGAACGATTTGGTTTACGTTAATTGCAGGTATCGGCGTAGTGGTTTTGTATAGCGTCTCTAAATGGTATAAATCGGAGTTAGCTACTCGTCAACGCTTAAAGAAAAAGCAGTCAGATGCTTCATTTACGATGAACAAGCAAATTATTTTCGCGGTTGGACTTTTAATTTTTCTTGTTTTTGCACGTTCATGGTACGGAGCAGGCATCCTTAATTTCTTTCAGTTTTATATCATTGAAAAATTTAATTTGCCTATCAAAAGCGCTCAGCTTTACGTTTTTTTATTTATGATTGCAGGGGTATTTGGAACATTCTTTGGAGGTCCGCTTGCCGATCGTTTCGGAAAACGAAATATTTTATTGTTTTCTATGTTAGGGTCAGTACCGTTTACTTTATTACTGCCTCATGTTTCTCTAGGAGTGACAGCACCTCTTTTAGTACTAATCGGCTTTATTCTTCAGTCAAGTTTCAGCGTCACAGTCGTCTATGCTCAGGAGCTGATGCCGGGAAAAATCGGCTTGGTTTCCGGCTTAATTGTAGGTCTTGCTTTTGGAATGGGAGCTTTAGGAGCTGTTGTATTCGGTAAATTAGCCGATGTCTTCAGCCTTCAGTTTATTATGCTGTTTTGCAGCTATCTTCCAATTCTAGGGCTGTTAACATGGCTGTTACCGAGCGATAAGCGTGTGAAAGAAATGCACGAAGCAAAATAAGAAAAAGGAAAAGCAAACGCTAATTCGCGTTTGCTTTTTCTATGAGCGTGAAGCAAATTTCAAGACGAATTCATATTTTTCTTCTACAATAGAGACAATAGAAATTGAAAACCGAAAGGAAGAATCACCTATGATTAAGCTAAGCGTATTGGATCAGTCTCCTGTTTCAAGCGGATCAACACCAAAGGAAGCGTTGAAACGCACGATAGAGCTGGCTGAATTAACGGAAGAGTTGGGCTACCATCGCTTTTGGGTAGCGGAACATCATAATACGAATGGTCTTGCGGGTTCATCTCCGACACTATTAATGACGCACTTAGCTTCTCAAACGAGCCGGATCCGAATTGGATCTGGAGGAGTCCTTCTTCCTCAATACAGTCCGTATAAAGTAGCAGAAGATGCTCAGCTGCTTGAAAATCTGTTTCCGAATCGAATTGACTTAGGTCTTGGACGGTCACCGGGAGGAGATGCGCTTACCCGGCTAGCGCTGACAGATGGAGTTCGTAAAAGCCTCAATGAATTTCCGCGGCAAATTCAAGCGTTAAAAGGACATCTTGAGCATAATTTGCCGTCGGATCATCCGTATTACGGCGTGACGGCTTATCCGCTGAGCGAAACAAAGCCAGAACTGTGGCATCTTGGTATTAATAAAAGAGGAGCGAGATCAGCTGCTGAACTGGGCATCTCTTTTACGTTTGGACACTTTATTTATTCAGTTGGAGGACAAGAAGCCATTCGTCATTATAAACAAGAATTTATCCCTTCTTCGTATCAATCAAAGCCTAAAACCAACGTATGCGTATTTGTAGTATGTGCAGAAACAACAGAAGAAGCTGAGGAACACGCTAAAACGTTAGATGATTGGCTGTTGAAAGTAGCTAAAGGCGGAGATACAACAGTTTCATCGATAGAAGAAGTGCATAATCGTTCTTATTCAGAAGAAGAGCTCAAAAAAATAAGCACCAATCGTCCTCGTATGATCGTAGGAAATCCAGCTGAAGTAAAACAAGGATTAATCGGGCTGCAGCAAAAATACGATAACGACGAATTTTTAATTATTACAAATATCCATGATTATGAAGCAAAAAAGAAGTCTTATGAACTGCTTGCAGAGCTATTTCCTCAACCCTCATTTTTTTAAGAAAAAGATGGGGTTTTTTTACGGAATTAAATGTTAGAATATTTAAAAAGGAGGAGTGACATGCACGTAGATCAAAAAAGTGTAAGCAACCAAACTAATAAGATTACCTATACACATATTAAAACAGGAGGGCCTCGCATTTGCTTTATGTTTTCAGGGCTAGGCTATACGTACGAAAAGCCGCTATTGTATTATGTAACGATGCTGATGCTAAAACACGGAATTGACGTTGTTCATATTCACTATACATATCCAAAAGAGCTCATGACAAAGTCTACAGATGAGATTGCAGATGTTATGATGAAAGACATTGATCTCGTGCTGCAAGACGCTTTATCTCATAATGACTATAAAAATATCATATTTGCAGGAAAATCGCTGGGCACCATTCCGCTGATTCAGCGGGTTATGAAAGATGAAGTCTACAAAGATGCAGTGATGCTTTTACTGACGCCTCTTTTAACCAGATCGGAACTGTTTAAAAGTTTACTAGAAAGCACTTATAAAGGTCTTCTTGTAATAGGAACTCGCGATCACTATTATACTAAAGAAGTTTATCAATTAAAAACAAACACAATGAATGTTCAAGTGATTAAAAATGCCGATCATTCATTGGACGTTTTGTATAATCCTACGGAATCGTTAAAGGCGCTGGAAACCGTTTTGAATGGCATAGAACAGGTTCTGTGAGATAGGAAATAAGGAAAGGAGTACAAAATGGATACGCTACGTGAAATTATTTGCGAAAAAAGAGCCTACAGCTATTCACCTCATACTCATGATCATAACTACAGTCAGCTTTTGTTTCCGCTAGCAGGTGCTCTTGATATTCAAGCAAGTGAGCAGCACTTAACGCTGCAAGAAGGATGCTTTTACATTCCACCTCGTCAGCTTCATACGTATCAAGCTAAAAATACAAATGAATGTCTGGTCGTTGATATTCCGTTGAAATTTACAGAAAGTGCGCATCTTGCTCAACAAGCCGCTTTTATTCAATGGGATTCAACATGGAAAGCAATTCGCTACCTTTTACTTGAGGGGCTTCAAAAAAGCACTGACAGAGGGGCGCTTGAAGATTTAGTCCGTTACGTTCAGCATTATTTGCCAAAGAAACAAACGTTTAAATCCATTGATTATCTTCATGCTAACTTTAATCAAGAGCTAAACATAGAAAGTCTTGCCAAGATGGAAAATTACCATCCTGCCTATTTTTCTGCTTGGTTTAAACAAAAAACGAGCTATTCGCCTCAAAGCTATGTAGCGCGTATACGTTTAAATAAAGCAAAAGAATTGTTAAAAGAGTGCAGCTATTCGATAACGTATATTGCACACGAAGTCGGCTATCACAGCTTGTCTTCATTCACTAAATGGTTTGCAAAACAAGAAGGAGTCTCACCCACGCAATATCGAAATATCTTAAAAACAGACAAATAATATCATAAAAGCGGAAAAACTTTTTTCTTTCTTTTAGCTATGATAAAAGAAAGGAGATGGAAATATGAATACTTCATTATCAAAAATACTTATTTTATGTGCAGCTGTACTATGGGGAACAACAGGGACTGCCCAAGCTTTAGCATCTGCTGAAGCACATTCCGTGGCAATTGGAGCGGTGCGTTTAGCTGTAGGGGGACTATCGCTTCTTGCAGCTTGTCTTATTCAAAAAAAGAAAGTGGACGTAAGAAACCTTCCTATTCTGCCCCTTACGGTTGCTGCAGCAAGTATGGCCGCTTATCAGCCGCTGTTTTTTTCAGCCGTTATCAAAACGGGTGTTGCAGTAGGAACAATGGTGGCAATTGGGAGTGCGCCGCTTTTGTCAGGAGTGTTAGATTACATAGTGTACCGCAAGAAACCTACAAAAAAGTGGTTGCTTGCTACGTTTACGGGTATTATAGGGTGCTGCAGCTTGTTGTTAAAAAAAGATAGTCAAATCGACGTGATAGGTTTAGGTATGGCGATAGGAGCAGGGGCGTCTTTTGCTTGCTATACGACTGTTAATAAAAAAATTGTTCAGCATGTTGATCCGCAAGTAGGCGCTTCTCTTGTGTTCACAGCCGCTGCTGTTCTACTAATCCCATGCTGGTTTATGTATGATATGAGCTGGCTAATTTCTTTAAATGGAATGGGCATTGCTCTTCACTTAGGAATACTTACGACGGCTCTTGCTTATGTATTATTTTCTACAGCGCTTAAGTCGGTGCATGCGTCTACCGCCGTGACGTTATCGTTAGCAGAGCCCGTTACCGCTTTTTTACTTGGCGTCTTTTTCTTAGGAGAATCTCTAACCTTGGTGAACATATGTGGAGCAGCACTAGTATTTGCTAGCTTAGCGTTTTTAACGTATTCTCCGAAATCATCGCTAAATCAAGAGGTGCGTATATAAAAAAATCCCCTTTCTCTAGAGAAAGGGGATTTCTTATTAAGCGTACATGCTAGCTACTTGTTTTTGCAGGTTGCTGTCTTCTAAATACTCATCATACGTCATTTGCTTGTCAATTACTCCGTTTGGCGTAATTTCAATTACACGATTTGCAATCGTTTCAACGAACTGATGGTCATGAGATGTGAAAATCATTGAACCTTTGTAGCTGATAAGTCCATTGTTTAGTGCTGTGATTGATTCTAAGTCAAGGTGATTCGTAGGATCGTCTAGTAAAAGAACGTTTGAACCGCTTAGCATCATTTTAGAAAGCATACAGCGAACTTTTTCTCCTCCGGAAAGAACGTTGGCTTTTTTCAACACTTCTTCACCAGAGAATAGCATTCTGCCTAAGAAACCGCGTAAGAAGCTTTCGCTTTGGTCATTAGGTGAATACTGACGCAGCCAGTCTACTAAATTTAAATCTCCGTTTTCAAAGTACTCGGAGTTGTCTTTTGGGAAAAAGGCTTGAGACGTTGTCACACCCCATTTGTACGTACCGCTGTCCGCTTCCATTTCACCCATTAAAATCTTCATTAATGTTGAATTTGCAAGTTCGTTGCGGCCTACAAGAGCGATTTTGTCATCTTTATTCATAATAAAGCTTACGTTATCAAGCACTTTTACGCCGTCAATTGTTTTTGTTAGACCTTCAACACGAAGAACGTCATTTCCAATCTCACGTTCCGGAGTGAAGTTCACGTACGGATAGCGACGAGAAGAAGGGCGGATGTCATCTAATGAAATTTTATCAAGCAATTTTTTACGAGACGTTGCTTGTTTTGATTTCGATGCATTTGCGCTAAAGCGAGCGATAAAGGCTTGAAGCTCTTTAATTTTTTCTTCTTTTTTCTTGTTCGCATCTGACGCCATTTTTTGTGCTAATTGACTTGATTCATACCAGAAATCATAGTTACCAACGTAGACTTGGATTTTACTGAAGTCAAGGTCAGCAATGTGCGTACATACTTTGTTTAAGAAGTGACGGTCATGAGATACAACAATGACTGTGTTTTCAAAGTTAATTAAGAACTCTTCTAACCATTGAATTGCTTGAATATCCAAGTTATTCGTAGGCTCATCTAAAAGTAATACATCAGGTTTTCCGAATAAAGCTTGTGCAAGAAGCACTTTTACTTTTTCACTACCCGTTAGTTCAGCCATTTTTTTGGCGTGAAGATCTTCAGAAATACCTAATCCTTTTAAAAGAATAGCTGCTTCTGATTCTGCTTCCCAACCGTTTAATTCAGCAAATTCACCTTCAAGCTCAGCTGCTTTCATTCCGTCTTCATCTGTAAAGTCTGCTTTCATATAAATAGCATCTTTTTCTTGCATTACTTCATAAAGGCGAGCGTGCCCCATAATAACGGTTTTCATAACTTCTTGATCTTCATATTCGAAGTGGTTTTGTTTTAAGACAGCAAGGCGTTCGCCAGGGCCCATATGTACATCACCAGTTTGAGATTCAATTTCACCAGATAAAATTTTTAAAAACGTTGATTTTCCAGCACCGTTTGCGCCGATTAATCCATAACAGTTACCAGGCGTGAATTTAATATTCACATCTTCAAATAACTTTCGGTCGCCAAATCGTAAACTTACATTACTAACTGTAATCATGTATGAGCAGTCCTCCAAATTCAATATCTATAAAATTATACCATTCTTTTGAGATAAGAGCGATATGAATACAATATTTCAAACATAAAGTGTAACCGACACTTTAAGCACTCGTCAACCATTTAAGGGAATTTTTGAGCGGTAAAACTTTAATTATTCTAGCATTCACCAAAACATTGAGCGGCAAACCAGCATGTATAATCCTTCAGTAATCAGCTCTTTTTCATTTTTAAGATGGATGTTGTATTCCTTTGTATAAGAAACAAAAAGAAGAATAATACTACCTGGTAAATAAAAGAATTTTTATGAAGTAAACACTGATATTTTACGGGTGCTTATTTCTAAAATTGGTTTGACATAGACATAAATAGGGTGATTATCATGTGGAAATTAGTTGTTTCCTATCTTCCAGAAGGGCCAGTTTTTATACAAGCAGTTCTGGTTTTTTTCATCCCATATATAAGCTACAAATTATTAAGCGGGATTCGTAATTCAGAGGAAGAGTGATGGAAGTGAAAAAATGGAAATCGGCAGTGAAAAAAATAGGCAACCATGCGAACGAGAAGGAAAACAAAAAGGAATCTATACACCAAGATTCATCTAATCATGTTACGGATCATTTAGCTTTAACTCTAGAAGTAATTAAAAATGAAATTGGTCATAATTCCGATGTTCATTTTCGTGAGTTTATTATAGGACGCACCGGCATTCAGGCAGCTATTATTTTTGTAGAGGGGCTCTCAGATAAAGATCTTATTGAAAAACATATTTTGTCATCATTGATGGCTGATTTTTCAAAAGAATATCAACAGGATCAGCTTTATGTAAAGGGAAGCCTTTCAAAAAAGTGTATTAAAAGCCAAGTATTATCAATTAGTGATGTAGAAGAGGTCCATTCTATTAAAGAAGTAATATCAAAAGTCTTAACAGGATCTACGGCTCTTTTAATTGACGGGTTATCACTTGCCTTAATTCTTGGTACAAGCAAAGTAAAAACAAGGACGATTGAAGAGCCCGTATCAGAAGCATTAGTGAGAGGGCCAAGAGTAGGCTTCACTGAATCGTTAAGTGATAATACTTCTTTATTAAGAGGAAGCGGAGATATTGAAAATTTGTCGCTGGTGAAATTTCAAGTAGGAAAGCGTTCCAAAAAAGACTTAGTTGTTGCTTACATAAAGGAGATTGTTGATCCAGAACTAGTTGAAGAAGTAGAAAAACGAATTAAAAAAATTGATCTTGATAATGTACCGGAGTCTGGATATGTTGAACAACTCATTGAAGATAATTACCTTAGTCCCT
Source organism: Priestia sp. VA7 (assembly GCF_055710015.1). Taxonomy (NCBI): domain Bacteria; kingdom Bacillati; phylum Bacillota; class Bacilli; order Caryophanales; family Bacillaceae; genus Priestia; species Priestia sp. VA7. Next base: position 518,472 of record NZ_JBVQPN010000004.1, read on the forward strand.
TTCCTCAAGTACAGAATACGGAGCGTCCCGATCGTGTAATTGCTGCTTTGATGGAAGGGAGAGTAGCCATTTTATTAGACGGGACGCCTTTTGCTTTGATTGCCCCCGTTACGTTTAGCATGATGCTACAGTCGCCGGAAGATTATTATGAAAGGTGGATTCCCGGTACATTCATTCGTTTTCTTCGTTATATTGCAGTAGTTCTTTCCCTTTTTACACCGGCTTTGTATATTGCGTTTATTTCGTTTCACCCAGGGATGATTCCGACTAAATTGGCTATTTCCATTATAGGAACAAAGTCTGGAGTGCCATTTCCAGCCCTTATAGAAGCCTTATTCATGGAAATAGCTATCGAAATCTTGAGAGAAGCTGGACTCAGGTTACCAAAACCAATTGGTCCAGCAATGGGAATTGTCGGTGGATTAATTATTGGAGAAGCTGCTGTGCAGGCAGGGATTGTTAGCCCTATTTTAGTGATTATTGTAGCGTTAACTGCCATTTCATCGTTTGCTATTCCGCAATATAGCGTCGGGATTTCATTGCGTATTCTTCGCTTCATAGCTATGCTATGTGCTGCCATACTTGGATTATACGGCGTTGTTTTATTTTTCCTTTTTATGACCAGTCATTTAGTGAAACTAAAAAGTTTTGGCGTATCTTACATGAGTCCAGCGGTACCCTATCGTTTAAGTGAATGGAAAGACTTGATGGTCCGTATGCCTCTTATGATGATGAAAAGACGTCCAAAGATGATGCACACCAAAGATTCTCTACGAAAAGGATAGCAGCTTATGATAAAAGGAAGTGAATCAGTGGTAATGATAAATTCAAACGATCGTATTACGACGCCACAAACAGCTATTATTGTCATCAATTTTATACTTGGAACTGGTATTCTGACGTTGCCGCGAACAGCTGCGGAACAAGTGAAAACACCAGATGTGTGGTTAACTGTTATTCTAGGAGGAATAGTCACTATGATAGCAGGGATAATCATGGTGAAGTTAAGCCGGAAATTCCCTGGAAAGACGTTTTATCAATACAGTAAAGAAATTACAGGGAAATGGTTGAGTAAGTTAATTAGCTTACTTATGATAGGTTATTTTTTACTGCTTGGTGGTTTTCATGCCCGTTCATTGGCAGAAGTAACCGGATATCTCTTGCTGGAAGGAACGCCGACGTGGGCTATTATTATGCCATTTATGTGGATAAGCCTCTATTTAATTAGAGGAGGCATTAATTCGATCGCTCGACTGTTTGAAATTATATTCCCTATTACCGTTATTCTTTTTTTACTGGTAGCTTTTATGAGTATGAAAATATTTGAAATAGATAATCTGCGCCCAGTACTTGGATCAGGAGTCCTTCCTGTACTAAAAGGAGTAAAAACAACTGCTCTTGCATTTACGGGTCCTGAAATTATGTTAATCATTTTAGCTTTTATGAAAGAACCACACAAAGCAGGAAAAGCTGTGCTAGTTGGAATTACTATTCCTATATTTATTTATGTGATTACTGTTGTAATGGTTATTGGAGCGTTATCGATTGATGGAGTAGTAATAAGAACATGGCCAACGCTTGATTTAATAAGGAGTTTTGAGCTGACAGGCTTGATTTTTGAACGATTTGATTCCTTGCTGCTAGTTGTATGGATCATGCAGATGTTTGCTTCTTTTACTATTAACCATTACGCCGCTTCATTAGGACTGTCTCAGCTTTTCCAAAAAAACATTCATCCATTTATGTATGGTTTGCTTCCGGTTATATATCTTATTTCCATGATTCCTAAAAATATTAATGATGTATTTAAATTGGGAGATGTGATTGGCAATATCGCCTTAGTTTTATTTGGCTTTTTGCCGCTGCTTCTTCTCATTATTTCAAAAGTAAAGGGAGTAAAGTATGAAACAAACCTTTAACCATTTCCAGTTCCTATTGGTTTTGTTTTCTGTTTTTTTGCTCTTACCTCTGGCAGGCTGCTGGAGCAGTCATGAAATTGAAGAGCAAAGTTTTGGAGTGGGTGTGGCTTATGATAAAGGTAAGGAGTCCATAGCTGAAAAAGAATTTGATGAACAAGGAGAAGGGTATACTAAAAAGAACCTGATTACGTCAACTTACCAACTTATCACTCCTCAAGTCGCAAGTTCAACGACTAAACAAGGAGGACCGCAGCAAAAATCTTACGTAAATATCTCGGAAACAGGAGATTCTCCTTTTCAAATGCTTCGTGAATTATCTTTAAGAAGTGACACTCCTTTAACTAGTCCTCATATGAAAGTAATGGTTATCAGTGAGGCCCTTGCACGAGCGTATAGTTTAGAACAATTAGTGGACCAAACTCTTCGGGACAATGATTTTAGACCTAGTTGCCTTGTGTTTATTAGCAAAGGAAGAGCTAGCGACACGTTAGAATCTAAAACAGCGGGAGAGATCCCGGCTTTTCACCTGTATGGAATGATGGACAATACTTATCGAACAACGCGAATTTTACCGCCCATGCCGCTTATTAAATTAGCAAGCAAGATTCAAACTGGGTCTAGTTTTCTGATGCAAAATGTATTATCAGCAAATGGAGAAATCAAATTTGTGGGTGCTGGTATAATTAAAGGGGAAACAAGCAAAATGATTGGTTTTTTGAATGAAGAAGAACTAGATGGTTTAGCTTGGATCACAGGCAAAGGAAAAGGTGGCCTAGTGAAAAGCTTTGATAAAAAGACCGGTCAGCTGATTGTATATGAAATAGAGTCTATGAAAAGTCACATTCAACCCCATGTTAAAGGAGATAATATCTCTTTTGATGTACACATTGAATCAGTGGGAAGGCTATCTGAAAGTTGGATGACCTCAGGGAGCGCTTTTAATAATCAATTTTTACAGAATGCGCAAAAAACTTCAGAAAAAAAAGTAAAGTACCTGGTAACAAACGCACTAGAAAAAATGCAAACAAAATATAAAGTTGATGTTGCAGGTTTCGGAAATCAATTGAGAATTAAGCACCCTAGAACATGGATGAGGGTCAAAGAAAATTGGGATCAAACATTTAGTGAAGTGCCAATTAACTATGATGTGAAATTAACGATTAAAGATTATGGAGCATCCGGGTCAAAAAAGTAAGCACCCGACTGTAACTTTGCTTATCGTTATGTCAAAAATGAAAAAAACCCAAAAAAATAATAATCTCAGACTTCCCACGAAATACTCATCGCATGCTTCGTACGGAGCCTTCAATAAACAACAAATAAGAGCTGCCGATTTTCGACAGCTCTTATTCGTTGTTATTCAAAAATATAAGCTAGTGCTTGAAGAGCCTGTTCTGGCGTTTCCACTACAACTTGCGCTTTGTTTGCCAGTTCTTTAAGAGGGTGGTGCAGTTTTTCGGGGCGAACCAAAATTAGCGGTTTATCTAATGCGATGGCTGTCGCTGCATCCATTGAGCTGTTCCACTGCTTGTATTTTTCACCAAATAAAGCAATGACCACATCAGATTTTTTAAGGAGCACCTGCGTGCGTAAATTATTAATTTGAGAAGCAGCTTCATCTTTTAAGACAGCGTTAGGCTGTTTTCCTAAAATTTCTTCTCCAATGTTGTCGGAGCGGTCATGGTCTGTCATGGGACCGACAAAGGTAAGGGGAAGGTTTAATTGTTCCGCTTGGTTTTTAATTTCGTCTCGCCAGTTATCATGAATTTGCCCGGCAAGGTATACGGTTAAGTTCATTATGTAGAAGTCCTCCTCTAACTAAGATTTGTTTTATTTTATCAAATGTAAGCGGATAATACGAATGATTTGAATGGGCTACTTTTCCAAAAATAAGGTTATAGTAGACAAATAGTTAAAAAAGAGAAACAATAGAAAGCGTATTGCTAATTAAAGAAAGGATGTACCTGATGACAGAAACAGTGCTACAAGTAGATCATGTCAGTAAAGTAATTGGGAAGAAAACCATTTTGCATGATGTATCCTTATCGGTTGAGCGCGGTGAGATTTTCGGATTGCTTGGTCCGAACGGCTCTGGAAAAACAACGCTAATTCGTACCGTAGTAGGACTCATTAAAGAAACAAAGGGAACAATTACCGTCAATGGGTTTCCTTTAAAAGAACAGTTTACTTCAGCTATGAAATCAATTGGAGCGATTATTGAAAACCCTGAGTTTTATGATTATCTGACGGGCTATCAAAATTTAAAACACTTTGCGAATATGCATGAAGGGATCACATCAGAACGCTTGGATGAAGTGATTGCTTTAGTAAAGCTTGAAAACAGCATTCATGCAAAAGTGAAGACGTATTCTCTTGGGATGAGACAGCGTTTAGGAGTAGCTCAAGCCATTTTACATAAGCCTGCATTGCTTTTACTAGACGAACCAACAAATGGTCTAGACCCAGCGGGAATGAGAGAATTTCGTACATATTTACAAACGCTTTGCAGGGAAGAAGGAATTTCAATCTTAATCGCGAGCCACTTATTAAAAGAGGTAGAAGCATTATGTGACCGCGTTGGCATTATTCAAGACGGTGAGTTAAAAGCCATTCAAGATCTATCTCCAAATCGTCAAGACCAAGGAATGTACGTAGAATTTGAGGTGTCTGACGCGCAAAAAGCAGCGGCTCTTTTATCACAAGAATTTGAAGTAACGATGAGATCACATATTATCGACGTGGCGATTGTAAAAGAACAAATTCCAGCTGTAAATAGAAAATTAGTGGACAGCGATATTTTAGTCTACCGAATCACTCCTGTGTATGAGACGCTTGAAGATTCGTTTATGTCCGTTACGGAAGGAGAGCACCATGCTTAAGCTAATTCAAAATGAACATATGAAATGGTTTTACAAAAGAAGCACAAAAGTCACGTTTATTACCATCGGTATTTTAACTCTTTGTATGGCTCTATTAATGAAAAAAGTAGCAAACAGTGCAGGGACAGAAGACAACATTTTGAACTTCCTGTCATTTAGTTCAGGTATGCTGATTCTCGTTCAATTTTTCGCTCTTGCTGTTGGAGGGGCAATGGTTGCAAAAGAGTTTGAGGCAGGTACCATTAAGCTTCTTTTAATTCGCCCTGCTAGACGTTCAACGATTTTAGCATCCAAGTACCTAACCCTCATTTTAATTAGCTTGTATTATTTACTGAGCTATTTGCTTTTTTCGTTTGTATGGGGAGCCTTGTTCTTTGGATTTACCAGTCTAGAAGGAGATGCGCAGCTGCTTAAAAATATTACGCTTACGTATGACAGTGCGTATATGGAAACGTTTATGATGATGACGTTCGCATTCATGCTGTCGTCTTTATTTAGAAACAGCGCGCTTGCTTCCAGTCTGGCTATTGTCGTAAGTATCGGGGCGAAAGCTGTAACAGGACTAGTATCACAGTTTGGTTTATGGTGGGGGAAATTTTTACTGTTCGCCAACACGAACTTTGTGCAGTATATGGACGGAATGAAGACGATGTTTGACGGCATGACAATTCCATTTTCCATTTTCATCTTGGTGGCGCATTTTGTCTTCTTTATGGGCGTGGCATGGGCAGCGTTTTTGAAACGAGACGTAGCTAATTGATGTGAGAATTTTCGCACTATATATTTTTCTAAAATAGCATTTGACAATTAAATAAAAAGAGCTTACAGTAGTGAAAGACTATTTTTAAAACAACTATAAACTTCTTATCAAGAGAGACGGAGGGACTGGCCCTATGATGTCTCGGCAACTGGCTGTACGCAGTGCGGTGCCAAATCCAGCAGACGATGTTTCGTTTGGAAGATGAGAAGGGTAATCTTATGATACAAATAAGAGACCTCTTCTTATCAATAAGAAGAGGTCTTTTTTTATTACGTAAACAAGAGGTGTTAAGAATGGAACAACAAAAAGGAAACGGCTGGGCGCTGTTACCGCTGGGCGTCTTTTTAGTCCTGTTTGTCGGATCAGGAATTATAACGGGAGATTTTTATAAGCTGCCTGTATTAGTAGCCATTATCATTGCAGCCATTGTGGCGCTGGTTATGAACCGCAAAGATTCACTTAATGTAAAAGTGGAACGTTTTGCTAAAGGAGCAGGACATCCTGATATCATTATTATGGTGCTTATTTTTATTTTAGCAGGTGCTTTTTCTCAAGTGGCTAAAGGCATGGGAGCTGTTGATTCAACGGTAAACTTAGCTCTGTCTGTGCTTCCGCAAAGCTTAGTGGTAGTCGGAATCTTTGTTATTGGCGCATTCATTTCAATTTCGATGGGAACGTCAATGGGAACAATCGCAGCGCTAGGACCTATCGCTGTAGGGATCAGTGAGCAAGCGCATGTATCCATTACATTGGCAATTGCTGCCGTTGTTGGTGGTGCAATGTTTGGAGATAATTTATCCGTAATCTCTGATACGACTATTGCAGCAGTTCGTACGCAAAAAACAAATATGTCAGATAAATTAAAAGTGAACTTTTTTATTGTACTTCCTGCAGCGATTGTTACGGTAATTTTATTGCTTGTAATGACGCTAGGCAACACGTCATCAGTAGAAATTAAAGACTTCAGCTGGTTTAAAATCTTACCTTATGTGGGCGTCTTAGTCGCTGCAATATTTGGTGCAAACGTATTAAGTATTTTAACCGGAGGAATTGTATTGGCCGGCGTGATCGGATTAGCTGACGGAAGCTACACGCTTTCTTCTCTTGCTAAAACTGTGACAGAAGGTATTGGCGGAATGTCAGAGTTAATTATTTTATCTCTGCTAATCGGCGGAATGGTTGAGCTTATTCGCTATAATGGCGGTATTCAGTTCTTATTGAACTTATTAACACGACGTATCCAAACGAAAAAAGGCGGAGAATTCAGCATCGCTGGACTGGTAAGTTTAACAAATTTAGCAACGGCTAATAACACGATTTCAATTATTACGGCAGGTCCGCTAGCAAAAGAAATCTCTGATAAGTATTCAATTGATAACCGTAAATCAGCCAGTCTGCTTGACTTGTTTTCATGCAGTGTTCAAGGGCTTATCCCTTACGGCGCACAAATGCTTCTCGCAGCAGGATTTGCTAAAGTTTCACCGATTGAGATTATTCCATTTACATTCTACCCAATGTTAACAGCGGTTTGCGGGATCATTGCAATTGTAATTGGATTTCCTCGTTTAAATAAAAAGTCAAAGTCATCTAAAGAAGCTGCGTAATATCAAACCCTTAAAAAGAATGTTCTTTTTAAGGGTTTTTTACTGTTTGAAAAAATCAGTCGGCTTTTCATCATCTAACTCCTTCCAAAGCGTCTCGTTCTGCTTAAGTGCATAAGCCGCTCCTCCAATTTCAATTCCGCATAATAAAATGAATAATAAAATACCCATGAAATGACCTCCTTACGTAAATGAGTAAAAACACGATGGTAACGGGTTTAGCTTCTTGCTGTTTCACTTTATAATGAGAATAAAGTATGAAACGCGTTTCAGCGCAAGAGAAAAAGGTGAAAACATGACAAATATCCGAGATATCGCAAAAAAAGCTGGTGTATCTGTTTCGACTGTATCCCGGGTGCTAAATCATCATCCGTATGTAAAAGAAGAGAAACGCCGGCTGGTAGAGCAGGTTATTCACGAACTTAATTATGAACAAAACATTAATGCCGTTCACTTATCAAAAGGGAAAACAAATATGATTGCCGTCGTCTTGCCTTTTATTAATCATCCGTATTTTAGTCTGCTTTTAGAAGGAGTGGCATCTCAGGCGTTAGAAAAGCAGTATCAGCTTGTTATTTGTCAGACGAACTATGATGTAAAAAAAGAAGAAGAAGCGCTTCATATGCTAAAAACAAAGCAAGTTGATGGAGTGATTATTTGTTCTAGAGCAAGCAGCTGGAGCACGATTGAATATTATCAGCAGTACGGTCCGATAGCCGTGTGCGAAAACGTACAGAATCCTTCTATTCGCTCCGTATACGTTGATCATTATGCAGCTTTTAAGCAGGCGCTCCTGTATTTAAAAGAAAAAGGATATACGGATATTGGCTACTGTATTGGAAGAATGACGGGTACGAATAGTCAACAGCGGCAACAAGCATACAAAGAATATGTAGAAAGAATAAATCAGCCTTATCATCCGGAATGGGTTTTTCAAGGCTGTTTGAACGTGACAGATGGTGAAAAAGTGGTTGAAAAACTAGTGCAGATGAAAAATCGGCCTCAGGCGCTTTTAGTAACAAACGATCAAGTCGCTATCGGAATAAAAGCTCAGTGCGAACAAGCGGGTATTTCAGTTCCTGGTGAATTAGCTATCATTGGTTTTGATAATCATCCGCTTTCTTCTTATTTACAAATAACAACGATCGAACTTCCTCTTAAGGAAATGGGAGAAACGCTTTTTACATTAGTGGGAAGCAAGGTTCCTCAGAAAATTGAGCTCCCTTTTCGGTTTATTGAGCGTAAAAGCGTATGAATTCTTGATGATGCCATCAGGTGTTTTTACCGGATAAAATGAGCAAAAGCGGACATCATACGAGTAAAGAAAGAAGAAAAGGATGATGATCGTGGAGAAAAAAGAATATCAAGTGGGAGATCAAGTATTTGTTATTTACCGAAATCCTCATACGGCAAACGTTGCGAATATTAATCAGGCTGAAATTGTTGAACACCCTGAAAACAAAGGTGAAAAAGCGCTGTTTCTGCATGAGTCTTACCATTTGTTAGCTGAAGATGATGCCGTGTATTCAACGTATGAAGAAGCTGAAAAAATGTATAATAAGATATTTGATTATGAACAATATGACTGATGCAGAGGCTAAGACAAAAGTAGTGTAGTTAAAGATAAACACGAACTATCTATCAAAAATGGATGAATAGTTCGTGTTTTTTTATGATCATGGTGAACGCAAATTTCATGTATGTAGGTGTTTCTAGTAGTTGATTGGAGAGCAAGGCGGAGACTCCTGCGGGATAAGCGGAATAGATGAGACCATGCAGGAGCGTAAGCGACGAGGAGGCTCATCAGACGCCCGGGGAAAGCGAAGCCTTGCACGGAAATCAATAGCGGTGGAACAAGCAGTTCGGCTCATTTATCCCTATTGTTCGTTTTTAGATTGGATTCATTTCATTATGTTTCCATCTCTTTTTGTGTGAAAAATAATTACCAAGGATAGAGTCTTTTTATTTTTCAAACGCTATTGGTATTAGAAAAAAGGAAGTGTACATGATGATAAAACCTTTTGTACCTCAATTAGTATATATTGAGCCAGGGGCAATGGAGTACCCGCTTGGTGTTCAATTAAAAGAAAAATTTGAGAAGATGGGAATTGAGATTCGTCAAACAACTTCTCATAATCAAGTCCGTAATATACCGGGAAAAAATGATTTGCAAAAATACCGCAATGCCAAGTCGACTTTAGTAGTTGGCGTGCGTAAAACATTGAAATTTGATACATCTAAACCGTCAGCTGAATATGCAATACCATTTGCAACAGGGTGTATGGGGCACTGTCACTATTGTTATTTACAGACAACAATGGGAAGCAAACCATATATTCGTACGTACGTGAATGTTGAAGAAATATTAGGTCAAGCAGAGCAATATATGCAGGAAAGAGCCCCTCAAATAACGCGATTTGAAGCGGCTTGTACATCTGATATCGTAGGAATTGACCATTTAACACATTCATTAAAGCGCGCGATTGAATATTTTGGGGAAAGTGAACTAGGTCAACTGCGCTTTGTGACTAAGTTTCATCACGTGGATCATTTATTGGATGCTAAGCATAATGGCCGCACGCGCTTTCGCTTTAGCATAAATGCGGATTATGTTATAAAAAACTTTGAACCCGGTACATCCCCTCTTGATTACCGGATTGAGGCTGCTAATAAAGTTGCAAAAGCTGGATATCCACTTGGCTTTATTGTGGCGCCTATTTACATTCATGAAGGTTGGCAGGAAGGGTATCGTCAGTTGTTTGAAAAGCTTGATGCTTCTATACCTGAAGAGTCAAGAGATGATATTACATTTGAAATGATTCAGCATCGCTTTACCAAGCCAGCCAAACGGGTGATTGAGAAAAACTATCCGAAAACAAAGCTTGAGATGAATGAAGAAGAGCGCCGCTACAAGTGGGGGCGTTACGGAATTGGAAAGTATGTATACGCAAAAGATGAAGAACAAGAATTAAGAGAGACGTTGGAATATTACATTGATCAGTATTTTCCGAATGCAAAAATCGAGTACTTTACGTAATTATTCTACAGTAATTAAAAAGTTATTTTGACATCTTAGTCGAGATAGCTTTTTAATTTTTAACGTAAAAAATAAATTGGTTGCTAATAAGCTGAAAAAAGAGGTTATTTGTATCTCTTGTCGTATTACATACATAAGGGAGGTGACTGAGATGTTAAAAAATGAAGAGTTTGCGCTAACAAAAGAATTAACAAAAGAACAGCAAGAAGCTGCACGAAATTTTATTCAAGTGTTGTTTCAAGAAGATTTATCTGAATTTTGGAACATATTATGTGATATCGATAAGTCTCGTATTTACGGCTTGTATGAAGCAAACCATTATTATGATTCTGATATTGAACTGCATGGATTTGTACAAGAAATAAGAGATAATGTAAGAGCTGTGTATGCGCCTCTTCAAGGGCAAGGGGGCATTTCGACGAAGGTTCGATATACAAGCGAAGGAAAGATGTATGTATACATATTAGGAAGTGGCGAAAACCCTAAGGTATATCCTGTTGGATTAATGCCTGAAACATATATCGAACAAGAACGTTTTTCTCAGCGGCTTCAAATTAGCATTTATAACGACGAGTTTCGAAACGTTGCCCTATAAACCATATACATGGGAAAATAAAGAATAATAAAATTAATTTGTTAAAATAGCAATATTTGGGGTATGTAATAGATATAACATTAAAAAGGGGTGAAAGAAATGCATTATTATCGTATTTCAGAGGGAGACCATGAAGAGTATTGTGAAACGATTCTGCTTCATGAAAAGAAGTTTTGCAAAGAAACATTTCAATCTATGGTGCGAGAAGCAATGAACAATAAGCCCGGTAAAATTGACCGTGTGGATATTGTTAAATATTTAATTGGTCACCATAGTTTTCAAGTAGCCCACATCGAAGCGGGATTTCATAGTACATACAGCGAGAAAGTGACATAAAAAATGCAGCACCTCCTATACAACGAACTTTTCTTTTGAAAAGGGCGCTGTATTTTTTTTTGCTAAAAATAGAATGTTTCTAAGTGATATCCCTTTTAATGGTATAATAGTTAAGTTCTGTTAGATATACATATAAACATCACAAATACTTTAAAGAGAAAGGGTGAGAGAAAATGGAAAAAGAAAGAATAGAAGAACTTGAACGAAAAATAAGCAGTTTAGAAGAAGACGTAGCCAAGCTAAAGTCGCTCGTATATAAAACAAATTCTCCAAGACCAGCAGTTCACGCTCCTCCCAAGCAGCGCCAGGAGACGACTAAACGTCCTGCTCAAACAGCAGCTAAAAGCTCACAGGCAATAGAAGAGCCTGTTGATTGGGAAAAAGTTCTTTTTCAAACATGGCTGCCGAGAATTTTTATTTTTGTATTTATCATTGGCGTGCTATGGGGATTTAAAGCAGCCTCTGACTATGGGTTAATGAATGAAAAAGCAAAAGTTGTTCTCGGCTTTGTGCTTTCGATAGGTTTTGCTGTGACAGGTCATTTTCAAATTAAAAAGAGCAGGCTGGTGCTCGGGCAAGTACTTGTAGGAGGAGCTATTCCTATTCTCATGTTAACGACGTTTGCCATGCATAGCCTATACCATTTAGCAGGACCAACGCTGGCTTTTATGCTAAATGCGACTTGGATCATCTTAGGAATTGCAGCAACAGTCTTTTATCGTTCGCAGGCGCTAGGTATTATTAGCGCCGTGGGAGGCGTACTAGTTCCGTTTCTTATTGAAAGTAATTCGCCTAATGCGCTTGTTTTCATCGGCTATGAAACGTTTCTGTATATAGCCTTTTTATATGTGGCAGTCAAACAAAAATATTCTATTTTATATGTACTTTCGGCGGTACTATTAAATCTTACCCTACTGATTTACTATTCGTTTGTTGGTGATAATGATGTAAAAGGGTTATTAGGTATGGCGATTCTTATTCAGCATTTATGCTTACTTTCTAGTTTTTTTCTATCAAAGTCCGTACTGCAAATATATGCGTTTACCCTTTTAGCGAGTTTGGCAGTTACGTACGGCTGGCTGCTCGCCGTTTTTGACGATGGTACGACTACACTGGTGCTGCTTGCGTTAGTTATTATTTACGTATTAGGTGCTTACGCAGTTAGAAGTTCTAAAGAGAAATTTGAATTTTTTATCACCTATTTAATTGTTGCAGTAGCGTTTTTTATTCATCAGCTCGTCGATTTAAGAGAAGGAGTGATTTTATATGTGATTCAAGGGCTTGCGGTTTACTATATCGCCATGACGTACAAAAATCTTCTTCATCAACTGTTTTCTTATACGATTTATATACTGAGCGCAACGTATATCTTAGTTACACCAATCGAACAAGTGCTGTCTCTTCCGACATTAAATTGGCTTGTTGTGTTAGCATCTATTCTAGTATTTATATGGATCAGCATTCAAAAAACAGAAAAAGATGAGCATGATACGTTCAAAATTGGAGGAAGTATTGTTTTTTCTATTCTTTCTTTAATTTTTGCAACGGAAGTGACGGTCGCTGGAACCACTGATCTTTCCGCTAATACACAAACGCTTATTATGACGGCCGTTTGGCTAGTGCTGTCCATTGCTGCATTCATTATAGGATCACTTAAAACGTTTAAAACAGCAACGTATGTCGGCGTGGGCATTTTGTTCTTAACACTTTTTAAACTCGTTTTATATGATTTACCTTTTATCCCAATGGCTATAAGGGCCTTGTTATTTATCGTCTTAGGAGCTATCGGTCTAATTATTTCACGCCTATTTTATAAAAAGAAGTAGCTAGAAGCTGAAGAGAAATTCTTTAGCTTTATTTATTATAATCTTGTTATGTAAACTTAATCCTGAAGTCGTACAAAAGGTATACAATCATGTATAATGGAACAAGTGAATTGGAGGTATACATAAAATGAAATCACTTGTATTAGCAGAAAAGCCAAGTGTAGCACGTGATCTTGCGCGCGTACTTGGCAGCACACAAACAAAAAAAGGGTATATTGAAGGGCCAAAGTATGTCGTAACATGGGCACTTGGTCATTTAGTTGAATTACAAACACCAGAGGATTATGATAACCAATATAAAACATGGCGATTAGAAGATCTGCCAATCATGCCTGAGAAAATGAAATTGAAAGTAATTCGTAAAGTGAGCTCTCAGTTTCGCACAGTATCCGATCTAGCAAAAAGAAAGGATATTGGAGAGTTAATTATTGCGACTGATGCCGGGCGTGAAGGAGAGCTTGTAGCCCGCTGGATTATGGAAAAGGTACGCTGGAACAAGCCGTTTAAACGCCTTTGGATTTCGTCTCAAACGGATAAAGCAATTCGTGATGGGTTTAAACAGTTAAAACCAGGAAAAGAGTTTAACCGCTTGTATGACTCAGCGGTTTGCCGTTCAGAAGCTGATTGGCTTATCGGTTTAAACGTAACGAGAGCGTTAACGACTAAATACGAAGAACCATTATCGGCAGGAAGGGTCCAAACACCGACCCTTGCGATGATAATTGAGCGTGAACAGGTAATCAATACATTCAAACCTAGTGAATATTGGACGCTTACAGCTCAGTTTTCATCTTTTGAAGCACCTTGGCAAAAGGGCAATGAAAAGCGCATTTTTGATGAAAAACGCGCAAAAGAGCTGCACTCAAAATTATCAGGCGAAGCAGTTGTAAAAACAATTAAGCGCAAAATGCATAAAGAAGCGCAGCCGCTTCCTTATGACTTAAACGAACTGCAGCGGGATGCTAACAAACGCTTTAATTTCTCTGCTAAGAAGACATTAAATGTACTTCAAAAGCTATATGAACAGCATAAGTTAGTCACATATCCACGTACTGATTCCCGTTATTTAACAACAGATATGGTTTCTACTATGAAAGAGCGTTTGGAAAGCATCTCTGCTGTATATAAAGAAGAGGTTCGTCCAATTTTAAGAAATGCACAGCTGCCAAAGCGAGTGGTTAATAACGAAAAAGTAAGTGATCACCATGCTATTATCGTGACAGATCAGCCTGTGTTTTTACAGGACCTATCAGCTGATGAACGAAAGCTGTATGACTTAATTGCAAAGCGATTTATTTCATTATTTTATCCTGCATATGAGTATGAAGTGGTTAAAGCAGAGCTTGAAGTAAACGGGGAACAGTTAGTAGCAAGCGGAAAGCAAGTCGTGAATGCAGGCTTCAAAAAAGTTTCTAGTGGAGACTCAGAAGCAACGGTGAAGCTGCCTGATATGGAAGAAGGCAGCAAGCTGCTTATTCAAGATGTAACGATGAAAAGTGCATTTACAGAGCCGCCGCAGCGCTATACAGAAGCGGATCTTCTTGGACAAATGGAAAAACATAATTTAGGTACCCCGGCAACACGTGCAGATATTATTGAAAAACTTCTGCAGAATGAATCCATTGATCGCCAAAACAATCGTCTGCACGCAACCAAAAAAGGGAAGCAGCTGATTGACCTAGTAGCAGATGAGTTAAAGTCGCCTGAGCTTACGGCTAAGTGGGAACGTGACTTAGAAGCAATTGCTAAAGGAAAAGGAAATGCAAAAGAGTTCTTAACAAATATTCGCGAACAAACAGAAAAGCTAGTTAAGCAAGTCAAAACAAGTAATCAAACGTACAAACCTCATAATTTAACGGGCTCTAAATGTCCGGAATGCGGTTCTTTCTTGAAAGAAAAGAAAACAAAGCAAGGAAGGGTGCTCGTTTGTTCAAGTCTTGAGTGCAGCTATAGACGCGCAAAAGACCCTAAACTATCAAATCGACGCTGCCCACAGTGTCATAAGCGAATGGAAATTCACTCAGGAAAAGCGGGTACGTACTTCCAATGTCGTTCATGTCAAGTAGTGGAGAAAGCTGAGGACAAAAAGAAAAAGATTTCGAAACGAGAAGAACGAAAGCTTCTTAACAAATACAATGATGACGGAGCATTTGGTTCAAGCTTGGGTGATGCTTTAAAACAAGCCCTTCAAGATAAAAAAGATAAATAATGTAGAAAAGTGCGATACCACGGTATCGCACTTTTTTCGTATAATATGGATTAAGTGATGAGTAAGTAAGGTGGAGTGGAACAATGAAAAGAAAAAGCAGGGGAATGGATCGTTTAATCGCGTTCTTTATAGTAGGAGCGATGGTACTAATCATTTTAGCGATACTAATGGTAAGCTATTTTTTTGGTTTTATAGGCTTCCTTAAAGTAATGGGAGTGGAATATGAGTCCTACTGGGCCATATGTTTATTTCTATTTTTAATTTTTGTATTTGGCTCTATCACAGAGCTTTTTTCAAAGGCACTCATTTTTTTAATGAAGAATGCCAGACTGAATAGAGTACTATTTATAACATCTGCAGCTTTTGTGGATATATTTTTTACTTTTCTATCAGTTTATATAGCAGACTTGCTTGTGAGCGGCATCACTGTATCTATTTTAGCGGTGACTCTTTTATCCGTCTGATTTTTTTTGATGGAGAGTGCATTGGATAGTGAATTTCTACGTAAAAAAACAAGCTGATGAAGTTTCTCATCAGCAGCGCATCAGCAAGAAAAGCGCATCATATCAAGCTTCAACGCTATTTAAAGGACTCTGTAACATATTTTTTTAAAAAAGTATGTGATTTTTTTCACATATCTCTTGAAAAAGGACAAACATGTTTGTATAATAAGAATTGTAAAAGATATGTGAAACATTTCACAATATATGTGAAAAACTTCACAATATCATATTTTCTATAATCCTAAGGGGGATATCATCTATGAAAATTGCAGTAGTAGGGTGTACACATGCAGGAACGGCAGCAGTAAAAAATATGGCAGAACTTTATCCAGAAGCTAAAATTACAGTTTATGAGCGAAATGATAATGTTTCATTTTTGTCTTGTGGAATTGCGCTCTATGTAGGCGGGGTCGTAAAAGATGCAAAGGGCTTATTTTACTCTTCACCGTCTGAATTGCAAGAGATGGGTGTAAATATGAAAATGAAACATGAAGTTACGAATATTGATACAGATGGTAAAAAAATAGCTGTACGAAATTTAGAAACCAACAAAGAATTTGAAGATACATTTGATAAACTAGTGATGACAACTGGATCATGGCCGATTATTCCAAACCTTGAAGGCATCGATTTAAATAATGTTGTGCTTTGTAAAAACTATCAGCATGCTAATCACATCATTGAAAAAGCGAAGCAAGCGAAGAAAATAGCCGTAATTGGTGCGGGCTATATTGGTGCAGAGTTAGTAGAAGCATTCGAAGTGTATGGAAAAGAAGTGACGTTTATTGATAGTGCTGATCGCATTTTAAATAAATATCTTGATCCAGAATTTACGAATTTAATGGAAACTGAGTTTGAAAATCGAGGAGTTAAATTAGCATTAAACCAAGCGGTTACTAAATTTGTAGGCAGTGAGGGATCTGTTGAAAAAGTAATGACAACTGCTGGCGAATACGAAGCGGATCTTGTTATTCTGTGTGTTGGCTTCCGTCCAAATACAGACTTAGTAAAAGGACAAGTAGATATGCTTCCAAACGGCGCAATTGTGGTTGATGAATATATGCAAACAAGCAAAAAAGATATATTTGCTGCCGGAGATAGCTGTGCCATTTACTACAATCCGATTAAGAAACATGCCTATATTCCGCTTGCTACCAATGCGGTTAGAATGGGAACATTAGTAGCTCAAAACCTTGTTAAGCCAACGATTAAGTACATGGGAACACAAGGAACGTCAGGCTTGCATATTTATGATTACAATGTTGCATCTACCGGCATAACAGAAACAGCAGCTTCTCTTTTTGATATGAATGTGAAAAGTATCACAATATCAGAGAATAACCGACCTGAATTCATGCCAACGTACGAAAATATTACGTTAAAAGTAGTATATGAAGAAGAAACAAGACGAATTGTAGGCGCACAGGTTATTTCTAAAATTGATGCTACTCAAGCAATCAATACATTGTCTGTATGTGTACAGCAGGAAATGACGATCGATGAGCTTGGCTTTATGGACTTTTTCTTTCAGCCGCATTTTAATAAGCCTTGGCATTTCTTAAACCAAGCAGGACTTCAAGCGCTTCAAGCATAAAAAAAGCAGGTGACTACCTGCTTTTTTTATGTGGATTTTATTATTTTTTTTATTTTAGCAGGTCTAAAGCAGATCCAGCCTATAGTAAGGAGAATAAAAGGATAAAAAGCTCCTACGAAAAAACTATAGGGAATCCACGTTTCGGCTAACCATGTTTTTTGATAGAAAATGCTTGGATAAACAATAATGGAAAAAGTCATAACGATTAATCCCATCGGTAACGTTAAAAAACGGGTTTCAGCAATGTTAAAAATTTGACACACTCCAGCGATGGAAGCATGAAAATAATTAGTGTTATATTTTCCTGGAAAATAATCACTTATACTGAAGTTGCATTCTTTATGAAAGTTTTTTGGATTTCTATCCATTGCTAGAACGCCGCTTTTTATTTTGAATAAACCCGGCAATTAAAAGGAAAAGTGGATATAAGATGCCTACAAGTAAGCTGTAGGGAATCCACGTTTTTGTATCCCAATCCTTTTGATAAGAAACGCTTGGATACACAATAAGGGAAAGGGTAATCATAATGAACGCGACTGGAAAAGAAAATAGCTTGTAGTCCTTTATATGAAATACATTGGCAAACCCCAAAAGAGTAGCGTAAAAGTAAATGCAAAGCTTAAAAAAGAGAGTAATAAACCACAAAATAGCAATGACTACTTCAATTCCTTGAAGAAAGTTTCCTACATCAATTCTTCTTCCTAATTCATAGCTTGGAAACATGGTGATTTGGGAGTAATAAGGACCAAGTACTAGAATTCCGAGTAAGATTAACGTCACCATCACTAGTCCACCGGCTATATTACCTACATAAAAAGATTGAGTTGCCTTTTTCATGTCTGGCGTGTGTGAAGGGAAAATCATAAGCAGAATGGTATAAGTCAAAGAACTGATGCTTAAAAACGTTAAAACAGCACGAATAAAAGCTTTTGGATGGATTTCCAACACAGGCTGAATATGCTCTATTTTAATTTGAGGGATCATAGACAAAATAAGAAGGCCGAATAATCCGACAAACCAAGGAAATAAAATCTCGGCACTTCGTGCAATCACTTCTATTCCTAGGCGTACTCCTACGATGACGACACCCATAAATGCAATGTGGATGGCTGTTAGCGGCGTGTAGGGAAGGATTTGAGTGGTAAGAAAATTTCCTACATAGTAAAGAACTTGACTGCTGATAAATAAATTAGATAACACTAAAACAGCAGAAACAATCTTTCCAAATAGTTTGCCTAAAATTTTTTCGTTCATTTCCATCAGCGTAAGCGTGGGAAACATTTTTCCTAGTGAGGTGAAAAGCAAAACTAAGCCAATTCCTGATGCTACGCCGAAGAGTGATGCAATCCAGGCATCTTGATGAGCATCAGCTGTAATAGCGGCAGGTACAACAATAATTGTGCTTCCGATGCTATATAAAGTTACTAATTTGCGAAACTGCGCAGCTGAAATATTGATTTCATTAAGCAAAATGAGCACATCCTTTTGCCATATACACTAATTAAGTGATCCAACGGAATAATAAGTGACTTAAAGGTTGAAACATTACTTCTACCCAATCAGAAGGATTCGGTAAAGGCAGCCGAAAGATTTTTGCAAGAGCGATTATGATACTGATTGTCATGAATACCATAAAAATGTTCCGTTCCTTTTTATGAGAGTGTTGAGGTAATCTTTTTGTTTCCATCCATATAATCCCTGCACAAATGATCAAAAAGAAAAGAAACAAGTGCATGCAGTCAACCCCAATACATTTTTTCGTTCAGATAAGCTATTCGTATGATGTCCGCTAAAGAAAGTGATTATACATTTTTGTAAGATATAGAAAGCATTTCAGGAGATAGAAGATATTTTTTAGGGCTCTTATATGATTGAGGGATTTGTTATGAGGAATATTCATTTAGCTTTAACCTATTGAAGCGTCGTATGAATAAGTAGAAAAATGCCACACTAAAGAGTGAACAAATGGAAAGGAGCACTATGATGAAAAAATACCCATACAATAAAGGTAAACAACAATCGTTTCAAGCAGCGCAGCAGGGGCATAAAGAAGCAGTAGATGCATATGAACAGGCAAATGAAGCTAAAAATGATGCATCGTACGGCCATGAAGCGAAGCAAGCAATAGGTGAAGTGAATGAAGCCTCTCAGCAAATTGAGAATGCGCTTGAAAATGCTTCTGAAACACAGCGTCAGCGTTTAACAGAGTTTCAGCAAGATATAAAAGATATGGAGAACGATCTTAATCAATAAAAGAGCCGCTGTTTTACTTAGGCAGGTTCAGAATAGAGAGTATAAATTGTAAAAGCAGAAGGTAATGAACTTCTGCTTTTTTTGTCGTGTAAGCAGTATTTACGCTCATTTTTTAATCTAAATGAAGGCTAAATAAATTTCCACCCATACATATACATATTTTGGGGCATTAAGGGTATAGAGTAGTAATTTAATTAAGGAGGATGATTATGAAAGCAGTAACTTTTCAAGGTGCAAAGGATATCCAAGTAAAAGAAGTAGAAGATCCATCTTTGAAGAAAAAAGACGACATTATTGTTAGGATTACATCTACAGCTATTTGCGGTTCGGACTTACATATCTACCAAGGTGCTCTCCCTGCTGAAAAAGGATACGTTATTGGCCATGAACCAATGGGGATTGTAGAAGAAGTGGGTCCAGAGGTAACAAAAGTAAAAAAAGGAGACAGAGTAGTTTTACCGTTCAATATTTCGTGCGGGACCTGTTATTATTGTCAGCATGATTTAGAAAGTCAATGTGATAACTCTAATCCTAATAAGGAAATCGATACAGGAGGATACTTCGGGTTCACTGAACGATACGGAAATCATCCAGGAGGACAGGCTGAACTATTACGTGTTCCCTTTGGGAATTTTATGCCATTTGTAATTCCGCCCTCCTGTGAGCTTGAAGATGAGGCATTGTTATTTATGTCTGATGTTCTGCCAACCGCTTATTGGAGTGTAGAAAATTCCGGAGTTGGACCTGGGGATACAGTAGTGGTTCTTGGCAGCGGCCCCATTGGATTAATGACTCAAAAGTTTGCATGGATGAAAGGTGCTAAACGGGTCATCGCTGTTGATAACGTTCCATATAGATTAAAACGAGCTAAACAAATGAATAACGTAGAGTGCTTTAATTTTGATAAATACGACGATATGGGAAGCTATATTAAAGAGGTAACCGGTGGTGGAGCAGATGTTGTAATTGACTGTGTAGGAATGGATGGAAAGAAATCACCAGTAGAAGCGATTGAACAGAAACTCAAGCTGCAAGGAGGAACGTTAAGTGCTATTCAAATTGCACTAAAAGCAGTAAGGAAATTTGGCACAATTCAGCTAACAGGTGTATATGGATCAATATATAATATGTTTCCTCTTGGGAACATTTTTGAAAGAAACATCACTTTAAAAATGGGACAGGCTCCAGTAATTCATTACATGCCAGAATTATTCAAAAAAATTACAGATAGGGAGTTTGATCCTACAGAAATAATTTCTCATAAAATCCCTCTTGATCAAGCGAGTGAAGCTTATGAAATGTTTAACAATCATCAGGATGAATGTACAAAAGTTATCTTAAAACCATAATTAAGCATATATCTCCTTAAATATGTATAAAGAAAAAATTGAGAATTATTTTTACAATAATCATATCTATTTGAAAGAGGCTGGAACAAAAGCATGTTATTTGAAGGAAGATCCGAGCACGTTTGATTCTTGATGGAGAATCGAATGCGTTCGGATTTTTTTATTGATAGTGTAAACGTAAGTTTCGTGTATATAATTGCTTCTAGCTGTTGTTTGGGAGGAAAGGCGAAGACTTGCACGGAAATCAACAGTGGTGTAACAAATAATCCATCATTCCATTCTTATTTTAAAAGGTATAGAAGTTAAAAAAGTAAGAATCCTAATAAAAACAGAACGATAAGAATGGAAAGGGATTGTGACAGGAAATATGCTAATAAACATACTAATAATGATTGTCGTATTGTACTTCATATATGTATTCGCAACTGCAGTGGTACTGTTTTATGTCCCTTTGCATAAGGGAAAAGACCTAAAAGTAATGAATACTGAGAATTTTTACGGGAAGAAAGAATCCACAGATCGAGTTATGCTTTTGGAAAACGGTTATCTTTCAGGGCTTGTTCGGATGCAGATGATTCAAGAAGCGAGGCATACAATTGATATTGCTTACTTTTCCATAGGTAAAGGTCGTTCTTCGGATTTACTTATGGGCGCTTTATTCGAAGCTGCGGATCGAGGTATACGTATTCGCGTGCTGTTAGACGGGATCTCTCATGGGTTAAAAGGCAAGAGAAAAAATGTTCTTTATGCTCTAGCTTTCCACAATAATATAGAATTAAAGTACTATGAGCCCTTCACTATTTTTAAACCTTGGACATGGCATAACCGTCTTCACGATAAAATAATAGTAGTCGATGGTCAATTAGGTATTAGTGGAGGACGAAACATTGGAGATAAATACTTGGCCAGTCAACCAGATAAAAATTTTGTCTATGACCGTGATGTGCTAATTTATAACACAAAGCAAGAAAGTTATAGTGTCATTGTCTCAATGGAGAAGTATGTAGAGAAATTATGGAACCACCCGTATACCCGAAAAGCTTTTCCAAAGCTCAAGAAAACTAAACAATTTCGGGGCCTTTCAGGCAAGAAATTGTTAATAGATCAATACGAAGAGGCAAAAAAAGTAAATGAACCTTTTGTCCACCCTTATATTGTATGGAGAGAAGCAACGATGCCTACAAGAAAGGTTTCTTTTATTACAAATCCTATTCAACGAATGAATAAAAGCCCTTTTATATGGAAAACATTTATTAAGCTTTCCCAACAAGCTGAAAAATCCATTGTTGTTCAAAGCCCTTATATCGTACCAACAAAAGAGATGGAACAGTATATAGATAAGCAAGTAAAACCAAAAGTGCAAAGAATTATTTTAACTAATTCTATTACATCCACTCCAAATGCTATGGCTTTTTCTGCATACTTGGGAGTGAAGAATCGCGTTATAAAAGCTGGTTCAAAGCTTTATGAATATCAAAAGCCTTATTCAATTCACGGGAAATCTGTTGTTTATGATCAGCGTTTAAGTGCAGTTGGTTCTTTTAACTTAGATTCACGTTCAGTATTTTTAAATACTGAATCTATGGTTATGATAGATAGTGAAGAATTTGCAGCCGAGCTAACAGGAGCTATTGAAACTAAAATTTCTCACAGTGCGCTTGTAGGAAATGAGGGAGAACCTGTTGATCTTAATACGGATTCTCAAAAAAATGTCCCCCCTGTAAAGTCTGCACTCCTACATATCCTTTCGGTCTTCACGCGATTTTGGAGACATTTTGTATAGTTCCGCACTGTGCCTAAAAAAGGCTTTTACTGAAAATCAATGGTAGAATTAAGAGCTACTGCAACTGGCGGAGGGGAGTATAAAAAGCTGTGATATGCCTCACAGTTTTTTGAAATCGCTAGTACTAGTCATGATTCTTAAAAAGCCCTATTGACGAAATTTTATATATGTTTTATTATAATATAGCGTCGTTAATAAACGAGGTTCTTTTGAAGAAATGATTTCTAGGGGCATAGTTTAAAGGTAGAACTACGGTCTCCAAAACCGTCAGTGTGGGTTCGATTCCTACTGCCCCTGCCATTTTGGAGTTATCTTTTAATTCACACGCGGGTGTGGCGGAATTGGCAGACGCGCTAGACTTAGGATCTAGTGTCTTATGACGTGGGGGTTCAAGTCCCTTCACCCGCATCTTTACTTTCATATACGCGCGGAAGTAGTTCAGTGGTAGAACACCACCTTGCCAAGGTGGGGGTCGCGAGTTCGAACCTCGTCTTCCGCTTCTTTTCAAAAGCAGTTTGCATGTGCAAACTGCTTTTTTTGTTGTAGAAATAAAGATTTTGACGATGCTGTTTTTAATCAGAAATAGTTTATTAAAGCAGTGCTGCTTATACGTGTTGTTTTCGTGAATATACACATAATATTGGGGTTACATTAAAAGCTAATGAACGATACGTGAAGACATCTAATATGGTCTTTAAGATAGGGGAGAGTCCTATGGAATCTAGTTGGTTTTCAATTATACCGTTTTTAATTGTTATTCCAATAGCTATTTTCACCAAACAAGTGCTGCCAGGGTTGTTTCTAGGCTTATTAGTAGGCGCTTATTTGGTTGATCATTCGATTGTCGGAGGTGTTGAAAAGCTACTTCACTACATTGTACAAGCTCTTAGAAATAAAAGTAATATAGAAATCGTCGTCTTTTTATACGCATTTTCAGGGCTTATCGGAATGATTAAGATGGCTGGAGGAGTGAAGGGTTTTGTAGAAACAGCTGCAGAAAGAATTGATACAAGAAAAAAAGCTCTTATTTTAACCTATGTTTCAACCATTGGAACATTCAGTGCTCCCACATTTCGTTTTGTGACGATCGCGCCCATTATGAGAGCATTACTCAAAAAGGTGAAAATGACGACAGCAGAGCTAGGGTTTGTTATTGAAACAACTGCTACTCCTGTTATCGTCTTAATTCCTGTGGCAACGGCATTTGTAGGGTATATGGTCTCAATCATTCAAATGGCAATTGATCATCAAGGCATAAAACAAGACGCTTATTCTTTGTTTATTCAAAGCATTCCTTATAACTTCTTTTCGATTGTGATTATTTTAGTAGGGATTTATTTCAGCTTTTTTCATCATTCAACATCTACGGCTCCTATGAAGCTCGAGGAAGAAGACGAAAAAGATTGGCATGATTGTCATCCTTGCGTGTCGAAGGATTTGCCTTCTAAGCCTTGGAATTTGTTAGTACCTTTACTTGTTGTGATTTCACTTACCTTACTTTTAACATGGTGGAGCGGGCATCATAAGAGCCACAGCTTTTTTGAAGCATTTATTAAAGCAGACGTGTTAGAAGCGATGGTAGTAGCTTTAATTATCACTACGTTAATTACCCTCATTTTTTTCTTGTTTCAGCGCTTTACATTACAGAATTTGCTTAATGGTTTTATCACAGGAGGCAATGACTTAATGTCCGTTATTCTGCTGTTATCGGTAGTATGGGGATTATCCGCTGTTACAGAAGACTTAGGTTTTTCAAATTTTGTGACGGCACATTCTAAGTGGATTCCTCAAATGTTTGTCACTCCGTTCATGTTTATCTTTGGAGCCGCTATTTCTTACTTTATCGGATCTGCTTGGGGAACGTGGGGGATCTTAATGCCGCTTGGCATATCGCTTGCAAGTTCTGCAGATCTTTCTTTGCCATTGATTATCGGTGCGGTGTTTGCGAGCGGTTCATTTGGAGCGTTTTCTTCACCTTTAAGCGACGATACGAATACCATCGCCAAAATATTAGATTTGTCGGTTATTGAATATGCCAAGTATAAATTAAAGCCAGCTTTAATTGCAGCGGGAATAACAGTAGCTTTTTATCTTGTTGTATCTTTCTTGTTTTGAATGAGGGAAATAGCCATCTAGTATCAATTTTTCATTTTTTTCAGCTTAAAGTATGCATACAGTCCTAATGATAGGCACACTAGCATGATACAAGTAAGCGGAAATAAGATGGTATTAACAAAATGATCATAAAACCATATATACAAAAAAATCACCTCGATAAATTAAGCCATTTTTCTATTTATTAGAGATACACGATCTGTGTTGCTTCTTCCTATTTTTCAAAAAGGCGATATTCAGAAGCAGTATGGGTACGATAGAAAATAGCGGCATATGTAAAAGAAATCTCGCTACGTGTAACCCTTCATAAAGATGTTCTTAAAAATTACTAGCAATAGTAATCGACAAAAGCAACACAATGATGCGTAAAGGATACGCTAGTTGTGAAGGAGATTTAATTTTAAATAAAGTAGCTGTACCTATTAATAAAGGTAAGGTTCTCAGACAGCAGATTCTTAAGAGAAGACTATGTTTGTTCACTGCTTGTTTGATTTGCCTGAGATCGAAGATTATTTTTAGATTTTTGATTTTTAAAGAACGAAGGCATAAATGAAAGCACCCTTACTATATACTATAGTTTTTATTAATTTGACCAAAAACCGTATAGTTATATAATTTTTAACAAAATATCTTTTGCATGGCAGTAAATAAAAATGACGAACCTATGAGGTAAGCAATAATTAGGTGAAGAGTGAAAATGATGAAGTTATTGGAGTCAGCCTGCTGCTATTTGGATCACTGCTCGCTCTTTCTGTAGGAATTGATCTTTTTCAAGGAACGAACGTACTGCAGGCACTATACCATGCTTTAAGCCCGTTTTGTGTAAATGGAAGTGGCCGAACTATTTGTCCTTTTTTCTCTTTTGTTTTTCTTTTTCGCGGAGTCACTTTATCTTGTTTTAAAGAAGCGTCAGCAAAAGCAATAGTAACTTGGTGCAAAGAGGTTTTTATCTCTTCACTATCGAAACAAGCGTATAGAAAGATAGCTTTGAGATAGGGGAGAACCACATGAACATTGAGACTAACAGGTTATTAATACGCAAATTTAACTATGAAGATTGGCAGGAGGTCTACGCATATACATCTGATGCTAATGTCATGAAGTACATACCAGAAGGTGTTTTTAGTAAGGATGATGCGAAGAAATTTGTAAATGAAAATATGAAAGGAAACGTTAAAAACTTTCCAGTTGTATTAAAAAATGAAAACATCATAATTGGTCATATCGTCTTTTTTAACTATTTTGGGGACCATACTTATGAAATTGGCTGGGTATTTAATGCTCTCTATCATCAGAAAGGATATGCTTCAGAAGCGGCAAAAGCAATAGTGGACTATGGTTTTAACACAATGAAACTGCATCGGATTATTGCTACTTGTCAACCAGAGAATACGTCTTCTTATCGTGTTATGGAGAAAATCGGGATGAGAAGAGAAGGTTATTTTAAAAAATGTATTCCAACTGATAAAGGATGGTGGGATGAATATTATTACGCGATTTTAAAAGAAGAGTGGAAATGAGCTTTACTTTTACGGAATTGCATTTTCCAAGTTGTAAAGACGAAAACAAGCCCAATTTTAAAAAAATGAGCAGAACAGCAAACCAAAACGTCTAGGCAGACATACAATAAGATATCCATGAGAAACACCCCATGTTTGAACCTTCTTTGTTTTAGCAACAGAAAATTACGTTGAAAGGGAGTGCTTGTATGTCTAATGCTGGATGTGGATTTGGTTCTGGTTTCGCTTTATTAGTTGTATTATTTATTCTATTAGTAATTATCGGATGTAGTTGTTATAGCGGTGGTTATGGTGGCGGATACGGCTGCTAATTATATCACAAAAAAGCCTAAAGGATACCCTTTAGGCTTTTTTGTGTTCATTATAAAAAGCTGGAAGAGATGATTAATCAGCAGGCTCAGTATCAACATGCGATTCAATTTTCTTCTCTTTCGGCAATTGGTCAATAGAAGCCCAAGGCACGCGGCGAGGCTTATATTCAATCGCATCAGTAGAGTAAATGGCCACGCTTACGACTCCTCCGTGTACCTGCGCTCGAATCAACAAAGGATCACTATACGTATTTTTAAAGTGAAAGTCAGGTCCATACCAGCTGACGGTAGCGTCTCGTCCAGGAGGTACGTAGGAAACGCTGCGGCTGTGTGAATAACGCTGTGTAATCGTTACGCCAGCGTTATCAACGGCGTTAAATAAAGTAGAAGAAACTTGGCAAATTCCTCCTCCAACTCCTTCAGAATACTCTCCTTTTACAATGATTGGCGCACGCATATACCCTTTTGCTGCCGTTCTTTTTCCAACGGTTTGATTAAAAGAGAAAACTTCCCCAGGAAATATAACGCTGCTGTCTAGTGATTCAGCCGCAAGAGAAATATTGTGAGAACGATTTTTATTATGAGGGTTAAATACTGTATGATAATGACCGATTTGCTTAATTCGAATCGTTGCAAGCAGCTCCTTATCTACGCGAGGCGGAATAGGAAGCGTCGGGATTTCTAATGTTGACGTACCGCCGTTAAAAAAATAAGTATAAAATTTCTCCGCAAAATCTTTATGATATAGTTTGACACCCGCTTGCTCAGGAACAATTTGTCCGCTTTTATCAATGCGGGCATTTATGGGCTCTCTATATGTCTTTTTATCCAATTCTTTTAGAAGAAGATTGTATCGATCATGATCAACCATAGGGACAGGAAGAAGAGGTACGGCCACTTTGTCCCGTTCAATCCGTTCAATTGGTTTACCGTCATGAGTAATAGATAGGTGGTCTTGTGTAGAAAGAGGTTGAATGAGCATTAAAAGTCCAACCATCCAAGTGAAATTCATATCATATACCTCGCTTTCACCTGTTAGTATGAATAAAATGAACCGTTTAATGTATAAGATTCACAAGCTCTTTTTTGTATTATTTTCCATGATCTTAGCGTGTAAAAATTTCTATTTATAATTGTATGTGTACTTTCGCATATTACATAGAGAAACTACAAGGTAATGAGGGTAGACAATGACAAAATTAATGATTTTAGTCTTTATGCTTATTAGTTTTTTTGTGCATCCCCAAAAGATGAAAGCGGAAGAAAACCTTACGTACTTTCCGGTAAGTGACACTGGAAAAGTATTAAAGTGGAAACGTGTAGAAAGCTTACTGCCGAAGGGGAAAAAATTTAAAGTGATCGATGTAGAAACGGGTTTTTACTTTTACGTGCAGCGAAGAGCAGGCTCACACCATGCAGATGTTCAGCCGCTTACACGTCAAGATACGAAAGTAATGAAGCACTTATATAATGGAAAATGGAGCTGGAACCGAAGAGCTGTTCTTATTCCGTTTAAAGGTCAAATGCTTGCAGCTTCCATGAACGGAATGCCTCACGGAGCCGGTGCGCTTGACAATGGGTTCCCCGGTCATTTTTGCATTCATTTTGCAGGAAGTACGACTCACAAGTCTCAAAATGTGGATCCAGGTCATCAGTTAATGGTATTAAAAGCAGGAGGAAAGCTTGATGAATATGCATTAAAAGCTGAGCCGGCAGAAGTCGTAAATATGTTTTTAACAGGATTAAAGCAAGATGACGATGCCTTAATGCAGCCGGTTTTGCGCGTGAAGCAAGAGCATAAGCTATGGGCAAAACTGCATAGTGTCTCCACCATTTATTATAAAACGGACTTATTTCATGCAAAAAAGTATAAAACAAAAGAGAAAATCGCCGTAGATTGCCTTATTTATTACGAAGATAAAGGGGCTCAAAAGACCACGATGGTTTTTACTTTAAAGAGAAATCCATTAACAAACGGATGGGAAATTTCTTCTCTTACACTGTAATGACCGATTATTTTTAAAAACACATCTGACAGAAAACAGATGTGTTTTTAAGCATTTGTTTAGCCGTTCGCAATGTTAGAGTGGAAAAACGTGCTTACATACGATAGAAAAGAATAAAAAAGGGTATAAGTAATAATATTACTCTTTCTACAAAGAACTCTACAGCACGAAAGGAGAGGGTGTTTATTCTTTCATATTGGTTTAGCCGCTTAGTTGCTGCAGATCCTGGACGAAAAAGGCTCAAAACGGCTTCTAAAGCTACGATCAGCGTAATTACAGCGGTCGTTATTATGCTGATCGTATTAAAAACAGCCGGAAGCTCACAAATTACCGCTGCTATTTTAGCAGGCGTAATCGGCCTGATGGGTATATTGGTTGTAAATGATGAAACAACAAAAGCAAAAAAAGTGACAACAGGCTTAGTAGCACTTTCTAGCGCCGTTTCTCTCGGAATTGGCTCGTTTTTATCACGATATGGACAAGCAGAAAATATTTTTCTCGTTCTGCTAGTGTTTTTGTCTTTTTATTTACAGAAATTTGGTATCCGCTATTTTTCCCTGTCGATGGTCGCATTTATGTCGTTTTATTTTGCTTCTATTTTACACGTCACATTTTCTCAGCTGTCGTGGCTGTTAGCTGGTGTTATAGTAGGAGCATGCTGTGCATTTATCTATAACTTTGTCATCTTTAAAGACCGACCTGCCAACGTGCTGAGATCTTCAATGAAATCGTTTCATATTCAAGTGAATTTGGTGCTTGATTTAATTATTGAGTTAATTCAAAAGAAACAGATTGAACCTGCTCAAATTAAACAATACAGCCGCAATATTAAAAAATTAGCGGAGTATGCCCGTGTAGCATCAGAAGAGCTTGGAAATACAGATCCTCACGACATATGGCCTGGCGTCACAGCTGAACAAATGCGCCTTTATGTATTTGATACAGTGATGCTGCTTCAGACATATTCCCCGGCAATTCGAAAACTCAGTGAATTAAAGGCATTTAATCATTTTGATATTCAGCAGCTGCTGTTAAAGCTAGTGGAATCGATTCGCGAAGCAGAGGTGTTAAATGAAAATCCTACTCATTCACTAACAGATGCAGCTCAGCATCTGCAAGAGCTGCGCCAAAAATTAAGTGAACTCGAACCTCAAGACAAAAGGTATAAAGACTGGCTTTACTTAATCCGCCGTATCGAAACGATATCAAATCACGTGATTGATGAGGCCTATGAGCTGCAGCAAGCAATTGTGAAACAAGAAAAACAGCCTCAAAAAGAAGCGGAAGAAAAAGAAGATGAAGAGGACAATGATGAAGAAAAAGGATTAAAACCCTCTACGAAAAAGTCTATTCAAGCGGTCATCACTGCTGTTGCGACATTAATATTTGGCTCTTTTTTATCTCCATCGCATCAATATTGGGCGCTCTTAGCAGGCTATTTAGTGCTTCTTGGTACAGAAACGATAGGAAGTACGTTTGTAAAAGCTGTACAGCGAAGTGTAGGAACGCTTT
The DNA here is from genome assembly GCF_055710015.1 of Priestia sp. VA7. Classification (NCBI taxonomy): domain Bacteria; kingdom Bacillati; phylum Bacillota; class Bacilli; order Caryophanales; family Bacillaceae; genus Priestia; species Priestia sp. VA7. Next base: position 548,580 of record NZ_JBVQPN010000004.1, read on the forward strand.
TAGGAGCGGCTGTGGGCTTTGTTGTCGCAAGCTTTGTCTCACCGGGAATACTTGAAATAACGCTTCTTTTTATCTGTGTGTTTATGGCTTTTTATTTCTTTCCCATTACGTACTCGTTTATGAGCTTTTGGATTACAATGATGCTGGCCTTTATGTATGACATGCTTCTTGGGGGAATTTCAGAAAGTTTATTACTGGCACGCGTATTGGATACAGTTGTAGGAGTTGGAATTGGGTTAGCCGTATCTGCTCTTGTGTTTCCTAAAAGAACAAGAGATAAAATAACCGACACCTCAGTAGAATACGTAGTGGCTTTAAAAGAATTTGTTCACACTTATTTACATCGTTTTACGAAGCAGTATGCGTTTGCCAATTTCGCTGATAAAGGAATGGAATTAGAAAAAAAGCTAAAACAGCTTCATGTCGATTCAGATCCTATTATTAAAGGTTTCGTTGGCCGTTCACGTCTTCAGCAATTTTTGACTGTTTTTACCGCCATTAATTATTACGCTAAGCATTTGGTAGCATCTTCTACTAGAAACGAAGCTTTTTATAAGGAAGTGGAATTTCACGGTGTAGTCAAGGAAGTGGAAGAGAAAGTGGCAAGCAATTTCACTCAGCTTGAAAAAGCGCTGCGAGGAGAAAGAGGAACGTATGTATACACGCTTGAAGATGTAAGACAAAAAATTGAACAATCTTTAGATTATTTTGATACGTCCGTTCAATCAAGAAACTTACAGCATCTGCAGCTGCTCCACAACATTTATTACGTATGGAAAATCAATCAATCGGTTGTTCACTTAGCCAAAGAGCTAGGAGCAGAAGAAATAAGTAGTGAAGACTAAAAACCAGCGAATGTTTCGCTGTTTTTTTAGTCTGATGAATAAGGTGACGTATCTTTTCTAATCGTTCTTCACGTTGTTTTAAGACCGGCATAGCTGCCAATTGCGGCGTATCCATAAAAATATCCCATAAACAACCCGGGAATAATATGATGAGGGTGACTGATCAATACTGAAAAAAGCACGCCGACAGCTAAAGCAATAGTCGGAACATACTGCTTTTTAGGCTGAAAAAGCCATTTGATCAGCTGCGTCACGATTAATACGACAGGAACACCAATGAGTGCGTCCCAAAAATTTGTATGAATTGTAGGGAAATCCATGTTCAAGCACCTCGTTAAATGTGTTGGATGTAAGGTTATCTATGCTGTTTATTTTAAAACACTTCAATTAGTTATGAGGTGCTCCAGGTGAATAGTAGTAAGGCGGGATTTTAAGCCATCCTTTTTGCTGCATTAGAATTTTTACTTTTGATCCTAATATGATTTTTTCAGTGTGGAATTTCAACCACATTAATCCAATATCGGTTCTAATAGACTGTCCCATATTCGTGCTGCACATGACGATATTAGAGGCAATTTTTACAGATATTAAGTTAGCGATTTCAGAATCCGTGGCTTTCGCTCCTAATGGAATACTGTTAGGGTCAGATTTCGGTTTAGTAGCCGGTATTTCAGGAAGGGGAATTCCTTCTTTAATCATTAATTTTTTGAGTGTATCAATCTGAGATTCAGCCAGGTTTTTTGAGTCTTGAACAAGCTTAAGCAGTTCACTGTTCATTGTTGTATTAAGACAGGTTTCTAAGGCAGGTATTTCTTCCGCTAAAGCAGTGAAATACAGCCAACAACCCATAGTCTCACCAATATGTGGGCGAGGGGGAGGATCATCTGTAGAAGAGTTCTTTATATAATCAATTAGTGTCTCAATGACGTTAATCATAACTTTTCACCCTTTATATAGTTTATGCATCTTCATTATTACCTTCAGCAGAAAAGGATAAACACAGCTAAGAAATGTTACGTATAAAATTAATTATGATAAGTGGAAGGAAAAGCATCCTACGCAGCAATTTATAATGATGACGTTACATTTAGTGTCACCACATCTAAAGGTATAAAAATTGTTGAAACGCTTGATAAATAGGTTGGGGCTAGAAGGTAAAGTCAATAGAAAAAAATCTCCTTGCTCATTAAGGAGATTTTTTATCTTGAGTATTATACAGTTTTTCTCCGATGCTCTCTCCATAAAGAAGTTAGCTCTTCTGACCAATATTTATAATCAAATACCGTTATATTTTTGCTGGGCATAAAAACATTCAACAGCCAATTAACCCTTAATTTGTCTCTGACACCTATCGTTTTATCATTCTTACAGCAGCCTTCATCACAAGGTTTATCATGTATCTTGTAAGGAATATTTTTAACGACCAATCCGTCTTTTACACGCTTTGTGTACTCAATTCCTATAATCAAATATATCACTCCTCGCAGTAACTCTTATCTTCATAATCATATATAGGGATGACTTCTTTAATGAAAGGAGAAGAAGGGAAGAAGACAAAAATAAAAAAGCCCTGCTGTAGGGCTTTTAGTTCAAGCAACTTTTGATGCAACGACGATTACTTTACCGTGATCTAATTCTTCTTCATAGCGTTCAGCTTCCGGCTGTGATAATCCTAATGAACGCATTTTGGCACGAAGCTCGTCTCCTCGAGAACGAAACACATTCGCAATCGCATCAAAAACACCTTGTTCAGAAAGACCGATATTGTTTGTATTTGTTGCAGCTGTTAAATCCTCGGAGCGATCTTGATGGTGTGCAAGTAAATAAACTTCGTCTTTTGTAAATCCTTCACGCAAAAATTGTTCAATTGTATCTTTTGCCTGTACGCCATTTTCAACTACTTTTACATTTACCATTTCCAAAAACCTCCTTGTATGATAGACAACTTTCTCGAATACGTTGAGTAATGAAGAGAAGTTTAAGTAACTTATCTCCTTGCTTTGTGTATACACGTTATTGGAAGTGATAAAACCTATTTCCTGAAATTGAGTTAAAAAGTCTAACATAGGAGAAGAGGAAACAGCGCAGTTATCTTTGAGGAGAATCATGTGAAGGATAAGCGGGAAGAAGCTTTAGTTAGCCTTTTTCCTGCATCGTTTTTTTTTTTTTTTTTGACCTTTTAAGGTACAGTACAAACTGCAAAAAGCCTAGATCTTAAACAGCTAAGATCCAGGCTTTTTACATACATAAAAATAGAGAAATTTAAGATGAAAGACGTTCTTTTTGTTTTTCATAAACAGAAGTAGACTCGTTCCATGTATATCGACCATCTTGTAATTGAATGGTTGCGCTGAATGGACAGTCTATTGACGTTTCTGCGTCATCTAAACTACTTTCAAGTAAACTTTTTTTAAATCGAAGCAAATCTTCTTTTGAAGCAACTCGAAAAACCATTTCTAACGTAAGATCATCGTCCATTGCATTGTGTAATTGACTAATACTTTTGCGGAATTCTTTATTATATTGGAGCATAATTTTAATATCTGCTACGCAAGCAACACCAAACACATCTTTCACAACAGACTCAACCGTTAACTGAGTTGTGGAAGCATATGTTGAAACATTACGCTGTGGATTTTCTAAATAATAAATTGTTTCTACAGGATGTCTCGTGATAAGCACCTCTTTCCTATTCTTAAGTATACAGGAAAAAAGAATGGAATGGGGAAAGATTTTTAGGAAAGGAGTCCTGACATACATAAAAAGTCTGTTTGGGATAGGAAAGAGAGTTATAAATTGAGGGCTTTTCGCTTATCATTTTTGCTATATTCTTAAATCAACGAATTCTGTGCAACTTCCCCCAAGATTTGATAAAATAAAACCCTACGTCTCAATTTCTTCTAACTTCATTCCTCAACTACTATTTCTACTTATTTTAAAGGAGGACGCAATTTTGCAATTTGAACAAGCTTTAACACATTTACAGTCCTATTTTGGCTATGATTCGTTTCGAAAAGGACAGGAAGAGTCGATTCGTTATGTTTTAGAAGGGCACAATACTGCTTGTATTATGCCAACAGGAGGAGGGAAATCGCTTTGTTATCAAATTCCTTCCTTGCTTTTAGAAGGCACGACACTGGTGATTTCTCCGTTGATTTCTTTGATGAAAGACCAAGTGGACACGCTGAACGCAGCTGGTATTCCGGCTACGTATATTAACAGCTCGCTGACGCACACGGAGGTGCAGCAGCGCTTAGAAGAAGTAGCGATCGGGGAATATAAGTTGCTTTATGTAGCGCCGGAACGACTGGAGTCTCCGCAGTTTTTAGAGCAGCTTCAAATGCTTCCTATTCCGCTTGTAGCGGTAGATGAAGCGCACTGTATTTCACAGTGGGGGCATGATTTTAGACCAAGTTATTTGCGCATCAATGAACTGATCAGCAAGCTGTCTAATGCTCCGATTGTGATGGGGCTGACGGCTACTGCGACGCCTCAAGTACGTGAAGATATTTGCAGAGCTCTTCATATTAACGAAGAGTACACGGTGATGACGGGGTTTGAACGTGAAAATTTATCGTTCGCTGTTGTAAAAGGCCAGGATCGAATGAGCTATATCGATCAGTATATCCGTAAAAATGACCAAGAAGCAGGCATTATTTATGCGGCTACGCGTAAAGATGTTGAAGAGCTTCACGCTAGATTGCAAAAGTCAGGAGTTAACGTATCAAAATACCATGCTGGTATGAATGGGAACAGCCGTGATGAAGAGCAAAACCGCTTTCTGCAAGATGATGTGCAGGTAATGGTAGCCACGTCTGCGTTTGGGATGGGAATCGATAAATCAAATATTCGCTTTGTTCTTCACTATCAGCTTCCGAAAAATATGGAAAGTTATTATCAAGAAGCAGGACGTGCTGGTCGTGACGGACTGCCAAGTGAGTGTATCGTACTTTATTCACCTCAAGATATTCGCGTGCAGCGCTTTTTAATTGAACAGTCAACGTCGAATCCTAAAAAGCAGATTCAAGATCTTGAAAAGCTGCAAAGTATGGTGAACTACTGTCATACAGAAGGCTGTTTGCAGGCGTATATCCTTCATTATTTTGGAGAAAGTGAAGCGCATGAGTGCCGCCGCTGCAGCAACTGTACGGATGATCGTGTGGAAATAGATGTAACGGTCGATACGCAAAAAGTATTATCTTGTATGATTCGTATGGGCGAACGTTTCGGTAAAATGATGATTGCTCAAGTATTAACGGGTTCTCGAAATAAAAAAGTAGTTGATTTTGGTTTTGATAAACTGAAAACGTACGGCGTCATGAGCGACCGGTCGGCTAAAGAAGTGAGCGATTTTATTGAGTATTTGATTTCAGAGCAGTTTATTTTAGTAGGACAAGGGTCATTTCCTACTTTATCCGTAGCGGCCAAAGGAAAAGGCGTGCTTCTTGGGACGGAAAAAGTAATGAGAAAAGAACAAATGGAAGTGAAGCAAATTGTCCAAGATGACGAGCTGTTTGCTCATTTGCGTTCTGTTCGAAAGCAGCTGGCAGACGAAGCCGGCGTGCCTCCTTTTGTTATTTTTTCAGACGATACTCTTCATGACATGTGTGCGAAACTTCCAGTAACTTTTGAACAGTTCGCCACTGTAAAAGGAGTCGGAGAACAAAAACAAGAGCGGTACGGAGAACGATTCACGACTGAAATCAAACAGTTTTGTGAAGAACATCCAGATCGAAAGCGAGAAGTTTCAGCGCCTGCTCCGAAAAAAGCAAGAGCGTCATCAAAAGAAGGTTCTCACTTAATGACGTATGAGCTATTTCAGCAAGGAAAATCGTTAGATGAAATTGCCGCAGAACGTGAATTAAGCCGTATTACAATTGAAAATCATTTGTTTAAATGCGCAGAAGAAGAAAAAGAAATTGACTGGTCACCTTTTCTTTCAGAGGAGGAAGAACAGCTTATTTTAGAAGCTGCTTCCTCAGTAGGCGATGAAAAGTTAAAACCAATCAAAGAAAAATTGCCTGAAAACATCACTTATTTTATGATAAAAGTAGCGTTATTCAAACAAAAAATGAAGCAGCTGTCTTAAACAAAAAGCTCCTACTAAAGGAGCTTTTTGTGTTGAGTAAGCGAGTTTACTGATAAAATAGAAGGTATAAATATTTGAAAAATCAGATCACATAAAAAGGAGGAATGAATGGGAATGATTGAACGAGAGATTGAAGCGATTTTGCATGCTTCTAACGACAATATCGTCATCACTGATGAAAAAGGGTTTATTTTACGAGCGAGTCAAAACTGCCGTGATATATACGGGTATGACGTGTCAGAGTTAGTCGGACAAACCGTATACGAATTGCAAGACCGCGGGATATTTTCACCTTCCGTTACGATTGAAGTGCTAAAGAAAAAGAAAGAAGTACAGCTGATGCAACAAACAGAAACGAGTAAAGTTGTAATGGCAACTGGTATTCCCGTGTATGATGAACATCAGTGTATGAAAAGAGTCATCAGCTTTTCACATGATTTAACAGAGCTTCAGCGCTTAAAAGAAGATTATCAGCAGCTCGAAGTGAAAATGAAAACATATCAGCTAGAAGTGGAAGAGCTTCGTGAACAGCAGTCAAATGAGATGGTCATACGAAGTGAATCGATGAAAAAGGTATGGTCGATTATTAATCGCGTGGCAGACAGCGATGCAACGGTTGTGCTACTAGGTGAATCGGGTGTTGGTAAAACGGCTTTTGCTCATGCTTTACACTATGGGAGTGAACGAAAAGAAGAGCCGTTTATTGAAATCAACTGCGGAGCTATTCCAGCTAGTTTGTTTGAATCTGAAATGTTTGGCTACGAAGCAGGCTCTTTTACAGGTGCAAGTACAAAAGGGAAAATAGGAAAGTTTGAATTAGCTCATAACGGCACGCTTTTTTTAGATGAAATAGGAGAGCTGCCTCTTGATATGCAAGTGAAGCTGTTAAAAGTGCTGCAAGAAAAAACAGTCACCAAAATTGGAAGTGAACGAGCCAAACACGTAAACTTCAGGCTGATTGTAGCCACAAATCAGCCGCTTGAAGAAATGATCAAAAAAGGAACGTTTCGCGAAGATTTATTTTATCGCTTGCACGTTATTCCGATTACCATTCCGCCGCTTCGTGAGCGAAAAGAAGACATCGCGGCACTGCTTTATCACGTGTTGCATAAACAAAATGAAAAATATAACATGAAGAAATTTTTTCACGCAGAAGCATTAAATCTACTTATTGAACATCCGTGGCCTGGAAATGTTCGGGAGCTTCAAAATACAATTGAACGCCTTGTGTTAATCACAGATGAAAACAGTATCTCGCCTCAAGACCTCCCGTTTTACTCAGAAAATAGCAGCAGTGAAAAAGAAGAATGGGAGTCTCTTGACACGTTAACATCTCAGGGAATGACGCTTCAGCAAGCACTTGCAGAAGTGGAGAAAAACTGGCTGGTTCGTGCTTATCGTCAGTGTCAAACAACGTATGAAATGGCAGATACACTAGGGATTAGCCAGCCTACGGTCGTAAGACGTTTACGAAAGTACAATATAAAATAATGAGATTTTAATTCATTATGAATTAACTGATTCAATACTGAATCAGTTTTTTTGTTTTGATTCTATTGTGAATTAAAAATCCTCCATAATTGCACGAAATAGAGTAATAAAAATTGGCATGCATTTTGCATTAATAAAAAGTATCTAAATAAAAAGCGTCAGTATCTAACATGATGATACGGCGCTAATGAATGAAACCCACTAGGAGGAATAAATTATGCCAAAATATCAGCCGAAAAATTCATTTGAATCTCCGCGTTTTTGCGGACCTCGAACATTTATGAGACTTCCGTATGTAGAACAAGTAAATTCAGAGATGGATTTTATTGTGACGGGTATTCCATTTGATTCAGGGCAGTCTTTTCGAACAGGAGCACGTTTCGGACCGGAAGCTATTCGAGATTTCTCCATTTTGCTTCGTCCGTATAACCCAGAACAAGAGATTAATATTTTTGATTACATTTCAGGCGTGGACTACGGGGATTTGTCAGTTGTTCCCGGATATATTTTAGAAACATATAAAAAAATTGAAGAAGGGTTAACGCCGGTTGTGAATGAAGGAATTATTCCTATTTCACTGGGCGGTGATCATTCGATGACCCTTGGTGAACTTCGTGCCATCGCGAAAAAACACGGACCGGTAGCGCTTTTACAGTTTGATGCTCATTCTGATACGTGGGATAGCTATTTTGAACAAAAATACAATCACGGTACGGTATTTAGACGAGCGATAGAAGAAGGGTTAATCGACGTGTCGCGCTCGATTCAAATTGGTATGCGAGGCGGTCTGTACGGCATTGAAGATTTAGAAGATGCAAAGAACTTAGGTCTAGCTCTGTATACGACAAATGAATATAAAAAACTGGGCGTTGAAAGAATGCTAGAAATTATTCATGAGCGTGTAGGAGAAGGACCCGTATTTTTATCGTTTGACATTGACTTTTTAGATCCAGTTTACGCGCCGGGAACGGGAACGCCTGAAGTATCGGGTGCAAGTATTGACGATGCGCTTCAATTCGTTCGGGGCTTAACAAATATAGATTTTGTCGGTTTTGATTTAGTGGAAGTACTGCCAGCTTATGATCATGGTCAAATTACAGCAGCGGCGGCCGCTAATATTGTCTATGAATTTATCACGCTTATCGCGTTAAGAAAAAAAGCAAAAGAAGAAGAAGCGCTGTTAGTGAAAGCACGCGACTAAATACAAGCAAGGTGGTAAAAGTGGGAAGGTACTATTATCTTCCCGCTTTTACATACGAGTTCTCTATAGGGAGTGTTTGGGTATGAACAGGCAAGCAAATGTAAAAATAGATAAGAAACAGGAAAAAACATTAAAAAGAGAAATTATCAATCCAGCGACTAATAAGATCATAGCGGAAGTGTGTGACTCGTCGCTTCAACAAGTAGAGGAAGCGGTAGGTAAAGCAAAGCAGGCTTTTGAACAGAGTGAATGGAAGAAAAATAAGTCACTGCGTGTAGAGGTGCTTAATAAACTAGCAAATTTATTAGAAAATGAAGCGAGTGTATTTGCCGAAACAGAAACGTTAAATACAGGCAAACCAATAAAAGAATCACAGTTAGATATAGAAGATACGATTAATTGTTTAAGATATTACGCAAATTTAATAGAAGAAAATCAGCCGTGGACAAAGAACATGTTCGACGACACAAACAGTAAAATCATTCAAGAACCTATTGGCGTATGCGCGCTGATTGTTCCTTGGAATTTCCCTTTGTTGCTTGGTATGTGGAAGCTGGCTCCTGCCTTAGCAGCTGGAAATACGGTGGTGTTTAAGCCGTCAGAATTAACGCCGCTTTCTTTTTTAAAGTTAGCTTCACTATGTGAAAAAGCTGGTATACCAGAAGGCGTGTTTAATTTGCTTACGGGAGACGGTGAAGTGGGAAGTGCACTGATTGAACACAAAGACGTAGCTAAAGTCTCTTTTACAGGAGGATCAGTAACAGGCAAACGTATTTATCAGCAGTGCGCAAAAGAGCTGAAAAGAGTTTCGCTTGAACTGGGAGGGAAATCTCCCCTTCTTATTTTTGAAGATAGCGAGATTGATATTGCAGTAGATTGGACAATGTTTGGCTCATTTTTTAACCAAGGTCAAGTGTGTGTAGCTTCATCGCGTATACTCGTACATGAATCTATCTATAAGCCGTTTCTTTCTGCTCTTACGGAGGCTGTTGCTGCTATAAAAATTGGTAACCCCTTAAGAGAAGAAACGGAGATGGGTCCGGTTATTAGCAAGGAGCATCTGAACAAAATACAGGATTTTATCAAGCTAGGTCAAGAAGAAGGCGCGAATTTATTAACAGGAGGAACGTTAATTGACTGCGAAGGTGGCAACTATATAAAGCCGGCTGTGCTCGTCGGTGTGGAGCAGCATATGAAAGTCGTACAAGAAGAAATATTTGGTCCCGTCATTACCGTTCAATCTTTTTCAAGTGAAGAAGAAGCCATAGTACTTGCCAATGGCACGAGATTTGGTTTAGCTGCAGGAATTTTAACGAATGATTTAATGAAAGCAGAGCGAGTTGCTGAACAGCTTCAAGCGGGAACGATTTGGATCAACGGCTACCATACGCCTCATATTGAAACGGCGTGGGGCGGTTTTAAAGAAAGCGGCATTGGCCGGGAGTTAGGTCCATCAGGATTAGCTGCTTTTACTGAAATAAAACATGTGAATACAAATACCAAGCTAGCTCGAGCCAATTGGTATCAATAAAAGTGAAAGGTGGAAAAGGAATGACAACAAAAAGTGGTCTCGCCCATGATGATGTGCAGCCGATTGCAATGAATAAAAGAAGTATGGGCTTCTTCTCTACATTTTCCATGTGGATAGGAGCCAACGTGGTAGTAACGACCGTTTTTACCGGAATGCTGTTTGTACCCGATATGACATTTTTAAAGGCATTATTTATTATTGTGCTTGGCTCTTTAGTTGGTGCTATACCGCTTGTGTTGATGGGGAATATCGGAACTCGCACCGGTCTTCCAACCATGGTTTTAATGAGACCAGCTTTTGGGCAAAGAGGGGCTATGCTTCCTGCTGCTGTTAATCTTATTACATTAATAGGATGGGCATGGATTCAAGCCTACATGGCAGGGCTAAGTTTAAATCATGCCGTTACCTTTTTGACGGGTTACAGCAATATCAATCTATTTACAATTTTTACTCAAGTACTAGTAGTAGCAATTTCTATATACGGACACAAAGGCATTGAAGCAACGGAAAAGTTAGTAGCTACGCTAATGGTCATTTTAGCAACCGTTGTGTTTAGCTATTTGTTTATCGAATTTGATGCAGCAAAATTAATTCAAATGAAAGCAAGTGAAAATCCTGGTATTACAGGAATGTTAGCTTTTGATATTGTAGTAGCTACAGCTTTTACGTGGATTCCTATTGTTTGCGATTATAACCGAAACTGTAAATCTGAAAAAACGGGAATTGCGGGAACGTATTTAGGCTATAACGTTGCGACATTAATTGCGATGGGATTAGGCGCAACGGTTTCCGGTTTTTCAATTCTCGGAAATATGACACAAACGTATGACCCGGTAAATTTAATTGGCGCATATAGCCCGCTGTTGGGATTAGTAGCTGCCATCGTCATTTTTTTATCGGTGCTGTCAACCAACGTAATGGTATTGTATAGCGCGACAATGTCTTATTTATCTATTTTTCCAAAGCAGAGGTTCTGGATACCGGCACTAACCATGGGAGTTGTCACAGTCCTGGGTTCTTTATTAAAAGAGTGGTTGATGACAAATTTTCAAAGCTTTTTGCTTATGATCGGCGTATTATTTATTCCTATTATTGCGATTGTTCTTGTTGATTATTATATCATTCGCCGAAAATACTATGACGTTTCAGCTATTTTAGAAAAACAAAATAAACTGTACTGGTATACAAAAGGATTTAACCTTTATGTGTATGTATCTTACATAGTGGGGGCTGTATTTGCCTACTATTTTACGTACGTTCACCCGCTAGCCACAGGCGCAACGATCTTAGCTTTTTTATTTACAGGTGTTTTGCATGTATCGCTAACCAAACTTTCACAGCTTTCAATCCCTTATTCAAAGGGAATAGACAAAAATGCTTGACGTATACTTAAAATAGACTGAATTATCTAAAAAATAAGTGTCGGAAAGCTCCTTTAAATAGGAGCTTTTTGTGTTGAATAGAGGGTAAAAAAGCAAGCAGATAAAATAGACGAGAAATAAGTAAAAGCAGGAAGAAGAGAGCTTATTAATCCAGCCTCAAATAAAGTAATAACATGTATTTGATTCTCTCAGAGGTCTTTCCTATAATAAATGTAGGAAAACTTTCCAAAGGAGAATTTTATGCTTGAATTAGAGGCTATTCAAAGCAGGGCCATTGAAAAAACTAAACATACATTACTACAGGATATAAAAAGCGTACTAGGTGAACAAGACGAATGTCCGAATTTAGAGACGTATTTAACAGACAGGCATTCTTTTATTAAGAAAGCCTGGGGGACTGCGTGGAGAAAAATTGCTGTTTCTTCTGTATCTAAGAAAAACAGAAGATCGTATTTAACAGAAAGAGGCTTTGAGATAAAAGGATATAAACCTCAAGCTATCGATAAGTTATTTGCTAAAGAAACGAGAAAAGGTATGGAGTTTGATGCTTTTTCTTGGTTAAAAGAGCAATACGGAAATGGCAATAAAGCAGAGTGGCTGTCTCTATACGGAGAAGCAAGAGCTGAATTTGCCAAAAAAGAAGAAGAAAGAAAAGAGAAAGAAAGACAGCAAAGTATTAATGATCGAAAAGCTAGATATCAATTACAGTTAAATTTAGAAGCGGCTCCTATTTTGGAAGTAAACAAAGAGCTGTATTACCTACATATAAGAGAACAGCTTTCACATCAGCTATCAAAAGATATTGAAACAAACTCAAAATATATTGAAAACTATGCGCCGCATACTGAGCTTGAAGATGAATTAATAGAAAACGGTGATTTAACACGTCATGATTATGAAACGGTTCATGACTTTTTTCAAGAGCTCACCGGCGGCGTAAGCTCAGAATTAGACCGATACTCAACGATTATCTTATTTGAAACGTATGAAGATGTATACGAGGTATTTATCACCGATAAGATTTATGAAATCATTCCAACTATGATTATGGATGACCTTCCTGCTTCATTTAAAGAAGAATATAAATCCTATACAAATGCTTCGGTAACACGAATGGACATTATAAAAGCACTTAGAAGTGATTTATCGGATTTGGTCTATGAATATAAAAGAATGCTTGTAGAAGAAAAGCTTTCCGATGTACTGGAAGTTTCAGATCACAACTTAACGATCGAAGAGCATCAAGAGAGATATCAACAGCAGCTGGAAAAAAGAAGATTACAACAAGAACGTGAACGTGAAGAAAAGAAAAAGCTGATTGAAGAAGAACAGCGACAGTTAAATTATATTTTTGGTGCAGAATACGAAATGGACCCAAGAAAAGAGACGGAATACATTCTTCATCTCGGTGATACAAACACAGGAAAAACGTATACAGCATTAAAATCATTAAAAAAAGCTGCTTCGGGTAGTTACTTAGCGCCGCTTCGCCTGTTAGCTTTAGAAGTTTTTGAAAAGCTGAACAAAGACGGAGTCCCTTGTTCGTTAAAAACAGGTGAAGAAGAAAAGATTGTTGAAGACGCTCAGCACATGGCTGGTACCGTAGAGATGTTTAGTGAATTAGAACATGGCGATGTAACCGTAATTGATGAAGCACAAATGATTCAAGACAGAGACCGAGGGTTTTCATGGTATAAAGCCATCACTCGAGCTAATGCCAAACAAGTTCATGTGATTGGGAGTTTAAGCATTCGAAGTATGTTAGAAGAGATGCTTGACGGTGTGATCTCAGAAATTCATGAGTATGAAAGAGATATACCTTTAAAAGTAGATCTTCGAAAGTTCAAAATTGAAAAAGTGAAACCCGCAGATGCTTTAATTGTTTTCTCGCGTAAAAAAGTGCTCCAGACAGCGGCTAAGCTAGAAAAAGATGGTCATAAAGTTAGCGTGATTTATGGAAGTATGCCGCCTGAAACGAGAAGAAAACAAATTGAGCAGTTCATTAATAGAGAAACAAATGTCATTGTGTCTACAGATGCAATTGGAATGGGGTTAAATCTTCCAATTAGACGAATTGTCCTTTTAGAAAACATGAAGTTTGACGGACAAAAGAGGAGATTGTTGACTTCTCAAGAGTTAAAGCAGATTGCAGGTCGTGCTGGAAGGAAGGGTCTCTATAATGTAGGAGAAGTTGCATTCGCTAAAGATGCAAAGCAAATGAGAGAACTGTTATTTTCAACAGACGAGCAAATCAGTAAATTTTCAATTGCGCCTACTTCAGATATGCTAAGAAGATTTAAAGAATATCATCATGACCTCGGAACGTTTTTTGACATGTGGGCTAAATTTAAAAATCCAAAAGGGACACAAAAATCAAACCTGGCACAAGAACGTGAGCTTTATGAGGAAGTGAAAGACACGCTGATTGAGGCGAAAATGCCCATTGTTGATTTATACGGCTACTTGCAGCTGCCGTTTTCAGCAAAAGAAAGCTCTTTGAAAAAGCAGTGGGTTGCCAGCATGAATGCGATTGTTAACAGAGAAGAGTTACCTGAACCAAGGATGATAGAAGGTTCACTGGAAAAATTAGAGCTTTCTTATAAGGCGATTGGCCTGCATCTTTTATTTTTATATAGAATGGACAGAAGGCCAGAGGCTATTTATTGGGAACGTGTTCGAGAAGAGCTTACCGATAAAATCCATAACGTATTAAGAAAAGATATGAAAAAATTCAAAAGAACATGCAGTGCGTGTTCTAAAGACCTTCCTTGGAATCATGATCATGCGATATGCGATTCGTGTTTTCATAAAAGATTCCGCAGAAGATATGGGGACGAAGATTTTAATTACTAAGGTGTAGAGATGAAAAGTGGCTTGTACGAACGTATTTTAGTTAAAGAAAGGTCCGAACGAGTTGGATTTTTGATTGAGAATCCAATTGGTTCGGCTTTTTTTATGGTGAACGTAGCTTTCATCTGTTTCGTTCCTTCTAGCACAGTTGATTGGAGGGCAAGGCGAAGACTCCTGCCGGAAAAGCGGAACAGGTGAGACACCGCAGAAGCGTAAGCGACGAGGAGGCTCAGCGGACACCCGCGGAAAGCGAAGTCTTGCACGGAAATCAACAGCGGTGTACTAAGCAGTCCAGTTCATGTATACTATTTATTCATCTTTAGATTGGATTGATGTAGTTATGTCTCAATCTGATTTTTCATACAGGATTTTAATCTTTTTCCTGCGAATTTCTGCATCAAAGCAGATTTTTGTAGAAAAAAACCGGAAATGTATAAGCGGTCGTCTTGTAAAAAGACCAATAAATTATTATGATATAGAGTGGAACTGATATTTTAAAGAGTTCCGTGATTTTTTTGTTGGGCGGACGTGTATTGTATTAGAGTAAGTTTGCTATCATTCGTTATATTAAAAGCAGCACTTTTAAATAGAGATACGGTTCGTAATAGAAGGGAAGAGGATGATGACAAGTCATAACAAAGAAAACAAAGCTGCAGTCGAGCAGTACAGTAAAGGGAAGATTTTGTGGCAATTAACCCGTCCTCATACGCTAACAGCATCGTTTGTACCGGTTTTAATTGGAACAGTTCTAGCCATGTTTTATGGCCATGTGAACGTTTGGATGTTTCTTGCGATGCTTTTTTCATGTTTGTGGATTCAAATTGCGACGAACTTATTTAACGAGTACTATGACTTTAAACGCGGGTTAGACACAGAAGACTCCGTAGGTATCGGAGGAGCCATCGTCAGACACGGCATGAAACCGAAAACGGTATTAAATTTAGCACTTATTTCTTATGGAATTGCTCTTATTTTAGGTGTATATATATGTGCAAACAGCAGCTGGTGGCTTGCTTTAGTTGGATTAGTAGGTATGGCGATTGGTTATTTGTATACGGGCGGCCCGCTTCCGATTGCGTATACGCCGTTTGGAGAATTATTTTCAGGTCTTTGCATGGGCGCGATGTTCGTATTGATTTCATTTTTTATTCAAACGAATACAGTAACGTCTGAAAGCATCTTTGTATCACTTCCGATTGCGATTTTAGTAGGTGCGATTAATTTGTCTAACAACATTCGTGATATAGAAGAAGATACAAAAGGCGGACGTCGTACGCTAGCCATTTTATTAGGTTCTAAAAATGCGATTAGATTTTTAGCTGCTTTGTTTGGCATTGCGTATATTTGGACCGTTGCATTAGTGGTATTCTTCGATATTAGCCCTTGGATTTTCTTAGTGTTTCTTAGTGCACCTAAGCCAATTCAAGCTGTACAAGCATTTGTACGCGGAGAGCTTATTGCAATGAAAGCAACCGCGCAAACCAATACATTTTTTGGATTTACTTTATCAATTGGATTATTAATTGGCTACTTAGTAAGCTGATTGTGCGGAAAAAGCCTGTCTTTTTAAAGACAGGCTTTTTGTTATGCTCCAGTTATTTTTTCTTTTACTGCGCTAATAAATGCGTTCATATTTTCAGAAGATGAAAAGCTGGCTTGAGCTTGTTTTGGTCCGCCGCCGCCTTTTCCATCGTAAAGCGGAAGCAATTCTTTATAAAGCTCTCCGCATTTTACCTCACTGCCGCTGTGAGCCAGCAAAACTTTTTGATCACTTGAAAAAGTGAAAAGAAGCGTTGTATCAGGTGTTTGAAGAAGCTGCTTCGTCAAAGCTTGCACATCTTTTAGTGTGCGGTTTTCAAAGTGATGGTACAGAAATGAACCTTCTTTTTTGCCTTCTAATTCACTTGCTAAATAAGCAGCATTTTCATTTTTTAATTCTTCTAGTTGTTTTTGCAGCTCTTTTTGTTCAGTCTCCAATTTTTTAATGCGTTCTACAACTAATTCACGGCTTGTGCTGAATTTATTGCTAAGTTCTGCTACGATTTCTTGAGACTGCTGATAATCAGCTAACGCACGCATACCGCATTTAAAAAAGAGGCGTGTATTGCCGCGCTGCTTTTCTGTTTTCGTAAGTTTAATAAGGCCAAGCTCTCCAATTTGGTTCACATGAGTACCGCAGCAGGCAGAAACATCAATGCCTTCAATTTCCACAATGCGTACCACTTCGTCTTCTAGGTCGGGCACTTTGCGAAGCGCAAGAGTATGCAAATCTTCTTTTTTCACTTCGTACGTTTTAATGTGACGGTTGCTGTAAATAGCGTCATTTACAACTTTTTCAATGTGTAGTAACTGCTCATGAGATAACTGAGGTACATTCAGGTCGATAGAGACTGCTTCGCTTCCTAAGTGAAAGCTAACGGTGTGAATATCATATGTATCGATTAATAAAGCCGAAAGTAAGTGCTGTCCGCTGTGCTGCTGCATATGATCAAAGCGGCGATGCCAGTCAATTTCACATGTGACGTTCGTTTGTTCAGGGAGTGCATCAACGATATGATATACATCTCCATCTTCTTCGTACACATCTTTTACGTCGATTCCTGCAATGTTACCGTAGTCAGAAGGCTGTCCACCTCCTTCTGGATAAAAAGCGGTATGTTTTAACGTTAATGCGTAGCCATTTGAAAGAGAGCGCGTCTCTATCACTTCAGTTTCCCATGTTTTTATATAGGGATTGCTATAATAAAGTCTTTCTGTCATATTCATCATCCTTTCTAGTAAAACCATATCTAACTTTTTCTATAGTATCAGAAATATGTTTCTTCGAACATGGATAAGCTAACTTGTAACAATAAAACTGGGTGGGACATATGAAAAATACTGTTTATATTTATACGCGGGATTTAAAAAGGATTTTCACCAATTGGGCGATGATTATCATTGTGCTGACGCTTATGATTCTGCCGTCTTTTTATGCATGGTTTAATATAAAAGCATCTTGGGACCCATACGGGCGGACTGAAGGTATTGCCATTGCAGTAACGAGCGAAGACGAAGGTTCTACGATCAGAGGGCAGCACGTAAACGTGGGAAAAGATATTATTGCAACGTTAAAGAAAAATAAAACGCTTGGATGGACGTTCGTCTCCAAAGAAAAAGCTGATCACGGAGTAAAGCACGGTGACTATTATGCAAGTATTGTTATTCCAAAAGATTTTTCACAAAAACTTGGTACCGTTCTTCAAGATCGTTTGGAAAAACCGGTTATTATTTACAAAGTGAACGAGAAAATAAACGCAGTGGCGCCTAAAATTACAAGTAAAGGAGCCAGCAGCTTAACACAACAGATTAGTGAAAAATTCGTCAAAACAGCGAATGGAGCTATTTTTTCAGTGTTTAACGAACTAGGTATTACACTGCAGCGAGATTTGCCAACCATTCAACAAGTTGAACAACGGATTTTTGAACTTGAAAATCGTCTTCCTGAAATCAAAAAAGTAATTAATGAAGCGAATGACACTACTCAAAAAGCTGGAGCAATTGTATCAAAAGCCCAGGCTGCTCTTCCTGAAGTAGAGAGATTAACAGCTGACGGCGCACAGATGACTCAGCAGCTCAATACGTTTTTAACTAAAAGCGACGAAGTTTTAAAAACCGCTGAGCCGACGATCAACGAAACGCTGCACCGTGTTCAACAGCGAGCTCTCGGAGTGCAAGAATTGAAGAATCAGCTGATGGAAAAAGATATCGCACCGGCTGAAGTCAACGCGGCAGCGGAACAGCTAAAAGGGCAGTTAACAAAACAAATTGCTGACACAGGAGAGATTCTTACACTTCTTACGGATTTAAATGCGGTGTCTCAAGGGAACGTTCTTTCACCGGTTATTAATCAAATAAAAAGTGTACATACGCTTTTAAAGCAGCAGCTGTCGGATGTAAACGACTTGCAGCAGCAAACAAAAAATGGAGATGCACCAGATCCAAGTGTGCTTGAGAAATTCAGTTCTCGCACCGACCAAGCTGTTTCTAAATTAAATACGTTAACGAATTCGTATTCTTCTACGATTGTGCCGGCTATTGAACAAGCTATCAAAGAAGCGAAAGATAAAACAGCAAGCGCAAACGCACTGCTTGATGAAGCTAATAAAAGCATACCGGATGTTTCTAACGTCCTGTCTAAAACAGCAAGTGGCATCTTACTCGGACAGCAGGAGCTTGCGAAAATAGCAAAAGACTTTCCGCGAATTGAACAAAACGTGCACAATATAGCAGATAAAATACGAGAATTTCAGCAAAAAGAAAATATTGAAGATATTATTAATTTGCTAAAGAATGATGTGCAAAAAGAAAGTGACTTTTTTGCTAAGCCGGTTCTTTTAAAAGAAGAAAGACTTTATCCAATTCCGAACTACGGCTCAGCTATGTCGCCGTTTTATACAACGCTTTGCTTGTGGGTCGGAGCTTTGCTGTTAGTTTCAATTTTAAGCGTAGAAGTAGCTGATGAAGAGCGGTTCAAAAGCTATGAAGTCTATCTTGGAAGACTTTTAACGTTTTTGTCTATTGCTCTTGTGCAAGCTTTTATTGTGACGCTAGGCGATTTATTTTTAATCAAAACGTACGTCGTAGACAAAGTGACTTTTATCTTTTTAGGCTTGCTGTGCAGCTTCGTGTTTATGACGATTGTCTATACGCTTGTTGCGATATTTGGCAATGCAGGAAAAGCGATGGCCATTGTTTTACTTGTGCTTCAGCTTTCTGCTGCAGGCGGTACATTTCCGATTCAAGTCGTGCCTGCTTTTTTTCAGGCAATCAACCCGTTTTTACCATTTACGTATGCGATAAGCATGATGAGAGAAGTGGTAGGAGGCATGTTAGCGGACATTGTCAGAAAAGACGTTACCGTTCTTCTTTGCATTTGGCTTGGCGTGCTGCTTGTTGGCATTTTTCTTCATAAGCCTCTTAGTAAAACGAGTGCAAAATTAACAAAAAAAGCGCGTGAAAGTAAATTAATTCATTAAAAAAACGTTTTGGGTTTCCAGACAGAACAAAATGCGGTAGTGTAGATAGAAAGGAGTGATCAGTATGGGTATATTAGATGGACTATTAGGAAATGCATCAGAAGCAGATATAAGAGGAACTGAAAAAGACTTACAAAATATCTTAATTGCCAACGAGCGAGTGGAACAAGCGTATAAAGTCATTCGCGATTTAATGGTGTTTACGACGAAACGCTTAATTATCGTTGATAAGCAAGGAGTGACAGGAAAGAAAACAGATTATCATTCCATTCCTTATAAGACGATTACCCATTTTAGCGTAGAAACGGCTGGAACATTTGATTTAGATGCGGAATTAAATATTTGGGTATCGGGTTCTAGCGCACCGATCTCAAAAGAATTTCGTAAAGATAAAAGCATTTACGACGTGCAAAAAGTATTAGCATCTTATGTATTAGATTAAAAAAGTTGAGCCATAAAAATTGGCTCGACTTTTTTTATGCTTGTGTAAAACGGGAAAGGATAATATCTTCTTTCTTGCATGCAGCTGTTTAAAAAATAATCAGGTTGTTGTCCTTCTATATTTGTTTATTTCACTCATTACTGAAATGCATGAAAACGATTTACATAATGAATTATACAGAATAAAAAAACCGTGATATGCTTTTTTTAGAGAAAAAAGGAAGTGACCAACTGTGAGTTATACCGTAATTGGAACATCAGCTTTTCGCAAAACAAATGTGGCGCTTTTTGCAGCTGGCTTCACCACATTTTCGATCTTATATTGTACACAGGCCATTTTACCTGAATTTTCTAGAGAATTCGGGATATCTCCGGCGTTTGCCAGCTTGTCTCTTTCGTTAACAACCATCACGCTAGCCGTTAGCATGCTTTTTTTAGGTTCTTTATCAGAAGTGTGGGGACGAAAGAAACTGATGGGTCTATCGTTAATTTTTGCATCATTGCTATGCATCATGACGGCATTTAGCTCTACCTTTGAAACGCTGTTAGTCTTTCGCGTCATTCAAGGAATCGTGTTAGCAGGGCTGCCTTCTGTGGCCATGGCTTACTTAGGAGAAGAAATTGAACCGGGGAGTTTAGGAAAAGCGATGGGGATTTATATAAGCGGGAACGCCTTTGGAGGCGTAGCGGGAAGACTTATGACAGGGGTGCTCACGGAATATTTCAACTGGTCCGTAGCTCTTGATGTTGTAAGCGCAATCAGTTTACTGGCCACCTTTGTTTTTTTTATGAACTTGCCAGATTCACAAAACTTCACTTCACGATCCTTTGAACTTAGGCAGCTTACCGGCTCTCTTCGCAGTCATCTTCAAGATAAAGGGATGCTTTGTCTTTTTGCTATTGGTTTTGCACTGCTTGGAAGTAACGTAGCTTTATACAATTATATTGGATACGCTCTATCCGCTCCTCCGTATTCTTGGAATCATACGCTTGTAAGTTTTATTTTTGTTATTTTTTTTGTGGGAGTATTCAGCTCGGTCTGGATGGGGACGCTGGCGGATCGATATGGTCGGAAGAAAGTGCTGTTATGTACGATTGCTGTTACGCTCATAGGTTCCATCATTACGCTGCATCCAGTTTTATGGATAAAAATTACCGGGCTTTTGCTGCTGACCTTTGGCTTTTTTGGAAGTCATTCCATTGCAAGCAGCTGGGTGGGAAGAAGAGCCACTCATGACAAAGCTCAGGCTTCGTCTTTGTATTTGTTTTTTTACTATGCAGGATCAAGCGTTGGCGGAACGGTGGCTGGATTATGCTGGAGTGCGTACGGCTGGAAAGGTGTTATTGCTTTAATTGGTGTGTTTCTTACAACAGCCTTTTTCCTAGCTGTTCGTTTGTCAAAAATGCCGGCTCAGCAGACGCATGTTCACTGAGAAAATGTAAAGACATATAGCTATTGATTTAAAAAAAGAGGCCCGTACAAAAGGATTTTAGCCCAAGTGAAAAACGAACCATCGATCAACATGTTTGATTAGTGGTTCGTTTTTTTTGTTATGGTGAACATAGTTTCATCTTTTTCGTTCCTTCTAGCAGTTGATTGGAGGGCAGGACGGAGACTCCTGCGGGAAAGCGGAACAGGTGAGACCCCGCAGGAGCGGAAGCGACGAGGAGGCTCAGTAGCTGCCCGCGGAAAGCGAAGCCTTGCACGGAAATCAACTGCGGTGTCGCAAGTGATTTATACTAGCTACTTTAGTCTTTAGATTGAAGTAATTTAGTTATGTCTTAATTTCTTTTCTTAGTTTAAAAGTTGAATAAAAAGCTCCGCTACTTTTTTATGAGCGCTGTTAGCAGGATAGATATAGGAGAAACGGCGCTTAAAAGGAGCGGTGTTAACGTTGAGAATCGATAGGTGTTTTTGTTCTACATCTTCTTTAATAGCGCAAAGCGACAGCACAGACATTCCTAAATCGTGAACGATGGCTTCTTTAATTCCTTGATTGCTGCTGATCGTTAGCATGCTTTTCATTTTTAAACCGTTGGACATTAGAACGTGATCTAAATATTCTCTTGTTCCAGAGCCTTTTTCACGAGCTACCCACCGCTGATTTTGTAAATCATCAATTTCTACTTTTTTAAGCTGAGCTAAAGGATGATCCACTGACGCCACGATGGCAAGCTCATCGTCCATAAAAGACTGAATATGTAAGTCGGATTCTTCCGTGTGTCCTTCAATAAGCCCTACGTCTACTTTGAAATGACGAACAAGCTGAGCGATTTCCTTTGTATTACCGATAGTCACTTCTACATCAATATCAGGATATTGTTCACGAAGCTTTGCTAAAAATGAAGGGAGAATATATTCGCCAATCGTGAAACTGGCGCCAATCGTTAGCATTCCTTTGACACGGTGATGATGTTCATAAATATCTCGTTTCGTATGCTCATATATCTGAATCATTTGTTTAGCACGATCGTATAAAATTTCGCCGCTTGGTGTGATTTTTAACATTTTAGGTGAACGCAGGAACAGAGAAGTTTGAAATTCTTTTTCAAGATTTTTGATGTGTACGCTTACGCTTGGCTGTGAAATCATTAACTTTTCCGCAGCTTTTGTAAAGCTTTGCTCTTCTACAACAGAAACAAACGTCTTTAACGCATCATAGTACATAGAGTATGGCTCCTTTTATATTAAAAAAATTAATTATAAACATTATAAAACATTACTATTGTAATAACTAGAGGTACTTGGTTAAGACAAACAAAACGAGGTGCTGACTTAAAGGAGTATTTTGGCTTATAACGAAGGCAGCACCCGTAATTTATTTACAGTTATTTGCATTTCCCCTATAAAGCTATTAAACACTTTTTTGTCATCATTTTGTAACAAAAGTAAAAAAAGTACTTGTTTTTTCCAAAAAACATACTATAATATTAACTGTAATACGATGAGTAATACAGTTAATACATCTAGTACACACATCATGATTTTGGGTAGATGAAGGGAGGCAGACTATGTTCGATTTAGATATTCGTAGTCGCAAGCCGATATACGAGCAATTAGTAGATAAATTGAAAGAGCTTATTATTCATGAAGTCTTTAAGGCCGATCAAAAGCTTCCATCTGTTCGGCTGTTAGCAAAAGAATTAACGATTAATCCAAATACAATTCAAAAAGCGTATCGTGAACTAGAACATCAGAATTATATTTATTCAGTTCCAGGCAAAGGAAGTTTTGTAACGCCTCAAGTTGATACACTAAATAACGAGAAGGTGAAAAAGATGAAAGAAGAATTAGTAAAGCTGTTGGCAGAAGCTATGTATTTAGGGATGGATAAAGATGAAATTCTATCACTTATTTCACAGGCTGAAAAAGCAGTAAAAGGAGGAAGCGATAGTGATTGAACTGAAGGCGATAAAAAAAGAGTTTGAAGAAATGGAAGCTCTAAGAGACGTCACGCTTTCTATAAAAAAAGGATCTATTTACGGACTGCTTGGCTCGAACGGGGCAGGAAAAACAACGCTATTAAAAATCATTGCAGGTATTTACAAGCAAGATCACGGGAAAATCGCAATAGACGGCGAGGAAGTATTTGAAAACGTTGGCTTAAAAGAACGTCTTATTTTTATGCCAGATTCTCTTTATTTTTTCCCTCAAACAACGATTAAGCAATTAGCGTCTTTTTATAGAAGCGTCTATCCGACTTGGAACGAAGAGCGGTTTCAAAAATTAAAAGAAGCTTTCCCGATTCAATTACATAAAAAGGTACACAGAATGTCCAAGGGAATGCAGCGTCAAGTAGGTTTTTGGTTAGCGATGTCTGCTATGCCTGATGTACTTATCTTAGATGAGCCGCTCGATGGGTTAGATGCGGTAATGCGTCAAAAAATTAAAAACCTTCTTGTCCAAGACGTGGCAGAACGGGAAATGACGATTTTAATTTCATCACATAACTTACGAGAAGTGGAAGATCTTTGTGATCATGTAGGCATCTTGCATCACGGTCAATTATTAATTGAAAAAGAACTGGATGATTTAAAATCAGACGTGCACAAAATTCAAGTTGCATTTGAAGGAGATGTGCCGCTAGCGCTTTATGACACGCTGGACATTTTATATCAAGAAAAACGAGGAAGCGTCTTGCTTTGTATTGTTCGAGGAAAAGAAAATCACTTAGTCAACAAAGTTCGATCGTATAAGCCTTTAATTTTTGACATCTTGCCACTTACGCTGGAAGAAATCTTTATTTATGAAATGGGGGATGTGGGTTATGCAATCGAAAACATCATCGTTTAACCGCGGCATGTGGATTCAATCCATGAGAAACGTGGGATGGATTGGTGCTTTATATACGCTTGTGCTTTTATTTATCGTACCGCTTCAAATTATTTTGAGATATACAGGTGAAGTGAACAAAGATGGAATATATACGGAAAAATTAAAGACGCTATTTGAAGTTGTTGGAAGTCTTCAATTCTTGTTTATGTTTACTGTTCCTGTGGTGCTAGCTATATTTTTATTTCGATATATCCAAACAAAATCGGCCGCTGATTATATTCATAGCTTACCAATAAGCAGAGGTGTGCTATTTTGGCAAAACATATTATTAGGAATTGTATCATTAGTTTTACCTGTTATTATTTCAGCCATCGTCCTTTTTCTTATTAAAGATTCAGTAAATGTTGACGATTTATATACGATAAGATTAATTCTACGATGGGCTATTGATACTATTATTTTGAATATCTTTGTTTTTTCTGGGGCCGTATTTGCAGGTATGTTCACAGGTATGTCAATACTGCAAGGTGCGTTTATATATATATTATTCATTCTTCCGGCTGCGCTCATTCAGTTTTTTATTATGAATGTTAAGTTTTATTGGTATGGCTTTGCTACAACATATTATTCAGGGGAAAACTTACAAGATTTGGTTCCTTTTATCCATATTATAGATCTGTTAGATAGTGGAAAAGAAAGTTATCTAACTCTAGTAATATATGCAATTGTAGCTTGTGTACTTTATTTCATTGCATATATTGCATATCGAAAGAGAAGTTTAGAAATCGCTACGCATGCAATCGCTTTCAAATGGTTAAAACCTATTTTTATCTATGGACTGACCACGTGCTCATTATTATTATGGGGGATGTACTTCGGTGAGATGAAGGATTCTTTTAAATGGCTTATTTTTGGTTATGTTTTTGGTTCCTTATTAGGGTATATTCTTGGACACATGATTTTAGCTAAAACATGGCGTGTATTTGATAAATGGAAGGGTTACTTATTGTTTGTGGCAGCAGCTATTATTATAGGTATAGGCTTGAAGGCAGATGTTTTTGGTTACTCTAGTTACTTACCAAATCAAGAAAACATTCAATCTGTATATTTTGATGAAGATGATTACTCCTTAACAGATAACTCTAAAAGTCATGATCCAGAGAATGGTGACTATTATAGACCACCTTACTATTATTCTGATAAAAATACCGTTAATTTTATACGAGCATTGCATAAACAAATTATAAAAGATCAGCCTAATATTTCTAAAAGAGAAATACAGTCTGGAGATGCTCGTGAAATAACATTTGCTTATAATTTAAAAAATGATAAAAAAGTTGTTCGACAATATGCGATAAGGGAAGCTGATTATAAAGCTTTCTATAAACGAATTATAGAAACACCTGAGTATAAAAAACATTCTTTTTATATTTTAGAACCTGATAATAAAAATATGAGGTATGTAAAAGAAGTTCAAATTAATGCAATGTATAAAAGTGGCGAACCTATTGTAATTAAAGATCCAAACAAAATTGAAGATTTAAAACAGGCCATAAGAAAATCCATACAAAATCAAACGTATGAAGATACTCAGAGTAACCAACAAAGCTGGTCTAGCATTGACTTTATGGACGGAAATGGACGAAGTGTAGACTCCATACCTTTTGAGAAATCATATAAAGAAGTTGAAAAGTGGCTCAAGCACGAAAAAATGTTCGAAGATGCTCGAGTAATGCCAGAAGACGTTTCAAATATTGTAGTTTTAAAGAATAAAGATCACGAAATTCTTCATAATGCATGGGTAGACACGCCCTCTATTCTAACTAAAAGAAAAGGTGCGTTAACTATTAAAGATTCCAAACAAATCAATTATTTTCTTTCCCATACAACCATTCAAGAACAAGGGGATTATATAGTTGTTTTCCGTTATAAAAATTCAAGTCCTGAAGTTCAAATGTTTGATGCTAACATGATTCCAACAGAACTAAAAGAAAAACTAAAATAACTAAAATAACAAGGGAGAACTTATTATGTGCGGCGAGGAATTACAAGATTATTTAAATCAGGTGCTGGCTTATTTATTGAAAAATGGCGTGAATAGACAAGACGCCGAAGATATTACGCAAGAAGTAGCATTAAAATATTTAGAAAAACAAGAAATGGTCGATCCTGAAAAAATAAAAGCTTGGATGTTTCGCGTCGCATTAAATAAACGCTGTGACTTAGGAAGACGTAAAATAGTGAAAGACCGCTATACGTCTTCTTACAAAGAAGAACCAGTTATATATACGCCTATTCAGCAGGTGCTTAGAAATGAAGAAGCGGCTGAATGTCAGGCGATTTTAAATCAATTGAATCCTAAGTATCGCAATTTGCTTCTATTAAAATATGGATTAGGATTTAAATATGAAGAAATTGCCGAGTTATTAAATATGCAGATGACTACGTTAAAATCAGCTCTTTACCGCGCGCGCAAATACTTTGTGAAGGGATATAATGAAGTCATTTAATTTTAAATGAAACAGCAGCAGTTTGTGAAAAAGAACTTTTTTACACAAACTACTGCTGTTTTTTTCGTATTTTTCTTCTTTGGACGGCATAGATAATCAAACTGATCGCACAAAAAGCTAAAGTGATCTCAATCACATCAGTATAAGAAGATGTCGTATTAAAAAAGGAACCGAAAATAAATAAAGCGAGCGTCCAAATGAAACCAAAAGAAAATGAGACTTTAATGTAATGACGATGCTTCATTCCGCTTGCTCCGAGAAAAAAAGGCATCACATGTCGCATTCCTGGTAAAAAATAGCTTGCGATGATGGCATGAGATCCATATTCTTGGATCGTTCGCTCGACTTTCATCACATTTTTTTCCCATCGCGGGCGCTTTAATAGCGCAAGCGCCTGAGTTGAAAAAAGACTGGCTATCAAAAACTTAAGATATAAGCTAATCATCATGCCGCTGTAGGTAAGTATAAAAGCTGGAATATACTGAACGGACGGAGATGTAGCCTGACTGCCCGCAAGCATAATATATACCGGGTCAGGAATAGGAGTAAGGTTGGCTCCGACTAAAATGATAAAAAAGAAATATCCGTAGCCTAATTGGTTAATGGCTCCGATAAGCTGATCAATCACGTTTTCTTCCTCCTTTCTTCATTAGAATACGAGAGAGTGACACACAGTGTTCGCTCAAAATAAAAATAAAGTATAGGTACGCACAACTTAGAAAAAAAGAGTTATAATAAATAAGAATGTACGTTCTTCTTTTGGGGATTAATTATACAGAAAGAGGTGATAGTATGAAAATGATGTACCCTAAAAACGGCAAAGTTATTCTTCATATTGATGCCAATGCTTTTTATGCATCTGTTGAAACCGCACATGATCATACGCTCAAAGATAAGCCTCTTGCTATTGCTGGCAATCCAAAGGAACGAAGAGGAATTGTTGTAACCTGTAACTATATTGCTCGTAACCGCGGAGTATATGCGCCAATGCCTCTTTGGGAAGCGAAAAGAAAATGCCCTGAGCTGGTTGTTATAAAACCTAATTTTCCATTATATCGCCAAGTGTCCAAAAACATGTTTGATTATTTAGTAACCATTTCACCTCTTTTAGAGCCTGCTTCCATTGATGAAGGCTATTTGGATATTACAAATTGTGCTGAATTAGGCTCTCCTCTTGACATAGCAAAGTCCATTCAGCAGCATTTAATACAGACGCTGCAAATTCCTGTGTCAATTGGAATCGCGCCGAATAAATTTTTAGCCAAAACGGCAAGTGATATGCAAAAACCTTTAGGGATTACCGTCCTTCGAAAAAGAGATGTCCAAACAGTTCTTTGGCCAAAAGCCGTAGAGGAAATGCACGGAATCGGTAAAAAAACAGCTGAGAAGCTAAATGCGATTAAGATCGTGACCATCGGTGATCTAGCAAAAGCCGCTCCCGGTCTTCTTAAACAAACTCTCGGAGTAAAAGGAGAAGTTATGAAAGAACGAGCATGGGGCCAAGATGATCGACAGGTGAACCCTGATCGCCAATCACAGTTTAAATCTATTGGAAACTCTACGACGCTATCTCAAAATGCAGTAGATGAACATGAAGTTCTCCCTATTTTAAATAAACTATCGCATTCTGTAAGCTCTCGTATGAAAGCGAAAAAAGTTGTAAGCAAAACGATTCAATTAACGATACGATACAGTGATTTTAAAACCATTACTCGAAGCCAAACTATTTCAAAAGCAATTAGCGAGCCAAACGATCTTTTTCATTACAGTGCGGTATTATTTCAAAGGCACTGGAACGGAGAACCGATTCGTTTATTAGGCGTAGCTGCTCTTCAAGTGAGCCACCATCTTCAGGAAGAAGAACAATTGGATTTGTTTACATATGGAGAGCAAGCAAAAAAAGAGCCTTTATACAAAGCGGTCGAAAGTTTGCGTGAAAAATATGGAGATAACATTATTCAAAGCGGTTTAAAAAAACAAAGAGGAAAAAAAGAGAGGTAACTCTCTTTTTTTGTATAAAATAGTAGGTTTACACTCATTATAGAAGGGGAAGTACATTACTATCACGGTAATCAAAGTGATTACAAAATGAATTTGATTGCGACTTTTTTGATTGTCTGCAATGAAATTACATAAAATAATCTATGAGGTGATCTTATGTCAGACGTACTATTTACATCTAAAGCAACAGCGGTAGGAGGCCGAGATGGTCGAGTTAAATCAGATGATGGTATTATTGATTTAACCCTTGTAAATCCTTCTCCAAATAACAAAGAAGAAGGAACAAATCCCGAGCAGCTGTTTGCAGCAGGATATTCTGCTTGTTTTGACGGTGCTTTAAATTTAATCGCTAAGAAACAAAAAAAAGACATTGATTCGTCTATTACTGCAGAGGTAAGTCTACTAAAAGACCACACTGACGATGGCTTTAAAATTGGCGTGGTGTTAAACGCTCATATTAAAGGCGTTTCACAAGAAGTAGCTGAGAAGCTAGTAGAAGATGCACATCAATTCTGCCCGTATTCTAAAGCAACGCGTGGAAATGTTAACGTAACGTTAAATACAACGGTTGAGTAAATAAAAAAGCGCCTGGATTTTTCTTAAATCCAGGCGCTTTTTTATGTGCAAGTTTATATGGTCTATTTTTGATTGTACGTATGCAGTGATTGCAGTAACTCCTGCAGCGTTTCTTTCAGCTTTTCTAATTCTCCCTGTGACTTATTTGTCATGCTAAAAACTTCTTCTGGAATATGACAAGCTTTATCACGTAATTTTTTTCCTTTTTCGGTTAAACTAATAAAAACAACGCGTTCATCTTCATGAGAACGCTCACGAATCACTAATTCTTGATCCTGCATTCTTTTTAGCATAGGAGTAAGGGTGCCTGAATCCAAATACAGAAGTTCTCCCATTTTTTTCACGCTGAGTGTTTCATGTTCCCATAAAACAAGAAGGGCTAAATACTGCGGATAGGTTACTCCTAATTTATCGAGCAGCGGCTTGTACACCTTTGTAATTTCTCGAGACGTGGCGTAAATTGAGAAACAAAGCTGATTTTCTAGCTGCAGCTGCTTATAAAGTTGTTCCATTCATGTTGCCTCCAGTCTATTGCTTTTTATTTAATTATACACAATTAAATAGTGGTGTCCAATAACGCTGGATGAAAAAGTGATCAAGCTGTAAATAAAAAATGGGAATTTTACATATACTAAGAAAAAAAGGGAGCTGTGCACATGTATTTTGCAAAAAAAGCCGTAGAAGAAGAAGTAGATCAAATGATGGATACGACTGTATATGCGTGTCAATCGGAATCATGTAATGGGTGGATGAGAGAAGATTTTGTTACGGTTGATTATAACTGTCCGATGTGCGGAACGGAAATGTCACAGGAAGTACGCGAGCTGCCGAAAATTAAGTACGATCACCAATTTTATAATAAATAAAAAAAGAAGCAACTGCTTCTTTTTTTATTTTTCACTAAAATTTCATTAAGCTGAGCTAGACTAAGAACCAACATACGATGAGGGTGAGGAATTTCAGAATGAATCAAGGAAACTTTTTGAAAGGTTTATTTTGGGGAACCTTATTTAGTATTCCTATTTGGATTTCATTGTTTGGCTGGTTCCGCATTTTATCACATCTTGCATAGTTTCGTTTTATAAACCGTCATACGCGCCCTTATCTTTCTATTTCCGCTATAATAAAGGTGATAGAAAAAATAAGGAGCTGTTCTCTATGATTCAATACAAAACGGAGCAAATGACGGTTTTTGAAAGCGCGCTATTTCAAACAACATCTGCAGTGATTGAAACAAAAGACTGTGTGATTGTTGTTGATCCAACATGGCTTCCTCACGAAATTAATGAAATTAAACAGCATGTTCAAGAGATCTTAAATCATCGCAAGCTGTATGTATTTTTTACTCACGGAGATTTTGATCATGTCATTGGGTATGGCGCTTTCTTAGAATTAAATGCCAGCTTTATCGGCAGCAAATTTTTAAAAAATCATCCGGACAAAGAAGAAAAAGTTCAAATGATTAAGCAGTTTGATCATGACTATTATATAAAAAGATCTCATGATATTATATTCCCGGAGCTGGATATTGTGGTAACCGAAAATGAACAGCATATTACTTTAGGTGAAACATCTATTACCTGTTATTTTGCAAAAGGTCATACAAACGATGGACTATTTATGATTGTCGATGATTCGATATGGATCGCAGGGGATTATTTATCGGACTTTGAATATCCGTACATATATGAAAGTGTAAACGATTACCGCGACACGCTTGCTACTGCGCGACATATTTTGGCCAAGCACCAAAATCTAACGCTAGTTCCCGGGCACGGGAAAACGACACATCACCGAGCTGAAATTCAAAGACGAGTGGAGATGGCCAGCTCTTATTTAGATGAACTGCAAGCGGCAGTGAAAGAAGACAGTAAAGAAGCGCTCGATAAGCTGAATGATAAACTGGCGTTTCCCTCTGATTTCACCGCACAATGTCATCAGAAAAACGTTGAAATTATGAAAAGAGAATTGCTGTTATAGAAATCGAGTGTACACTCATCCCGGCGATATTAAAAGTAAGAAATCGCATCTTCTGTGGGAGATGCGGTTTCTTACTTTCCTTTATTTATCAATTAAATGAAACTTTTTCCTTTTATATCCGTTTATATAAATTAAGAAGTTATTTTATTTATAAAGGAGTATGACAATGGGGAAAAACGGTTGTATAAAATGCGGACATACAGAAGCAAAAACAAAAGAAATTGCTACAACGGGAACGGGACTGTCTAGATACTTAGATGTTCAGCACAATCACTTTACAGTGGTATATTGCACGAGCTGCGGGTATTCAGAGCTATATAATAAATCATCTTCAAGAGGCAGCAATATTATCGACTTATTTTTTGGAGGATGAAAATGTGTATCGATCTTATTGAAATTGATAAAGACCGGCGCGCTTCCTATTTGAACCTGCTATTAATAGGGGATGAAGACGAAAAAGTAGTGAAGTCGTATATAAATGAAGGTTCTTTATTTACCATTGTGTATGAAAAGAAGGAGATAGGAGTTGTGCAGTGCCTCACCGATGAAGAGGAACGGGCAGTAGAAGTAAAGAATATCGGTTTAAAAGAAGCATACAGAGGAAAAGGAATCGGCAGCAAAGTTATTAAAAAGTTAGAAGTACTGTATGAAGGTAACCATTATTCTAAAATGATTGTAGGAACAGCGGACTCCAGCCTTGAAAACATATCATTTTATAAAAAGGCAGGCTTTTATCAAAGGGGTGTCAAAAAGAATTTCTTTTTGCAGTATGTTCCACCGATTTACGAGAATGGCCTGCAAGCTATCGACATGATTATGTTTGAAAAAAAATTAAAAAGCAGAAGCGACTAACACGCTTCTGCTTTTAGTGATTAATCTAAAATTTGAAGTTTTACCGTTTTGCGTCCCCAATTTAAAGCTGAGCTTTGAGATGCCATAAATAAATCAACGCGAGTACCTTTAATGGCACCACCAGTATCTCCAGCAATTGCTTCTCCGTAACCTTCTACGTATACGCGAGAACCTAATGGAATCACGCGAGGATCAACTGCAATTACTTTTCGATTAGGATTTGACCTTAGGTCGATGCCTGTAGCAGTGATTCCGCTGCAGCCCGCACAGTAAGCAGTATAAGCTGTTGCTTCAACTGTAATCTCTTTCGAAACCGACTTCCTTTCTTGCGATGGAGCAGGTGCCGGTGTTGAAGTTGACGGTGTTGAAGGAGCAGTAGTCGCTGGCGTTGATGGTTTTGCCTGAGCTGCAGCTTGTCCGCCTACTTGTAGCACTTGATTAATGTAAATCGTATTAGACGATAAGTTATTCCACTGTTTTAATTGAGAAATTGAAATGCCGTGCCGCTGTGCTACGCTCCACATTGTATCTCCAGGCTGAACTTTGTAACTTTTACTGTTGCTAGGAGCCGGGGATGCCTGCGTTTCGTTTGTTTTTTCTTGTACAGGTGCTGAAGGTGATGACGAAACTGTTCCTGTTCCGCTTATTTTTAATACTTGATTCACATAAATTAAATGACTAGATAGGTTATTCCAATCTTTTAGCTGCTGTACGGAAGTACCGTTGTTTTTAGCGATACGGTAAAGCGTGTCACCTGATTTTACTGTATATGTATGATTTGAAGATGTTGTAGTTGGAGTTGAACTAGATGAAGAGTCAGTAGATGTAGATCCAATTTGTAATGTTTGGTTTGCATAAATTAATGTGGAAGAAAGACCATTCCACTTTTTTAAGTCTTCAACTGTTACATTATGCTGCTGTGAGATGCTGAATAACGTTTCTCCAGCTTTTACTTTATGCGTGTCTGTGTCAGCCGATGCTGCGTCTGCAATTCCAATTGATACTAAAGCTGTGGCCCCTAATGTAAAAATGTGTTTTTTCATCTAATAATTCTCCTTTATTTCCAATAGTTGTCTCTTATTCTATCAGCAATATGTAACAAACTCATGACAAAATGGTAGGTTTTATATTACAAGTTTGTAACAATACGTCTAAAATTATAGAAAAAACGCGGTTTTTTTTACGATTATGATGAAAAAAGTCTTAATTTGTCTGGAGAGATAGAATAGTAAAAAAGGTGTTCTGCTTTTATAAAAATGAAGAAGAAAGAAGCTATGCTATATTCAAATGACATGATAGAATAGACAAGTTAGAAATGAACGGATGAAAAGGGAGTTAGACATCTATGGAAAAACGCTCTATCTCTTCATATTTAAAAGCATGGGTGCGCGCACTTTCAATTGAGATTAATTATATGAAGAAACACGGCGGAGAAAAGTATACGGTAGGAAAAGGAGAATACTTAGGGCAGCAGGGAGATGCGTATCTTTACCGGTTTGAACGCACAGCCGATTTATACCTTTTTGATGGAGCTCAGGTACGCCTTGTCCACCAGCATAAAGAAAGTAAAGGAGAAGTTATCGGAACAGAAGGGTTTGATTTGTATCTTAAAATAGATGCGTTTATTGGACAAGAAGTAGACGAACTCGATATATATAACGAACCATGGGAATTATTGCAGGCGCTCATTGATAGACTCACGGAAGCAAAAGATTACAAGCAAAAAATAGTGAGAATCAAACGTCTTATGAGAGGTAATAGTCCTGTTCGTCATAAGGAGTATACGTCTAAGAACGCTCTTCATGAAGTGTTGCTGCGAGCGCGTTATAACCGTACTACTTATATTTGGGGGCCTCCTGGAACAGGAAAAACATATACGCTGTCCAAAATCGCGGCAAGCTATTACCGAAAATCAAAGCGGATCCTTTTATTATCTCACAGTAATGCAGCGGTGGACGGTTTGCTGCAAGAAACTGCGCGTCAGTTAAAAAAGAAAGAAGCTTGGAAAAAAGGAAAACTCATTCGATACGGAGCAACAAAAAGCAGCGGCTTAGAAAATATAAAAGTAGAAGAAGTCATTGGAGAAGATGATCCGGATTTAGCTCAGGAGATGCGGGAGCTACAAGAAGAACGAGTCTACTTAAGCAGGTATCCCAATAGAGCACACCAGCTTCAGCAAGTTAATAAAAAGCTAAACGCCCTTCGTAACAAGTGGATTGAAGCGGAGAAAAATGTTTTTGATCAAGCGTATATTGTAGGCACTACTTTATCAAAAGCGGCTATTGACCGATTACTTTATCAAAGTGAATTTGATATGGTTATGGTAGACGAAATTAGCATGGCATATGCACCGCAAATTGCTTTTGCAGCTGCGTTAGGAAAACGAATTGTCGTGTGCGGCGATTTTAAACAGCTTCCCCCGGTATCTCAATCTTCTCATGCTGAAGTGAAGAAGTGGCTGCAGCGAGATTTATTTGAGCAGACGGGTCTTGTAGAGCAAGTAGAAAGCGGTGAGATACACCCGCATCTTTTTATGTTAACAAAGCAAAGAAGAATGCATAAAGATATCTCAGCTTTTACAAATCGCTATATTTACAGCAATCGAGTAGGGGATCATCCATCTGTCACAACAAGTCGAGAAGTAGTAGCAAGCAGCCGGCCGTTTGCTCATGAAGCAGCGCTTATGCTTAACATTGGTCATTTGCATTCTTCCGCTATGCGAGATGCTGCTTCCGGCTCACGCTATAATTTGATAACGGCTGTTTTGGCGGTAAGTTTGATGCTGCGGGCACGCAAAGCTTCTTCCGCTACTATTGGCTATGTGACTCCTTATAAGTCTCAAGCTAAATTGATTAATGCACTTCTTCAAGATATCGAACCAGCTATCGATATAATTGCAGCAACCGTACACAAATTTCAAGGTGCGGAACGAGATATCATGATTTTTGATACGGTCGATACAAAGCCGCAGTCAAAACCAGGTTTACTTTTAACAAATGAAAATAGCGATCGATTGGTAAACGTGGCGGTGACGCGTTCAAAAGGAAAATTTATTATGCTTTCAGACGAGTCGTTTGCCCAGCAGCGTGTACCAAAGGAGCGAGCGTTATGGAAGTTGGTCAACCACTTTAACGAAAATCAAAAAGTATACCAGCCTCAGCAATTTTTAAAAGAAGTCATTCAGCATCCTAAATTGATTTGGTACCATCCATCGAACAGCAGTCAGTTAAAAAAAGACTTATATCAAGCTCAGCAGCAGATTTTATTGTGTATTCCTTATGCTTCCCTTGTTCCTCAAGAAATACGGGATATGTTACATTCGTTTAAAGGGGAAGTGACCGTTCTTACTCGTGAACCAAAAGAAGTTCGGATTGACGGTGCTCATATCATTTCATCTGCTGTTCCGATGTCACTGCTTATTATCGATGAATCCACTATATGGATCAATATGCCTTATGGAGGAAAGAATGAAGCGTTTATGGCAGCTAGAATTGAATCAAAGCTAGGCGCTAAACAGCTTATTCGGTCAATTGATTTTACGGAAGATAAAATAAGAAATCAAGAAACAAAAATGTATATAGAAACAAATAAACCACAATATTCTCTGAGCGATTACCTTCGCAGCTGGGATCGCTGTGAATCTTGTCAGCATATGCGAGAAGTAGAGATAACAAAAAAAGGAAAAGTAAGGTTTATTTGCTATTATTGCGGGAAAACAAGTGGGGCAACACGTTTATTAGTAGAAAAATATTTAAACTACGTACATGCTGTATGTAAAGCATGCAAGCAGCCGATGAACGTAGATTATGATGAAAATAAAGGTGTCTACGCATGTTGTCCATCGTGCAAAAAGGAAGTTTTACCTAAAGATTTATTGTAACTTTAGGAAAAGGGCGTGATCTTATCGTTTACTCTCGTAATGTAGCGGCTTTAGCTGATTGTTTGCTAGAAGGAGACGTTCAAAAAAGCTGGCTGCTTATTGCTATATATATAGAAGAAGGTCATTCTTCAACCGACGCATATACGTTTCTGACAGAAGCGATGTATGAGATAGGGAAAAGGTGGCAAGAAAATAAAATTTCAGTCGCGGACGAGCATTTGGCTACTGCAGCCTGTGACTATGTGTTAACTCGTTTTCAGCTTTCTCAGCAGCAATTGCTTCAGCGTAATCGGGCCCTTCTTTTTTGCATTGAAGGAGAAGAGCATTACTTAGGCATTAAAATGATTGCAGGACTTATGAGAGAACATGGATGGGAAGTGAAAAACTTAGGAGCCAATTTGCCGCTACCGTTCGCTTTAAAAAGTATCGAGAAGTGGGACCCTGATGTAGTATGTTTGTCCGTCTCACAAGTGCATTTGCTGCCTGATTTACAAAAATACATTGCTGAGATTGAAAACATGCCGCAAAGTCCTCTTGTATTAGTAGGCAGCAGGCTTCTCAATACGCATGATTTATCGGCTTCAGGATCTTCAAAAACCATATTCATTAATCATATTCAAGCTTTTAAAGACTGGCTTCTAATCAACAATAAAGAAAGTTCGACGCAAGATAAAATGTTAGTAATGGGGGAAGAAATATGATCAGTTTGCCGATTCAACACATTCCGGTTCCAATGTTTTTACTCAATAAAGACAACGAAATAATTGAATTTACACCAAGCGTCACGAAAAATTTCCCGCCTGTTCAAAACTTTTTAGATCTAGTTGATGAAGATAGTCAAGAAAAAGTAAAAAGAGCACTCCAGGGAAAGGAAGAAGTGCAAATCGAAGTAAATATGCGCACGTTTTCTAACCCGGTTGCTCTTTTTGATTTTTATTTTAAGCCTGAAGCCTATCATTCGCTGCACGCTGTTTTCTGCTATCCTATTCACGAGCATATGACGAGTGTTCAATCAACTCTTCAACAGTTTCGCTCTATGCTTATGCAAGACTCATCACAAGTAAGCCAAGATTTTTCAGTCAGGGAAACAGATGTAGAAACGGCGAAAAAAATGCAGCTAGTTGATCTTCAGCGTCATTTTCGAGAAATGAAAACAAATGTGCTAACCATTCAAGACCTCCTGAGTATTATCCGCTCCGACGTAATTGAAGCAGGAAAAGGAGAATATATTGAATTGGTCTCTACACATTTGTTTGACATTCAAGATTTAATTAATCAGGAGCTTGACTGTTTAAGACAGAAGAACAAAGTACATTAAGAAAGCGGCAATCGAATTTCTACCGTTGTTCCTTTTCCTTCTTCACTATCATACGAAATGCTTCCTTTATGATTACTAATGATTTTGTGACTCACCATCAATCCTAATCCTGTCCCTTTTTCTTTTGTTGTATAGAAAGGCTCGCTAATTCGCGTTAATCGATCTTTCGGCATGCCTTTTCCTTCATCTATCACTTGGATGACTACTTGATTTGTATCTGGATCAAATTTAGATACCACTAGAATAGACCCAGGGTCATCCATCGCTTCAATAGAATTTTTCACCATGTTGATAAATACTTGTTTCATATCTTTTTCAATACAATGAACAACAGGTAATTTTTCTTCAAAATCTGTTGAAATAGTAATATTTTTAAGAATGGCCTGTGTGTGCAGCAGCGTACATACGTCTTGAAGAATTAAATTTATCTGCTTATTTTCATATTTTACGACTTCGGGTTTGGCTAGAATGAGCAGTTCGCTAATAATCAGTTCTAAGCGGTTAAATTCGGACATCATGACATCCATATATTCTTTTTTATACGTTTCTTCTTGCATCATAAGCTGTAAAAAGCCCTTTAATGATGTAAGAGGGTTTCGTATTTCATGGGCAATGCCGGCAGCCAGCTGTCCAAGTGCTGACAGCATCTCTGAATTTTTGAGCATCATTTCCGACTGTTTGCGCTGTGAAATATCTTCGCTTAGCCCAATGTAATGGATGATTTCGTCTTGATCATTTTTAACAGGCATTAAGGCTAACTGTTCCCAAACGGTTTCTCCGTCTTCTTGAACGTAGGAAATTTCTCCGTTCCATTTTTCTCCTCTATATACTTCATTCCAAATCTTAGGGAACCTTTTAACCCCCAACTTTTTTGTATATAAGTCATAGAGGTGCAGCCCAAATACTTCTTGCGGCGCATGCTTTTGCTCCATGAACTTTTGATTAATGTACTTAATTTTACCTTGATGATCGGTAATGAAAATGCCCGTAGGACTGTGAGCTACTGCAAATGATGTAATAGCCAATTCTTCATTTGATCGTTTAATTTCTGTAATATTAATAAACGTAATAACTACACCGTTAATTAAATTCTCATTTGTACGATAAGGCATCATTTTCATGCTGTACCATTGGTTATCGTAGCTTTGAATTTCTTTTTGAAGGGTATTATTTGTTCTTAAAACGTGCATTGCGTCCTCGATTAGATGGTCATATCTAAAGTTATGCGAAATATGAAAGAAAGGTCTTCCGATATCTTGATGAAGAACGTTGATCACTGTTTTCGTTTCCGGCGTAAATAATTTAATATTCAGCTGCTCGTCTAAAAAGATAGTAGCAATAGTTGTACTGATTAATAAATTATCAATATCGTTATTTAAGTCCGTTAATTCTTCAATCTTTCGCTCGTACTGATTGTTAACACTAATTAACTCTTCATTAACAGACTGCAGTTCTTCATTTGTGGACTGCAGCTCTTCGTTAGAAGCAATCAGTTCTTCATTCGTGGATTTTAGCTCCTCATTTGCTGTTTCTAGCTCTTCAATCGTCGTTTGCAAATGCTGCTGCGTGTAATGAAGCTCTTGCTCTAAATCTACTACAAGCTCACTAATCGAGCTTGTTTGATTAAGAAACATGGGCTCTTCCTTATCAATAATGGCACCATCTGTCTGTTCATCAAACATAAGTAAGTAAAGAGAGTGATTTGTTGGAAGAGCTGATATCGTAATATTAAAACGGCGCTGAACGTTGTTTATGACAAACTCAATGTGCTGACAGCATACGCTCATACCTTGCTCTTTTACGCGTTTAATAGCTGCTCCAATGGCTAAAGAGACGTGAACTGGAACCATTTTGAAAATTGTATAATTAATTTTCCCTACAGGAACGTTAATAAGCTGAGTCGCTTCTTTTGAACAAAATATCACTTCGTTGTATTCATTTAATACAAGACAAGGGCTCATAAAGTGATCAATCATTGACTGATACATCTCATCTAATTTAAGCGAAGGAAGAGGCTTATAAAGTTGACTTGGCAGCGGCACGCTAGAAAAATCACCTTCATGCAAGTTGGATTTTGAAAGATTAAAAGCTCCCGTAATTTGTCGGCTGGGCTGTCCGGAACGCTTAAATATTTTCCACTTACTGTTGATAGGGCGGAACAAATCAGACAAGTTTCCCGTTGTTTCGCTAGGGCCTAAAAAAAGTACGCCTTCTTCTGTCAAAGAAAAATGAAAAAGAGACAGAATGCGCTGCTGCAGTTCAGCTTGGAAGTAAATCATCATATTTCGACAGCTAATCAAATCAACGTTTACAAAAGGCGAGTCTTTTCCTATATTATGCGGAGCAAAAACAATCATTTTGCGAATTGTTTTTTTAACTTGATAACCGCCGTGTTTTGTTTGCTCAAAATATTCATTAATCTGAGCCGCTGAGAAGGAATGAACTTCCGCTTCTTCATAAATACCTTGACTAGCTCTTTTGATCGCATGACGATCGATGTCCGTAGCAAAGATTCGGACATCGAAATAACGGTTGATTGTTGATAAATAGTCATGAAGCAAAATAGCTAACGTGTATGCTTCTTGACCAGTAGAACAACCTGCTACCCAGATGCGGATTTCATCTTCTTGACTATGAATCTTTCTTTCAACTAATTGTGGGATGACTTGTTCTTCAATAATAGAGAATGCTTCTTTATCTCTAAGAAATTGCGTCACTCCAATCAGCAGGTCTCGCTGCAGTTCGACGATTTCTTCGGCTTCTTTACATAAATAGTCCCGGTACTCTTCCATCGTTTGAGAGGGAGGATCGAGTAAAGCCATTCTCTTTTCAAGTCGTCGCAGCACCGTGTTTTTTTTGTACATGGAGAAGTCGATGCCTGTTTTCTTCTTTATTAATGAATAAATGTATTGCAGCGTTTCTTCATTATATGTAAATTCAGTTTGGCTGACATGCGTTTGCACAAGGTCAGGCATATCAGCAGGAGAAAGAATATAATCAGCAAGGTGTGCATCAATAGCGCTTAGAGGCATATCTCTGTACTTTGCTGTGCTTTCATCTTGTACAAGTACAGTTCCGCCATACTCTCGTATCGTTTTTGCTCCTCCTGTTCCATCATTTCCTTTGCCCGATAAAATAATGGCTGTACACCGGTGTTTTTTTGCAGCAGCCAGAGAATGAAAAAAGGCGTCAATCGGATATTTCACCTGATCGTTTTCTTCATAAGGACGAAGGCGAAGAGTATGATCCATAACGGTCACATAATGATGGGGAGGATTTAAATAAATTGTGTCTTCTTGTAAAGTCATCCCGTCTTGTGTCAGTTTGATATTCATTCCTGTTTTTTTTGCTAAAAGTTCTGGCATAAAACTTTTATATTTAGAGGAAAGGTGCTGTACAATAATAAACGCCATTCCATTTGGTGAAGGCATATTAGCGAAAAACTGCTCAATAGCTTCTAACCCTCCGGCAGAAGCGCCAATTCCCACAACGTGTAAATCCTGTTTCTCTATTCCTTCTGAAGACGATGGAACTGTAGAAAACGAGTTGTTCTTCATAATAGAACCTCCAATAATGTTTCGATACTTCCTAGATTGTATGTCGTTTTGTTTATTTTAATGTCGACAGCACGGCGTGGTTTACATCAAAAGTAAATTTTTCAAAAAAAACCAAGATGCTGGTACATAGGTTCATTTTAGCAAACCTATTATATTGTTCAAATAACGTTTTCAAAATTCCTCTATTTTTCGTAAAAAAATTTAAAGTCCAAACTATATAATATGCCCCGATTTTCTTTATATAAACGTATTTTTATAAAAAAAATCGTTTTTTTTTGCAGAAAAAAATATTTAAAAAAGTTTTGTTTACGCTTACATACGCATAAGGTTATACGCTCAAGGAGGAAAAAAACGGTTAAATTCAACTTGACACTCTTTTTCAGCATGTTACTATAGGAACCGTTGAAAGAAACGAGAACAAAAATACGAACAAATGACAGGGGAGATTTGATGGATCAAAAACAAAAAGTTGCTTTTTTAGGTGCTGGATCAATGGCAGAAGCGATGATTTCTGGTATGGTCAATGCCAAGAAATTACCTGCTGAAAATATTATCGTAACAAATCGAAGCAATGATGCGCGACTGCATGAACTTGAAAATAGATATGGTATCACAGCAGTAAAGCGCAGCGAGCTGAAAACAGATGACATTGACGTTTTTATTCTAGCGATGAAGCCAAAAGGCGCTGAAGAGGCATTAAACGAATTAAAGCCTCAAATCAACAAAGACCAGCTTGTCCTATCTGTTCTTGCAGGGATTTCGTCTTCTTACATGGAAGAGTTGTTGCATGATGAACAGCAGGTCATTCGAGTGATGCCGAATACATCAAGTATGATTCAGCAATCAGCAACGGCTATATCTCCAGGTCAATATGCTGCAATGGATGCTGTGCTAACAGCAAAAGAGCTGCTTTCTGCAATCGGAAAAGTTTACGTGATTGATGAACCACAAATGGACATTTTTACAGGAATTGCCGGAAGTGGACCCGCTTATTTTTATTTCCTTATGGAGCATATCGAAAAAGCAGCTAAAGAAGAAGGTCTCGATCCTGAGCTAGCACGTGAAATTGGCGCCCAAACCATTTACGGTGCAGCAAGAATGATGATGGAAAGAGATGAAACGCCGACGGAGCTTCGTGAAAATGTGACGTCTCCAAACGGTACAACAGCAGCTGGTTTAGACGCCTTAGCTAAACACGGCGGCGGAGAAGCGATGATGCAAGCAGTCAAAGGAGCATCAAAGCGTTCAAAAGAAATGAGTGCTCAACTACAAAAAGTGGCAAGTACTAATTAATTCGTCACTTATCTTCTTCGTGAATTCCTCACCACAAAAAAATAATCATAAACAAGAAAACATACAGAACACACTAGGAGTGATTTGATGAGTCCCGACAATAAGAAGCGGGTTGTAATTAAAATTGGAAGTAGTTCATTAACAAGTTCACATGGTGAAATCAGCAGACGGAAGCTCGAGCGCCTTGTGGACCAAGTCGTAGACTTAAAAGATAGCGGTCATGAAGTACTATTAGTTTCATCAGGAGCTGTAGCTGCAGGGTACCGCAAGCTTGGCTGCTTAGAGCGACCTAGCTCTTTACCTGAAAAACAAGCAGCTGCCTCAATCGGTCAAGGACTGTTAATGGAGGCTTATTCAGAACTGTTTCTATCACATGGATACGTTGCTTCTCAAATCTTAATTACGAGAGACGATTTTTCAGACGAAAATCGTTACAACAATGCACGAAATACAATTAACGTGCTGTTAGAACGCGGCATTGTGCCAATTGTCAATGAAAACGACACGGTAACCATCAATCGATTAAAATTTGGCGATAATGATACACTTTCAGCTAAAGTTGCTGGACTAGTGGATTCCGACCTGCTTATTATTTTATCGGATATCGATGGCTTATACAGTGCGGACCCTCGCCAGGATCCAAATGCAAAATTAGTTCCTCACGTAGGGGAAATCACGCAAGACATCGAAGAATCTGCAGGAGATTCAGGAAGTTCAGTTGGAACAGGCGGTATGCGCTCGAAAATTGACGCGTTCAAAATCGCTATGGCGTCAGGAATTCCAGCATTTTTAGGAAGAGCCGGCGTGCCAAACATCTTAACACAAGCGGTTGACGGAGATGCAACAGGAACGTATTTTGAATCTGAAGATGATTCTGCGAACCTTAATCAGAAAAAGCAGTGGATTGCGTTTAACTCTGGTCCTGAAGGGGAAATAGTAGTCGAAGATGCCGCGAAATGTGCAATTATTGAAGATAAAGAGCCTTTACTTCGCGAGCACGTTAAATATATTAAAGGCCACTTTAGTGAACGAGCAGTTGTACGTATTCTAGATAAAGACGAAAATGAGCTGGCTCTTGGCGTGACAAATTATTCATCTGATGAACTTGCACTGAATGAGCCAATTGATCAACCGATCGTAGACAGCGAAGGTCTAGTGTGTCACTTAGAAATTCCAGTACCGGTCGGTTTGTAAGCAAACATGCTGTAAAGAAAAGGAGCCCTTCCTTTTCTTTGCATGATTGCATTTACCTCTTATGCCTCACACTTTAAAATCAAACAAAACTAAAACGAATCCAGGAGTGATTTGGTGTTACAAACAAATGAAAAGTATTCAGTAGAAGAACAAGCTATTTCAGCAAAAAAAGCAGCTAAGCAATTAAGTTTACTAACAACAGAACAAAAAAATGATGCACTGTTAACGATTGCTTCTACACTTGAAAGCAACACGGAGTATATTTTAAAAGCAAATGAAGTAGACTTAAAAAACGGGAAAGAAAAAGGTTTTGATGAAGCACTGATGGACCGTCTTGCTCTTTCAGCGGAACGTGTAAAAGAATTTGCCAACGGCCTTCGTGAGGTTGCTGAGTTAGATGATCCAACAGGAGATATTTTATCAAGCTGGACATTGGATAATGGTCTAGATGTAAAGCAAGTACGCGTGCCTCTTGGCGTTATCGGAATGATTTATGAAGCACGTCCAAACGTAACGGTAGATGCAACAGGGCTAGCGTTGAAATCTGGAAATGCCATTGTGTTAAAAGGCGGTTCTTCAGCTATTTCATCTAACCAAGCTATCGTGGACATTATTCATAAAGCTCTTGATGAAACGCCAATCCCTAAAGAAGCGGTACAGTTTATTTCAAGTACAGATCGTGCGGCTACGCAAGAATTATTTACAATGAAAGAGCATATTGACGTTCTAATTCCGCGCGGAGGGGCTTCATTGATTCAAGCGGTCGTCAATAACGCAACGGTTCCGGTGTTAGAAACAGGAGTCGGAAACTGCCATATCTACATCGATGAACAAGCTGACGTTAAGAAGGCCATTCCGATTTTGATTAATGCAAAAACAGATCGACCAGCGGTGTGTAACGCAGCAGAAACGGTTCTTGTACACAAGAACTGGCTCGATTCTCATAAAGATGAATTGAT
The DNA here is from genome assembly GCF_055710015.1 of Priestia sp. VA7. Classification (NCBI taxonomy): domain Bacteria; kingdom Bacillati; phylum Bacillota; class Bacilli; order Caryophanales; family Bacillaceae; genus Priestia; species Priestia sp. VA7. The sequence goes on from NZ_JBVQPN010000004.1 coordinate 592,824, forward strand.
TCAAGCATTCAACGATCATAATATTGAAGTATATGGTGACAAAGCGACAGTAGGTGAAATTCCTGGAGCAAAACCAGCGGCTGAAAAAGACTGGGCTGAAGAGTATTTGCGCTTAGCGATCGCGATGAAAGTAGTAGAGAGTGTGGATGAAGCGATTGACCACATCGAAACATATGGAACAAAACACTCTGAAGCCATCATTTCAGAAGATGAACAAGCCGTTTTACGCTTCATGTCTTTAGTGGATGCAGCCGCACTGTATCATAATGCATCTACGCGTTTTACTGACGGAGGAGCTCTAGGATTTGGAGCTGAAATTGGGATCTCAACTCAAAAGCTTCATGCACGCGGTCCAATGGGACTTCCTGCGCTTACGACAATTAAATATATTATGAGTGGAAACGGACAAACTCGATAAGAAATGAAAAGCGAGCCTAATCATGTGCTCGCTTTTTTTTACGAAAAGCAAAACAAGTAAATGGAAGCTGATTTGTAAAAAATTATAAACTCTGTTATAATAGTAAAATATATAATTTTTGTGATCTTCATTTTTGTTCTTTTCAGACTATCCCGTTGTTTTAAGAAAAGCAACTGCTATCTGCTTTGTTATAACTTCATTTTTATTTTAGTCTTTCAAGACGCCGTATGTATTCCTCAAAGATTGATTTACGGATGTATAGTATCACTTTATCTTGCACCATTTACCACATTTACACGCTAAGTTAATCTTCATTTATTATCCACTTAAAAAGTACTGTTTAAAGGAGACGATGTGTATGTATAATCGTAAAAATTTAGAGCCGGCTGTTATTGAAGAAACAAAAGTTTGGGAATGTACATCAGATACGTGTAATTGCTGGGTTCGAGATAACTTTAAAAGCGGAGATCAGCCAACTTGTCCAATTTGTAAAAGCGAAATGAAGCAAGCTGTAAAAGAACTGCAGGTTATTCATAATCCTAGAGTCATTGATTAATAACTTTTAGGAAGACGTTTTTTGAAAGGGGTTTGTGGATGTTTCTAGGAATTGATCATGTTCAGCTTCTTGGTCCAGAAGGGTGCGAGCAAGAAGCAAGAAATTTTTATGAAAATCTTTTAGGAATGAAAACTGTTCTTAAGCCGGAAAATTTAAGGCACAGAGGCGGCATATGGTTTCAATGTGGAACTCAAGAAGTGCATATCAGTATTCAAGATGACTACATACCTGCTAAAAAAGCACATCCAGCTTTTGTCGTGGAAGATATTAAGACGCTTAGACGTAAGTTGGCACACGAAGGCTGCGTTCTTTCTGAAGAAGAGCCTATTGCAGGGAGAGAGCGTTTTTTTGTCCATGACCCGTTCGGAAATCGATTAGAATTTTTACAATATGACAAATAAAAGACCTCCAAGCGGAGGTCTTTTATTTTAGGGCGTTATCTAAATACGTATATACCGTTTCTTTGCTAACTAATACTTCATTTTCTCTGTCTTTATCTTTTTGCCACTTTTCCCGTGCTTTTGCTAATACTTCTTCGGCTTCCTCCTTGGGAATGACAATGACTCCACCGTCGTCACCTGCAATAAAATCGCCAGGATGAATTTTTACGCCCCCGCAGGAAATGGTTTCATTTACGGTTCCTTTTTCTTTTTTGCTGCTTGCTGCGATCGTAGAGCCCTTACAAAATACGGGGAAATTGAGTCTTTCAATGTCTTCCTGATCTCGTATAACACCATCTAGTACAATACCGCTTATTCCAACAAGCTTCGCCATGGCTACTACGAAATCTCCTGCTAAGGCACGGTTACAGTAGCTTTTTCCATCAATGACGAGCACGCTTCCGGGCTCCGCTAGTCGAATCGCTTCAAGCACTGAGTAATTATTGCCAGCAGGAGTATCTACAGTAAGAGCCGGTCCAAATAGTTTGTAATGACGCTGCAATGGCTTAATAGAAAAGTCTAAGTGGTTTGTACCTTCCATTGCATCTGATAAATTTGCTGTTGATAATGGGAGCTGTTCATTCAACATCGTATCTCTCCTTTTTAACTTTAGTTTATCTATACATATTCATATAAGAGAAAGCTCTTATTTATGAAAGGGCAAGTAGATAACGTTAAGCATTGACCGTCAATTAATTAACTGAAAACGTACAGCAATAGAATATTTCAGAGCCAATTTTTAATGCATTGTATTATATCTTTGAGGTGCTGTTTCTCGTATGGTATTCGTCATATAAGCGCGTATATCCTTTAATTAGTAATAAAGGCGAAGGTAGCCTATAAAGACATTATTAAAGAAGGGAAAAAACCAAAGAACTCTACAAAAGTTACTTTAGATAATATTTTTAGGGAAGTGTAAAATAAGCCGTATTTAATGAAGATGAAGGACCTTTGTTAGTTTTATGAATGTCTTTGATTTTATATCTAAATGATGTTATATAAGCACGAAATACGTGCAAATGTTTAATCCTGTGAACATTTGATGGAGCTTGATGCATTTTTATATAAAAAAGTGAAACCTTTTGGTATGATGAAACGTAGGAACATATATGGAAATCATATATGAAAAACATATGTGACGTTAGTCATTTAATGGAGGGAAAACAATGGTAAAAAAATTATTGGCCGCATTTATCGCATTAGCGGTTGTTTTTTCACCAGTCGGTGGATCACTTATTCATGACGGTTCAAACGTAGCAAGCGCAAAAGGGTATAAATCAGGAAAGCGCTCTTTTGACAGCGGAAGCAATAACCAATCAAGCTTATTTAAAAACAATAACAGTAATTCAGTTAAGCAAAACAATACGTCTAAAAACTCATCATCTAAAAGTACAGCGGCTAGCTCAAAGCGCGGCGGCTTAATGAAAGGTCTTTTAATGGGAGGAATTGCGGGCTTATTGTTCGGAAGCTTGCTATCTAGTTTAGGACCATTAGGACCAATTTTAGGCTTTATGGTAAACATGCTCGTGATTGTAGCTTTAATTCTTCTTGTAGTAAAGTTATTTCAAAGCGTACGTAGCAACAAGCGTAAAAATGAGGAAGTGAAATCTTGGAGACAATAAAAATTTCTGAACAAGATATTATCAATGCAATGTGCCTATATATTGCAGAAAAGAAACAAGTTCAGCCTCAAGAAGTAGAGATTGAGCTAATGTATGATGATGACTATGGTTTTTCAGCAGAGTCATACGTGCATGATCGTAAGCAGGTTCATATTACTTTGAACATTATTGAAGCCCTGCGCTTTTGGCTGGATACGGAAATGAACGTAGACCCATACGCAGCAGGACTAGAACTTGAATTAGACGATGAAGAAGGTATTATCGCTTTTGCAAAATTAAGTCGATAAAGAAGCCTTCAATGCAAAACCCGCTCAAGTGAGCGGGTTTTTTTATTATGATTTTAACTGTTCGTTGGAACTGGACTTATCGCGTTTTTTAGTGAAAAACCACCAGTTGGCATCTCCAAGCAATTTCATAAGAGAAGGAACAAGAAGCATTCTGACAATCGTTGCATCGATAAATATAGCTAAAGCAATTCCTACACCCATTTGTTTAACAGGCGTTACGTCTGTAAAAGCAAAGGCTCCTGTAATCACAATCATGATTAAAGCAGCGCTCGTAATGATTTTACTAGTGGAAGCTAAGCCTTCTACCGTTGCCACATTATTATCGCGGGTTTGATGATACACTTCGTGAATGCGCGAAATCAAAAAGACTTCGTAGTCCATGCTAAGCCCAAATACAAGGCCGAAAACAAAGACTGGCAGCACTAAAGCAATATTGGATTGGGTAAGACCTAAATGTCCATTTTGAAACAGCCATACAAGTAAACCGAATGTAGCTGTTAAGCTTAAAATATTCATAATGATAGCTTTTAAAGGAATGAGGACAGAACGAAAAGCAATCATTAAAATGACATACGTTGAAAATAAAACAAGAGCCAAGCCATACGGAGCTTTTTCATAAATTTCATCGAATATTTCTTGTTCAAATTTTGGATAGCCGCCAATATGAACGGTGAAAGGTGAACGTTTCTTTTTCCATTTTCGAACAAAATCTTTCGCTTGATCTGAATTTTGGTCTGTATCTAGCGTAGCTTTTATGAGCATATAATGTCCGTTAATGAACGAATCTACAGCTGGCTTTGTTTGCGCAGTTATCTGCGGGTTTTCCAGCATAGCTTGAAGCTGATCACTTGATTTTACGTTTAAAGCGGTAGAAATAGAATCGACTTGCTTAACTAACGAATCTTCTTTTAATTGTTTTATAAAAGTAAAGGCATTTTTTAAAGATTTCTCATTCAGCATATCTTGCTTAGCTTCTAACACAAAATAAACGTCTGCCGTGTTTTTATTTGTAAACGTATCGTTATACGTGTCAAAAGCTTGACGGGACTCGTATTTTGTTGGCAGCGCTTCTGAAGACGGTATTTCTAGATGCATGTCTCGAACGGGAATAAGTGCTATTAATAGAATGATAAGAGAAACAATCGTCATAGTTACAGGCTTTTTCATGACAAATGTAGCGAATGAACGCCACCTAGACTGACCGCCTTGTTCACTGATTTTTAAGATGCGTAAACGATTAATGCGTGTACCTAATATAGCAAGTATGGAAGGAAGCAGCGTAAGAGCTGAAAATACAGCAATAAAAACAACAGCCATTCCTCCAAGAGCAACGTTTTGAAAAATATCAACTTGAATAAACAGCATTCCCGCTAATCCAATAAATACGCATAATCCTGAGAAAATGACTGAGCGTCCCGCAGTTTGAATGGTGATTTTGATTGCTTGTTCTACCGACTTTGTTTGAATTTCTTCTTTAAAGCGATTAATAAATAAAAGGGCAAAGTCAATACTAAGAGCTAATCCAATCATTGGAATCACGTTTAAAATGAAGATGGACAGCTCTGTGTACGGATGAAAGAAATAGACAACGCCCATGGTGGTAACAACGGTTACAATTCCTATCATGAGAGGAATTGCAGCGGCTACCACGCCGCCAAAAGCTAGAAGAAGCACAACTAAAGCAACAGGAATGCCGATTGCTTCCGCTTTTGCTAAATCAGCTTGGCTTGCTGTATTCATATCTTTTTCAATAATAGGACCACCGGTTAATTTTACGCTCATCTCTTTTTCTTCAGATGAAAGAGTTCTGATCTTTTCCACTCGTTTATCCATCGTTCCATCATCGTCGTGATTAAAGTGGATAATTCCATACGCTGTGCTTCCTTTTATCATCTTGTTAGAAGCCGTTGGGATGTCGACTTTGGACGCGTCTGATTTGTCCTTTGCTTTTTGCATATACTGAGCGATCGTTTGCTGGAATTTCGAGTCAGAAACTCCGTCTTTTTTTTCAAACAAAACGATGATCTGAGCTTCGCTAACGTCAAATTTATCAACTAAAAGCTGCTCGGTATCTTTATACATTCCTTTCATTTCAAATCCGTTTCCTCCCAGCACAGAAGGAAGCTTAGCCGCATAAAAGCCAAATCCGATAATTAGGATTATCCATAGTACTAATAAAATTTTCTTGCTCGCATATAATGCGTTCGCTACTCTATTCATATTAACCTCCAATTTTTTGTACAGTTACTAGACTATTTTATACTAACAGTTATTGTAATTAGAAGAAGTATTGTGTTTTTTTGTTTTTCTTGCCTGAAAAAGCTTTTTAGATAGATGCGCAGGGGTGCTTCCTCAGTAAAATCGTGTTTATGTTTCAGGAGATTTAGGGAACACTGTACATAAATGCACGAAGGGGGATTAAAAAAGATGCAAATGAAACAGCCAGCTAAAATGACGAAGAGTTATGGGTGTAAAAATGAGTATGATACATTAAAACGTGTGATTGTTTGCCCGCCTACATATATGAAAATTGAAGAAATTATTAATGAAACACAAAAGCATTATGCGGATGAAAATATTGATGAGAGCTTGGCTTCAAAGCAGCACCGTCAATTTGTTGAATGCCTTCAAAAAGAAGGAGTGGAAGTCATCGGGCTATCTGCACAAGAGCCATTTCCAGAACAAGTATTTACGCGGGATATTGGCTATACGCTCGGAGACACCGTTATTGTCACGAAAATGGGCAGCGAAATTCGAAGCGGAGAAGAGCAAGTGCTAGCAGACCGGCTGCAGCAGCAAGGTATTCCTTTTCATCAGGTGCCGAACCATCCTATTGAAGGTGGAGATGTGCTGATTGATGGACAAGCTATTTTTATTGCACTCAGCGACCGTACAAGTAAAGAAGGCGTGGAGCATATCCAAAAGCTGCTTCCAGCGTATGAGGTTGTTCCGATTCCTATTGATCGGTCTTATCTTCATCTTGATTGTGTGTTAAACATTTTATCACCTACAGAAGCGCTCGTATTTTCACCAGCTTTACATGAGAAAGAATTAAATTTACTTCGCATGAAATATGACTTAATTGAAGTAACAAAAGAAGAGCAGTTTACGATGGGAACCAATGTATTATCCATCGGTAATCAGCGGGTGATCAGCCTGCCAATGAATACAGAAGTGAATGAAGAGTTAAGGAAACGAGGCTATAAAGTGATTGAAGTTGATATATCTGAAATTATTAAGTCGGGTGGTTCTTTCCGCTGCTGCACAATGCCTCTTGAACGAGTGTAAAAAAGCTTAAAAAGAAAAAAAGATCTCGGCGATAGCCAGGGATCTTTTTTTTGAGGGATGTTGTATAAAATTTCAAGTGAAAGGAACATTAACCTATATAAGCTGTTGAAGGAAAGGAGTGATAAACATGGCAAATCGTAATCCTATTTTAGTTCAAGGTGCTGAACAGCTTCTTGATCAGTTAAAAACGGAAATCGCGGGAAGACTTAACGTTCAGCTGGGAGCTGAGCAAACAGCTCGTGCAAATGGTTCTGTTGGTGGAGAAATGACGAAGCATCTTGTTGCAATGGCGCAACAGCAATTAAGTGGTGCACAAGGACACATTCGCTAGTCTGCTCTACATAAACACTCTGATGAAAAGTTCTGGCTCTTTTGAGCTGGAACTTTTTTGTGTAGGAAACATCATTCTACTTTCTCTTGATCGTTTGATTTGAGATTTTGCTTGAAATTCTCCACTTTCAAGGTTGAAAAGTGCATAAAATGGGAAAAGAACAAAAAAAGAGAAAGTAGAGGTTTATCATGAAAAAGCTATTATCATTTGGAAAAAGTCTTGGTAAAGAAATTCAAGAAGACCAAGCAACGGGACTAGCGGCTGAGCAAGCCTATTACTATATGCTATCATTATTCCCTATGCTTATTTTACTGATATCGATTGTTCCGTATCTATCTATTAAACCGGAAGAGGCAATCGATGTCCTTCAAAGCGTTATGCCTGGAGAAACTGCTGCAATCTTTAAAGATAACGTAGCTCAATTTATAAGCCAACCAAACGGCGGGTTACTGACTGTAGGGATTTTAGGAACCATTTGGTCTGCTTCAAACGGTATGAACGCCTTTATCCGTGCAATGAACCAAGCCTACGACGTGAAAGAACAGCGCTCGTTTATTAAAGTAAGAGGCTTGTCCATTCTTTTAACAATTGGATTGATCGTAACAATTGTTGTATCCCTTCTTTTACCAGTGTTCGGAGGGGTTTTGTTAAATTGGATAAGCGAATGGTTTTCTCTTCCTTCAGGTACAACAGTAGTTTTAAATATTCTGCGCTGGATTATTGGTGTCGGCATTATGGTACTTGTTTTATCCGTATTATACAGATTAGCTCCAAACAAAACGTTTCCTTTTGCCCACGTATGGCCCGGAGCGCTCGCTGCTACGCTGTTATGGCAGCTGACATCTTTAGGGTTCTCATTTTACGTAAGCAACTTTGGCAATTATTCTGCTACTTATGGAAGCTTAGGAGGCGTAATTGTTCTGATGCTTTGGCTATTTTTAACGGGGTTAATTCTCGTTATTGGAGGAGAGATTAACGCTATTTATCACCGAAACAAAACGGCTGCGCCTCCTAAAGATACGTCTCAGGCGATGTAATAAAAAAGGAAACCTTTATAGAGGTTTCCTTTTTTAACGTTTAAAGCTATTCACAAGCTGTTTAAATGAGTTGGCTGTATATTTGACCGAATCTTTTTTGTACTGCACATCGGTTTTAATCGCTGCTTGCGTTACTTTTAAATGATTTGTTTTTTCTTTGATATGATCAGTTTCGTTTTGAAGATGTTGAGAAGTGGCATTTACAGAGTTCACAGTTGGCTTGATTTTTTTATTAAATGATACGCCTGCGTAAATAAGATACGCAAGTGATGCCAAAACAACAGCTAAGCTTATATAAACAATAATCATCGGTGTGCCTCCTTTGTACGTATTTATATTTATATAGGTGAGAATAAAATATATACGAATATCATCCTCTTTATTTAATTGTTATACCCATTTTTAATCAAAACAAACAAAAGCCTGCCGAGAAGACAATATATTGGATTTTTTCTGAAATTTCATTCATCATTACATATAGAGTTACCTTGAAAGGAGAGAGAAGAAGAATGCCGTTAGATCCGCATATTCAAATATTTCTAAATCAATATAATGAAATGCCCCGTCCTGCTTTAGAGGACGTTACACCCCCGCAGCTGAGGGAAATGGAAAAGATGTCCTTAACTCCTTCTAAAGAAGTAGTTAAAAAAGTATATAATGAAGAAATCCAATTAAATGAACGTACGCTCACTCTACGAGTGTATGAACCTGAAGGAACAGGGCCATTTCCCGCTCTTGTTTATTATCACGGAGGAGGCTGGGTATTAGGAAGCCTGGATACTCATGACTCCATATGCAGGTCGTATGCAAATGAAACAAACTGTATTGTAGTGTCTGTTGATTACCGCCTTGCTCCTGAAGATAAATTTCCCGCTGCAGTAAACGATGCCTATGACGCATTGGATTGGATTTCAGCTCATGCGTCTCAATTAAATATCGATTCAAACAAAATTGCCGTCGGGGGCGACAGTGCCGGTGGCAACCTTGCTGCGGTTGTAAGCATTTTAGCAAAAGAAAGACAAGGTCCATCCATTGTTCATCAGCTGCTCATCTATCCGTCTGTAGGATTTAAAAATCAGTACCCTGCCTCTATGAAAGAAAACGCCGAAGGATATCTTCTTTCAAAAGATCTTATGGATTGGTTTCGCCTTCAGTACTTAAATAATAAAGAAGAAGAACAGCATCCCTATAACGCTCCGGTATTACTAGAAGATTTATCGAGTCTACCGAGCGCTACCATTATTACAGCACAATATGATCCTCTAAGAGATAGCGGAAAAGACTACGCGGACGCATTAAAAAATCACGGTGTCCCTGTCACCTATGAAAATTATGAAACAATGATTCACGGGTTTTTAGGGTTTCATGAATTTGTCCCACTCGCTCAGCAGGCGATCAATAAAAGCGCAGCTCAACTGCGTCAAGTATTTGATTCTATTTAAGTTGCAAAGATATATAGTGTTATAAATTATATGAACTTGGGGTAAGCAGCACATGGATGTGCTGTTTTTTCTGTATTTGAAGGGAGAAAAGGTTAAAAAGAGTTTCAAAAAATAGCCTATTATCTCTTTTAAAGTTATTTCAATGTTATAAATAAAGACAATGTTATAGAAGTTATTGAGAATGATGCTTCACAATAAAAGAAAAGATTTCATATCTTAATGAAGGTTTTTTACAAGTTGAAACAAAGTAGGTGATTAAATGTTCTATTCTAATTTTTATACTCCTTTTAACTATGCTTTCTACCCTTATTTCATGCCTTCTTTTGGACGTCCTACTGGATATGTACTGAATTCTAGTGGTGAAGTTGACAGCTGGTGGGGAAATTATCCGTTAGGGTATCCTGCGAAAGCTCCAAAATTTTTGAGTGGGGGGCAGACGCCTATTTCAGGACCTGCAATACCATTCAGTTTCAGGAGTTATTATTGAACTGATTACAAGGGTTACTGCCGTAAAAGGTAAGAAAGAAAAGATACGTACAAAATTAAAGCAGTATTTAAAGCGACTGAAAGCAATGATATTTAATTCAGTCGAGAAAGTCGATCATAGGGTCGACTTTTTATTTTAGGTAATTAACAAGTTTGATTTGGTTAATGAAGGGAAAATAATAAGTAACTAAAAGGAGGTGGAGTTATGGATTATAAACAAAAAGATTATTATATCAGTGCAAAAGAAAATGAGTATTATAAAGTAATAAATGTAGTAGATCATATGTTAGAGGAAGCACAAAGTAATAACAAATATCCAGTATGGGGCGAAAAACTAAGAAACAGAGCTAAAAGAAAGTGCTGGTAATAACCTTACTCCATGGCATTTTAATATGATAATATCCACACTTTTAGATTATGTACCTGAAGAAGTAAAGAATAAATCTAATGCTAAGTCACTCTGATGAGTGGCTTTTTATTATATCTATAGTATGCAAATTAAAATATGCGCTAAATAATAAAGGGTAAAAAAGGTGGCTAAACAACATGCCTAAAAAGCCATTTAAGATATGTAACACAGAGGAATGTTGTCAATTAGCTTATAGAAGGCAGGTGTACTCCTGTTGAAAGAGCCTATCACCTTATAGAAGTGAAAGAGGATTGGAGTAAACGTTTATCTATAGGTAACTTATAGAGTGATCGTAAAGCACAGCACCATAAGGTTCACTTTGGTGTAGATGGTAAGAAGTACACCAAGATTAAGAAGATAAGAGAATCTATTAGAGAATGCTTATTTACAGAAAAGCAAGTAAAAGAATTATTAAAAGTTATAGAAAGTATAATGATGGATTACATTAATTATAGGGAAGAAAATGCAGAGAATGGGAATGATTCAAAAAGAAAATTATCGAAAAATTGAGAAGGGAAATAATTGAATAGATAAAAAAAATAACCTTTTTCGTGATATTATTTACTCATTAAGGGGGCTGTGTGTTGTGAAAGAACAATTAAAACCTGAGGAAATTAGCATAGAAGTTAAACTTGAGCTTTTAAAGATATGTAATGACGTAATGAACAATATAGTTACCCCTAATGAATTAATCAAGGACTTAGAAAAATTAGTTAGTCAAATCAGTTTATCTGTTTAGTGCAACACTCCATACAGAGAAAAGTTAAGGGGAGAATGCTGTGAAAAAGTTGTTAGTTGGTAGCATTTTGTTGTCTTTGAGTTTAACTATGGGAGCATGTGACCAAGGGGAAGAGAAGAACGCTGAGACTTCTAAGAAAGAAACTGCTGTAAAGCCAGAAAAAAAGACTAATGAAATAGAATTAAATAAGAAATCTGAATCTATACAAATTCAAGATGAACAGAAAGATTTACGTGCGTACGCTACAAAAGTTGAAGAAGAAAGGAAGGCTAAGGAATTAGCAGAACAAAAAGCAAAAGAGGAAGCGGAAGCTAAACGACAAGTAGAAATAGCCGAACAACAAAGACCACAAAAGATTGCCGAAGAACAACGTGTATCAGCTCAACAAGCAGAGCAAAAGAAGGAAGCGGAATCTCCAGTTAGTCAAGAAACAATCGATAATTATGAAGCAAATCAAGCTGAAACATGGGCTGAAGAGGCTGAGATTGAGGAGGAACTGAATAAAGAAGAGGAAGAAAGATTAGCTAAAGAAAAGGCAGAACAAGAAGCATATGAAGCTCAAATCATTGCTGAACAAGATGCTAATTTCTCCGATGAAGCAAAGGAACAGATTCAAAAAGAAATTGATGAAGAAGGATATAGTCAAACATCATACTATTGCGATCAAGTTATGACTGCTGTACAAAGAGGGGATATGACTAAAGAAGAAGCTGGAGGTTGTTTGAAATAATTTAATTATAATTTCAAGAATTTCCTTTGGAATTATTTTCTTATTTCTATTGATAAAAAAACCACCTAAATGGTACAATAGACTTATAAAAATATAATGGAACGTTGTTTTCACAGAGTTTATTGACGACATTAAGTAAGGTGATTTTTTGAATGATAAAAAACAAGTAGGTCAGCTGATTCAAGATCTGCGAAAGATTGCGGAAATGACAACTGTCGAGTTATCAGAAGGAATTTGTACTGAAGAAGAGCTACATCGATTTGAACAAGGTGAAATTCATGCAAGCAGTGAAGTTCTCTATCATTTATCGAAACGCTTAGGGGTTCCGATGAATTATTTCTTTGAAGCAGGAGAGCTAACGCCCAACGATTATTCAAAAGAAATTAAATCGACCATTAGGCATTATATACGAAAACGCGATTATGAAACCGTGTTACATATGGTGAACAAAGAAAAAGATAATCCTATGTTTCAAGATCCTTTTCATGCACAATTTTTCCTATGGCACGAAGCCATATGTGATTATTATATTGGAAATAAATTTGAACAAGCACTTCGTAAATTGGAAAAAGCTATTGCGTTCACGCGTACGAGCGAACAGTTTTATTCAGAAAAAGAGATTGCTATTTTAAATAGTATTGCCATTATTTATGAAGAAGAAGGTCATTTAAAAAAAGCGTTCAGTACGTTTATGGAAGGGTTGCAGCATATTGCTTTGCTTCCTAAATTAAAAGATCCTCTTGTCAAAATTCGAATTTTATATGGATTATCGCGTGCGCTTTTGCAAATGGAACGTTATGAAAAGTCGGTTAAATATGCACAAGCAGGACTAGAGCTGTGTATTCTGCATGAGACGCTTTATTTATTAGGAGAACTGCACTATCAAATTGGAGAAGCACTCTGTCAGCTTGGTGAGCTTAAACAAGGAATAGCCTACCTAGAAAAAGCTATTACCGTTTTTGAAATTGAACAAAATGAAGCGTTTGTGACCATTATTCAAGAGGAGATGTCTAAATATCAAGAAACAAAAAAGAAGAGCTGATCGCTCTTCTTTTTTTTATCTCCAATACACTGGGTGTGGGTAAAATGGCCGAGGGCGAGGGTAAAAGTAAGGGGGGTGGTAATAAATGGGACGAGGATAAGGGTAAGGATAAAATGGCCGAGGGCGAAGATATGGATAATAACCATAAGGGAATCTTTCGTCAGTTTCATGAGGATTTGAATAATAATCATAGCCATATTGATACTCTTCTAAAGGTTGTTCCCGGTAATATTGATAATTCACTCTTTTCACCGCCTAAGTTTTTATGCTTTTTACTGTATTCATTACAGAAAGAATTGGAGTATGTACTCATCAAACTTTTAATTTGAAAAAGGCGGGAGACAAGGAGTATTTTGAAAATAAAAACAAATTAGCTTTCCTTCTCGTTTTCTTATAAGTTATCAGCATCAGGAAGGGTGGGATGTTCAAAGCTTTTAATAAAAGAAGCGTAAGCAATCGTATCTTTAATAGGGTTTACATAAGATAATGGTTGACCTCGGTAGCTGAAATTAAATGTAATCCAAGCAAAATCTTTATTATTGTTGGAAATCAGTTTTGCATTATGTATAAAAGCAGATGCGGCAATCATCGCATCTGGGCCTTTAATTTTTTTATTGGATTCTATTTTAGCTTTTCGGCGAATTTGAGCTGCTAACTGTGCAATTTCACTTGTAACGTCTACAATCTTATCTGTCATATCATAAATATAATGATTTTTTACTGCTTTGACTTGAGGATTTGTTTCTACTTCCCAATGCGACAGAAGTTCCATTTCTACAACGGTAGGCATTAAAAATTCCGCATTATTTGAAATAAGTTCATTAATATATTCCACAACTTCTGGATAATTAAGCGCATGTGAAGCCCAAATGTTTGTATCAATGATTACTTTTTCATCCAACACAAATCGTTCACTCCTCTCTACTAGCCATTCGTACCAGCTCTTCTAACCCAAAAGGTGAGTAAAGAGCCGCAGATTCTGAAAGCTGATTGCTTAATAGAAGCTTTTCATATTTAGTTAATCTAGTTTTTGCAGATTTTATGAGCTTTTCTTGTGTGTCATTTAATGTTTTATCTTTTTTATCGTACGTGCGTAGAACTTTATTTTGAGGTTTATATTTAAGGTTTTTCTTCTGCATAGGGGTTGAGGGAGGTAATTGCGGCGAGGGTTGCGTATAAATTTTCCCATTTATTTTTAGGTTAAAGTGCTTCTGAACTTCCTTGCTGTATGTTCCTTTTTGGTCATCTACCAAGCGCTGTGCTTTCATGATATCCCTGCCTTTTTTATAAATTTATATAGTATATGTGATGAAGTTTTCTCTTACTATTCCTTTTATATAAAAAGATTAAAAAATTAGCTTCCGGGAGTTATTAAATTAACTAATGTTTGCCTGGGGGGTGATAACCTCAGCGAATAGCAGACAAAGGTTTAAAAACATGATATCGTGTAAGAGAATAAATCAGTATCGGTTAGAGAAGGAACTACAAAAAGGGGATACAAAATGAAAACAGAAAAACAAAAAATGCTGGATGGAGAATTATACCTTTCCGCTGATCCGCAATTAATAAAAGAACGTGAAAACGCTCGAAGATTAACAAGGCTTTATAACCAAACAACAGAAAGGGAAGAAGAAAGACGTACAAACTTATTAAAAGAACTGTTTGGGTCTACGGGAAATTCTCTTTGCATAGAGCCTACTTTCCGCTGTGACTACGGTTCTAACATTCATGTTGGAGAAAATTTTTATGCTAACTTTGATTGCGTACTTTTAGATGTATGTGAAATAAGAATAGGAGATAATTGTTTTCTTGCACCAGGTGTACATATCTATACAGCAACTCATCCTTTGCATGCTCTTGAAAGAATTTCAGGAGCTGAGTTTGGAAAACGCGTAGAAATAGGAAATAACGTCTGGATTGGGGGAAGAGCCGTTATTAATCCTGGAGTGAAAATAGGCAACAATGCGGTAATTGCTTCCGGTACCGTTGTGACAAAAAATGTTCCTGATAACGTGGTAGTCGGAGGCAATCCTGCAGTTATAATCAAGCATATTGAAAATTAAAGAATAAACAAAGAGCTTTTGAATTGTAAAAGCTCTTTGTTTATACTATGTTTTATTGCCGATTTGGCTCGTCCTCATTTATAATGGTTTGGTTAAATGTAAAAATATACATATTTCCTTCCGAGATCATCCATACTTTATTGACAAAGGAAAATTAATCATGGTATATTATCTTTAATTAAAGATATTCAAATTAAAGATAAATGACGAATGATAAACTAGACGATTTATCCGGAGGAATGTAGAATGAACCACTTAAAAGGAATACACCACGTAACGGCTATTACAAGCAGTGCGGAAAAGAATTATGAATTTTTCACATATGTGTTAGGCATGCGCTTAGTTAAAAAAACGGTCAATCAAGATGATATTCAAACGTATCATTTGTTTTTTGCAGATGATAAAGGCAGCGCCGGAACGGACATGACTTTTTTTGATTTTCCAGGTATTCCAAAAGGTTTTCACGGAACAAATGAAATTTCAAAAACATCTTTCCGCGTTCCAAATGATGCGGCTTTAGACTATTGGGTAAAGCGCTTTGATCGCTTAGAGGTAAATCATACGGGGATTCAAGAGCTATTTGGGAAAAAGACGCTTTCGTTTGTTGATTTTGATGATCAGCAGTATCAGTTAATTTCCGATGAAGGAAATCAAGGAGTTGAATCAGGCACTCCTTGGCAAAAAGGCCCTGTCCCTCTTCAATACGCTATTACGGGACTCGGTCCTATCTTTATTCGTATTGCCGAGTTTAATTACTTTAAAGAAATGATGGAAAAAGTCCTTTTATTTAAAGAGATTGCTCAAGAAAGAGATCTTCACCTATTTGAAGTAGGAGAAGGAGGAAACGGTGCGCAAGTAGTAGTAGAACACAATGAAAAACTTCCGCAGGCTCAGCAAGGTTTTGGAACTGTTCATCACGTTGCTTTTCGCGTAGAAAATCGACAAGCTCTTGAAGAGTGGATTAATCGAATGCCAAGCTTCGGTTTCCATACGTCTGGTTATGTGAATCGTCACTTCTTTGAATCGTTGTATGCAAGAGTGGCTCCGCAAATTTTATTTGAATTTGCGACAGATGGACCAGGATTTATGGGAGATGAACCTTACGAAACGCTTGGAGAAAAATTATCACTGCCTCCGTTTTTAGAGCCAAAACGTGCAGAAATTGAGAAGCTCGTGCGTCCGATTGATACAGTAAGAAGTACAAAAGAGTTTGTGAAGGAATAGTACACAAAAAACACTCAAATAGCTATTTGAGTGTTTTTTGCTGTTTCAAAGATGAACAAGCTTTCAAAACGCTAAAAAAGAACGTGTTTTTGATATTTTCTACTTTTATATATACCTGTCGCGAATATTTGCTTAAAAACTGCCAATGCTCTACAAGGAAGGAGTAGGAGTGGGTTGTGCATAGCCTTCTTTATATTTTTCATCGATGTCTTTGCGGATATCTTTTATTGATTTGCCTCGGTTATAGTCGAGCATAGCTTTAGCTGCAATTTCTATACACAATCCGCACTTTGTTCCATGATCATCCCAGACAACTGCTCCGTTTCTTTTATTTTTAAAAATAAAGCAGTCATAGCTGTTTTTGTGATTCGCTTCCATGCCACATCCGCAGTAGCAAGGGATTTTTTCAAGTAGTTCACGATTTTTAGCAACGGATAGATAAACTAGTTTCATATCTTTAGGCTGATTCTTCAAAAACTGTGGCAAAACATCTGCTCCCGGAGTCTCTTCGCGAATATCAGCAACTGCAGCTTTGTGATGTTCATGACCTGAATGTGCAGAAGAGTTTGTGGCAGAAGAAGTTGTTGTATTGTTTGAACAAGCGGATAATCCAATACTTGTAGCGAGAATCCCCAACAAAATAATTGATTTTTGCAATACAATTAACATCCTTTCATGTGAAAATAAATGATAGTTGCATCATACACGGCAGTTTATCTATGTAGATAATTAAATACCTGCTTGTTTATATCTAATTCTCTATAAGTATGCAGAGCGGTTATCGTGTATGATAGAGATGGACGAGGAAAAAATATGAAGCATGAATTTATCATAAGGTGCGTTTTGTAAGTAATTGGACAGAAGGAGAAAGTGAACGGAGGTTAAACAGTAGTGAGTGAACAAAATCAACGTCTTTTTGAATATATTTTAGAAAATTCAGCCTCTATCAGTGAAGAATGGCTGCGCCAAAGAAGTAATATTAAAGGATCGATTTACTCAAAGGACGCAGATTCTTCAGTTGAGAAAAAGCTGCGTGAGCAGCATCTTTATACGATTGAAACAATTGCGAGCGGCTTTCTTGACGATCAAAAGATTTTTAAACAACGTATGGTGAAATGGACGACGGAAGTAGTAAACAGCAGAATTAAATTTGATACGCCGATTTACGAGGTAGTAGAAGCGCTAAGCAAAACAAGAAAAATTATTTGGACGTATGTCAAAACATATAGTCTGATACATTCATCTATTACAAAAGAAGATATACTGTCTTGGAGCGAAGTTTATCATACAACATTTGATAAACTCATTAATGAATTCTCCGAACAGTATTATAAAATCACAAGGCAAAAAATAAGTCTTCAGCAAGAGCTAATCGACGAAACGAGTTTTCCTGTCATTCCAATTGTAGATCACATCGCGGTCTTGCCTTTAGTAGGGCTTATTGATGAAATCAAAGGTGATTCTATTATCGAGGTTGTTCCAAAAAAGTGTGCAGAAAAACATATAAGGCATCTAGTCATTGACTTATCGGGTGTAAATTATGTAGATACGTATGTCGCTCACAAGTTTTTTGATTTGATTAACATTTTGCAGCTGCTAGGCATCCATGCGATTATGTCAGGAGTGAGTCCTGACATGGCTCAGACGGCTGTTAATGTAGGAATTAGTTTTAATAAAATTGAAACGTTTGGACATTTACACCAAGCTCTCTCTTCGCTTGGTGTAAAGAATAAAGTATAGAAATGCTAAATCGAAACGGAACTGAGACCTTTGCTCTCCAGTTCCGTTTCTTTTTGTTTGTCTATATTCTGCTGCATTCAAAATCTTGTAAGCATGCCTTACAAACTCCTTTTCATATGGGGACAAATGGAAGATACTAAGGAACAAATAAACGGCGGTTTTCTATGCCAAACGTCTCGTTTAGCTCAAGAATGGAGGTGTAAAGAGAAGAATAAGAGAAGTACATAATGAGATAGTTAAAGTGTTAGATAAGTACTGATAAGCAGTGTGATTAAGGAGGAGTTCTATGAAAATAATTTATCTTCTTTGCTTACTTCCGTTTGTAGGAATATTAGGTTTATTGCCTTTTGTTAACAAAGTAACGCCGTTTATTTTAGGGATGCCTTTTTTTCTCTTTTGGATTGTTATGTGGGTAATTCTTACGTCTTTTATTATGGGTATTGTGTACAAGCTCGATCCTGCTGTTAAAGGAGGAGATAAATAATGAATACCGCTCTGATTATTATTTTTGGTTTTTTACTTTTAGCTATTTATCTTGGAATTCGAGCTACGCGGGGCAAAAAAATGGATTTAGAACAGTGGAGCGTAGGCGGCAGAGGTTTTGGAACTGTTTTTGTCTTCTTTTTGATGGCGGGTGAAATCTATACTACTTTTACGTTTCTAGGAGGAAGCGCTTGGGCATATGGAAAAGGAGGGCCAGCGTTTTATATTTTAGCCTATATTTCTTTAGCGTACGTGTTAGGATATTGGATTGGCCCGCAAATATGGAGATATGCGAAGCAGCATAAGCTCATGTCTCAGCCGGATTTTTTTGTTTCAAAATACAACAGCCCGTTTCTAGGCATCGTTGTTTCATGCGCAGGGGTGCTGGCAATTGTTCCTTATATTATTTTACAGTTCAAAGGCTTAGGTATTATTGTATCTGAAGCTTCTTATGGCTCTATCTCTTCAACCGCAGCCATTTGGATTGGAGCCATATCATTAACGGTTTACTTAATGATATCAGGCATACATGGTTCCGCGTGGACGGCCATTGTTAAAGATATTATGATTTTTATTGTCGTCTTATTTTTAGGAATATATATGCCGTTCCATTACTACGGAGGCTTACAGCCGATGTTTGAGGCTGTGCATCAAGCAAATCCAACGTTTCTTACTCTTCCCAAGACAGGTCTAAGTATTTCGTGGTTTATTTCTACAGTCATGCTGACCGTATTAGGATTTTACATGTGGCCGCATACGTTTAATGCAACGTATTCAGCTGAAAACGAGAATGTATTTCGAAAGAATTCTATTATAAGTCCTATTTATACGTTAATGCTGCTTTTTGTCTTTTTTGTAGGGTTTACTGCTCTTATGCAGGTACCTGGACTACAAGGCGCAGAAGCGGACTTGTCACTGCTTCGTCTTTCCATTCAAACATTTGACCCGTGGATTGTCGGCTTTATTGGCGCAGCTGGTTTATTAACAGCACTTGTGCCTGGATCAATGCTTTTGATGGCAGCTTCTACGTCACTATCTAAAAACGTTTATGGAGTTCTTGTTCCCTCAGCGACGGGCAAACAAATTTCGATACTGGCTAAATGTTTCGTACCGGTCATTGCGCTTGTTTCAGTCTATTTTACACTTCATGGAGGAAATACGATTGTAACGCTTTTACTAATGGGCTACAGCATTGTGACGCAGCTGTTTCCTGCTTTTATTTTTAGTTTAATGAAAAACAATATCGTGACTAAATACGGGGCATGTGCAGGTATTGTTGCCGGCATTGCGTCTGTGATGTATATAACGATTACTGAAACAACGCTTGGCACGTTGTTTCCTGCGTTGCCACAAATCATTAAAGATACAAATGTCGGCGTTATTTCTTTATTTATTAATTTAGTTGTATTAATGGTGGTTAGTTTAGCAACGAAAAAAATCGCCGCACAGCCGCATTTTGAAAGCGGGGCAGTAGATGGAAAACAAATTTTGTGAAAATCTTTTTCCAATTGCGTTTTAAGAACATCATGAAGGGTATAAAAGTAGTGCATCATCAAAATGTTCAATATGGCTACAAGACATAAGCAGCCTTCTCGATAAAATGTAACATTGCGTTGTTTTTAAACATAGGTAACAAGTGTGAAAAGCAACAAGACGTATGCCACAAGCGGTGTACGTCTTTTCTATGAAAGATATTTACCTAAAAAAGGAGATGATAACATGACAACTGAAAAAGCATTTGAGCAAAAGAAAGATCTTTTAATGAATCAAATTATTGAATCGGGTTACTTTAAAGCAGAAGACGGGAGACATTTGTACGAATTGAATTTAAGTGAACTAGAACAAACGCATCACAATCTTCAAAACCAAAAAATAAGAGAAGTATAATTAAAATCTCCCAAATTATTAGAAATTCAGCTGATTTCGTATATGTGTGTAAACACCAGCTGTTCAGTTTGTTCCTCCGCGGCTTTTTTGTTTGAAAGCAGGCACTTTTCTTTTTCTTCTGGTGCGTTTACAACCTCGCTATTTCCAAGCGTACTCCTCAAACATATAACTCAACACTTAAGAAATAGGCGAATAAAAACAAAAAAGCGCAGAAGCTGCGCTTTTTTTGATGCGTTAAAAACGAGTGGAAGCCGCTGTTTTTTTAGGTTTGCTCATTGCTTTTTTTAGTACTTCAGAAAAATAAGGCTCTCCGCTAGGATTTTGCTGTCTTAGCAAGTCAATGGTTCCTTTCACGTCATCCATAGCTCTGTGAGCGTGCTCTCTCTCAATATTATGATGATCAAGAAGCGTTGTTAGTTTTTTATTAGGAAAGCCGTACTCTTTCCATTTGACAGCACGCATAGAGCAGTGCCATTTTTGGTTAGATAAAGATGGATACCGTTTTAAAAGAAAACTGCGATCGAAAGAAGCATTATGAGCGATGATAGCCGAAACGCTAGTTAACAGCGATTCCACTTTTTTATCGTCTAATGTTTTATTTTTAACCATCTCATTTGTAATTCCCGTTAAGTTTGTAATGTACGGGAAAATGGGAGTTGAAGGCATATTAAATTCTTCATATTCTTCTACAATGTCGATTATTTCTCCGGTAGAAGAATCATAAGAAACAACAGCAATTGCTAGTTCGATAATATCGCATGTTTGCGCACTTAATCCCGTTGTTTCAACATCTAAAACGGCTGCTAGTTTCACTTGTTCAGTTGACAACTCGTCGCCCTCCCTTTCTATTTATCATTCTATTAGCTTATCATTTTTTAACAGAAAACGTTAGTAAAAAAGATGAGGGAGCACGTACATGGATTTATTTTATACGTCCGCGTGGAAAAGGAATTTACTTTTTTAAAGGAGATGACGATTGAAAAGGAGAATAGTAATATTTACTCATCTAAATTAAGTCTTCATTGAAAATAATGAAATGAAGAAAGAAGGGGATCGTTATCATGCAATTGCTGTATATGGTACTTTTTCTTGTCTTAATTTTTTGGGGAATTACATCTTTTATTCATTACAGGAATCAAACTATTAAAGTTCGTTTGGACAAGCATTATACGAATGCAGTAGAATGGATTGAAGCTGTTAAACAAGAGCTGGAAAAGAAAGGGAAGTCCGTGAGTTATGAAGGGGATTTCTTGTTTAAAATTGATGAAAAACCTTATGAAATCGCAGCGCGCAATATGTCTATTTGGAGCATGTCGCTCTATCATATCTTGCTGCAGCGTCAAAAAGAACATTCTTAAATTTACTTGCATACAGAAATTATCACTTCTCGTCTATTGAGAAGTGATTTTTTTATCTTTCTGTATCCATAATGGGGAATTTTTTGTTTTTATATAATAGTAATACCGAAAAGATGGTTCTAATTTCCTAAAAAAATACGCTTCATATATTTTTAGATTTGGTTATCGATTTGGCATAGAATTTGCATATGTAAGAAGGGTTTATCAGACATTTTAATTGTCAGGCAAAGAAAACTAGTTACATACTATCAAACTATTTTACATTATCTACTAGAATTAAAAAATTTTAATAATATAGTAAAATGTAGTTGACCTTCCTAGTTTTAGAATATAAAATAAATCTTGCTAATAGTTTGAAAATTCTAAAACGGAGGGGTTTACTTGAAAAGCTGGAAAAAGATTTTGGGGACATCTTTTCTTGCCACAACTGTTACATTAAGCGGAGTGGGGCCAGTACTTATGAATGGAAGTGCTGCTTCAGCTAAAACCGCACAATCGGAGGAACTTCCAAGTTCACCAATTGATATGAATACAGTACCGGAAGAAAGATTGGCTAACGCACTGAAAAACCAAGGAGTTATTTCTCAAAGTGCAACACCGCAAGAAGTGAAGAAAGCCGTTACTTCTTACATAAACAAAAAAGATGCACATAAAGAGAGCATGAAGGGACATAAAGCTAGCAAAATTGATTTGAAAGCGAAAGAAATGCAAACAAAACAAAAAGAAAAGTTTCAACGAGGCGAATTTGCTAATATTAAGTCTCAAGGAAACAAGTCGGGGAACGGGGTAAATGTTAAACCTGCAGCTCAGGCAAACTATAAAGGACAAGTGAGAAAAGATAAGGTTCTTGTTCTTTTAGTCGAATATGCAGACTTTAAGCATAACAATGTCGTTCAAGAACCTGGCTACATGTATGCAAAAGATTTTAACCGAAATCACTATCAGCAATTAATGTTTGGAAAGAAAGACTTTACGCTATTTAACGGTAAAAAAATTAAAACGTTTAAGCAATATTATGAAGAACAGTCTGGAGGTAGTTACACAGTAGATGGAACGGTTTCTGACTGGTTAACTGTACCTGGAAACGCAAAAGAATACGGAGCAGACAATCCAGCGGGAGGAAACGATAATGCGCCTGGATCTAAAGGGCCTCGTAATCTTGTAAAAGAAGCGCTTGCTGCAGCAGCAAAAAGCGGCATTAACCTTTCAGATTATGATCAGTTCGACCAATATGATATCGATGGAGATGGCAACCGCAATGAGCCTGACGGCATAGTGGATCACTTAATGGTCATTCATGCTGGAACTGGGCAAGAAGCAGGTGGAGGTAAACTAGGAAACGATGCTATCTGGTCTCATCGCTCTACTTTGGGACAAGTGTATAAAGTTCCTGGAACAAACATGGCTGCTTATGATTATACAATTGAACCAGAAGACGGAGCAGTTGGCGTTTTTGCTCATGAATTTGGCCATGATTTAGGTTTGCCGGATGAGTATGATACACAGTATACGGGTCAAGGTGAGCCGGTAGGCGTTTGGTCAATTATGAGCGGAGGGAGCTGGGCTGGTGAAGTAGCTGGTACAGAACCGACAAGTTTCTCCCCGCAAAATAAAGAGTTTTTCCAAGCAAATATGGGTGGAAACTGGGCAAATATTCAACAAATCGACAGCAAAAATATTACAAAATCGGGCTCTGTGAGCGTGGTTGATCAAAGCGTGACAAAATCCAAAAGACCGGGTATTGTGAAGATTAATTTACCTAAAAAAGCTGTTCAAGGGATTAAGCCTGAGTTTGGAAGCAACTACTACTACAGTAAGCGCGGAGACGATCTGCATACGACAATGACGACGCCAGAGTTTGATTTAACAGCGGCCAAAACAGCGACGTTCAATTATAAAGCGTTCTATGAAGTGGAGGCAGAATACGATTATTTATATGTAAATGCGATTCTTCCTGACGGTTCAAAAGTTCTGTTAGATACAATTGGTGATAAAGCGAATAATGCAGACGGTTCTGCTGAAACTTCCGGCGGAAAATGGGAAGATAAAAGCTATGACTTAACGCAGTTTAAAGGTAAAAAAATCAAGCTTCAATTTGAATACGTAACGGACGGAGGACTTGCTCTTCAAGGATTTGCACTTGATAATGCAAGTTTAGTAGTAAATGGAAAAACGGTATTTACGGACGATGCTGAAGGAGCGCCAAAAGTAACGTTAGATGGATTTGAAAAGACAAACGGCATCAGCTATAAAGATAACTATTATTACCTTGAGTGGAGAAACTATGCAGGCAGCGATAAAGCACTTCAATTCGCGCGCGGTGCAAAATATAATACAGGCATGCTGCTTTGGTACGCAGATGAAAGCTACCTTGATAACTGGGTAGGACAACATCCGGGTGAAGGATTCCTTGGTGTAGTTGATTCACATGCTCATAAAGTTCTTTACTTTAATGTGAATGGGATTAGCACGACAGCAAATTCAAGCCGATATCAAATTGCAGACGCGGCGTTCTCATTTGATAAATCACCTGCTTGGTCATATTCTCATAAAACGTGGGGAACTATTTCATCTAAAGAATCAAATGGAGTTACAAGCTTCAACGACAAAAAATCGTATTTAGATGAAAGAATTAAAGATGCAGGCCGCTTGCTTCCTCAAAACGGATTGAAATTAGACGTAATTGGTGAAGCAAAAGACAATTCAGCTGGTGCTGTATGGATTCATAAGTGAAATTAGACGTATTCGAAAAAAGATCTGAAGAGCGTATTCTTCGGATCTTTTTTTGTGTTATAAAATCAAAATAAACTATGAGCTAAATAATCAAAGTATTCAAGACCGTTTAAAAAATAAAATAAAGGGAATTTTCAACAGTGAATAATTGTTATTATGTCATGAAATTCATCCATATAATCAATACTAATAGGTAAAGAAAATAATGAAAAGGAGTTCTAACTATGAGCTATCGTATCGAAAGAGATTCAATTGGAGAAATCAAAGTGGCAGAAGATAAACTATGGGGAGCGCAAACGCAAAGAAGTAAAGAAAATTTTCCAATAGGGATTGAAAAAATGCCGATTGAAGTAATACGCGCTTTTGCGGTTTTGAAGAAAAGTGCAGCTATTAGTAATCATAAACTAGGCAAACTATCAGCTGAGAAATCGGAAGCCATCGTGCAAGCTGCTAACGAAATTATTGAAGGAAAATGGAATGAACATTTTCCTTTAGTAGTATGGCAGACAGGAAGCGGAACACAATCAAACATGAATGTAAATGAAGTGATTTCCCACCGAGGAAACCAGCTAATAAATGGCGACGAAACGCTTCATCCAAACGATGATGTGAATATGTCACAAAGCTCTAACGATACTTTTCCTACAGCTCTTCATATTGCAGCTGTACTAGAAGTGGAAGATCAATTATTGCCTGCTCTAAAAACATTAAAAGAAACGTTCGCTGCGAAGCAAGAGCAGTTTAAAGATATTATTAAAATAGGCAGAACTCATTTACAAGATGCTACACCGCTAACACTAGGACAAGAAATTAGCGGATGGCATCATATGCTCGAAAAGAATGAAGAAATGATTAAACAAAGCGTAGAGTATATGAAGGAGCTAGCTATTGGCGGTACAGCTGTTGGGACGGGGATAAATGCACATCCTGACTTCGGCGATGAAGTAGCGAAAGAAATCAGCAGCACGCTTGGAAAAACATTTATCTCAGCACCTAATAAATTTCATGCATTAACAAGTCACGATCAAGTGGTTTATGCCCACGGTGCACTCAAAGCATTAGCAGCTGACTTAATGAAAATCGCTAATGACGTACGCTGGCTGGCAAGCGGTCCTCGAAGCGGATTAGGCGAAATTACGATTCCTGCTAACGAACCAGGAAGTTCTATTATGCCTGGAAAAGTAAATCCAACTCAAAGTGAAGCTCTAACAATGGTTTCTGCACAAGTACTTGGGAATGACGTGACGATTGGCATCGCGGCTAGCCAAGGAAACTTTGAATTAAATGTATTTAAGCCGGTTATTATTTATAATTTTTTACAATCAGTCAGATTGCTGACAGATTCCATGCAAGCTTTTAACGATAAATGCGCAGTAGGAATTGAACCAAACAAAGAAAAGATTCAGCATAATCTAGAAAATTCTCTTATGCTTGTAACAGCATTAAATCCGCACATAGGTTATGAAAATGCGGCTAAAATCGCCAAGCTGGCTCATCAAGAAGGAACGACATTAAAAGAAGCGGCGGTCAAAACAGGCCTTCTGACAGAAGAACAATTTAAGCAATGGGTAAATCCCGGTAATATGATTCATCCATCAAAATAAAAAAAGAAGCCAAGCATTCTGAGCTGCTTGGCTTCTTTTTAATAAATCTTAACAAAATAAACATTGTTCTAAATAAGCATATAAAAAGAATTTGCGGATTAAAAGAAATTTTACACTGCCTTATATTAGATTCAAGTACATACGATTAGGGTATTTACATTTTTATAAAGGAGGGATTCAAGTGACGTACGAAGTGAAGTTTTATTTTGGAAATGAAAAATCAATCAGTACATTGGTTGAATCAGAAAATGTAAAAGAGCTTGAGGAATCTATTATTCATACGCAAGGATGGTATCGTTATTATGACAAAAAACATGAAGCTTATTTAGCTATTCAAATGAGCAATGTTTTACACATCGTTATAAAAGAATATCAGGATCCGGAAAAAACAGGGGTTTTGAAAGATTCGTCGTATACATAAGGAAGCTAGCAAAAGAGGTGAAAACTATGCAAAGGCGACATTCAAATAATCCTATTATTCTTGACGTTTCTCATCATCAAGGAATCATTAATTGGAAAGAAATAAAAAACACCTCAGTAAAAGGGGTGTATATAAAGTTAACAGAAGGCGGAACTTTTGTAGACCCTAGATCCTTTGAAAATTATATAGGTGCCAAAAATGCGGGCTTGAGAGTAGGGTTTTATCATTATGCTCACTGTACAAATAGCCCGGAGAAAGAAGCTGCTTTTTTTATTGCTCAGCTTGGACAAATGAAACTAGACCTTCCGCCGTGTTTGGATCTAGAAGAAGATAAGAAAAAATCTAAAGAATTTGTTTCTCACTTTGCCGTAAGCTGGCTCGAGCATGTTCACAAAACAACAGGAATTAAGCCTATCGTATATACGAATTATCATTTTGCTAAAACTTTTTTCACAAAAGAAATAAGTAAGTATCCTTTGTGGGTAGCAAGATATAGTGCGGCCAACAGACAAGGCGGTATGCAGCACCCTGGTGAGCTAAGTCAGTGGCAGCGATGGGCAATGTTTCAGTATACGGATTCTGGCAGAGTAAAAGGAATTTCTACAAATGTGGATATAAATGAAATGGACTGCTCATTTTTTAAAGAAGTCACAACAAATCTCTCTATGACGAATAATACAAAAGGGCCCTTTGTGTATTCCAAAGGTGATAGAGGGTTAGGAGTCAAACAAATCCAGCAAAACTTAATTGCGCTAGGTTTTTCTCTTCCGAAGTTTGGAGCAGACGGTTTCTATGGAGATGAATTAATCGCTGCAATGAAAAAATTCCAGAATCGGTATGACCTTTTTTCAGATGGAATAGCAGGAGCGGACACACTGCCGATTCTTGTTAAAGAAGTGAATAATCTGAATAATCTGGTTTGAGAGATTACCAGAGGGGGAAAAGTTACTGTAAGATTCAAAAAGGTACAAGGAAGGAGCTATTATGAGAAAAAGAAAACAAAAAGCATTGATATCAGGTATTACGCTATCAACGGTAGGAGTCGGCATTACGTCTTATATATTAAGCGATGCTGCGAAACGACGGAAAGTAAAAGGACTTGTTCGAAGTGCCAAAGTAAAACTTTCAAGTTTATCTAAAAAACAGCAGGTAAATGCTAGCCTAAATAAAGATGTGCATTCAGATCCTACGTACGTTTCTGAAAGCAATATGATTTCAGAAGGACCTATGTATCAAGATCAGCATAGATAATAAAAAAACTAGTCTTGCCTCGGGCGAGACTAGTTTTTTTATTAATTTTATAAATAGCAGCGTTTATTCATGGTACACTCTCTATATAAGGGAATTATTTTACGCATATTTACAAGTAAAGGAGGAATAGAAGGAGTGGTTAGTAGCGGATTATTTGTTAACTTATGTATTTTTTCGTTTTTTGTCAGTATTATGATTGCGATAAGAATATTTTTGTTACAGCGTCTAGCCCATAAATATAAATGGATGAGTGGTATTTATGCAAGTATTGTTTCTGCTATTCTTATGGTATATAGCGTTACGTATCAACAGATTACATATGATTTACGTTTTCTTCCTCTTATTTTGACCGTTCTATATTTTGGTTATAGAGCCGGTGCAGTTGCAGGTATCACTATGGCCGTGTGCAGTATCTATTTAGAAAGTCATTGGTTACTGACTATCTTAATTTTAATTTTTACCTTTTTATTTTCCCTTCCTCTTATTCGATATAGAAAGCAGTTTTCTTTATTAAAACAATCTCTTCTTTGTTTCTTTATTCATTTTATCGTTCATGTCTTACTGACAAATTACTTCTGGAATACAACTATTCAGTCGCCATTTTATAGCGAAATAGAATATTTAGTGTTCGGAATTCTCGGACTGGGAGTAGCCGTAGCGACGATAGAATTTTATCGTAAATTTTACGCTGTAGCAGAAGAAGCTGCTTATGTTGGATCAGATTCATGTAAGGATGAAGAAGATTCTTTTTTTGTCAGAATAATGAAAAAAGAATTAGAATATACAAAAGAACAGCTGGAGTCTTTTATTAATCATCACATGGATGCGGTTATTATAACTGATTTAGAAGGGCGAATCTTGCGAGTTAATGAAGCTTATGAAAAAGTGTATGGCTGGAAATCCCATGAAGTCATTGGGGAAAAATATTACGATATAGCAGGAGCTTTTAGTGAGGATGTACATGAGAATATAAAAAAGACTGTTGCTGAAAAAGAGGCAATCAATCGAGTAGAAGTTGTAAGAGCTCGTAAAGATGGAAGTTTAGTAGACCTCCGTATCACCATTTCTCCAATTTTTAATGGGAAAGATGAGTTGGTAGGTTTGTCTGGAGTATGTGTGGATATATCTGAAGCTAAAAAAGCAAAGGAAGAGCTTGACTTGCTGCATCGTAAGCTTAAAGAAAGTGAGTTGAAATATCGCACGTTATTTGAGTACGCAAACGACGCAATTTATTTACTTGAAATAGGATCGGATCATTTTCCTTCTCGTTTTGTTGAAGTAAATGAAGCTGGATGTAAGCGCTTTGGATATACGAGAGAAGAGCTTTTATCCATGCCTTGCCAAGATATTATACCTAGAGATTCTGACATTGTTCAAAAAACAGTCGAAAAAATTCGCAACGGAAATCTTTCTTTTACGCTGCAATCACAGTTTACGTTTAAGTCCGGCGAAATAAAAAAACTAGAATATAGTGGAAAGTTGTTCAATATAGAAAACAAAAAAGTGCTTCTTATTGTTTCAAGAGACAGAACAGAGTACTTAAAAACAGAAGAGCTGCTGCAGAAATCTGAGAAATTAGCAGCGGTCGGGCAGCTTGCTACAGCTATTGCTCATGAAATTAGAAATCCTTTAACAGCCATCAAAGGGTTTATGCAGTTATTAACTGAAAAAGCGAGTAAAGAAGAGTTAACCTATATGAACATTATATCCTCTGAAATTGAGCGTATTGAAATGATTACAAATGAATTCATGTCTGTGGCAAAACCACAGGCCGTAACATTTCAGTCGATTGATTTGCAGCTGTTAATTCAACAAGTGATTTTATTGTTGCAGCCTCAAGCAACCATGAAAAACATCTTTATTGAACTTAACTCATATGGAGAAATGCCTTTTGTATATTGTGAAAGCAATCAAATGAAACAGATGTTTATAAACATTCTTAAGAATGCGATTGAAGCAATGCCTTCCGGAGGAGAAATTAAAGTTGAGCTGAGAAAAAAGGACAACAATCATATTCATATTCAAATTATTGATGAAGGTGTAGGAATTTCAAAAGAACGCATTAAACATTTAGGTGAACCATTTTACAGTATTAAAGAAGACGGAATCGGGTTAGGGTTAATGATCTGCTTTAATATTATCCAACAGCATCAAGGAACTCTTAGTATTGACAGTGAAGTAAACAAAGGAACGAGTGTAGAAATTTGTTTACCGTTAGAATAAAAGGTAATCAGTCAAAGGGAGAAGAAATTTTGCAACAAGTTGTTTAGTAAAGTTATAATATTCTATGTTGGAGTAAAATAAGCAAAGGAGTGGTTACGATTAAACAGAAAAAGTGGATTAACATATTTCGTATTCTGTATATTATTTTTGCTATTATTGCGATTGGAGCATCTTTTGGAGACTATTCTTTTGGGCTTGATAATCCCCGCATAGTCAGTTTAACGGCTCTTGTTTTGGCGGTTATCTGTATTGTTCCGTATTACATACTTCGCTTTAAAGAACAAGCTTCTAAAAGTAAATAAGTTAATATTTGTTATCTTAAAAGAGGCTGGGACAAAAGTATTTTAGTTGAAGGAAGATCCGAATGATTCATCGTTCGGATTTTTTTATTGTTATGGTGAACATGGGTTTAATCTAGCTGGTTGCTTCTAGCGGTTGATTGGAGTGATTTCGTTATGTCTCAGTCTCTTTTTTATCGTCATAAAAGGGCGATAAATGGGCGAGCATTTTTTCTAGCCTGTACATATGCTATAAAGTAAACAGGCTACGGAGGTGAAGTGAAATGGGATTTTACAACTGGGGTTACGGCGGTGGTTATGGCTACGGCGGCTACGGTAGTTACGGTGGCGGTTTTGCATTAATCGTTGTACTATTTGTTTTATTAGTTATCGTTGGTTGTACATGCTTGAAATAAACAGAAAAAGCACGGATTTACAAAGATTTTAGTAGATTCGTGCTTTTTTATGTTCATAAGAAGGGCAGTACTATAATAAAATAATGTTATGCATATACATAAAAAACATACAAAAAATTTAATTAATAGATTAAAAAAATAAAAAAATGAAGAGGAAGAGTAGATTTAAGCCTCAAAAACGGTCTGAAATTTATAATTTTCCTTATAAGTAATTTTTGTAAAATGCTTCTCAGGACTGATAGTAAGACCGAATAATACTTCATAGGTCGCTAGTTTTTATCAGCTGACTTGAAGAATTATTTTACTTGTATGAAAATCAACATAAATGATTTTCATATAATTTAAATAGGTAAAAAAGACTTATTGCAAAAGATTTATTCTTAATTTTCATAATAATAGGAATATTAAAATAATATATAGACGTAGTAATTTTTAGTTGCTATAATGTTGCTAATTATCTCAATTAACAGAAAAATTGCGGTAATTAAATTTACTAGGGATAGGGAGAAAAAACTATGAAAAAGAAAAAACAGGCTTTAAAGGTATTATTATCAGTTGGTATCCTTTCTTCATCATTTGCTTTTGCACATACGAGCAGTGCGGCGCCAAATAATGTACTTTCAACCGAAAAGTATAACAAAGAAATTAAATCTCCTGAGTTTATTTCTGGAAAGCTTTCAGGCCCATCATCACAGAAAGCTCAAGACGTCGTATTTCATTATATGAATACAAATAAAGACAAATATAAATTAGGAAACGAAAGTGCTCAAAATTCATTTAAAGTGACAGAAGTAGTGAAAGATCCCGTTGAACAAGCAACCGTTGTACGCTTGCAGCAGGTATATAATAATATTCCTGTTTGGGGATCTACTCAATTAGCACACGTAGCGAAAGATGGAACCTTAAAAGTTGTATCAGGTACAGTAGCTCCTGATTTAGATAAAAAGGAAAAGCTAAAAGGACAGAAGCAAGTTGACAGCAAAAAGGCGATTCAAGCAGCTGAAAAAGACTTAGGCTTTAAACCGACTTATGAAAAATCCCCTTCATCTGAACTGTATGTTTATCAAAATGCTTCAGACACAACGTATGCTTATGTAGTAAATTTAAATTTCTTAAGCCCTGAACCAGGTAATTATTATTACTTTGTTGATGCTATTAGCGGTAAAGTGCTAGATAAGTACAATACGATTGATTCCGTAGCTGGTCCAAAAGCCGATGTGAAGCAAGCGGCAAAGCCGGCAGCGAAACCTGTAACAGGAACAAATACTATTGGCTCAGGTAAAGGAGTGCTTGGAGATACTAAATCTTTAAAGACAACGTTATCTAGTTCCACTTACTACTTACAAGATAATACAAGAGGAGCGACAATCTATACGTATGATGCAAAAAATCGTACATCTCTGCCAGGTACACTCTGGGCAGACACGGATAATACGTACAATGC
Organism: Priestia sp. VA7; assembly: GCF_055710015.1. NCBI lineage: Bacteria > Bacillati > Bacillota > Bacilli > Caryophanales > Bacillaceae > Priestia > Priestia sp. VA7. The sequence continues at coordinate 624,776 of NZ_JBVQPN010000004.1, forward strand.
AACCCGCGATGCAGCTGCAGTAGATGCTCACTATTATGCAGGCGTGACATATGATTATTACAAAAACAAATTTAACCGCAACTCCTATGACAATGCAGGAGCTCCGCTAAAATCGACTGTTCATTATAGCAGCGGTTACAATAATGCGTTTTGGAATGGCTCTCAAATGGTATACGGAGATGGAGATGGAACTACTTTTGTTCCGCTATCAGGAGGATTAGATGTTATCGGACATGAATTGACGCATGCGGTCACAGAAAGAAGTTCTAATTTAATCTATCAATATGAATCAGGTGCATTAAACGAGGCAATTTCCGATATTTTCGGAACATTGGTAGAATACTATGACAACCGTAATCCAGATTGGGAAATTGGAGAAGATATTTATACGCCTGGTACAAGCGGTGATGCGCTTCGTTCAATGAGCAACCCAGCGAAATATGGAGATCCAGATCATTATTCAAAGCGCTATACAGGTTCTAGTGACAACGGCGGAGTTCATACAAACAGCGGTATTATCAACAAAGCTGCCTACTTGCTAGCTAACGGAGGAACGCATTACGGGGTTACTGTAACAGGCATCGGCGGCGATAAGCTAGGGAAAATTTATTACCGTGCTAATACGCTATACTTCACTCAGTCTACAACGTTTAGCCAAGCGCGTGCAGGTTTAGTACAAGCTGCTGCTGATCTATACGGTTCACGCTCTCAAGAAGTAATCTCAGTAGGTAAGTCATTTGACGCAGTTGGTGTTCAATAAGTTATAAACCAAAAGTCGCAAGATAAATGAGGTATCTTACGACTCTCTATACTACCTTACTACCAATAAAGGAGTACTCGTATAAATATATTACAGTACTCCTTTATTTTATGTTAATAAATAAGGAAAACGGATTTCTGCTTGATTTATAAAAATCCACTTCTTATTCCTCCCTTTTATGTCCATTCGAATTATACCGTTGTTTGTTAAATGGAGAGAACACGTTTTAGTAAACGGTCTTATTATAAAATGTTATAATAAAGAAAAGAATTGAATACATACATATGAAAAAGGAGTGGAGGAATCAATGGACAAAATTGCTGTTATTTCAGATATCCACGGAAATCTTCCTGCATTAGAAGCAGTTTTAGCTGACATACAACAGCGAGATATCCATCGCATCATTTGTCTAGGTGATTTAGTAGGAAAAGGACCGGATTCAAGTAAAGCGATTGATATCATAAAAGAAAAGTGCGAAGTAACAGTAATGGGAAACTGGGATGACTTCATTACAAAGCCTGCGGAATTCGAAGCGTTGAAATGGCATCAGAAGAAGTTAAGTTCAGCCCAAGAGGCATACTTAAAGGAACTTCCTTTTTCCGTTGAGTTTATGATGAGCGGAAAATTAATTAGAATGTTTCACGCTTCACCTAGAAGTCTTTATGACCGAATTCAACCTTGGGATTCACTTGAAAAGCGCCTTAGTCTATTTGCTAATACGGAATATACGGAAAATATAAAAGGATCAAGAGAGCCAGATGTTATCTGTTACGGAGATGTACATAATGCATTTATTCAACATATTAAAGGGAAAACGCTATGCAATGTAGGAAGTGTAGGAAACCCGCTTGATTTACCACAAGCTTCCTATCTTATCTTAGAAGGAAAGGATCAAGACGAAAGTCCTTCAGCATTTTCTATTCAATTTGTACGTATTCCATACGATATTGAAAAGGCTATCGAATTGGCGAGAGCTGTAGAGATGCCAGATTTTGAACCCTACGTTCAAGAATTAAAAACAGCTCGCTATAGAGGACTAAAAAATTAAGAATAGAATGTATCTCAACCTTCAGCATAAATGCTGAAGGTTTTTTAGTGGAGTATATGAGGGGTTTTTCAACACCATTAGTATGATACATGCAAATAAAAATTATTCCGATGAATTTAAGGAAGGGAAAACTTGGAGAAAAACATACAGCATTTGAAAGGAAATAAATTTTATTTTATGAAGACAATATGAAGAGGGCAATTCCATTTGAACATAAAGTCATGCAAAAACGCCCCTGAAAAGCTGTTTTTACCATAACGAGTGGAGGAATACATGATGAAATTTTTTATTGATACAGCTAACCTGGAAGATATTAAAAAAGCATATAAAATTGGGGTATTATCAGGTGTTACCACAAACCCTTCGCTAGTAGCTAAAGAAGGCGTAAAGTTTGAAGATCGCATCGAAGAAATTTTAAAAACCGTTCCTGAAGTAGAATCCGTTTCAGCAGAAGTCACACCCGATACAGTAACCGCCGATGACATGATTGCTCAAGCAGAAGAGCTGATAAAAATTAATGGAGGAGACAAAAATATAACGATTAAACTTCCTATGACCATTGCTGGATTGGAAGCAACCCGTTATCTAGCTAAAAAAGGCGTAAAAACAAACGTAACGTTAATTTTTACAGTGAATCAAGCGCTTCTAGCAGCTCGTGCCGGTGCCACATACGTATCGCCATTTTTAGGACGCTTAGACGATATTTCAGAAGACGGTGTTTATCTGGTATCTCGAATTGCAGAGCTATTTCGAATTCAACACATTGACTCACAAATTATAGCAGCGTCAGTCAGACACCCAGATCACGTCACACGAGTAGCTCTTGCTGGGGCTCATATTGCTACAATTCCGTATGCCGTAATTGAACAATTAGTAAAACACCCGTTAACAGAGCAAGGAATTGAAAAATTTGCATCAGACTGGGAAAAAGCTGTAAAAAGTTAAATTCACTTAAGGAGAAGACATCATTTTAGTGTCTTCTCTGCTTAAAGGGTATACGAAGATTCTTTTTTTCTATTTTGTAACAAACAACTTATCAATAATAGGCGAACATCCTATACATATATGCAGAGATGACATACGTTAATAGAAACGAAAGAGGTGTTAAAATGGGCTGTATTATTAACATTGAAAATATCGTGACTAACGGGTTAAAAGACAACTCGAACGTAAGCGTGGGCTGTGTTGTACAAAATAGTCACACGGCAAATACAAAATCGGTAGGAGCTTGTTTTTCGTTTGGAAACGGCTCTCCTGCTATTGCCTCTATGACAAACAGTAATATCGACTTTTGCAAAGGTGAAGAAAATAAAGAGCAGAAATCTTGAAAACAATTCCAGAAAGAGTATTTCTGGAATTGTTTTTTGGTAAGTGATAGAGTTTTGTTAACAAGGTGTTTTGGCTTTTAAAAGAAAAACATTCATGAGGAAGGGGTTGAGCGGTGCTATGAGCATTATTTCTATGATTCCTTATACATACGTTGAAAGAAAAATAAAACGAACACAAAAAGTGACAATTCAGCATTCAAAAGACATGTGCTTATACGCTGATAGTATTGAAACACAAAACGATTGCTTTCACATTAATGACGTATTTGACATCTCTTACAAATGCGTTTCAAAAGACAGCGGCTTTTTATACTTACATACAAATCAAGGGATGTTCGCTTATACCATACAAACCGATCCTTCTGCCTTTATAACAGCATATAAAAATATAAAAACGAAGGGGTGACATTGCGTCACCCCTTCGTTTTTCGTTTCTTATTTTACCCACTGTACAACTTGATCCATACTTCTTCTTGTTTTTCCGCGCTTAGGTTCATGAATTCGATAGCCGAACGCAACCATAACGGAAATATCAAACTTACCGTCTTCTAGTAATCCTTCTTCTTTTAGAATCTCATGTACTTGGTCATAGTTAAATCCTTCAATCGGACAAGAATCAATACCAATTTGAGCAGCTGATGTCATCATATTAGCTAGTGCAATATAAGATTGTTTGCTAGCCCAATCAAATAGTGCTCGCTTGCTTTCGAACAAATGAAAATCATTTTCTTGGAAATCTTTATAACGAGGCATTAATGTCTCTAATACATCATCCGGCATTTCTTTTACGTTTTTTTGAAGATTCAACACATATTCAGAGTCATATCTTGCGTCTGTACGAGAAAGAATAATAACAAAATGACTTGCTGTAGGAATTTGACCTTGTGCTCCCCAAGAAACAGCTTTTAATTTTTCTTTTAAATCTTTATTTTCAACGACTAAAAACTTCCACGGCTCATAACCTACTGAGCTTGGAGATAAGCGCCCTGTTTCTAAAATGAAGTGGAAATCTTCATCGGAAATTTTCTTCGCTGGATCAAACTCTTTTGTAGCATGACGAAAGTTAAATGCGTCTAAAATTTCTTGTTTTTTATCTGTATGGTTCATGTGTAAACAACCTTTCTGTAAAAATATTTAGTGATGAACTGTTCAGAGTAATCTATACCCTGTATAGCTTACAATTAACAGCCAGTTAACATACAATTTGTCATAAAATCCGTTTGCAGATTTATCATAATTCATATAAAACATTCTAACAAGTACGCACATTTTTGTTATATAGTATACTTTTTTATACTATTGATGCAGTTTCATAAGAAGCAGAAAGGAGTCAACAATCTGAGGAGTTTCGTTTTCGAAAAAGTAATTAAGAGGAAGAGAGGAGAAGAGTGATCTTCTCCTTGTTAATTAAATTTTTGTATTTGACTTTTTCGCTTTGTTTTCAAGTTCACTTTTCGGTTCTGTTGAAAATTCAACATCTTTTCCGTGTCCTTGAGAGTTAACTCCAGGAGCTACTTGACCGCGGTTAGCAGATTTTTTTGTACCCATTTTCGTCACCTCCGTTCGGTTAGTATGTACAAAAAGCAAAACAAAAATTAGGAAGTAAAGCATGGAAAGATAAATAGGAAAAGATTATCTTTAAGCATCTTCATTACATAAACAAGATAGTTACTCATTTAAACGGACATAAAAAAACACCCTTGGAAGGGTGTTTTTTGTTTAAGAATCTCAGCTTGTCGCTCTGTCTGCGTATGGATAGATAGGATCTTTTAATTGAAATTCGTAAGTCACTCCATCTACAAGTCCTACCGTTTTATTGCTATCATAAAGGTCCAGCATAAAAGCAGCCATTTCTTTTGACGTATGAAACTTAGGTACTCGTCCTTCGTATTCAAAATCACTCATATCCATCGAACGCTGTGCAAATTCTGTTTCAGTAGCCGCCGGAGCTAGAACTTTAGCCTGCATTTTTGCTCCTCTTCCTTTTAATTCTTGAGAAAGACCTTCTGTAAATGCACTTACGTAGAATTTTGTTGCGCAATAAGTGACTGCATCAGCAACAATGGTGTAGCCGCCTCCAGAAGAGACATTAATAAGCTGTGTACCTTCAACGTTTTCATAATCTCTTACAAATAAAGATGAAAGAATGGTTAAGGCTTCGATATTTAAATGAAGCATTGTTTCAATTTTAGTTAATTTTTGTTCACCGACAGAAGCAAAGTTTCCAAATCCAGCATTGTTAATCCAAGTTTCTAATTCATACTCTTTGAGTGACTCATAAAACGTATGAGCATTTTCTGCCACGGATAAATCAACCGACTGGACAATAACCTTTACATCTTGATTCAGTTCTTCAATTTTTCTTTTTAACTCTTCTAGCTTGTCCTCTCTACGTGCAGCCAATATAAGATTTTTTCCACGTGCTGCAAAAGCTAAAGCTGTTTCATATCCAATTCCTGAACTTGCGCCAGTGATTACTGTATATTTCATGTTGATTCCTCCATTTTCGATGTTTTCGAATTGATTATAATTGTTAAAGTATACTTTAAGTCAAGCGTTTATTCGGTGTATTTTTCCCTTTAGAAGTCTGTTTATAAACATTTGAAGTTGGGTGCTAAACTTTTTTGCTTTTATGCTACACTTGAAACAACAGCCGAAATTTCATTTCATTAAAAGGAGGAATGTATGCGTTTTCTTAACGTGAGTAGAAGACCTAGCTTACTTGCCCAAATTACATTACTTATTACAGTAGTTATTCTTGTGAGTACTGTCCTTGTATGCATTTTATTTTCTGCAATGATAGATGAAATTGTTGAAAAATATGTAGGTAAGCAAGCTATGACAGTAGCAAAATTAGCTTCTGAAGACAAAGCGATTGTAAAAGCTTTTAGGAATAAAAATCCTTCTGAGCACATCCAACCTATTGCAGAAAAAATAAGAAAAACCACTGGAGCAGATTACGTCACCATCGCTAATGATAAAGGAATCCGCTATTCTCATCCCAATAGTAGCTATATTGGAAAACATACCAAAACAAGCAACGAAGCTTCTTTAAAGGAGCATCAATCCATTATTTATAAAGGAAAAGGAATTTCAGGATTTGCAATTAAAGCCAAGACTCCCATATGGGATAGCCGAGGAAACGTAATAGGCGTTTCGTCAGTAGGGTTTCTTGTAAGCAATATAGAAAAACAGATTAATGATTATAGAATAAAAATTATTAAATTGTCCTGTATTCCTTTTCTTATTGGAGCATTTGGAGCTTTTTTCATTGCAAGGCGGGTAAAAAGACTAATATTTGGACTGGAACCGGAGGAGATTTCCTTTCTTTTTAAAGAAAAAGAGGCTACCCTTGAATCTATTCAAGATGCTACTATTACTGTAAATGTCGAAAAATATGTAACGTCGATGAACAGAAGGGCCAGAGAACTATTTGGTCATCTTCAAATAGGGGGAGAGATAAAGAACGCCCGTTTAGGACAGCTAATTGATCAAGTGATAGAAAAGCAGCGAGTGTATTCTAACCAGTCCCTTGTACTAGATAGTCAGCAGTATATTTTAGATTTATCTCCTATTATAAGAAAAAAAGAAGTGCAGGGTATCGTCCTTACTATAAGAACTTTATCTCAAATTGAAGAGTTGACAGAAGAGATTTCTAAAATTAAAATGTTTTCTGATAATTTACGTGCTCAAAACCACGAATTTTTAAATAAGCTGAACGTCATTTATGGATTGTTAAAGTTAAAGAAGTATGAGCATGTCATGCAAATGATTTCATCAGAGGTAAAGGAACGCCAAGATATTATTTCTTTTTTAATGTCTTCTGTAAAGGATCCTTTGATTGCGGCATGCTTACTTGGAAAGATCAATCGCTCAAAAGAATTAGACGTTACTTTAGAAATTGACCAAGATAGTAACTTAACAAGTACTTTAGATATCGAAGACGCAAAAAACGTTGTTTCTATCTTGGGGAATTTAATTGATAATGCGCTCGAGGCTGTGCGAGAACCTAAAGGGAACGTGCTGGTATCTTTTACAGATGTAGGAAATGACCTGATTTTTGAAGTTGAAGATAATGGACCAGGGATATCAAAAGAAATAGAAAATATGATTTTTATGGATGGTTACACAACGAAAAAAGGTGAAAATCACGGGATTGGATTGACTATTGTTAAGAGATCTGTAGAGCTGCTTAAAGGTGAACTATACATAAGCAAAAGTATGTTACAAGGAGCAAGATTTACATTAGTTATCCCAAAGCTATTAAATAATGAAAAGGAAGAATCGATATGACTGAAAATCAAATTAATGTCATGATTATAGAAGATGATTCTACAGCTGCACAAATTTATGAACAGTTTACTAAGAAACTAGAGCATTTCACTGTTGTTGCGACAGCAGGATCTGGAGAACAGGCTTTAGAACTGCTAACAATATTTACGCCGCAATTAATTTTATTAGACGTCTTTTTACCAGATATCAACGGAGTGGAGCTGCTATGGGAAATCAGAAAAAAGTATCGAGGAATCGATATTATTTTAATAACGGCAGCCAATGATGTTGAAACAGTAGGGGAAGCAATAAGAGGAGGAGCATTTGGTTATTTGGTGAAACCTGTAATCATTGATAAATTTTTATCTACTTTAAAACATTATCAGTCTACAAGAATAGAATTAACCGAAAATAAAATGATTAACCAGGATAAAATAGACCATTTATTTAGAGCACGTCATAACCGCCGCACTCAATCAGCAGCTGCAGTAACAGAACTTCCTAAGGGGATTGATAAACATACTCTTCGTTTAGTAAGAGATAAAGTTCGCGAAGTTCAGCAGAGCTTGAATGTAGATGAGTTTGCTCAACTAGTAGGTATCAGTTATTCAACAATGAGAAGGTATTTAGAGTATTTAGTATCGTGTAAGGAAATGCAGGTGGAAATAGTGTACGGAAGTGTAGGAAGGCCTGAGCGGAAATATCGAGTAACTAATTTTACATAAAAACGAGATAGCGGTTTTTTATCCGCTATCTCGTTTTTATGTAGAAATGATGCATGAAAAAAATGAAAAAAATTACTTTTATAAAAGATATTAAACTTATGTTGGTTATCTATGAACCTGCTTTAAGAAGTGATACCTTTTTAGTAACGTACAGCAAACAAAAAATGAAAACGTTACCAAAAAAGGAGGAAAAATATCCATGCTTTCTTTATTAGGATTTTTAATGGTTGCAGTATTCATGTATTTAATTATGTCAAAACGACTTACCCCAATGGTTGCTCTTATCACTATTCCAATTATATTTGGTTTAATAGGCGGTTTTGCTAGTGGAATGGGACCTATGATGCTAGAGGGTGTAAAAGATATTGCTCCTACAGCTATTATGATTTTATTTGCCATTTTATATTTTGGATTAATGATTGATTCAGGATTGTTTGACCCTCTCGTTTCCTTCATTTTAAAGGTTGTAAAAGGAGATCCTCTAAAAATCGTCGTCGGAACTGCTGTTCTTTCAATGATGGTTGCTTTAGATGGCGATGGAACTACTACCTATATGATAACGGTCTCTTCTTTGCTTCCATTATATAAACGGCTAGAAATGAATCCGCTTATCCTAGCGGGAATTGCGATGCTATCTATGGGAGTTATGAACATGACTCCGTGGGGAGGTGCTTCTGCTATGGCTATGAGTTCATTAAATTTAGATTCGTCTCAGTTGTTTTTACCTTTAATACCTGTAATGGGTTTTGGGCTTCTATGGGTGCTATTTGTTTCTGTTGTCCTTGGAAGAAGGGAAAGAAAAAGGTTAGGAGTTATCAATATTAAACATTTTGCAAATGAAATGGCACATGCAGATGAATTAGAGGGAACAGCGCAACATTTAGACTATCGACGACCTAGGTTAGTATGGTTTAATTTTCTCCTTACCGTTAGTCTTATGGTGTGCTTAATTATGGACTTTATGTCGCTGATGCTTTTGTTCATGGTAGCGTTTGCTATTGCATTACTAATAAATTATCCAAACATCAAAGATCAACAGCAGCGAATTTCATCTCATGCAAATAATGCGGTAGCCGTCGTTTCAATTGTTATTGCAGCAGGTATTTTTACAGGAATCATGTCTGGAACAAAGATGATTGATGCTATGGCAAATACGCTTGTAGGGATAATCCCAGATGCAATGGGCCCTTTTTTGCCAGTTGTAGTAGCATTTTTAAGTGCTCCTTTTACATTTTTTATGTCTAATAATGCTTTTTATTTTGGCGTACTGCCGATTATTGCTCAAGCTGCCGAAAGTTATGGGATTAGCGCAGCTGAAATTGGAAGAGCTGCTATTTTAGGACAACCTGTTCACGTGATAAGTCCCTTGGTAGCAGCAGCTCACTTATTAATTGGAATGGTAGGAATTGAATTTAGTGATTTGCAACGATTTTTAATTAAGTGGGCGCTAGGAACTACGGCGGTAATGACACTAGCTGCATTAATTTTAGGCGTTATTTCCATTTAATAAAAAAAGACCCCTCGGGGTCTTTTTTTATACTCTTAAGTTGAACTAGACTGTTCGCTGCAGCTGCTTTTTTTAAAATAAAACTTATAAATTAAAAATCCGCATACAGCCACTACCGCTGCAATTAGAATATAAGTTTGTGCATCTGAGATAAAAGATTGAATGGACTTAAAGTTTCCGATTTGTCCTAACCAAAGCATGGCAATATTCAAAGGAAAGATACCAAGAAATGTGAGCAGAGCAAACGGCATAGGTTTCACTTTAGATAGCCCTGAAAGATAGGAAATGTAGTTTCCGAGCCCTAAAGGACGAGCAATCGCAATACTCCATAATCCGCATTTTTTAAACCATTTTTGTGATTTCTCAAATGCTTTTTTCTTTTTAGATAATTTTTTCTTTACCTTATCCTCTAATTTATAGCCTATCCCATACGGTATAAAGCTAAAAGCTGTATAAACGGCGCTTCCTGCAAGAGCGATTAATAATAATTTCACTATGTGCATGTTTAATAAGTATCCGTAGGTAAGGGTGAGAAGAGAACCAGGAAACGGCAGGGAGGAAGCCTCAATGGCCAGTCCGCTTAAAAGTCCCCAAATTCCAAATTGTTTCAGTAAGTCTGTTATGAAATGTAGCATAAGATCGCCTCTTTTTCTGTGTCATAACATTCAAATACCCATCTATATGTTCGGAAAAACTTATAAAAGAAAAGAAAATAAAGGAAGAAAGCGGGATATGACAGAAAAAAATTAGCTTGTACAAGGAAAAAGGAAGGAAGTGTATTTTATAGCTTCTACTCCGAGTAAAATTATAGGAAAAAAATAATTGAGGGTGAATTTTTAAATAAACTAAGACTTTTATTCATAGTTTTGATTCCTTTTATTCATTTTACTTATAAAAATAACGGGTGTAAACTTGTTGTGTTGTGAAATAATCCATTATGTATATGTATTAAAAGGAAAGGAGGTCACCGTGTGGTTATTATTGTAGGATTGTTATTGTTGATGTTTTTTGCTTATCTAGGATGGTCTATTATCTGGGTGGCACCTGTTGTTGCTACGTTCGTTGCTTATTTTAGCGGTTTAAAAGTACTGCCTACTTATACAGATGTGTATATGGGAGGGTTTGTAGATTTCGCCGCAAAATGGTTCCCCATCTTTTTATTAGGAGCCGTCTTTGGAAAGCTAATGGAAGATACAGGCGCAGCCAAATCGTTGGCGCAGCGTATTGCTAAATTATTTGGAAGTAAAAGAGCGATTTTAGGGGTGCTAATTGCTTCAGCCATTTTGACATACGGCGGAGTGAGTCTATTCGTTGTTGTCTTTGCGATTTATCCTTTAGCAATCATGCTATTTCGAGAAGCTAACGTATCGCGAAATTTACTGCCAGCAACAGTTGCACTCGGAGCATTTACGTTTACAATGACAGCGATTCCAGGTACGCCTCAAATTCAAAATCTGATTCCGACTGCTACATTTAAAACGAATGCAATGTCCGGTTCGATTATTGGAATTGTCTCAGGTCTTATTATGGCGGTGGGAGGATATTTATGGTTAGCTTATCGTGATAAAAAATTAAAAGCTAAAAATCAAGGGTTTACCGAGCCTAATGAATCATCAGTCGCAGCGAGTGAAGAGCAGGACTCGATGAATGTAATATTAGCTATTTTACCGCTGATTGTCGTTGTCGTGACGTTAAACGTTTTAAAATGGGAGCCTATCGTTTCATTATTAATTGGTATTTTTTCTATTTTACTTATTAATTTTAAACACTATAAAACGTTTATTTCTTCTATAAATGAAGGAGCAAAAGGATCCGTGATGGCTGTTATTAACACGAGTGCAGCAGTAGGTTTTGGCTCGGTTATTACAGCAGTTCCAGAGTTTAAAGATGTCACGCATGTGTTGCTAAACATTTCGAGCAACCCGCTCGTTTCAGAAGCGTTAAGCGTTCAAGTGCTAGCGATGATCACAGGTTCAGCATCCGGCGGTATGGGCATTGCGCTTCAAGCATTAGGAGATACGTGGTATCACTTGTCTCAAACGACGAATTTAAGTGCCGATGCTCTTCACCGTATTGCAAGCGTTGCGTCAGGTGCATCTATTTTACCGCATAACGGTGCGTTGTTAACGCTATTAGCCGTAACTGGTCTTCGGCATAAAGAAACGTATAAAGACGTATTTGTTGTTGCATTTATCATCCCCACAATCGCTTTATTTGCAGGAGTCGCATTAGCGGCAGCCGGTATTATTTAAAAACAGGAGGAGAATACACATGGTTGAAAATCAAGTAATTGTAATCACAGGAGCAGCAAGAGGAATTGGGTTTGAAATAGGTAAACGATTCGCAGAAAACGGCGGAAAAATTGTGTTATCCGACATTGATCAAGCTGCTGTAGAAGCTGCAGCACAAAATCTTCGTGAAGCTGGATTTGAAGCGCTTGGTGTCAAAGCCGATGTAACAAAAGAAGAAGAAATCAAACATTTAATTGAAACAGCAAACGCACATTTTGGAGCGGTTCATACGTTCATTAATAACGCTGGCTTGCAGCATGTTTCTCCAATCGAAGAGTTTCCCACTGAAAAATATGAGTTAATGATTAAAATTATGCTAACAGCTCCATTTATGGCGATTAAGCACGCGTTTCCGATTATGAAAAAACAAGGGTTCGGACGTATTATTAACGTTTCTTCTATCAACGGTTTAATCGGTTTTGCGGGCAAAGCAGCTTATAACAGTGCTAAACACGGTGTAATTGGGCTAACAAAAGTAGCTGCTCTTGAAGGCGCAGCACACGGTATTACGGTGAATGCACTTTGTCCTGGCTATGTGGATACACCACTAGTGAGAGGTCAGTTAGCTGGTTTAGCTAAAACAAGAAATGTACCATTAGAGAGCGTGCTTGAAGAAGTTATTTATCCTTTAGTCCCTCAAAAAAGATTACTAGACGTGAGCGAAATTGCTGACTACGCTATTTTCTTAGCGAGTGATAAAGCAAAAGGTGTAACTGGTCAAGCGGTAGTAATGGACGGCGGATATACAGCTCAATGAAAAATAGAATAAGTCATTAAAAGCATAAAGGAGTCTAATGAGCTCCTTTATGCTTTTTTATGTTATATCTATTCTATCGAGCTAATCAACGTTAAAATATAACTAGGCTATACATAAAAGAAGCCTTATACTATTTCTCCTGTAAAGATAAATAGTATGATAAAAAAGCCTACAGTTCAGAAAGGATGATACATATGGTGCAAACAGTAAATGAATTAATTAAACATCCGGTTTTTTATTTTTTTAACGAAATTTCAGCTATTCCTAGAGAATCTGGAAATGAAAAGAAAATTAGTGACTATTTAGTTTCTTTTGGAAAAGAAAGAAGCCTTGAAGTTATACAAGACGAGGCTTTAAATGTAATTATTAAAAAGCCGGCAGCTAAAGGATATGAAGATGCTCCAGCCATCATTTTGCAAGGACATATGGACATGGTATGCGAGTTAAATAAAGGAACTGTGCATGATTTCGAAAAAGATCCGCTTCAACTGCGAATTGTGGAAGATATGCTTTATGCAAATGGTACTACGCTAGGAGCTGACAACGGGATTGCCGTTGCATATGCACTGGCTTTACTAGATGCTCATGATATAGCTCACCCCTCTCTTGAAGTAGTCATTACTACTGAGGAAGAAACAACTATGGGCGGAGCCATCGCTGTAAATCCAGCTCATTTTGAAGGAAAAATCTTTATTAACCTTGATACAGAAGAGGACGGAAAGCTGCTTGTCAGCAGCGCAGGCGGGGTAAAAAGCGTGCTTCGTATTCCCGTAGACTGGGAATCGTCTTCCGATAACTCAGAAACATATAGCTTAAGCATCGGTGGACTGCGCGGCGGACATTCTGGAATGGAAATTGATAAAGAAAGAGGAAATGCTAATAAACTGCTAGGGAGAGTTTTATATGACTTACAACATGAACTTCCCTATTCTTTAAGCAGCATTAGTGGAGGATTAAAATCAAATGCGATTCCCCGTGAATCAGAAGCAATTCTATCAGTTGAGCCTTCTGAGGTAGGAAAGCTAGAAAATAAGATTCGTGAGTGGAACGAAATAGTAAAAAATGAATTACAAGCGGCTGATCCGAGCGTATATGTAAAAATAAACAAATCTTCTTCCTTTGAGAAATGTTTTACAAAAGAAACGACAGAACGAATTGTACAAGCTATTATGCTAACACCAAACGGCGTTCAAAGCATGAGTATGAATATCGAAGGATTAGTAGAATCTTCTACCAACTTAGGCGTGATTACGACGACAGAGTCTGAGATTGTTTTTCAAAATGAAATCCGCAGCTCAGTAAAAAGCTTAAAAGAAAAAATAGTAAGTCAAGTGCACATACTTGCTCAAGTAGTCGGAGGAAGAGTTGAAACAAAAGGCAATTACCCTGAATGGGCGTACAATGCAGATTCAAAAATTCGCGAATTATGTAAAACGGTTTACAAAGAAAAGTATGGGGAAGAGGCGGAGATCATCGCCATCCATGCTGGAATTGAATGCGGTATTTTCCTGGAAAAAATCTCTGGATTAGACGCCATTTCGCTCGGTCCCGATATGTACGACGTTCATACGCCTGATGAGCACCTGAGCATTCCGTCTACTATTAAGACATGGGAATACTTATTAGCGGTATTAAAAGAAGCAAATAAGATATAAAGTTATCAGCATCTCTATAATTTTTAAAAAAGAGCTTCTGTAAAGGAGCTCTTTTTCATTCGTCATTTAGCAGATAATAAGCAGAATTCCGTCAACACGTCAGGCAATTGAGAACACTTATGTAAGCGTTTTACAAATAAAGGTTTTAAAACGGGACTAAAAGAGGTAAACAAGTACTAAAACGATAGACAAATGAATTCAAAACAAGCTCTGCAACTAATAAATTAGTAGGGAGAGAATATATATGAATGATAATAGTCTTATGAAAGATCCCTTTTTGGAAAAAGGAGAAATTGAATTTTTAGAATTAAGGAAAGACGAAATACGTTATCTAAAGTTCGATCGGTTTTTGAAAGTGATTAAAGCACTTAATCAACGCAGTGATAAAGGCTACCAGAGTCTTATGCTTTCCGTTGATGGCTTTAAAGGTAATTCAAGAGAATTATATGAGATAGAGGAGTTTCGCAGATACGTAAATTTGTTAATTAATCAAGTTCCTCAAATATTATTTTATATTCACGATAAAAACAAAATGACTAATCAAATTTTGAAAAGTCTATCAAACAATAGCAGCCAACCGGCCTCTATAGATCCTAAGAGAGCACGTTTAATGATTGATGCCATACAGGAGCAAGTAGAGAAAACAGAGGATAAAGAGATAAAGGAGAATCTTTCTGAATTCGTATGTAAAATCCAGAGCTTTGTGAATCAGTATTAACAGTTCCCAATAGAAAAGCAGAATCCATATTATAAAAAAGTACGAGAACTCAAAATTTCTCGTGCTTTTTTATTGGAAAAACAGTAGAAAGAGAAAAGGATTATCAACATAGATTGATAAATAATAAATAATAATGGTAAAGCTTCATATTCTGCCGTGAAATAACAAGGAGGAATGAACATTGCATCATATTGAAATAAGAAGACCAAAAATAGAAGACCGCGCAGAACTCCACGAGCTTTTTAATGAAGTAATCACAGATACCTTTCATAAAGAGGGTCTATCTGAAATGGTGAACGATATACAAATAGAAATTGAAAGTAAAGAACAATATTTAAAAAGTGACCTTGATAGCGGTGGAAAACATCGATTCTTTTGGCTCGGAATAGATACGTGCACCAATAAGATTATTGGCTGTATTGAATATGGTCCTGCTAGTGAATTAATTACGGCGTGTACAAAAGGAGAGCTGCAAGGATGGATTGAAATCGGCACAGTTTTTGTTCATCCAAAGTACCAAAGAAAAGGTGTAGGAACACTGCTTTTACATACTATGCTGCTTACGCTTCAAAGCAGAGAAATTAAAAAAATTTGTTTGGACAGCGGATATAAAAATGCTCAAGAAGTATGGAAAAACATATTTGGAATCCCTGATTATTTAGTAAAGGATTACTGGAGCAAGGGGTATCATCACATGGTTTGGAAAATATCAGCGGAAAGTACGCCGATAGTATTTAAGCTCAGTTATAACGAAGAATAAGATGTCTCCTAGAAAATAGCCGGTACGTTTCTACCGGCTATTTTCTACTGTTAAGCTGTTTACATATGTTCAATTATATATCAGTGTATTTTATTAAATATAATACCTTGACTGTCATAGTAATATGATTTAAATTATACATAAAGAGGTGATACTTTGGTATATGCAAAAATGTCTTCGGATTTACTTCGGGGACATACAGATACAATGATTTTGAAATTACTTCTCAGCGGCGATAAATATGGTTATGAAATTAGTAAGCTTATTTACACCTACTCTAAAGAGCAGTATGAGTTAAAAGAAGCCACAATGTATTCAAGCTTGAAGCGCCTGGAAAAAGACGGCCATATTCTTTCTTACTGGGGAGATGCTGTACAAGGCGGCCGCAGAAAATATTATAAAATTACAGAACAAGGAAAAAGCGTATATAAACAAAACAAAGAAAATTGGGAGCAAGCGAAAAAAATTATTGATTTATTGTTGTGAGAAAGGATGATGTTATAAATGAACGAAAAAATAAAAAATCATGTGCATAACATTTTGACTCCTTATCAGGATGTAGAAAATGTTCAAGATCTAGAAGAAGAACTATCACAGAACTTGCAGGAAAAATTTACAGATTACAAAAAAGACGGGCATAATGAAGAACAGGCTTATTATATGACAATCAATTCTATCGGTGATATCACAGAGCTGATTCAATCAATGAATGTAGAAACAAAGGAATTAAAGCAAACCGTCCCTATGGATTTTTCAAAGACCGAGCTTACAAAATCTGATTTTCGTTCTGTATCGGTGTATAAAGGGAAATTTAATGCCAGTAATTTGAATGAATCTGATTTTAGCTATGCAGATCTTACAGACAGCATGTTTAAAAGCAGCAATTTAACGAAAGCAATATTTCATCACGTTAATTTAACAGGCGTACAATTTAAATGGGCAAATTTTAAACAGGCCAGTTTTAAAGGCTGTATCTATGACAACACGTACTTTAAGCAATGTAATTTAACAGACATTGTATTTGACGAAGAAACATTTAACGGAACAATCTTTGAAGGAACATCATTAAAAAAAGCCTCATTTCGCCACGCAACTTTGCTAAATGTACAGTTTCGAGGATCAGATTTAAAGAAATCCGATTTTGAAGGTGCAAAAATGGATAAATTGACATATAACTTTTTAAAAAGTGCCAAGATAGATCTTAGTAAAGTTACGATTATTTAAAGGCAAAAAAGACCTCTCTGAAGGTCTTTTTTTATGGACATATAACAAATCTTTTTAAGAGCGAGCAGGATAGTTTATTAGAGAGCTAGAACACATTCATAATACGAACAATTACGGCAACAAGCTGAATATGAGAAGAACATAATCTTATCTTTGAAATAATAAAGCTTTTATTACTTATGCGGAGGAGTATGGAAATGTCTATATATGAAATTTGGAATGAAGTGGATCTTTATATGAATGATAAGCTTATACAACCTGACCCTATTCTTGATGAGGTATTGAAGGCAAATCAAGAGGCTGAATTACCTGCCATCGACGTATCGCCTAGTCAAGGAAAGTTTCTGCATTTGTTAGCTTCATTAAAAGGAGCTAAACGCATTTTAGAAATTGGTACTCTTGGAGGGTACAGCACGATTTGGCTAGCTAGAGCTCTTCCCAAAGACGGACAGCTAATTACGCTCGAATTAAGCGCTCAGCATGCAGAAGTTGCAAGAGCTAATTTAAAAAGAGCGGGAGTAAGCCACTTAGTAGAAGTCATTGTCGGCCCCGGGCTTGATACATTAGCTGTATTAAAGGATAAGGGAACAGATCCGTTTGATCTTATCTTTATTGATGCTGACAAGCCGAATAACCCAAATTACTTAAAGTGGGCTCTAGAATTATCGAAAAGAGGAAGTCTGATTATTTGTGATAATGTTGTTCGTCAAGGGCATGTGGTGAACTCAGAAAGTGAAGATGAAAATGTAAAGGGAATTCGCCAATTTATGAATGCTCTGGCTCAAGAAAAACGAATCAGCGCCACGGCTATACAAACCGTTGGAAGCAAAGGCTATGATGGATTCATTGTAGGGGTTGTTGAATGATAAAACTTGTATTACACCTAAAAAGAAACGGAGACATAACTAAATCTATCCAATCAACAGCTAGAAGCAAATACATACATGAAACCTACGTTCATCATCATCCTAAAAAAATCCGAACGAGCTGGATTCTCGACCAAACTCGTTCGGATTGTCCTTCAACTAACATACTTTTGTTCCAGACTCTTTTTAAAGGGGCCCCAATTTATCTGTCATTTGTTTTTCGGTTAAAAAATTAATCAATTCTCGTACAGCGAATGAACTGTAGCGTTCTTTTAACAGAATAATTCCAAGTTCCCACATCATTTCAGGATCTGCAATAGGCACGGTAGTAATATTGGGATCTTTCACTTTGGCATAAAGCGATTCGGGTAAAATAGCAATACCTAGTTCTGCTGCTGTTAATTCAATAATTAAATCCCATTGAGAACTTTTATACGCTATAGAAGGCACAAAGCCTGATTTTAAAGCATCTTGAATTAACCGGTCGTGCAGCGTAAATTCTTCACTGAACATAATGAATTTTTCATGCTCTAATTCTTTCATCCAGACGGAAGAACGTTTTGCTAAAGGATGGTTTCTATGCGCGTATAAAAGAAATCTCTCCTTAACGAACGGGTATACGTGAAAATGCTCAGCATGACCGCTTGTAAGAGGAAGCATAACAATCCCCATATCTACAAGAGCCTCTTCCACAAGTGCTTCAATTTTTTTTGCTCCAAATTCAATAAGCTCTAGAGATACTTTAGGGTATTGTACATTAAATGCTTTTGCAATCTTCGGGAAAAACAAGGTCCCGATGAGCGGAGGGACTCCCATCTTGATTTGCCCTGTTTGCAAGTTCATTAAATCTCCCAACAAGTGAGGCATGTCTTTTAACACCGACAGAGCTTTAGTTGCCTGATGATACACGACTTCTCCTGCATCGGTTAGCTTTAATTCTCTTGTTGAACGATCAAGAAGCTCAAATCCTAGTTCATTTTCTACTTTTTTGACGGCTTTACTTAAAGCCGTTTGTGACAAATGAACTTGCAGCGCTGCCTTTGTAAAATTTTTATGATTCGCTACCTCTATAAAGTATTCTAAGTCTCTGATTTCCATGTGAAACTCCATTTCTGCAAACTGCTTATCCTTTTTCTTTACTCTTTATTTTAACCACTAAATTATTTACTGTAAATGCGCTGATTAAAAAGGGGGAGGATATATCCAATGAATAAAAACAGGGAAAGGAAATGAACTAAAGTTTCTGTCGAAATTGATTTATAAAACGAATAATCTTTTTATAGAGAAAAATAGATTTTGCTACTAGCTGATGAGGAATATAAAGACTTTTGTATGTGCGTTCGGGCAAAAATGCAAAACTTATTAAAATAACTGAAAGTCCAAAGGCTGCGGCTGTAATCTCTAGCCAAGAAAACATCATATCATTCCTCCTTTTACAAACCTATTAATAGAATATGTAAAAGTTCGAAAGGAGGTTGTGCGATAGCCCCATAACGAGCGGGGTTATGAAGTTCTCTCTAAAAATAAAATGACGTTAAAGAACGCAGGCGCTGCGCTCTTTAACGTCATTTTATTTTCGTTCTTCAGCTTGATGCTCTTGTTTGTTTTGCTCAGTAAGACGTTTTTGATGAGCTTTTGTTTCTGCGCTTACGTGATTCGCATCATTCGGTTGATTTTTCTTTGAACCTCCTGCAGCGTTACTCATTAGACGACACCTCCAGTCCGGTTATGAAACATACCTATAGAATGTGCGTATTTACAGACTTTATACACCGCTATCGATATTACTGCACACGAAAAAAGCAAAGGGAGAGTCACTAAGACTGTTCCCTTTGCTTTTTTACTAGGCGACTTTATCGGTGGTGATAATTTTGTTAATCCAGTCTTTTCCTTCTGTAAACCTTGTAACAAGCATCGCTGTTACTGTATTTCCCGTACTGTTTAAAAGCGTAGCAGGGGCGTCAATAATTGTGGAAATGACCGCAATAATGGGCAGAACTTCTGGCGAAAATCCGTAAATTGTAATGATTAACATTTCGCCAATCATACCGCCTCCAGGGATTGCTCCCATTACGGCTCCAACTAAAAAGGCTACGCCTAAAATGCTCAAAATACTCGTAGCAGACGTCATATCTTTGCCAAACAAACTGAATAAGAAAACAATCTTTAGAATACCACCGATAACAGAACCATCTTTATGCGTGTTTGCTCCTAGTGGAATCACTGTTTCAGCAATATCCAGCGGCACACCCATTTTCTTTGTTGCATCTAAATTGACTGGAATAGATGCAGCAGAAGAACACGTAGCAATAGCGGTGATAGAAGGAGCAGCTGCATTTTTCCAAAACAGCTTAATTCCTGCTTTACCGCCAGCAATCCATGCGTAGAGCGTAAAGAAACCGAAATAGTAAACGATTGCAATTAATAAATAAAGAATAAATGCTCTAGCGTACCCTTGTAAGATCTTTGGTCCAAGTTCTCCTACTACAGTAGCAAAATAGCATCCTAAACCAATTGGAGCATAGTACATCACAACTTTAACAACCTTCATCGATACTTCTTGACCCGAAGTCAGAAATTTTGCCATAGGTTGTCCTTTTTCACCGGCCATTGTGGTAGCAATACCGAAAATAACGGCAAAGACAATTAATTGTAAAATATGCTCTTTCGAAAATAACTGAACAAAATCAGGTACAGTAAATGTGCTAACAAGCTGATTTAAAAGCGTCATTTTTTCAGCTGTATTTTCACTGTCACCCATCAATTCTTTAATGGCAGAAGTATCTACATTATGTAGCGGATTGTAAAGTGATGCGCCTAAAAAGCCTAAAACGGCTGAAACAGCAGCAGTGGCGACAAACACAACGGCAATTCCTAGCATAATTTTACCAAGACGTTTCATTTCGTTCATGTTTGCAATCGCCGAAGCCACACTAAAAAAGACAAGGGGAACGATAATCATGAACATCAAATTGAGAAACAAATCACCAAAAGGCTTCACGACTGCCACATCGGGTCCAATAGCATATCCTGCTATCCCGCCAATTAAAATAGCGAGAAGCAGAATAAGCGATGATCTGTACGTTTTAAATACACTTAAAACCATAGTTAGATTTCCTCCAAACAACAATAGCTTCTTTACTACGCAAGAACAGCTATTATTTGCTCATTGCATACGTAGTAACGACTGGCTTTACATCTTTACGCACCAAATCTTCGTATGTTTCTCGCTCTACAGCAAGACGAGCTTCTCCATTTTTTACAAATACAACAGCAGGGCGCGGAATACGGTTGTAATTGCTAGCCATTGAATAGTTGTAGGCACCTGTAGAGGACACTGCTAATAAATCTCCTTGATTAACGCGCGGTAAATCAATATCCCAAATAAGCATATCTCCTGATTCACAGCATTTACCCGCAATTGATACTGTTTCATCTTTTTTATCCGTCACTCTATTAGCCAAGACAGCTTCATGTTTTGCATCGTAAAGAGCAGGACGGATATTATCGGTCATACCGCCGTCAACTCCTACGTATTTTCGTACACCTGGAATCTCCTTCGTTGATCCAATTGTATAAAGCGTTGTACCTGCTTCTCCTACGATGCTTCTTCCAGGCTCAATCCAGACTTCTGGAAGGGTATAATTCTGTTCAGTTAACGTGCGGCTTAGCTTTTCTGTCAGTGCATCTACATAATACTCAACTGGAAGAGGAGAGTCGCTTTCGGTATAACGAATACCAAAACCACCACCTACGTTTAAAACTTTTACTTCAAATTCCATTTTATCACGAATGCTGAATAAGAAATCAGTTAAAATATCAATGGCGCGAGAAAAACCATCTACTTCAAAAATTTGCGAACCAATATGACAATGAATGCCTAAAAGATCGTAGTAAGGCTTTTCTAACGCAGAACTTACCGCTTTCATGGCTTGGTCATTGGAAAGACCAAATCCAAACTTGGAATCTTCCTGTCCGGTCATAATATATTCATGTGTATGGGCTTCAATCCCTGGAGTAACACGCAGAAGAATAGATGCTTTCTGTTTGCGCTCAGCTGCTAAGGCATGCAAAACTTCAAGTTCGGTAAAGTTATCAACAACAAAACAGCCAATATTTGCATCAAGAGCCATTTCCATTTCTTCAATCGTTTTATTATTTCCGTGAAAATGAATGCGTTCAGCTGGATATCCAGCTTCAAGCGCTGTAAATAATTCGCCTCCTGAGACCACATCTAGTGACATATCAAGCTTCGTTAAAAGGCTAGCCATTTCCATACAAAGAAATGCTTTCCCTGCATAGGCGATTTGATATGAAAATCCGCTTCTTCGAAAGGCTGAATGGAAGGCCTTGCATTTCGTTTCAATTAATTCTTGATCGTAGATGTATAGAGGAGTGCCGTATTGTTTTTTCAGTTCGACCGTATCGCACTGCCCAATTTCTAAATGATTGTTGCTGTTAATTTTACTCGTTCCATGTAAGTACATAATTCGTATCCCTCCATTTAAATCATTCAACTATAACTTTGAACTTTGATGGTCAGTAGAAAAACACAAAAAAGACCCGTGAAGTGATGTTCACGCGTCTTGGTTTCATAATAATAAAGTATTATTACATTCTAGGCATCAACATCTCTTCAATAGCTCTCCACAAACCAAATGGTTTGTGACAGCTCAGCATTTATTCAATACTGAACCAGTATATGAACACAATGGATGTTTATATACTTCGGCACGAAATCCCTTTTACTTATCTTCACAGACTCCATTAGTCTCCAATAAGTGACTCTTGATTTCATGCACCTCTATTCTCAGAGAGGAAAATTATATTTAAATGTAATTCCTATTATATTTCCTTTTCCTCCGTCTAGTCAATGAAAAGTTAAGGCATAGGAATATCAAAAAAAATAAATAAGAAAGCTATGAAGCTTCCAGATAGAATCCAAGCAGCCAGTGCTGTCTTCTGATGAATGATTAAAAGTGAGAACGTGACAATATTGAAGAGAAAAGAACACAGCAGCGACCATCCATAATGATGAGTGATACTGTGATTAACATAAGCAATGAACTCAATCACAGTAAATAAAAGCCCCCACAAAAGAATCCACCACAGGCTACCGCTTACATGCAGCGGCAGCCTTCCTAAAAAAACCGGTATAACAAACGGATAAATAATTAAGGTTATTCCAAGGGAAACCATTAGGTGATCGGGTAGAAAAAGGTGATCAATACCAACAGGGTGAAATACCCATACGCGGTGATGAAACAGCAGCACTTCATAAAGCAAATTCCCCGTGACGATAGTATTCTTGATACCTTCGCCACTTGCCAAATAGTAAACCAAGGATGATGAAAACTAATACAAATGAAGATTGCATGCGCTCTTCTTAAAATAATGGTTATTTCTTTTTATTTACATATTATAGAAATTTTATTCTCTCCGCTTTTATTCAGAAACTATAATAGAAAAGCCGTAAGAAACAGCGTTAAAGACGTACTACCACTATTTATGGCCTTCTTCACCCTGCTATAATCTCCGTAAAGGAACTTTTAACACTTTTGTTTACGAGATGAAAGGAGCTATATGTTAAAGGCAGAAGGACGTAAAAATAAGCTCAAAATAGCTTCACCTAGTATGTGACTTCTTTTTTTGCTATGCTAAAGTTGCGTACATATAGCATGAGAATACTAGAAGAAAGAAAAGGGTGTTTTGGTATGAAAACATACATCGTAGTTGGAGCTGGGATACTTGGAGCTTCTACAGCATATCATTTAGCAAAAGCAGAAGCAGATGTGACATTGATAGATCGCAAAGATGCTGGTCAAGCTACTGATGCAGCAGCAGGAATTGTTTGTCCATGGCTTTCGCAGCGTCGAAATAAAGCATGGTACCGCTTAGCAAAAGGCGGCGCTAAGTACTATCAAACATTAATTCAGCAATTAGAAGAAGATGGAGAAACGGATACGGGATATAAGCGAGTTGGAGCAATTAGCTTACATACTGATGAGCAAAAGCTTAAAAAAATGGAAGAAAGAGCATACATGCGTCGGGAAGAAGCTCCTGAAATAGGCGAGATTACACGTTTATCCGCTAAAGAAACACAGGCTTTGTTTCCGGTTCTTTCGGAAGAATACAGTTCAGTTCATATTAGCGGAGCCGCTCGCGTTAACGGAAGAGCTCTTCGAAACGCACTTGTGAATGCAGCGAAGAAAAACGGTGCAAAAATAATAGAAGGAAACGCAGAACTACTTTATGAAAATAATCAAGTAACGGGCGTTTCCGTAAATGGACAAACCCTTCTAGCAAGTACAACAATCGTAACGGCAGGAGCGTGGGCAAATCAATTACTAGAGCCTCTTGGAGTAAAATTTTTAGCAAGCTTTCAAAAAGCGCAAATTGTCCACTTGCATCTTCCAGATTTAGATACCAAAGACTGGCCCGTTGTGATGCCTCCAAGCGACCAATATATTCTTTCATTTGAACAAGGTCAAATTGTCATTGGAGCAACACATGAAAACGACACGGGTTATGACTTGAGAGTAACGGCTGGGGGGCTTCATGAAATTTTTTCAAAGGCCTTATCCATTGCTCCCGGCTTAACAGAAAGCACAGTCTTAGAAACAAGGGTAGGATTTCGACCATTTACTCCAGGCTTCTTGCCAGTCATTGGAGCTCTTCCGGCTTATGAAGGAATACTAGTAGCAAATGGTCTTGGGGCTTCAGGCTTAACGTCGGGCCCTTATCTTGGTTCAGAGCTTGCTAAATTAGCACTTGAAATGGAAATGGAAATTGATCTTAGCGACTATGATGTAAGAGGAGCTATCGAGTCTTAAGCAAACAGAATGAATGAATGAAAACAAATAGAAGTTCGCAAACTATAACTACTATATGATGAAAGGAAGTAGATTGTTTGCGAAAGATTATGATAAGTGCAGCAGCAGCTTTTTTATTTATGAGCGCGACACCTGTATTAGCGGAAAACAATCCTCAGCCAAAAACAAAAGACGTACAGCTAACGTCTCAGCAAAAGCAGGAACTGTCCGTGCTGTACAAAGAAATGCTAGCAAAAAAGAAAGAAATACTTTCAAAATATGTGGAGTACGGCGTGCTAAGCAAAACCGAGAGTCAAAACATTTCTTCACATATGGAAAATCGCTATCAGCATATGGAGCAAAATGGTTTTGTGCCAAAGCGTCACTGTCATAAAATACATCATTCAAAGTAATTCCTATTCACATAAAAAAAGCGCCTTTATAGGCGCTTTTTTTATGTGAATGAATGGAAAATATTCGCTTCTTTATCTAGTAAATTTTAAACACCTCATGTAAAATTAAGAGAATGAGAACGAGTAGGAAAGATGCTAGTGAGGGGTAGGTAAATATGAACGATGAACGAAAATAAAAAAATAGTCCGATTACATGCAGAAAATCATTCAGCTGAGGATCTAGGAATCATATTTGCTTACAAACAAAAAGGCGACCATCTTGTTTACAGTATGTATCAAGGAGAAAGCGTTTCTGAGCAAAAAATACCCCTAGAAGAATGGGTCTCGTATGAGCATTTTTTCGAAGCACTAAACAAAAAGAAAAAGCTTATGTACGAGCTTCAAATAAATGATAAACGCTATGTAGTAAACTTAACCCCTTTATCTTACACAGAAAAGCCTGAAATTATGGGACATTGCGTGAATATAATTAGTTATCAGGAGAAAAAAGAACAGATTCAGCCTTTTATTTATCATAACGCAGATGCTGTTGCTGTCGTTGACTTAGAGGGTAAAACGCTTCAAGTGAACCCTGCGTTTGAGAATACATTTGGCTGGACGTTTGAAGAAATTCATCAAAAGCCTCTTCCGATTATACCTTCGTTTTTAAAGGAGCCAGTGTGCGAACTTCATAAGACTATTCAATCAGGTGAATCGAAAACGGAATTCGAGACGGTCAGACAGCATAAAGACGGTCATTTAATTAATGTAAGCGTCACACTATTCCGCGTTGAAAACATGAATGATTGGCCGCTATGCATTGCTTTTGTCTATCGAGATATAACATCACGCAAGCAGGCTGAAACGGCTTTAAAAGAAAGCGAAGAACGCTACCGAAGTTTGATTGAGTTATCCCCAGAAGCGATTATCGTGCATAGTGAAGGGAAAATTGATTACATTAACCCTGCAGGAGCCAAAGCGCTAGGATACAAGAATCCTCAGGACGTATTAGGAGCTTGTGTTTATCAGTTTGTTCACCCTGATTACTATGATGTTGTAAAACAGCGAATTTATCGAATGAAAACAGAAAATAAATCTGTAGATTTGCAGGAAGAAAAGTTTATTCATAAAGACGGTCATACGATTGATGCCGAAACCATTGCCTTTCCTATTCCCTATATGGAAAAGCAGGCCATTCAAGTTTTGTTTCGTGATATCACAGAGCGTAAAAAAACTGAAAAATTGCTGCGTGAATCCGCTCAGCTTTCCTTAGTCGGACAGTTAGCGGCTGGTATTGCTCACGAAATTCGAAACCCTCTGACGGCGGTAAAAGGATTTATGCAGTTATTAAAAGAAACGAGCGGTCAGCCTTACTATGTAGAAATGATAAATCATGAGTTAGATAGAATTGAATTGATTACCGATGAGTTCTTGAGTCTTGCAAAGCCGCAGGCGAAAACCTACAAAGACAAACATGTCCAAGATATTTTAGAGAATACGTTAAAGCTAGCTGAGGTGCAGGGGATTACAGAGAAAATTCACGTAAAAAAAGAAATTGATTTTCATCTCCCTCTCGTATTATGCGAAGAAAATCAGTTGAAACAGGTGTTTAGCAATATATTTAAAAATGCAGTCGAATCTATGCCAAGTGGAGGAACCGTAAGGATTCAACTAAAAAGGTTTAATCAGGAGAACCTTGTTGTCCGGTTTAGCGACGAGGGGCCAGGCATCACACAGGAAAGAATGCAGCATTTAGGAAAACCTTTTTATAGTACCAAAGAGAAAGGAACGGGGCTTGGACTGATGGTGTGTTATAAGATCATTCGAGAACATAGAGGAGAAATTAACTTTGTAAGTGAACTTGGAAAAGGAACTACCGTAGACATTCTTTTGCCTTTTAAAAAGTAGATTCTACTTTTATAAGCATGAAACCTTTTCTAAAGGGGAATACATGTTAGTGAACGAATAATGAGGTTAAAATAGGAGGGAATAATATGGAACGCATTGAAACGGGAGAGATTTTTACAATTTTAGACGAAAATGATCAAGAGCAAGATATTGAAGTGCTTGGAAAAATGACGATTGAAGGGCACGATTATATTGCTGTTGCGTTTGTTGAAGAAGTTTTAATAGAAACAGAAGAAGAAATTGATGTTTTCTTTTTGAAAATTGAAGATGATGGTGAATGGTCTTCAATTGAAGATGACGATGAATTTGAAAAGGTATCAGCCGTATTTGAGGAAATGACATCCGCGTAAAAAGAGAGGTTAAAACCTCTCTTTTTTTATTTTTAAATAATATAATATTTAGAATTTTTTTAAAAATA
Source organism: Priestia sp. VA7 (assembly GCF_055710015.1). Lineage (NCBI taxonomy): Bacteria > Bacillati > Bacillota > Bacilli > Caryophanales > Bacillaceae > Priestia > Priestia sp. VA7. Next base: position 652,217 of record NZ_JBVQPN010000004.1, read on the forward strand.
TCTTGCTGAATTATTTCCCTTCATTTATGATGAATATGTAACATACCAACCGGTTAGTAAGTAAATGAAAGCGAGGGGCTACCGTGTATTTTTCTTACTCTGACAAAGTAGTGAAGCTGCAAGAAGAATTGACCTCTTTTATGGAAGAGCATATTTACCAAAATGAACGGCTATACGAACAACAGCTGAATGAACAGCCATCTAGATGGTCAGCTGTTCCTCCGATCATGGAAGAGTTAAAAGAAAAAGCAAAGCAAGCTGGATTATGGAACTTATTTTTGCCAGAAAGCGAATATGGAGCGGGTCTAACAAATGTCGAATATGCCCCTCTTTGCGAAATTATGGGCCGTTCTATTATTGGACCAGAAGCTTTTAACTGCGGAGCTCCTGACACCGGCAATATGGAAGTACTGGTTCGATACGGAACGTCCGAACAAAAAGAAAAATGGCTAAAGCCGCTGTTAAATGGAGACATTAGCTCCTGCTTTTCTATGACAGAACCGGATGTAGGTTCTTCTGATGCCACAAACATTCAGTGCAGTATTGTAAGAGAAGGCGATGAATATGTGATCAACGGAAGAAAATGGTGGTCTTCAGGTGCGGGAGATCCTCGCTGTAAAATTGCTATTGTCATGGGAAAAAGCGATTTTACCGCATCTAAATATGAACAGCAGTCTATGATTCTAGTTCCTTTAAATACGCCAGGAGTTAAAATTGAACGAATGCTGCCAGTCTTTGGATACGATCACGCTCCTCATGGACATGCTGAAATTCATTATGACAATGTGCGTGTGCCAGCGTCTAATATGCTTTTAGGCGAAGGAAAAGGGTTTGCTATTGCTCAAGGCAGATTGGGGCCTGGACGTATTCATCACTGCATGCGTTTAATAGGAGCAGCGGAAAGAGCGCTTGAAGAATTATGTAAGCGTATTCAAAATCGTTCTACGTTTAATAAGTTGCTTTCTCAGCAAGGGGTTATTCAAGAATGGGTGGCAGAATCGCGTATTGAAATTGAGCAAGCTCGCTTATTAACATTAAAAGCTGCTTATATGATGGACACAGTTGGAAATAAAAAAGCGCGGAAAGAAATTGCTATGATTAAAGTAATGGCTCCTGCTATGGCTTTAAAAGTCATTGATCGCGCTATTCAAGCATTTGGAGCAGCAGGTGTTTCAGAAGACACGCCGCTTGCGGCACTTTGGGCAAATGCTCGAACTCTTCGCCTCGCTGATGGTCCAGACGAAGTGCACAAAGCACAGCTTGCAAGACTTGAGTTAAAATCCTATCAAGAAAAGGAGGCAACCTATGCACATAAAGGATTTGTTTGATTTAACTGGGAAAACAGCTATTATTACCGGCGGAGGCAGAGGATTAGGAGAACAAATGGCAGAAGGGCTTGCAGAAGCAGGGGCAAATATTGTTCTATGTTCGAGAAAGAAAGAAGCATGTCAGCAAGTGGCCGATCGATTGGCCACCATGGGCGTAAAAACCCTCGCTTTAGCATGCGACATCAGTCAGCCTGAAGATATTAAAAATGTCGTGCATCAAACGATTGAAACATTTGGACGTATTGATATTTTAATTAATAACAGCGGAGCTACGTGGGGTGCTCCGGTTGAAGAAATGCCTCTTGAAGCATGGCAAAAAGTGATGAATATTAATGTTACAGGAACGTTTTTAATGTCCCAAGAAGCTGGAAAACAAATGATTAAACAAAAAGCTGGCAAGATTATTAACATTGCTTCAATTGCCGGTCTTGGAGGAACAGATCCTCAATACATGGATACAATCGGGTACAACACGAGTAAAGGAGCGGTCATTACGTTTACGAAAGATTTAGCTGTCAAATGGGGACAGCATAATATTCAAGTTAATGCGATTGCGCCGGGATTTTTCCCTACTAAAATGTCAGGTGCGATTATGGAACAAGGCAAAGATTATTTTCTAAGTCAAACCCCTTTAAAACGCTTTGGCTCCGAAGCTGATTTAAAAGGAGCATCTGTTTTTCTTGCTTCTGCGGCGTCCAATTATATTACGGGAGATATTCTGACAGTAGACGGTGGAGTTCATGCTATGTGAATAAGAAAGGAGTAACTTGATGGAAGACGTTAAAAAATGGTTTACCCCTTATCCAGAAGCCTATACTCACGACATTCACATCGAAGACATTTCACTATTTGATATGCTGAAAGAAACAGCCGAACGTTATCCTGCTCATACGGCAACACGCATGTATCAGCATACGCTAACGTACCAGGAGCTGTATCATTCAGTTCGCGTATTTGCAGGAGCACTACAGAAAAAAGGGATTAAAAAAGGAGATCGTGTAGCAATTATGCTGCCAAACTGTCCGCAATATATAATAAGCTATTTCGGCATTGCAGCAGCGGGCGGCATTGTTACTCAGGTCAATCCTATGCTTGTCGAACAAGAGCTAGAGCATATTTTAAACGATTCCGGGGCAAAAAAAATAATTCTGCTCGATGATTTTTATACGAGACTTCAAGAGATAAGAAACCGCGTTGATATAGCAGAAGCGATAACTGTAAGCTTGCAAAAACCTTTTGTTCCTGCATCACCAGACCTTTCCTTCCTAGATTTTTTAACCATAAAACATGAATTTAATCAGCCGGCCATCCATCCAGCACACGATATTGCTGTTCTTCAGTATACGGGAGGAACGACCGGACCATCTAAAGGTGCGATGCTTACACATACAAACATTTACACAAACGCAGTTCAATCATACGAAATATTTAAGCATGATATTGAATTAGGAAAAGAAAAATGCTTAACCGTTATTCCATTATTTCATGTATTTGGTATGACTTCCTGTATGCATTTATCGATTCTTTGCGGAAATGAAATATTGCTATTGCCGCGTTTTGATTTGAAAGAAGTATTAAATACAATAAAAAAAGAGCAGCCTAGTATTTTTCCTGGTGTGCCAACTATGTATGTCGCGATTACCAATCATCCTCAGGCAGAAGAATACAACATTGAAAGTATTCGCATCTGCAACAGCGGCAGTGCACCGATGCCTGTTGAGCTGATGAAAGAGTTCGAACGAAAAACGGGTGCTAAAGTGTTAGAAGGGTACGGCTTATCAGAAGCGTCCCCCGTGACGCATTGCAACCTGCCGTTTTGTGAGAGAAAGCCGGGTACTGTCGGACTTGGCGTTCCACAAACTGCTTATAAAATTGTAGACGTGGCTACCGGAACAAAAGAACTGCCAAGAGGAGAGCTTGGAGAAATAGTAATTAAAGGGCCTCAAGTTATGAAGGGCTATTGGAATCAACCTGAAGAGACGGCTCACGCGCTTAGAAACGGCTGGCTGTACACGGGAGATATTGGACAGATAGATGAAGACGGGTATTTATCCATTGTTGATCGCAAAAAAGATATGATTATTGCGAGTGGTTTTAATGTGTACCCTCGAGATATTGAAGAAGTTTTATACGAACACAGCCACATTAAAGAAGCCGTTGTAATTGGTGTGCCGCATCCTTACAGAGGAGAAACCATTAAAGCGATTTTGGTAGTGAAAGAAGGGAAATCTCTTTCCGAAGAAGAGCTTACTTCTTATTGTCGACAGCACCTTGCAGCTTATAAAATTCCGCGAATCTTTGAGTTTCGCGCTGAGCTTCCTAAGACTAATATAGGGAAAATTTTACGACGGGCACTACGAGAAGAAGTGGTGAAAGAAACGATGTAAATAAGCTGAACATAAACAAACTTTTTCAAAAGCTCCCTCTAAGCCATGGTATAATTTGTGAAAATGAGAAAAGACAGAGAGGGTTTGACGATGAAAGATTTGATGATGGAACGAAGCATTCAGCTTTTTGCTCAAAAAGGTTTCAAAGAAACGTCGATTCAAGATATTGTAAATGAATTAAACGTCACAAAAGGAACGTTTTATTATTATTTTAAAAGCAAACAAGAGCTTTTAATGGATATTCACCTTCAATATATTGAAAGATTAATAGAAAACCAAGAGGCCATTCTTGCAGATAAGACAACATCTTATCCAGAAAAGCTGCACAGTATTATTTTTAAACTTGTTCATGATATTGAGAAAGAAGGTCTTCGAGCTAAAGTGTTTTTTCGAGAGATGCGTCATTTGAGTGAAGAACACTTAGAACAAATCATTCCAAAGCGCGATCGTTTTAAAGAAAATGTACAAGAGATCATTGAAAAGGGAATAGAAGCAGGGCAGTTCCGTTCAGATTTGCCTTCAGATATCGTGACGCTAGGCATATTAGGAATGACAAATTGGAGCTATTTTTGGTTTCAGCCGGATGGAGAAAAATCAGACCGAGAAGTTGCGGCTATTTTTTATAAGATGCTGATGAAAGGTATTGAGTCATAGTAGCTGCTAGGCTAGACAGTGCTCGTAAAAGGCGGGAAAGTATAAGCTCTTTCTCTCCTTTTATATTAAAAGGAGGCTATAACATGAATAGTAAAGATATACAGCGTATTGCTGTTATTGGAGCAGGACAAATGGGACATCAAATCGGTATGCTTTGTGCACTCGGAGGATATGAAACAATTATTCAAGATATGAATGAACAATCACTCATTAATGCAAAAGACAAGCTGGAAGCAATTATAGGCAAGTGGGTTCAGAAAGGAAAAATCTCTTTTGAGGTTAAAGAAGCCGCATTTCGAAGATTGTCTTTTACAAACACATTAAAGGAAGCGGTTTCAAGTGCTGATTTTGTAATTGAAGCTGTGGTAGAAAAGTTAGATGTAAAACAAAGTGTCTTTAAAGAAATAGATGAGTACGCACCAAGTCATGCCATTTTAGCATCGAATAGTTCAACAATTGTTAACTCGCTTATTGCAAGTGCAACAAACCGTCCAGAGCAAATCGTTAACATGCATTTCTTTTTCCCTCCCCTTGTAATGGACTGCGTAGAAGTTGTGATGAGTGAAAAGACAAGTAAAAAAACAGCTCAGACGACAATGAACGTTTGCAAGCAAATTAATCGCACAGCAGTCCTTCTGAAAAAAGAAATCTCAGGTTTTATTGCTAATCGAATTTTAGGAGCGTTGCAAAAAGAAGCCGTTTTCCTTTATGAAAATGGATACGCAGATTTTGAAGACATTGATACGATTTGTAAAAAAGCGCTCAATCACCCGATCGGTCCTTTTGAATTGATGGATCTCTCGGGAATTGACGTCGGATATTTTGTGATGCAGCAGCGCTATAGCGAAACGGGGGATCCAGAGGACAAGCCAGCTGCGTGTATTGAAGAAAAAGTTCAAAAAGGCGAGCTTGGACGTAAAACAGGAAAAGGTTTTTACACATACCACACACAAGGAGTGAAGTAATGATGAAAAAATTTGTACGTGTTGAAAAAGAGGAGAAAACGGCAATTGTAACCATTGATAACCCGCCTTTAAATGTAATGAGCCAGACTGTTGTGCAGCAGCTTGAAGAAACGTATGAAGAGCTTAATAAAGATCCTGATGTCATTACAATCATTTTAACAGGAGCGGGCGACCGGGCGTTTATGGCCGGAGCTGATATTAAAGAGTTTCCTCAGTTAATAGGGCAAAGCGGCATTAAAGAAGAGTTTATGAAAACCCATCGTGTTTTGCAAAAACTTGAAAACATTGAAAAACCAACAATTGTCGTGTTAAACGGTTTAACGTTTGGAGGAGGATGCGAACTTTCACTAACCGCTGATATACGCATTGCTGAAGAACATGCTCAAATAGGTCTTCCGGAAGTGAAGCTCGGATTGTTTCCTGGAGGCGGCGGAACTCAGCGTCTTCCGCGCGTGATCGGCGTTTCTAAAGCTAAAGAGTGGATGTTTGCCGGCAGTCCTGTTTCTGCAGAAGAAGCGCTTCATGCAGGCTTTGCCAATCATATAACGCCTAAAGGAAAAGGGCTCGAAAAAGCAAAAGAGCTGGCTAAGAAATTTAACCGTCACTCTCTTCCGTCACTTTCTCGAATTAAGACAGCGGTAAACGAAGGAATGAATCGTACATTATCTGAAGGTCTTGAACTTGAGGCAGAGCTGTTTGAAGAAGTCTTTCAAACAGAAGATATTAAAGAAGGAGTATCAGCATTTATTGAAAAGCGTCCCGCTGTTTTTTCACATAAGTAAAGGAGGAGAAAATCATGTATGAAACACAGGTCAAAGTGCGTTTTTGCGAAACAGACGCACTCGGTCACATTAACAATACGAGCTATTTCATTTATTTAGAAGAGGCCCGTATTGCTTTTTTTGAAGAAATGGGAGCATCCATGCATACAAAAAAGTGGGAGTATATTTTAGCGTCTACTAAATGTGATTTTGTTGCGCAAGGTTATTTTAATCAAGTGCTAATGATTAAAACCTTTGTATCTAATGTCGGCAATAAAAGCTTTACAATGGGTCATGAAATTACCGACAGCAAGACGGGATCGCTGATTGCTAAAGGAGAAGCTGTCATCGTGTACTTTGATTTTGATGCACAAAAAAGCGTGTCTATTCCAGCGGACATTAAGCAGTTTTTGATGAATTATAAAGTAGCTGTTTAACTATAAAAAAGCAGGTGGTAAAAGAATGTCACAAATCATTCCTGTACGAAAAGGAGAGGAATTAAACATGGAAAAACTGCATCAGTTTCTCCGTGTTTCGATTCCTGATTTACCTAAAGAGCCTCTTTTAATCAAGCAATTTGGATCAGGTGCGTCCAATTTAACCTACGCTCTTTCAGTCGGAGAGTGGGAGGCGGTGTTGAGACGCCCTCCCTTTGGGCCAGTTGCGCCAAAAGCGCATGACATGCAAAGAGAATACAAGATTTTATCTGTTTTATCGAAGTCTTTCCCTCTCGCTCCTAGACCGTATGTGTTTTGTGAAGATGAGACGGTGGTCGGGAAATCCTTTTTTTTAATGGAGAGAAAGCACGGTGTTCTCATCGACACAGCGTTTCCAGAAGACGTGAAAGGAACTGACGAACTTTGCCGTTGTATTTCAGAACAAATGGTGGATGTCCTTGCTCAACTTCATGATGTTCCTTATAAAGGCACGCTTCTTGAAAAAATCAGCAAGCCCGAAGGATTTTTAGAACGTCAGGTACACGGCTGGATTCATCGTTATGAAAAATCAAAAACAAGTGACATACCGGAAGTAGAAGTCCTAAAAAAATGGTTGACCACACACATCCCCACTACACAGCATTCGACCATTATTCACTATGATTACAAGCTTAACAATACGTTATTTTCACCGGATGGAAATAAAATTGTAGGATTATTTGACTGGGAAATGACAACCGTTGGAGACCCGCTTGCTGATTTGGGAGTGGCGCTGAGCTACTGGATGGAAGACAGCGATCCTGAACTTTTGAAAAGAGGACTCGGAAATCCACCTGTTACTGTGCAAAAAAGCTTTTATTCCCGTCGAGATTTTGTAGAAGCATACGCTAAAAAAAGCGGACGGGATGTTTCACACATTGACTTTTACCTAAAATTTGCGTACTTCAAGCTTGCTGTCATTTGTCAGCAAATTTATTACCGTTATAAAAAAGGCCAAACAAATGATAAACGGTTTTCACAATTTGGAGATTATGTAAAAACACTAATTATTCATGCTCTGCACACAGAACGAGGACATATATGAAAGGGAAAATTCACGTAATACTCAAAAAAGAAGAGCTTCTTTCCAAAAAGCTAGAAGGAAAAACGGTTGTTATATTTGACGTCTTATTGGCTACGTCAACAATTGCGGCTGCTTTACAGCAAGGAGCAATAGAAGTTATTCCAGTAAAAAACGAAGAAGAAGCGCGTGAAAAAGCAAAAACGTACAAGCCTGATGATATTGCGCTTGTAGGCGAATATAGAGGGAAAACGATTGAAGGTTTTTTTGATCCGAATCCCAGCACGTTAAAGGAGCATGTTCAAAATAAAACGGTTATTTTGTCCACGACTAACGGAACTGTAGCCATTCATAACGCTGAAAAAGCAAACCATGTATATACAGCTTCGCTTTTAAACGGAGAAGCGGTTGCCAGTGCTGTTTGTCAGCAAGGTCAAGAGGAAACTGTTTTATTGGTTTGTTCAGGTTCAGCCGATCGCTTCTGTCTAGAAGATTTGTATGGAGCGGGGTATTTTATAAGCTGTCTGCTGCAACTAAAAACATTTCATTTGACGGATGCTGCAAAAGCCGCACTGCTTTTGTATGAGGCTTATGAGCATTCACCTGTTGAAATATTGAAGCGCTCAGCTATAGGAGAAATGCTCACTCAGTATGGCTTTCTAAACGAAATTGGCTTTGTAAGCCGGAAAAACGTCTATTCCGTAGCTCCTAAGGTAGTGAAAAAAAAGCTAGTAAACGGGGAGGAAACGATATGTCTGAAATGAAAACAAAAGCAAAAGGCGGCTCATTTTTACTAAAAAAAACATCTACGCATCACGTTTATACACCCGAAGACTTAACGGATGAGCACCGTATGATTGCTCAGACAGCAAAGCAGTTTATTGAAAAAGAAGTAGACCCTTACCATAATGACATTGAGCAGCAGGATTTTAATAAAGTAGTAGAATTGATGCATAAAGCAGGCGAGCTTGGACTTCTTGCTCACAGTATTCCAGAAGCATATGGAGGACTAGGTCTTGATAAAGTAAGCAAAGGACTCGTCGGTGAAATCATTGGCCGGACAAGCGGATATGGAGTCGCTCATTCTAATCATACATGCATTGCGACACTTCCTATTACGTATTTTGGCACCAAGGAGCAAAAAGAAAAATACTTGCCTAAATTGGCAAGCGGCGAATATATTGGGGCCTACTGTTTGACAGAGCCAGAAGCAGGTTCTGATGCTCTTGCAGCCCAAACAAAAGCCGTATTAAATCCTGAAAAAACGCATTATGTATTAAATGGAACGAAGCAGTACATTACCAATGCTGCCTTTTCAGATACGTTCATCACGTATGCAAAAGTAGACGGTGAACATTTTACCGCTTTTATTGTAGAAAAAGGTTTTGAAGGACTGTCTCTCGGGCCAGAAGAAAAGAAAATGGGAATCAAAGGGTCGTCTACTCGTCCAGTTATTTATGAAAATTGTTTAGTACCCGTAGAAAACGTACTTGGACAAGTAGGAAAGGGTCACTTGATTGCGTTGAACGTCTTAAACCTCGGACGTTTTAACTTAGGTTCTGCATGTATGGGCGCAGCGAAATATGCGTTTGAACTTGCTTTAGCTTATACAAAAGAACGCAAGCAGTTTAAAACAGCTATTGCGGAATTTAATGCTTCAAAAGAAAAAATAGCAAAAATGGCGGCTCGTATTTTTGCATCTGAATCTATTCAGTACCGTACATCCGGTTTACTAGAAGAGGCGCTTGGTGGCTTATATGAAAGTGAAAATCATAAGTTAGTAGCTAAACAGCTGGCTGAATTTGCAATGGAATGTTCAGTTTGTAAAGTGTACGGATCGGAAACTCTTGATTTAATTGCCGATGAATCGCTGCAGCTTCATGGCGGTGCGGGGTTTATTCAAGAATATAAAATAGAACAAGTATATCGTGACTCACGCATCAATCGTATTTTTGAAGGCACAAATGAAATCAATCGCCTTTTGCTTCCAACTCAGCTTCTAAAAAAAGCAGACAAAGGAGAAATAGAGCTGAGCAAACAAGTAGAACATGCTGTTAGTGAATTGATGAGCGGTCAGTGGGAAATATCTTCAAATGAACTTCTAGCAAGAGAAAAGCAGGCGGTTATTACCACAAGACATTTATTTCTTGCTTTGTTAGGAACAGCATTCCAAACGTTTAACGCCAATCTAGCACAAGAACAAGAAATGCTGATGAAGCTCGCAGAAATTGCTATTGGACTATTCGCTATGGAGTCATCTGTGCTGCGCGCGGAAAAAGCTGTGAACAAAAATGGAGAAGAAAAAGAAAAGTTAAAAAGCAAGCTGTCAGCAACGGTTGTTAGTGAAACGCTCTTTGAAATTGAAAAGCAGGCTCGACAATTAATAAACGGGATGTTAACGGGTGAAAAACACCGACAGTACCGCACAATTCTTGGAAAATGGATGAATGATTTGCAAAGTGAAGGAGAGTTCACGCGCAATCGAGGCATTGCCCGTGAATTTATCGACAGCGGGCGATATGTTGTATAAGGAGGGATGTTATGCGTTTTGAAGGGCAAATAGCTGTTATTACAGGAGCTGGAAGCGGCATTGGAGAAGCGACCGCTCAGAGAATGGCGAAAGAAGGAGCTCACGTCATTCTTGTCGGGCGAACGAAAGAAAAGCTAGTACAGGCTGCATCGGCTATTGACACACGGTGTGAACGAAAATGCACGGATATTTTCCCAGCTGATGTAACGAAAGAAGAAGACGTCAAAGAGCTGGCTGAGTTTATAAAAGAAAAGTACGGACAAATTCATTTATTAATTAATAACGCAGGCGGATCAGTTAATTCAACAATCAAAGAAACAACGCTTGAACAGTGGAAACACGTGCAGGACGTCAATTTAACAAGCGTATTTCTTGTCACAAAACATTTGATTCCTTTTTTAACTGAAGAAATAGGAGGAAATCGATCTATTGTTAACATCGCTTCTCTTTCAGGACATAAAGCCGGGGCACAAATCCCTCACTACAGCGCTGCTAAAGCTGCTTTAATTAACTTTACAAAAGCAATGGCGTTTGAGTTAGCTCCCCGTGGAGTCAGAGTAAACTCTGTGTCTCCTGGATTCGTAGAAACACCTTTAACGCAGCCTGGACTTGAAAATGAGCGCTTCACTAAGGCAATCGAAAAAAATACGGCTTTAAAACGTGTAGGTAAACCAGATGAAATTGCAAACGTTATTGCTTTTGCAGCGTCTAAAGAGGCATCTTATATGACAGGAAGTGATTTATTAGTAGACGGTGGGTGGCTTATCGTTTAATGCAAAGTAAAGAGGAGGGAATCTGGATTATGAGTGATTTAGTAGTAGAAAAGCACGGGAGTATTTTATCTTTAACGTTAAATCGGCCGGATCGTTTAAATGCATTCAGTGAGGAAATGATTGAAAAGTTAACAGCTGAAATAAAACAGGCGCAAAGCGATGAGTCTATTAAAGTGGTTATATTAAATGGAGCAGGGCGCTCGTTTTCTGCCGGAGGCGATGTAAAAACGATGGGCCAAGCGTCCGGATCTGATGTTTATGAACATATCGGCCGTTTAAATGAATGTATTTTAGCGATGCAAAATCTAGAGAAGCCAATTATTTCAGCAGTTCATGGATTTGCAGCAGGAGCGGCTTTTAATTTAGCTCTCGCTTCTGACTTTATCATTGCGTCAGAAGAAAGTCGGTTCGTATTAAGCTTTTCTCAAGTTGGATTGATTTCAGACGGAGGAGGCCTTTACTTTCTTACAAAGGTCGTTGGTCCCCATAGAGCGAAGGAACTATTATTTTTAGGAGAGCCTATGGATGCCGATACGGCTTACAAAGCTGGTTTTTTAAACCGTGTAGTACCGTTAAATCAGCTGAAAGATGAGGTCACATCCTTTGCAAGTCGCTTATCACAAGGACCAACCAAAGCGTATGGAAAAATGAAAAAAATTGTCAACGATTCCTTTCATTTAACATTAGAACAAGTCCTTGAACAAGAAAGGCTAACGCAAGTTCTTATGGTAGAAACAAGAGATCATCAAGAAGGAATATCTGCATTTAAAGAAAAAAGAAAGCCACTATTTCAAGGGAAATAAGAGGGGGATATAAGATGAAAGCCATTCAATTTACGCAGTACGGAGGACCTGATGTTCTTCAAGTTATCGATATTGCACGCCCTGTACCAAAAAAGAAAGATGTGCTCATTAAAGTTGCGGCAATCGGCGTTAATTACGCCGACGCTGCACGGCGTGAAGGAGCATACGTAGTCGAAACACCGCTGCCTTTTATCCCAGGCTCTGAAGTTGCGGGCGAAGTGGTTGAAGTAGGCGAGGATGTAAAAGGGATAAAAGTAGGTACAAAAGTCGTGACGCTGCTGGGATCTAATCGAGCAACAGGATACGCTGAGTACACGCTGGCTGACTCAAGAGGTCTTATTCCTTTGCCGGAGAATGTGGATTTAACACAAGCGGTTGCTTTGCCTCTTCAAGGACTCACGGCTTATCATATTTTAAAAACAATGGGTCGCCTTGAAAAAGGAGAAACCGTCATCGTTCATGCGGCAGCAGGCGGCGTTGGAACCTTAGCTGTTCAGCTTGCCAAAATTTTTGGAGCTGGAAAAGTTATTGCTACAGCGAGCTCCAAAGAAAAGCTTGAGCTTGCAAAAAACCTCGGAGCTGACGAAGCGATTAACTATACAGAAACAGGCTGGGAAAAACAAATTTTAGAAGTAACGGAAGGAAAAGGGGCCGATATTATTTTAGAAATGGTAGGAGGGCATATATTCTATGAATCTCTTCAATGTCTTGCACCATTTGGGCGCCTCGTTTTTTACGGAATGGCTAGCGGAAAACCTGTAAAATTTAACCCTGCCCGCCTGATGGAAAAAAATCAATCGGTTCTAGGCTTTTTCTTACCTCAAATGATGGCAAAACCAACACTTTATCAGCAAAGCCTGCATGAGCTATTAAACTACGTAAATGCCGGTCAGTTAAAATTAATGCTGGGCGGCACATTTTCACTTGATGAAGCGGCAGATGTACATCGTCTGCTTCAAGGAAGAAAAACGACCGGAAAATTAGTATTAGTTCCTTAACAAAACAGCTTCCGTCTCTAATAGGGATGGGAGCTGTTTTGGTTTAAAAAATTGGCTTTCACCTGCCAAATTTTTAAAAACTGCTTAATAATTTGGCATAAAAATCAATGTTTTTTACTAATTTCTTCTATATTTTAACACTGGCATGGAAGTTGCATAATAAGTGTTTGAACATATAAAGGAGGAATTGAATATGGTGAGAAATGGAACGGACCGCGTGAAGCGGGGAATGGCAGAAATGCAAAAAGGCGGCGTTATCATGGACGTGATCAATGCAGAACAGGCAAAAATTGCAGAGGCAGCAGGCGCTGTTGCTGTTATGGCGTTAGAGCGTGTTCCAGCTGATATTCGTGCAGCAGGCGGTGTGTCTCGTATGGCAGACCCAACAATTGTTGAAGAAGTGATGAACGCTGTATCCATTCCAGTTATGGCGAAAGCTCGTATTGGCCATATTGTTGAAGCACGCGTGCTAGAAGCAATGGGTGTAGACTATATTGACGAAAGTGAAGTACTCACTCCAGCTGATGAGGAATATCACCTTAACAAAAGTACATTTACGGTTCCATTTGTATGCGGATGCCGTGATTTAGGGGAAGCAGCAAGACGAATTGGTGAAGGTGCTTCGATGCTTCGTACAAAAGGCGAACCAGGAACAGGAAACATTGTCGAAGCAGTGCGTCATATGCGCCAAGTAAACGCTCAAGTACGTAAAGTGGTAGGCATGGATGAAGACGAGTTAATGACAGAAGCAAAACTATTAGGTGCGCCTTATGAGCTATTACTGCAAATTAAACGTGAAGGCCGCTTACCGGTTGTAAACTTTGCAGCAGGCGGCGTAGCAACACCCGCGGATGCAGCGTTAATGATGCAGCTTGGAGCAGACGGTGTGTTCGTTGGATCAGGAATCTTCAAATCAGACAACCCTGAAAAATTTGCGCGAGCAATCGTGGAAGCAACTACTCATTATCAAGACTATGAACTGATTGCAAGCTTATCAAAAGGATTAGGAAGTGCAATGAAAGGAATTGAAATTTCATCATTATTACCAGAAAATCGTATGCAAGAACGCGGCTGGTAATGAGTAATAACTTTTAAACTTAGTTAGGAGAATGATCATGGGGAAATATACGATAGTCGATAAAGAAACGTGTATTGCGTGTGGTGCATGTGGAGCTGCGGCACCTGATATTTATGATTATGATGATGAAGGAATTGCGTTCGTTATACTTGATGATAATCAAGGCACGGCTGAAGTGCCCCAAGAGCTGGAAGACGATTTAATAGATGCGTTTGAAGGCTGTCCAACAGAGTCCATCCGTATAGCGGATGAAAAGTTTGATGGAGACTCGAATAAATTTCAATAAAGTGGAATAAATAAAAAAATAGAAAGTTTTTTTAAAAGAAAAGAAGGATTTTGTCTAGAAAAGGCGAAATATTAGTTGTGTAAGAACATATCTTTTTAAAAATGAAAGCACTTACATAACTAAAAGCATATGAGTTAATCTCATTTGACCTTTCAGAATTATTAGTGTAAAAGTGCGGAGTAATTAAATAGTTTTTAAAAGGAGATTAAGGGGCATGCAAATACTGAATACAGTCATTGTGACAGGATATGCAAAAGCTCCACAGGGAACTTCCATGTATGAAATGTATAAGCATGCGGGAATTGTACTAGAAGTGGATCTGACAGAGCATAAAATTGTAAATGCTGAGTTTACGTTTATTACGGAGCTGACGCAAAATTTTTTCCGGAAGCTGCTTATTGGTTACTGCCTTGCAGATGGAATTGAACCTCTTATTGAACGTATTCAAAATTATTATTTTGCTCCATCTCAACAGGCGATTATCGTAGCGCTTCAGGCTGCAATCCAACGTTACTGGGATAATGTGAATCAAAAAATTACATAGCGTTTGGTTAGAATAAAGTGAGAAGACAACCTCTTTTCATGGTCTTATTAAAGCCAAGCAGACACACACACTTTACAAAGAGTGGGGACATCCCTGTTTCTTTGGGGAGTCATTGTGTCCTGCTTGGTTTTTTTCGCGTAAAGCGCTGTGAAATATAAAAAGAAAAGGAGGAAACAAAATGAACAAAATCATCACGCGCGAAGAAGCAATAGAAAAAATAACAGATGGCGCCCGCATTATGGTAGGTGGATTTGGTCTCGTTGGAAGCCCGCTTAGTCTGATTGAAGCGATTGCCAAATCAAACCTTAAAGATTTAGAGATTATTAGTAATAACCTCGGTGAACCTGGAAAAGGATTAGGTGTATTGGTTCAAAAAAAACAAGTAAAAAAAGCCATAGGTTCTTATTTTACTTCCAACCCTGAAGTTGTACACGCTTATCAACAACAAGAACTCCAAGTGGAGCTCATCCCGCAAGGAACAATGTCCGAGGCTATTAGGGCAGGAGGAGCAGGCATCGGAGGATTTTATACGCCTGTGAGCGTAGGGACTCAGCTTGCGGAAGGAAAAGAAGAACGAGTATTAAAAGGAAAGAAATATGTTTTGCAAGAATCGCTGCATGCAGATGTAGCTCTAATAAAAGCTAAAAAAGCAGATCGACTCGGAAATCTTATTTACAGCAAATCAGCGAGAAACTTTAATCCAATGATGGCAACGGCAGCTGATATCGTGATTGCTGAAGTAGAAGAAGTGGTGGAAGTTGGGCAGATTTCTCCTGAAGAAATTGTAACTCCTCATTTATACGTTACTTATATCGTAGTGAAAGGAGAACAATAAGATGAACGTCAAACAATATATTGCTGCGCGTGCTGCAAAAGAGCTTTGTCACGGAGATGTAGTGAACTTAGGAATCGGCATTCCTACTTTAGTTGCTAATTATATTTCACCCGATGTTCACGTGTTTTTACATTCAGAAAACGGGATTCTTGGCGTTGGCCCTACTCCTGAAGAAGATTATATAGATCCAGAACTTGTGAATGCTGGAAAGCTGCCCGTCACGGTTTTGGAAGGTGCCTCATTTTTTAACAGCGCTGATTCCTTTGCCATGATACGGGGAGGCCATGTGAATGTATCGATTCTTGGAGTGCTTCAAGTAGATGAAGCAGGCCGAATTGCAAACTGGGCTGTTCCTGGGAAAAGTGTTCTTGGCGTAGGAGGAGCAATGGATTTATTAGAAGGCTCAAAAAAAGTTATTGTTACGACTCTTCATACGAACAGCCAAGGAGAGTCAAAGCTAGTTGGGGAGTTAACTTATCCGCTTACTTCAGAGCGACGAGTCGATATGATTATTACGGAATTAGCTGTCTTTTCGGTAACAGACCTTGGTCTTGAACTTCTTGAAACAGCGCCGGGTGTTTCTTTAGAGACAGTGCAACAAAAAACGCAGGCTTCTTTTCGCGTCTCTAAATTATTTAATAAAAACAATGAGGTGACAGCATAATGGCAGTGATTGTAAATGCATTTCGAACGCCTATTGGAAAGTTTGGCGGTTCGCTTGCAGATACGCTTCCAGAAGAACTAGTCTCTCTTGTAATGAAAAACAATTTGTCTTCAGCGGGATATACTTCAGAGATTGTTGATGAAATCATTGTCGGACAAACGAAACAAAGCGCTCATGCTCCTAATATAGCGAGAGTAGCCGGGCTGAAAGCTCAATTCTCTGAACGTATTCCAGCTTATACCGTGCACCGCCAGTGCGGTTCAGGCATGCAGGCTGTAATGAATGGAGCTATGTCCATTTTATCAGGTCAAGCCGAAGTGGTATTAGCCGGAGGAGTGGAAAGCATGTCTCAAGCACCGCACTATACGGTAGGCACTCGTTTTGGTTTTCACGTTGGTGATTTAACACTCTATGACTCTAATACAGAAAGTCAGCCAAAATCACAGCCTGAAACGTTATACGGAACGTTTACGATGGGACAGACGGCCGAGTGGCTCGCTGAAAAATATAGTATTAGCCGCACGGAACAAGATGAGTTTGCTTTTTATAGTCAGGAAAAAGCTAGGCGGGCTATAGAACTTGATTTGTTTGAAGAAGAAATTATCCCGGTACCTGTAAAAGAAGGAAAAAAAGGTATGAGGCATTTTGCAACAGATGAATTTCCTCGTCTTACTAGCAAAGAAAAGCTTGGTGCGCTTAAGCCTGTTTTTCAAAAGAATGGAACGGTGACAGCTGGCAATTCATCCGGCAGAAACGATGGCGCTTCAATGATGCTGTTGATGTCGGAAGAAAAAGCTGAGCAGCTTGGATTAACGCCTATGGCAAAGGTTGTGTCGTTTGCCGCAGCGGGCGTCTCTCCAAAGGAAATGGGAATTGGCCCCGTTTCTGCTTCGCAAATTGCTTTAAATAAAGCCGGTTTAAGCTTAGGTGATATGGACTTGATTGAATTAAACGAAGCATTTGCCGCTCAAAGTATTGCTTGCTTAAGAGAATGGGACATCACATCAGAAAAAGTGAATGTAAACGGAGGAGCGATTGCGCTTGGACATCCTTTAGGGTGCTCCGGGGCAAGAATTATAACAACTCTGTGTCATGAGCTTCACAAGCAAAAAAGACGATACGGCCTGGCTACTATTTGCGTTGCAGGAGGATTAGGAATGGCGATGGTGGTGGAAAGATGGACGAAATAAAAAGAGATTATGTTTTTCATAGAGATTTAACAAAAAAGTATCCAATGATTACGCATGGTGAAGGAAGCTACTTAATAGATGAACAAGGAAAAAAGTATTTAGACGGCTGCTCCGGCGCCGTGGCGGCAAACTTAGGGCACGGCATTGCGCAAATAGCCGAGGCGATGGCTGAGCAGGCAAAAAAAGCGGCGTTTGTTCATACATTGCGTTTTGAAACGGATGTTTTGCATAAACTTGCAGGGGTCATTGGTAAAATGGCGCCGCTTCATTTAAACAAAGTCTATTTTACATCAGGAGGATCAGAAGCAAATGAAAGTGCATTAAAATTAGCAAGGCAATATCACAGAGATGCCGGAAAGACGCAAAAACACATCGTAATCGGAAGATGGCAGTCTTATCACGGAAATACGATAGGCGCACTATCAGCTGGAGGAGACGTAAAAAGACGATATCCGTATACACCTAATCTTTTACATTTTGCGCACGTTTATTCGCCGTATTGTCATCGCTGTCCGTATAATCGCAATCAAGAAGACTGCGTGGCAAATCAAAACTGGAGCTGCGTCACCGATATTGAACGAACCATTTTAGAGCTCGGTCCAGAAAATATTTCAGCTTTTATCGCAGAGCCCATTGTAGGAAGTCAGCAAGGAGCTGTCGTACCTCCGCTTGACTATTTCAAAAAAGTACGTGAGCTCTGCAGCCGCTATGACATTCTTTTAATTATTGATGAAGTTATGACAGGCTTTGGGAGAACAGGAACTGATTTTGCAGTGGAACAATTCGGAATCGAGCCGGATATTCTAACTTTTGGTAAAGGAGTTTCAGCAGGATACGCTCCTTTAGGAGGAATGATTGTCCATGACCGTCTGATTCAAGGGCTGTTAGAAAATAGCAGCGGGAAGTTTCTTCATGGCTATACGTACAGTGGACATCCTGTTTCAATAGCGGCAGGCCTTGCTGCTTTGGATATGTATGAAGAAATGAATATCCTTCAAAACGTTGAAACTCAAGGCGCGTATTTAATGGAATGTTTAGTAACGCTCGAGCGCAAGCATCCTTATATTTCAGATATTCGCGGCCGCGGACTTTTAATTGGATTAGAACTAATGAAAGACGCCAATCAACAGATATTTTTCGAGCCACGTGAAGCAGCCAGCGAAAAGCTCAATGAAATTTGTATGGAGCTTGGAGGCGTCTTTTATCCAGGATCCGGATCTATAGATGGACATAAAGGAGAACATATCATTATCAGTCCTCCTTTAAATATAACGAAATCAGAAGTTGATGAAATAGTGAGATTGCTAGATCATGCGTTTTCTATTTTTTATCAGCACATAAGAAAGGATGAGTCATATGAAAGTGCAAAATAAAACGGAAGAGCTTCAAATCAAAGGAAAAAAACATTTATCACCGGTGATGACAAGAGTAACAGAGCTTGTTATTGAAAAAGCGCACGGTGCAAAATTTTGGACAGCTGATGGCAAGGAATATATTGATTTTGTATCAGGAGTAGCTGTCAATGCAGTGGGTCATACGCATGAAAAGATGGTAGAAGCGATAAAAAAACAAGCAGATCAGCTGCTTCACCTAGGCTTAAACTACGGCTATTACGAAACAGCAGTGAATTTGGCAGAAAAACTTGCGCAAATTACGCCTGGAAACTTAGATACGGTTTTCTTTTCAAACTCAGGCGCAGAAGCCATTGATGGAGCACTTAAGTTAGCAAAAGCGGCCACTGGCAGACCAGCGATTATTGCTTTCGAAGGTTCTTTTCATGGCCGTACATTAGGAGCTACAGCTATTACAGCTTCAAGCTCCAAGTACCGAAGCTACTACGAGCCGATTTTAGGAGAAGTATATCACGCGCCTTATCCGTATCCAAGTCAGCTTCCTAATGTTGACGAGGAAGAAGCAGAAGCATATTGCTTAAATCAACTGCAAAAGCTGTTTGAACTGCGAGTGGATCCTTCACGCGTAGCGGCGATTGTAATTGAGCCAGTCATGGGCGAAGGAGGCTATTACCCTGCTCCTTCTAGCTTTTTACGCGCACTGAGAGACATAGCGAATGATTATGGCATTCTGCTTATCTTTGATGAAGTGCAAACGGGATTTGGACGCACTGGAAAAATGTTTGCCGCAGAACATGCTGGAGTCACACCAGATATTTTAGTTTTAGCAAAAGCTCTTTCCGGTGGTATGCCACTAGGAGCGATTGTAGCAAGCCGAGAACTGCATGAGAAATGGCCAATAGCTGGACATGGTTCTACTTTTGGCGGAAATCCAGTATCGTGCGCAGCTGCTTTAGCTAATATTTCAATCATTGAAGAAGAAAAGCTTGTAGAGCGCAGTGAAAAAGTAGGTGCCGATATTGTTAAACGTCTTCAGCATTCTATCGGACATTTACCGGCTATTAAAGAGGTTAGAGGAATTGGTATGATGATCGGCATTGAATTTCATGTTGAAACAGCAGCTGCTTATGTCCCTGTTATTAAATCAAAAGCGCTGGAAAGAAGACTGCTTATCATGAACTGTGGAGTCAAAGGGCAAACTATTCGCTTAATGCTGCCCCTAAATATTGATAAAGACGTGCTGAATCAAGGGCTGTCTTTATTAGAAGAAGTCATCACAGAAGCAGTTTCAATTAACTAGCTTTTTAAATGAAAAGGAGGGTAACAATATGAGTCAAACTAAAACCGAACTGCTGCAAGGAAATTTATATATTAACGGCGAGTGGGTAAGTGAAGAGGAGCAAACCTATTTTGAAAGTATAAACCCTGCAACACAAGAGCTCGTCGGAACGTGTGCAGCCGCTACGGCTAGTCAAGTCGATGCTGCGGTAAACGCGGCTAGTACAGCCTACAGCTACTGGAAAAATACATCTATTCCTGAACGTGCAGCATTTTTAACAAAAGCAGCTTCGCTTTTTGAAGACAGAAAAGAAGAGCTAGCTCAAGTGATGACAAAAGAGATGGGAAAACCGCTGACAGAATCAATAGGCGAAGTTGGTGTCGTCATTGCAACAGCTCAGTATATGGCGGGAGAAGGAAGACGTTTGTTTGGCGAAATAGTGCCTGCTGGCTTTCCTGACCGAGATATAAAAATGGTTCGCGAACCGCTTGGAGTTGTAGCATGTATTACACCTTGGAACTTTCCTGTTTCTCTCGCTTCTTATAAAGTGTTTGCCGCTTTAATCGCTGGCAATACCGTTGTCTGGAAGCCGGCTTCAGAAGTGGCGCTCTCAGCGAAGATTTTTATGGAAGTATTGCACGCTGCGGGGCTTCCAAAAGGAACAATTAATTTGCTTACGGGATCGGGCAGAATCGTTGGACAAAAGCTTGCTACGCACTCTGAAGTGAAAATCATCTCATTTACAGGTTCTACGGAAGTTGGTCAGCAGTTAGCAGAAATGAGCAGCAAAACCTTAAAACGAATTTCTTTAGAGCTAGGAGGAAAAAACGCGGTTATCGTATTAAAGGATGCCGATCTGGATAAAGCAGCAGAAGGAATTGTTAAATCAGCATTTACGACAACGGGGCAGCGCTGTACCGCAGCTAGCAGAGTCATCGTGGATCGTTCAGTAAAAGAAGAGCTGTTGAAAAAAGTAATAGCTCTTACAGAAGAAATGAAGATTGGAAATGGTCTTGATGAAGGGGTTGTGATAGGACCGCTTGTTAATGAACAGCAGTGTCGTTTAGTAGAAGATTACGTACAAAAAGCGTTAGAAGAAGGCGGGAATATTGCGCTTGGAGGTCGTGCTTTATCAGAATTAGGGGCTTGTTATTACATGCCTACAATCATCGATAACGTCCATTCGAATCACACAATTGCTCAAGAAGAGATTTTTGGCCCCGTGCTTGCTTTTATTGAAGTAAATGGCTATGAAGAAGCAATGAGCGTCAATAATGGAACGATGTACGGACTTTCCACTTCTATTTATACAAGAAGCTTACATTATGCCAGCCGAGCGGCGAAAGACGCTGTTAGCGGATTAGTCTATATCAATAACGGAACATCTAATGCTGAAATGGGAGTAGCATTCGGAGGAATGAAAATGTCTGGCAACGGCCACAGAGAAGTTTCTCATCATGCATTTGATGTAATGACAGAATGGAAGTCTGTCTACACCAACTATTAATCTCGCACCTTAGCGAAAAGGAGGAGCACATGTCTTCATATCGCATTGGCATTGCCTTTTTTTATCATGAATCTCACAGCTTTAGTCCGTTAAAAACAGAAATAGAACAGTTTCTACAAGAAGGATATTTTGTTGGAACGGAAATATATAAAGCATATTCAGGAACCAAAACAGAAGTAGGGGGATTTTTGGATGTATTAAAGCAAGAGAAGCAAGTAGAAATCGTTCCCCTTGTTTGTGCAGCTGCAGTTCCGTCTGGGGTTGTATCTTCGGCGGCTTATTACACAATTGAAAAGCAAATGCTGCATGCGCTTACTCACGCCGGCCCGCTAGATGGCTTGTTAATCGCTTTGCACGGCGCAATGGTAGTAGAGCATCTTTTCGATCCTGAAGCTCATTTGTTAGGTCAAATAAGAAGCTGTATAGGAAATAGCGTTCCTATTGCTACTACGCTCGATATGCATGCAAATGTCAGTGAAGACATGCTTACGTACACGCCGCTTCACTTTGGTTTTAAAACATATCCTCATGTTGATATGTACGAACAAGGAGTCAACGCTGCGCGAGCGCTTTTAACACAAATAAAAGAAAGCGCTGTCTATTATGCGTCTTTAAAAAAATTGCCTATGCTGTTGCCCTCAATTAATATGCGAACAGCAGAAGGCCCTATGAAAAAAATGATTGACCTTGCTAAGCAAGCTGAGCAAGAAGAAGACGTATATAATGTTTCCGTTTTTGGAGGCTTTCCATATTCCGATATTCCAATCGCCGGAGCAAGCGTGCTCGTAGCTGCTTTGAATCCTGAAAAAGCAGAAAAAACAGCAAATAAACTAGCTTCTCAGTTTTGGAATATAAAAGAAGAATTTATAGTCGATTTACCTACCGTTGAAGAAGGTCTGCAAACAGCGTTAAAACTATCCAACACAAAGCCGACAGTGCTCGCTGATATAGCAGATAATCCTTTAAGCTGTGGAAGCGGCGATACAACAGAACTTTTGAAATACATGCTGAAGCTAAATATGCCGGGGACACTGTTTGGAGGTCTTTATGACCCTGAATCTATTAAACAATGCGTGCAAGCAGGAGTTGGGAATTACGTCTCTCTTTCCTTAGGAGGAAAAGTTTCTCCTGAGTTTGGAAAGCCCGTTGAAGCTGAAGCAAAGGTCATTGGTTTATCAGAAGGTGAGTTTTACAATTCGGGACCGTTTAATCAGCATTTGAAAGTAAATGTAAAAGGTGCAGCTCATATTCGAGTAGGAGAATTGGATATTTTGCTGATTGGAAGGCCGGTATCAGCAAACGATCCTGAACTTTTTCGCCATATTGGCATTGAGCCAACGACGAAAAAAATCATCGGTTTAAAAGCTAAAAATCATTTCAGAGCCGCTTTTGAACCGCTTGTAGGATCTATCATCTATGTGGATGCTCCAGGCGTAGCATCAAATCGCTTAACGACCTTTAATTATCAGCACATTCCAAAGTTAATCTGGCCGCTGCAAGATGTCAAATATGAAAGTGAAAAAAGGAGGAAAGAAAAATGGATGCATTAAAAGAGCAGTACTATATCGAAGTGCCGGAATCGTTAAATCCGGAGCAGCAAAAGATGATGATTGAACTTGAAAAAGATGCGTTTCCGGGCATGGGAGCCGTTGATGAACAGACGCTTGTACCTTTAGCCCGCTACGGCAAGCTCATTCAATATTTCCAGGAAAATGATGCAAGGCCGATTGCCATTTGCGAGCTGCTTCGGGATTACAAAGATATCACAAAAGCTTATATCTTTGGTTTCTACGTCCGATCTGATAAACAAGGAAGCGGAATTGGACAGCTGTTTTTAGAAGAAATATTTTCGATTCTAAAAAAAGATAATTTCGAAAGCGTTTGTTTGACTGTGAATGTAAAAAATGAAGGGGCTGTGAAGCTGTATAAAAAAATGGACTTTACCATTAAAGAAACGCGAGCAGGAGAGTTTGGCGAAGGAGAAGATCGCTATTATATGGTGCGGTCAATTTCTTAGTAGAACATCTATTCAAAAAATAAACTTTGGAGGGAATATAAAATGAACAATACGTTATATAAAGCAAGCAGACACTGGAAAGAAATCGAGCTTTGGAAAGATGTAACGGACGAGCAGTGGAACGACTGGGTATGGCAGCTGACAAACACGATTAAAACATTGGAAGATTTAAAGAAAGTGATAAATTTAACACCTCAAGAAGAAGAAGGTGTTAAAATTGCAACCAAAACGATTCCGTTAAATATCACTCCTTACTACGCATGGTTAATGGATGAGAACGATCCGAAATGTCCAATCAGAATGCAGTCCGTTCCTATTTCAGAAGAACTGCATAAAACAAGGTATGATTTAGAAGATCCGCTTCATGAAGATGAAGATTCACCGGTTCCTGGGTTAACACACCGTTATCCCGACCGCGTGCTGTTTTTAGTTACAAATCAATGCTCTATGTACTGCCGCTACTGTACCAGAAGACGTTTTTCAGGGCAAATTGGCATGGGGGTTCCAAAAAAACAGCTGGATACAGCTATTAATTACATTGCAGCCAACCCTCAAATCCGTGATGTGTTAATTTCCGGAGGAGACGGCCTATTAATCAATGACAATATTTTAGAATATATTTTGAAAAATTTGCGCGATATTCCGCACGTAGAAATTATTCGTATCGGTACAAGAGCACCGGTGGTGTTCCCGCAGCGCATTACAGAAAACCTGTGCAATATCTTGAAGAAATATCATCCGGTTTGGCTAAATACGCATTTTAACACATCAATTGAAATTACAGAAGAATCAAAGCGTGCTTGTGAAATGCTTTCGAACGCAGGAGTTCCAGTTGGAAACCAAGCGGTTATTTTAGCCGGAATTAACGACAGCGTGCCAATCATGAAGCAGCTTATGCATGATTTAGTAAAAATTCGCGTGCGTCCTTATTACATTTATCAATGTGATTTATCAGAAGGAATCGGCCATTTCCGTGCGCCGATCAGTAAAGGGCTAGAAATTATGGAAGGACTTCGCGGCCATACGTCCGGCTATGCAGTTCCTACGTTTATCGTGGATGCTCCTGGAGGAGGCGGTAAAATTCCGCTGCAGCCAAACTATATTATTTCTCAAAGCTCCAATAAAGTGGTGCTTCGAAACTTTGAAGGTGTTATTACATCTTATCCGGAGCCGCAAAATTACCAAAGTGGAAGCGCAGAAGAATTTTATAAAAAAGTATATCCTGAAGTATTTGAAAAATTTGAAAGCAACGGTGTTCTTTCAATTATTGATGATACAAAGTTCAACTTAACACCGGAAGGTCTAAACCGTCTTGACCGCCGGAAAACGTATGACCAAAATCCAGAGCATAGCTCTTTGAAAGACAAGCGTGAAAAGCGCGATCAATTAAAAGAGAAAAAATTTGAAACACAAATGAAAAAATACGAAACGGCGGGAGCGAAGGAGGAATAATATTGAAATGTCAATGGTGCGAATCCTATGAAGCGAAAGAGACGGATGCAACGGTTTATTGGGAGCTTCCTGACGGCACAAAAGCTATAGAAATTAAAGAGACGCCTTCCATTACATGTTCAGAATGCGGAATTACGTATCAAACAGATGAAACGGTTGGACACATTGAAGATCAACTGTTTTTAATCAACACTTCTGCCTTAGAAAAAAGTGTAACGTACGAACAGCTTATGAGCCTGCCTCGTCTATTAAAACGAAACTATTTTGATTTTTCAAAGTAAGCAATGAAGGGTCCATCTCCTGCTTTTTGTGGGAGATGGATATTCTTATACGCTTTACGTTAAACATGTGCGCATAGTTCATTTATAAAGGTGGGATAAGTATGGAAGCGGTCGATATAAATCGTAATGAAGAAGAAAAAAAGCAGGACGATAAGCATATAAAACGCCATTTAAAAGCACGTCATATGACCATGATTGCCATTGGAGGATCAATCGGAACGGGCTTATTTCTAGCTACCGGATCATCCATCCAAACTGCCGGACCTGGAGGAGCGCTGATTGCTTACGGGGCCATTGGAATTATGGTTTACTTTCTCATGACTAGTCTTGGAGAAATGGCCACGTTTATGCCGGTATCAGGTTCTTTTTCAACGTACGCCAGTCATTATGTAGACCCAGCTCTCGGCTTTGCGCTCGGCTGGAACTACTGGTTTAACTGGGCTGTTACGCTCGCTGTAGAAATAGCTGCTTCTGCTATTATTATGAAGTTTTGGTTCCCTGATGTGCCAAGTATTATCTGGAGCGCTTTGTTTTTAGGCTTAATTTTTTTACTTAATTTCCTATCTGTAAAAAGCTATGGAGAATCTGAATATTGGTTTGCTCTCGTAAAAGTAGTAACCATCATTGTGTTTATCGGAGTGGGCCTTCTGACGATCTTTGGCATTTTCGGCGGTGAATATATCGGCTTTAAAAACTTTACATTAGAAGAAGCGCCGGTCAACGGCGGATTTCTGTCCGTACTAAGCATTTTCTTTATCGCGGGATTTTCTTTTCAAGGTACAGAGCTAGTCGGCATTGCGGCGGGGGAAAGTGAAAACCCTCAAAAAAATATACCAAAAGCCATTCGCCAAGTCTTTTGGCGCATTCTTCTATTTTATATTGCAGCCATTGCTGTAATTGGGCTCATCATTCCTTACACAAGTCCATCTCTTCTAGGAGGAGATGTGGATAACATTGCTGTTAGTCCATTTACGCTTGTTTTTGAAAAAGCAGGAATTGCTGCAGCTGCTTCATTGATGAATGCTGTTATTCTTACCTCGGTTTTATCAGCCGGAACTTCTGGCTTATATGCTTCTACGCGAATGTTGTGGTCCATGGCAAATGAAGGGCAAGCGCCTAAAGCGCTTCGAAAAATTAATCGTCGAGGAATTCCAGTAAACGCGCTTGTTTTAACCACTATCATTGGCGGTCTTGCCTTTTTAACATCAATTTTTGGCGATCAAATGTATATGTGGCTTTTAAACGCTTCAGGCATGAGCGGATTTATTGCCTGGATTGGTATTGCCGTCAGCCACTATCGTTTTCGAAAAGCATATGTTGCTTCAGGAAGAGAGATAGATGAACTGGCGTATAAAGCAAAATGGTTTCCTCTAGGTCCTGTTCTTGCATTTGGAATGTGCCTCATCGTTATTCTAGGACAGAATTATCAAGCGGTACTTTCTGACAAAATTGATTGGTACGGCTTGACGGTCTCATACATCGGTCTGCCTCTCTTTTTAGCGACGTGGTGGGGGTATAAAATAGCAAAGAAAACTAAGGTTGTACCTTTGCATGAGTGTATCCAAAGAGAAGATAAGAAATAAAAAAACCAAAGTGGCTAACGACAAAGAGAAAAGGTGAACCTCGGACAGTGGGGTTCATCTTTTCTCTTTATAAAAATCGATTATTTTACGCTTTGTTATATAGATATCATAGCATAAAAAGTGATTTTTTTCCAGTCTGGTTTTTATTTTATTTATTGATAAAATTCAAGAATAACGTTGGAATCTGCACAATTATGGGAGGTTAAAACCTTCGTAACTTTAATAGGAAAAGGGGTTTGTGATGAGAATTTCAGAAGGTGTTGAAATGCTACAGTTGACTGCCAGAGCTTTTGACCAAAATATAATATTAAATCCTACGTTAGTTTGGAATAACGATGAAGCTATTCTAATTGATACAGGAATGCCTGGGCAAACCGATCAACTGAGAGAGGCCTTAAGTGAATTGAATATATCTATTGAACAGCTAAAAGTAATTCTTCTAACGCATCAAGATCTAGATCACATAGGATGTGCGACTGATATACGAAAAAAATCAAATGAAAATATTATCGTATATGCTCATGAATTTGATAAGCCGTATATTGAAGGGAAACTTCCGCTTATTAAAACGAATGCGAGTCGAATGAGTAACGAAGAACTAGCAGCTATACCTGATGAAATAAAATCTTTTTATAAAAACCCTCCAAAAGTTGACGTAGATATAGTATTAAAAAGGAGTCAAATGCTCCCATACTGTGAAGGCATTGAACCGATTTTTACCCCTGGACATACGCCTGGGCATGTAAGTTTTTATTTAAGAAAATCAAAAACACTGGTTGCTGGAGATGCTTTAGTGTTGGCAAATGGACGATTAATGGGACCTGTTAAACAAACGACCTTAAATATGGACCAAGCAGTTCAATCACTCGAAAAATTCTTACACTACGACATTGAGCATGTTATTTGTTACCATGGAGGTTATTTTCAAGGCTGTCCGAAAGAAGCAATTTTAAGGATAAAAGAACACATTGCACAGCTAGAAAGTTAAGGGGAAATGAACTTGTTTTTTGCTAGAAGAAGGAAGGGAAAATAGAAACCAAAGGGGATGTATAAAATGTTTACACCAACTATCAGTGTCCGAAAAATAAATGATAATCTCATTATAAAATGGCAGCTTTCACACTTTACGATTCCGTTAGAAGACATTCTTGAAGTAACGGAAGATGACACGTACGGGGGTAAAGAAGCAAACGCCATTCGAATTGGCCCTCCGTACGGAACCACTGACCGCATCTTTATAAAAACGACCAATAAAAACTATCTGTTATTTACCTCAAACGCACCGGCTATATTAAACGAAATAAATTCATAACGATCATTGCTAAATACGAGATATATAGGAGAGAAAAAATTGAAGATTAGCCGTACTTTCGATACTGGTAAAATTGCCAAGCTTAATCAGTCTGTTCATCAACTGCATGTAGAATTATACCCCGAGCGCTTTCAAACATATGATTTTCAGAAGATGCATGAATTTTTTAAGAAAGTGATGAAAGACGATAGATTTATCTTTCTTTTAGGAGAAGATGAAGGTCAGCATGTGGGATTCGCTTGGCTGGAAATAAAGCAGTATTCAGAGACAGTGTTTAAAAAGACTTACAAGTCAATTTATGTTCATCAAATAAACATCGCAGAACCCTATAAAAACAGAGGGTTTGGTTCGAGTTTGATGAAAGAAATTTATAGCATTGCTCGTACCAACGACATCAATATAATTGAGTTAGATTATTGGAATGATAATACGATTGCCGAAAGCTTTTACGAAAAAGAAGGATTTGTTACGTATAGAAAAATGGCTTACAAAGAACTTTAAAGAGAGCATTTACTTGCTCTCTTTTTTATATCTAAGAAGCCATTTTCTTCGTTTTAATTACTTAATAAAATAAAGTACGCGATCTGAGAACTTAACTCTTGAAAAATTTTTGTTTTACATTTATACTTACATTCCTGTTCGCGTAATGCGACAATTTATTTTATATTCAACTAGGAGGTATACAGATAGTATGGAAAATTTCATTTATCATAATCCCACAAAATTAATCTTCGGAAAAGATCAGCTTCAAGCATTATCAGAAGAACTCCCGAAATATGGAAAAAATATTTTACTTGTATACGGCGGAGGAAGCATTAAGAAAAATGGTTTATACGATCAAGTTCTTACGCTGTTAAAAGAGTTAAACGTAAATATACATGAGTTAGCGGGCGTAGAGCCAAATCCTCGACTATCTACGGTACGAAAAGGAATTGAAATTTGCCGAAATGAAAACATTGACTTCATGTTAGCAGTCGGCGGAGGAAGCGTTATTGACTGCACAAAAGCAATCGCTGCCGGAGCTGAGTATGAAGGAGACGTTTGGGATATTATTAACAAAAAAGTAACGGCTACAAAAGCACTGCCGTTTGGAACGGTATTAACATTGGCAGCAACAGGTTCTGAAATGAATCCGGATTCCGTTATTACGAATTGGGAAACAAATGAAAAATACGTTTGGGGAAGTGCCGTTACGCACCCTGTATTTTCTATACTAGATCCTGTGAACACAATGTCTGTTCCTAGAGATCAAACTATCTACGGCATGGTAGACATGATGAGCCACGTGTTCGAACAATATTTCCATAACGTGAAAAACACGCCTTTACAAGATCGTATGTGCTATTCCGTATTACAAACAGTAATTGAAACAGCGCCGAAATTACTAGAAGATCTGCAAAGCTACGAGCACCGCGAAACGATTTTATATTCCGGAACAATCGCATTAAACGGAACACTTCAAATGGGCTACTTTGGCGATTGGGCTTCACATACAATTGAACACGCGGTATCAGCGGTATATGACATTCCTCATGCAGGCGGTTTAGCAATCCTATTCCCAAATTGGATGCGACACGTTGTAGATCAAGATGTAACTCGTATGAAGCGTGTAATGACAAGCATGTTCGATATTGAAACTGCAGATAAAAGCGACAAAGAAATCGCATTAGAAGGAATCGATAAACTAAGCGCTTTTTGGTCAAGCCTTGGTGCACCTTCTCGCTTAGCAGATTACGATATCGGAGAAGATCGACTAGACGAAATTGCTGGAATTGCTGCTCGTGAAATGGAGCACGGAGGTTTCGGTAACTTTAAAAAACTAAATAAAGATGATATTTTAGCTATTTTAAAAGCGTCACTGTAAAGTGAAAAACAAAAAGAAGGAGACATCTGTCTTCTTCTTTTTGTTTTATCTTATAAATGACTGGAAATTAAGTAGAGCAGGAAGAATGGTTTTTTCTCAAATTTCAGTTAACAACCAAAGAAAAACCTTTATAATTAAGTACAGAAAGAAAATTTTAGAGAATTTAAGGGAGTGGGGAGATGAAAAAGTTTGCGCTAGCTTCATATGCGCTTTATTTGCTGGGCGGATTAGTCATTACAGCCGTAGGGTCCGTCTTACCGCAATTGTTAACACATTATCATGTGTCCTATACAGTTGGCGGGCAGCTTGTATTATTAGGTTCTTTAGGATTTTTGATAGGAGTTCCGCTATCTTCTTTTCTATTAGGACGCTTCAGAGAAATGAATTTACTTACAGTTTCCGCACTAATGATAGCGCTATCACAAATAGGTATGCTTTTATTGCCTCCATTTGAGTGGATTATTGCATTCAATTTCTTAAACGGTATTGGTGTAGCCGCATTGGAAGTAGTTGTAGCTACT
Source organism: Priestia sp. VA7 (assembly GCF_055710015.1). NCBI lineage: Bacteria > Bacillati > Bacillota > Bacilli > Caryophanales > Bacillaceae > Priestia > Priestia sp. VA7. The sequence goes on from NZ_JBVQPN010000004.1 coordinate 682,678, forward strand.
TTAATGATGGAAGTATTTATCGGTAGAAGAGCTATTGTTATGAGTTATTTAGAAGTGTCATTTGGTCTAGGTGCGCTGTTGATGCCGTTAGTAGCTAGCTTATTGATTTCACAGAACAGCTGGAGGTTTTCATTTTTTATAACGAGTGTACTAGCTTTACTAATGGTTGTGGTCTGTAAAATGATTTCTTTTAAAAAAGAGACTGTTTTAACTTCAGAAAGTGAAGCTTCAGACGCCAACTCAGAACCTGCGCCTGTGCTTGCTAAAAATCAAAGATGGAAAATACTTACTCTTTTTAGTGTGATGATTTTTATGTATGCCGGAGTAGAAAGCAGTATGAATAATTTTCTTTCGTCTATTTTTATCGCGTATCTAGATGTAATTCCGTCACAGGCTACTTTGAGCATAAGCGTTTTTTGGGTGGCCATGTTAATAGGACGAGTGGCTACTGGATGGATTATTCGAGTTGTTACATACGAACGTTATCTTTTTGGCAGCATTGGAGGAACAATTGTGAGTTTAGTGCTGTTTATCTTGTTAAAAGAAGCAGTAGCAGGCTATATTTTATTAGGGTTTTTAGGACTTGCAATGTCAGGTATCTATTCGATAACGATGGTATATGCTAACCATACGTTTACTGGATCTGCTCGTATTGTAACAAGTTTAATTACTGGTTTTTCAGGGCTTGGAGGAGCTGTTTTCCCTGCACTTATTGGCTTTACTATGGATGTAAGCGGAATCACCTCAGCACTTTGGTACATAACAGCTTTTGCATGTTTATATCTTCTGGCGCTTTGCATCATTTTTTTCGTTCAGCGTGATGCCAAACAAAAAGCTAATAATCATTTGCAGCCTATGAAATAAATGCTACGTCAAAAAAAGAAGTGAATTATAAGTTCACTTCTTTTTCTTTTTATTTTCTCTTTCGATATAGTAAACAAAAAGGGTTCACATAAATTCAAACAAGAAAGTAAAAAATGGATATATCTATGAAAAAGGAGCGCAATATGAAAGAAGTGAAGTTTAACTCAAAGGACATCTTGAGTCAAAAACAAGAAAATGTTCAAATTATAAAAGCAGAAAACGTGCAGCCTCAGCAAGCACGTGAAACGCTGGATAAACATTTGCTTCTTCTTCACCGTACCGCTAAGCCTGTTGCGATTCAAGAAACAGTAGCAGATAGCTTTCATGGAGGAGTAGCTTTTAAAAATGATATTAACTTTATTCCTGCTGGAGCTGACAGCACTTGCGAATGGAAAGAACCGCTATCTTTTTTGCGTGTTGAGTTAGATCCTCAAACCGTTAAAGAAATAGCTGATAAAGAAAACTTATCTTCTAGGCTTGATTTAAGCTATTACCTTAGAAATCAAGATTATAAAATGCAGCAGCTGCTTTTATGGCTTAGCGAAGAAGTCGAACAGGGGAATCCTCAAGGAAAACTGTACATTGACTCAGTTACAAATTTAATTATTTATCAGATTTTAAAACAGCATAACGATAGTCAGTCCCATTTCCTTGGTAAGGATCCGGGACTTGAGCATTTAAAAATAGCGATGGAATACATGCAAGACCACTATGCTGAATCAATTACATTAGATAAGTTAACTCGTTTGTCTAATTTAAGTTCCTCTCATTTCATTAACAGCTTTAAACAAACGCTAGGCGTAACGCCCCATCAATACTTGCTTAAGATTCGGATCGAAAGAGCAAAAGAAAAATTGCAAAGATCTAGCTTACCGCTCAGTGAAATTGCTTATGGATTAGGCTTTACAGATCAAAGCCATTTCTCAAGGTATTTTAAGAAAATAACCGGAATGTCCCCCCCTTAAGTGGAAACAAAATTTTGTACAAAAATAACCGAATTTTGTACAAGAAAACGACTTGAATATCTTCTAAAATAAACGTGTAAAGCGATTTAAGAGGAGATGTTTAAGTGAAAATCATCTCCGTGCTATAAAGATCATACACAGTATAGGAGAGATCATAATGAAAGTATTAGTAAATATATTTCACCCTAATTTAGCAGAATCTAACGTTAATAAAGCGTGGATGAAGCGATTAGAGAAGGAAGATGTCACAGTTAATAATATCTATGAGCGCTATCCAAATTGGGAAGTTGATGTAGAAAAAGAACAAGAGCTTTTATTAAAGCATGACCGCATCGTTTTTCAATTTCCTTTTTACTGGTATAGTACACCTCCGTTAATGAAGAAATGGTTGGACGATGTGTTAACTTTCGGCTGGGCCTACGGTACGAATGGTACTCAACTACACGGAAAGGAATTTGTGTTGGCAATTTCAGTGGGGGGACCGCAAAAGTCATACAGAGCAGGAGGTTATAACAACTATACGATCAGTGAGTTAACAAAACCGCTGCAACAAACGGCTAACTTAACAGGCATGAAGTTTCTTACTCACTTTGTTCAATACAATTCGGTTGTTGCTACGGAAAAAGAAATCAGTGAAAGTGCTGAACATTTAGTTCAGCATATAAAGGATCCCGCATTAAACCCCAACATTGCATTAAAAAGAATACTAAATGAGATGGCTGAAAAAGATGTAACTTTATAAATGGTTAATATCTATTTTAATAAAAAATAAAAAAAGAAAGGTTGAATCTATGTCGACCTTTCCTTTTTTTAGAAAAATTCTCATTAAATTTTTCTAAAAATATCTTTATAATCAAATAGCAAAATTCCTGCTTTTAATTTTGCTTTAGTATTAATCCTATAAACCATTCTTTTCTTTACTTTTTACTAATATATCAAATATTCTATATATTCCTAATGTTATATAAAATTAAATTGACAAATATATGAAGTGGTCATTAGAATTTAGTCATCGAACAGTGAAGAGCTGTTTAAAAGTAGGGGGGAAGTAAATGCCGTTACAAAATAAGCATCTAGCAGTTGTGTTACAAAATACATATTTACCGTTTATTTTTGAAGAAGCAGAAGCTCTCGGAATTAAAGTGACGTTTTTTTATAACCAAGAAGAAGTAGAACCTAAGCATCTTAAAAACGTACAAAATTTCATACCCATCGATTTATTTTACACCCCAGACAAAGCTCTTGAGATTATTAAAGCAGAGCATCACAAAAATCTTTTTGACGGCATTATGACATTATATGAGCCTGCATTAGAGGTTGTATCTCAGCTGACAGAAGAATTAAACTTACCCGGTTTATCGCCATTTGTGATTAGTAACTGTCGCAACAAACAGAAGATGAGAGAGGTTTTAAAAGATAATGATCTTAACACTCCGTATTTTAAAGAGGTTGAAAACACGGAGGAATTAAAGAATCTTTCACTGCCTTATCCTGTCGTAGTAAAACCTTCTAACGGATTTTCCAGTCAAGGTGTATCACGAGCGAATAATAAAAAGGAACTGATTGACAGCATAGAAAAAGTGAGACGCGTAAATGAAGAAGACCTAAGTAAATTCACAAAAAATAAAACGGGCATGGTAATTGAACAATTTATAGACGGACCAGAGTTTGCTATTGAGACGTTTTCTGTAGAAGGAGAAGTTTATGTACTTTCTATAGGTTATAAAGGAAATTCCAAAGGACCTTTCTTTGAAGAAGGTGTTTATATAGCTCCAGCTCAGCTAGAAGAAAACGTTTGGCAATCTATTGCACAAGAAGCAGCTAGAGCAGCAAATGCTTTAGGAATTGAGAATGGCCCGGCTCATATTGAATTACGCCTGGACCCAGCAGGAAAACCTTATGTAATTGAAATAGGAGCGCGCATTGGAGGATCTGGGATTTCTCATTATATTGTAAAAGAAAGTACAGGTATTAACTATATGGAGCTAGTTTTTTACTATGTATTAGGGTTAAAACCTCCTGTATTAAAAAATGAAAGAAAACGAAAGAAAGTGGTGGGCAACTACATTATCCCTGTGCAAGGCCATGGGATTTTTAAAGAAATTCGAGGCTTAGAAGACGTGCGTAGAGATACTGAAGTAAAAAGAGTTATTCAATTTATAACTAAAGGGACAGACATTTTACCATATCCGCACTTTTCAGGGTACCCTGGATTTATTTTAACCACTCATGAATCTTATTCCGACTGTGAGCAGTATTACAGCTATTTAGATAACAAAGTAAAAATCGTTTATAAAAATAAAGTAAACGCATAGGGGGTATCAAAGGCTATGATAGTTGCAGAGTCGTCTAGTAAGAAAAATAAGCAGCTTCAAAAAATTAGCATTATCCATACCTTAGGGCCTGAAGGAACAAATTGTGAAAAAGCAGGCTATCTGTGGTTCGAACGCCAAAGCATACAAGGTCAGGTCTTTTTGCATCAAACGTTGGAAGAAGCTTTAGTTCATGTGAAAGAAACAGAGAGTTCTGCTCTTCTAGGCTGCGCAGTATATCCTTACTTACATGATATTGTGTTCAAAAATTTAACTAGTTTAGAGCTAGTAGATAGCTTTATTATGCCAACGTATAACATGGTGCTTGCCTCAAAAGAAGAGGTGATAACAACCAATAACCTTTTAATTGCTTCACATCCTGCCCCTGTTGATTTAGCTCATTCCATCAGTCCCAATGTTCAGTTAGTAAATAGTAATGCTCAAGCGGCGATTGATTGTTTAGAAGGAAAGGTAGACGCATGTATTACAACGAGTAAAGCCGCTAACGAGCAGGGGTTAACAGTTGTAAAAGATTTTGGAGAAGTGCCGATGTGTTTTACGCTCCACGGAAGAAAATAGGCTTAACTTTAAAAAAGAAATAAGGTGAAACAGTGATTTCTAAATTAACCCGTATTCATGTACATCTTTTGTTCTGTCTATTAGCGGTCATCGGAGGAACGACATGGGCTTTTCAAAAGACTGGATTAAAGGATAGCTTGCCTCTATGGTCAGCAGGTATGAGGTTTTTAATTGCTAGTTTAATAATTGCCCTCTACCTCTTACTCACAAAAAAAATGGCGGTTTCAAAAGAAGTAGTAATCATTTCAGCATTAAACGGAATTTTGTACTTTGCTCTACCGTTTGGTTCTGTTTATTGGGCATCCGTCTATTTGCCAAGCGGGCTTGTTTCCGTTTTAGCTGCCAGCATTTCAGTGTTTGCTCTTTTATTTAATCGCTTATTTAAAGGAACACCAGCTACAAAAGGACAAAAGCTAGGTGTAGTCATGTGCTTAATTGGTATGAGCGTTGTATTCGGAAATCAGCTGTTTATACAGGGAAATGTGATTCAAATAGTAGCCATGATCGTCATTTTAATGGCTATGCTAGGTTCTGCTTTTATAACTGTTCAAGTTCAATCTCGCATAAAATCCTTGCCTATTATGACCTTTAATTCTTTTTCGATGCTAAGTGGAGGCGCTTGTTTACTGATTGTTAGTCTATTTGTAGAAAATGGAAACCGCACTTTTTCTGGGATTAGTCTTATCTCATTATTATACTTGGCCATTATAGGGTCGGTCGTGGGGTTTTCTATTAATATTTATTTATTAAAAAAATGGCATATATCAAAAGCAACGGCGCATTTATTTATTTCACCGGTTATCGCCTTATATGTAGGATTTGTCTTTTTAGGTGAAACATTAAACAAACAGGTCTATATAGGTACAGCGTTTGTAATAGCAGGGGTTATATTTATTAACTTGAAAAAGCAAATAGAGAAAAACACAAATAATTCTACTCTTAAATCATCTAAAAATATTTCTGCTAAGTAGCTGTTCTAAAAAAGGAGGGTTTTAATCATGTTAACAAAAAATCATACCCAAAGTTTAGTGGAGTTATTAAACGATAAAATAGTACCTGCTCTATATGAGATAAGAAAATATCAGGGCCCAAATGGAGAGGTCAAAAGAAATTACGAAAAAGCTAGAGAGCTCTTATTAAAAGTAGTTGCAGAAACTGAAACAATATATAACTCTTTAAACTTACCTGAAGTGTGGAATGCATTAAAAAATGACGTATGTGAGTGGATTGAAAGAGGACTCGATCAGTCTCCTTACTTTGATCAAACACTAATTGCCTATAGCCCGCCTGCAAACAGGGAAGCGACGTTCTTTTTAGGACCGATTGTAACGCCTAATGGCCCTACAAAAAGAGGATTTTATTTAGAAGCCTTTATCGCTGTTCGCGATGAACCTGAAATCATGAAATCCATCGAAGCAGACCTTCCTCATCCTAAAAATGGATGTGAATCTTTAAAGCTGTTGGCTGGTACTCAAGGATTTATGGAAGGAAAGTGTATTGTATTTTTCCCTGAGAATGTAAAAACAAAAGAAAAGGTAACAAGTCAAAACTTCGCGATATTTTTCTTTAATAAATTTCACAGCATATACAATGAGGATACATTAAAAAGAGCGTCTTCTATCTTTCCTGATTTCAACTTTAAATCTCATACTATGAATAGAGAAGACACTTATCAGGCAAGGGTAATCTGGGGATATCTGCATGATTATTACCATCACTGCGGAAATAAACCTTTTGACCAACATATACAGGCGAAAATGAATTTTTTTGCAGGCATACTAGAAGAAGTTAAAGTAGATTGCCAGACGGTGCTGACTCTTCATAAAAGAAAATATCCTTTTTGGGAAGAGATAACGGAATTTGTTCTCTTTGAACGACTTTTAAGATACCCTAGTCAGCATAATGCACCTCGAAACTTTGATTCTGGAACAGGTTTTTTTCTTTTTAGCTGGCTAGTTGCAAATGGGCGTTCAATATCCCGAAAAGGAGACCATGCTTATTTAGATTTAGACATATGCTTAAAAGAACTGGATCTTTTGGTAAAAGAAATTGAAGAACTTGAAACGATTCAAAGGGACCTTGACTATAAAGAAGAAGCTGAACATTATGTTCGAAAATACTTATTACCTAGTGAGAACGATGATAAATTTATTATCCCGGACAATTACTTTATTAATCAGCAAAATAAAAAGATTGAAGTTCCATACTTACTATTCGATGACCATAATCTTTAAGGAGAAGGTGCACTAGTGACTGCTTTGCATTTGAGTAAAATAGGAAACAAAATGACTAATAAAGTAGGCGTTCGCGCTATTATGCATGACATCCAAGAGGTGCTCAATTCCGATCTCAATCAATATGTGAATTTAAGTGCTGGCAACCCCGCCATCCTCCCTCAAGTTTATGAAATGTGGGAAGAAGCTTTAAGAGATATTGTGAACGACAAACAATTAAAAAATTTGATTAGCCAATATGGTTCTAGCTACGGTACGCATGAATTAATTGATTGCATAAGAGAATACTTCTTTACGAATTATCGTATTAAACTGGACAGAGAACAAGTCTTGATCACGTCGGGAAGTCAAAATCTCTTTTTTTTAGCTTTAAATTCGTTTTGCGGTACAAGTAAAGAAGGAAGAGTAAAAAAAGCATTAATACCTATGCTGCCAGATTACGCTGGGTATAGTGGAGTCGCACTCGAGGAAAGTGTAATAGAAGGAATTCCTCCTATCCTTTCAAAGCTTGATCATCATACGTTTCGTTATGAATTTAACAAACAAGCATTTAAAGATAAAATAGCTCAGGACCCAGACATCGGAGCTGTTGTATTATCAAGACCTAATAATCCAAGCGGCAACATCCTTTCCGAAGAAGCCGTACAGCTTATATCCCAAGTTTGCAAGAACTATCACATTCCATTGCTAATTGATTCAGCTTACGCACCGCCTTTTCCTGCTATTAATTTTATTAAAATGGATCCAATCATACATGATAATATCATTCACTGTATGAGTCTTTCTAAAGCCGGATTGCCTGGAGAGAGAATAGGAATTGCTATAGGAAAAAGTGACTTCATAAAAGTAATGGAAGCATTTCAATCAAATATGTTGATTCACTCCTCTAGGCTAGGGCAAAGAATGGTGGTTAACACCTTAAAAAGCGGGAAGTTACCTGAAGTTTCAGCTAACTATATAAGAACTCATTATAAACAAAAACATGACTATTTAAAAAACCTTTTAACTACATGTATGCCGGATGATATTCCTTGGTATTTGCACAAAGCGGAAGGTTCGTTATTTGGCTGGCTTTGGTTAGAAGGTTTGCCTTTCAGTGATAGCGATCTATACAATAAATTAAAAGCAGAAAACTTGATTGTAGTACCAGGCGGCTCATTCTTTCACGGCAGCCAATCTTCTTCTCACAACCGGGAGTGTATTCGTATAAGTCTTACTGCTACAGATGAGGAGTTAAAGAAAGGAATCCACATTCTTTCATCAGTAGTTAAGAAAATATATAGTTCAAATACCATACTTGAAACAGGGAAAATATAATTTCTTAAATATTTAAAGATGACAAGAGCCGCCCTGTTCACCAGAAGCGGCTTTTGGTGTTTAGATTAAGTAACAGGTGAATCAGAGAGAACAAATAGATATTTTTAATGATGTTTCTCTGTTCGTTGGTTAATCTTACAAGGGCTATGTTCTCGCTGTTGTAAATTAAAGTTTTTTAGACACTTTGATGACGGTTTCTTTTTCTTTTGAAATACCTTTCACAGTACCTTCTGTTCGCTGAAAGCCTTCTTCGCAAAAAGTATGGCTTATTTTTTCCACAAAAGGCTGATCCTTCTTTAATGAGTTAATAAGCTCTTGTGAATCCTGAGGTTTCACATCTTTATACCAAATACCGTCTGGATAGGAAATGACGACGCATTTATCGTGGCATCTACCATTACATCGAGTGCGAGTAGTGTGTATGTATGGATCTAATTCTTGATTGGCTATCTCACTTCGAATCGCCTGTGTAACTTCTTCGGCTCCAAACCGATTGCAGCTGCTTCCATTGCAAATGAGAACGTGATGTTTCGTTGTATCTAAGTTCCATGTTGCCATATTAATTCCTCCTACTAAAAGTAATGATTACGATTTACAGAGCATGTTCCTTCTTTTTTTAGCCAAAAAGGCTGCCTTTATTTAATTAGAAATTTACCAGCTTGATTTTTTCACTCCAGGAAGCTGTCCCTTGTGAGCTAACTCTCTAAAAGCAATTCGAGAAAGTTTAAACTTACGCAAATATCCGCGAGGCCTTCCCGTTACCTCACAGCGGTTATGCAGGCGAGTAGGCGAAGAATCTCTCGGGAGTTTTTGTAATTCATCATAATTTCCTTGTTCCTTTAACTGTTTTCTTAACTCAGCGTATTTTTCAACAAGTGCCTGTCGCTTCTTTTCCTTTGCGATCTTTGATTTTTTAGCCAAATAATCAATCCTTTCTTAAAATCTTTTTTTATAAATCGTAATCATTATTATTTGTATTATTACATCATAAACCACTAAAGAATGAAAGGCAACTCATATTTAATCAGTAAAGTTATATTTTTATATGCTAAAAAAAATACGATAATATACAATTTCTTTTGGAACTGGACAATTTTTTACAATGAAAGACTCTTATCTTTCTGCTAGCATATGAACCACGTCAAGAAATAGCAAGGAGGCTTTTTATTTTTATGATAAAGAAACTAGTAATCGCTATAGCAATGCTTATCCCAAGTTTTGGTGCAGGTTACTCAGCATTTGCTGCAGCGCCCTCTCATGAACAGCACGTTCAAGTAAATAAAAATGATAAAGAATTATTAGCTCGTCTCGTATCAGCCGAAGCCAAAGGAGAGCCTTATGCAGGCAAAGTAGCCGTGTCGACAGTTGTATTAAATAGAGTCGACAGCAGCAAATTCCCAGACACTGTAAAAGGTGTTATTTATCAAAAAGGTCAGTATAGTCCGGTCAGCAACGGTCAAATTAATAAACCTGCAGACAAAGATTCAAAAAAAGCTGTAGAAGAAGCAATTAACTTCCAAGGTCAAGGAAAAGGTTCATTATTCTTCTTTAATCCTGATAAAACGGGAGATCAATGGCTGCGCCAAAAACAAGAAACAATTAAAATAGGAAATCATGTATTTGCAAAATAATGAAAAAGCTAATAGCTGCGCGCTGCTATTAGCTTTTTCATTTATGTACATAAAATAAACAGTAGAACAACCTTCAAAATTAGAATTTCGTGGTGAAATATAAAAAGTCATTCATAATTAAAAATATGAGGTGATAACGTGAAAGAGAATATGATGTTTGCTTGGATAGCTTCATGGTTAGCTCTTGCTGGTCAGCTCGTTTTTTTATGGGAATAGCGCTTTTTACAGGGGATTGGCGCTACATGATGTGGAGTTTTATGATAAGTATAATTGTAGGTATACCTAGTATCATTGGCACCTATAAACGAAATCAGCAGCTAAAAGCTTACAAAAAATAAGGAATATCGTATTGAAACGAGTTATGAAAGACTTAGAGAAATCCTCCAAGTCTTTTTTTGTTTGGGTATAAAAAGACATGAACCGTACTCCGTTCTTCTAAAAAAAGTGCTTTTTACATAGTTTATCAATACAGAAAATTTGATAAACACGCGGAGGAGTAAACATGCAGAAACAGCCTAATTTTTTGTTGATTATCGTGGACGAGGAGCGATTTCCACCCTTATATGAAAGTAAAGAACTAAAAAAGTGGAGAAAAAAGCATTTAAAAGCACATAAATTTTTAAAACAGCATGGAATGGAGTTTACTCGTCATTACGTCGGTTCTACAGCTTGTTCACCAAGTCGAGCTACATTGTTTACAGGACAATACCCTTCCTTGCATGGAGTTACGCAAACGCAAGGTATCGCAAAGAAGTCACAAGATCCTGATATGTTTTGGCTGCAGCCTAATACCGTCCCGACGATGGGAGAGTATTTTAAGAAGGCTGGGTATCAAACCTTTTATAAAGGAAAATGGCATATTTCTGATGAGAACATCTTAATTCCAGGAACACATAACGTTTTTTCTAGCTATCAGATGCAAACAGGAATACCGGATCCAGAGAAAGAATGCCTCTATCAACGGGCTAATAAGCTTGAAAAGTTTGGTTTTTCAGGGTGGATTGGTCCGGAACCGGAAGGGAGAAATCCGCGCAATTCTGGTTCATCTGCGCCATTGGAGTGAGCGGACGAGACGAAATATATGCAGAGGAAATCATAGAGCTTATTCAACGATTAGAACATCAAGCGCCTGCGCAGCCTTGGCTCATGGTAGCTTCATTTGTGAACCCGCATGACATTGCGCTGTTCGGAGCGATTACCAAACACCTTCCTATGTTTCAGTTTTCTATTGATGAGACGATTCCAAACATCGATCCGCCACCTACCATTAGAGAACCTTTACAAACAAAGCCTAGCGCTCAAAGCAGCTATAAATATATCTATCCAAAAGCGCTGCAGCCAACCCCAAATTCTAGCTTCTACCGGCGCTTGTATTATCAGCTGCAAAAAAATGTTGATAAACAAATTTTAAAAGTTCTTCGGACCATGGAACAATCTTCGTTCTATGAAAATACAATTATTATTTTTACGTCTGATCACGGTGATTTGCTTGGAGCTCACGGGGGACTACATCAAAAATGGTACAACATGTATGAAGAATCTATTCACGTTCCGCTTCTCATTCATAACAAGCGTTTGTTTCCTAGTTATCAACGTACAGACACACTGACTAGCCACCTTGACTTGATCCCGACAATGCTTAGTTTAGCTAATATAGATGCTTCCGCTATTCAAAAGCAATTACAAAAAAGTCATACGGAAGTACATCCATTTGTTGGGCGAGACCTGTCAGGTATACTTCGAGGAGAAACGTGTGCTGAGCAAGAGGAAACAGCGATTTTCTTCATGACAGATGATGATCCGACAAAAGGACTTCACCAAACAAATTTTTTAGGAGAAAGCTACCCGTCAGTTGTTCAGCCTAATCACATTCAAGCGGTCATTGTCGAGTTTTCGTCAGCGGCAGGAAAGGAAATTTGGAAATACGCTCGCTATCATGATAATCTGCAATTTTGGTCAGCAGATGACGAAAAAGATGAATTTATTCACGGAGAGCAATATGAAGGTTACCCTGTGAGTTTTGCTACCCTTAAAACACATCGTGTTCCTGATCAAATTGAAATGTACAATTTGACCAAGGATCCGTTAGAAACAGTAAATCTGGCTCACCTGTATTTTTCGACAAATGAAACAAGGAAAATTCAGCGGCAGCTTGACGTTATTCTTAAAGAACAAGTCAGGAAAAAACGGATTTTTCCCCAAAGTGAAAGCATGCATGATGAGCTTCCGTCTAAAGATAGATAAAAAATAGTTTCTACGGATTGAAGTCAAACATTTGCGTGAGCATAAAAAGGTGTATTTAATATTTTAATATATAAATAAAAAAACCTGATGATGCTTGTGATATGTTACTTGTTCTGGTTTGGGATAGTATTGGTTTCACTTCGTTAATTCCTCTTAGATAAACCAAATAAGGACTTATAGCATCTTTCTTTTTCGCCTTTATTGTTATAAAAATAAGAATGAAATGTAGTCGTTAATAGTATAATAAAAAACTTTTTAAGTCCGTATATTCTTAAGTAACTTTTCAAAAATTCAAGCATAAAGTAATTCTATACCATTAAAAAATAAAAAATTACTTCTTGACTTTTGTTAAATTTATACACTATAATCGCTTTTAACAACTAATAAACAGTATTTGGCAATGAAAAGGACATGAATTAGATGCTGTTTTCTTCGCAGAGAATAGGGTCACTGGCTGAGAGCCCTTAAGAAATCATCTGATTTACCACCTTAGAGCTATTGCAGGGAACGTGCATAACTGAAACTGCAATCGGTAAAACCGTTATCTTTTTTGAGCGTAAAATACGTATAGGTATTTTACGGAATTAGGGTGGTACCACGGCCGCATTCGTCCCTTCACTAGGGATGAGTGCGGCTTTTTATGTAGAAAAAATGAATATACAAGCAATGAAAAGGACATGAATCATTTTTGGATTTTCTTTACAGAGAATAGGGTCACTGGCTGAGAGCCCTTAGAAAACAAAATGAATTTACCACCTTGGAGCTGCGGCGGGGAATGTGTATACACTGAAACCGCAACCGGTAAAACCGTTATCTTTTTAAGCGTAAAATACGTATGAGTATTTTACGGAATTAGGGTGGTACCACGGCCGCATTCGTCCCTTTACTAGGGATGAGTGCGGTTTTTTTGTTGAATAAAAATATATTGGAGGAATGAACATGTCAAAACAAGTGGAAGCAGAAAAGCGAAATCATCAAAAGTTAGGTCAAGAACTGGAGCTGTTTATGTCGATGGAAGAAGCTCCTGGTATGCCATTTTTCTTACCTAACGGAATGATTATTCGAAATGAGTTAGAAAATTATTGGAAACAAAAGCATTATAAAGCAGGCTATCAAGAAATAAAAACACCCATCATGATGAAACAGGAGCTCTGGGAACAATCAGGGCACTGGGAGCATTATCATGAGAATATGTATTTTTCAAATGTTGACAAACAAAACTATGCGATTAAACCGATGAATTGTCCGGGAGCCATTTTATTGTTTAACAGCAAGCGAAGAAGCTACCGAGAACTTCCGATTCGATACGCAGAGCTTGGATTAGTTCATCGTCACGAGCTTTCTGGGTCTTTAAACGGATTGCTAAGAGTCCGTTCATTTACACAGGACGACGCTCATTTATTCGTAGAACTCAGTCAGATTGAAGCTGAGATTAGCCGCATTCTAGCGTTTATCCATGACTTTTACTCACATTTTGGCTTCGATTACAAAGTAGAGCTATCCACACGACCTGAAAAATTCATGGGAGATATTGAAACATGGAACCAAGCAGAAAAGTCGCTTCAATCTGTGTTAAGTGAAAAAGGCTTAGACTATCAGGTGAATGAAGGAGATGGAGCTTTTTATGGGCCGAAAATTGATTTTCATATTTTAGATTCCTTAGGTCGAAGCTGGCAGTGCGGAACAGTTCAGCTTGATTTCTTAATGCCGGAGAAGTTTGACTGTATGTATATTGGAGAAGACAATAAACCTCATCGTCCCGTAATGATTCACCGCGCTATATACGGTTCCGTTGAGCGATTTATGGCCATCTTGATTGAACATTACGAAGGCCAATTTCCTCTTTGGTTAGCTCCTGTTCAACTCAAACTATTGCCTATTGCACCGCCACACGTGGAATATGCATATAAAGTGAAACACGAGCTGGAGTTAAAAGGGTATCGTGTTGAAGTAGACGATCGCATTGAAAAAATAGGGCTGAAAATTCGAGAAGCAGAAATGCTGAAAGTTCCTTATATGGCTGTGATAGGAGATAAAGAAGTGGAAAATGAATCGCTTGCTATGCGAAAGCACGGGAAGAAAAATATAGGAACAGTAAGTGTGGAAGAGGCAGCTGTACACTTGAATAAAGAAAAGAATTCAAACAGAGTTTGTTGAAGCTATTTACCTTACTAAATAGAAAAATCTGATTTTTTAAGTCGGATAGTGATTCCCTTCATTTTGTCTTACACCAAAATGAAGGGAATATTGAACTAGAAGGGTATAAGATAATATATATCAGCAGTATAACTTTTGCCTTAGACAAACGCCGGTATTTTATAAAAAAATTTATCTTATTCCATTCGAATCGTTTGTACGGGATGAAGCTGAAGCCTCACCTGATGGTTTGTTCATATTTTGCTGATCTCGCTTCTTTTTAGAAGGAGAGTAAAAAAGAAATTTAAACATAAAGTATACTCCTAATGCTAGTAAAATACAGCCAATAAGTAAGTTAATCATCTTTCTCCGCCCTTCATACACTTCAGTTTTCATCATTATAACACCCGGTAAGATAAAACATTCATCGTTCTGTAAATAATCTCTATGTCAGGAATTTATATCTGTAGATAGTTAGTAAAAAAGTTATCTAAAAACATATAAAGTAATTTTTTAGAATATTATTTTTATTCAAATTTATTATACATAAGCACAATGATAACCTCTTTATTTAGTTTATAAATCCAAAATAGAGCGATACTAAGAAATCGCTTACAAAAACTCTTGAAATATATATAATGATATTAGTATACTAATAGACAAGTTAGTAATTATTTCTATATAATTACTTCTGTATCTGAAGTGAAAACGCGCAGCCAAATGGGAAAAGACGTTATTTTCAAGTTTTTAATGGATGAGTGGCAACAGAGAGGAGAGAGTGCAATGGGAAAACTATTTAAAAAGAAGTCAATCGAGCAATTATTAGAACAAAGTCAAAACAAATCTCTAGTCAAAACATTAGGAGCATTCGATTTGACTCTTCTTGGTATTGGAGCCGTAATCGGAACGGGGGTTTTAGTATTAACAGGCTTAGTAGCTGCTAACGATGCTGGACCAGCCGTTATTTTTTCTTTTATATTGGCTTCTATTGTATGCGGTTTTGCAGCGCTGTGCTATGCGGAATTTGCTTCAACTATACCTGTATCTGGGAGCGTTTACACCTATACATATGCAACCATCGGCGAAGTGGTAGCGCACTTAATGGGATGGACGTTGCTTTCTGTCTATTTGTTAACAATGTCAGCAGTAGCAAACGGATGGTCTTCTTATTTTAACAACTTTTTAGAAGGCTTTGGTTTTTCACTGCCAAAAGAATTGATTACGATCCCTGCAAATGGAGGTCTAGTGAACCTTCCTGCTATTTGTATTACGCTTCTTATTACATGGCTGCTTTCAAGAGGAACAAAAGAAAGTAAAAAAGTGAATAACTTTATGGTGCTTGTTAAATTGTTTATTATCCTTCTTTTTATTATTGTAGGAGCTTTTTATGTAAAACCGTCTAATTGGACACCTTTTATGCCTTATGGAATTGAAGGTGTTGTGACAGGGGGCGCGGCCGTATTTTTTGCTTTCTTAGGTTTTGATGCCTTATCTACATCAGCAGAAGAAGTAAAGAATCCGCAGCGCAATTTGCCCATTGGAATTATTAGTTCACTTGTGATCTGCACGATTATTTATGTAGCAGTATGCCTTGTTATGACTGGAGTTGTTTCGTACAAGGAATTGAATGTTCCAGAAGCAATGGCCTATGTTCTCCATTCAGTAGGACAAAATGCAGTGGCAGGAGTTATTGCTGCAGGAGCCGTCATTGGAATCATGGCTGTTATTTTCGCCTACATTTATGCAGCAACACGCATTTTATTCTCAATGAGCCGCGACGGCTTGCTGCCAAAAGCATTTGCTAAAACAAATGAGAAAACGGGAGTTCCGACTCTTTCTACTTGGCTAGTAGGGATTATCGGAGCGTTAATTTCAGGATTTATTGATCTAAAAGAACTTGCGAATTTAGCAAATATCGGAGCTCTTTTAACTTTCGGCATGGTGGGCGTCAGCATTATCATCTTACGTAAAACGCACCCAACTTTAAAACGTGGATTTACAATGCCGTTTGTACCTGTTTTACCAATTTTATCTGTATTATCTTGTTTATTTTTAATGATTAATCTTCCTAAAACAACATGGCTGTATTTTAGCATATGGATTGTGCTTGGTATAGTTGTATATGTCGGTTATTCTCGTAAACACAGTCGATTAACAAATAAAGAAATGAAAAAAGTGAGTTAAAAGTAAAAAAAGAGCCTTTCAGCAAAGAAAGGCTCTTTTTTACTTATTGTTCGGTTGTTAGACAGTTAGAACGATTGTTCACTATGTTTTTTGCGTGTCTCCACAATAAAAAGACAAGTGCTGATAATAAAAGCCGTTCCTACAAAAATGGCGCCAACCCAAGGAAGTGAAGTAAGTCCCATATGGTTAATAATTACGCCTCCGAAAAAGGCGCCAAAAGCATTTCCTAAGTTAGCAAACGAGTGATTCGAAGTAGAAGCTAAAGCAGGTGCTTCCTGTGCTAAGTTCATAATTTTCACTTGAATACCAGGCATTACAGCAAATGCTGCTGCTCCCCAGAAAAACAGCGTGATAATAGCTGCTGTTGGGCTTTTAACAGTAAACGTAAAAATAGTCAGCACAATACAAAGAAAAGCAAATATACCTACAACCGAAGGCATTAGCTTCCAGTCTGCAAGCTTGCCTCCAACAACGTTTCCAAGCGTAACGCCGCATCCATATAATACAAGTATCCACGTAACGCTATGTTCACTTACTCCTGTAACGTCTTCAAGAAGCGGTGTAATGTACGTAAATACAGTAAATAAACTGCCGCATCCTATTGCGCTTAAAAGAAGCATCACAAGAAGTTTTGGTTGAGTAAAAGCAGCAAACTGCTGTTTTAGACCCGTTAATTTGTCTTGACCAAGCTTTGGGATAAACAGAATAATACCAATAAATGCAATAATCCCCATGATCGTAATAGCTCCAAACGAAGCTCTCCAGCCTAAGTGTTGCCCAATGAATGTTCCCACAGGAACGCCGATGATATTTGCAATGGTTAAACCTGCCATCATCGTTGCGACAGCACTTGCACGTTTATGAGGTTGTACGAGCCGTGAAGCAATAACAGCGCCTACTCCAAAGAAAGTACCGTGACATAATGCCGTAACTAAACGAGCTCCCATTAAAATTCCATAGCTGGGTGCAACAATAGCAATTGCATTTCCGAGAATAAACAAAAGCATAAGTAAACAAAGCAGAAGCTTTTGAGGAAGTCGATGAGTAAAAATAGTTAAAATTGGCGCGCCGATTGCTACTCCTAAAGCATAGCTTGTAATTAGCTGTCCAGCAGTCGAAATGCTAACATGAAGGTCTTCCGCAACGTTAGGCAGTATCCCCATAATAACAAATTCCGTCATTCCAATGGCAAAAGCTCCAAGAGTCAATGAGATGAGAGCAATTGGAAAGGAATCTTTCTTACTGACCTGCTCATTAGCATGCATTGTATTCATGTGTGATCACCCTTTCTGTGTATAAAATTTATATCTCCTTGAAAAGAAGTCAATTACTAATAATACTTAAGTGATGGAGCTTTGACAACCAAAAAAGCTGATGTAAGCGGTATCTTTCGGGATTTCTATTTATCTTTATCATATATGAAGACAGTCAGACATAAATTTATTGACAGAATAAAGTTTAGTCCTATAAACTATTTTTAAAGTTGAATAGTTTATACCTATAAACTAAATGAGCAAAGGAGGGAAAGAAGTGGCGAAAAGCAAGTTATATCAAGCTGTAGAACTTTTTGAAGAAGTGCTGTTTGTGGGAACAGAAGTAATTCACAGAGAGCTTAGCCATAACCTCTTCGAACATGTCTCTAGGCAGCAGTTTGATTTGTTAAATAGTTTAATGATTAAAGGTCCATCTTCACCAGGCAGTCTTGCTGTCTTGCAAGGTGTTCATAAAAGTGCCATTTCAAATCGAATTAAAAAACTGCTCGAAAAAGGGCTTGTGGAGTGGGACACTAACGAACTAGAGAGCGATAAACGTTCTAAGCTTATTAAGATTACGGCTGAAGGAGAAAAGGTAATAAATGACGGAAATGCCGCGTGTTTTAGTATCATTGAGAATTTGTTTGATGATGTAGAAGAAGAAAAAATAGATACATTTATTGAAATTCTTACAATGGCAAAAGAAAAGTTAACTATAAAAGGGGAAAGCAAAAAATGAAATTTATTGTGAAATTTAAGTGGGTGATTGCGGCCTTTATTTTAGCTTTAACGGTTATATTGTTGCTAACGTCACCAAATTTAACAAAGCTCGCAAGTGAAAAAGGACAGTCTCAGCTTCCCGACGATGCGGTTTCATCTAGAGCTAGCCAAATTCTAAAAAATGCTGGAGAAGATAGTAATACCATTAGCATGGTTATCAAGTTAGATAACGCATTAGATAAAGATAGTGAGAAACAAATACAGAAAATCATTGATAAGACAGAGAAAATTAAAGGTGTAAAAGATGTCACAACGCCTTTAACAGATGATCAAGATGTTCGTAATCAATTAATGTCTAAAGACCAAAAAACCGTTTTAGTTCCGGTTACTGTCAGTGGATCGGATGAAAAAGTTGAAAAAATAGCGAATCAGATTTATGATAGCGTGCCAAAAGACACTACGGCATATGTAACAGGTGCGTCTCTTATTAATCAGGATTTTGCACACAGTTCAGAAGAAGGGTTAAAGAAAACCGAGTTTATTACTATCTTTTTGATTTTAGGTTTGCTTTTACTCGTTTTCCGTTCAGTCGTGACGCCGTTTATTCCTATTTTAATTGTGGGAATCACATACTTAATCAGTCAATCGTTACTAGGGATTTTAGTTAAAAATGTCGATTTTCCAATCTCAACGTTCACGCAAACGTTCTTAGTAGCTATTTTGTTTGGAATTGGTACGGATTACTGCATTCTTTTACTTAACCGTTTCCGTGAAGAATTGGCAAACGGACATGATAAAGCAAAGGCCACGATCACGGCTTATCGTACAGCAGGAAGAACGCTATTTATCAGCGGAATTGCCGTATTTATTGGGTTTGCAGCCATTGGATTTGCCAAGTTTGCCATTTTCCAGTCGGCTGTCGGGGTAGCAGTGGGCGTAGGTGTACTGCTAGTCATTTTATTTACTCTGCTTCCACTTTTTATGGTTACGCTTGGAGAAAAATTATTTTGGCCGTCTAAAAAAGTGGCTTCTCATAGTGATAATAAGCTGTGGGGCTTTTTAGGAAAAAAGGCAGTGGCGCGACCGTTCGTGTTTTTAGTCATTACAGCGATTATTACCGTGCCTTTTATTGTAACGTACGACTCAAAAGTATCGTTTGATTCTACTGCTGAAATAAGCAGTGATTATAAATCTATAAAAGGACTAAATGCTATCAGTGATGCACTGGGAGAAGGAAAAGCGTTTCCTGTCAATGTTATTATTAAAGGAGATAAAGAGTTAACAAAGGCGGATGTTATTCCTTATTTAGGAAATATAAGCAAAGCAATTGAAAAAGTGGATCACGTGGATTCTGTTATGACTATCACACAGCCTACCGGAGAAAAGATTGATGATTTATATGTTAATTCACAGCTAGGCTCTGTATCAGACGGAATCAAAGATGCTGTTAAAGGAATCGGAGATGTACAAAAAGGATTAAGTGATGTTGAAAAAGGGCTAAATCAAATAGCTGACCAAACGGGTTCTGCTTCTAAAGAGAAATCTGGCGGGTCGCTTGCACCTGCTGCAGATGGATTAGCTCAAATTAATCAACAGCTGCAGCTCATCAGCACTCAGCTCTCTACAACAGGAAATGTGCAGCAAGCGGTTCCGCAGCTTGTTGCAATCAGTAAACAGCTTACTACCATTCAAACCGGTCTCCAACAAGCAAATAAGAATCTTTCAGCTCAGCAAGGTCAAGTTGGAACGTTATCAGACAGTATCAACCAGTTAGCAAAAGGCGTTAACAGTGCGAATGACGGACTGACGAAGATCTCAGATGGCTTAACAAAAGCAACAGATATGCTTGATAACATGAGTGACAGCTCAACAGTTAGAGATACGGGTATTTACCTTCCAGCAGAAGTGATGAAAGATAAAGGGTTTAAACAATCCATCGATAACTATTCTTTTGCAGATGGAAAAGGAGTTAAGCTCAGTGTAGTGCTCGATCAAAATCCATATTCTGAAGAAGCCATTTCAACCGTAAAAAATATTGAAAAAGCGGTGGCAAGCGAAGTCGTTGATACGCCGTTTGAGGATACAGAAATTGTGTACGGAGGGGTATCGAGCTCAAATGCGGATTTAAAAGATTTATCTACAACGGATCTTTCACGCACAATGGTTATTATGATGATTGGATTGTTTATTGTGCTGACCATTTTATTCCGTTCAATGATCATGCCTGTATACATGATTGCTTCACTGCTGCTTACGTATTATACAGCAATGGGGATCTCAGAGCTTCTATTCGTGGATATAATGGGGAATGACGGAATCAGCTGGGCTGTGCCATTCTTTAGTTTTGTTATTTTAGTTGCCCTTGGAATTGACTATTCTATTTTCTTGTTAGACCGTTTTAACGAAGAAGTAAAAAGCGGCGTAGCAGAAGGGATGGTTACGTCCATGAGTAAGATGGGATCGGTTATTATTACTGCTGCTATTATCTTAGCTGGAACGTTTGGGGCTATGATGCCATCGGGTGTATTAACACTTGTTCATGTAGCAACGGTTGTTATTATTGGTCTTTTACTTTATGGCCTTGTCATTCTTCCGCTTCTTATGCCAGCGATTGTTGTAACGCTTGGAGAAGGAAATTGGTGGCCGTTTCTTCGGAAAAAAGAAAAACACAAAGTAGAAGAATAATTTGTATATGATAGCTGTATCAAAAATTAGATATCTGTTAGGAAATAGTGATACGCCTGTATAGCATTAAACATTATATAGGGTAAAAATGAAGGATAGATGAGCGTCATAAGACTGCTCTATCTATCCTTTTTGTATGATTGGAAAACGTGAGTATAGTTTAAAAGCACAATCAAGCAGGTGCTGTTATAAATACACCTAGTCGAATAAAAGACCTACCATCAGGAAAACCTATAGTCAAAAACATGAGGGAGGTTTTTTTATGAAATTTGTAAATTTCTTAGCTAATCAGCGAGACAAACGACGGGAACAAATGCGAGAAGCAGGAACATGTCCAGATTGCTTAGGTAAACGATTCCACCATATTGGACTTTATTTTGTGCATGTTTATGAGTGTCCAAGCTGTCAAGGCAAAGAAGATATGTAATAAAATCTTCAGAAATAAGGCAAAGGCAGTCTCTATGCAGATTATGATGTGAAACCTTCTTATTTTAGAGAAGGTTTTTATTTTTTTGAAGGTGAACGGTTGCTTGTATGTTTTGTGTTAGCAACCTTTACATATTTATTTTCTGTCTAACTAGATTCGATTAGTATAGTTATTAAGTTACTTTAATGTCTCAAGTTAACAATTTAAATAAAAAGGAGGAAAGAATTAAGGATTAAGGAAAAAGAGACGCGTAACTTGCAATCATGTATCTCAAACTTTAAATATAAGGAGCTGAGGCGAGATGACAATGTTACATTTAGATAAAGTATATAAAATATATGATAAAAAAAATATCGCCGTAAATGATTTTAACCTTCAGATTGGAGAGAAAGAATTTGTTGTATTTGTTGGACCTTCAGGCTGTGGTAAATCTACTACGCTGCGAATGATTGCAGGTCTAGAAACGATTTCAAAAGGTGATTTTTACATTGATGGAGATCATATGAACGAAGTAGCTCCAAAAGATCGTGACATTGCTATGGTCTTTCAAAATTATGCTCTTTACCCTCATATGACTGTTCGAGAAAATATGGCATTTGGTTTGAAGTTAAAAAAAATAAAGAAAGACGAAATTGATAGACGGGTAAATGAAGCAGCCAAAACATTAGGTCTAGAAACATATTTAGATAGAAAGCCAAAAGCTTTATCCGGAGGGCAGCGTCAGCGAGTTGCTTTAGGTCGTGCTATTGTTCGGGAAGCAAAAGTTTTCTTAATGGATGAACCATTATCTAATTTGGATGCGAAGCTGCGAGTACAGATGCGTGCTGAGATTATTAAACTGCATCAAAGGCTGCAAACAACAACAATCTATGTGACGCATGATCAAGTGGAAGCTATGACAATGGCTACTCGCCTAGTTGTTATGAAAGACGGGATTATTCAACAGATTGGAACTCCTCAAGATATTTATAGACATCCTAGGAATGTATTTGTAGGCAGTTTTATTGGATCGCCCGCAATGAATTTTTTTCGGGGGTATCTCCAAGGCACTTATTTTATAATGGGCGAAACTAAAATACAGCTTCCTGATTTTCTAATACACGCTTTACATTCTCAAGGTCATAATGAGAAAGAGGTCATAATGGGTGCGCGTCCTGAACACATTGTATATCATAAAGAGGATAGTAAGAGAGAGTTGAACAATGAGTTTTGCTTCACTACGACACTAGATATGATAGAGGTACTAGGTGCTGAAACAATTTTATATGCTAGTTTAGAAAAGCAAACGTTTGTGGCCCGAGTGCCTCTTTTATGTGAGTTTGAAGCAGGGGACAAAGGCGATTTTTCGTTGAATTTAACCTACGTGCATTTTTTTGATGGAGAAACAGAAGAGCGCATTTCTACAAATCTAGATAAAAAAGTTAAATATTCTGATAAATGTATTGACTAGTTAACGTTTGCAGTTTAATATAACAATATATAACATTACATAATGTTGTATATCATATTTTATTTGAGGAGTGGGGAAAATGAGCAGAACAGCAGTGAATGTAAAAAGTGATGTGCAAGCCGTATTAAACGAATTAAAAAGCAAGCAAATTCGTAATGTGTTTTTCGTCGCATGTGGAGGATCTTCTGCGATCATGTATCCAGCTAAGTATGTACTAGATCGAGAAGCTCAACATATTACATCCGATTTGTATAGCTCGAACGAATTTATCCACCGCAATCCGCAGCAGCTAGGAAAAGACTCCTTAGTTATTTTATGTTCTATGTCAGGAACAACTCCTGAGACTACAGAAGCAGCTAAGTTCGCTAAAAGCAAAGGCGCTTATGCTGTAGCCTTAACAAATGAACCTACTTCACCTTTAGCACACAGCGCAGATATTTTTATTAAGTATGAGTGGGGCAATGACATCGATGCTTTTGAAACAAACTTAGGCGTTTTATATCAGCTTGTATTTGGTCTCTTATACGTAGCAGAAAAAAATGATAAATTTGCAAAGTTAGTTACTAGCTTAGAAAATCTACAGTCTGTTTATGAAAAAGCTTTAGAATACGAAGCGAGCAACGCAAGAAAATTTGCTGAATCCCATAAGTCTGAACCGGTTATTTATACAATGGCCAGCGGCTCGAACTATGGAGCAGCCTATTCATTCAGCATCTGTATCTTGATGGAAATGCAGTGGATTCATTCTCACGCTATTCACGCTGGAGAGTATTTCCACGGTCCATTCGAAATTATTGATGAAAACGTACCGTTTATCATCCTAGCTGGACTAGATGAAACGAGACCTTTAGAAGAACGCGCCTTATCATTCTCTAAACGATATGGAAAGAAATTAACTGTTCTAGATGCAAAAGCATATGACTTCGAAGGAATTGATAAAGATGTGCAAGGGTATATCGCTCCTCTTGTATTAAATCGTGTACTGCGTCAGTATGCCGAAGAATTAGCCGAAGCACGCAATCATCCTTTAAGTAAAAGACGCTACATGTGGAAAGTAGAATATTAATAACAATCCCTAATAAAGATAGAAATCTGTATATTTTCCTTACGAGTTATACTATAATGTTATAAAACATTATAGTATAACTTATATATGAAAGCACTTACAATAAGGGGGTTTCTATATGAAAAAGACAAATTTAATCTTAGCCTCACTTTTAAGTTGTTCTTTAATGCTCGGGGGGTGTGCGGGAAAACAAACGTCTTCAGACTCAGATACAGGAAAGACAACGTTAACATTCTTTCACAGATGGCCAAAAGAACCTGAAAAAAGCTACTTTGAAGAAGTTGTAAAAGAATTTGAAAAACAGCACCCTGATATTGATATTAAAACAGAAGCGGTGTTAAACGATTCGTATAAAGACAAAATTAAAGTTATGACAGGTACTAATACCCCTCCTGATGTGTACTTTTCTTGGAGCGATGAGTTTGCTAGACAATTTGTCAGAGGAAACAAAGCCTTAGATTTAACCTCTTATTATAAGAAGGATTCAGCGTGGTCTTCCAAGCTTGTTCAGTCTCAAATTAAACCATATACCGTTAATAAGAAAATTTACGGTGTTCCTGTCACAATGGACGGGAAAATGTTTTTTTACAACAAAGATATCTTCGATAAATTAGGATTAAAAGCGCCTACAAACTGGAACGAGCTACTAAATGTTTTAAGCGTGTTAAAAAAGAAGCATTATACAGCTTTAGAATTTGGAAGCCAGGATACGTGGACCATTTCTCACTACGTAGGAACCTTAAATCAGCGCATGGTAAAGCCTGACGTTCTTTCAAAAGACTATAATTCAAAAACTGGGACATTCACGGATAAAGGCTATGTAAAAGCTCTAGAAAAATTAGAAGAATTAGTTCCTTACTTTAATAAAAATACAAATTCGATTGATCATGAATATGCAAGACAACAATTTTCAAATGGAAAAGCAGCTATGTTTTATGCTGAAACCGCTGAAATTAAGCTTTTCGGTCCAACGAAATTTAAGATTGGCATGTTTAATTTTCCTAAATTAGAGGATGGAAAAGGAAATGCTACTAATTTAACTGGATCACCTGAAGGGTTTATGATTTCTTCTAAAACAAAGCATCCAAAAGAAGCGATGGAATTTCTTGAATTTTTAACATCAAAACAAATGGGTGAAAAGCTAGTAAAAGAAGTAGGGAAATACAGTGCAGTAAATGATACAGCTAACAGCAGTAATTCAACACCGGAGCAATTAGAAGCAGTAGATAATATTTTACAAGCCAAAGAGATGGCTCCATGGTTTGATATGGCAATCGATGCTCGAATTGCAGATGCTTATTTAACAGGGGCTCAGCTTATGCTAAATGGTGATAAAACACCTAAAGAAGTAATGAAAGATGTGCAAAAAGCTGCAGCGAGTGTTCGTGCTGAATCTAAAAAGTAAGGAAGTGAAAAAGCGATGTTAAAACGCAATAAGCTAACCCCTTATTTATATCTTCTTCCTGCTTTTGCTTTTTTACTACTTGTGTACATCCCTATTTTTCAGAATATTTGGGATAGTCTTTATGAGTGGAGCACATTTTCACCAGACAAAGTTTTTGTAGGAATAGATAATTATGTGCACTTATTTAAAGACCCTGTCTTTTATCAGGCACTCAAAAATAATATTCTTTATGCGGTCATTTCAATTATTTTTCAAGTAGGAGGCGGTCTAATTGTGGCTGCCGTTTTAGAAGATAAACTTATTCGAAGGTTTTCTCCTTTTTTTCGAACGGTTTATTTTTTACCAGTAGTCGTTTCGATGACCGTTATCGCCTTATTGTTTACTTTTTTTTACAATCCTGAAGTGGGGCTTTTAAATCAAATGCTCAAAATGATCGGATTAGACTCATTGGCAAAACCTTGGCTAGGAGATAGTAATACGGCTATTTATGCAGTTATTGCTGTATCTCAGTGGCAGTCTATCGGCTATATTGCCATGCTGTATATTGTAGCGATACAAAAAATCTCACCTGAATTGTATGAAGCAGCTGAAATAGACGGCGCTAATAAATTTAAAATGTTCTTTCATATTACTGTACCGCAAACAAAAGAAATGACATTTGTGGCTGTTATTTTAACGCTCACTGGTGCTTTTACAGTATTTAATGAACCTTATATTTTAACTGGAGGCGGACCGGGTACATCATCTGAAGTGCTAAGTACGTATTTATACAAAACAGCCTTTTCGAAAGATATGATGGGCTATGCTTCCTCAATTGCTACTGTCATTTTAATTATTACGCTGTTGATTTCTCTTATTCAAATGAAAGCATTTAAAACAGGAAAGGAAGACGCTTGATGCAGATGCCTAAAACAAATGTCACCTTACCTAATGTTGTCAATACAGCCACTAAAGAAAGAAAAAAGAAGAGGTACACAGGTGTAACGATAGTATATGTCGGATTGATTGTCTATTTTATCGTCATTGCGTATCCTTTGCTTTGGATGATTATAAGTTCTTTTAAAAGCACAGAGGAAATCTTTACTCACAGCTGGTCTATGCCGCATACTTGGCTAATTGAAAATTATGTGACAGCGTGGAAAAGTGGAATATCTTCTTACTTTTTAAACAGTGTGATCGTCACGGGCGCGTCTTGTTTTTTGACGGTCCTGGTCAGTGCGTTAGGAGCTTATGGACTATCACGCTTTGAGTTTCAAGGAAAAGCTTTTGTCCTCATTATATGTCTCGGAGGACTTATGCTTTCTCCTCAGGTAAGTTTAATCCCTTTGTATAGCATTATTCAAAAACTTGGAATCTATAATACACACTTGGCACTGATTCTCCCTTATGTTGCTTATCGAATTCCTTTAACCATTTTGTTAATTCGAGCTTATTTTCTTTCGATTCCAAAAGAACTGGAGGAAGCAGCTCGGTTAGATGGATGTACGAGCTTAGGGATTTTATTTCGAATTTTTATTCCAATGAGCACGCCCATTTTATTAACAACGACAATTTTGAAAGCTTACTACACATGGAATGAATTTATGTTTGCCATTATCTTTATCGACGATGACAGTTTACGTACAATCCCAGCAGGATTAATGCAATTTAGAGACGCTTTGCAAACAGATTGGGGGGTATTACTAGCTGGACTGACCATTTCAGCAGCACCGATTGTTATGTTGTTTTTATTTATGCAAAAATATTTTATCCGTGGCATTGCTAACGGAAGTGTTAAATAATAGGAGGACAAGCAGATGAAACTAATTGGAGTAGGGGATAATGTAGTAGATTACTATAAAGATCAAGGAAAGATCTATCCAGGCGGCAACGCGCTAAATGTGGCCGTATTTTATAATAGATTGAGCAATCATCAGTCTTCCTATATGGGAATCGTGGGGAATGACGAATCGGCAGAGCATGTAGTAAATACTCTGCAGCAAGAAAAGATGGATATTAGCAGAGTAAGAAGAGCAGTAGGAGAGAATGGAATGGCGATTGTAACACTTGATGAACAAGGTGATCGAGTTTTTGTAGGATCAAATAAAGGGGGCGTTCAATCTAGGTTAAAACTAATGCTGAATGAATCGGATTTAACCTATATTCGCCAGCACGATCTTCTTCATACGAGCGTTTTTAGTCATTTAGAATCTGACCTTCCGCTGCTACATAAAATCATTGATATTTCCTTTGATTTTTCTACAAGATACGATGAAGAATATTTACAGCAAGTATGTCCATATATCAGCTATGCATTTTTCTCAGGAAGCAGCCTGCCAGAAGAAGAGTGTATGAATTTAATAAAGCGAGTACACCTGTTAGGAACCAGTGTCGTATGCGTGACAAGAGGAGAAGAGGGAGCTTTATTATCAGTCGAAAATCAGTTATTTAAACAGCCTATAATTCCTACAAATGTAGTGGATACGCTTGGGGCTGGAGATTCTTTTATAGCTGGTTTTCTTTCTTCTTATCTACCAGAAAAAAACATAGCCAAAGCCCTCCATAATGGATCATTGGTGGCATCACAAACTTGTCAGAATTACGGAGCATTTGGATATGGAAAAGAATATCATACAGACTGTGCGATAGTTTTAAAATGAATAAAATAGCGCCTTTGCTTTTAAAGCAAGGCGCTATTTTATTAAGAATTAGAACTGTCTATAGTGAACGTAACGCGATTCGCAGGGTAGTGTAGAAAAGATGAATGAATCGGTCTTTTTTGTGCATCATACGCCACTTTTTCCACTTTAAACAGCGGCTCTCCGACTTCACATTCTAAATGTTTTGCTTCATCCACGTTTGCAAATACCATGTTCAATAATTTTTTATTATGAACCGGAGTAATATTGTACTTATTTTTTATAGTATCGTACATTGAAACTGAATTATGGACGTGCTGATCTAAGTGTGGTAACAATTCTAAGGAGTAGTGAGAAATTTCTAAGGTAAGAGGCTGGTCGTCATAATACAGGATGCGCTGCAGTTCAAGGACTTCACTTTCTGGAGGGATTGATAACATCTTTGCCACATGAGCTTTTACAGGTTTTATACCAAAAGACAAAATTTTAGTCTGCGGTACTTTCCCTAATTCCGACATATACTCTGTATGCCCATTAACGGCAAACAGCTCTCTCTTAGCTTTTGGATATTGAACAAAGGTTCCTTTTCCTTGCTGACGTATCAGAAGGCCTTCTTCTACTAAATCTAATACGGCTTTTCTTACCGTAATCCGACTTACTCCGTATATATCGCACAAATCCGTTTCAATTGGAAGTTTTTCACCCGGAGTATAAACTCCTTTATTAATATCTTCTGTAATAGCCTGTTTTAACTGCATATATAAAGGCGTAGAGCTATGAGTATTTAGCTTCATCTTTTTCCTCCTCTTTCCTAAATACTTGCTTTTGAATATAATTATATTATAACGTAATGTGATGTTATATTACAATTTGCTTTTCTTCCTTTTTATCATGTATGTTTGATACAAAAGAAAGAAAAGTTGGCGAATTCAAAGTTCTATAGCATTCACCTTTCTTTTCTATTAATTGAAAACATGGGTAATGGTTAGACAAGCAATAGAAAATATGCAACAATTTTTATTACCAGCTTCTTCAACATAAGATAAAATAGAAGGTAAAAACTTTAATAAAAGGAGATTCCGCCATGGGTGAAAAAAAGAATATTGATATAGGTGGTCTTAGTTTTGCTTGGGATTTAGAAAAAGGCCAATTTAGCTTTGAGGGAGAAGATGCGATCCTTTTTTGGATTACTTCTGCGATGAAAACATTGTTTGACACAATCGAAGAAATATCTGGAGAAGAGGCAGCTTCTGTAGTACTGGAAACCACTGGTTTTCGACAGGGATTAGTAGTAGGAGAGTACTTTCAAAATATGAAAGGCGTAACGGTTTTTGAAGCGGCTGAGTTAATTACCAATACATACGCTTCGGCTGGATGGGGAAAAACCACTATCAAATATTTAAATCCTGAAAGTAAAACTCTATCTGCTGAATTAAAAGACAGTTGGGAACATAAAATTAACGTTGCGCAAAAGAAAACAAAGGGAGGAAATTTTCTTCCGGCCCATTATGCAGGGATTTTTACAGGACTATTTGGCACAAATATTTGGTACAAGGTGATTCAACATCAAATAGAAGGACATGAATGCACCACAGTAGAATACTTCCCATCTAACATTGATATCACTCAAAATATTCATCAATTAGCGAGAAGAAAAGAAGCGCAGAAAATAGAACATTTGCAAAACATTGTAGCAGAAAAAACAGCAGAGTTAAAAGATCTTATTAAAAAGCTTTCTTCTCCTATTATTCCGGTTTTGGAAGGTATAGTCGTCGTTCCTTTGATTGGCAAATACGACGAGGATCGAACGGAAGATTTGATTGTCAATACATTAAATAACCTCCCAAAACACCAGGCTAATTATCTTGTGCTGGATTTAACCGGATTGGATAAAGAACTTACTGAATATACGGCCAGTCTTATTGAAAAATTAGGTGCAGCAGCGTCCCTGATTGGTACGAAAACAATTTTAGTAGGAATTTCTGCCGACTTAGGCTTAGTTATATCAAAGACCCATATTGATTTATCGAAATATGATTGTTTTCAAACATTGCAACATGGCATTCATTATGCATTGGCACAAAGCGGACGAAGCATCGTTTAAAAGATATATTTGAAATATAACAAAATGCACTCATTCAGCATCATAACAAATCTCTTTATTAAAGAACGGAAATGAATTGACATGAAACCAAAAGGTGTTATATTGTTTTTATATAAAACTTTTTG
Source organism: Priestia sp. VA7 (assembly GCF_055710015.1). NCBI lineage: Bacteria > Bacillati > Bacillota > Bacilli > Caryophanales > Bacillaceae > Priestia > Priestia sp. VA7. The sequence continues at coordinate 712,997 of NZ_JBVQPN010000004.1, forward strand.
GTGTTATTTTTTAAAAAGGAGAATGAAGATAACGATGAATGATAAAAGTGTAGTAGAAGATGTAAAACAGACGATAATATTTAACGCGCCGATTCAAAAAGTTTGGGATAAAGTAGCAAGCGCAGAAGGGCTCCAACAATGGTTCATGCCTAATGATTTTCAGCCTCAGGTAGGATATGAATTTCATTTGCAATCGCCTTTTGGCCCATCTCCGTGTAAAGTATTAGAAATAGATGCACCAAACTATCTTTCTTTCTCTTGGGATACGGATGGATGGGTCGTTTCGTTTACCTTAAAAGAAATGGGTAATCAAACTGAATTTACGCTTATTCATAGCGGGTGGAAAGAAGCTGAAACACTTCTTGAAAAAGCAAACGAAAAGAGTTCAGTGGTACGAGATAGAATGAGCTACGGGTGGATTAGTCTCGTAAATGAAAAACTTCGAAAGGTTGTTGAAAACTAAATGACTTCATCAGCTGCCAAGCATGATATCTTTCAAGCCATTGCTGATCCTACTCGAAGAAAAGTACTTGAGCTGCTTTCTGAAAAAGAATTGCCTATATCAGAAATAACGTCTCATTTTTCAATAAGCCGTACCGCTATTGTCAAGCATCTTCATATACTTTCAGAAGCAGACTTAGTCCATGGACAGAAAAAAGGCAGAGAAAAAGTGTATTGTCTTCAACCAGAGCCTTTAAAAGAAGTACAAGATTGGCTTTCTTACTACGAGCAATTTTGGACGAACAAATTATCTATTCTTCAGCATATTGTTGAAAGAGATGAAGAAAGAAATCAATAGAAAAAGCATAAAAACGTTTTTTTATAGGGAATATAGCAAAGCCAGTCGTTAAAAAGACTGGCTGTTTTACATAAAAGCTGGTTTTATTCTAGAAGGACAAATAAAAGAACGATGCAGAACAACATAGGACATTTCTTGAAATAAAAAGATAGACCTTTAGAAGAAAAAAAGGGGGAGACAGAGCAATGAACAAGCTTTTATTTTATGGGACGAGCGATGCTCAAGGAGTGCCTCGATTATTATGTGACTGTAAAGTATGTACACAAAAAGATCAATTAAATCAGCGCACAAGGCCTAGTGCACAGTTTACAATGGACGGTAACGTGTTTTTGATTGACGTATCACCTGATTTTAAACATCAATTTCACTTGTACAATAACAAAAAAATCCCTTCTACCGTTTTTATTACTCATCCTCACAATGACCATGTGGCTGGTTTAGGAGATTTAGCAGACTTATGCTATTGGAATAATGTAAATACAGAAGTCGTAGGAGCGCCTGAAGTCATCAGCGAGTTAATCGAAAGATTTCCTTATCTCGCAAAAAGAAAAGGGCTTACCTTTAAAGGAACGTTAAAATGGGATAGTGGAGAAACAACCATTACGTTTCATAAAGTAAATCACGGATTTAACGGTCATTCCTACGGCATTGTGGTTCATCAAAAACAAGGCGAACGCTGGGCGTATGTATCCGATTCTTTTAATGTGACAAAAGAACAGTGGCAGCCCTTTTACCACTTAGATTTACTGATATTTGGTACATCTTTCTGGAAAGAATATCTTCAAAAAGAAAAAAGATCCGTATATGACGTGACAGAGGCAATGGAGATCAAAACGAAGCTACAGGCCAAAAACATGGTATTTACTCATTTATCACATGATATTGATATCCAAAAGCACGCCGAGATGCTTTCAGATGAAAACGTAAGCTTTGCCTATGACGGACGCGAGATTTTATTACCCTAAAGCAATACATAAAGGCATAAAAGGTTTCATTTAAAGAAGCAGCGTAGCTAAAGCGCTGCTTCTTTAAGTTTGTAAATTAGATATGTTCGATAAAGTTGCTCACAACTTTGTTAAATCGATCGCTTTCTTCCAGAAAAGGGCAGTGGCAGCTGTTCTCAAAAACTTCAAGTACAGAACCTGAAACCAGCTTTTGAATCTGTCTTCCAGCTGCTACCGGAATGAGCTTTTCTTCTTTTCCAAAGCACAGCAAGGTAGGGATTGCAATAAACGGGAGAAAATCTCGATAGTCCACAATGGATTGATCAAACAAAATAGCACTGGCTATCGACTCAGGCATTTTCGTTCCTTCTTTCATAATCCAATGTTTATCTTCTTCAGTTAATTCATCCTTAAACATAAGCGGAATAAAATTTTCTAATGTACTTTTTCGATCAAGCTGAATACCCTGCATGAGCGAAATAAGCGCAGGTAAATCAAATGCACCGATCGGAAAGTCGGGCCATTTAAAATCTGAAGCCATTTCATCTACAATAATATTTCCTTTTACATTTTCTTGACCAAATTGTTTCAAATATTCCCACACAACAAAAGCACCCATCGACCAGCCTACTAATATGACGTCTTTTAATTGATGAGTGGTTATAAACTCATGCACATCACGAGCATAAGTGGAAATTGTATGGCCGTATGGAGTATGACTTGAATTTCCATGTCCTCTTAAATCCAAAAGAATAGTTTGATACTGTTTTGAAAAAAAAGAAAGCTGGTTATGGAAAAAACGACTGCTCATCCAAACTCCGTGAATGAAAATAATAGGTGTTCCTTCCCCTTGTTGTTCATAGTACAAAGTTGCACCGTCTTTTAATGTATAAAAAGGCATTATTTTTGCCCCCAATCTCAAAGATTTATATCTCATCATGTATGCGCGGGCACATTCATGTAGAACGTATCGCGTCAATAAAATTTTTATTGAAGAACAAACCCTAGAAGTGGACGCTTTGATATGTTATACTATTACAGGCTTAAATACTGTATGTTTTTGAAACAATCATTCACTGTAATACTTTTTAGATAGAAGCATCCTCATAAAAAGGATGTTGTTTTTGTCGTAATGTACCTTTAAGTAATGAATTGTTACCATCAATTCGGTTCACAATAACCGACCTACATGCATTATATCTTGCAAATATAAACAGATAGGTGGAAGAAGCAACATGACTGAAAGAAAACCATATCAAGTACTACTATATTATTTGTACACTCCAATTGAAAATCCTGAAGAGTTCACAGCTGAGCACTTGGCATTTTGTAAAGAGCTTGAATTAAAAGGACGCATTTTAATTGCGGCTGAAGGGATCAATGGAACGGTATCAGGGACAGTTGAACAAACAGATAAATACATGGAAACGATGAAAAATGATCCTCGTTTTGAAGGTATTGTATTTAAAATAGACGAAGCAGATGAACATGCGTTCAAAAAAATGCACGTGCGTCACCGCAAAGAATTAGTAACTCTTCGATTAGAAGATGATGTGAATCCTCTTCGCGTAACGGGTAATTACTTAAGCCCAAAAGAATTTTATCAAGCGATGCAAGATGAGAATACGGTCGTAATTGATGCACGAAACGATTATGAATACGATTTAGGTCATTTCCGAGGAGCTGTTCGTCCGGATATTCGAAACTTCCGTGAGCTTCCTGAATGGATTCGCGACAACAAAGATCAGTTTGAAGATAAAAAAATCTTAACTTACTGCACAGGCGGTATTCGCTGTGAAAAATTCTCTGGATGGCTTCTTGAAGAAGGTTTCGAAGATGTAAGCCAGCTTCACGGAGGTATTGTAACATACGGAAAAGATCCTGAAGTACAAGGTGAACTATGGGACGGTCAGTGCTATGTATTTGATGAGCGCATCAGCGTACCAGTTAACCAAAAAGAGCATGTGATTGTCGGAAAAGACCACTTTACCGGCGAACCTTGTGAACGTTATGTTAACTGTGCAAATCCAGAATGCAATAAGAAAATCTTAGCTTCTGAAGAAAATGAACACAAATATTTACGCGCTTGTTCACATGAATGCCGAGTGAGCCCTCGTAACCGCTATGTAAAAGAACACGGTTTAACAGAAGAAGAGTTTGCAGCACGTGTTAAAGAATTAGAAAAAGAACACGTAACTTTATAATAAAAAAAGCAGCACGCTATACAAAGCGTGCTGCTTTTTTTATGAAAAGATTCTCTTAGAACCTGGTGTTTAAAGAATGTCATACAACGGGTATTTATGAAAAAGGAAAGATATTCCTAGCTTTTTTATTTGTTTAAAAGAATATTTTTTTGAGGAAGCCATAAAAAAAGCTTGTACATAAAAACGAAAAAGGAGCTTGAAAATGGAAGCGAAAATTGAAAAAAAGTACGATGGCCGTTTGCTTGAAGGACCCCTATGGGATGAAGAAAATCAAAAATTAGTGCTAGTAGACATCTTAGATAAAAAGCTTCTTACGTACGATCCAAAAACGACAACCTTAGAAGGTATTGCTCTTCCTTCAGTCGTTACAAGCGTTTCTAAAACCAATCATTCAAATTTGATTGTCTCCACCCGTAATCAGCTGCTTTTAGTTGATAAAAACAACAAGAATCATGAAGAGTATATCCGCTTAGATACTCTTGAAAAAACCATGCGTTTTAATGATGGAAAATGTGATCCATATAATCGCTTTTGGATTGGAACGATGAGTGAAGAAGATGAAGAAGGAAAAGCCCAGCTGTACGTAGTAGATGAAAAAGGTGTCATTAAGAGCGCTAAAGAAGGATTAAGCGTGTCAAACGGGCTAGCATGGAATCGAACAGGAGACAAATTCTTTCTGGTTGATTCACCGAAAAATAAAATTATGTCTTATTCGTTTTCTAAAGAAACAACAAGGCTCGAAGATGAAAAAGTGGTGATTGACCTTTCAGATATGGACGGGTTTCCTGATGGAATGACAATTGATGAACACGATCGATTATGGGTAGCACTTTGGGGAGGTTCGAAAGTCATTTGTGTAGATCCAGATAAAGGAGAACTTATAGAATCTATTCATCTTCCTGTTTCCAATGTAACCTGCTGTACATTTGGAGGAGACGATTTACAAACCTTATTTATCACCACAGCTAAGGAAGAAGAAAAATACGAAGAAGCTGCCGGCTCTATTTTTTCATGCCGAGTAGGAGTAAAAGGCGTGCCGGCTTATACTTACGTGTACTAGATAAGCGCTTATCAAAATGTAAAGATTCCTAAAGCCCAGTAACGAGAGATGTTACATACAGCTTCTACAATTCCTTTACATTGTGTTCATTTCTTTACATTTTATTCTTTATGTGGAAGAGGAATAAAATATGGGGACAACGAATTTCCATAAAGAAGCCTTTTAAAGAATATGAACACTTCTATTGGGTAATAATGGGTAAAGGTACAAAAGGAGGAATTGTTTTGGAACAAACATTGTATGAAAAAGTGGGCGGACAAGAAGCTATTGAAAAAGTAGTTGATTATTTTTATTCTGAGCTCGTGTTAAAAGATGAAACGGTCAGTCACTTTTTCGAGCATACGGATATGGATAAACAGCGTCGACATCAAGCCAAGTTTATAAGCTTTGCCTTAGGTGGACCGAATCAATATTCAGGAAAGTCGATGGCCAAAGCACATGCAAATATGAATATTCAACCCGAACATTTTAATGCAATTGCTAAGCATCTTCACGATGCACTTGCTCACTTTAATGTTGAAGAGCCGGATATTGACCAAGCATTAAATAAAGTTGAATCCCTAAGAAATGATATTCAATATAAATAAATTATAAAAAAGAAGGTTACTGTGACCTTCTTTTTTTGTGCTCAAAGCTGTGATGTATGAAGGAAACATGGAAAAGACATCGTAATATGATAAAAATGCAATAGGTAAAAATATTTATCGAAAGTCTGGGAGTGGGAGTATGTCAGCAATTAATGGGAAGCAATACGTAGAGAGAATTAATCAATTAAAAGCAAATGTATGGGTTGATGGCAAGCTCGTAACAGGCAATATATCAGAACATCCGGCTTTTAAAGGAGCCATTAACAGTCAAGCTAAACTTTATGATTTTCAGCATGATAAAAAAATTAAAGATATCATGACATACCAATCTCCGGATTCCGAGGATTTTTTTGGTACATCTTATTTACAGCCTACAACAAAAGAAGAGTTAAAAAAACGACGAGAGATGACTCAGCAATGGGCGCAATTAACCCATGGTATGATGGGAAGAAGTCCGGATTATATGAATACCGTATTGATGGCTTTTGCATCCTCTGCAGAACTCCTGAGAGGAACAGAAAACTGCTTTCCTGAAAACATCATTTCTTATTATGAATATGTGAGAGAGCACGATTTATCGCTCACTCATACATTCATCGATCCTCAAGTCAATCGAATCCAATTTTATTACGAGCAAAACGACGAACCGATAGCAGCAAAAATAATTGATAAAAACAATGAGGGAATCGTTATTCAAGGCGCGAAACTGCTTGCTACACAGGGTGGAATGACGGATGAGCTGCTCGTACTGTCTTCTGCGGGCATTCAAGGAAAAGAAAAAGGATTTGCTTTTTCGATTCCAAGTAATACAAAAGGAATTAAATTTATTTGTAGAGAATCATTTGCAGGAAAAGATTCGGCGTTTGATTATCCATTAAGTTCTAGATTTGAAGAAATGGATACAATTGTTGTCTTTGACCATGTATTAGTACCGTGGAACCGCGTGTTTTTCTATGAAAATGTAGACGTATCAAATACATTCCTTGCTTCTAGTTCCTTCTCAGCTTTTGCTCTGCATCAAGTAACTTCAAGGAGAATTGTCAAAACAGAGTTTGTATTAGGGATTGTACAATCTCTGATTGAAACCATTAACATTATAGACTATCCGCATGTACGAGAAAAAGCAACAGAGCTTATTATTGCGTTAGAAACGATGAAAGCTCTCGTGATGAAAGCAGAAGAAGAAGCGGAGATTGATCCATGGGGATACATGCGTCCGAATGAAACTACACTTCGTATTGCCGCAAATATATTTTCAAAAACCTATCCTACCTTTACAGAGATTATCCAGATTTTAGGTGCGAGCGGACTAATGGCAATACCAACAGAAAATACGTGCCGCTCATTGGTTAAAGAAGATATTACGCGTTATTTGCAAGCTAAATCGAGAGGGGCAGAAGATCGTATTAAGCTTTTTCGACTAGCGTGGGATTTAACTATGAGTCCGTTTGGTACAAGGGAAACACTGTATGAACGTTTTTTCTTTGGGGAGCCTGTACAGTTAACCAGTTATCTGTACTTATCTTACGATAAAGAGCGCTATGTACAGAGAGTAACCGATTTTTTGAAAAGTTAACGGAGGAAACGAACCTCCGCTGGGTATGATAGTTTCGTTACCAAAACAGCGGAGATGCTTATTGAATAAATTTGAAAAATCTGCAATAATTTTCAGGGAATCATTTCTGTGAAAATACTAAGGAATACTATAAAGATAGGATGTTACAATGAAGCAATTAATCTATTTTGGTTTAGAACAAGCAAAATCTTGTGTTTTTCCTGTTATCATTTTTCTTACATTGGCTATGACAAAAACAATTGAAGTACCATTTATTTCTAGATATGACCTTATTTTATTAGTCTGTCTAGGAACTCAAGTTTTAATGGTGATGTTTAAACGAGAAACGCTTGATGAAGTAAAAGTCATCGCAGTATTTCATTTAATTGGGCTAGCGTTAGAACTCTACAAAGTTCATATGGGCTCATGGAGCTATCCAGAGAAAGCTTTCACTAAAGTCTGGGGAGTTCCGCTGTACAGCGGATTTATGTATGCTAGTGTAGCCAGCTACATGTGCCAAGTGTGGAGAAGGCTTGAATTAAAGCTTACGAATTGGCCTTCTACGTGGGTTGTCGGTATACTAAGTATGGCTATTTACCTTAATTTTTTCACGCATCATTTTATTTACGACTTCCGCTGGTTTTTAAAACTTTTTACTTTACTTATTTTTTATCGAACTTTTGTATATTTTACGGTTAACAAACGTACGTATCGCATGCCTTTAGTATTGTCTTTTGTACTGATTGGCTTTTTCATTTGGATCGCTGAAAATATCGCAACATTTTTCGGGGCATGGCAGTATCCAGATCAACAGCAGCAGTGGACAATGGTTCATATAAGTAAAATTAGCTCTTGGCTTCTTCTTGTGATTATTAGTTTCTTGATTGTTGCTTTACTAAAGCATTTAAAAGAAAATCAAAACCAATTTAAACAAAGGGAGAAATCAAAAGAAACAAATGAAATATATGAAAGATAGAAACATAACTATGTATATGTACATACACGCTATTAATATGAAGTGCAGGATCTTTGGAGGCCTATATGCAAGAATATATTTTTTATCTTCCCTATTTTAAATCAGCGGGGAAGGCCGTAGCAGTTACGAATGAAAATGGAGAAAACGTCGGACAGCTTAAGAGAGCGCATAAAAATAGGTGGACTAAAAGTATTGATTTTTTAACTCGTGATGGACTTCCAGTTTTAGACTCTATTTCTTGGTTTCCTATCTTCTCCTGCGGCTTAAAGGTACATTTACAAGTTCAATGGGAAGGAAGAACGGTGCTTATTGATCACGTGGAAAAACACCGGTGGGTGATAAAAGAAAATGGAAAAACAGTGGGGTATCTATTAGGTAAAGGAATAGTTAAAAACGAAGGGGAACAAGAAATTAGATGGTTAAATAACGTCTACATGTTAAGCAGTCATGAAGCCATAGAGGAAGCGTGTATTTTTAATCAAAAAAGAGAAAAAGTCGCAGAGTTTAAATCAGACCTTTTTCATTTTAAAGAAGGCAAACACTCAATAAGAGTAATAGAAGAACTGCCGGTACCCATTTTTATCGCTTCTTACTATATAACTAATTTTATTATGTTATACATATAATCAGGCGCAGAGTGATTCTGCGCCTGATTTTTATATCATGATTTTACAAATATCATTTGTGAATTCAACGGGATCGCTAATAGATAAGCCTTCAATTAAAAGAGCCTGGTTATATAATAGATTTGTATAAAGGTCTAATTTCGCTTTATCATTTTCAAGTGCTTCTTTTAAAGAAGCGAACACATCGTGATTTACGTTAATTTCTAGCACTTTTTCTGCTTTTACATGCTGATTGTCAGGCATAGCACTTAAAATTTTCTCCATTTCAATCGTTACTTCACCATCAGCTGATAAGCACACGGGATGTGTTTTTAAACGTTTAGACGCGCGGACATCTCCTACTTTTCCCGCCAAAGCTTTCTTCATATAGTCAAATAGCTCTTTATTCTCTTTTTCCTCAGACTCATTGAGCTGTTCTTCTTCTGATTCAATCCCTAAGTCACTGCTTGAAACAGATTTAAATTCTTTTTCTTCATACGTCATTAACATTTTAATCGCAAATTCATCGATATCTTCTGTGAAATACAGAATTTCGTACCCTTTATCTGCAACCAATTCTGCTTGAGGAAGCTTTTCAATTCGGTCGTACGATTCACCTGATGCATAATAGATATACTTTTGATCCTCAGGCATGCGCGATACATACTCATCTAGTGTTACGAGCTTTTTCTCTGTAGAAGAATAGAATAAAAGCAGGTCTTTTAACACGTCTTTGTTGCTGCCAAAATCACTGTAAACGCCGTACTTCAGCTGGCGGCCAAATGATTCATAAAACTTCTCGTACTTTTCACGTTCGTTTTTAAGCAAGCTTTTTAATTCATTTTTGATTTTCTTGCCGATGTTTTTGGCAATCAGCTGAAGCTGGCGGTCTTGCTGCAAAATTTCACGTGAAATATTAAGAGATAAATCTTCAGAATCTACCATACCTTTTACAAAGCTAAAGTAATCCGGAAGAAGATCTGCACATTTATTCATAATTAAGACGCCGTTTGAGTAGAGTTCAAGTCCTTTTTCAAATTCTTTTGAGTAGTAATCAAACGGACTATTTTCTGGAATAAATAAAATAGCATTGTAGCGAATCGTTCCATCCACGTTAATATGAAGGTGAGTGAGCGGTTTATCAAATCCATAGCGTTTTTCTGAATAAAACTGCTCATAGTCTTCTGAAGTCAATTCATTTTTATTTTTCTTCCAGATCGGTACCATACTGTTGATAACTTGTTCTTCTGTATAATCTTCTAGCTCGTTATCAGAACCTTCTTTAGGACGTTTTTCCGTTATGTCCATTTTAATCGGGTAGCGGATAAAGTCTGAATACTTTTTAATGATCTCTTTTAAACGATATTCTTCTAGATACTCATCATATGTTTCATCTTCTGTATTTTCTTTAATTTTTAAAATGATTTGAGTTCCAACCGTTTCTTTTTCGCACCGCTCGATTGTATAACCATCAGCACCAGTAGATTCCCATTTATAGGCTTTATCGCTGCCTAAAGCTTTACTAATCACCGTTACGACATCTGCTACCATAAACGCTGCGTAAAACCCAACGCCGAATTGGCCGATAATCGTGTGCCCGTCCTTTGTTTCATTTTCGTTTTTAAACGCAAGAGAGCCGCTTCTCGCAATTGTGCCCAAGCTGCTTTCAAGCTCTTCTTGCGTCATGCCAATTCCAGTATCCGTAATGGTTAAGGTACGGTCAGCTTTATCTGGTGTTACTTTTATGTAGTAGCTTTCTTTGTTAAAATGCAAGGAGTCGTCTGTTAAGGCTTTGTAATAAATTTTATCGATTGCATCACTTGAATTTGATAAAAGTTCTCTCAAAAATACTTCTTTTTGAGAATAAATGGAATTAATCATCATCTCTAATAATCGCTTTGATTCAGCTTTGAATTCTTTTTTTGACATAAGAAATTCTCCTTTCCAAATAGGGCTTATAAAACAATTAGCACTTGAGTGGATAGAGTGCTAATCACTCTTCTTATTTAACATGTATTAGGGTATTTGTCAATACATTAGGAGATTCACCAAAGAGATTAAAAATTAGACTGAAAAAAGCAAACTTTTAAAAAAAGGTTGAACGTTCTGAAAGAGTTTGCTAGAATATACTTAATTTCAAAGACTATATGTGACTGGCGAAACGCGGATAACCGTGAGGAAGCATATAGTGACGTAGCCGTTCGCCTGGGCAGAGGTAAGGGATTAATACATATCTCTTACCTCTTTCTGTTTAGGGGGAGAGGATATAGAAGTTATCAGACATGTAGGCTAAAAAAACAGACTTTTAAAAAAATTAAAAATGAAGTTCCTTTATCCAAAGGTAAAAACATGTAAAACTACGATGATAATCAGAGGAGAGTACAAAATGAGCACATTAACATTAGAAAAAGTACAAACAATCAAAACTTTAAACAACATTGCACAAAAAGGTCTAAATGTTTTTAATCAAGAAGGTTATCAAATTGACAACGACAGCGAAAATCCAGATGCGATTGTCGTGCGTAGCTTTAACATGCACAGCATGGCATTTGACCAAAATTTAAAAGCTATTGCACGAGCTGGAGCAGGGGTTAATAATATACCGGTGGACGCTTGCACGGAGCAAGGTATCGTTGTATTTAATACGCCAGGAGCTAATGCAAACGCAGTAAAAGAAATGGTTTTAACTACAATTATGGCTTCTTCTCGTAACTTATTTGCTGGAGTTGAATGGACAAAAGGATTAGATGGCCAAGGTGATCAAATTCCTAAATTAGTTGAAGCAGGTAAAAAACAGTTTGTTGGAAAAGAAATCAAAGGTAAAACGTTAGGTGTTATTGGTTTAGGTGCAATTGGTGCTCTTGTAGCAAACGATGCGCTTGATTTAGATATGGACGTAATTGGTTTTGATCCATTCATTTCTGTTAATACAGCTTGGAATTTGTCTCGCAACGTACAGCGTGCAATGTCTCTAGAAGAACTATTTGCAGCATCTGACTATATTACGGTTCACGTTCCACTAACGGACGATACAAAAGGGGTTTTCAATAAAGAAACGTTCAGCATCATGAAACCGGATGTTCATATCTTGAACTTCTCACGCGGTGAGCTTGTAAACGAAGAAGATATGAAAGCTGCTCTTGAAAGTGGAAAAGTTGGCCGATACATTACAGATTTCCCAAATCAAAATGTCTTGAACATGAAAAATGTTGTGCCAATTCCCCATTTAGGGGCATCAACTCAAGAATCAGAAGAAAACTGTGCGGTAATGGCAGCACGTCAAGTGAAAAATTTCTTAGAAACAGGAAACGTTAAAAACTCAGTGAACTTCCCGAATGCATCTCTTCCTTACACTGGGAAAAAACGCGTAGCTGCTTTCCATCACAACGTGCCGAATATGGTAGGACAACTTACGCAAGTATTCTCAAACTACAATTTAAACATCGCAGATATGGTGAACAGAAGCCGCGGTGAATATGCGTATACAATGATCGATATTGACAATCAAGTAAGTGACGAGATTGTGCCTGAGCTAGAAGAAAAAATCGGTCAAATTGAAGGAATTATTACAAGTCGTATTATCTAATTTGGTTCCCGTCATATTTTAGTGTTACAGCCCTAACTTAGAAAAGTTAGGGCTGTTTTTACATGGTGTTTACCTCATATCAATTCCTTCATTCTCATAGCATATAGAAATACCTTTAAAGAGGTGAACGTTTTGACAGGAGAACTGATAGGAATTTTGATAGGGTCGCTCATCGCGCTGGCAGGAACATTCATTACGTCTGTCGTAGCTATAGTGATGTCGAAAGAGCAATACAAACAAGAGCTTCGCAAAGCATTTATCCAAAAGAAAGTTGATGCCTATACCCATGTGTGTCAAGTTATTCTAGCTATAAAAAACGATTTACTTACAAAAACTGTTTCTTCAGCTGGCTTAAACTGGACGGCTCAATCTATTAACGAACTAGCAGATGTGTGTATTACGGAAGGGCTATGGATCGATGAAGAAGACAGCAAAAAGCTGGAGGTTCTGCAGAAGCAGCTTTCAAAATTTGTATTTGATGAAATAGAACTGTCTAGACATGATATTCTCACAGCCTGTTATGAAATTGTTGAATATTGTGAAAAAAAGGTAAGGATTCTTCATTCTATGACTACAAAAGAATAGGTGATTACTACTTTAAGAAGTGATAGTAGAAGTATTAAAAAAGCATCGGTCTTAACGATTGTATAAGAAGTGTATGAGCTATTTCATATTTCATACAGTTCTTAACAAACAGTAAGTGTTTATGAAAAGAACTTTGCAGCAGCATACAAAGTTCTTTTTTTATAGCTTGCGTTTTTTTGTTTGATTGTGGATATCACCCAAGAAAAACAAAGCAAGCAAAAGGATAATTCCAACTACACAAGCCATTTGAATAGTATTTAAGGATGTTGATAACTAAGGGATTAAAGCGATAATACATAAAACTAAGCTACCTAGTACAATAGCAAAACGAATAACGAATAACGAATAACAAAGACGACTGTTATAGAACGAATGCCACATACAGCTGATATACTAATCACTTCTTTGTAGAATGAAATAACTTTTTTGTCCAGGGGATAAGCATGCTTAACATCTCACGTTAATGTCTACATTCACATTATCTTAAGTTTCAATTCATACTGGCTTCATATAAATTAATCATACTGAATGTATTAATGAAAGATATGAGGTGGAACAATGTTAAAAAAGCTTGTTAAACTATTTACACAAGAAACCGAGATATCTAAAGATAAAGAAGTAGATCTCCACGAAGAGAACGATTTTAACGAAGTTTGTGATGATCATTTCATTATAGATGAGTATTAGAAACCCTATAAAATGCTGCGGAATTTAAAGAATTGATTGAGTATATCCGTATAACCAGTAATTGCACAAGGGTCGTAAAGGTATACTTTTACGGCCGATTAATATTGATGAATTGCTTTTTACATGAAACAATGTGAAAAAAATGGGCATCCTAGAAGCAAAAGGAGGGGATAGAATGGGCAAAGAACCAAATGATGAAACAAGTGAAGGGCTGAATCAGCTTTTTGAAATCATCAATGCAAAAGGCGACGAGGGTGAACTTAGAGAAATTGTCAGCAGGAGCAGTGAAAAGAATAATCATAAAAATCATGAGGATCAATCGTAAAAAGAAAATAAAAAACCTCTTCATGGAAATCATGAAGAGGTCAGATGAAATAGTATTGCAACCATTCCATCCTGCAGAGTTTTAAAGTGTTTTAAACTCTTGATACGACTGGTTTTATGGAACTGATGGGATTCGAACCCACGACCCCTTGTCTGCCAGACAAGTATTCTCCCACTGAACTACAGTCCCGATTATGTAGAGCCTTTATTGCGTGTTGACTCTACTATATTTTAATACGTATGCCGCGCGTTCGCAATAGTTATTTTCAGTGTTTTCTAACTTCTTCATATGAATATTAACTTTTAAAAAAATCATTTACTTCTTGTTTATACGTATAAAAAAAACTTGGAATTTGGCTTGGTTCCAATCCTTGTGCAGCGTATTTGCTGATGGATTCGTAGTACCATTTCTGCTTTTCGAATCCTCTTTTAAAGCTATTCCAAATCGTATCTCCTTGTTGATCGTAGCTTTCTTTTAAAGACCGTAAATTGTCTAATTTATCTGCTACAATTAAAGATTTCACTTCAAGAGAACCAGTTTTCACAATTTGAATTGTATGCTGTTTACGTTCTTCCCAGCTTTTTGATTTGTTTTCTGTATGAGCTTCAACAATCCCCGCTACCTCTAAACCAAATCTTTGTACAATTTCTTCGAGTGTTACATTTGTATCTTCTACAGCATCATGCAGATAAGCTGCTGCAATTACTTCTTCACTAAAACCTGCTTTTTCTAAAATATTACCTACGTTAATAGGATGAACAATATAAGGTGTATCAGACAGCTTGCGCATTTGGCCGCTATGAGCGTGTTCTGCATATCTACGTGCTTCTTTTATTAAAGACATCATATTCCTCCACTTTTTATTCAGTATATCTTCATATTATTAGTATAAACGAATATAGCTTTCCTCACTTTATAAAATTGCACAAATTCATTTCTTATAATAAGGGAAGGCTACCAAAATCCCTTCTTATTGTAGTTTTTTTATAAAGCCTAATATCTATTTAATAGGCCTGTATCAGTTGCCATTTCCTTTTTTATTCATAGTTTGTATGAAGGAGTGATAGCAATGCAAAACCGTAATAATCAAAATATTAAGGTCATTGATGTTTCTCATCACAACGGAACAATTGATTGGGCAAAAGTGGCGTCGGATGGTGTAAAAGGCGCGTATATTAAATTAACAGAAGGTACAACCTTCTTAGATAAAAAATCATATGATAATTATATAGGTGCAAAAAATGCAGGTCTACGTGTAGGCTTTTATCACTTTGCTCATGCTGATAATGATCCCATTGCAGAAGTTAATTTCTTTTTAAATAAATTAGGCAGCATGAAGGTTGATTTGCCTCATTGCTTAGATTTGGAAGAAAATAAAGGGAAAACAAAAGCGCAGGTCACAGCCTTTGCAGTTAGATGGATGGAGTATATTGAAAGGAAAACAAGCATTACGCCTATTCTTTACACGGGGTATAGTTTTATTAAATCCAATTTTACAAGCGCTGTGGCAAGATATCCGCTATGGATAGCTCGTTACAGTGGAAGTAACCGTTCTAAGGGATTTGCTAACCCAGGTGATACGGCGATTTGGGATAGATGGTCTATGTTTCAATATACAGATCAAGGAAAAGTAAACGGGATTAAAGGCAATGTTGATATCAATGAAATGGATCTGGATTTCTTTAATAGTATTAATACAGGCGTGACGGTGGTGGAAAATAATAAGCCATCAGCACAATTGCAGCAAGGTGATAGCGGACTAGCTGTAAAAGAACTGCAGCAAAACTTAATTAGATTAGGATTTGAACTTTCCCAGCAAGGAACCGATGGTCAATACGGCAGCGAAACTGTTACAGCTGTTAAAGCTCTTCAGGAAAAGTATGGATTAACGTCAACCGGAAAAGCTGATGAGAAAACATTAGCTAAAATGATGGAACTCCTTAAAGGTGTAAGTAATCCTATAGAAGAATCGTTACCAAAGGTTACTTCACTCGGAGATAAATATTCTTTTCAAGTAAAAGCGAAGAAGGATATTGGAGTCTACAAATATGCGAATATAACAGAGAATTTTAGAACTATAAAAAAAGGCACGGTATTTAGCGTATATGGCTATACGAATGCAGCATGGGCTGTTCCAGGCGGATTTGTGCAAATGAAAGACGTAGAACCTATCCCAATTACAATTAAAACAGGCGGATTAAGTAAAGACATGGAAACAGAGTTTCGTGCTTTCTTAAAAAATGAAGGAATTGACAGTGAATTACACGTACATGCAATAGGTAATCCGTCAGCTGAACTCACAGCAGCTGGACTGGATTTGGTAAAAGTTAAACAGTTTTTAGATAAAAAAGGCTGGTACTACAAGCAATAAACTCCCGCTCCGAAGAGCGGGGGTTTATTTTGGTATTTTGTAAAAAAAGAATAGCAGAGATCAATTAAGTAATTAAAATATGTTCTAAATAACAAAGTAGGTGGTAACAAAAAAGTTTCTATGTATAGTTCACCTCTAACAGTCATATTTTTAGTCAACGGCTCATGGAGGGTGAATGAATATGAAAAATACGCAGATTCGAATTGAAACACTATCCTATCACTATGAAAACATTATGGTGAATGATGAAGTAGAGCGTGCGATAAAAAGTATCGAAGTGACGTATCGAGCATATAAACATAACCACGTTTTAAACGGACATGTAGTACTTTCAGGAGAAGAAATTTACGATCTTCAGCAGCTGACTCACGCAGTGGCTGGAAAAATAAAAGCAGAATTAGAAACTACATAAAAAGCGCCTTTCTTTAATCTTGGTTTAAGATTTAAAGAAAGGCGCTTTTTTATTAATTTAATTGCAAAAAGAAGAAATTAAAGTATGTTCTAAATAAAATATATAAATAAAAAACATAGCCTCTAAGAGAATTCCTTAAAGCGTACACACTATCTTTGCATTGTGAACTTTGTCTCTTTTACCACTCCTTTTCTTTTACTATGTGTAAGCAACACGCCGCATAAGGTAATGATGCTTCCAACAATGGAAGTTGCACTCGGGATATCTTTTAAAAGCAGCCACGCTAAGAAAAAGGACAGCGCAGGAGTTAAGTAAAGAGAAATGGCAGCCTCAGCAGAACCTATACGCGATGTCAGATAAGCGAGTACCATATAGGGAATAACGGTTGGAAATAATCCTAAATATGTCACGCTTATCGCTGATCTGACAGAGATATGTGCAAGTTCTGTTTCTAATCCAGGTAAAAAAACAAGCATAGAAATTGTAGCCCCCCAAATACTGTACGTCACAAAAGAAAGGAAACCATACTTTTTTAATAAATTTTTTTGACATACTATATAAATGCTTTCTGCAAGGGCAGCTAGCAGAATCAGTAAGATTCCATTAACTGAGTGTACAAAGTTCTCTTTGCTGAAGGTTAAAAGTGCAATACCTGCAAAGCTTACTGCAGATCCAATCCATTTTCTTTTTCCGAACTCCTCCTGAAAAAGAAAAATAGCTAAAAGCGAAGAAAAAATAGGAGTAGTCGAGACCAGTAAACTTGCAATACCCGCACTCACCGTTTTTTCCCCAATGTTTAATGCCGTGTGATATACGGTAAAACCTAAAAAACCAAGTGCTAAAAGAAGTGGAATATCTTTTATATCAGGCAAGCGCATGCGTGTGGCTATTGCAATAACTAACAGCCCTAAAGAAGCAATACTTAACCGAACAAAAGCAAGGTGCTGAGGAGAAAACGATTCCAGCCCTATTTGAATAACTGGAAATGCTGAAGCCCATAAGCTAATCATCAGTACATGTAAGAACACCAAACTAAACGTTAATTTCATGCTATTCATCTCCATTTTTCATTTTGAATCCAACCAGTATCTATTGTGGTTCCCATGTTAATAAACATTTGATAAAATGTCTTCAACCAGTTTAAAAGCAAATAACCCAACCACTTTAAAAACAGGAGTAAGTGTATGAATCAAGAGAACAGTTCGAGTTATCCAAAATACAAGCAAATCATTGATTTTATGAAAGAGAAAATTGCGCGTGGAGAATGGCCGATTGGAAGTAAAATTCCTAGTCAGCGAAAGCTTGCTGCTATGTTCGATGTTAACCGAAGTACGGTCATCACGGCATTAGAGGAATTAACAGCGGACGGTTTAATTGAAGGTAAGATGGGAAAGGGAACAACCGTTATAAATAATACATGGACACTTTTGGCTACGACTCCGCCCGATTGGAATGTTCATGTGAAATCAGGTATGCATCGTCCGAGTCAAGCAATGGTACAAGATATTAATGAATCCGAATTTAACTCAAATCTTATTCAATTAAGCAAAGGAGAGCTTTCACCAGACATATTCCCTAAAGATAAAATGAAATACGCCGTAGAAAAAGTAGCAGAAAATATAGAGGTTCTAGGATACGAAGAACCAAAGGGGTATTTTCCTTTACGAAAAGAGTTAAGTGCATATATGAAAACAATGGGGATTGAATCTTCTCCAAATTCTATTTTAATTGTTTCCGGCGCTCTTCAAGCTCTTCAGCTTATTTCAATTGGACTGCTGCAAAAGAACTCTTCAGTTTTGCTAGAAAAACCTTCTTATCTATACTCCTTACATGTATTTCAATCGGCCGGAATGAAACTCAAAGGTCTTTCTATGGATGAGGAAGGAATAAAAGTAACAGCTATAAAACGCGCCGACCCTCAAGAAGGGCAAGCTATTTTATATACAAATCCATGTTTCCATAACCCAACGGGAACATTAATGTCTCAAAAAAGGCGTTATGATTTGTTGAAAGAATGTGAGGAACATCAGCTTCCTATTATTGAAGATGATTTATACCGCGAATTATGGCTAAATAAACAGCCTCCGTTGCCATTAAAGGCCTTAGATAAAAATGGACACGTGTTATATGTTAGCAGTCTTTCTAAAACATTAAGCCCGGGATTACGTATCGGATGGATAGTCGGTCCAGAACCAGTCATTGAGCGTTTGGCGGATATTAAAATGCAAACAGATTATGGATCCAGCTCATTGTCTCAAAGAGTGGCAGCAGAATGGTTTAAAAATGGCTTATATCAACAGCATATGGAAACGGTACGAACCGAATTGCGAACAAGAAGAAAAGTTATGCTGAATGCTTTAGAAACATATGCAGGAGATGTAGCGACATGGACGAATCCTGAAGGAGGCTTTTTTATATGGGTGCATATTCAACCTTCTATTTCAATGAAATCTTTATACTCTCGTGCTTTAAAAAGAGGAATATTGCTTAATTCCGGAAGTATCTATGCACAAGAAACCGGCAGTTATCTTCGGCTTTCTTACGCCTATGCTTCTTTACCAGATATCGATAGAAGCATTAAAATTATTGCTGAACTTATTCGGGAATTGCAAGTATAATAAAAAGGAATAGTGGGTAATCCACTATTCCTTTTTATTTGTATCAAACTCTTCTTCCTATAAAAAACTCCAAGTAACAACTGACTATATATTCCCGTCTATAAATACATGTTATCTTTTATGACAAAAATAAGTTAAAAAGACTTTTAATTTGCTTTCTGTATGTTTTACATATAAATCGTGAATGGTTTTAACTACGTAATCATTATCAAACATTTTCAACACCTCAATTATTGTTAAGTTTCCTGTTTGTTATAGTTTATGAAATAATCAGAAGCATATCATCCGCCATCAGCTGTAACTTTGCGGTTCATCTTTTACAACTAAAGGCTGAAATGTACGCTCATGATTGAACGCACGAATAACAGGATATGCAAAAAAATGAAAAGTGTGCACGTTTTGTTTTAAAAAAGGTATATCTTTAAAAAAAGAAAATTGTCACACACATTTATGAATATGTATCTACTAAGTAAGAAGACTTTTTTAGTTGGTGGGATTGAAGGTGAAAAAGATGGATGAATTATTTAAAGATCTTGATGTGTACAGGACGCAAGAAGAAATGAAGCAGTATTTTGAACATACGCAGAAAATGATTCATCAAAACAGAGAATATATAAAATTAGCCCGACTTAAAAAAGGGCGTTTCAAAAAGTTTTTTGAAGAGTTTTATCCGCTTTATTGCTTCAGCCAATCTTCCTATTGTCCGAGGAATTCAAAATTGAAGCTTATTATTGGAAGTCAAGGATACGACGGATTAATTCTTCAACCGGATGGTACTGAAAAACGAATTGAAATTACTTCTTACAAAGATGGGAAACTGGAATTTGAAGATGCACAGAGGGTGAATTCAGGAAATTTTGCTCTACCCCGTATCCAGACGGAAGGTTCTGTAGAAGAGTATATAGAAAAAGTGCTAGAAAACATCCAAAAAAAGAGCAAAAAAGATTACAGTGGAGCATCCATTCTATTTGTTGTACACACGTTTCATTATTTTGAAGCCTACGGAAAAAGTTCAGCTGCCTTTATTCGTACCTTAAAAAAAGAAATGAAGAATACTGATTTTCGAGCGGATAAAATTTATTTATTGGAATTAAATCAGCCAGAAAGTGAAAGTGTTAAGCAAAACATTCATTTCATTAAATAAGAAGACACGCTGCAGATGTTGAGGCGTGTCTTCTTTTCTGATAAAAGAACTCTCTTAATACAGGTGGATAATTTTGAAAATTTCAACAATTAAGTGCTATAATTCAAGTATGAATATGCATTCAGAGGAGGAAAACCGATGGATTTAGCTTATAGAGATAAAGCTTACGAATATGCCAAAAGATTCGAATCTAGCTATGACGATTATGATGAACGCTATAAGGTGCACAATAATCCGACGGTGTGGCGATTTATGCCGATGTCTGATTTTCAAGATTTACTGGAAACCAATGCGCTTTTTTTCGCAAAACCTGATGCATTTTCGGACCCCCTTGAAGGATGCTCTTCAATGTGGAACATAGAAGAGTTAAGAAAAAAAGGCGAACGTCATAACCGTACCTCTAGAACCTATATAAGAAAAATCCATGAATTTTCTGCTGTTTCATCCTGGCATATCAATGATTACGAAGCCGCTGGAATGTGGGATTTATATTTAAAGGGGAATGATGGCATAGCTATTAAAACCACCTATGAAAATTTATTGTGCAGTATTAAAGATTTACGCTATAAAATCTTCTCTGGCAAAGTGCAGTACATAGACTTCCAAAAAGAAATGGTCAGTCACTCTGTATATGACACGTTATTTTACAAGCGCAAATCCTATCAGCATGAAAATGAATTGAGGCTTGTTATTGTAGCAAGCCGTATACACGCTTGGAAGCTGCAAAAGCTATTCGAAATTCAAGGTATTTCCGCAAATCAATGGCAAAAACGAATGGATATCCTTGAAAAAAGATCGTATGAGTTTTCTCATGAGCATGGTAACCTCCTGACATGTAATTTACATCAGCTTATCAATGAAATTTACGTATCACCAAGAAGCGCTCAAAGCTGTGTAGATGAAGTAAAATCCCTTGCTAAAAAACACGGACTCGCTTATAAAAAGGTCACTCAGTCCGACTTGTATAAGGACTATATTTATTAAATGTTTATGTTATTTGAAAACAGGTAAATCAGTAGTAAAAGATGTTTTCAAGGAGGAATACGATCATGCCTTACAATTCATTAAAAGAACTGCCGGATGGAGTAAGAGATAATCTTCCTCATCATGCTCAGGAAATTTATAAAGAAGCATTCAATTCAGCAAGTGATGAATACAAAGAAGAAGCTACCGCTCACAAAGTCGCTTGGAACGCGGTGAAAACGAAGTACAAAAAAGATGATAATGACAACTGGGTGAAAAAATAGAGACAAAAGAGCCTAACCATAATGGATTTATTATTTTTTGAAAAAAATCTCCGAATTAGGTTTCAATTATTTTTTCGAGGGTACACACTCTATGTAAGGCCAATACAAGAAAGGAGAGACTGTACACATGCATTGTTTTACAGCGACTTCAAGAAACGTATTGAGCACCTTAGAAGGAAGATTTGTTTTGATTACAAAAGGCACATTGGTAAACAATCGTTATACTAAGTGCTAGGCTGTCTAATTAAGACAGAATACTCCACTATTCAAACATAAAATTAAGTATAAAAAAGAAGATGCGTTCTAAGCGCATCTTCTTTTTTGTTAACTCTATTTTCCCTCCCTTTTTTGTACTTCGTCTTATTTTTCCGCATAAAGTAATAAAAAGGAGGGGGTTATGCTGTTTGATTATGAACAGGAGTTAACGATTCACCGAAAAGATGCTACTCAAAAGACGGCAGCGACTAATGCTGATACTTATAAAAACATAGACTGGGAACAAGTGAAATTAGAAAAAAATCTTGCCGATTACCAAGCTCTTGTACGCGTACCTTTTCCTCTGATTTTCAAAAAAAATCAGCTGTATCCTGTATGGAATTTAAGAAAGTACGCTTTTTTATTTGAACAATCTACACCTGCTACTGTCCACCCTAAACTGTGGGAACAAGGAAAATTAAATGTACAAGCCGGCTTATATCAAGTAACTGAAAATATCTTTCAAGTAAGAGGCTTTGATATGGCTAATATTACATTTGTTAAAGGGAAAACGGGATGGATTGTTATTGATTGCTTGACGTCAAGAGAAACAGCAGAAGAAGCACTTAAACTAGTAAACCAGCACTGCGAGAAGCGTCCTGTTAGAGCCATTATCTTCTCACATTCACATATAGACCATTACGGTGGAGTTTTAGGAGTATTACCTGACTCAACACAAAATAAAACTAGTAAAGTTTATGCTCCTGCTGGGTTTATGGATGCGGTTATCGATGAAAACGTCACGGCGGCAACAGCAATGACACGAAGAAGTCAATATATGTACGGTATTCAACTGCGACGCGATGAAAAAGGCTTAATTGACAACGGTATCGGAAAAGAAATTTCATTTGGAACAATCACGCTTATTAAAGGCATAGAAGAAATCCGTCCTTCCGAACATCATTCTTATGTAAGTAAGAAAATTGACGGCGTCTCATTTCAGTTTCAGCTTACGCCAGGAACGGAAGCGCCTGCTGAAATGAACATCTATATTCCTAGTGAAAAGTCTCTGTGTATTGCAGAAAACTGTACGGCCACTCAGCACAACCTCTATACGCTCAGAGGAGCAAAAGTAAGAGACGCAGCGGCATGGGCAAGATACCTGCAGCAAGCAATCGATTTATTTGGCCAAGAACTAACAACTGTATTTGGGGTACATAATTGGCCAAGGTTCGGAAACGAGTCGTCCATCACATATATCGAAAATCAACGAGATGTTTATCAATATATTCATGATCAAACATTAAGGCTCATGAATCAAGGATATACCATTGATCACGTCGGCCGAATGATGAAGCTCCCAGAAATCTTATCTCACGAGTGGTATACCAACGGTTTTTATGGAACTGTTAACCACAACGCAAAAGCGGTTTATCAGCGCTATATGGGCTGGTATAACAGCAATCCTGTCGATTTAAATAAACTGTTTCCTGAAGAGTCAGCTAAGAAGTACGTAGAGTATATGGGGGGAGCGGACAACATTGTCAAAAAAGCGCAGCGTTGTTTTCAACAAGGCGACTATCAATGGGTAGCTGAAGTGACCAAACAAGTTATTTACGCTGATCCTCACCATGTGAAGGCAAAACTTTTATGTGCAGACGCGCTTGAACAATTAGGGTATATAGCGGAATCTGGCCCTTGGCGAAATGAATATTTAACAGGAGCCAAAGAACTTCGTTTAGGTAATATACCGCTGCCTGCCAACATTATCACAAAAGAAGTATGGGATACACTTCCTTTAAAAAATATCTTAGAACTATTTAGCATTCGTGTAGATGGATTAAAGGCAGGTGGATGTAACTATCGTCTATTGTTTGTCATACCAGATCGTAATGAAGTAGCTCTCACAGAACTTAAGCATGGAATCTTTAGGTATCTCGGAGATACGCGAAAGAAAGCTGAGGTGACGGTAACGATGTGGCAAGATACCTTATATCGACTCACAACTACAAATGATCACTCTTATAGCTCGGTCATATTTGTTCAAGGAAATAAATCAAAATGGGATTTCTTTTTGTCTTGTCAGGATTCTATCGATCCAAACTTTAACATTGTGACACCTGTTTCTAAGTGACACCTGTTTCTAAAAAATAGAGCATATGATTACAGCTCAGAAAGCACATCGTTGACTTTTTGTTCAAAGCAGCTGTCGCATGTGAATATTTCTTTTTCTTGAAAAGATGTTAGCCTTTCTCCGCAGATGGAACAGCATTCTATACAGTGATTGTTTCGCTCTTGTTCTTTTCTTTCATGTAACATAGCACTTTCCTCCTTTGCAGTATAAATAGTTTGTCTTATTTCTTTAAGTATATACTAATATCAGCCTATGCAGGGAATATAAGGCTTGCTAATGCGGATTATTTATAATATAAGAGTGTTGTAAAGCACCATAAGTTGGCATAGGAATTGCATGTTAAATCGTTGAGAAAATTCAATGATTAATATGGGGTGAACAGAATGTCCATTACAAAAACAGCTAGTGAATTAAAAAAAGAACAGCAGCAAGAACAGGAATCACTTAATTTATTTTTATCTACTCAAACAGTTATTCAAGAAGCGCTTCAAAAGCTAGGCTATGGTGAAGAAGTATACCATTTATTGAAAGAACCGCTGCGCATGATGACGGTTCGCATTCCGGTTAAAATGGATAACGGATCGGTAAAAGTATTCACCGGCTACCGCTCTCAACATAATGATGCTGTCGGGCCTACTAAAGGAGGAGTACGTTTTCATCCTGAAGTAAATGAAGAGGAAGTGAAGGCATTATCCATTTGGATGAGCTTAAAATGCGGAATTGTCGATCTTCCATACGGCGGTGGTAAAGGCGGAATTGTATGTGACCCAAGAAACATGTCTTTTGGTGAACTAGAACGACTCAGCCGCGGCTATGTAAGAGCCATCAGTCAAATAGTTGGGCCTACTAAAGATATTCCTGCACCGGATGTCTATACAAACTCTCAAATTATGGCGTGGATGATGGATGAATATAGCCGACTGCGCGAGTTCGATTCTCCTGGTTTTATTACCGGAAAACCTATCGTACTCGGAGGATCTCAAGGACGCGAAACTGCAACGGCTAAAGGAGTAACCATTTGTATAGAAGAAGCTGTTAAGAAGAAAAACCTTAACTTGCAAGAAGCGCGAATTATTATTCAAGGCTTCGGAAATGCCGGCAGTTTTCTCGCTAAGTTCATGCATGATGCAGGAGCAAAAGTAATTGGCATTTCAGATGCATACGGAGCTCTTTATGATCCGCTTGGTCTTGATATTGATTACCTGCTTGATCGACGCGACAGTTTTGGTACCGTAACGAATTTATTTACCAATGTGATGACAAACGAAGAACTATTAGAAAAAGAATGTGATATTTTAGTGCCCGCAGCCATTTCGAATCAAATTACGGTTCGCAACGCTCATCGCATTAAAGCTTCTATTGTAGTAGAAGCAGCGAACGGACCGACTACGCTTGAAGCTACGCGCATTTTAGATGAAAAAGGCGTGCTTTTAGTGCCAGATATTTTAGCGAGTGCTGGAGGCGTAACGGTTTCATACTTCGAATGGGTGCAAAATAATCAAGGCTACTACTGGTCTGAAGAGGAAGTAGCTTACAAATTACGCAAAGTAATGGTGGATTCATTTGAAACGGTCTATCAAATCTCTCAAGAAAATGACGTAGATATGAGACTTGCTGCTTACATGGCAGGAATCAAAAAATCAGCTGAAGCTTCGCGTTTCCGCGGCTGGGTATAAGATGAAAAAACGATTTGGACTCTATGTTCAAATCGTTTTTTATTTACCGGAACTGCCAAATAATTAAAAGAAAAACTGCTAAAAAAACAAGCGTGCTTAAAAAATTGGCATATTTATCACGACCCGAATGAGGGCAAAACAATTGACAGTGAGAATGATTTTCAATTATTCTATATATAAGATATATACATACCTATACTAATAAATTGAATGTAGAAAAGGAGACAGAAAGCATGAGCGTATTAGATATTATTAAAGCCAGAAGGACGATTGGGGCCATGCAAGACAAAGACGTATCAGAAGATGCTATTAACCTTATGTTAGAAGCCGGCACTTGGGCTCCTAACCATAAAAAGACAGAGCCTTGGAAGTTCCGCGTGTTTACAGGGGATTCACGCATTCGTTTAGGAGACGAAATGGAACGTATTATGAAGCAAAAAATTGCTCACCTAAGTGAAGAAGAAGCGTTGAAAAAAACAACAAAAGCAAAAAAAGGACCGCTTCGCGCTCCTGTCATTATTGCTGTAGCAGTAAGTCCTTCTGGTAAAGTGCCTGAAATTGAAGAAATCTCTGCCGTAGCGGCAAGTATACAAAATATGCTATTAGTAGCGGAAGAACAAGGTTTGGCTACAATTTGGAGAACCGGTGAAATTGTCTATCAGTCAGAACTGAATGACTTTTTATCTCTAGAAGACGGAGATAAGCTCTTAGGCTTAATTTACGTCGGTCATCCTAACAAAGAAGCTTCATCAAAACGTATTCCGTATCAAGATAAAACGATTTGGTATCGTTAAAAGGTTTTTCCTGTGTTTCTATAAATAAAAGGCAGCAGCTCAACTTATGAGCTGCTGCCTTTTATTTATTGTTTTTGAAAAGTGGCAAAAGGAAACTTAAATCAATGCTTGTAGTTAGCGCTTTTTTATTCTCATACGTAAGTCGAAAAATATCTGGACAAGATCTTTCTATAGAGCTTACTAATGATAATAAGTGACTTCTCATGTAGATATAGTAGAATACTATAATATTAATAAACCCCAATCTCTTTGTAGAGGTTGGGGTTTATTAATTTCTATGTTATTTATTTAACAACAACGTTCCCTACATATTGGGCATACCCTCTATCAGTTTGAAGTTCTAGCACATAAACATAATTCCCTTTTTTCCTTGGGAACGTAAAAGTTCTATCTTGTTCGTTTATTCTAATATCTTGCTTCGCATTACTAGAGCTTATTATATAAGAACTAATGTCATTAACAAGAAAATCTTCGCTATCAAACCTTAAATTTCCTTGTGTTTCAGGGGCTACAGCTAGCTGTTGCTGCTTTTTAGCTCCATTTATACCATTCCTTGTATTTGTTTCCTTTCTGTACTGTTTTCCTTCTTCTCCGCGCCAATCTACATTAGTTTCTTTCAGTTCAACATCCACAACATCACTGGCCGATAATGTAATCGTAGGGGGAGAGAAGTCATATTCCTCGCCTATACACCCTGATAACCCAACGATAATAAACGTAAACAGAGATAATTTTATAAACACTTTTATATATAATGTCCCCCTTAGTTGCGACTAGTAAAAAATAAAAAATTGCTGCTTAATTTCTTGGGACAGGGGAGAGGTAGTAATAAATATCATATTCTTTATCAATATGAGGGACTACTTCAGTATCGGTACGGGTTTCAATTGTCATATTTGATTTTGTTGGGGTACCGGCATAAAAATCGTACTTTACACCTTTTGGAGTCGTTATTTCACTAGTGATATCTGTATTTCCCTTTGATTGTTTGATAATAGCTGGATTTCCATTAAAATACCAACGGATTTTTTGATCCTTTTGAGTTAATGTAGCTGTTCCTACACCTACATGTGATTTTTCTTTAATTGTATAGATAACAATCTTTTCGTTATCTACATACTTGCTTTCACCGATAACATCTTGTATTCCTGTAGACTCTTTTTTTGCATTTTCAAAAGCTTCATCTTCACTCGAATAAAATTCTCCGTCTTTTTTACCGTTTACGTTCATTTCTGAACAACCTGTTAGTATACTTGCCGACAGTAGAGGCGCGAGTAATGCAGAATATAACTTTTTCATATAAACCCCCATTTTATTAATTTCTTTAATTTTAATCTTAATATAAATAGTTAAAATAATCCATTTGTGTGATATAGTTGTTCAATAGTTGTTCAATATGTAAAAGTTAAACAACAAAGAAATAGAGTTTCACAATGAAGAATGTAAGGAAGATAGCAGCAGCTGTTCTAACTGTTGCTTTTAGTCTAATGGGATGTACCTCAAAAGAATCAATTAGCAAAAGTACAAAACAAGAAGAAGCCCAAAAAGAAATAAAAATAGGGTTAACGTTTCTCCAAAAATGAATGTGATCGTCTTATTAATAAAGATGAGGACATAGAAAAAACGTTTCAAAGTTATAAAAATGATTTTAATTTGTTATCTGCGTCCGTTAACAGTACTGCAAAGGTTAATAGAATGAATAATGACGAGTTAGAAATAAGTATCAATAACCTTGAAAAAGATGTAGACAAACTAAATGGAGAAGAGGCTTTAAAAACTTATACGAAATACACTTCTTCTAACACAATATATAAAGTGACAATGATGGAAAATATGCATTCGGTTATAGAGGCCACTAGAGGTTGGGAGGACGGCAAGGATCTAGGTATATCATTTTTCTACGACCATCTCCATTCTTCTTACAGGTGTTTTCACGGATAATGAATAAGCATAGCAAAAACAATAGAATCGAAGTTTGATATGTTGAGCAAATAAATTAATGTTTTTTAAGTCTTTCGATGTTGTAATTGAGCCTATTCAAGAAATAAAAAAGCTGAGGTCTAGTGTAAATAGGAGCTCAGCTTTTTTAGTATAAACTAATATTTATATCTTCTTTCGTCTGACCAAAATGAAATGTCCTGCAACTGCTAAAGCAAGAGCTAATGAAATATTCTTTACAGCTAACAGGATAATCCTTGGATACAACTGCATATCTATAGAGAATGACATTACGTTATATATCGGAATGTCCCTAGTCGTCCAATACTTGACCGCTATATATGTTAATAAAATAAATAGCGGAATAGCAATGTTTCGTGACAATACCATAAGGAAAAATCCTAAGTAACAGTACAACACAGTTTGAGGAGCATAAATAATAGTTAAATTAAATAATGATATGTAAGGATAAGGGTACCTTAATGTAATAGAAATTAGTAATGCAAAAAATGCCGCTAGAAAAATAAGAAAGAAAGATGTCACTCTAATAAGGCCGTAAGACAAAATGGATGGCGAGGAGTTAGGTGTTAACTCAGCTGTTTTATCTTTATCAACAGAGTGATTTAAAAATAAGTATACGGACCACCAAGCGGCTATGGGACATACAACAAATTCTATTATTCTTGATATGTATTGAAGACTTTCTAGATCAGGGGAAAAGCACGTATAAAGTATGGCAATTAAAATAATTAAAAAAGGTACATAGAAGTCTATACCCATTGATTTAGCTTCGGACGAGATGTTTATTTTTTTAACGAAGGCCATTAGCATTTTCCTTTCTCTTAATTATAAGGGCGTAGTTACAGAAATAAGCAAGTTTAACTGGTAGAGTTCTTACGCATCAAATTAAGATGTTACTAGTGTATAATTAAAACATATTTAGAAAAACAAGTAAAATAAAAATGTGATAATTTGTTAATATGAAAATCGAAGAAGATTACGCGTTTAGTAAACCTCCCCTAGCTCTAAAAACGTATCCCTCCTATAAAGTTTTTGGAGTTTTTGGGGGGATTAACAAAAAGTGCTTGTGTATTTAAATATCCAAGCACTTTTTTTATAAATTATTTTAACTAGAAAGATTAATCAGGTGGCAGATACCTGAAATTTACAAAAAAAGTGTAATTATTATAAAATTTAGTTAGGTGTAATTTAAAAAGAAAGGACTTTTATTAATAATGAGCGCTACGCTTTATCTAGCTGGCTACATAAAATCACTTTATACTTTTATAGCGCTATATGGTGTAGGTATGACTTTAATTTTAACTGTAGAAATTGTATCTAGAAAAAGGCGTTAATTGTTTTAGGGAATTTAAAGTACTTAAATTTACTTTTTTTATAGGTGAGGTAACGAAGATTCTGGAGTGAAAATTTTATAGGAAAGAGGGAAGAAATGGACGTTCAAAAGGTAGCAAACTTATTTTTGATTTTTGTCTTAATTGCAGCAGGCATTTCATTGGTGATTGGCTTTGTTGTTGCTGTGAAAAGTACAAACTATAAGAAGGGATATATATGTACTTTTATATCCAGTGTGGTCTTTTTACTACTGATTGTGAGCTGGTATGATAAAGCATCTTCAAACATTTTTATGGGGACAATACCTTGGATTTTAAATGTTATTGCCGTCATTATTGTGTTACCACTGTACTTGTTAGTTGCTCGCTTTATATTTAAAAAGGCTACAAAAGGACAAAAAGGAACAAAGAAAAAGTTTACTGGTTAAATTACTTTCTTTCATCGTTTTTTCTAATCTTCACGATTTTAAATAAATGAAGATACACAAAAAAATTTTTTATCAATATCCTGTTAGAGAAAGTGATTGATATCATTTTCTGTAAAGGAGAGAACGTCTATGATTAAAGTTAACCACCAAATTGTGAAAATAAGTGATCTAAATAATAGTTCGTTAACGAAAGAAAAAGCAGACATTTTAAAACAGATGGATGCCTATAGGGAAGTGTATGAGTATGCTACATTTGACCAGCTTGATTTTGATGTATCTGTTAAATTACAAATTATTGAATCATCTGTACTGCTGCGCAAAAGCGGCGCTAAGTTTGCTACATTTGCACGTTCTAGGTGTAACGAAAAGTATTGGAAACGAACCGATAATGGAGGGTTTCAGCTACTGCCTACCGTTTCTCCTCATCAGGCCATCGATGATATTTTTTACAACGGACACGAATACGCGTTTGAGTGCGCGACGGCTGTTATCATCATCTTTTACAAAGCTGTATTAAATAATATTGGCAAAGCAAACTTTAACAGGCTTTTTGCTGATCTTTACTTACACGATTGGCAATACGATGAAGATCTTGAGCTCCATGGTTATAAAGGATCTGACTACTTGCCCGGAGACTGTGCGTATTTTAAAAACCCTGATTATAACCCTGATACTCCCCAGTGGAAAGGTGAAAACACTATTGTATTAGATGAAACTCTATATTTTGGTCATGGAATTGGAATCACGACGCGAGAAAGAATTATTGAAGTGTTAAATTTAAAGAGAAAAGACGATGCAAAGCAATCAGCTTATCTGTCAGATGAAATTGTCAGGCTGCACACGGCTCACCTCAGTTATTTTGCAGTTAGATACGAACCTGTTGTTTGGTACGACAGAAACAGCGCTATTATTTCCACTATTGGGTCGATTACGTATGTAGCTTGATTGATCAAAGTTTTGATACTTTGGTCTTTTTGTGTAAAAAGGAAAGAATTACATGAAGGTAAATTTGAGAATTCAAAAGGATTTTATGTATAAAAGAAGAATCCATTTAATACACAGGTCTTAAAACTAAAAGGAAAGGAGGAGATTCCCATTAAAAATCGTGATAAAAGACGCAAGAGAAAACGCGGCGCATTAAAAGATTATCTGAAAAATAAGCTTGGTCAGCTAAAACCGAAGCCAAACAAAGGACCTGTCTCAAATTTGAAGTCTTCTGCTTAAAACATCCCCCTAGTTTTTATATAGGGGGATGTTTCTTTTGAATTTTCTTTTATTTTAAGGTTTAAATGTTATGAGTGGCATTTGAGGGTTAATTTGTGCACAATAGACATTGAATAGTTTATCTAATACGACAACGTAAGGAGAGATTAGACGATGGAAAACATGATTTTAAAACATATGGACGTTGTAAGAGGAATTACGATTAGTATCCTCGAAAAAACAACAGAAGAGGCAGCGGACATCACACCAAAAGGATTCAATAACAATATCCGCTGGAATCTTGGACACATTGCCTTTATTCAAGAAAAGCTTGTGTTTGGCTTAGCTGGTGAACCGATGCAAACGCCAGAGAGTTATGAAAGCTTTTTTGGCGCAGGAACAAAACCTGCCGATTGGACGGAGGCTGCTCCTTCTCTTGAAGAAATTGCGAATGTGTTGAAAGACCAAGCACAGCGTATTAAAGAGTTCATGCCCGGGCAGTTTGATAAGCAGTTAATCACACCTTTTACAAATAAAGCGGGTATTAACTTTACAACAGTTGGCGAAACGTTTTTATTCAGCTTCTACCATGAAGCGATGCATGTAGAAACGATTAAGAAAATTGGGAAAGCTGCAGCAGAATAAGGAAATAAAAAAGAATAAATCACATATTCTTTATAACTATTTTACATAGCGCCTATGCATATACTGATCTATACAGCGCATAAGATGTAACATGAGCTGCTTTTCCTAATGCAGTTCGCAAGGAGGTGACAACGTGAAATTTCTTTCAGGTTTAACGACTCTTCTTGTGATTTTAGGCGGTTTAAATTGGTTAGCTGTAGCATTAGGCGTGAATGTAGTAGAAGAGCTATTTGGCTCTTGGGATTGGTTAGTAACAACGATTTATTGGTTGGTTGGCCTGTCTGCTCTTTATCAAATTTTTGATAAGTTTTTCGGAACGGGAGCGAGTGTCAAAAGCAAAGCGCTATAATAAATATTATTTTTTATTATCTCTTTAGGGAGTTTGAATGTATATTCAAACTCCCTTTTTCATGGATAAAAGACGTGACAACTTTACAAAATACGGTAAAATAAGGTAATAACCAGAAAATAGGGGGGATGAGATGGAGCTTTGGGGTGTAGTACCTATCTTAGTGTTTGGAGTTCTTTATATAGGAATCATTGCTGGTATTATAGCTGTTATCATTATAGTGTTAAAGCGAATGAAAGAGAGAAATCAATATTTACGTGAAATACGGGATGAACTGAGAAATCAAAACAGAGCAACTATAGCAGAAAATAAAGAATAGAAGAGGGTTTAATAGATGAAGAAAAGTGTACTTCCTATATTTTTTATCGTAAATCTTTTTTTATTTACTGTTTATTATTTAATCAAGGATACATCTTTCAGCTAAAGAATCTACCTTACATATGGGCTATTTATTTACTTCTTGGCACCTGTTTAGCTTTTTATTATATGCTGCGATACAAAC
The DNA here is from genome assembly GCF_055710015.1 of Priestia sp. VA7. Classification (NCBI taxonomy): domain Bacteria; kingdom Bacillati; phylum Bacillota; class Bacilli; order Caryophanales; family Bacillaceae; genus Priestia; species Priestia sp. VA7. The sequence continues at coordinate 745,918 of NZ_JBVQPN010000004.1, forward strand.
AAAAAAAAGACGGACAGGTGTTGCTTTCAATCGGCATTTTAACTACAAGCATTAGTTCACTTGGCTGTTTAGGTTTCTTTTACTTCTTTTATCGCGCAATGGGCGGATAAGAGAGAGCACCACAAGCAGGGACTTCAGTGAAAGTCTCTGCTTTTTATATTTGGATCTATTGTATAATAGAAAAAAAGAAATGAATGCAGGAGGGGAACTATGCGAATTGTTTCGCTTTGTCCAAGCAATACAGAACTAATAGCGTATTTAAAATGTGAGCATTTGCTCGTAGCAATTGATGATTATTCCGATTGGCCGCAGTCTATTCAAGGTCTGCCGCGTTTAGGTCCCGATTTATCTATTAATATGGATGCGGTGGAAGAAGCTAAACCCGATTTAGTCCTAACATCACTAAGCGTTCCTGGAATGGAGCGAAATATTGAAGAACTAAAAAAACGAAAGCTTCCTTATATCGTATATAATCCTAATTCGCTAAAAGATATCCGTCAAAATCTACAGGATTTAGGTCAGCGATTAAACATTGAAACAAAAGCAGCTGAACTGTTAAAGCGTTATGATCAGTTTCTTTCTACATATAAAGAGATTGCAAATCAAATTGACGAAAAAGCCACTGTATACTGGGAATGGTGGCCAAAACCTGTCTTTACTCCTGGCAAAGCAAACTGGCTGACTGAAATTAGTGAGTTAGCGGGAGGAGAAAATATATTTGCTGATCATAAAGAAGCAAATGTACAGAGTGATTGGGAAGAAGTGCTCAAACGAAATCCACTTCATGTGTGTTTGGCTTGGGTGGGCGTACAGACAAACAAAGTGAATCCAAAGATTTTACACAAGAGACCGAACTGGTCTGACATGTCTGCCATAAAAGAACATCGCGTATACGTACTAGAAGAATGGCTGTATTGTCGTCCTTCACCTAGGTTGCTGTTAGGGTTAAAAAAACTCGCGCCGCTCCTTCATCCAGATACGTTTCCTGCATTTGACGGCAAGGACCCCTTACTATAAGAAAAAGGAGCGATACATATGAAAGATATAAAACAAATAAAACATACCATTCAACACCGCTATCCTTTTTTACTTGTTGACCGCATCTTAGAGCAAGAAGAAGGAAAGCTTGCGATAGGGATTAAACAAGTAACAGCAAATGAACCTTTTTTCAAAGGCCACTTTCCCGACTATATGGTAATGCCAGGGGTACTTATTGTCGAAGCTCTTGCTCAGCTCGGTGGATTTGCCATGGCTGCGGATGAACAACAAAAAGGAAGACTTGCTTTTTTAGCAGGGATAGACGAATGTCGTTTTAAGCGTCAAGTAAGGCCAGGAGATACACTGCGTTTAGAATTTGAGGTTCTGAAGCAGCGTGGAAAGATTGTAAGAGGAAAAGGAAAAGCATTTGTAGATAGCGAGTTAGCTTGTGAAGCGGTCATTACCTTTGCTCTTGATATATAGAAACCCCCTTATGGCATAAGAGCGCTTTTTTTGTAAATACCTTAGTCAAACTTCCTTTTGATGAAAGAAGAAACGGGGTATAGAAGAAAAAAGGAGAGGGGAGAATGCGGTGAGAACATTCACGGAAGTTGTTGTATTACTCACACTATTGGGTACGTATATAGGCATCTCACTACTTGTCTACAAACGGAAAAGAACGAATCCGTTTTTCTACAGCATTTACTTTTATTTAGCTACCAGCGTCATTTTGATTTGCTTGGTTATCTTTTGGCTTCAGCTTCGTTTTGGACTCACTGATAAGCAAGTAGGAGGATTGCTTATCAGTGTGGTTGCATTCTTTTTACTTATTTATGGGTTGTTAAAAACAAAACAGAAAGACAGGTAGCCGATGCTATCTGTTTTTATTTATATTCATGTTATATATTTTTATCAATTGTAGTGTCAATTGAATGGATTTCTTCATATACTAAAGATAACAGCTTTCTTTTGCAGGTTAGTTGACATCGTAGCTTATAACTCGCTATTCTTTTGATAATTCATTTTGTGAAAGGAAGTGGACCTATGGATGCATCCCGTATTATAGCTAAGTTAGAAAATCGGATACCGACAATTCTTGGGATGGAGCAGTTTTCTCGCTTCGGTATTCTTGTTCCGCTTATTGAAAAACAAGGGGAACTGCATGTTTTATTTGAGGTAAGAGCGCTCGATTTACGAAGACAGCCCGGAGAAATTTGTTTTCCAGGAGGGCGTGTCGAGAAGACGGATGCAGACGAAAAAGAAACGGCTATCCGTGAAACATCCGAGGAGCTAGGGATTACGCCTGAATTTATTCAGCAAGTACAAGCTTTAGATTATATTGTTTCTCAATTCGGAACAATCATTTATCCTTATGTAGGTTTTATTGATGAGTTGCTTGAACTTCGACCGAATCCTTCGGAAGTAGCAGAAATATTTACCGTGCCTCTTTCTTTTTTTCAGCGTACCGAACCTGATATACACAATATCCATTTCAGAGTAGAACCCGAACATAATTTTCCTTATGACGCGATTATTGGTGGTGAAAATTATAATTGGCAAACAAGAGAGATGGAAGAACATTTTTATTACTATGAAGATCGAGTCATATGGGGACTGACAGCAAAAGTGATTTATCATTTAGTACATGTATTAAATGATAAATAAAAAGCAGCGAATCCGTATTCGCTGCTTTTTTTATATTAAATAGATTGAATAGCCTCTGCGATAGGCGTATCGCCTGAAACTAAATCAAAAGAACGTCCGAATGTATGATCTTCACTTAGCGTTTCCACTACCACACGCGCTACATCTTCGCGAGGAATGGATCCGCGCTCTTTGTTCTCCCCAGCATCTACACGTCCTGTTCCTGGTTTGTTTAACAATCCGCCTGGTCGAACAATTGTATATGTTAATCCGCTTGCTTCTAAGATTTTATCTGCGTAATGTTTGGCTACATAGTAAGGAATTAGTGAAGTATTCCAGTTTTCACGGTGATGTGCTTGAAGTGCGCTTACCATGACAAATCGTTTAATACCTAAATCTTCTGCAGCTTCCATCGCTTTTACCGCACCGTCTAAATCAATTAAAAGTGTCTTATCATGGCCTGTATTTCCGCCTGATCCTGCGCTAAAGATAACGGCGTCACAGCCTTTCATCACTTCCTTAATTTCATGTACAGTGCCTTCTAAGCTTGCAAAAGCCGTTTCGATACCTCTTGCCTCAAGTTCTTTTGCTTGTTCTTCTTTACGAACCATCGCACGTACAGTGTGCACATCACTTTCATTCAAAATGTTTATAATATGTTTGCCTACTTGACCATTCGCACCAATTACAAGAACTTTCATGTCTAAATTTGCTCCTTTCAAATCCAAATGCTTATATATAATTGTTTCATATTCACTCTTTTCATTCAATAAATGAGCTCAAAATCCGGTGAATAAGGGGAAAGTAAGAAAATATATTAAAAAAATGAAAAACAAGAAATAAAAACTAATTTACAAACAAAAAAAGGAAAAAAATAGTTCGTTAAACCCAGTGTCTGAACTATTTAAATTTTGTAAAATTTTCTCAAACCCTTGGTAATACAACACTTCTTAAAAACAGTATCTCTTTTAACATTTCCCGATACAACCTATATAAACACATTTTGATAATTTTAAACTTTTACTTCGGAAAAATTTTTTGTTATTATGTTTTAGTCATTAAAATATTCATAAACGAAATATTTAGTCCGAGCGGACAAAGGAGAGGATAAAATGAACACATTACAATACTTAGTCGCAGAACGTGCAGAGATTTCTCCTCAACATGAAGCACTAGTTGAACATAATGAACGTTATACATTTAATGAATTTCATGAAAAAGTAAATCAATTGTCTCATTACTTCTTAGAGAAAGGAATTCAAAAAGGAGATCGTATAGGTGTTTTAGCTCGTACAAGCATTGCTTACCCAGTCGTTACAATGGGGATTTTACAAGTGGGAGCAGTCGTTGTTCCATTAAGTAAGAGCATGACGCCTTATGAGCTTGATAGCATTATTACGAGCGGACAGTTAAAAGCGATTATCCACCACAATGAATTTACGTCTGTATTAGAAAAAGCGGAACAAACGGAGGGACTTAGTTTTACGTTAAAAATTGAGGATGCAAAAGAATTTACAACTCAATTCTCAGCGTATAACACAAACACACCAGAAGCACTTCCTGAAGTGCTTCCTGAAGATCTAGCATTGATGATGTTCACATCAGGTACAACAGGTAAGTCAAAAGGATGTATGATTGCACACGGATCGGTAAGTGCCTTTTTAAATTCTGGCGGACAGGAAAAACGTGCAAATATTGATAAAAACATGCGCTATTTGTTTGTTCATCCATTCTTCCACATGAGTTCGATGAGCATTTTATTTATGTGCATTAACACAGGAAACACAATGGTATGTTCTGAAGAAACAGATCCAGCTAAAGTAATTGAGGTAATTGAAAAAGAAAACATTAAAATGCTGTTTGCACTACCACCTGCATTAAAATACATTGTAGAAGAGCTTGAAAAAGGAGATCACTATGATTTCCCTCTAAAACTTGCTGTGTCAGGCGGAACAAGAGTATCAGAGTCTTTAATTGAACAATATGATCGTAACGGAATGATTTTAGCTCAAGGGTACGGAAGCACAGAAGCTTGGATTATCAGTTCATGGCATCCTCAAATGGGATGGAAGAAAGTAAGCTCTGCTGGAAAACCTGCTCCACATGTGGAAGTTAAAATTGTAGATCCGGATACACGTCAAGAAGTACCAACTGGAGAAAAAGGTGAAGTACTCGTACGAAGCCCTTATCTTTTCAAAGGCTACTGGCAAAACGAAGAAGCAACAAACGCTGTCTTACAAGATGGCTGGTTAGCGATGGGCGATGCAGGTCGATTAGATGAGGACGGATTTCTTTACATTGAAGGACGCTATAAAGATGTAATTGTATATGGAGGAGACAACATCTACCCAGATCAAGTAGAAGAAGTTGTCCTAGCAGCAGATGGGGTGTTAGAAGCGACAGTTGTCGGCATGCCTGATGATGTGTACGGCGAAGTTCCATATGCATTTGTTGTTAAACAAAAAGCCTCTGCTTTAACTGAAGAAGATGTAGTGAACTTCTGTAAAGAACGATTAGCACCATATAAAGTGCCAACTGTTGTATTTGTTTCATCACTTCCTAAAAACAGCGTAGGAAAAGTGTTGAAAAACGAAGTGAAAAAACAAGCCTTAGCACACGCATAATAAAAAAGCGGCCTTTATAGCCGCTTTTTTATATTTATTGCTGTAATTTTTGAGATATTTTTTTCATAATGTGAAAGTATTGATCTCTTTCTTCTTCTGATAAGTGTGAAAGTAAATCTGACCAAAAATCGACACGAGTAGCTTGCAATATTTCGACAACTTTTTCGCCTTTTTCCGTCAACTCCACCCACACGCTTCGGCGGTTTTGCTTTTTATAAATACGATTCACAAGCTCATCATCTTCTAATTGATTTAATACAATGGTGATAGCCCCAGGTGAGAGTCCAAGTACTTTTGTGATATCGCTAACAATACAGCTTTTTTTATCGTGAATGGTCTTTAAGATTGCCTCTTTTGTTGAAGTTAAATGGTAGGGAAGCAAATCATATTTCTCACCGATTACGGTGTTTTTATATTTTAAAAGAGCTTCTTTTACATGATCTATACTTTCTAGCTGATGACTAATCTCTTCTTTGCTATAACGTTCAGTCAAGCGTAAATCCTCCTCATAAAACAAATTCCATTTTTACCATTATACCATGTATAATGCCCATAGAAAAATGAACAACACCGCGGAAATTGTCAGAAAAATTTTAAAATAATTACCATAATTCGTTAAAAAATCCTTGTTTTCGTGCTATTATATATAAGAATAGTAATAACAGGAAACGCATACAACATTTGTTTTCTATTGAGTTCATAAGAAAAAATGGGGTCTATGAACATCATTCCGCTTTACCTCATGTGTTGAACAAAGAAAAAAATATAAAAAATGGTGATTATTCACTTTGGCAGATCGTCTTTTATAAGATGTTTGTATAAAATGAATGTATACATATTTTTATAGAAAAAACATATTGAGGTAAAGCCGAGATATGGGGGGATTCAATTACATGAAGAAAGTCTTAGGGGCGCTTTTGCTTGGCGCGACAATTGTTAGTGCGTTTATTGCGTACAGCATGTATACCAATCATTCTGCAAAGCAAACAGCCGCGATAGAACAAAAACAAGCAGCGAAAAAAGCAGAAAAAAAGACTGAGAAAAAGAAAAAACCAGTCCTTAAAGTCGAAGACCTGACGTATCAGTTGAAAGATTCCCGTACAGGACAAGTAATGAAAGAATTCAAGCCGGTTCATTACAAGGATAAAGACATATACGACCAAGAAATTAAGCAATTAGCGTCTGAACTGGCAAAAGGGATCGACACGCCTATGCAAAACATAAAAATGGATGCAAATGGATCGTTAACCGGCGGGTCCAAACAAATTATTTTAAAAGAAGCAGAGCTTGTTAAAAATCTGCAGAACTTAAATACGAAACAATTGGATGTGAAGGTTCCGATTTACGAAACCGCTCCAAATGTAACGGCAGCATCTGCTCAAGGGATCGCTGATGTATCGTTGGCTTCGTATTCTACACGTTTTCGTCCAAGTGATACAAGTCGAAACAGAAATGTTCAGCTATCCGCAGAAGCGATTAACAACGTTGTATTAGGTCCTGGAGATTCATTTTCTTATAATCAAACAGTTGGGGAGCGCACAGCAGAAAGAGGCTACCAGCCTGCTCCTGAAATCATCAATAAACAGCTGGTGATGGGAATTGGCGGAGGGATCTGCCAAACATCTTCTACGCTATTTAATGCTATTGACGGCGCTGGTCTTCAAGTGACAGCTAGGTCTCACCATTCAAAACATGTAGGTTATGTACCTGCTGGAAGAGATGCAACCGTATCGTGGGGAGGACCTGATTTTAAGTTCACAAACAACAAAGATTATCCTGTCATCATTAAAGCATACGCAAATGTAAATACCGGTGTTTTAACGGTAGATGTTCGTACTTCACAGCGTTCCATCTAATAAAAAAAGACGTATCTGTTAGGATACGTCTTTTTTTATTTATTATGCTTGTTGTTGCTCCCGTTCACGAAGTTCCACACGTCGAATTTTACCTGAATTAGTTTTTGGCAATTCATCAATAAATTCAATTACACGAGGATACTTATAAGGTGCAGTAAGAGTTTTTACGTGATTTTGCAGCTCTTTAATAAACCCTGCATCTGTTGTTTTTACATGATCAACAAGAACAACATACGCTTTTACAACATGGCCGCGATCAGCATCTGGGCTAGCTACAACGGCACATTCTTTCACCGCTGGATGCTTAATTAACGCATCTTCAACTTCAAATGGTCCAATTGTATAGCCGGAACTGATAATAATATCATCTCCGCGTCCTTGGAACCAGTAATAGTTCTCTCCATCTTTAGAAGCGCGGTCACCTGTTAAATAGTAGTTTCCTTTATATGTTTTCTCAGTGCGCTCCATGTCTTTATAGTAGTGCTTGAAAAGAGAAGGGAGGTCTCTACGAACGGCAATGTCTCCAACTTCTCCAGGCTTACAAGGTTCGCCATCTTCATTAATGATTTCTACAAACCCTTCAAGCATCGGTTTACCCATTGAACCAATCTTCGTTTTTACACCTTTTAAGGTACCAATCAAAAGGGTATTTTCCGTTTGACCGTATCCATCACGTACTTGGATATTAAAATATTTTTTAAACACATTAATCACTTCTTCATTTAGCGGCTCTCCGGCAGATACAGCGCTATGAAGGTGAGATAGGTCAAAACGTTCCAGCTCATCAATTTTAGCCATAAAGCGGTACTCTGTTGGCGTACAGCATAGTACGTTTACTTTTTCATCCTGTAAAATTTCTAAAAACTTTTTAGGTTCAAAACGTCCGTTATAGATAATGCCTGTTGCACCTTGTCCAAGCACAGATAAAAACGGAGTCCAAATCCATTTCTGCCAACCAGGACCTGCTGTTGCCCAGACCGTATCGCCTTTTTTAATATCTAACCATTCAGCAGCTGCGATACGAAGGTGAGCATAAGCCCATCCATGAGTATGAACAACGCCTTTTGGCTGTCCTGTTGTACCAGATGTATAAGGAAGGAATGCCGTATCATCCTTAGTTGTTTTAGCTGCTTGGAACTGTTCTGATGCATCAACCGTAAGTGACTCTAAGCGCGTCCATGACGTAACATCAGCACCAAACGTAATTTTATGTTGTAGAGAAGTAGGGAAGTTTTCAATCTTATCGATCTCATTGCAGAAAGGATGGTAAGAAATAATCGCTTTTGCTTCAGCGTGATGTAAACGATATTGGATATCTTTTGCGCGTAATAGTTCTGAAGAAGGAATTACAATAATACCTGCTTTTAAGCATGCTAAGTAAATAGCGTACGATTCAATAAGGCGAGGTGCAATAACTAAAACATGATCGCCTTTTGTTAATCCTAGCTCTGTTAACCCGTTTGCCACTTTATTGGCTTTTGCTAACAGCTGGTTATATGTAATTTCCTCACGCGCACCGTCAGCGTTCTGCCACTTTAACGCAAGCTGATCGGATGCATGTTTTTCAATTTCTTCTGTTAAATTGTAATGTTCACTTGGAACTAAATCTTTTAGTTGAATCATAAAAACGACTCCTTATATTATAGATATCAATGATTTTTTATCATTACTATTATTATATTACTAACTATTAGTACTTGCTACTAATTTGTTTTGGGTTTTAGCAAAAAGCAAAAAAAGACCCGCTTACCTTATTAAGACAGCGGGTATAACGTATGTTATTTAAATAAGCTCCATTTTGTATGAATAGGTACTAGCTCTTCTTCAGACTCGTCCTCTTCGTATAAACCACGTTCTTTTAAATACTCCACAAAATATAAGTCTGCTTCCTTGCGTTCATCATAAGGCTTGATCGATAAAACAAACCCTACTTTATGCTGATCTTCATTTTCAACGCCTGAGAGATACGCTTTTACATTATGCTGCAAGAAAAGCTCTTTAGCAGGAATAATCAAGTCTTTAACGAACTTCGACAGCAATTCCAGCTCAAAGTCGAAGGTGAACTTAGCAATTTTTTCTAGATCTGCAAATACCACGCCGATAAAGCTCGTATTATGTATTTCGTAGTCTTTCGTTTTTTCATCCCACTCAATATGTCCGATTTCCTTTAAGTAATTAATAAAATACCCAATACCTTCATCGCGGCCAAAAGGCTGTTTAGAAAGGACTAAACCAATCTTCTTGTACTTAGGAAGATACACGCATGAGATAGCGGCTTCAACTTTATGCTGTTGAAATAAGTGCGTTGCCCCTTGAAGCAAGGCATCTAAGACATGATGGGTAATTTTCATTTGCTTACGAGGAAAGTGATATTCATTGCGTGCTAATTCATCTGTATCAGCAAACGTTGCTCCAATAAAGCCTGTATTGGATAGGGTAGGAGGGAGCTTCTTTCTTTTTCTTTTTCGTACCGTCATTCAAAAACACTCCTTGTGATCATCAATACGATAAAAATAAAACGAACATACGTTCTTATCTAATGATACAAAAAATGTGTCGAAAAGTAAAGAAAAGTTAACGGAGAATTTGAAATTTTATAATAAAAGTAACTAAGATTTGTAAAACGTAGCGGTTAGTAGAAGTTAAAGAGGAGAGGGGGAGAGCAAAAAAATAAAAGGCTGCAGATGAAAAGCATCCACAGCCTTTTATATATTCATTAACGAGCTTCTGTTAAAGCTACCATATCTTCATCATCTAAATCGATATCTACGTGACAATCCATTGTATGAATTGTTTTATCTTCATGATTTCCATAATAAATTGTAATGTTCATGAGTATCGCTCCTTTAAAACTGGATAATAACATCCAATTTATACCGTCATCTATTTGTTTAATATTATACCCGATGAAAAAGGAAACTACAACTAAAATCACTAAAAAGCTGATAAGAAAGGGGTTTTTAGTGATTATAATAAGGTATCAGACAGAATAAAAATACTATTTTATGTATTTTATTACAGGAAATACGAGGTTTTAACTTTTGTAAATGAATAAAAATCCATTTAATGCAAATATATGTACTGAATGAAAAATATACGTTCTGTAGAAAATAAATCCTTAAAAGATTACACACAAACAGATTTTATCAATTTGCAAAGAGTTTATTGAGAATACGATGAGAAAAAATAAATGAGTATAAAATCTAAATCCTACAAGTAAACTCATTTATTTTTCAAAATCTATAAATATAAATCGAACTGATCAAACTTAAAAACAATCTGGTGAAATCAATATGCATTCTATAAAATCATATCCGCATTTGTTCTAATTGAACAAATATTGCTGATAATTAGTTTAGTGAGTTAAATCATATAAACACAAACCCTATCTCATTTTTGAATTCCGTCTCACTATCATAAGTATACTTTTTAAACGAGACAGAATTCACGTTTTATCTATTGGTTCCTAGAATATATATTATGTAAACTAGGAAAAGAAATAAAATCATTGAGGTCTCCCTTGCTCTTAGATCTTTGGAATACATATCACCTATTGCGTTGTCTTGGTTACTCGTTTGCTTTATGGCTTTATCAAGACTTCCTATAAGAAAATAATCACTCACTTGATTTGGATGACCTTTTTAAGTGTACGTCGTTTTGTGCAGAATTAAGTAATTAATCATCGAGTTAAGCCTAGAACGTTACAACGCCGTATATCAAGCTACTTAGTCAATATCGTTTAGAAGAAAATTATATGAAGTCAGACTTCACTGCTGACATCCAAGCGCCAAAATCAGACAAAAAGCTTCCTGTTTATATGTCCCTCGAAGAGCTTCAAAAACTTTTCCGCTACCTAGAAGCTGATAAGCGCCCCCTAGCCTTTTGAAATAATTCATTGTTATTCTCAACGTTTGGAATTTATTGGTTCTTCCTCTTTCGCCGCTCTTCCCTTATAATAACCTGTTAGAGAGAGGAGCATAGAATATGGCAGATGTAAAACAATTTATCTTTTTTGATTTTGAAATGCTGTGTTCAAACAAAGGAATGCCGTTTGAAGATATGGAAGCAATTCGGCTCGGCGCGGTGAAGTATAATATCGAGACAGAAGACATTGAGTTTTTTGACCGTTATATTCAACCTACAAAACGGGTGTCCTTAAGCCGCTTTTGCACAGAGTTAACCGGCATTAAAGATACTGATTTAGTCGGTGCAAGTAATTTTAAAAATGTTTTTGAAGACTTTTTAACCTGGATTGGTGGAATTAAAAAATCCCGTTTTTTCTCTTGGTCTACCAGCGATTTATCTCGTTTAAAAATAGATGCGGTAAAGCACGAAATCTCTCTTGCTACTATAAAGAAAATAGAACAGCGTTATGTTGATTTTCAAGCAATTTTTACAAAGCGTGTTTCTAAAAATAACGTATCAGTAGAAAATGGGTTAGCTTTATATAATTTGCAGTTTGAGGGTAAAAAGCACAATCCGATGTATGATGCGTATAACACTCTTCGTATATACCTAAGCTTTTTGAACGAACCAGTGCAGTCTGATTTCATTATGATAAAGCAATTTATTCTGGAAGAAGTACCGCAGAACATTAAAGAAATGAATGCAGTGCTTAGAAAGGCAATACAAAAAGACCTCCACATATTTGCGGAAGAATTAAATGAAATGTATAAAATGAAAGATGCGGTAAAAATTATAAAGAGAACTCAAAGAATCGTTAAAAAATACGAAAATATTCTTATCAATCGCTCTGGTTTGTTTTCGGAGGAAAATAGTTTTTATGTCGGTCTTTTAGTGGATTTTTATCATAATTTGCTGCTTTGTTATAATGAACATCTCGAATACTCATCGAAAATTATCATTTTAGATGAAAGCACTCTATATCCTTTAAACCAGCTTTCTTTAAAGAGAGGATGAAAATCCGTTCTCTTTGGTACATAATTTAGCTCTTTCCTTATCCCCTTCATTCCATAAACTCTCAAGAACGGAATCATCATATTCAGAACCTAAGTATTCTAAATAACCATGATCTTGATATTCAATTGCTAAAAATAGTAAATCGATATTGGAAGTAGTATCTGTTCCAACCGTTACTAGTAAAGCACCTTTTCCAGATACGTTCACCTTATAAAAATCTATATCAAGAGTATCTTCGAATTGCCCAAATGTTACTCTCTCGTTTAGCAGTGTATCTACTATTTTGAAATCATTATTAGGCTCACTTTCATACACTGGCTGACCACTGCTGCCCTTAATACTTGTACTTGATGCATTAAATTTTGATGTTTAGTTTTATAATGCACTTTCTCTTTACAAAAGTGAAATGAACTATAACAGGAATTAAAACCTCAAAAGTATAATAGCTGCTTTTGAGGTTTTGTATCGCTCTTTTTATGTTTAATTAACAGCTTATTTTATTAGTAACCGTCTACCGTAACATCAGTAATTGCCCCATCACTAGGACTTACTTGATACCAACCTTGTGTAGCTGTATGTTCTTCTCCTGTTTCTTCATTATCCACAACATTTTCATAAACATGGATAATATAGTTTCCTGAATCGTCAACGTGATCATATGCTACAAGGAGAGGTGAATCTTCAGATATGCCTTGCTGATCACGAACTAGCTGGATAGCTTGCTCTTGGGAACCTGTTTGTTCGGCTGGTTCCTCTTCCTCAAGGGCTTCTGTATCTTCTTCTTGCTCTGATTCCGATTCTGTTTGCGCCTCATCTTCTAAAAAAGCTTCAGCCTCAGCTTCTTCCTCATCCGATTTTGCCTGAGCTTCCTCTTCCTCCTGTTTCTTCTTCTCTTCTTCTGCTAAACGTTCTTTCTCCGCTTTGCGATCTGCTTCTGCCTGAGCCGAAGCTTCTGCATCAGCTTTGGCCTGCGCCTCTTCTTCTTTTTGTCGGTCTTCTTCTAGCTGCGCATAGTAATCATCTAATTCCTTTTCCATTTGCTGCTGTTCAAGGTCTGATAATTGCTTTTGTTGTTCTTGTATTTGGTTTTGAAGCAAAGCAATTTGTTCTTCTGAAGCATTATCAACAAAATTGATGTTTTCTACATAATCACCACTGGCGTCAAAATTAACTTCCATCATACAAAAAACATTTTGCTCTTGATTAATGCCATAGTAAATATACTGATTGTCACCTACTTGGATATACTGATAACCATTCATTACGTTTAATAAGTAATCGCGATCAGCTTCTTTAGAATTAACTGCTTTTTTAATTGTGGATGCTTTTGTTTGTAATGTATTCGGCGATGATTCTTTTACAGCCGTTTTATTGCCATTTTCTTTCGTATGAACCGCTGTTGATTTCTCTGTAGGCTCTTCTTTTTACGATACAGTTTCACTGGTCACATCGCTACAGGCTGCTAGCAATATAGCTAACAGTGGAATACCAAAAGCAACTTTTAACATTTTCATAGGCTATTATCCCCTTTTTTTATCTTTTTTTAGGTTTTAAGTAATCCTAAAGAACTATAAAAACCTTAGGGGTTATTATACCAAAATTAAGAAAATATAAGAATGTTTTCTTGTGTTGTTTATGGAATTTTTTGAAAAAAATATCTTTTTATGCATAAAAAAACACAAAGCCATGCAATTTTTTATAACACGGTTTTGTGTTTTCGTAACAGAGTTAATGATGAAATCCATTGTCGTATTTCGTGTCTTTAAGAACAGGTCTATCCAACGAGTTAAGAAATTCAACAGCTTGTTTGAAATTAACCATAAATAAATGAGCAAGGTCCCTTGAAAATCCATTTCTAACGACAATGCGCATGATTGTTATTTCTTCCATGTCTGCAGGCAGCGGATAAGCAGGAACTTGCCATCCATACGTACGCAGTTGTCTAGACAAATCATAAAGCGTCCAGTTTGGCGTATATCCTTCTTTCAGTTTCCAAGCAAGAACCGGGATATCTGAACCATCAGCAAGAATTTCGAATGCTTCCATTTCTCCAATTTCTTTGCTGAGAAACAGCGCGTTTTCTTGAGAGGTTTTTTGCACAGCATAATAGCCGTCTTTACCTAAACGCAAGAAATTGTAGTACTGTAAAAGAACTTGTGCTCCTGGTCTAGAGAAGTTGAGCGCGAAAGTTGGCATGTTGCCTCCTAAATAAGAAACGCGGAAAATAAGATCTTCAGGCAAGTCCTCTTTTTCTCTCCAAATCACCCATCCCAAGCCAGGATAAACTAAACCATACTTGTGTCCTGACACGTTAATGGACTTTACTCGAGGCAAGCGGAAATCCCAGATAAGGTCTGGTTGAAGAAATGGAGCGATAAAACCTCCAGAAGCGGCATCTACATGAATAGGAATATCCAACCCTGTTTTTTCCTGTAACTCATCTAATACTTTTGCGATAGCAGCAATTGGTTCGTAAACTCCTGTATACGTCACTCCAAGAATCGGTACGACGCCAATTGTATTTTCGTCAACCGCATTAATGACGCCTTCTGGATCTAAATAAGGATGATCTGCATTAATGTTCACATAACGAGGCTCTACGTCCCAATAGTTTGCGAACTTCTCCCACACCACTTGAACGGATGAACTAAATACAATGTTCGGCCGGTCCGTTGATAGCCCTTTACTTTTACGCAGTTTTTGCCAGCGTCTTTTTAACGCTAGTCCGCCAAGCATACACGCTTCAGATGAGCCTGTAGTAGAAACGCCCATCGTTGTATCAGGATTAGGTGAATTCCAAAGGTCCGCTAAAATTCGTACGCATCTCTCTTCAATAGCCGCTGTCTGCGGATACTCATCTTTATCAATCATATTTTTATCAAAAGACTCTCCGTACAAACGCTTTGCATCAGGCTCCATCCACGTAGTAACAAACGTAGCTAAATTTAAACGGGCATTTCCGTCTAAAGCAATTTCATCATGGATGATTTGATAAGCTGTTTCTGGAAGCATACCTTGATCACTGATACGCAGCCTTGGAATCGTCACTTCTCCTTGTCGAGAAAAAAGTGGATTAACAGGAAATTCATCAGGTAAATTTTTTTGTTCACGATGCGGATGCCATTGAGGCATAAAGTATCATCTCCTTATGTATATCTAACAAACTGCTTTACGTTCACCTGGTGTTATAACAAGCAGGTCTCCTTTACACATTATGAGCTTTGAAGACTATTTTCATTCTTTCCATTATCCGCAGCACATAAGGGTGATCTTTATTTAGTGATACTCATAAAAATCTGCTTGGCACAACTCAAAGGGTGGAAAATATGGTAATATATTCTAAAGGGGGTTTTTAAATGGAGAAACAAGGGATTATCTTGCAAGACAAGTTTTTCGAATTAGGTGAATCTCCTATTTGTAATGAATCACAAGACGTCATTGGAAATATCGCATATAAGTTATCTATTGCTAATAAATTTGAGATTTTAAAGGACGAAGAAATTATATTTACAGGTAAATCTAAAATGTTTGCCCTTATGCCGAAGCTGATTATTTCTGATCACCACGGAAATGAAGTTGGCATGATTCAGCGAAAATTTACTTTTTTAAAAAAGAAGTATCTTTATATCAGAAACGATGGCGATACATATGAAATTACGGGGAATATAACAGATCGCAAATTCGACGTTTTGCGTTCCGGCGTTCCTGTTATTCAAGTCCGCACACTCTCTTCTTTTCTGTCATTACGTCCCCACACGTTTGCTTTAGAATTTCTCGAACCTGATCTTGATAAGTGGGAAGGAATTGCGGTTATACAAGGCGTAAGGATGATGGTGAAAGACGAAAACAGCAGTACAGCTACTGCTCCGGCTCAATAGTGGTTATATGATATAAAAAAACGAACAAACTTTATATTGAAGTTTGTTCGTTTTTTTAATTAAGGGCCAAATACTAATGTACCGATAACATGGTAGCCAATTGGTACAAGAAACAAGATGATATTTAAAATAATCGCCCATAGACAGAGCTGGTCTTTTTTTATAAAAAAACCAATAATTGCAGGAACAATCATGAGCGGAACTAAAAAGATAGGTGCGATAATAGGCAGTCCTTGAAGCTTTTCGGCCGCAATAAGCCCTGTGAAAAAGTTAAGGATCAATAAAGTATTAATAATGACATATAAAAGTGAAATTCCTCCAAGAACCCCGCCTATTATCCCGCTTTTAGTTGTTTTAACAGTAGCATCCACGTTTCTATCACCTCTTTTTTAGAAATATAAGTAAACTATACTATAATATGGATTTTATTGTGAAGGTATAGAGAAAAAAACTGATAAAAACCCATTACGAAAAAGCACTGTAGCGATTGCTACCGTGCTTTTTATAAACAGTGCATTTTTTCTTCTGCTTCTTTCCAAGGAACCGTATAGCCCTGTCCTTTTGCGCAAAAGACGGACGATGAACTGTATTCGGGATCCGCCTCTTTATTGTAGCGGATTTGTTCAATCACTTCTGCTTCATTATGACAGCGTTCATACCCTCCGAATAATAGAGACATCGCTCCTTTTCCATGCGTAAAAGATGCTAGCGTCGAACCGTAGGTCATAAAAGTAGCAACAGGAACTTTTCCTGTAATAATCGCTTTATTTTCGGTTGTTACAGGAGAATCAAAGCGACCGTGTGCACTTTGAACATCAGCTAATACTCTTCCCATTTGATCAATATCTACTTTAATTTTAAAGTCATAATACGGTTCTAGCACAATATTTTCTGCTTTTTCTAACCCTTGTCGCAGTGCACGGTACGTTGCTTCTCTAAAATCTCCTCCGCTTGTATGCTTGTTGTGAGCTCGTCCAGTGCATAATGTCACTTTTATATCAGTAATAGGTGAACCTGTCAGCAAACCATGATGCGGCTTTTCAAATATATGCTGACGGACTAGGTTTTGATACCCCACGGATAAATCGTCGGCGTGACAAGCATTTTCAAAAATAATTCCGCTGTTTCGTTCCGCTGCTTCTATTTTCAAATGAACTTCTGCATAGTGTTTCAACGGTTCAAAATGCCCGTAGCCCATCACTGTATTTTGAATGGATTCTTTGTACAAAATTTCTGGTTCTTCAAACTGTACATTTATATTAAAACGTTCTTTTATCAGTTTTTCGAGGACTTCAAGCTGAATTGCTCCCATCACATGAATATGAAGCTCTTGAGTCCTTTCTTCCCACGTTACATGTAAAGAAGGGTCTTCAGCATCTAATAATTGAAAAATTTCAATTCCTTCTTTTGGATGAACAGAAGGCTCAAAAACAACTTTTGATTTTAACGTAGGCAAAAGTTCGTAGGAGCGGCTTTCTTTTAATGTTCCAAGACCGTCTCCAATCGATGCTGAAGACAACCCTGTAACCGCAAAAAGTTCGCCTGCTGAACCTTCATTTACGTTTTTAAATGTGCTTCCGTTATAAGCACGAATTTGAGTGATTTTTTCTTCGTATAGATCTCCTTTTTTTTCATAAGCCACTTCATCACGCACCTGCATTGTCCCGCTCAGAGCTTTGATAAACGTGATGCGCATGCCATTTTCATCGTGCCGAATTTTATATACACGACCTGAAAATGCTTCTTCCTGCGAGTAGCGAGTTTCTGTTAACACATCAACCTTCTCTAAAAATTCTTTAATACCGAAGTCTTGTAAAGCTGAACCACTGGCACACGGGAAAAGCTGATTGGTTTGAATAAACTTTTGCATAGCCGCTCTCCAATAAGCTTGAGCATTCTTGCCTTCCATAAATGCATCTAAAAGCTCTTCATCTTTTTCAGCTATAAATTCAATAAGTTCCTCACTTAACGAGCCATCTATAAGCTCTGACGTTATGTCAAAAACATCGGGGGTTAAGTTATGTTTAATATCGTTTATAACACGTTCAGGATCTGCTCCTACACGATCGATTTTATTGATAAAAAAGAATACGGGCACACGATGTTTTTGAAGCAGCTGCCAAACAGTTTCTGTATGGCCTTCGACTCCTTCTACTGCACTTAAGATAACAATCGCATAGTCCATCACTTGAATAGAACGTTCCATTTCAGGTGAAAAATCGACGTGGCCCGGTGTATCAATTAAATAGTAAGTAGAACCGTTATATGAAAAAGTTCCTTGATCGGCAAATACCGTAATCCCTCGTTCTTTTTCAATCGTATGGGTATCAAGAAAGGAATCTTTGTGGTCGACTCTTCCTCGTTGTTTAATACTTTTGGTATGATAAAGAAGCTGTTCGGAAAACGTTGTCTTTCCTGCATCGACATGCGCTACGATGCCGATCGTTTTGTTAGATTGTTTCATTGTTAAATACCACCTTACTGCTGTATGTATAGCTGTTACTTTCTATTTTATAATAATCGCAAGAAAAAGTGGACGACAAAGGCCTAGAACTGCTCACATCAAAAAAGAATGCGTGATTAAACATCGCATTCCCTTTTTGTACGGCGTTTAGTATCTTTTTTGCCTTTTGCTATAAAAATAGCTGCTATAAGGCACCCAATTCCAGCTAAATGCAGGATGTTATTACCCGTCGCGCCTAGACTGTTAATAGTCAACCCAACTAAAATGCTGCCAAATATAATCAATAAAACAGCAAACATGAACTTCAATTTCTTGACTCTCCGTTAGTAAGTTATTAAATATGATTTGCATACGGATCATATAAACCAGTAAGTAATACTAGACTTGCTGATAAAATCAATGTTCCTGCGATTAACCAACTGTTGCTACATACCTTTTTTCCCTTTTTGCGTAAAAACATTCCTAATATAAGAAATAGTAGTGCGACAGATAGTAGAATCAATCCTATACCAATATTCAATATTTCTTTCTCTCCCTTGTACATGTATTCATTACTATCTAGTTAACCATAATATTATTATGGAAATAAAAAGCGAACTTGAACTTTTACCGAACTTAATTGTTTTATATGTTATCATACATAAATTGTTAAAAATACATTTTTCACCTTTCTTTATTAGAAAAAACAGCCTCTTGACTAAGAGACTGTTTTTAATGACGACTGATAAAACCTGATTAAGAAGCTTTTTTTAATTGTTCTTTTTGTTTCTGTTGATAAGAAGAAAAATAAATAAGGCCTACAAATACAGATCCTCCTATCATATTTCCGATAAAGGTAGGAACAATATTTGTCATAAAATCAATCCATGTAAAGTGACCTGCAAAAATAGCGGCGGGAATAATAAACATATTGGCTACAACGTGCTGAAAGCCAATTGCAACAAATGCCATGATCGGAAACCAAATACCAAGAATTTTCCCCGTAACATCGTCAGCGCCGTATGAAAGCCAAATAGCTAAACATACAAGCCAGTTACAGCCCACAGCAGAAATAAGCGTTTTAAAAAATGAGTCATCAATTTTAGCTTGAGCAATTGCTACCGTTTTATCTAAAAAAGGCCCCGTTTCTGTTAACCCGACAATATGTCCAAAGAAATACGCAATAAATACGGCTCCTAAAAAGTTAGCAAGCGTGACCCAAAACCAGTTATGAAGCAAGTGACGAAGTGAAATTTTTCTTGCATACAGGGCAATGGAAACAGACATTATATTCCCTGTAATAAGCTCAGCTCCCCCGAGCACAACCAGCATAAGACCTACAGGAAAGACGACCCCTCCTAAAAGATTCGATAAACTTCCCCATTCAGCTGGTAAATTACCAATGACGCGCACATCTAGTAAAAAACCAAGCGCAATAAACGCGCCTCCTAAAAACCCAAGCATGAGAATGGAAGAAAGGGATAGCTTCGTTTTTGAAACCCCCGCTTCTAAAGCGATGTTTAACATTTTATCCGGCTTGTGAAATGCCATAAAACTCCTCCTTAACTAAAAAAGGCAGCACTCAAAAACACCTTTTACACAAGGTTTTTGAATGCTGCCTAATAATCCTGCACTTTCTTTACAGTATATCAGTCATCATTATCTATAATAAAATCAAATAAAAAACAAGCAGATCCTACTTCTCTTTCATTTAATTAAATTATGTATTTTACGTTGTTTTACTGAATATTGGTTTCAAACACAAACACAGAAACAGCGATATCTTCTTCTACTTTGATATCAGAAAATAAGTACTCCAGCTTAGCTCCTAACAAGTCTTCAAGCCCCTCTGGAGGAGATGAAGCATAAAGGTTTTGAATAAGCTTCGTTCTTGCCATATGTACCGTCTCTTTACCTTCGGTTGTTCTCGCGATAAATTGTTCAGCTGGCGTTAAGTTGCCGTACAAAGTTGAAATAGCCATATTTTGAACAAATACAGTATGAATTCGTTCTGGACCTTTTCCAAAAAGTTTTTTGCGCAGCTTTCGGATAATATCATTAAAATCATGTATTTTCTTAGACACTGGTATATGCCTCCGCTTATCTCGAGTATGTCTCCCCTGCTCATTCAAGTTTTCAACTAAGAATAAGTTACATTATACATGACGACGTTTACATTGTATACAATGTATCTGTTTTATCCCCGTTAATCCAAACAATCGCAAAACCATTATGAAATGATAAAAAAAATCCTTCACTTATTAAAGTGAAGGATTACCTTTATATCTCTACTTAAAGGTTACAAATGGATTCTCAGTTATCAAAGAAGTAACTAAGAACTTTGACAAAATAGCATGTCAAAATAGTCAAGTGGTATGTTTGTACCAGTAGTTAATGCTATCATGTTAAAGTCATGGAATCCACTTAGTTTACTTTCATAATACTTTATTTAATTTAAATATTCTTTTTTGATAAGTAAACCTTAATCTTCATCACGATCTGCTCTAAATTCATCATCAGATAATGAATTTAGTTGATGGCTAAGCTTTTCGTAGTTATCTTGTTTTTGGTTTTGTTGTACATCACTAGATATAGGAGCTTCACTAGAAACAGTAGATTTTTTTCTAGTCTCTTCGCCTCCGCTAACTCCAAACCCAACATTGTTATCGGTCATCGGATTCACCTCTTTAACTGTTATTATGGAGAATTGCTCTAAAAAAATAACAGGAAACAAAAGGGATTCCCACTTAGCTAATAGCGGTCCAAGCTTCCTTATTTAACCTAAAACGTATTTAAATAAGAAAATGACCCGCTTTAACTCCATAGACAATACCGATAAAAAAACTTACTATACCTAGTGTTTGACTTTTACATACATACTTTATAGTTAAGCCTGGAATCAGACCCCATATAATGATGAAAATAGCGAACGATACTATAATAGAAGACCATGCATCTTGCCCTGATATACTTATACCTTGCATAAACGTTACTCCTTTCAGTACTTATATCGGGAGAACATAAATTTTTTATAGTATCTTACTGTACGAACTAAAAAATTCAGGTGACCTGTCCATATAAACTTTTACAGCGAATGGTGGCGTTCAAGCTCGATTGTTTTTGGTTTTTGCCATATTAATACCCCTGCCGCTACGTACATAAACGAAGTGATGTAAAAAAGGCTTCCGATTGTCAGAAAATCAATGATATACCCTGTTGCAATTACGGCTAAAGCTGCCCATATAGAGGTCCATAAATGATAGTGTCCTACTTGTTTTCCCCTATGAGCACGATCTGTCTGCCTAGATAACGCTATTTTTTCTGCTGTTTTTTGAAGAGCTCCAAGTAGCCCCATTATAATTTGAACTATATACACCTGCGTGATCGTTGTTAAAACAGGAATAATAATCATAACAACTGCCATCCCAAACGTATATAAAAGAAGCAAGCGCTTTTCTCCTACCCTATCACTCCATGAACCGATTAAAGGGTGACTCAAAGCTGCGGTTAAAGCGAAAATTCCGTAAGCTAAGCCAAATTGTGAATAACTATCGCCAAGATTTCGAAGCAGCAAAAGGTAAAAAGGAAAAACAATACTGCTTGCGGTAATCATCAGGCTTTGTGAGTGTAAGAGTTGTTTGTACGTCATTTTCCATACTCCTTATAAAATAAATTAACGAACGTTTCGTTCCAATCATATTTTCTTTTCAAATTAAAAAAGGCGGTTGTATGAGGGTAAGCCTCTTTTAATTGCTTCTTGCTTGGGTAGCCGTAATAAGGCAAGTAATAGCTTCCCTGATGCTGCAGCGTCACATCCACCATTTTTCTGACAACTCTTTGTGTATCAGCCATCCCTTGATGGTCTTTTTTCTGGTTAATAAGTAAAACGAGAGCAAACATATCGTCTTTTGCATAAGACATGACTGCTTTATTGTCTTTTTCTACATAGCGAACAGTAATGTTCAGTAAATTTAATTTCTCTGTTGCTAACACTTCGCGTAAATCATCGATGTAAGAAGCAAATTCATCCACCGGAACGAAGTATTCCTGTAAAACTTCCGTCCGGCTAGCACTTTCGTATTCCATAAAATCACTTTCAGAACGCATAACATTATTTCTTGTTTCAAGTCGTCCATTTTGTTTTAAGAAATAAGCCTTTTGTGTTTCCCACAGCATATCTTTTCCCCAGTTACTGTACCGAGACAGTCCTAGCATAAATTTAGGAAGCGCCACTATTTTCTCTGTCTTGAGCGGTTCGTTTACAGTAGAAGTATTTTGAGAAGATAAACGGTAGTTTGTGACGTACATATCTGTTAGCAATTGATTAGGAGAAACAGAAATACGCGCCATATGCATACGAACGTCAGGGTTATGCTGTACGTAGTTTTTAAAATACGCTGTATACTGTCTATAATCTAAGCGAATAATTTCATCTTCATACCATTCATCGTCCGTTAAACGAAGCGTCACATCTAAAATCACTCCAAATAACCCGTATCCTCCATTTACTAAAGAAAACAGCTCAGGGTGTTTCGTCCGGCTAATTTCGATAATAGATCCGTCCGCCTGCAGGAGACGCATAGATTTGACCGTATCCATTAAAGAACCATATCGAATATCTCTGCCGTGTACGTTCACGCTGATAGAACCTCCAACGGTAAAAATATTTTGTGATTGCATAACCTGAAGAGCGAGACCGTCTTTATGTATATATTGCTGAATATCATTCCACGTTGTCCCGCTTTGAACCGTAATTTCTTTTTGACGGGGCTTGTAATCTATAATTTTATTGTACTGCTTCATATCAAGTAAAATAGCATTTGGATAGTACGTCTGCCCTCCTTGACTGTGCTGCATGCCTGCAATCGCTATTTTTTCATGATGCTGTGAAGCGGTTTTCACCCAATCTTTTATCTGTTTTTCAGTTGTTCCACGCTTTATTTCTTTGACTTTTGTAGGAAGAAGCCGAGCAACATCCCCCGTTACAGGACGGCTTTGCTGCTGTTTATAAATATGATAGGAGGCATATGAACCTACTAGATAAAAAGATAAAAAAGTTCCTAACAACACGTTTTTCTTCATCACAAACTGTAAGCTCCTTTCTTTATTTCTGTGAAATTATACCATACCAAAAGTGAAATAACACTAATAAAGTGTAATTTTACACTTTATTTGCGTTATTTTGAGAAAGTATATGAAGAAAACTTGTAATTTAATGTATGTTAACCTTATTGAAACAAAAAAAGAAAAGACCTAGCGTCTTTTCTTTTTTTTGTTTCTTTATTTTTCAGCTTCGTATGCAACTAAAGCTACTCTTTTTCCTAACGTTTGTTGAAACTGCTCTTCTAGCTGTTTAAGCTTCGCATGCATATCATCGTTAATTGAAGCTGGCTCAAAGGTCATTTTTGTTTGCTCCATCATACTGTCACCTCTTTCATGTGTGTATGTTCTACTTTTTCCAATATAAAAGAGGTCTATGACGATTTGACGAAAGTTTACAAATTAAATTTGCTAATGAGCGCTGTTAATTGTTCTGCCATTTGAGACAGAGATTGTGCGGAAACAGCAATTTCCTCCATTGAAGCCAGCTGTTCTTCAGTTGATGCGGCCACTTCTTCAGATGTAGCTGCATTTCCTTTAGCAAGGATCGCCATTTCACCTGCTGTACGAGCCACTTCTTCAACCGCTGCTGAAATTTGCTGAGCAGTCGCAGCCACTTCTTCTACTTGCGGAGTCGTTTCATTCATGCTGCTTAGAATTTGTTCAAATTTTTGAATAGCCGTTTGTGAAATTGTTCGTCCTTCTTCAACTTTGTTTGTAACTTGCTCCATTGTATGTACAGATTCCTGAGTATCTTGTTGAATAGCTTGAATAAGCTCAGAAATTTGAGACGCGGACACTTGGGATTGTTCTGCCAGCTTTCTCACTTCCGCTGCTACAACGGAAAATCCTTTTCCATGTTCTCCAGCTCGTGCCGCTTCGATTGCAGCATTTAAGGCTAGTAAATTTGTTTGAGCAGCAATGCCGCTGATTACTTCTAAAATGGTTCCAACTTCTTTTGAACGTTGAAACAAAGTACGAATTGTTGTATTAGACAGGTCGACGGATTGAGAAATGGATTCCATTTGTTCGACCGTTTCTCTCACGGCTTTTCCGCCTTCTACAGCTTCAGACGTTGTGTGGTTTGATAGCTTAGAAACAATTTCTGTACGCTGAGCAATGGTAGAAACTCCTTGCACAATCTCATCTAAAGAAGCTGCATTTTGGTCAATAACAGCCGTTTGTTTTTCTGCACTAGAAGCCACTTCTTGTATTGCAACCGATACTTGTTCAGTCGCAGCGCTCGTTTGCTGTGAACTGGCCGTTAGCTCTTCTGAAGAAGCAGCCACTTGTTCTGCACTCGTTTCAACATTTTGAATTAATGTGCGAAGGTTGTTTTGCATCTGACTAAAAGCATACCCTAACTCACCGATTTCATCCTTTGAATTGACGGTAATCGCTGTTGTCAAATCTCCTTCACTAACGCTTAGAGCCTGATTCTTAAGCTGTTTGAGCGGTTTAATAATCGATTGCAACACCACGAAAATGGTAAGACTCCCGATTATCAGACAAGCTAAAATAATAAATAGTGTTTTGTAAAAAATAGGCTGTGCTGCTTCACTCACTTCTGATGAATACATAGTGCCTGCAACTTTCCAGTTCGTTGTTTTATTTGTTGTAAAGACCATCTTTTTTTCATCGCCGTTAAAGGTGTATTCAAAGGATCCGGAGCTCTTTACATAAAGCTTGTCAAAAAGAGAATCTGTTGCTTTTGTACCTGCTTTTTCCGTAGGGTGAACAATATATTTTCTTTCTCCATCTAAAAGAAATGGATATCCTTTTTCTCCGATTTTTACTTTGCTGACAGCTTTATTGATGCGGCTTATATCTAAATTTAAAGCAATAACCCCTGTGCCATCCGCCGTTGTTTTTGCTACAGTCATAACGGTCTGACCTGTAGAGGCTGATGGATAAGGTTCAGTGACAACTGTTTTTCCTTTGTTTTGCATGGCTAACTTGTACCAATCTCGTTTTCTGGGATCATAGCCTGCTTGTGTCACTTTTTTAGGCGCTTGAATAAACTTCCCCTGCTGATTTCCTGTAAAAATGCTGACGGCTTCTGGATGAAGCGAAGCATATAAGTTAAAATCTTTGCTTAAAGTAGCCATATCTTTTTCATTGTAGCGCTCGTTGTTTACCACTGATGCAAAAAACTCTACATCATGAATTTTTGGTCCAATGGTATCGTCAATCACTGAATTAATGGACTGTACATTTTGCTGTGCTGTGTTAATAATTTGGTTTTCAATTTCATGTTTCGCTGTTATGTAAGCTGATACACCTATCGTAACAGATGGCACTAATAAGATCGCTGCAAATGCTAGCACCAGCTTTGTCTTAAAGTTATTAAGGGACCTTTTTTTTCTTGCTCTCTCCATGCTATGTAGCCTCTCTCTCCGTAGTTAAAAGTGATCGTGCACTTTCTTTCTATCGGCAAGACTTCATATTCGTTTAGTCATCGAGTGTATACATAATTAACAATGGGTGTGAAAAGATAAGAGTACGATAAAAAAAGTAGGTGAATTTAATGGAAGAAAGTAAAAACAGCAAGTCTTTTTCAATGTTTGAAACAGAAAAGGTTCAGCGCGGGGAAGAAAAAGATATTTTTAATATCTATAAAGAAGGAGTAAAAATTGCAGAAGTAAGAGGAACGGATCCTCAAACTCAGCAGGTTATTCCAATGCATGACTTAAACGACTATGAAGAAAATAAGCTTCACGAATATATCGCTCATTTAGACCACACAACGTAAACGGACTAAAACAAGAGCCCTCTCTTGTTTTAGTCTTTAGAATCATAAAAAATATGTTCAAAACGCAGCGTGTTTTTTTGTATGTACAGAACCCCAAACGAAAATTGCTTTTCACGCCGCTTGTCAGTAGCGGAACCTGGATTAAACAACGTAATATCACCAATTTGTTTATGAACAGGAATGTGAGAATGACCAAAAATTACTGCGTCGACTTGTTGATGCTCAAATGTGGTAAGCGCACGTTTTTCAGTTGTTTTTCCTTTGCCATGACCGTGGACTACGCCAATCGTAACATCGTCAAACGGAAGAAGTAATGAAGTTGGAAGTACTTGTTGAAGCTCTTCACTGTCTACATTTCCAATCACGCCGTGTACAGGAGCAAACACGCGCAGGTCATTGTAGACATCTATCGTTTGAAAGTCTCCCGTATGAATAATCGCATCAGCTGTTTTCAGTTCGGCTAGGAGTCTTTTCGGAAGATGTTTCGCTCTTTTTGGAATATGAGTATCACCTAAAATAACAATCTTCATTCACGATACGCTCCTTTTTCATTCAATATGGTGTAGTGTATCGTATTAAGTTGAGATGAAGCAACTTTATACGAGCGTCAGGCAAAAAATTTCTCTTTTTCGTTTAAGTTTGCGAAAATACGTTACATACCAAGTTACAGAATGGAGTTTTCAAAATGGAAGTAAAAATTAATCGAAACGCAGCAAAAGTGTTAAAAAATGCTTTGGCTAGCCCAGAAGGTCAAGGAAAAATGATTCGTGTATATGTAACTATAGATCACGGTGATCACGCGCATTATGATTGGAAATTCGATACGCCGACTGAACATGATGAAATCGTAAAAACAGATAAAGATATCGATATCGTTTTAGATAAACGCGAGAAATTTTTAGAAGGCGTATGGATTCAATATTTCCACGTTCCAGAGCCTGAGTTTGTGATTAGCAGCCTTCACCACGCGCATCACCATCATTAATACAAAAAACACACCTTGTTTTAGAGGTGTGTTTTTTCGTTTGTAGGACAAGCAAAAATTTTATTGATGAGAAGAAGAGATAAAATTTTGTTGAAGCAATAAAAATGAGCTATAGTGGAATTATGGATGAAAGAAAAGAGGTTAGCGTATGAAAGTAAGTGTGTTAGCAAGGTCTATTTTAGTTGTTATTTTATATAATTTATTCGTTTTGTACATCGGATGGAACGCTTGGGTGTGGCTTCACACAATGTTTGAAGTAGAAAACAAATGGATTCTTACGTTGATCGTTGTCTTTTTTGCTTATTCCTTTATCATCAGTCGTGCGTTTCAACAAGTGAGCATATTTAAAATTGTGGGATCGTACTGGTTAGGATTTATTCAATATTCGGTTCTTTTGCTTCCTATAAGTAATCTAGCCGTATATATTCTTACTCTTCTAGGCGCTTCGCTTTCTACAGCTATCGATTCAATCGGATTTTTCATAATTGTCGCTTTTTTATTCATTTTTGCTTACGGTACGTATAATGCTTACAGTCCTGTGGTAAGAAAATACACGATTTCGCTTGCTAAAAAGACGAATCGGAAAAACCTTCGCATTGCTGTAGCATCTGATATGCACTTTGGCACATTGTCGGGCAAAAAACACTTGCAGCGGTTAATCACTCATGTACAAAAGATACAGCCGGATCTTATTTTACTTCCTGGAGATATTATTGACGATGATCCCCACGTATTCTTTAAAAAAGAAATGGATTATATAATGAAACAGCTCAGAGCGCCTTTAGGCACATATGGAATTTTGGGAAACCATGAGTATTATGGCGGGAAGATTCCTCAGTTTGTGGAAAGAATGAAAGAAATAAACATTCCTATTTTAATGGATGAAGTGGTAAATATAGGTGATAGCTTGTATTTAATAGGAAGAAAAGACAAGACGGATAAAAACCGAGACAGCTTTTTCGATTTAGCGAGTGAAACGGATCGTTCTCTACCTGTCATTGCAATGGATCATCAGCCGCTTTCTTTAAAAGAAGCGGAACAAGCAGGCGTAGATTTACTTCTATGCGGTCATACTCACAGAGGGCAAATGGCACCTAATCATTTAATCACAAAGCGGTTATTTGAAATTGATTGGGGCTACAAGCAAACTAATCAACTGCATACCATTGTCTCTTCGGGATTTGGCTTTTGGGGTCCTCCGCTTCGAATCGGGAGCCGATCAGAAATTATTCAAATTGATATTTCGTTTACAAAATAGAGAAAGCCCTAGGGCTTTCTCTATTTTAATGTACGCAGCAGATTGGGAAGCTCTGCATAAATGGCGACTACTTCATCTACTTTCATTCGAACGAGCCCGCTTGAAGACGGGGCAACAAAATCCATTATTCCTGATACCATCGATTCTTCTTGTTTACCCCACTTTACTTGCTTGCGCCCGCTGTACTGCTGATAGACACCTTTTCCAACAAAACAAACGATTTTAGGCGTATATGTAGCTATTTTTTTCTTTAAAATTTCTCTGCCTTCTGCATATTCTTCTTTTGTAATCTCATCAGCTGCCTTTGTTGGACGCTCTACAATATTGGTTAAACCGTATCCTAGCTGTAACAGCGAGTGATCTTCCTCGGAATGGTATTTACGCTCTGTTAAACCTGCTTTATGAAGAATCGTCCAAAAACGATTAGTTGGGTTCGCAAAATGATGACCCGTTTCGCCGGAACGGATGCTTGGATTAAAACCAACAAATAAAATATCTAAGTCGGGCTGTATATGATCAAAAATAGAGTTCATAGTCATACGCTCCTTACAATGTAAAAAGAAAACATCCAATTTGAATGTTTTCTTTTTACTATACCCTATTAAATACGAACTACGCGTCCGTTGAATTTTTGTTTCCAGTAGCCGCTGCTCATGTTTGCAATTGCAACACCTGTTGAGCTTTGAGCACCGATGAACTTGCCGCCTCCTACATAAATACCAACGTGGCCGTCTTTTTTATATGTATCGAAGAAAACAAGATCGCCAGGCTGCATTTGACTGGAAGACACCTGCGTTCCAGCATGCTTTAACGTTTCTGTGCTTACAGATCCAAGAGGTCCAAGGTTAACACCTACTTGAGAATATGCCCAGTGTACAAATGACGAGCAGTCAAATAAACCGTGGTTAATATCAGATTGACTTCGTCCTCCGCCAAATACGTACGCAGAGTTTCCAATCCAGCGGTTTCCTACCGTTACAACATTGCTAGCTTTTGGAGCCGGAGCGCTTGTAGGTGCAACATCATTGCTGCTTGCTTTTGGTGCTGCTTTAGGAGAAGGCGAATCGGCTTTTTCTGATGGTGCCGCCGCTGCTTTTTGGGCTTGTTCGGCTGCTTTTCTTGCTGCTTCTTCCGCCGCTTTTTGGTCTTTAATATTTTGTTCAAGCGTAGACTGTTCATTCGCAAGAGAGCTGTCTTTTGATTGTAGAGAAGCTTTTAGTTCTTCATTTTTTGCTTCTTTATCTTTTAGTTCTTTTGCCAACGCATCTTTTTGTTTCTTTTGAGCTGCCAGCTGGACAGTCATTTCATCCAGTTCTGCCTTCATATCTTCTAAGCTAGCAAGCTTAGATTTAACATCTGCTTGTTTTGTTTTTAGTTCGTCTTGCATATTTTTAGTTTCTGTTAAAATACCGCGGTCTGCATCTACAATAGTCGAAACAGCTAGCGCGCGGTCTACAAAATCACCAAAACTTGAAGAACCAAGTAAAACTTGTAAATACTCTACGTTACCGCCGCTTTCTTGCATGGAACGTGCACGATCTTTTAAAATATCATTTCGCTTTTCAAGTTTTTCTTGAAGCAGCTTAATTTCTTTTTCAAGCTGGTCTACTTGTTTAGACGTTTCTTTAATATCCGCTTCTGTTTTTTGGGCTTTTTTATTATTTTCTTCTTCTGCTAATGTTAATCGCTCAAGCTGTGCTTTCATTTGATCTTGTTCTGCTTGAAGGCGTGTTAATTCATCAGAAGCTGCTTTGATGTTAGATTGCACATCTTGACGCTGATTTTGAATTTGAGATTTTTGTGATTCCATATCCTGAATGGTAGAGGCATATGCTGGGGTTGATAAAACTCCTCCTAGACCTAATAAAACCGTTGTATTAAGTAAAAGCATTTTCTTTTTCAATATGAATTCCTCCGCTTTCTCGCTCTGTTAAACTAGTAATTTCTAATTATGTATCAATATGTATAAAAGTCTTACAATTTATGTAAATTTCACTGTATTTGTCGATAAATAGCTAAATATGCTAATGAAAATCTACGAAAATTATACCACGATAAGCGTTCAAAAAAAGAATAACAATATTACAATTGTATTTCAGTAATGTAACATTTAACGCTTGTGTACATATTCACTTCTTACCTGCAAAAATATACCTTTATTTACCCATCAAAATAAACAATCTACTAGACTTTACATAGCACTGTTTTTAACCTCTGGAAGTAGGTGATTACCATTTTTAAAGCTGGACGAATGTAAGTTATGCCTAAAGTGAACGTAACAACTCTTTAACATATTCGTCTATTTTTACCCTTTATCTGCTATTTTTACAATATTTGAAAATGATTTCCTGGAATAATAATAAATTTATTTCTATTCGATATTTGAAGAAGTTCAAAAAGAGGGCAATAGGCAATTTCAAAACAATATTCGACAAGATATGAATGAAGTCATACAAAAAACCTTCTCGCTGTGAGGCGAGAAGGTTTTTTGTTACTCACGCTGCTGATAATAGTGTTCTAAAGCTACAATTGCGCTTCCCATTCGCTCTTGATCAGGAATAACAATACGATCTACTCCTTCTTCTTTTAAAGCAGCAGCGGTTACTTTCCCAACGGCCACAGCTACTACAGAGCTTTCGAAGAGTTCTCGAATTCGATCAGCTTGCCCATATTCTCTCGCAAACGAAAATAAAAATCGGGCTTGGGGAGCACTTGTGAAATTAACTGCATCGATTTTCCCGCTTATTAGTTCGTTTATAAGCTGTTCCATGACTTCTGCTTTTGGAGGAATATGCTGATACGGTAAAATCTCTTTAAATTGGGCTTTTTGATTCGAAAGAAAGTCAATCAATTTTGGTGCAGGATCTCCGTGAAGCTGAAGCGCTACATGCTTTTCTCCAAAAGAAAACGAATGAAGCGCTCTGACGAGTCCTGCGGTACTTCCATCATCATCTCGAACGGTTGGAGTAACGCCTAGCTTTTTTAACATATTTACGGTTTTATACCCGCGTGCAGCAATATTAGCTGCTTGTAAAGAAGAAAGGAATTCGTCGGCCAGCCCTAGCTTATCTGCCGTTTTATAAAGAATTTCTGTACCGACTCCTGTCGTGAAAATAAACCAATCATAATTTCCTTTTACCAGTTCTTTAATATCTGCCTCTAAGTGTGTGTCATCTAAAAGAATGGTTCCTTGCGCAGGTCGTACAAGCGGGGTTCCGCCAAGATTTTTAACAATTTTACTGATTTCTTCTACTTTACGCTGACCTACAAGTGCGACTGTTTTTCCTTCTAATCGTTTCAATGGTCTACCTCCATTTTTCTATGTATGCTATTTTAATGATCCTTGATAACCGAGTTTTTCAGAAATTAGACTCGCCGCTTCTGTTACTTTTTGAATAATGAACGGCAGTCGTTCTCCTTGAAATCTCGCTTCAATTCCCGCTACGCTAATGCCTGCAACCACTTCATTTTGATGATTTACAATCGGCGCGCTTACAGATGTTGTAAAGTTCTCTAATTCAGAGGTGCTAATGGTATACCCTTTTTCTTTTGCTTCTTTTAATACATTTCTTAGCTTCTTTTGATCTGTAATGGTTCCAATACCTATTGGAGCTAGCTCCGTTTGAATAATATATTCCTCTTGTTCTTTTTCGGGTAAATGCGCCAAGATAATGCGTGAACAAGCTCCTGCATAAAGAGGTGAACGCCTTCCAATTGATGTATAGAGACGCACCGGATGAAGCGTATCTACTTTTTCAATATACATAGCTTCATTCCCATCTCGTACAATTAAATTAACCGCTTCTTCTACTTCATCTCGGAGCGTTTCCATTACGGGCTTCGCCACACTTCTAATATCTAAACGATTAGCCACTAGCTGACCAAATTGCAAGAATAAAAGTCCTAGTGAATAGTATCCTTGCGCGTCTTTTGTTAAAAATCCCATCTCTTCAAGCGAACCAACCATCCGGTGCAAAGAAGTTTTCGGAACGCCTGAATATTCCATCATTTCTGTGAAGGTCAGCTTAGGGTGCTTGATAAAAAGTGTGAGAATCTGCATAGATTTAACGACTGTTTTATTGTTAGCTTGCATAAAACCTTCTCCCTTATTTGTGCCAATACATATATTTGATAGACGTATAGCTTACTAGCTAATCATATGTTCTTTTTATTATACATGAAGAAAAAAAGGAAAGCACTCCCTTATAAGAGCACTTTCCTTTCTTACACCATTTCTAGTTCTTTAATGGAAATAGGATTACTTTCTAGAAATTTGGTTGTAAAATCCCCTTCTTTAAAAGAAGGATGGTTCAGTAATTCTAAATGAAAAGGAATGGTTGTATGAATACCTATAATAATAAATTCTTCGAGCGCGCGTT
The DNA here is from genome assembly GCF_055710015.1 of Priestia sp. VA7. Classification (NCBI taxonomy): domain Bacteria; kingdom Bacillati; phylum Bacillota; class Bacilli; order Caryophanales; family Bacillaceae; genus Priestia; species Priestia sp. VA7. The sequence continues at coordinate 778,735 of NZ_JBVQPN010000004.1, forward strand.
TCATCCGTTGAATCGCTTCATTTCGATCTTTACCCGTTACAATTAATTTTGCCACCATTGAATCATAAAATGGGGAAATTTCATAGCCTGGGTAAACCGCGCTGTCTACACGAACGCCGTATCCGCCAGGAGGTAAATACATCTCGACTTTTCCAGGAGAAGGCATAAAGTTTTTAGCTGGATTTTCTGCATTGATCCGGCACTCAATTGCCCATCCTTTTAACTGAACATCTCTCTGAGCAAATGATAGCGGGTAGCCTGCTGCGACCGAAATTTGTTCTTTAATTAAGTCGATGTTTGTTACAAGTTCTGTAACAGGGTGTTCAACTTGAATCCGTGTGTTCATTTCCATAAAGTAAAAATGTCCGTGCTTATCTAATAGAAACTCCACCGTTCCCACACCTGTATAATCGACTGCTTTAGCTGCCGAGACTGCCGCCTTGCCCATTTTCGCACGAAGGTTTTCATCTACCGCAGGAGACGGAGCTTCTTCTACCAATTTTTGATGACGGCGTTGAATCGAACAATCTCGTTCACCTAAATGAACCACATTCCCTTCTTCATCAGCAATGATTTGAATTTCGATGTGTTTTGGCTCTTCTAGGTACTTTTCAAGATATACGCCGCCGTTTCCAAAGGCTGTTTCTGCTTCATGCTGAGCTTGACGAATCGCTTTTTCTAGCTCCTCTTCGCTATGAGCCAGCCGCATTCCTTTTCCGCCGCCGCCCGCTGTAGCTTTTACAATGATTGGATAGCCTATTTCTCTTGCTACTGGAATAGCGGTGCTGCTATCTTCAATCAGTCCTTCTGTGCCAGGTACAATAGGCACGCCTGCTTGTTTCATTGTTTCTCTTGCTACAGCTTTTGCTCCCATTTTACGGATGGCTTCTGCTTTTGGACCAATAAAGGTAATGTCATAGGATTCACACATCTCAGCAAAATCAGCATTTTCAGCTAGAAATCCATAGCCGGGATGAACAGCGTCTGCCTTGGTTACTTGCGCTACGGTAAGCAGATTACGAATATTTAAGTAGCTTTCTTTAGAAGACGTTTTACCAATACAAAATGACTCATCTGCTAGCTTCACGTGAAGTGCATCTTTGTCTGCTTCTGAATAAACCGCTACGGTTGCTATTCCCATCTCTTTACAAGCTCGAATGATACGAACTGCAATCTCTCCGCGGTTTGCGATTAAGACCTTTTTAAACATAATGACTCCTCCTGACAGTATGTATACTTTAGTATGTTTTTACAGTAAATAGAGGCTGACCAAACTCAACAACATCTCCGTCTTTCACAAGAATTTCAAGTACTTCTCCTTCTATTCCTGCATCTACTTCGTTAAACAGCTTCATCGCTTCAATCACACACACAACATCTTTACGTTCAACTGTTTGTCCTACTTGAACAAAGGGATCGGCGTCTGCTTCTGGCTTGGCGTAAAACGTTCCCACCATTGGTGATAAAATTTGCTTTTCATTGTTTTCTGGTGAGTTTACATACATAGAATCTTGAGGCGCTTGCTCAGCGGCAGCGGCTTTCACTTCCTCCGTTTTTACTTCTGTAACAGCTGTGCCTTCTAAAGGAATTCCCGCTTTATCAATGACAACTTTCGTCCCTTCATGTTCAATATGGAGCTTTTGAATACCAGATTCATTCATTAATGAAACAACTTCTTGCAATTCACGTACGTTTATCATTTTTAGTCACTCCCGTTTTGTGTTATTTAGTTGACGCAAGGTTAATAGCAATCTTCAATTCTTGAAGCAGCTGTTCTTTTTCTAAATAGATTTTTTCTGCTTCATGAAGCAAAATGTGAGAAAAGTAAATGGATTCCCCGGGCTTTATTTGAGCTAAAAGCGGTAAATCCGCTGTGATGACTTGAGCGATTTTAGGGTATCCCCCCGTGGTTTGACGGTCTGCTAACAGGATAATAGGATTTCCATCTGGCGGGACTTGAACAGAACCTTGTGAGACGGCTTCAGACAATAGCTCTTTTTTTTCTTGAAGCTGAAGAGAAGGTCCATCCATTCGATAGCCCATTCGATCTGATTGATTCGATACTTTAAAGGGCTCTTTCATAAAATGACTTTTACTTTCAGCTGTAAATAAATCAAATTGACTGCCATTCATAACACGGACACTTGGTTTCTTTGTAAAATGAACAAATTCTTTATAATTTACAGACCATGAAGAAGTATATACTCCGTTTATCAGTTCATTGGAAAGAAAAGTAGGCTTCGAAGCAGCAGGAGCTGACAGCGGTAAAACATCGTCTGTTTGTAATGCTCTTCCTTTGTAGCCCCCAATTTCGCCTCTCAAATACGTGCTTTTACTATTTAACACTTCATCAATAGCAAATCCTCCGGCTACAGATAGATAGGAACGACAACCGGTTTTGCAAGGTCCAAATGATAAAGTGCTTCCTTTTGGAATAAATAAAGGTTTCCACATCGGGACTGGCTTTCCATTGACCGAAGGAGTTAAATCTCCTCCCGTGATTGCTACTAGACAATCACTTTCTATTTCAAGGGTAGGCCCCATCAGCGTAACCTCAAGTCCCGCTTCTTTTTCATCGTTACCAACTAATAAATTAGCAATTCGGAGGGAATAAGAGTCCATTGCTCCGCTTACAATCACACCGTGCTGCTGAAATCCTCTTCTTCCTAAATCTTGAATGCTCGTTAATAACCCGGCTTTATTAACTCTTATACTCATTTTTCACCCTCCTTTGCCTGTAGTTCTTGATACTCTTCTTTAGAGATAGGTTTGAATTTCACGATATCTCCTGCTTGAAGCAAACTTGGCGGATTTTGCTCCGGCAAAAACAGTTTAATAGGCGTTTGACCAATTAATTGCCATCCTCCGGGAGTGGAAATAGGGTACACCCCTGTTTGCATTCCTGCAATACCAACCGAACCGGCAGGAATAGAGGTGCGAGGAGATGGCCGGCGAGGCGTAGCGATTTTCTCAGATAATCCTCCGAGAAACGGAAATCCAGGAGCAAATCCAATCATGTACGCTAAATATTCGCCTTCAGAATGAATACTAATTACCTCTTCAGGTGTTATGTTATGATGACGAGCGACATATTCAAGATCAGGTCCATACTCTCCTCCGTAGCAAACTGGAATAGAAACCGTACGATGGTTTAACTCTTTTTCTGTCTGTTCGTTTTCTAGTTTACTTTGAATGATAGAAGATACTACTTTAAAAGGAGAAACAAACTCCTTCTTCTGCTTTTTTCCCACGGCCGCTACAACTTCAGGAGGGTTGTAAAAAATTGTAAGATTTGTAAATGCCGGCACGCATTCAACAAACCCAGGGAAAGGGTTTAATTCGATCGAATCTTTACACGTTTTAATTTGTTTGTGAATGTCGTACTGAATACTATCTCCAAACGTTATTACAAGCGCTGAGTCGCCAAGCGGAGAAATAACAGCCGATGCTTTTGTTACAGTTTGATTCATATCTACACCTCTTTCTTTTATAAAACACCTAGTTTTTCATCTCGAATATCTGTAATAAACATATGCCCCGGAGCATGTGTAATCATAATAGAAGGTTTTGTTTCCATTGCTACTGCTTGAGGGGTTACACCACAAGCCCAAAATACGGGCACTTCCCCTTCCTTAATCGAAACAGCATCGCCAAAATCCGGAGAGTGAAGGTCTTCAATGCCTATCGCAGCGGGATCTCCAATGTGAACAGGCCCCCCGTGCACAGCTGGAAAACGTGAAGTTACTTGGGCTGCCCGCACTACGTCTTGCTGAGGAATTGGACGCATACTAACTACCGTCGATCCGTGGAATATTCCCGCTTCAGCGCATGAAATATTTGTTTTATACATAGGGACATTACAATTTTCTTCAATGTGACGAACACGTATGTCGTTGTTTAAAAGCGCGTGTTCAAATGTAAAGCTGCAGCCGATAAGAAAAGCTACCATGTCTTCTGTCCAGTAATCTGTGATATCGGTTACTTCTTTTACTAGTTCCCCATTTTCATAGATTCGATACTTGGGAATGTCTGTACGAATATCTCCCGATGGAGCAGCAAACTTTGGCACCGGAGATCCAGCGTCTGTGACATCTAAGATCGGACACGATTTAGGGTTACGCTGACAGAATAATAGAAAGTCAAAGGCTTGTTGCTTTGGTAAAATAGCTAAATTAGCTTGAGCATAGCCGTTTGCCATGCCTGCTGTTGGTTGAATAAGCTGATTGTTACGGATTTGCTGACGAAGTTCAGCTGGAGTTAGTTGTGAAAGGGTTGTCATATTTCTCTCTCCTATCATTGCCCACACGCAACTTACGTGCGGGCACATTGTTTTATTTAAATAATTGAGGAAGTTGATCCATTAACGTATAGCCGCCCATTAAAGCCATTACAATAACGACAAGTACACCAGAAATGGTAAGCCATAAAGGATGTTTATACTCGCCAACGATGCTTTTTTTGTATGCAGCAACCAGTAACGTCCCAAGAGCGATCGGCAGAATTAATCCATTGATTGCTCCAACTAAAAGAAGAACTTTTACAGGTTTTCCAATTAAGACAAACGACAGAGTTGAAATAATAATAAATCCAATAATAATCCAATTTGAGTTTTTATTAATTTTTTCACTAAACGTTTGAATAAACGAAACAGATGTATAAGCAGCTCCCACTACAGACGTAATAGCGGCAGACCACATAACAATACCAAAGATTTTATAACCGACGTTTCCTGCTGCAAGCTGAAACACGGATGCTGGAGGATTGGCTGGGTCAATTTGTAATCCTTTAGACACAACGCCAAGTACAGCTAAAAACAAAGCGATTCGCATAACGGAAGTAATGAGAATGCCTGTTACAGAACTTTTGGTTACTTGAGGTAAAGAATCAATGCCTTTTACCCCAGCATCTAGAAGACGATGTCCGCCGGCAAAGGTAATGTATCCACCGACAGTTCCTCCAACAAGCGTAACGATTGCAATGATATCGATTTGATCAGGTTTAATAGATTTCACGACAGCTTCTCCAACGGGAGGTGAAGTGGTAGCTGCTACATATAGCATCAGCCCAATCATGACAAAACCAGCAATTTGCGTGAAGCGATCCATTGCTTTTCCAGCTTCCTTTACAACAAAGATTAGCACGGCAATAACTGCACTAATTGCAGCTCCGGCTGTTGGAGAAATACCCGTAATCGCATTTAATCCAAGACCGGCACCGGCAATATTTCCAATATTAAATGCAAGTCCTCCAATTACAATTAAAATAGCGAGCACGTATCCTAATCCGGGAAATACCATGTTGGCGATTTCTTGTCCGCGTTTTTCAGAAACGGCAATAATTCTCCATACGTTGGTTTGAGCAAAGATATCAAGAATAATTGAAATTAAAATAACGAATCCGAAGCTTGCCGCTAAATTTTGTGTGAATACGGTAGTTTGAGTTAAAAAGCCTGGTCCAATAGCCGATGTGGCCATTAAAAAAGCGGCTCCAAGCATTAACGTCCAGTTTACTTTAGGCGCAGCCGAAAGCTTTTGTTGAGGTGTTGATTTTTTTATTGGCTCCAATATCATCTTCCTCCTGATTGTATGTAGTTTTTATTGTGAAATAGCCTTAACTACCACTTCTGATGCTCGTAAAGAACGGTTGACATGACGGGCAAATTCAAGTGCGTGAGCTCCGTCTCCATGGATGCAAATCGTATCTGCCTGCAATTCTACATCCTTACCTTGCTGAGATTTTACCTTCCCTTCTTTCACCATTGTAATAACTTGAGAAACAGCTTCGTCGTCATTTTCAATTAAAGCATTTGGTTCTGTACGAGCAGTGAGAGAACCGTCTAACTGATAGGTACGGTCTGCAAATACTTCGTTAGCCGTTTTTAAACCAATTTTGTTACCTGCTTGAATCAGCTCACTTCCAGATAACCCAAATAAAATCAGCTCAGGATTTACGTTATAAACAGCTTTTGCTATTGCTTCAGACAAGGCTTTATTTTTAGCAGCCATGTTATATAGTGCACCATGAGGCTTTACATGCTGCATCAATACCCCTTCCGCTTGCAAAAAACCGTTTAATGCACCAATTTGATAGACTATGATATCGTAGGCTTCCTGAGGTGAAATATTCATATTTCTTCGTCCGAAACCGATAAGGTCCTGCAAACCAGGATGAGCACCAATTTGCACCTGTTTTTCAGTAGCTAATTTTACCGTTTTTCTCATGACGCTCGGATCCCCTGCATGAAATCCACAGGCTACGTTTACAGACGTCACATACTCTAAAATTGCTTCATCATTGCCAATGCGATAAGCACCAAAGCTTTCCCCTAAATCACAGTTTAAATCCACTTTACTCAATGCGTTCTTCCCCCTTAAACCCTTTAATGTAAGCGTAATCATTTGCAGATAGTAAGGAAAATCCAAGCTATATTATCTGCATCAATACTTGAAGTTCCGTTTTACGGAACTAAAGTACCGTTTTTCAGTTATATTTGGATTTTAGCACGAGATGATGAATTGAACAACAACATTGTCAGAATATTTGACATAGTCATTATTTTTACTTGGATAATACTCCCTTATTTTATTGGTGTTTTCTATCTATAGCCTTAATATAATGCAGCCGCTTAATGCCATTGGACACAGTAAATAACTAGGTTGTCAGAATAATTACTAGTTCAAAATAATCAAAATAAAATTTTCGTTGTAATCGCTTTCAACGAGGTGCTATATTTCAATTGTAGTCAAATTTATGCAAACGATTGCAAAAAAAGGGGATGAAACGATGAAAGGAAAAAAATGGACAGCTTTAGCTCTAACACTGCCGCTGGCTGCTAGCTTATCAACAGGCGTTCACGCCGAAACCGTACATAAAGGTAAATCTCCAACAGCAGATAAAAACGGTGTATTTTATGAGGTGTATGTAAACTCTTTTTACGATGCAAATAAAGATGGACATGGTGATTTAAAAGGTCTTACACAAAAGTTGGATTATTTAAATGATGGCAATTCTCATACAAAGAATGATCTTCAAGTAAACGGGATTTGGATGATGCCGGTCAACCCTTCTCCCAGCTATCATAAATATGATGTAACGGACTATTATAATATTGATCCGCAGTATGGAAATCTGCAAGATTTTCGCAAACTGATGAAAGAAGCAGATAAACGAGATGTAAAAGTCATTATGGACCTCGTTGTGAATCATACGAGCAGTGAACACCCTTGGTTTCAAGCTGCATTAAAAGATAAAAACAGCAAGTACAGAGATTACTATATCTGGGCTGATAAAAATACCGACTTGAATGAAAAAGGATCTTGGGGACAGCAAGTATGGCATAAAGCTCCAAACGGAGAGTATTTTTACGGAACGTTTTGGGAAGGAATGCCGGACTTAAATTACGATAATCCTGAAGTAAGAAAAGAAATGATTAACGTAGGAAAGTTTTGGCTAAAGCAAGGAGTTGATGGGTTCCGTCTAGATGCTGCGCTTCATATTTTTAAAGGCCAAACACCTGAAGGCGCTAAGAAAAATCTCCTGTGGTGGAATGAATTTAGAGATGCAATGAAAAAGGAAAACCCTAACGTATATCTAACGGGTGAAGTATGGGATCAACCGGAAGTAGTAGCTCCTTACTATCAATCGCTTGATTCTTTATTTAACTTTGATTTAGCAGGAAAGATTGTAAACTCTGTAAAATCAGGAAATGATCAAGGAATCGCGACTGCAGCAGCGGCAACGGATGAACTGTTCAAATCATACAATCCAAATAAAATTGACGGTATTTTCTTAACCAACCATGACCAAAATCGCGTCATGAGTGAGCTAAGCGGCGATGTGAATAAAGCAAAGTCAGCTGCCTCTATCTTACTTACGCTTCCTGGCAACCCGTATATTTATTACGGTGAAGAAATTGGCATGACCGGTGAAAAGCCTGATGAGTTAATCCGTGAACCGTTCCGCTGGTACGAAGGAAACGGACTTGGACAAACCAGCTGGGAAACACCTGTATATAACAAAGGCGGCAACGGCGTGTCTGTAGAAGCACAAACAAAACAAAAGGACTCTTTGTTAAATCATTACCGTGAAATGATTCGCGTGCGTCAGCAGCACGAAGAGTTAGTAAAAGGAACGCTTCAATCTATTTCAGTAGACAGTAAAGAAGTCGTTGCCTATAGCCGCACGTATAAAGGCAAATCGATTAGCGTGTATCATAATATTTCAAATCAACCGGTAAAAGTATCTGTAGCAGCAAAAGGTAAATTGATTTTTGCTAGTGAAAAAGGTGCTAAGAAAGTCAAAAATCAGCTTGTGATTCCGGCGAATACAACGGTTTTAATAAAATAATTAAAAACACCTCTACGTGATTATCTGGTAATCACGTAGAGGTGTTTTTCACATAGAAAGAATAAAAAAGCGTCACAGTTTTTTGTTCTTTCTATGTGAAAAATGCAGCATTTCTCGTCAGAAAGTGTAAACAGTGAAACTTTAATAATATATAGTGTGTTAAATCTTTCTTTCATGATTCAAGGGTGAGGTTTTGTTTTCCAGCTTTATTAGTTTACATAAGATAAATTTTCGGAAGTGAATTATGTATATAAATCTATAGCGCATAGATTCCCTTGAAAGCCTTTGTACTGGTATTTTTCACAAAAATGCAAAAAAAGATATCCTATTTTTAAAAGGCGCAATTATAGTTTTTCTTTTTGTTTTGATGAAAACTTTATAATGGCGTAACTGATAGTTAACACAAGAATAGCGCAAGTGTGCAAAAGTGTATTAACTGGGTTATCGTGCTCTACAATAACCAGACGTATCAATGCAGTAATGCCAATATAAAGAAAGTAGCGTAGAGGAAAGTGATAATTCTCCTGAAAATATTTTACGATCATTGCAATGAATTCAAAATACAAAAAGAAAACTAAGATACTTTCAAGAATTTTGTAGTGAGTCTCAATTCCTCGATTAAAAATAGAGAAATGAATGAAATGGAAAATTTCCTTACCAAGCAAAACGGATAAAGTAACAGCTAGTAAAATCAATGCTGTATTTAAGATAAGCCGGAGAACGTGTGAAACCTTAAAGTTCGGTCTTTTGTTTTGTTGTATCATCAATATGCCTCCTACATACATAGCCTCTTTACTTTATTATATCTCCTATTTTAGATTTATCGCTAGCTGGTACAAATTGTTTCGTCGAGGTAGAACGTTTCAGACTTTAGCGAGGAATGAAACGATTCAATGGAGGCATTATCTGCGGGTGTCCCTTTACGGGACATACTCATAGTAATGCCTCTTTCTTTAATTTTTTGTTGATAGAGATGCGATGTGTACACAGATCCTTGGTCACTATGCAACATACATCCTTTAGGTAAAAAAGGAAGTTGGCTTAACGTATCTAAGACAAATTCTACATTTTGGTGATCACCAATCGGATATGCAATGATTTCCCCATTTACGTTCACTACGATTGCTGGGACCACTTCCTCTCCAATTCCTTGTACTTTTTTAAGATCTCAATCTGTTGTGTTAAATACCGGTTTTCTGCTTTCAATTTGGACATTTCGTCTTTAAATCTAGGTCCCTTTCCGTATGAATACTGCTTGCCTACAGGCTATTCAAATCGATGCATTTCTCCATTTTTATACCATCTCATCCACCTTTTTAATTGGGTGTAACTGCGAATATTTAATTAGGAAAGCACTTCTTTGACAGGTATACCAGCTAATCTCATCTCAATAGCTTTTATCTTTATCTCTGCTGGATAACTAACTCTTGTCCCCATGAAAAAAACACCTCCAAGTGATTGTTAGGTAGTATATACCCGTTTTTTAACTTAAAGGTGTTTTTTATTTGTCTCACTATTAGGGGTCAGTCCCCCTACTGCCGCAAGGGTTCTTTTTTGATGTGTGTTCCGGAAAGAGTGATTATGTTAACTAAGGTTGTATATCATATACAGCTTAAAAACAGAAAAAGTCTACCTCTTCCCAGTCAAAAGAGGTAGACTTTTTCTGTTTCATGAATGGTAATCAATAGTTAGCTGATATTGCAGAACGTCTTGAGTAGTTTGCTCAAATGATAAAAAAATATTCAATTTAGGCAATTACCTAATAAAGAATGAAAACATATAAGGCAGCCAAAAAGCTCTTAGAATAATTTTTTCTAAGAGCTTTATCGATAAAAAAACATTCATGAGAGCTAGCTAAAGCTTATACATATAGTAAGAGATAATTTGACTAAAAAGGTGATTATTATTTTTCGAAAAATACCGGTTGTTCTTGTCGGAAGCTTATTATTAAGTATAGGAATTAATGGATTTTTAGTTCCTCATTATTTGTTGGATGGAGGGACAATTGGAATTGCTCTTATCCTTCACTATTATTTTGAATTTCCCACAGGTGTAACGATGATTATTTTGGGCTTCCCATTATGTTGGTTTGCTTGGGTTTATGAAAGAACTTATTTTTATAATAGTTTTTATGGGTTAGTTATTTCTTCTTTATTGATTGATTGGCTAGAGCCTATTAAAGACCAGTTTCAACTTTCTGTTTTTCCTAGTGTGATCTTTGGAGGAGTATGTATTGGAACGGGGATTGGTCTTATGCTTCGATACGAGACAAGCACTGGAGGAACAGATTTACTAGCCCAACTACTATCAAAAGCTTTTTCTTTGAACATAGGAATCGTCATTTTAATTATAGATGGTTTTATCATAACAGCAGGTCTTCCTTTATTAGGACCTAAAACGTTTCTTTTTTCATGTTCGACAATTTTTATAGGTGGAATGACGACTTCGTTACTTACTAAAAAAGAATAATTTGGATTATAAAATGAGTATCTTCTATCCTCCGCTTTTTGCCCCTTCTTGATCTTTATAAATTTAAAAGGCCCTTACAACAACTTTGAGATTAACTAAAGGGTTTTTTTTATGGTTGGTTCCTAGAGAAGACATTATGGTAACTAGAGATACTTGTTTTATAACATATGATTTATGTCAATTTAAATTTTAATAAAGTTGACATAAACTATATATTTCATGCAAACTAGTAAAGGCAACCAAAAAAGGGGGGATTATTTGAAAGTAAGAAACTGGGATACTCGTACAAGTTTTCATCATGGGGATTCCACTCGCACAAGCCATTAAAATCAGCTTAATCTATATTCCTGGTGACCTTATAGAGGCTCTTTTAGCCTCATATCTCGTATACAAACTTCGCAAATCGCCAGTACTGTATCATGTCATTTTTAAAAAGCGCAAGTCATAATAGTGCCTTGCTTCTTACAAAAAGATAGGTTCAAAGACAGTTATATTTGTAAGGAATAGTTATAGTGAAAGTAAGGAGAATTAAAATATGTATGATATCACAATTGTTGGCTCAGGTGTAAGCAGTATCTTTTTGGCTTACACCTTGTTACAAAGCGATCAAAAGATTTTAATCCTCGAAAAAGGAAAACCATTGGAACAAAGAGATTGTGCATCAGATCACGGTGAACCATGTCATTGTGACTTATGTGAAAAATATTTTGGCTTTGCCGGCTTAGGAAAGTCCGAAGGGAAATTTAATTATACGAGTAACTTCGGCGGAGAGTTGGCACAAAAGATAGGGAAAGAACATGCCATGCAAGCGATGGGAGAAGTGGATGACATTCTCTGCTTGTTTGGAGGTAAAGAAATTGCAAAGTATTCTACAGTAGATGCCCATCTTGCAAAGAAAGCTCAATCATGTGGATTACAGATGTTAACAACAGAAGTGAGACACTTAGGCACTTCTCTTTCAACACAAATTTTTCAGAGAATGTATGACATGCTGTCTCGCAAGATTGAAATTCGATTTGAGGTAGATATCACAGAGATAAAAAAAGAGGCGCATTCTTTTATAATTACTACAAATCAGGGAATGGTACACTCTCATAAAATCGTACTTGCGACAGGTCGTTCCGGTACAGAATGGTTACAAAGACAATGTTCTATGCTAGGTGTCAAACAAGGGACAACCCGATTAGATTTAGGCGTGCGAGTGGAGATGAAAGAGCAGCAGCTTCGTTCTATCTTGCAAGATACCTTTGAGACCAAACTTTCTTATACACATGAAGATCTTGTGTCTACCACATATTGTATGAATCCACGAGGAAGAATTGTGCGTAAACATCAAGAAGGATTTGTTATGCCCGATGGTCAAAACTTTCGGGAGAAAGCGAACGGCACTTCTAATCTAAATTTCACTTTATTCACTTCCCGTTACTTCTCTACTCTTGTGGATGCCAATGCGCATGCACAAAAAGTGATTGGAAGCATTAATGACAACAGAGAGCGCATTATTGTGCAACGTTTAGGAGATTTACGGGCAGGTCAGCCGACAACAGTGAAACAGATGGAGGTCAATCGTATTTTTCCTACCCTGCAAGCAGAGTGTGGAGATCTCACTGCACACGTCCCTTCCCTATATATACATATTTTGCAGGAATTTCTACAGTGCCTAGAAGCATTTATCGGCGAAACAATTGATGAGGATACACTACTCTACGGGATGGACGGGAAGTTTTATTCTCCTATCATAGAAACAACTACACATTTTGAAACGAATGTATCTGGTTTGTATCTCGTTGGAGATTGTTCAGGTATTACACACTCTTTATCACAGGCGTCGGCAAGTGGAATCTATGTAGGACACCACCTATGTGATAGTGGTAGTCACAGGTAAACAGAATGGGTATTAGAAAACTGTTGGGTTCTGTGCTTATTCTTTATAGGCAGGGTCTTAAGGAACCTACCCTAATATTGATTTAGTCTAGAAAAAGCAAATTTATAGCATTAAGTCATTATTTATATAAAACAGCCTACATTCTAAGTGTTTAATACAAAGAATTTAGGCTGTTTCTTAAAAATCGTAAATATTTAATGATTACTTTCACTAGGAATAAAATTAACTTCAAGGTACATAAATTTAATGAGTTAATATTAAGTGTTTTATCATTTATAGTTATCAGCGACAAATGGTTCGTTTCCTTTCTTATCATATACCATTCTATCTTCTGCTTCTATTTTAAGAAATTGTTTTATTCATGATAACCTAACGGAAAAATTAGAAGCATTTAACGCTAACATGTTTTTAATAAGATAAATAGAATTGAGAATACAAAAATAATGTATTTTACTTATAACAGTGAATAGATAAACTATATTATAAAAATTGTAGTTTTACCATTTATACTTATTAACGACAAATATTCTCTGTCTCCACTGCAATTTGATCCAACTAAAAATCGTATAAATCATGACCCTGTTGAAACCATGTGCTCCCATGTCTAATAACTCAGCTAAATGATCAGCATAATATCTGATGACTTCAGCCATTACCCTTTCAAAAGGTAAATAATAAAATATCATGTTTTTCCTCTCCATAGTAACTCACTTCAAATAGGTTGGTTTTAGAATATATGTGGTCAAAGGATGCATTTTCTTGCAAACTTCTTTTCCAATAATATATTCTATATTTTTCAACTACTCCTCCAAGCTGACTTCTTATTAACCCCAGTTGATCCAAGATATGTTGCATCCAAAGTGCCCTAGTATGGTCAACTATTCGAATATGAGGAGGACACACAGTTTTATTTTGCAGTGATGATATGTCAATTAGCCTTTCTATTCTAATATCTTTCCAGGCATCACAATCCAAAAAAAGAATACTTTTTGAACATTTCATGTCTTCCTGCCCTGTTCCAGCACATAATTTATGTTGAATCTCATCATTTTCCTCTATAAATTCCTGTGCACTTCTACACTTGTTAATCCATTTTACAATATCATCCTGAGAGGGTTTATTAGCTCCCCTCTTTGACTCAATAAAGACTGCTTCAAAACGTTGTTTACAAGGATCCCAAAACGAAGCAACAGAATCCATAGATATTGTATCGTCATCTATAACATCATCTTCATCAGAAGTTTCTTCACCTCTCCTTTTAAAGTCTTGATTTTTCAAAGCTAACAACCCGAACCATTTAAAAAATGGGCAAAATAATCCTCATCTCTCCGACACCAGTTCTCTAAGCTAATTTGTGTAGTTCCTTTAAAGCCGTTTCCTAGCCTTGCCTAAAGCATAAAATTTGATTTTGTGTATAAAGGAAAATAATATAGATATATCGGGAATTATCAATATCCTTTTGTTCGATTGGTTTGTACGCATTCAAGGCAAAATAGATTTTAATAAGATCAGAAAGGGCGGACACCGTTGAATCGGGAATCAAATATGATAAATGACGAACAGGCAGTTGAAATTTTCAAGGCTCTGTCAAATCAAATCAGAGTAAATATTCTGCAAATGTTGAAAGAACCGGATAATAATTTTCCCCCGCAGGCCCATGTCATCAAAGAAAAGGGCTTTGATGGCGGGGTTTGTGTTAGTGATATTCGTAGCAAAGTAGGACTATCACAGTCTACTACCTCCCAGTATTTGTCTATCCTATTACAAAGCGGGATGGTGGAAATGAAACGAATCGGACAATGGACTTATTATCGACGCAATGAGGAAACCATTAAACAGCTTGAAAAATATATAGGCTTAAAAATATAACCTTTTAAGGAGGACCAAGAGTGAGTTTTCAAAATCATCGTGCCTATAACAGCATGTATCAGAAAGACAAAATGACACTCGGATTTATCCTCCCGACTGCCAGGATGTCTAAAGATCCGATTATGGAGAATCAGCTGGAGCTTGCCCGTAAAATTGAGGAATATGGCTTTGCTTCATTATGGCTCCGTGATATTACGATGCAGAATTTGAATATTGATGATAACGGCCAAAAGTACGATTTATGGATTTATTTGACGTATCTTGCTGCCTATACAAAACACATTGCGTTAGTGACAGGAAGTGTAGTTCTCCCTTTGCGCCACCCTGTCAGGGTAGCCAAGGAAGCTGCATCAATTGATCAATTGTTTCCAGGTCGATTGATTATGGGAGTGGCATCAGGGGACAGGGAAAAAGACTTTACAGCTTTAGGGATGTTTAAGCAAGAAAGCGGTTCGTTATTTAAAGAAAATTTCGAAATTCTCGACCGGCTGTTAAAAGAGGATCAGCCGACAATCCACAGCCACGCCGGGCTGATCGATGGTACAGATATGAGGTTAATCCCAAAGCCTGTATCTTCGATTCCGACCATGGTAACTGGATTTAGCAATCAGTCTATCAATTGGATAGCTAGGAACGGGGATGGGTGGCTTCAATACCCAAGAAGCATTATTCAACAGGAGCAGCTTATCCAGGATTATCGTGCTTTAACTGAAGTTCATGCTCCAGGAGATTTTAAACCCTTCTCTCAAAGCTTGTTCATCAATTTATTGGAAAATCCCGATGAAACGCCTGTCCCCATACCCTTAGGCTATTCCGTGGGAAGAAACCGTTTAATTGATTTACTGCATCAATTTCAAGCGATTGGTGTCAACCATTTGGCGTTTGTTCTGTATTTTTCCAAGCGTCCTTCAGAGGAAGTAATCCAGGAACTTGGAGAATTTGTTTTACCCTACTTTCCAACCCATAAAGGTACAGTCCAGCTTTAAAAAAAGGAAGAAGAATTATGACAAAGAAAATAGAACTTTCAGTACTAGATCCCTCCCCAATTGTCGAGGGAGGATCAGCCAAACTTTCTCTTCAAAACACGTTTGATTTAGCAAAGAAAACAGAGCAGTGGGGATATAAACGGTTTTGACTTGCTGAACATCATAATTGGGCAGGAATGGCGAGTTCAGCATCCTCGATAGTAATTGGACGAGTGGCTTCTGTCACGGAAAAAATGCATATTGAATCAGGCGCAATGCTACTTTCCCATTATTCTCCTCTTTCCGTGGCTGAGCACTTTGGAACATTAGAAACCTTCTTCCCTGGCCGGATCGACTTTAGATTGGGGCGGGCAGCGGGTTGCTGGTGAACCTGAATTTGATGCCCGGCTTGAGGAGCTTATCGCATATCTTTATGGTACAGGAACAGCCACTAAGAATGGTTCATTTAGCTTTCACGCCATTCCCGGCGAAAAAACAAATGTGCCAATTTGGCTGTTAGGTTCAGGATTTTATAGTGCACAATTAGCCGGAATACTTGGGTTACCGTTCTCTTTCGCGGGACATTTTGCTCCAGGTAACATGATGGAGGCCATAAAGCTGTACCGGGATTATTTTCGTCCGTCTCAATTTTTGGAGGAGCTTTATGTACTGTTAGCCGTTCAAGTGGTGGCTGATGGTGAGAAACGGGAGGCACAAAGGCTTGCCACTTCGATGTATCAAAAATTTCTTTTGTTAACCCGCGGATAGCCTTCACCCATTTTGCCTCCTGTTGATAATATGGACGATCTTTGGAACGATAATGAGCGCAGGGCGGTTAAAGAACAGCTTTTCGCTTCCATCATCGGGACCCTGCAAATATGAAGCAGCGACTCCATGAGTTAATAGAAAAGACTGATGCTGATGAAATTATGGCTCATACAGAGATTTTTGATCATAAGGCACGGCTACGCTCTTATGAAATTCTGGCTCAGGCTACAGTAAATTAAACAGTGTCTAGTCTAATAAAGGATGTATTTTCTGCAGATATTAAATCAGTTAAATTAATGTAATTTAGATTGAAGCAGTAAAAGAAGACAAAGAAAACAGCCTGTAAATTCTTTTATAGGTTTGAAACGGAATTTTTAAAGAAAGAAGATGAGCATATGCCTGAAAATGATTCAAAACAAATTACGGATATTCCATTCTCAATCCTAGATCTCTCTCCAATTGCAGATGGAAGTACGCCGGCTGATTCTTTTCGCAATACTTTGGAGCTGGCCCGGCTCGCTGAAAAGCTGGGGTATAACCGATATTGGCTCGCTGAGCATCATAATATGCCATTTATCGCCAGCTCTGCAACATCGGTAGTCATTTCCCATGTTGCAGCAGGCACATCAAAAATTCGGGTAGGTTCAGGGGGCATTATGCTACCGAATCATGCACCTCTTGTTATTGCTGAGCAATTCGGTACTCTGGAATCATTATATCCAGGACGTATTGATCTTGGCTTGGGCCGTGCACCAGGCACTGATCAGCTTACCGCACGTGCATTAAGACGTGACTTGAGAAGTTTAGGAGAAGATTTCCCAGAGCAGCTGGCTGAGCTCCGGAATTACTTTGACCCTTCCCTGGCACAAGGATATAGTCATGTTAAAGCAATTCCAGGTGAAGGATTAAACATACCTATTTGGCTGTTAGGTTCAAGCGGATACAGTGCTCAGCTGGCAGGAGAGCTTGGGCTGCCGTTTGCATTTGCGAGCCATTTCTCGCCGCATAACACACTGCCGGCTATCCAGCTGTACCGCCGTTCGTTTAAGCCTTCTAAAGTACTGGACAAGCCGCATGCAATGGTAGGGCTAAACATCATTGCGGCTGACACAGATCAAGAAGCTGAGCGGCTCGCTACAACATTGCAGCAGCAGTTCTTAAATTTGATGCGCGGGAAGGAAGTCCCATTGCAGCCGCCAGTGGATAATATTAATGATATAGCGAGCGACTATGAAATAGCTGCCCTTGAGAATCAATTAGGAACTTCGATTGTCGGCAGTCCTCAAATCGTAAAAGAAAAGCTGGAAAAGTTTCTGGATGAAAGTCAAGCCGATGAAATCATGGCAATCGCCCAGGTTTATGATCATAAGGCCCGCCTCCATTCCTATGAAATATTGGCAGAAATTACTCAGCTAAAATAGGTCAAAACTGGACGAGCCTTATGGCAAGCTTTTAATGTATCTCCATAAATTTTTTGTATAGAATATAAAAAAGTGCCGGTCAAAGAAATTTTTGTAGTCTATGTTATCCAGTTGCTCAATAGCAAAACCCTTTAAATTACTTTAACACCTTGTAATAGATTTAAATATCTCATCCGCAAACGAACGTATAGAATAAAGGGAGATTATACAGAAAAGACCACAAATTAAAAAATGTGGTCTTTTCTGTATATTTTAAGCTATTTTCTATTCGAGATTAGCATGTTTACCATACATTTTATTAGAATCTAGGCTTTTTTCTCTCTAAAGCGTAAGATTAAGGCATTATAAAATAACAGCATTGTTTGCTCAAATAGAGATCCCCTTGGTTGAATGGTCCTGTAATCACCTTCAGATTGATTTTTCGTGACTCCCGGTAATTTAACAGTAATATCAGCTAACTCTCCAATGGTTGATTCAGGAGAATCAGGAGAAATGGTTATAGCTGCGACTATGCCTTCTAAGCTTTTTCAGCAATGGCAATTAAGGTTTTGATTTCTCCTGATCCTGAACCAATGATTAATAAATCGTCTTTTTCTAAATTAGCTGTTACTGTTTCCCCCAACTACATAGGCATCAATCCAGATCTGCCTGCACCCGCCACAAAGGTTTTCTTGGATTCTAAAATCTGTTTTATTAATTTCTCTGCTTCTGAATCACAAATCAAGTGGATTGTTTGACTTAATTCTTGAACGATCTCGGCTACATATTGAGTAATCTTCATTGTTAAATTAACCTTGTTCAATTAATTTTTTCATTTCGCGTGCTGTAGCTTTTTTATCTTCTTTATTCGTAATTCCCCCACCTACGATAACAAGATCTGGGTGTTGTTTAATTACTTCAGGAAGTGTTTCTAATTTGATTCCACCTGCAATGGCAGTTTGCGCGTTTTTAACAACGCTTTTGATGGTTGAAAGGTCTTCGAAAGAATTCTTTCCAACTGTTTGAAGATCGTAACCTGTGTGAACGCATATATAATCAACGCCAAGTTCATCCATTTCTTTTGCGCGGGCTGCAATATCCTTCACGGCGATCATATCAGCAAGGATTTGTTTACCTTGTTTTTTAGCTTCTTCTACTGCGCCTTTAATTGACTCGTCTTCTGCAGTGCCAAGAATCGTAATGATGTCAGCACCTGCAGCAGATGCTTGGCTTACTTCATATCCAGCTTCATCCATAATTTTCAAGTCTGCTAATACGGTTAAGTTAGGAAATGCAGCCTTTACTTCTTTCACTGCTTTAAGACCTTCATTGATCACCACAGGTGTGCCAATTTCTACAACATCAATATGCTCTCTACCTCTTTCACTAATTCAATAGCTCCCTGAATATTGACAAGATCTAATGCTAATTGTAATTTCATTTATATTCGCTCCTTTTAATATGATTTTATATTGTGCTATAGTCTGTCATTATACTGGTGTAAATGTTTCCTTTCGAAAAGCTATTTACTCACTAGTACGTTTCTTAGTATACTCATTATTTTTTACATGCATCAATGTGATGCCATTCCCCTTAAACACCCGAGCCGTAAATGATAACCTATCGAATTTTGACAGATCACCAATTGATTCTCTATATGAGTAAGGCCGCTCGCTCTAGGTACTTATCGCCTGTCTTGATAATGCTATCTCCCGTTGCAGCAAACACCTGAGTTAGGATAAAAACTCCCAAAGCCATTATGATAAGTACTAGCTTTTTCTTCGATGGACCACTCTCCTATTCAGTTTTTGATACCAAACGGATGTAATTATTCAAGAAAATTTTGTCATGGTTTATTTTGTTACATTTACATGTACATGACAAAGGAAAACTGTTGCATCGTAAATCATAGAGCAGCTAATACTAATTTTACGACTAAGCAAGGAGATGAAAATATATGAAAAGTAAAAAATTAGAAATAAGATTTCTAAAGTGTATAACCGTCATATTTTTAGCTAGCTTACCCTTTGTTTTAAAGAAAACTCCTATTAAAGATTCACTGTTGGTCTTGTTTATGAATGGATATACAAATGCTATCGTTGACAGGTTTTTAGTTAACCGTCAAATACTTCAATACCCTATCCGCTTTATACCTAAAGAGTTTAAATCAAATGTTTTATTTGATTTCTTATGTTTGCCAACTGTTTCTTTATGGCTTTATCATATAACAAAAAATGATAATCCTTTTAAAATTGTGTATAAGATTGTACTTACCATCAGTTCGCTATTTTTAGTTGAGTTATGGGCAAAAAAATATACGAAACTAATTAAGTGGCAAAAAGGCTGGAAATGGTATTATAGCCTTATTAGCCTTAATGTAAGAGCTTTATTTAGTCGTTTAATAATTGCACTTATTAATATTATAGAAAAGAAACAAGAGGGTTAACTTATGCTCCTACTAGAAAAAGTGATCTTGTGTCTTCCTTTTGTTTTATAGGTGGAAGCTCAACTGGTTCTGCTTCTTCAAAGATGAAAAAATCTAATTGTTTAGTCGCGAATGGATTAACGGATGTTTCCCAGACAGTTAATGTACCAAACAGATCTTCATTTTCCCATCCTGTTAAATTACCCCAAATAGATACTTCACTCATATGAACATGAGAAGAACTTGGGAATGCTGCCCAGGTATTGTCACAATCATTTATAAATAAAAACCTAGTTAATGAACGATGTGTTAAGTAAACAGCACCAGAAGGTATGTCTTGCAGCAGTTCATCACTAATATTGGCCCAACCTGCTTCGATCTTTTCATTTTGTGGGTGTTTCATGAGCTTTTTGAGTTCTCGTTTATCGGAAATAAGCTTGTTAAATTCTTCAATAAAAATAAGTTCTCTGAAAATAAAAACTAGTTCTATTGAGACGGTGATTGACCATCGTCTTTTTACTATTCTTTGTTTACAAAATATTTATCTGATGTGTCGTCAAATATTCTTGCTATACTTTACCTTTCGATTTCCTGTTTTTCTTTTTTCTTCTTGACGATGCCTGTACGTTTTTGAAGGTACATTTGATTATCCACTTCAAAACGTTCTTGAAAAGTAAGAGGTTGTTCTTGAACTTGACCATTGATGATCCCCTTTTCCTTTTCATCAAAGAGAAGGGATTTACTTCTCTGTTTATTTTTTTCAAAGAGCTTTACTGACTTTACTTGCTCATTTTTTAATACTTTTTCATTGAATATCACGATAGTACGTAGCCCCCTTTTAACTTTTGAATAGAATTTGATTAAATTGTTAGTAATAACTTGTAGCAATAGACAAAAAGAAAGAACGTGTTTCAATGAAAACACGTTCTGACTATAGGTTTTTATACTATTTGTTTAGTGAAAATATTTGTTTCTTCAAAAATACAATAACTAATAAACCATGTTTCCTTTAACTTTCTGTATTCTCACGTATTAATTTATCACGATCAATAAATTGAGGAGGTTTCTCCATCCAAGAACGCTCAATTAACATATTTGCCCCATCCTCAGCATAGACTCCTGACTTCATAATAAATTTACTATAAAGAGCTGCTAAATCATGCCGTATACTTAAAGACATCGCACTCCCATATGTTGCAACTCCAAGGGCACACAATGCATTCACAAAACAAAGCATAATCTGCTCTGAATAAGGAGCGATAGTGGAGCTCGTAACACACGTATCCCAAGTCATAGAGGCAGGAATATCACTTTCATGTAACGTTTTATGAGTATTATAGAGAATATCTGAAGTGATTTTTGTGCCCCGTATAAAATGTTTTTTTATTTCACTATCCTTCGCTACTTGAGAGAAACCTAAAAGGACATCTTTCCCTAGTTCATTATTAAGTGATGTCATATATAAATGAGAGGTTTCCAGTGCAAGTAGAGATCGTTTGTGCCCAAACCATCCGGTCAGAAATTTCTGTTCTGTCACAAACTCTACTTCCTTTGGATAATCCATGTAAGGTGGCCGAATAAAGACACCCTTTTCCTTCATGACTTCTCGTGTGGCACCATTAAGCCTAATAGCCTCTTCCACATAGTTATGGAATAAATCATGGATATCTTTCCGACAGGCTAATGTGATGCCACCAGCATGTGCAGTCATCCCAAATTTACTCATGTGTAGAAGGTAGGCCATATAAAAAACATCTGTAAAAAGACGAGGCGCATTCAATTTAACATGTTTTTCTATTGGAAACCCAACGGGTTTAGGAATTTCCTCTTGTTGAAAGATCGTTTCTATTTCTACTAGATGTCCTCGAGCTACGTTAATTGTTTCTTCTAAAAGAGGTTTGACATCTAGATCCTCTACAGTTTGTAAAAAATGAGTTACCATACAGATATTTAAACTATCATTCATATAAGTATTCCACAGGTTTGAGATTTCAGCGCTTGTAAGACGCGATACTTTATTCATTTCTACCATATATTATCCTCCATTCATGTTTATCTTTTACATAAAATGTCAATGATAAACGTGAAGGCTGAGAATTTTAACTTGGACTTTCCATTCAGAACCATCCTATCTACCAGGGATGGTTTTTTCTTATTTTTAATAAGTACCTTTTTATTCTTGTTCCCTATCAATTGCACAATACGTACTCTTCTTTCGTAACAATGTAAGCAATAACGCCTCATACATCCGTTTTTTAGGGTTCGTACTTGGTCTAACGGTCATCAATAGCCCAAATATGCTCATGAAGATATAAAAGGGAATTTGAAGCGTAGGATGAATAAAAAAACGTAACATCATCGTGACCATAAGTAAGCCAATAATGAACAACAAATCGAAGAGATAAAGTGATTTATTAATCTTTAATTCCGTCGACATTTCTTTCGGAATGTTATAGTTTGCCATGACTCTTCTCCTCCCTATAAAAAAGAGAAGTAACGCTTGTTACTTCTCTTCTGGTTTATTTCGTTTCTTTGATCCAAGGTTTCCTAAATCTCGCCCTGTATTTCGTCCAATTTGATAAGAACGTTTTGTTTTATGGATTATTTGTGAATGATCAATAGGTTCTTTTACCTTTCCTACACTCTCTTTGAGGTTATCCCGTACCACTTATGCAATATTGCGTGTTTCTGTTCGGTGTTGATGCGGCATTAGAATCTCTTCTGTAGAAGGAGGTACCGTGTCTTTTTCAATTGGTTGTTTTACTTGGGGAGGTTCCTGTGTAGCCACCAATTGTGCTTGATCCATCCCTGTCGGCATGGAAGCAGAAGGTTTTCTTGTTGGTGTAGGGTAACTTACACTTTACAGAAGAGCTACTTTCACTTGTACTCCCACCACATAACCGGAAGTTTGGATTTCCTCATGAAGAGGAGCACTTGCCTTTCCTACAGAAGAGCTGCCTCCATTTGTGCTTCCATTCTGACTAGAAGCTTGCATTTCACCACCATAAAGAGAAGCATTTGCCTTTCCTACAGAAGGGCTGCCTCCATTTGTGCTTCCACTTTGACCAAAAGCTTGGTAGGGTAGATACCCGGTGCCTTTCCATATTGCTATGGTAGGTTCCCAAGCATCCCCCTCAGAACCGTACGTACATGTCTCCATGTATACGGCTCGCCATTAACTTACTTCAATCTAACAGTCCAGCATGGAGTTTACGATGACAGTCATTTCCCTGTCCCAGGGCACAAAGCGCTATTGTTTTGCGAATTCTGGCTATCATCATTTGTTCCCATAGCTTTTTACCTTTTAAGTCCTTTGACTTTCTTACATGATGAATTTCTAAATCGACGTTTTCCGCCTGGCACCATTCACAGCGTTCTGCCTTTAATCTTGAAATGAGACTAGATCTACCATAATCAAATTTACTGATAGGCAGGTCTGTGTTAGTATGCTCTACCTTTATGGATGTATTTCTCTTGAATCCATCATTATAAAAGTATCGAATTTTATCAGCTTTCTTAGATTTGTATCTAACCGCAAAGACTCCGTTAATGGAATATTTGTTTATTATTTTATTTATTGATTTTTTATATTTATTAGCAAAAGTTTTGTAAAGGCTGTATTCCATAAAGTATTTAAATTTATTAAGTCCACTTACGTTATGAGCTAGTCTATAGTAGTTGTACATACCCTTGATTTCCGCATTATAACGAGTGAGGATTTCCAAATCATCGTTGTTGACCAACATCCTACGATGTATTGGTTTCCAGTTGCGTCCATCCATTTTTATAGCTTTATATTCTATAAGTTTACTCACCCAGGCTTCTTTTGGCATGTAAATGGAAACTCTTCCTGAATTAGAACGTGAGAGAACCTTTTTTTGTTGTCCAGCTGGTCTTGCTATGGGTTTTGGTTGTTGATTTCTACTTATAGCAATGTTGTAACCTAGAAATCTAGCGAACTTACTACTATTTGTGATAAGTGTCTTTTCTTGTGAAAGTTCGAGTTTCAGTTTGTGACTGATGAACTCAGTTAGTTCTTTCTTGATCATAATGGCGTCTTCCATGCTGCCGATAATACCAATTAGCCAATCATCCGCATATCTGACGTATTTCAATCTTTTATAGTTTTGATCCATTGGGTCTCTTGAAGGCAACTTCATTTTTCTACTATTAGTTTCCTTGATGTAACCAATGATTTCTTCACGTTCGCCTTCCCTGAGTGTTCCTTCAGTAATCTTATCTTTTAATTTCTTCTTAAGACGCATACTTTTTGTGTGCAGTTTTTTGTAATCAGGATTTTCCACCCTACGTTTACCTTTATTGAATTTACCTTGGAATTCTTCAATAAATTGATCTAATTCGTTAAGGTAAATGTTAGATAAGATAGGGCTGATAATGCCTCCTTGAGGTACGCCACTGTAAGAGTTGTGGTATTTCCAATCCTCTACATACCCTGCTTTAAGAAATTTCCAGATAAGCCTTAGGAATTTCTCATCCTTAATTCTTTTACGAAGTAAATTGATTAAAATAGTATGGTCTATATTATTAAAAAAGCCTTTTATATCTCCTTCTATGAACCATTTTACTCCGTTAAATGTGTCAGCGATTTGCTTAATGGCTGTGTGACAGCTTCTGTTTGGTCGATAACCATGAGAACTCGTACTGAACGAACTTTCGTAAATGCTTTCTAGTATAGACTTTACTACTGTTTGTAGTAATTTATCATCAAATGATGGAATACCTAGTGGCCTTTTGCTATTACCACGCTTTTTTTTGATATAAGTTCTTCTTACCGGAGTCGGTTGATACTTTTCATCCTTGAGCGAATCAATAATATTATGGATTCTTTTCATACTCATACCATCGATTGTTTTATTATCTGCCCCCCTAGTCATATTGCCAGGGTTAGGGTAAATTTCATCATATGCCATAAGATAAAACTCAGGGTTGTATAGGTTTCTGTACACTCTTTGATACTTATAGCTTTCATCATTGGACTTACTTGTTAGATTGTCCAATACTACTTGAGGATTTCTCATAGAGCCTCTCGCTCCTTCTTCTTATAATATTGGATTCAGTTAACTGTCTTCCTTCGCCATCTTAGCTTCACAGCTATGACCTAACATGCGTTATCTGATGTTAGCGTAATAGGTTTTCCCTATCTCAGACTAGTATGAAGACTCCGTTGTCCTATCGATTATTCAATCCCAAATGGATATAGCCCGTAAGGGCATACCGACTTAGACAATCTCCATTTAGATTATGCAGGGAAGCTTGTAATAGTATCGGATGTGACTTTCGCCATTTACCATCTTATAGATGTTGGTCAGTGGGAGGTCATATTTTAATGGGAAATGCATCCATTAAAATCCCCACTTGCATAGCATTTCACGTGTTATTTGCTATGGTCCACGATATAACCCCTCTGGCTATCATTCAAGCAGTGTAGCTTTCATCCTTGTCTATTACTTTGGTCTTGCCATCCAGTCGTACTGTAACACGCCAGTAACTTGTGGCTTTATAGACATGCTATTGTCCCCCTGATGGTTTCCCACCACGAGTGTCTTGATATTTGAACAATATCAATAAGTCTTTGACCTTATGATGCTATGACCACATCAGCTGTTTGCTACGACAGCAATCCCAAACACATCCATATGGACGCACCATTTCATCTTGTAGAGATGTGCCTTGACCTGATCCTTTTCCTTCTGAAGAATTTCCTTCATTATTTTTGCCCCCTTCTTGTTTTTCAGTAGAAGATAATCCCTGTTGTTGAGCCTTCTGCTCATTTCCTGCGTTTTTACCTTTAGAAGCAGCGTTTCCTTTCTCACCTGCCATTCCTGCCTTTTTCATTTCTTCATGCAGAGCTGGTTGTTTTTCTTTATTTCCTTGTGTAGCTAACCCTTTACCAAGACCTCCAACTCCTGCTGCTGTCTGAAGAGCACCACTACCAAGGCTTTTTCCTACACCGCCAATACCTTTTGCAAGATTGGCTCCTCCTTTTACGGTTCTGCCCATCATGCCAATACTACTTTCAAGTCCTTTTGCCATCGCAAAGCCTCCTGCCACAGCTCCCCAACCACTTTTGAGGCCGGCATCAATTCCAAAGAGACGTTCACACATAATCGGACCATCTACAACGGCAATACTAAAGGCAATCAATGCAATGAGATACGGAATACCTTCTAATTTATCGCTAATAAAGACCGTTCCCATCAAATAGACCTTCATGGAAATGAAAATCATAATGATGACTAGAAACGTATTCACTATGTTTTTTAGTACAGCTTTTAACTTTTGTCCGTCTGATACATCGGCAGGCGCAACTAATTGGGCTAAAATCGAGTTAAATCCTATCTCGTAACACAGTTTCGCTAGTTTAATTGAGGTAAACAATTGTGTCATCCCTATAACAAAGAGGGAAATAGCAATTGTCCAGAAGTTCCATGACCATCGGTAATAGAGTTCTGGAAAGAAATCAAACCATCCATTATTCAATTCAACTAATCCTTCTTTTCCATCAGGTGTAATATCTGCTTTATTTGTGAGTATTTTTTGACCTTCATCTGATAGAGTATCTTTTTCATTCACTTTAAACTTATCATCAATTTTTTCAGTAATATCAATCATCATAATATTTTTTTGTGGCACTTTATTTGGTTCTTTTAATTTGGGACTCTTCCATTTCGTAGGATCGAATTGCGCTACATCTGTTATATTACTTTTAATTATCTTTTCACTTACGGTACCTTTTTCATTTAAATCAACAGCTTCAATGGCTTGGTCAGTGAATTTATCTGTCTTTAACATACTGGTGTTTAATAAAAGTAAGACTGCCATCGAAATAAAAATGTTAATCATAATTTGTTCACGATTGACTCTCTCCTGAATAATCAACATGTAGCCAATATACAAAAAGGAAAAAGCCAGTAATACATATAGAAAGGGTTGAATCTTGGTAATAAAATCTTGGATTTCAGGTGAATTAAAAAATGTCTTAATTCCTAAAATACTATCTGTAATTCCTTCCAATCCATCCAACAGAAACGAAAGAAGTTGAATACACGCCCATCCAACTTTCCGTAACATATAGGTGACGATATTTCCAACATCTAAGTACTCTGAAAACTCACGTAGCTTTTTAAGAATTTCTTCATCCTTCATCTGCTCATCTCCTTACGAAGGTATTAGATGCCTTGAAACAACGTATCAATCGTTATCTCTAATCGTTCATCCAGAGGAGAAACACGAATTTGTACAGGTGCTTCTCCTTCCTGCCCTTTTTCCAAGTGTATAGTGCCATCTAGTAAGCCAATTAACACCTGATGTCCTTCCTTCACAATCGGTGCATAGTCCTCTAAAATACGCTCTAATTCCTTTGAAATACTTGTCCTTCTTTCTCCCCCTTTTGATATTAAGCTTCTTGTTTTTCCATCTCATGTTGTAACTTCTTGATGATGGTAGTTATTTTCACTTCAAGAAGTTTGTGAACATTTTTATTCAGTTGATCGCTAGCTCCTAACATCGTTAATTCCTCTTCAAAATCACGCATGGACTGCTGTTCAATCTCTTCCACCGTTTTATTCATCGCTTTTGGTAAGTGTTCTTTTAGAGCAGTAGAAACGTTCTTATCTCCACCGAAAAACTCTTTGACTGTTTTCGTTTTATAGTTCTCATACGTTAGAGAAGTAAACGGATCGTCGGCTAGTTCCTCTTCTTTTTCCACTGATGGATCTTGTGATTGAAAAGGAAAGAAATTATGAATCACCAAGGATCTTGGATTGACTTGTTCATGTAAAGACGAAATATCAATATCTAGAATCGAACGATCCGTATTAAAGTCCTCTCCAAGGTATTCCCACCGGTATTTCAACGCTGTTTTTCCGGTGTTATAGATCGGATGCGCTTTAATTCTCTGACATGCTTTATCTTGACGTTTAACCACACGAACGACGACACTTTCTCCTTCTTGTAATTCCATTAATTCATTTGGTGTTAATAATGGTTTTCCATCGACTCCCTCTGTTTTACTTTTATCTGTTGATAATCCTTTTCCACTTCGAGAAGTAGAATTAATAGTACTTTCTCCAAGCTTTTTAGAAATTTCTTGAGCAGTTTCATAATTATTTGTAAGGATATAAATCGTATTTCCGCAGTTTCCTTCAATTGTAGCTGCATCATCCCCATACTTATTTTTCAATTGCGGATAGGCTTGAATGACTAAGTTGAAGCGTATATTTCGCCCTAAACACACCGTGATAATATTCGCCATTCCTTCAATAGCCGGCATGTTGTAGGGTAAGAACCCGGCGCCTTAAGACCTCTCGGTCTTAGGTTTCCGAGAACTCCCCCCCGAACCGCACGTACCCCTCTCAAGGTATACGGCTCTCCGTCTCTTCAGTCTAGCTTCCCGTTATGCAGGTCACGATGACACTTTCGACAAAGTATCATTGTTTTACGGTTCCTTGCTATCATCTGTCTTTCCCATTTCTTTTTCCCTTTAAGGTTTTTTAACTTTCGAACATGATGAACTTCCATTGAGCCTTCTTCAGCCTTACACCATTCGCATTGATTAGCCATCAGCCTTTGAATAAGCGATGTTCGGGATTGATATGATACTTCCGAAGGAAGTTTTTCTATATCCTTTTTAGTTATAGGAGCTTTATTTCTACGAAATCCCTTGTCATAAAGCACTTCCGTTTTCTTACCGGATTTTGTTATATAACTGACTTGGAATATTCCGTTCACCATAAATTTTTGTTTAGCTTTGCCTAAGGTCGTACGGTACTTATTCGCTAAGGTTTTATACATAGAGTATTCCAGAAGATACTTATAACTATTTAAGTGGCACACATTTACTGCCAGTTGGTAATATTGATAGGTTCCACGTATTTGGGCGTTATAGTTCCTTAAAATCTCAAGAGGCACCAATTTAATTAACTCTGGACGGTGCATTGGTTTCCATTGTCCGGTCTTTTGGTTGACCTTTATTACCCCTTTTTTAAAAAGGCGACTATAAACAAGATCAGTAGGCATATATAGTTCGCACTTTAACGAAAATGCTCTTGTTTTTATTCCATCACTTCGTCGTTTAGAGTGAAAATCTCGCCCAACTTTAACGTCATAACCTAAAAATCGTGCCTTGTTCCTCGTATTTGTTATAAGTGTTTTCTCCTCGGATAACGTTAGCTTAAGTTCAGATTTCAAGAAATTAGCGATGTCTTTCTTTGCTCTGCACGCGTCTTCCTTACTCCCAATCACTCCAATCAGAAAGTCATCTGCGTATCTCACATATTGAATTCGTTTGTAGTTTTCATCCATTGGATACCGTTGGGGAGTGCGTTCTCTTTCAGCTAATAACTGGCGTATTCTATTACTCAACTCTTTTTCCCGTACTTCATCTTTTTCTTTAGCTTCCCTTAGTTCTTTCTTAGCCCCACTTATCTGATGCTGAATTTTAGAATAGGCTGGATTTGTCCTTTTAGCTTTTCCTATATCAAAAGTTGACTTATATCCACTCATAAAGTTGTCTAATTCATTCAGATAGATATTTGCTAATAGAGGGCTAAGAATACCACCTTGTGGTGTACCACTAAACGTCTTATGGAACTTCCAATCTTCCAAGTAACCAGCTCTAAGAAACTTCCATATAAGCGAAATAAATTGTTCATCATCAATCCTCTTCCTTAGGATATTGATAAGAATATGATGATTAATATTGTCAAAAAAGCCTTCAATATCACCTTCAATGAACCATCTGCTCCCCGTAAAAGTGCCTTTAACCTGAATCAGAGCTGTATGGCAGCTCTTTTCAGGGCGAAAGCCATGAGAGAACTTACTAAAAGTTGGTTCATAGATGGATTCTAATAGGTTTTTGATGACCTCTTGAACTAATTTATCTTCTACTGAAGGTATGCCTAATGGACGCTTTTTTCCATTTTTCTTTGGAATATAAACTCTTCTTACTGGTTGTGGCTGATAAGAAGAATCTCGTAATTTATCGACTAACCCTGAGATTCTTTTTGTAGACATTCCGTCAATGGTCTTTCCATCTGTTCCAGCAGTCATGTTTCCTTCGCTGGCGTATATGTTTTGATAGGCATCAAGGAAAAATAATGGATTATACAGATTTCGATATAACTTCTTGTATTTATATCCTGCTTTGTTACTGTGAGATGCTAGATTTTCTAATACGATTTTTGGGCTTCGCAAGAGCCTCACGCCCCTTCCCAATTTAATATTAGTCGAAAAGACTGTTCTCCTTCGCCTTGTACGAGGCTTTCCCTCGCTCTGACTACTACGAGAACTCCGTTACCATATTGGATTTTCATGAGCCACATACCTTGCTTTTTACACTTGGTATCATCCTCAATAGCCTCCTTACGAGGCGCTCCAGGTTAGGTAATCCCCATTTAGTACATATAGAGACTAGACTCGTTATGATGTCGGATGCCACTTTCGTCCGTTACTTGTTATTCAAGTTAGTCAGTCGTTGGTCTGCCATACGTATTACGTATGTTCAATGGAAACTTCGGCAACATTTCCATTCTTTGACTGCGAAGCGTTTCAATGACCCTTCACTTCGGGCGACGATACTCCACTTTGGACTATGGTTGAAGCAGTTTAGCCTTCATCCTTGTTCACAACATTTTTACCTTGCCCTTCAGTCGTACCTAGGTCATTTTGGTAACTTAGGGCTTTCCTTGCATGCTCTGGTCCCCTCCAGGTTTCCCCTTGTAGGTAAGCAAGGTGGTAACTAGGTTAAGCACAGACTCCCATCTCTTGTCTAAGGAGATTCTCTATATGCCCGTATGGGCGCACGCCAAACTCGTCTAACAAAAATACAACTTCTCGATGACACTTGTTTCCTCTTGCCAATGAAGCATTCTTAGAAAGCACATAATATAACTGCCGAACAAAAATAGAGGCTATTACATGGTTACTAGAATCATAATCTGGTGTGACCATAAAAATGGCGATTGGTTTTGTAAAATACGTCACTTCCTTTACATGAATACTTGGATGTTGCTTCTCCACTGTAAACGTCGTAGCTCCTGTTTCTTTTGTGATCCTATTAATCGATATAACGGTTTCAAGCCTCGATGAAGTAACAATTTTATCACTCAGCTTTTCAGTTAAAATAATTTCATCATTCTGCTTTACCTCGCTTGTAAAGTTGACCTCAAATAACCCTTTGGCATCCGTTTTAATCGTTTCTGTTTGACCATCTGGAAAGATGATTTCTAAGCGAGTAAGAGGTGCTGCATCTAAGTTTCTTTTCAACAATTTCATCCTGAAGTTTTTCAATAAAGCTATCTAAATTGAAAGTTTCAGACTTTTCCTCACCGTGTTTTCGTACATTTACGGAGTTGCTTTCCATTTCCTTATCTCCTAATACCAAAATATAAGGAACCTTCGCCACTTGAGCTTCTCGAATCTTATATCCGAGCTTTTGTTCTCGAGTATCTAATTCTACTCGAATCCCTTTCTTTCCTAGAACTTCTTTAATCTCTTGTGCATATTCCTGATGAACCTTTAGGGAAACTGGAATAACCTTTACCTGTACAGGTGCCAACCATGTGGGGAAGACACCTCCAAAGTGCTCAATTAAAATGCCAAAGAAACGGTCAAGAGATCCAAAAATAGCACGGTGAATGACAACCGGACGCTGTTTTTCGTTCTTTTCATTAATATAATTTAAATCAAATTTTTCTGGAAGCTGGAAGTCTAATTGAATTGTTGCACATTGATGACTTCTTTTTAAAGCATCCTTAATATGAAAATCGATTTTAGGACCATAAAATGCTCCGTCGCCTTCATTAACTTTATAGTTGAAGTTCAAACTTTTTAATACGTTTTCTAAAGAACTTTCAGCAAGTTCCCATAAGCTATCCTCTCCCATTGAGTCTTCTGGTCGAGTTGAAAGTTCAATACTATATTCAAAACCAAATGTTTTGTAGATATAATCCACTAATTCAATGACCGATTTAATTTCACTTTCAATTTGTTCAGGAGTAACAAAGATATGAGCATCGTCCTGACAAAACGTACGTACTCTTAATAATCCATTTAGAGCCCCACTGAATTCGTGACGGTGAACTTGACCGAATTCTCCCATTCGAATGGGTAAATCTCTATAGGAATGGAGCTTATTTTTAAAGATAAGCATATGACCAGGACAGTTCATGGGCTTTAGTGCAAATTTAGCATTATCCACTTCTGAAAAATACATATTATCCTTATAATGATCCCAGTGACCAGACTTTTCCCATAATTGTTGATTCATCATAAAAGGAGTACGTACTTCCTCATAATGATGCTTTTCTTGAACGGATCGCAGGAACTGCTCCAGCTGATTTTTAACCATTTGTCCTTTAGCTAAATAAAAAGGCATTCCTGGAGCTTCATCAGAAAACATAAATAATTCTAGTTCATTTCCCAATTTTCGATGGTCTCTTTTAGCTGCTTCTTCTAGAAACATTACATACTCATTTAACTGTTTTTGAGAACGAAAAGCTACGCCATATACACGTTGTAACATTTGGTTATCGCTGTTACCTCTCCAGTATGCTCCTGATACTTTTGTTAATTTAAACGCCTTAACCATTCCAGTAGAAGGAAGATGTGGGCCTCGACATAAATCGAAAAATTCCCCTTGTTTATAAATCGTAACTGTTTCATTCATAGGGATATCACGTAATAACTCGAGTTTCAACTCGTCGTTTATCTCGCTAAATATTCTTTCAGCTTCACTACGTGTCACTTCAGTGCGTTCAATAGGATGATTTTCATTAATAATTTTCTTCATTTCATGTTCAAGTTGTAGTAACTCATTAGAAGCGATCGTTGTAGAAAGATCCATATCGTAATAAAATCCATCTTCAATAACTGGTCCTACCCCTAACTTCACATTCTTATGTACTCTTTTTACTGCCTGAGCAAGTATGTGAGCTGTTGTATGCCTCATAATTTCTAGACCTTCGTCAGAATCTACTGTTAAGATTTCGATTTCTGCATCTTGATTAATAGCTCGATGCAAGTCATATAATTCTCCATTTACTTTACCCACAATGGCTTTCTTCTTTAGGCTAGAACTAATGGATTCTGCAATAGCATGTAATGTAATACCTTTTGAAAATTCTTTCTCATTTCCATCTAAAAAGCGAATTTGAATTAAATCTTTACTCATGATAACCTCTCCTAT
Source organism: Priestia sp. VA7 (assembly GCF_055710015.1). Lineage (NCBI taxonomy): Bacteria > Bacillati > Bacillota > Bacilli > Caryophanales > Bacillaceae > Priestia > Priestia sp. VA7. The sequence continues at coordinate 812,069 of NZ_JBVQPN010000004.1, forward strand.
TTAAATAAAGTCAAAAAAAAAACATACTCATCCCTAAGTAAGGGACGAGTATGTTTTCACACGTGGTACCACCCAAATTCCCATCAATATAAATATATCGATGGCTCTGGTGCTGTAACGTCGCAAACGTTATTAATTACTACTAGTTCACTAATAAAGCTCCAAGGTGGTAAATTATTTCTCTTTCTTAAGGGCTCACAGCCAAAGACCCTATTCTCTGCAAAGAAGTATAAAAATAATTCATGTCCTTTTCGTTGCTTACCTATTTATTTTTCAACATAAAAAAACGCACTGATCCCTCTAACAGGGACGAGTGCGGTCGTGGTACCACCCTAATTTTATAAAACACTACAAGTGTTATATTCTCAAAAAAGATAACGGATTTCCCGATTGCGGTTACTCTATCTACATATTTCCCCACAATAGCTCCAAGGTGGTAAATTATTTCTCTTTCTTAAGGGCTCACAGCCAAAGGCCCTATTCTCTGTAAAGAAATATAAAAATAATTCGTGTCCTTTTCAACGCTCAACATGTTCATTTCCAATAAATAGAATTATAATTTATATTATTTGTAAATGTCAATACTTAATTACAAATATGTTATTAATTAGAATTAAGTTGTGTTCTAGATATGCATGTAAATTCCTCTCTAAAACACTGATTTAGAGGAGTTGGCATATGCATAAATAATGACACATGGAAAAACATAAAGTAATTCACTCACGTATTCCTATTACGTCGAGTTAGAAAAATAGCAAAATAAAAAGCCACCCAGTATTTGCAGGACAGGTGGCTTTTTACTATAAAATGCATGTGCAGACATATAATAACACATTTTTTATCTTATGGACTATATTTTTCTGTACGAGCATATGTATAAAAGACAGCTTTTTTATACATTCTTTTTTTACCTATTTCTCCGAGAAAGCCTTTCATATCAAGGATGTATAAAAAGCTGTATAAACGAGAAAATATCCTTACCCGGAACCCTTACTGCCACAAGGGTTCTTTCGCTTGCTTGGTTCCTTTAAGAGTGTTTATGTAAACTAGCTCTGCATATGATATTCATGTTATTAAATACAATAATATGGTAAAATGTTACATATATAATGAGATCCTTGTTTAGGAAGAAGGTGTTTTCTTAATGCTAAAAGTATTGTTGGTATGTATCTTAAGTTGCTTGATTATTTATGTAGGGCAGCTTGTATGGAGGAAAGGAAAAACTACTTTTATTGCTGGATATGGAAAGATGTTTACACCTAAGAATGAAAAGCAGCTTGCTAAAGGATTTGGGATTATTATTATGTTATTTGGTTTAGAATCTATTATATTTCCTATTCTCTCTCTATTTTTTGATGGACTTGGAATTTATTATGGATTTCTAGTTGTGTTAAACTTCTTTGCTTTATTCGGAATTATGATAAAGGATCAGGTACAAGGAGAAGCTTAAACGAAATAAAGGGCAGGAGAAATTTTATATTCTCATGCCTTTTATTTGTGCCGATAATCTGGACTATGTAGACTAGAAAAAGAAAGAAACAAAAAGAGCAGTTTCCCAGGATATGATAACATGGGAAACTGCCTCTTTGTTTTTAATGCTTTTCTCTTTAAATAATACTTAAGGTACTGATCAATCATATTCTATTTATCTGCTATACAGCTAACAATTTCCTTGGAATGGAATATTTCTGTTATATGAAACCAACAATTTTCATTACGAATAATAATATATTCCTTATAAGGATACGTAGACTTTAAAATTGAATGAGGAAGATAGCTATTACGTAACTCATCATATTCCTTAAATCCGTGTGATACAATGACTCTTTTATTTTCCATACTGTTTAACATTTTACCAATTGGGATATTTTCGGTACTTAGTCTGTTTTGAATAGGTTTATCTATAGTTGAAATGTCAAAATAGACAACATTTTCAGAAAGAGTGCGGTTCTCAAAATTTAAAGATGTAATTCTTTTAACGAACGGACCTTTACTCTTAAAGAATACTTTAACATCAGAGGGTAAATCATTAAAAGTGACTATCTCTTGATGAATAATATTTAAGCTAACCTTTTTCATGATTAAGGATTCTAATGCTAAGGTGGTTGATCCATTTGTTGATAAAATAATACGTAAACAATAATTAATCATTTCCTCAGGCGTATTAACTAGATAAGTATTTATTTGTAAGCCCTCCTCATAATTCTATATAAAATAAACTTACTAATTAAGGGGTTCTAAGCTATTTTATTACTTAATCAATATTGTAGCATTAACATATAAAATTTAACTTGTAATGGTCGTTTAGGTTAAACTAAATTTTTGTTAACTACAATTTCAAATAAACAACATAGTTTTATCAACTTCTATTCCTAAAATGTATTATTTGTATAAGAGAAAGAAACCTTTCAAAGTTAAATTGAAAGGTTTCTTGTATTGTAAATACACTATTTTGTTTTTAAGAACCAAAAAATTCTTGGAAGGAATCGGGGTGAGGACCAAACCTTAAATCTCTATTTAAATTATCAATCAATATAAGATCAGCTTCATCTATATTAAAGTCAAAGATTTGATAATTCTCAATCACTCTTTCCTTACGGATTGTCTTTGGTATAGGAATTATTCCCTTCTGTAGATGCCACCTTAAAATTAATTGAGCAGCAGTACGTTGATACTTTTCGGAGATTCCCTTCAAAGTTTCATCTTTTAATAATTCACCCTGTCCCAATGGACTCCAAGCTTCTAACTGGATATCATTTTCTATACAATAATTGTGTAAATCCGTTTGAACTAAATAAGGGTGATATTCAACTTGATTAATAGCAGGTTTATTACTGGCCACATTTAAGAGAGTTTGTAGATGATGTTTTTGGAAATTACATACACCTATAGATTTTACGTAACCTTCTTCATACAGCTTCTCCATAGCCTTCCAACTTTCAACAAATTTGTCTTTTACAGGCCAATGAATGAGATATAAATCTAAGTAATCTGTTTTTAACTTCTTCAAACTATGGTTGAAAGCTTTCAGAGTAGAGTCATACCCTTGGTTACTATTCCAGAGTTTTGTAGTAATAAAAAGATCATTTCTAGGAATTTCTAGTTCTTGTATAGCAGACCCTATTAGTTCCTCATTTCCATATGCAGAAGCTGTATCCATTAACGAAATCCCTGTTGAATAGGATTGACTTATTATTTCTTTAATATTATCTTTATTATTTATTTGCCAAAATCCCATGCCTGCCGCAGGAATTTCTACGCCATTATTCAAAGTTTTTGTTATTAACACGGGTATCTCCTCCGTTTCATAATATTCTTTGATGAATTAATCATAGCAAATCTGTAATAGAAAAATAGGAGCTTATTTATAATAGTATTAAAAGTACCATTATAAAATGAAAACTAAGAACCCGAATGTCCTTAGTTTTCATTTTGTTATTAATTTATACAGTAGTGGCCAGCACTAAGTTGGTTTGTTCACTCTCTAACAGCTGGACTAAATAGTTTTTGTATTCTCCTTTAGGCATTTTCGATATGTTCTGAACTAGCATGTCTAAAGATATAAAACCCATTTTATAAGCTATTTCTTCTAAGCAAGCAATCTTATTTCCTTGCCTTTTTTCTAATGTTCCTACAAAATTACTTGCATCAAGAAGACTTTCAGGAGTACCAGTGTCTAGCCAAGCACTTCCACGCCCAAATATTTTCACTTGTAATTCCCCTCTGTGCAAGTAAGCTAAATTTACATCGGTGATTTCAAGTTCCCCACGCTCTGAAGGCTTTAAACTTTTAGAGATTTCTATAATAGAATTATCATAAAAATAAATACCAGGCACTGCATAGTTAGACTTAGGGATAGAAGGTTTTTCTTGAATGTCTATAACGTTTCCTTTTTCATCAAAATCTACTACTCCGTATCTTTCAGGATCATTGACATGATAGCCAAAAACAATTCCACCTTTATCTAGAGTGGCACATTCTTTTAACAATTTAGAGAAACCATCTCCATAGAAGATATTATCACCTAAAGTTAAACATACAGTATCATTTCCTATAAACTCTTCTGCGAGTAAAAAAGCTTGAGCAATTCCTTCAGGTTTCTCCTGCTCTATATATGTTAATGAAATCCCTAATTGCTTGCCATCTCCTAAAAGTTCTTTATATAAGGGCAAATACTTTGGTGAAGATATTAACGCAATTTCTTTAATACCTGCTAACATCAACGTAGATAAGGGATAAAAAATCATAGGCTTATCATAGATGCTCATTAGATGTTTATTTGTTGCCCTTGTTAAAGGATATAAACGTGTACCGTTCCCACCTGCTAATAAAATTCCTTTCAACTTATTCACCTCATCTATTAGAATAATTAATCTCTAACCAGCCTTCATACTCTTCTTTATTTCCTACTTTATTCATCCAATCTTGATTATCTAAATACCACTTCACCGTTTTTTGAAGTCCTGTACTAATACTTTCGTTTGGATACCACCCTAACTCTTTTTGCACTTTGGTTGCATCAATTGCATACCGGTAGTCATGACCAGGTCGGTCCTTTACATACGTAATTAAATTTCGATAAGTTTGGATATTTTCACCTGTATAATTAGATAAGGTTTCTGCAATAATGTTAACTATTTGTACATTAGTCAATTCATTATTCCCTCCAATGTTATACGTATTTCCAACATTATCTGAGTTTATAATCTCCCAAATGGCATCGCAATGATCTTCTACATATAACCAATCTCTAATATTTAGCCCATCTCCATAAATCGATACCCCTTTACCACTAAGAAAGTTTTTAATTGTAATAGGTATTAACTTTTCTGGAAATTGATACGGTCCATAGTTATTAGAGCAATTAGAAATAGTTATAGGTAGCTCATAGGTATGGTAATAAGCACGCACTAAATGATCACTGCTTGCTTTAGAAGCCGAGTAAGGACTTGTAGGGTTGTAAGGTGTTTTTTCAGTAAAATACCCCTCTTTCCCTAAGCTTCCATATACTTCGTCTGTGCTAACATGATGGAAACGACAGTATGGTTTACTTTCGAAATACTTTCTAGATAACTCCAAAAGGTTGTATGTTCCTATAATGTTAGCATTTATAAAGTTTCCAGGATTAACAATACTGCGATCCACATGACTTTCCGCAGCAAAATGAATGACTATATCTGGAGTAAACCTTTCAAATACTTTTTCTAGTTCTTTATAATCTGTAATATCTACCTTTTCAAAGAAATAGTTATCGCACTTCTCTATTTCCTTCAGACTTAAAAGATTACCTGCGTAGCCTAAACTATCTAAATTTACAAATGTATCTTTTGGATTAAGGTGGACAAATTTATTTAAAAAATTTGCTCCAATAAACCCTGCTCCTCCAGTAATAAGATATTTCAATATGAAAGCCTCCTTTAAAAAATATGGACCAAGATCAAGTAATAATTGCTACCCAGTATGGATTTAAATTTCTTTCGAGCATATAAGATGCCTGAAGGCAAATGAAGCCTTCATCAGTTGTATCCGAAGGGGCATTAATAGCACGGGAGAAACCTCCATCCTTCGATTGATGTTTACTAAGCCATTCTTTACATTTTTCCGCATTCAATGGAAGTTCTCCTAATAAATATAAAGCTGCAATAGCATGGTAACTACCTACAAAACTTTCATTAGCATTTGGCTTATAACGAAAGCCACCGTTCTCTGTTTGACACTGTTTAAGCCATTTAATGGTTTCTTCATAATTAGTGGGTTGTTTTCCTAATATTAAAAGAGTATCAATAGCTCGAAATACAGAAAACGTCTCTGAAGGAGCATTTGGTGTTACCCCATAACCGAAGTCATCATTTTGACAAGCTGCTACAAAAGCTAAACATTTATCAATGCTTAGTGGATTAGCATTCATAGCATGAAGACCAAGAACTGCTAGGTTAGTATGCCATACATCACTCGGATAGCCTTCTGAATTACCAAAACCACCATCTTCATTTTGACACTTTTGAATAAACTCAATGCACTTTTCTTCATTTGGAACTTTCGATTTTAGAATATAAGCCGTTAATATAACACAATAGGTAGTAAACACCTCACTTAAATGTCCTGGTTGTTCTGCAAAACCACCATCTTCGTTTTGGCAATCAAACATTCCTCTTAAAATAGATTCCCTATCTTCTTTACTAATTTTTTCGCCCATAATAGTTAAATCTGATACAACATGTAATGCTGAAAAATTTTGAGGTGATTTATCCGATCTAAATCCTAATGGTGACTTATAAGGAGTAAGGCCAAAACCCGCACCAGATTTTGTTTTATCAAGCCAATTCAGATATGATTTCTCATCAATTTTCAAATTAACATCCTTGTGATAAGTAATTTTATCTAAATTCTGTTTCAATTCACTTTTATATTTTGGAATCATATCAAGGTTAATATCTTTATCTTCATTAACTAGGCGAGCGTTTGCTGTATTTAATACCCATAACGTTATAGCCTGAGTTTTTGCTTGTTTCTCGTGTAAAGGTAAATATCCAGTATTACCAGCATAGAATGCACCTGGCGTGTGATGGGGCACCATAAAATGTCTAATTAAAGGTACGGTTGGGTCAGTAGGAGTGGAAAACCAATTTCCTTGACCAATAAACATACCTCCATCTTTACTTTTAAACTTATTAACTTGATATAATAAGTCTTCTGCTAAGCTTTTATATTCTGTAGCTTTATGGTATTTAGATATTAACTGGGTGCATAAAAACAGTAAAGCTTGATCGTGTGTATATTTCACTGGAAATGGTGATTCGTCATTATTGTAGTATGATTCAACTGGCTCGACTCTAGCTTCCCCTTTATAATTAGCCTTGTTCCAAAAACCACCGGTTAGTGGATGCTTCAGGTTGTTGACAATAAAATCGAAATAAGATTTTCCCTTTTCAATAACACCAGGATCTTGTAATATTTCATGCGCCTTACAAAGGGCTATAGTAGCTAATGCATTTGAGAAGGTTTTCTTTCCTTTAGATTTAAATGGCTCATCATTTGTGAGCAAATAATCGTATACCCCTCCGTACTCTTGATCTTCAAATTTATCTATTTCTGAAATATAATGTTTTATGTATTCCAAATATAATGAATCTTCAGTTATTTTATAAGCTTCTTCTAGCGTTAAAATTGCAAAAATGGTAGACAAAACGTACTTATTGGGGTTAATATGTTCAGTTAAATTTGCATTTAAAATAGAAGGAGATCCTTTCGCTAAAACTGTTTCATGGATAGTTTTAAATAAATTTAATCCTTTCTCAACTAATTCCTGGCTATTTGTATATTTACCGATTACTAAAAGTCCATAAGATGTTAAAAGTTGAATATGAGTATGCCTTACCATACCTGCGCTATGAACTATGCCGAATCGGTCCGTTAATTCATGATAAGTATTTGTATACTCGTCATAATAGCGATCCAAGCTCTTAGACATTTCACATAAATCTTCTATTTTGTAATTTGAAGAAGCCAAAGCTAATAACGACCAAACCTGATCTTCTAGTTTTTTATCATCACTTACAATAGTATTGTTCTCTACCGCAACGTAAAAACCATTCAACTCTTTATCATAAAACTTATTAATTAAATAATCCTCTAGTGGTAACTTTGTAGAAATAGTTGTCATAATATCTCCTCAATTCAATACTTTTTTTGAATGTTCACAAGTAACTTCCGTAATTAAATGTGCAGCCTGTTTGGAACCTGAGTGATCCTTGTACGCGTTCTGATAACTTTTTATTAAGTTCTCTTTATTATTGATGAGCCTATGAGCTTTCTTATAAAATAAATCTGAATCAAATCCATAGTTGGTTTCATACCCCATTTTATTTAATCTTTCAAAGGCTTCTGCTTCATGATATTCCTTATAAGACGATAGACAAAAGATTGCAGGCACCTTTAAAGCTGAAACTTCAGTAACAGTTATCCATCCAGGGTGTGATAACAACAAATCACATTTTTTCAATAGAGGAATCCAATTACTTATGTACGGTATGGAAAGCATCCCCTTAGGTACAGAAACATCTTCCTTAGCCAACAGCACCATTTGTACTTTTGGATAGTCCTTCTTTAAATCTTCAAATAGCTTAGTGTAGAGTGATATCAATTTTTCTTTATTTTCTTTAAACATGGTTGTTCCACTAACTGTAGCAACAATTAATGGATAAGCATCTTTTTTTACACCTAGTTCAAATAGAAACGATGGATCATCATTTTGATCGATTGGTCTAATCATAGGGCCTACAAACTGAATTTTTTCTTCTTGAAAATATTTTTCTATGATAGATCCTTCGTCCATATCTTTCACATAAGGCTTATCCGTTAACATTAATGAAGTATTATCACCTAGCCACTGAAATAAAGCGTTCATTGAATTTCTAGCCTCATCTAGCTCATTTTTGTTAACATTAAATTCTCCAGCTTCAAGAAGATCATTTGGTACGTCTACTAAAGTAAAATTAAATCTCTCTGTGACAAAAACATGTTTTATTCTCAGTAAACAAGCAGCGATACTAGCATTAATATTGTAATCACTTACCACTACATCAGGTTTATTTTCAAGAAATAAATTCATGTACTTTAAAATTTTAGAACCATTGAAGAATGTTTTAGAAAAATATCCACCTATCATTGTTTCCCAGTTTAAATTTTTTTCTAAATGAGACTTTTTTGTATGGTTCACTACTTTTTCAGGATTAAAATCTATTACCTCTACACCTATTCCATTAAATAAATCTGTAAAGGTATCTTGTAAAGAACTGAGAACAACGGTCACATTTACGTTTTTCTCCTTAACCAAATCATATGCTATTGAATACATTCTCATATTGTGTCCTGTACCAGTTGGATTAGGTACCATAAATATCCTTGCCATATGAACTCCTCCTTAACTATTATTTTTGTGGACAAAACTATTGGCTTTGACTAAAGAACCTTTTAAAATAGTTACTCCGCCTAGAATTTTAGCTCCATCTTCGATTGTTACATCATCTTCAATAATGACTGGTAGTAAAGTCATCGGTAGAGAGAGTTTATTATAATCATGGGAGGTAGAAATAATATGTACGTTTTTCCCAATCCTAACATTGTCACCTATAATAACCTTTCCACCGCCTTCGACAATTGTTGAATCACCTATAGAAACATTTTTGCCTATGGTAATTCCTCCATCTATTTGCAATTTTCCACTTGAGTCACTAATCTTCTTGCCAATCATGATAATGTTTTTTCCTAGGTGAAGAGGGAAATTACCGTCAATATCAGCGTCAATAAAATTGAATACGCATTTTTGATATCTATCTTCAATTTCTTTCTGTAAGTTATTTTTTAGGATAGGATCTCGAAAATTTCTTCTAAACGCATTTATTAAGTTTCGAAAATTAGGTTCGCTGTCATTCATAATATTTCTATCTTTCAATTTAGTAGCAGGTTGACCAACCATAATACTGTATGGTGGAACATTCTTTTCTACGATAGTGTTTGCTCCTATAATAGCCCCTTCTCCGATGTTTAACCCACCTTTGATGACAGCCCCGGCACCTATCCATACATATTTTTCAATAGTCGTTAGCTTCTCACCACCAATTTTTGCATTAGAAGCTATTTGAACACCTTTTTTGACTATTGCATTTTGGAGTATAGATCTAAATCCAACAAAAACATCTGTATCCATGGTAGATGATGACAACTTACTTTCTCTTCTTACCCATGAAAATGAGCTCACCTTAGAATTGATTAACTCTACACCTGGTTCAATAAGTGGAGTTTCATTTCCATTAATAAAATCACTAAGATATGTATTTGAACTTTTTATTTATTCTCACACCCTTTTTTTTTCTTAAAACCATCCTATCATGAAGAAGAAATCTGTTCCTTCAACTTATGTTTAGATTAACCTTTATTTTTTTAAAGGTTCATTTAGTAAAATTTTTTATGTAATAACCTTTTCCTCTTGAACAAACTAACACTTGAGGTTTACATGGATTATCTTCTAATTTCTCTCTAAGTTTTCTTATATAAACATATAAAACTGCTGGGCCAGTAGTATCTAAATAATCTATTAGTTCTTCTGAACTTAAAGGAGTTTCGTTTTTTGTAAGGATGTATAACAATTTAAACTCAATTGTAGACAGATGAATTTTCTCGTCCCCTTTATAAAGACAGTGGCTTTCAATGTCAAAGATTAAATTCTTGGTTAATAAATAAGAATTGTTATTGTCTCTATGTTGGTAAGAACCTTTATTATTTTCCTTTAGTTTTAAGGCTTCAATAGTGTTAGATATAACATTTCTGTTAGATGAGTCAACAAACATAACAGGACAGGTAATAGTATTTAAAATTTTATGTAGGCCCGATTGGTTATGAACAGTGGGTAAATCATAAATTAATAAATTAGGAGCTTTTTCTCTGAAAAAATTTGAGTCATGTTTATTCAAAAACGTAAACTCAAACTGCGATAGTGAAAATTCTAATATCCAAGCTAAATATTCATTTGTCGTCACTACATAAGTTTCAATCATTAATGTTTCCTCCAAAATTCAAAAGTTAGAATCTTTAAACAATATATTACATTTTATACTATTGTTTCATACTTTTAAAACTATTTTTTGTAAAATTTTTAAAATTAATGTACTTTTTTGTAAAAAAATAAAGGGTTTTACCACAGAAATAAGGATTATTTTGTAAAATCATGTACTTATTTTACCAGATATATTTTTTTTGTATATTTAGCAATTGTTAAAATTTACTTGATTTTCAAATTTCCTTATACTATGATACTTTCATGGATATAAAACAATTAGACGATCAGATGAGGGTACAAATTTTCAAGGCCTTATCAGATGAATCAAGGCTTACAATTGTTCGGACTCTATATCAAAGTGGAAGAGAGTTAAGTTGTGGAGAGGTAGGGGAAAGATGCGATATTTTAAAAACAACAGCTTCGTATCATTTTAAAACTTTGAGAGAGGCGAAACTAACAACTGTAAGAAAAGATTCTAGAACTAAATACGTAAAGTTAAATTTAGAAACATTTGAGAAGTATATACCTAACTTCTTGGAAACTCTCTAAGAGAGTTTCCAAGTTACAATTTGTACAATAGTTTTAAAGTTTTAAAACTATTAAAGATGGAGGAGCTTATATGAATAAAATAATTACTTTATTTTTCTTTGTAATGTTTGTTATTGGTACAGATACATTTCTAATATCCCCTTTATTACCTACACTTTCTGATTTATATAATGTATCTACAGATATTTCAGGTTGGATGGTGAGTGCATATGCTCTAGGATATGCTGTCTTCGCTTTTATAGCTGGGCCTATATCTGATAATCTGAACCGAAAGAAAGTAATGTTATATGGAATGATTGCATTTACTATTTCAACATTCCTTTGTGGTGTAGCTTCAAGCTTTTGGATGATGTGTGCAATGCGACTTATTGCAGGAATAAGTGCAGCATTTGTTACTCCGCAAGTTTGGGCATCTATTCCTTTATTGGTAAAACCAGAAAAGATAGTAAAAAGCATGGGTATTGCTACAGCAGGTTTAGCGATTTCTCAAGCTTTCGGTCTGCCTATTGGTAGTTATTTTGCTTCTTTCTCATGGAATACACCATTCTTCGTATTATCTGGATGTTCATTTGTTCTAATTCTTTTAATAGCAGTAGTAATGCCATCTATAGAAAATAAACAAAACATTCAAAATAAACAATCCATTCTTGGACGTTATAGATCTTTATTTTTAAATCCTAAAGCCTCCACGTTATTTTTAGCGTACCTTCTGTTCCAAACAGGAAACTTTGCTTCCTTTAATTTTTTAGGTACATGGTTAAGTGCTGACTATAATTTTAACGTTACACAAATAGGACTCGCTATGCTTATATTAGGTATTGGAAACTTCTGTGGAAGCTTCTTTGGCAGTGGATATGTCTCTAAAATTGGTAATGCCTCTACTCTTTTTGGTGGTTTAATCTTAATGGCAGCCTTATACTTTAGTTTACCTTTCTATCATAATATCGCTCTGGTAGAAGTTGCTTTTTTCCTAATGTTCTTTATAGCTGGAATTTTATTCCCTTTAATGATGAGTTTATTACAATCTCTGTCTGCAAATGCAAGAGGAACTATTGCAGCTTTATCAAATTCTGCTATGTACATAGGCACTACTCTAGGTACTTGCATTGCTGGGTTTCTATACCACTACTTTGGTAACTTCATTTCTGTTACTACGTTTACAGCATCTATGTTTATTATCTCTATTCTTATTTATAAGGTAAGTGGTGTTTTAAATCCTGTTAAAGCTAATGTTACAAAAGAACAAAACGCAGTAAAATAAAGGGCTGAAATTCACATGTACCCTGGTGGTAATCATATTACTTTATCTTCTCTGTTTTATGCTTTGAATCACCCTACTAGAATTATGCTTTTAGTTCAATTAATAGAGAATGAAGAAGTACCTTATAATTTTTTTGAATATTCAGGTTCTAAACCTAATTTATCTCATCATCTTAAGATTTTAAAACAATCAGGCTTAACCTATACTAGGAGAGATGGCGTTAAACGCTATATATTTCTAAAAAGAGACCTTATTGATACTCAATTTCCAGGTTTAATTCAAATAATACTTAATAATAAAGATAATATTCACTAAAATCGTTTTGTTGTTTTTATACTCCATATTTATTAATAGAATTTATAAAGAACTCCCCTTTTTAAAAAGGGGAGTTCTTTACATTAAAAACATTTTATGCAATTTCTTGTCTTTTAACTAATTTAAAATCTGGAGATTTAGTACTTACAAACAGTATTAGAATAAAGCTTATTAAAATAATAATGCCGTCTAAAAATACCGGGAATATCCAGCTACCTGTTGTATCTCTCAGAGCACCATTAATGACAGGAGAAAGAACTGCCCCCATCTCACCTATTAAATTCCACATTCCAAAGGCTGAACCTCGAAATTTTGCTTCAACCATATCAGCGGTTAAAGAGTGTGAAATAGGCTGAAGAGCGTTAAAAAATAAACTAGTGATAAATAAAAGAATTCCCATAATTAGTACAGAGTGTCCACCAGATAGTAAATAGAATCCAAATGCTATAGTTAAAGCTCCTTGCGCAAAAGTTAAAAAACAAAGTAAAGACTTCTTACTCCAATTTTTTTTCATAACATAATCTGCTAGAAATCCACCTGCTGGATATCCTAAGATACCTGCTCCGGCATTAAAAGCAGCAGTCAAAGTAGCTTGAAGAAATGAAGTTCCTGCTGTACTAGTTACAATAGATATAGACCAATAACTAAAGAACCATAAATTCCATAGTATTGCTACAGCCGATAAATACATTAGCAAGAGGTTTTTACTAAAAAGATTGATTGAGGTATTCTTATTTTTATTTTTACCTCTCAAACTAAATGCTATTAGAGTAAATGCTAGTATAAGTTCCAGTACAGCTACCATCCAATCAGATAACCCAATCCAATCAGTTACTTTATAGATTAATAAAATAGCGAGTAAAAATAACAGTGAATATGAAAATAGTTCAATGAATGCATTTCGGTAATGCATCTCTTTCTTATCACGCTTAAATAGACTATATAAACATATTCCTACTAACAAGGTAGCTATCCCTAAAATTATAAAAGGCATCCTCCAGCCCTCATGTTTTCCAAGGATGTTCTCTCCTAATTCAATCATGTAAGGAACTGAAAGTGTACCTAGTGTTAAACCTATAGCCAATCCGGTTATTACTACGCCCATCCCCAGATTCCTTTTTTTATAGGGAGTAACTTCAATAACTAGTGCTCGATCGTTAGAATAGTAAGCACCTTCTCCTAACCCTACGGTGATTCTTAAAATAATGAATACAATTAACAAGGAAAAGAGACCACTTAAGAGAGTAGCTATTCCTGCCCAAATAAGACTAATGGTCAATATTGTTCTGTAGCCATACTTATCACCTAGAATTCCACCTGGAAATTGAGTTAACATATAACCAGTAAATAATAAACTACCTAGAAACCCTCCTAGTGCATAGGGGTGAGCAGCATCCTGTAAGAATGAAACATGATTTTGTATCATCCAAGTAATAACTGGACCGGTAATTGAACGATCTGCTGAATTAAAAATCCAACCTATAAGTAGAAACAACCAAATAGTATGATATTTTTCCCATTTAAAATTTCTCAAGAATTTCCCTCCATTTAAAATTCATAATTCTATGGATTAAACATATCACTTTATAATTTCAGTTGTCCTACAGCAAAAGTTTAGATAGATATTAATAAATTTTAAGGAGAAAGTTCTATTAGATGGGTATATTTATACATACAAAATTTTAAGTAGGTTTAAAAATAAATTATTTATTTAATAACTTTTTAACTTTTTTAATTGTGTCTTCCTTTTCTAAGGGTCGATAAACTGTTAATTTCAAATCTGGAGAATCATAAACTTGAAGAGTCATGTGTTCCATAAATAGTGTTCCCACGTAAGGATGTCTAATTTCTTTTTCACCGATGGGAGTCCCAGAAATCTCTTGATCACCCCACCATTGACTGAATTCCCTACTGTTATTTTTTAAATCGTTAACTAAATTTCCAAACCACTCCTCACCAATGAAGCGATTAGTAGTACCTCGAAACTGTGCAAGTAACCTCTTAGCATGATCTTCCCAATTAACAAGTAAACTTTTATATTCTACTGAGCAAAAACAACGCCAGACAGCATTTCTTTCTTTCTCGCTCATTTTTGTAAAATCACCAAATACTTTACAAGCAATACTATTCCAGGAAATAATATCCCATTTTTCATTTGTGACGTATACAGGACAATCTTCTAAATGATCTATAAAGTTCTTTACAACTGGATGCAACGAATTCTCTACGTTTCCCTTCATTTCCAATGGTATTTGATGATTTGCTAATAGATAAATATGCTTTCTCTCTTCATTATTCAAATTTAGTACCCGAGAGATACTCTCCAACACTTGGGTTGAAACCTGAATATCTCTCCCTTGTTCTAACCACGTATACCAAGTTAAGCCAACACCGGCTAATTGAGCAAGTTCCTCTCTTCTAAGTCCAGAAGTTTTTCTTCTTTTGCCAATAGTGATACCAAAATCTATAGGAGACAATTTATCTCTCTTTGATTTTAGAAACTTACCAAGCTGCTTCTTTTTTTCTTTTTCAATACTCACTTTTATATACCTCCTATAAAAAGCTATACAAAAGAAATTAAATTCTTTTATACACTGAATACAATTAGAATATCAAAAAACAAAAAGAGTGGAAATTATTCCACTCCTTCCAATTTAAGTTATTTCGTAATTAAGCTATATTATCTAACAGTTTCCTGAAATTTTCTCCTAAAACTTTTCTCTCAACTTCCGCATTAGGTGCATAACGCTTAATTGCCTCTATAGTAATATAAGGATCTCCATATGGATAATCAGCTCCGAATATAGTTCTATCTGGAATCTCGTTCATCGCTAAGGTTAAAGCAAAGGTAGTATAAAAAGCTGAAGTATCAATATAAGCATTAGGAGTATTTTTAACAAGTTCAATCGTTTGAAGCCAATTTATACCTCCTAAATGTCCAAAAATTACTGGAATCTCAGGATATTGTTTTGCTAGCCCTATTAATTCTACAATGTCATCTAATTGCATAGGAGCAAAAGTATGAATCCAGATTGACAAACCTTTAAATTCTTTCAATGCCTCAAAAATTGGCTTTAAGAAAGCAATTTGGCCACTTCCTAAAGTGAATTCACCTACCCCTTTTAAGTTATTGGCTACAATGTATTCCTTAATCCATTTTTTTGTTTCTTCGACTTCTAATCCCAAGGGGACAGAACCAAAACCAATGTACTTATCTGGATATTGGTTAATAACTTCTACCAGTTCCTTCATAGAATTCTTTCTAGCATTTATACTATTGACATTATTATTAAGAATTTGATTTAAGGCTTCCATTTCTTGTTTAAATGAATTTAATTTTATAGCTTTTTCTGGATGGATTAATGTAGAAAATAATATAGTCTTGTTAATTCCTAAGTCATCCATAAGTTGAATATGTTTAGAAACAGGAAATGTTACATGTGAATGACTATCTATAATCAAGTTATTCACCTACTTTAGCTAAAGAATTTTTATTTTTTCTTTCTTCAATAACTTCTGTAGCAACTCCTAAGATAGTATTTAATCCATTAGGAAAACCAGAATAGATAATCATTTGTAACATTACTTCGATAACTTCTTCTTCTGTCCAGCCTACATTTAATGCTCCATTAATATAAAATTTTAATTGTTCAGTATTTCCAAGCGCTGTCAAGCCTGCAACAGTGGCAAGAAGACGTGATTTTAAATCTAAACCCGGTCTAGAAAATATTTGACCATAATTGAATGAAACTGCTAATGTTCCCAAGTCGGGTGAAATGGAATCTTTAAAACTGTTTACAATTTCCTCATAATTGTCAGCATCAATTTGTTTTAAAATTTCTAAACCTTTTTTAAAATTTTCATCTTGTTTTAACATAATATCTTCTCCCTCAATTAATTTTCACTTGTTGAATTGAATTGAATTTAATTTCTTTTTTACACCGATGATTGAAGTGAAGGCAAAAAGAACCATAATAAAACCTACAGAACAAACCCCCATCCATTTAAAATGGCTCCAGGCGAGCGTACCTAAGTATGATCCTAATGCTCCTCCTAAAAAAGTAGAAACCATATAAATACCGTTTAGACGGCTTCTTTTTTCTTCAGATAATTGAAAAATTTTAGCTTGACAAGCTACCTGATTAGCTTGGGTTCCCATTGTTACTAATAAACTTCCTATTATAATGGCTGTTAGAGACGAACCCGACAAGATAAAAATTAAGAATGAAACCAATGAAAGATTCATGCATAGTATACTTGCAAGATTAGCCCCTTTTTTATCAATTATTCTTCCAATAATGGGTGTAGCAAATGCTCCACCTATTCCCACTAAACCTATTGTCCCTGCAACACTGCTCGCATAGTGAAAAGGAGAATTACTTAGTCGAAAAACCAATGTAGTCCAGAATAAACTAAAAGCTCCAAACATCATTCCCTGGCTAATACAAGCTCTTCTTAATATGTTTTCCTTAATAAAAAGTGGCCAAAGTGAAGCCAGTAGTTCTCCATACTTCATTGTTTGTTTACCTTTACTTTTTGGAAGGTAAATTCTAATGAGTAGAATTACTAACAAAGTAAATGCGAATGAAATCCAATACATTGCCCTCCAACCCAAGTAAGTATCTACAATTCCACTGATAAAACGTGCCCCTAAGATTCCACAAACTAAACCTATAGCTACATTACCTAAGATTTTCCCTCTTTCTTTATCGCTAGCAAGACCAGCAGCTAGAGGTACTATAATTTGTGGAACGATAGTAAAGAATCCTAATAATAAATTCGATATTATTAACCAAATAAAACTAGTTGATATAGCAGAAGCAACAAGACTTAAACAAACTAGTATCAGAAGCGATAAGATGATTTTACGTCTCTCAAATAAATCACCTAGTGGCACTAAAGTTAGATTCCCAATAGCATATCCCACTTGCGTTAAAGTAGCTATAATTCCTATTTGATTTGAAGATATGTGAAACGAGTCTGCCATACTTAATAATAAATTTTGATTTAAATATACATTTGAAACTGTAAAACCACAGGTTAGAGCCATCAGCAATACAATACCTTTATTAATTTTATTTCGTTGTTCCATGTTCTCACCTCCTTTTCTAAACTTAGGATACAAAAAACATAATCCCAGTAATAGGAGTGAGTTTATACTGTTATAAAAAGTACCAGTCTTACTTTCAATATTTATTATTCTTGGTTAAACAAACTAATTTTGATTGTAGATTTTTTCTGAAGACGTTAGTAATTTGATTTCAAACTTAAAAGGATGATAAAAATGATAGATTTCTTATACGAAACAAAAGTCCGTAAACGTATACTTTTACGGACTTTTGTTGGTTCTTGTAATACCCGTTATGTAAACTGAAATATTTAATTGTCTTTGGATATAGGATAAAATCTATATTAAATGAAATATTTAACGGAGTGTGCTTATGTTGTTAGTTTTGATTAGAAATTCTTTGATTTTAGCTATAGGATTTTATCTATCTATCATCTTTTTACCCGAAGTGTTGTATATAAACGAGACTGTTTCCAAATACTTAATGGTGATACCTACTGGCTTATGGCTTCTTCGATCAAAGAATAGATGGTGGTTTAACATAATTTCTGTTTTTTTAGGACTTATAATCTTATTAACTGCATTTGAATTCATTTAAAACAAACTAAAAAAGCTATCTTGGAGATGGTACGATAAACTGGACACTAAATTAAGAGAAAAAGGTGATTCGGTTTATGGGTAGAAAAGTTTATGATCGTCAATTTAAAATGGCTGCAGTTCAGTTGGTACTGGAAGAGAACCTAT
>NZ_JBVQPN010000005.1:0-375437 GCF_055710015.1 Priestia sp. VA7
TCCGCCGCTAACGTCATAGAAGCAAGCTTCTAATCAGTTCGCTCGACTTGCATGTATTAGGCACGCCGCCAGCGTTCATCCTGAGCCAGGATCAAACTCTCCGAAGAAATGTTTGACTTGCTCAATTAAAAAATAAAATTTAACGTTGACGTTTGTCGCTTTGTTCAGTTTTCAAAGTTCAACCGCCGCTCTTAGGCGACTTTACTATCATAACAAGTTGCAACCTAGTTGTCAACAAGTTTTTTTATTTGTTTATCACTTCGATGTTTGCTTTAGCAGTTCATCTTAGCGACATTTAATAATATACCATGCCTTCTTTTATTGTGCAATAGTTTTTCGATATATTTTTAAAAACTATTTTCTTACAAACGAAACGTTCGCCAATTAATAGATACTAGCATATCTAGAGCCACACTAGCATAATGTCTATTAAATCATTATCCGCCAAGGAGGCGTTCACTTGGATACCTTAATTGCAGCTGCACTCTATTTGTCCTTTTGTATGTCTATTCTCTTAATTTCACTTGCTTATTGGGAATCAATTCAAATGTCTAATAAAGAAGGCAAGGTCAACGGCCTTTCATTTATTTCACTTTCAACATTCAGCATGATTTTTTGTTTGTTTACTTCATATTTTTATACCATTCTTTATTAACATGCGTTGTCTTCTTATAAAAAGGAGACATTTCTTTATTTTATTACAATATTCGCATTCAGTATACTTACTTATTGAAATCAATGCGATAACTTCAGTCACTCCTCTTCTTCTATACGTACGATGGACAGTGAAGGAATTTGTCGAATGATTTTTTGGAACACTTTCTTTAAATTTGATAAACTACTTTTAGAAAACGCTTTCATTTATACTTTAACATTATTCAAGGAGGAAACCAAATGAAACCATTGCTTGAATTAACAGTTGGAGAACTTTTAAAAGAAAGTACAAAAAAGTTTGGGCATCAAGAAGCGGTTATCTACTCTGAACAAAATATTCGCTATACGTACGCGGAATTTTATCAAGAAACCTCTCGAGTTGCAAAGGCACTTCTAGCCACCGGTCTCAAAAAAGGCGACCATATCGCTATCTGGGCTACCAATGTGCCGGAATGGTTGCTTCTTCAATTCGCAGCAGCTAGAATAGGCGCTGTTTTGGTTACCCTTAATACAAGTTATCAATCCTCTGAATTAGAGTATGTATTGAGTCATTCTGATACAACAGCGCTATTTTTCATTGATGAATTTAAAAGCACTTCTTATACGTCTATTATCACTAGTATTGAACATAACCTTCCCAAACTAAAACATCTTATAAACTTAAGTGGATCAAGCGAACATACATCTTGGAATGAGTTTTTAATGAGTAGCTTAATGATCTCGGATGAGGTTCTCGATAAGCATGAACAATACCTACATATCCATGATGTTATCAATATGCAATATACTTCCGGAACAACAGGTTTTCCAAAAGGAGTTATGCTAAGTCACCATAATATAGTAAACAACGGCTTTTTAGTTGCTCAGTCTATGAAACTGACTAACGAAGACCGCTTATGCATCCCAGTTCCTTTCTTTCATTGCTTTGGATGTGTGCTGGGTGTTCTAGCATGCGTATCTGTAGGTGCTACTATGCTACCGATTATTGAATTTCAACCTGCCTCTGTTTTACGCACCGTAGAGAACGAAAAATGTACAGCTCTTCACGGTGTACCAACTATGTTTATTGCGGAATTAAATGCACTTGAGTTTAATCAATATGATTTATCTACTCTTCGCACAGGAATCATGGCTGGTTCTAATTGTCCAGCAGAAGTAATGAAACGAGTCATACATGACATGGGCATCAATGAAATTACGATCGCGTATGGTCAAACCGAAACATCTCCTGTAATCACCCAAACAACCCCAACTGATTCTATCGAGCGGCGAGTACAAACGGTTGGCAAAGTTCATAATCATGTACAGATTCAAATTATTAATCCAGTTACAGGTAAACCAGCTTCTTTCGGAGAACAAGGAGAACTTTGTGCAAAAGGATATTTAACAATGAAAGGGTATTATAAAATGCCGGAAGAAACAGAAAAAACAATTGTAAAAGATTGGCTACATACAGGAGATTTAGCTACCATCGATAAGGATGGCTATGTAAAAATTACAGGACGTCTAAAAGATATGATTATTAGAGGCGGAGAAAACATTTACCCAAGAGAGATTGAAGAGTTTTTATATAGAATACCCGAGGTAGAAGATGTGCAAATTGTCGGTATTCCTGATCCAAAGTATGGAGAACGAGTTGCTGCATGCATTAAACTCAAGCAACATTCTTTTCTTACCGCTCAAGAAATCAAAGACTTTTGCAAAGGTAAGCTTGCTCATTTCAAAATTCCGGAACATATTTATTTTATAGACGACTTTCCCATGACGGCCTCCGGCAAGATTCAAAAATATAAATTGAAAGAAAAGATTGTAGCGCTTTATAAATAATCAGATTTTTTTGAATTCCACCTGTTATTATGAAGAAAAGTTTACTATACTAATACATATCTGTTTTTCTTCTTTCATACAGATATAAACAACAATGTTTATTGAAATAGGTGAAAATAATGGAAAATGAAATGTTGCTTAAATTAGGTATTTCCGCTGTACTTGGTCTTATTATTGGAATTGAAAGGGAACTAAAACGAAAGCCTGTTGGTTTAAAAACATCTCTCGTAATTTCCATTATTAGCTGTTTACTCACAATTGTTTCGATTGAGTCTTCTCAAATTTTTAATAAAGGTGATCATATCACAATGGACCCGCTTCGTCTGGCCGCTCAAATTGTTTCTGGAATTGGTTTTTTAGGGGCGGGCGTCATTTTACGAAAAGAAAATGACAGCATCTCAGGGCTTACAACAGCGGCTATTATCTGGGGAGCAGCAGGTATAGGCATTGCTGTAGGTGCAGGGTTTTATCCTGAGGCTATTACCGGAGTTGTACTGCTCATTATCAGCGTTGAACTTCTTCCCTTCCTTATTACTATTTTGGGGCCTAGGCAACTGCGCGAGAAAGAACTTATTCTTCAACTCAAGCTGGCGGATAAGCACAATATCTTTGATACAACTAATAGCATTAGAGAAAAGAATATTACAATTAAAAATATTCGAATCAAAGATTTAGACACCAATGAATTGTATATACGAATGAAAGTGTCAGTTAATAACCAGCGCCCTACTACAGAAGTGTATTACGAAATTCAAAAAATCAGCGGTATTCGAAGCATTGAAGTTGAAAATGTATAAATAAAAAACGGCCAATTGGCCGTTTTTTATTTATATTTTTCAATCTGTTGTAAAAATTCCCGCTGTTTTACTAGAGACAGCCGGTATTGATCATCGATAATTTCTGTTAATAACTCATGTTTACGGCTCTTTGACACATTCAATCTGTGGATAAGAACTCTGCATTCATACAAAAACTGTGTATACTGTGTGTAACTCTCATCATAATTTGAGGATAAGTCTTCTTTGATTCGTTTTGTCAACAAAGGACTAGCGCCATCTGTGGATATTGCTAGCGATAATCTCCCTCTAGAAAACTGTGCAGGGATTTGAATATTTCCATCGGAAAAACTGCTGGCCATATTAACCAACTGATCATTTTTAATATGCTGCTTAACAAACTTATTCACAGCTTGATCATTTGTAGCCACAACAATTAAAAAGACATTAAGTAAGTCTTCTTCTCCTACTTTTTTTCTTTTTACACGCAGCTGATCTTTAACTTCCCATTCATTTATTTCAGCTGAAACAGTTGGAGCAACCACTGTAATGGCTGCTCCTTCTTGTAAAAAACCTTTAATTCTACGAGTTGCGATTGTTCCGCCCCCAACTACTAAGACCGAACGACCCTTTAAATCAAGCATAACGGTATACATCGTATTGATTTCCTTTGCTGGATAATAACGTTTTTACTTGGTGACTTAAAATGTGTGCAAGTCCATCATGATAACCTAGGTAGTTGGCTAAGATAAACTGCTGGGCATCTGTTGATAGCTGCTCCAATTCTTCCTTAATTTCGTTCATTAAAATACCGGTAAACAAAAGGTATGGAAGAACGAATACTTGCTTATACGAAGTTCGTTTAGCAAGGTGCAGGCCTTCTTTTAAATTAGGAGAAGCTGCAGCTAAATAACATGTGCTCACTTCTTTAAAAGCACCTTTCCCTTTTAGCAGTTGAGCTATTTCGTTAAAATCTTTTTTTACAGCAGGATCACTGCTTCCTCTGCCGACCAACAATACCATCGAATCTTCATGCTTATCCACATTGGTTTCATTGATTCTCTCTAGCAAGATATCAACAATTCGTTCGTCTACGCCGAACGGTTCTCCGTACAGGACTTCTACCTGGGGATAACGTTCATATACTTTGTGTATTTCTTCGGGTATATCATGCTTTGCATGCGCAGCTGTTAATAACAGAAGAGGCACAATTGCAATACGAGTAGCACCTTGTTCAATGCATGCTTCAAATCCTTGGTCAATAGTGGGGGAAGCTAGTTCTAGGAAACAAACTTCTTGAATCGGTACATCTAGATTTTTTTTACATCTTTCAATAAAAGCAACTGCCTGATCAGCGCCTTCTTTTACGCGGCTGCCATGGCAAACATATAAAACTGCATCCATATAATCAACCTCTTTAGTAAGCTTCTTGTGCAAACGAATAGTAATGCTGTCCAGTCTTCTCAAACCAATTTAATCGATCATGAAAATTCACAACTTCACCAACGATAATCATACTTGGATTTTCAATTTGTTCTTCTTTAACAATATCAACAATTGTACCAAGAGTTCCAGTTACAGTGCGCTGGTGCGCACATGTTCCCCAGTGAATCAATGCAATTGGCGTAGCTGAAGTTTTTCCGTGTTTCATTAACTGTTGGCAAATGTACGGTAAGTTCCGCACCCCCATATAAATTGCAAGAGTATCTACACCTTTGGCTAGGCTATCCCATTTGATTGCATCATGCTCGCTATCTTTACGATGACCTGCTACAAAAGCAAAGCTTGCGCTGTATTCCCGGTGAGTGACAGGGATTCCTGCATAAGCAGCGGCTGCGATACCTGATGTAATTCCTGGAACAATTTCAAATGAAATGCCCTGCTGCACGAGAGCTTCTGCTTCTTCCCCTCCGCGTCCAAAAACAAATGGATCTCCGCCTTTTAAGCGCGTTACAATTTTTCCTTTTTTAGCGAATTTCACTAAAAAGTTGTTAATTGTTTCTTGCTTGAGGGTATGGTAGTTCGGAAGCTTTCCGCAGTAAATGATATCCGCATCACTTTTAGCATACTCCAGCAGGTCCTTATTCACTAAACGATCATATAAGATAACATCTGCTTGTTGAATTGCTTTCAACCCTTTTAATGTAATTAAATCTGGATCTCCCGGTCCTGCACCGACTAGATATACTTTCCCCATGAATGCCTTTCACCCTTCCATCATTTCCACGTCTCCGCAGCGCTCCCACATTTTAATTTGAATTAGAACAGCGGACAAAGTCCGCTGTCATTTAGATAAACTTTCGGTTAGCTAAATATTCAATAACAGTTTGTACACATTCTTCTACAGACTGTGTGCTTGTATTAATTGTTAATTCAGGGTTAGCCGGTGACTCATACGGAGAATCAATTCCTGTAAAGTCACGGATTTCTCCGCTTCTTGCTTTTTTGTAAAGGCCTTTTGGATCTCTTTTTTCACATTCTTCTAACGGACACTCCACGTATACTTCCAAAAATTCATTCCCCTCTAAGATCTCACGCACTTGAGCTCGGTCCTCTTGGAATGGAGAGATAAATGCTGTTAGTACCACTTGACCGCTGTCTACAAATAGCTTAGAAACCTCACCGATACGGCGAATATTTTCTGTACGATCTTCAGCAGAAAACCCTAGATTCTTATTTAAGCCGAAACGAACATTGTCACCATCTAATACATAGTTGCGAATATTTTTATCAAAAAGCGCTTTTGCCACTGCGTTTGCTACGGTAGATTTACCTGAACCCGAAAGACCTGTAAACCATAATACAAAACTGTGATGATTATTTTGCTCGCGCCTTTCCTCTTTTGTAATTCCAGCATCATGCCACGTAATGTTTGTTGATTTGCTCACTTCAACCGCTCCTTATTTTGAAGATACTTTTTGTTTTGCTAATCCTTTAATTAACACTTCAATTACTTCTTTGCGGCTGAATGTGCTTGGTGGCACTTCTCCGTTACGAAGCATTTCACGTACCTTTGTTCCAGATAGAATCATATGATCTTCCTTGCTGTGAGGGCATGTTTTCGTTGATGCCATCGCTTCACACTTTTTGCAATAGAAGCTGTGTTCAAAGAATAAAGGTGTAATTCCTAATTCATCTGCTGTAAAGTTACTGAAGATTTTTTGTGCATCATATGTTCCATAGTAGTCACCCACACCAGCGTGGTCACGGCCTACAATGAAATGTGTGCATCCAAAGTTTTTTCGAACCATTGCATGGAAAATAGCTTCTCTAGGTCCAGCATAGCGCATCGCAGCAGGGAAAACTGCTAAAGCTACACGATCGCTAGGATAATAGTTCTCTAAAAGTACTTCATAACTTTCCATACGGATATCTGCTGGGATATCATCTGACTTTGTTTCTCCTACAAGTGGATTTAAAAATAGGCCGTCTACAATTTCTAATGCCGTTTTTTGAATATATTCGTGCGCACGGTGAACAGGGTTACGAGTTTGGAATCCAACAACCGTTTTCCAACCGCGTTCTTCAAATGCTGCTCTTGTTTCAGTTGGATCTAGGTAATACTTTTCAAAACGCGTTTTAGGTGTACGCTCTACAAGTACGATTGGACCTGCTACGTATACATTTGGGCGTTCCATCATTTTTTTTACGCCAGGATGAGCAAGTTCTGCTGTACGGTACACGTTCTCCGCTTCTTTTTCTTTATTTGGCGTATATACTTCAGAAACTTCTAAAACACCATACGTTACGCCGTTTTGAACAAGTTTTACTTTGTCGCCAATGTTTAATTCTTTAGCTTGCTCTTCTGTTACAGGAAGAGTGATAGGAATACTCCATACTGTTCCATCTGCTAAACGCATATTTTCAACAACTGATTGATAATCTTTTTCTCCTAAAAATCCTGTAATTGGGCTGTAAGCACCAATTCCAATTAGTTCTAAATCACTTAGAGCCATGTTATCTACTTCGATTTCTTTTGTTAGTGACGTGTAGTCATATGTTGGTTGATATAAATTAATTAATTCTCCACCGTGTGCTTGAATTGTTGTCATTTTGTAAAATCCTCCTTAAATAATTAACACAATATAATAAAAAGCACTTGAATCACGCAGTCATTTTTTCTTTTTCCGACTGCAAGCTTGCTCTTTTTCTTCTAGTCGCTCTAGCTAAGCTTAGAACACCTGCTGTGGCAATACATCCGCTAGCTAGCACTACAAATGAATATAAGTCGCTTTCAAGTACTAATTTCACAAGAACATATGAGATTACGAGTGAAAATACAGGGGATACCACCCAAACCTTTAACATTTGAATGACCACTTCGCGCTGTTCTTTCGTGAATCCCGTTTTCGCTGCTCCTATTCCAATAATAGAAGACGTAGTGACCTGTGTAAGCGGTACTGGCAAACCAAACAGTGAAGCGACTGTGACAAGAGAAGCACCAGTACCCGAGATAATGCACCCTTCCCCTACAGAATAGCGAGTAATTTTTTTCCCGTTTGTTTCAATAACTCGGCCTCCTAGTAAAAGAGCTCCGAGCGCCACTGCCAATCCTCCTGCTATGACACCCGTTGTGGCATCCATTAATCCAGCTCCTACTAGAGGACCGACAGCATTTGCCACGTTATTCATTCCAGCTGAGAAGGCTTCAAAGAATCCCGTCGCTATAACTAAAATCGTTAAAACTCTTTTCCACTTTCCCTCTGCTTCTTTTTTATGCGCTCTGCGTTTTATCACTTTTCCAATCAAAAAAGCAATGACAAATGAAACCAGCGGAACAATAATCCAAAAAGACATGACAACTAAAAGTTTTTCCACATACAGAGATTGATAAGCTACGCCTACTCCAACAACTGAACCAACCGTTACTTCACTTGTTGATAGAGGAATACCAATTAAATTCGCGAAAAAGAGTGACAGCGTTGCAGCAGCCAGAATGATAATAACTAATTCTACTGACAGCAATTTTTCAGGTATGATACCTGAACTGATAGTTTTTACCACCTCGCCGCCTCCGATAATGGCTCCGAGCACAATACCTATAGCACAGATGAACAGGGCTACTCTTTTCTTTTTAATCGCACCGGAGCCGTATGAAACGCCCATAGCTGCTGCTGCACCACTTGCTCCAATATTCATTGCAAAAAAAAGCGCAATGATAAAGGCAACATATAAAAGCATCATTTATTCAGCTCTTTCGTATTTAAGATTCGTGTAATCCGCATTCAACTTTTTGTGTACCTGCCCATCTTCCTGAACGTAAATCGTCTACATTGTAGGCAGGTGCGGTACAGGGCTCACAGCCAATACTTGGGTAGCCTTGATCATGAAGTTTGTTATATGGTAAATCATGCTTATACACATAGCGCCAAACTTCTTTCCAGGACCAATGAATTAACGGGCAGACTTTCACTTTCTTGAATTTCTCATCTTTATTAAAATAATTCGTGTTGGCACGAGATTCAGACTGCTCGCGTCTCAAACCAGAAATCCACGCATCATAAGGAGCAAGAGATTCCCTTAGCGGGATGATTTTTCGAATTTGACAGCATAGGTTAGGCTGACTCTTCCAAAGTTCATCTCCATGTTTCTCAGCTTGTTCTGCAAGCGTTAAATCCGGTTTTTTCATACGAATACGCAAATCAGGAAAGCGTTCTTTAATTGCATCAATTACTTCATATGTTTCTTTAAAATGAACGCCCGTATCTAAAAAGACGATTTCAGCATCTTTTTTCACTTTTGAAATTAAATCAATTAACACGATCCCCTCGATACCAAAGCTTGATGCGTAAATAATTGAATCTCCGTAGGTATCATACGCCCACTGCAATGCTGAAAGGGCTCCTTTTGTTTCATCTTCACTGTCGAACTCTGGAAATGTATCACTCCAGTTTTCGTACGTATATAAGTCTGCCATTTTCTTCACTCCAATTCTTAGTTATCCGCGTTATCCAATAAAAAAAGACGGTTTTACCCACTAGAATTGGATAAAACCGCCTCTAGTGTGTCTAGTCAGCGAAACTATTTAATTCTTACTTTGCTTCAACATGCTCAAAGATTTGTTTTAAGTCGGGGGTTACAGTCATTGGTGTCCCTCCTCAAATTATCGCTTGCGCTATATCAAAATAAAAAGTCTTCCATATTGAAAGACTGGGTAGGCAATAATTTTTCACCTTATCTTTCAAAATGATACACACTTTGCTGGAATTAGCACCTTGCTAAGCAGGTTGCCGGGGTTCAGCGGGCCAGATCCCTCCACCACTCTTGATAAGCATTTTTTAAAAATTTTAGCATATTTAGAATATTTGTCAACATTAAAAATCATATATCCGATAAGAAAACTATACTTTAAATTCACAGAAATATCTATACTTTTATTTAAAACAACATATGTAAATTTAACCCAAATGTGAACGTATCAGTTTATAAAACGCTTTCTTTTTTCTCCAACTTTTTATATTCTCTTGCTAAATAAAACACAAAACCTCTCTATAAAATTAATAAGGGATTTATAAGCTTTACGGATAATTCACCCACATTAGCACACATTACAGATAACACTGACTGACAGATAGGAGCTATATAAGATGGAGAGACAACCCTTTCAATTAGACGATACAATTAAAAATAATGTGCGAACATATTTACAGCAGATTTCAACTGAAGCCTCTAATTTAATTAAACATTTAGACACGAGTGATCATTGTATCCTATGTGATTTTGAGGAGATGCGAAAGTTATTTCAAGATGTTCAAGCTACGGCTGCCTCTTATTATTTGCGTCATTATCTATCGCCTTATACATTTGAATATGCTGCTCTGTCCTTAGCTATTCATAACCTTTCTGAGAAACGTCACGGCGCTTTAATTGTCATTGAACGGGAACAAAATGTAGACTCTCTTATTCAAAAAGGAATCCCTATTCAAGCTCCTGTCAGCGCTACGCTAGTTGAGACGCTGTTCTATCCAGGGACACCCTTACATGACGGAGCCGTCTTGATTAGAAATAATCAGCTTATCTCAGCTGCTAATGTTTTACCTCTCTCGTCTATTATTTCAACGACCAAAAAATTGGGAACACGCCACCGTGCAGCCATTGGAATGTCGGAAAAATCGGATGCATTAATTTTAGTTGTATCTGAAGAAACAGGCAAAATTTCGTTTGCTCTTGATGGAAGCCTCTACCCTATTCACTCCAGCAAAAATATGATTTAAGAGCCCTTTCCTGATAAGCAGCCCTATCTTGACTTCTATATCCTTTCTCTTTAATATATTTCATAGTTTTTACATACTATAGATACGGGTGATGCATATGACAATTTTAAAATTTGAACATGTAGGCGTTCAAGTAAAGGATATAGAAGAATCTATTGAGTTCTATACGCAAAAAGTGGGATTAGAGCTCATCGAAACACTACCACATACCGATCCATCTTTGAAGCTAGCTTTTCTAGGTTTAGAAGGCAATGTAATCGTAGAGTTAATTCAAGGGTATAACTCAAGCTTACCTAACGAAGGTAAAGTTCATCATTTTGCCCTGGCAGTAGACGGAATTGAAGAGGAGTTTGAGCGTTTAAAATCAGCAGGCGTTTCATTTGTTGAAGAAAACATTGTAACTTTGCCAAATGGAGCAAGATACTTATTTTTCTACGGTCCAGACAAAGAATGGATTGAATATTACGAAGTAAAAAGATAAAGATATCTTATACCTTCAGTAGAAAATGGTCATACTGTGGTTATGACTAATCACTGGAGGTTTTTTTATGATGGAATGGCTATTATTTCGACTTTTTCGTCGTTCTATTTTAGTGCGGCTTCTTTTTATTATCGGCTGCCTTGTTCTGCTTTTCGGCATGCTTATACATTTCCTAGAGCCGCAAACGTTTGGGAATGTGTTTGAAGGAATTTGGTGGGTTATTATTACAATTTCTACTATAGGGTACGGTGATTTTGCTCCGACCACTACGATTGGAAGGTTAGCTGCAATTATTTTAGTCCTGATCGGAACGGGATTTATTACTACTTATTTTGTTACGCTTTCTAAAATTGCTGTTTCCGCTGAGAGCGCTTATTTGGAAGGGAATTTAAAATTTTATGGAAAAGATCACTTTATCGTTGTTGGGTGGAATGAGCGCGCCAAACTCGTGTTAGAGTCTTATCGCGACGCATTTCATAAAGAAGACATTGTTCTTATCGACGACTCTCTGACTAAAAATCCCATGATTTGTGATCGCGTTCATTTTATTAAAGGAAGTCCCTCTCATTATGAAGTATTAGAACTTGCCAACGCTCGGTACGCAAAAAAAGTGCTGATTACTGCCGATCAACATAAGACAGAAGAATATGCAGACATGAATACGATTGTTACGTTAGTCGCTCTGCAAGGATTGAACCCTTCTATTTACAGCATCGTTGAACTGTTAACAAAAAAGCATATTCAAAATGCACAAAATTTGGGGGTGAATGAAATGATTAAAACAAACGAGTTGATTAGTCAAGTCATGTACGAACATATTTTTGTGAAAAAAGTAGAGAGTTTAAAAAAAGAATAGTTCCTTCAATTACTGAAGCAGCGCATCTTCTGCCTCTCTAATTAGCTCTTCTCCTAAGCTGATATACTTTTCTGGAAATGAAGCGTCTGCGTCTTGGGGTTCTGCAAACTGATTAAATGAAGCACTCACATTTCCATTGTGAACATCGTCGTCTAGACCAATTTGATATTTATGTGAAAGTAAAAATGGCGTGCCAATCTGTACGGTTGTTCCTTTAGAATCCAGCTCTCCATTCGTAGCTGTAAACGGGATACGTAAAAATTGATAGCCGACTTCATCATTCATCTTATAGTCGAATGAACCATGGTCATAATCCCAATTCCCTCCAATGTTATACCCAAGCGGCTTAAGCGTTTTTTCTAATTCATAAAGCTTGAATAATGTGCCCTCTAATCTTGAAGATAATTCAATCATGTTATCCCTCCTCTGTTTTAACATGTCCTTTTTCCAGCGTTTTATCCTTTATCTCAAAAGCAAAAAAGAGATTGAGATATAACTAAATGAATCCAACCTAAAGACGAACAAACTGGATAAAGTAGCTCGTATAAATCGCTTGTGACACCGTGATGTCCGTGCAAGGCTTCGCTTTCCGCGGGCGGGCGCTGAGCCCCCTCGTCGCTTGCGCTTTTCCCGCAGGAGTCTCCGCCTTGCCCTCCAATCAACTGCTAGAAGGACCTAAACAGATGAAACTATATTCACCATAACAAAAAAAACGAACCACTAATCAAACATGTTGATCAATGGTTCGTTTTTCACTTGGGCTAAAATACTTTTGTACCGCCCTCTTTTTACTTATTTCAAACGCTTTTCTAATTCTGCTTTTTTCTCTTCAAAACCAGGTTTTCCAAGAAGAGCAAACATATTTACTTTGTATGCTTCTACTCCCGGCTGATCGAATGGGTTTACGCCTAATAAATAGCCGCTGATTGCACATGCTTTTTCGAAGAAATATACAACATATCCGAACGTATACTCATCTAGCGCAGGAATGTTCACAACTAAGTTTGGAACGCCTCCATCTGTGTGAGCAAGCATTGTACCTTGGAACGCTTTTTTATTTACAAAGTCAACTGTTTCACCAGCTAAGTAATTTAATCCATCTAAGTCCGCTGCATCTTCTTCAATTGTTAGCTCATGACGAGAATCTTGAACTTGTACAATTGTTTCAAAAATATCACGGCGACCTTCTTGTACATATTGACCTAAAGAATGAAGATCCGTTGAGAAGTTAGCAGATGAAGGGTAAATACCTTTTTGGTCTTTTCCTTCACTTTCGCCAAATAACTGTTTCCACCACTCAGCAAAGTATTGAAGAGCTGGCTCATAGTTAATCAGCATTTCAATTGTTTTTCCTTTATTATAAAGCACATTACGAGCTACAGCATATTGATAAGCTGGGTTCTCTTCTAGCTCTGATGATGAGAATGCTTCTTGAGCATCAGCTGCCCCTTTCATCATTTGTTCGATATCAAGACCCGCAGCGGCAATTGGTAATAAGCCAACCGCTGTTAATACTGAATAACGGCCGCCTACATCATCTGGAATAACAAATGTTTCATAGCCTTCTTCGTCCGCTAATGTTTTTAATGCGCCGCGCGCTTTATCTGTTGTTGCATAAATACGCTTGCGTGCTTCTTCTTTGCCGTATTTCTCTTCTAATAATTTACGGAAGATACGGAAAGCAATCGCCGGTTCTGTTGTTGTACCAGATTTTGAAATAACATTAATAGAGAAATCTTTATCTTGTAAAACATCCATTAAGTCTTTCATGTATGTTGAGCTGATGTTGTTACCAGCAAAAATAACTTGCGGAGTTTTACGCTGTTCTTTTGATAATGTGTTATAGAATGAATGCTGAAGCATTTCAATAGCAGCACGAGCACCTAAGTAAGATCCTCCAATACCGATAACAATTAATACATCTGAATCAGATTTAATTTTTTCTGCACTTTTTTGAATGCGTGCAAATTCTTCTTTGTCATACTCCGTAGGAAGGTCGACCCATCCTAAAAAGTCGTTTCCAGCACCTGTTTTCTCATGAATTGAATGGTGAGCTACTTTCACGGCATCACGTAAGTATGTAAGTTCATGTTCACCAAAAAATGATAACGCGTTTGAATAATCAAAACGAACATGTGTCATAGTCTGTTCCTCCATTAAAATATCTTTATTTTTCACTTTATCGAAACTGTTAGCTGAATTCAAGTGAATCCACTTACAATTTGACACAATCATTATAGTTTGTTGAAACTGCAATCATTGTATGTACCCTTTTATTTAACGATAAATTCAGTTGTGAAGTCAACTAATGTTCTTTGATTACAGGACGTAATTCATGCACGATTACGCAAATAATAAGCAAATAAAAAACGACTAAGGAGTGGTCTTCAATCGTTTTTTATTTGCTTATTGGGTGGTGCAATATAGTTCATTTCACCTATCTTCACATATTGTCTCGGTTTATAAGAGGCTTTTAAAAGGGAAGAGTCTATTGATATGGAATTTCCAGCTTCGTTTTTAGAAGTGAGCAGCATCCTGTTTTCTTCTTTCATTTCCAAGTGATTATTTAGCACAAATCCACTCATACATAGTGCAGTAAAAATGAGAAAACTGATGGCTATTTGTTTCCTATACATTTCCATCACCTCACTCTTAGAGTGACAATTTCGCATGATTTTTATACGTCGAAAAAAATTTTTTTATGTTTTTTTTATGGATTTTGTGACGAGTTTCTATTTATTTAATAAGCCTTGAAAATTCTGCTGATACTAAGAATTAGCATGGATGCATGCATAATTAAATTATTATATAATCGGTTACAGAATTGAATATCACAAGGAGGTTTGTCTTTTGTCGTGGTTGCACTTGGTGATTTTATCGCCTTTTTTATTAGCCTTTTTTGTCCCGCTTCTGTATAGGAAATTCCAGCGTATTCATACAGGGTGGTTCGTTTTGCCTCTTCCACTTGTGTTGTTCATTTATTTCACACAATATATCAGTGGTGTTTCTAAAGGGGAAAACTACCTACATTCAATGAAATGGATACCTAGTCTGGGTATTAACTTTGATGCTTACGTGGATGGACTCGGTCTTCTATTCTCTCTGTTAATCACCGGAATTGGGACACTTGTTATTCTTTACTCCATTTATTATCTTTCTAAGACAAAAGAAGCGCTGCATTCGTTTTATGTCTATTTGCTTCTTTTTATGGGGTCTATGCTAGGAGTTGTATTATCAGACAATCTAATGAGCCTGTATAGCTTTTGGGAATTAACAAGCCTTTCATCTTTTTTATTGATTGGTTATTGGTACAAACGGGAGAAATCTCAATACGGAGCCTTAAAATCTATGCTTATTACCGTATTCGGAGGACTTTCCCTATTAGCAGGAATTATGCTTTTATACGTCATGACAGGTACTTTCAGCATACGCGAAATTATCTCAAACGTAGATGTAGTCACATCAAGTCATCTATTCATTCCAGCTCTAGTCCTCATTTTATTAGGGGCCTTTACAAAATCTGCTCAGTTTCCTTTTCATATTTGGCTGCCAGATGCAATGGAAGCTCCAACCCCAGTGAGTGCATACCTTCATTCAGCCACAATGGTAAAAGCGGGAATTTATCTTTTAGCAAGACTCAGCCCTGTTTTTGCTATAAGCGCCACTTGGTTTTTTGCTATTTCAATTACAGGACTAATTACACTGTTTTGGGGCTCATTTTCAGCAGTAAAGCAGCAAGATCTGAAAGGGATTTTAGCTTTTTCAACCATTAGTCAGCTCGGGATGATTATGTCACTTATAGGAGTAGGTAGCGCAGCTCTTCACTATGATTTTTTAGACGATAATATCTACTTAGTAGCTCTTACTGCAGCGGTTTTCCATTTGATTAACCACGCTACCTTCAAAGGCAGTTTGTTTATGGTAGTAGGGATTGTCGATCATGAAACAGGCACGCGTGACATTAGAAAGTTAGGCGGGTTAATGAGCTTCATGCCTGTGACATTTACCATTGCTATCATCGGGGGATTTTCAATGGCGGGTCTTCCTCCTTTTAATGGATTCTTAAGTAAAGAGATGTTTTTTACAGGTATGGTAAACGTGACAAAAATGGATATGTATAGCATGCAGACGTGGGGAATTTTGCTGCCTGTCATCGCTTGGTTAGGAAGTATTTTCACTTTCGTCTATAGTATGATTTTTGTCTTTAAAACCTTTACAGGCAAATACCAGCCCGAAAAACTAGAGAAGAAGCCGCATGAAGCACCAGTAGGCATGCTTATTTCACCTGTTATTTTAGCATCACTGGTTATTATTTTCGGCTTTGCTCCTAACTTATTAGAATCAACCCTTATTGAGCCAACAATGGCCTCTATCGCACCTAGCCTGCTAGCTGAAGGTAAAGAATATCAAGTGCATATTAAATTTTGGCACGGCTTTACGCCAGAATTATTTATGACGCTAGGGGTCATCATATTTGGTGTTTTGTTATTTATGACGATTCAAAAGTGGTTAAAAATCTACCCACGATTCCCTTCTTCTTTAACGCTTAATAACGGCTATAATTATGGAATTAAAGGGATGGAAAAAGGGTCAACACGTATCATGAAAACATTAATGACAGGATTTATTAGAGACTATCTTTTAATCATTTTTACTTTCATAGGCATTTTACTTCTCGTGACGCTCTTTTCTCAGAATGCCTTTGCGATTGATTTAAAAGATACTGCTTCTATAGGCGTTTATGAGGCCATATTAGCAGTCGTAATGGTTGCAGCTACTATTACAACTTTATTAGCAAAATCACGCCTCACAGCCATTATTTCTCTAGGAGTTGTCGGGTATACGCTCTCTTTATTTTTCGTATTATTCCGAGCTCCTGACTTAGCTTTGACTCAATTAGTGATTGAAACTGTATCCGTATCCCTATTTTTACTATGTTTCTACTACTTGCCCGAGTTTCGGAAGCGAAAAGTAAGGGTGAAGTTTCAGCTGCCAAACTTACTGGTTGCTCTTCTTGTCGGAACGACTGTTACACTGCTTGGCATATCAGCAAACAGTACGAAACTATTTGAATCGATTTCACATTACTTTATTGAAAACAGCTATGAAAAAGCAGGCGGCGAAAACATGGTGAACGTAATCCTTGTTGACTTCCGCGGATTTGATACATTATTTGAAATTACCGTACTTTGTATAGCAGCTCTTGCTATCTATGGCATGATTCGTCTTCGGTTAACAAAGGAGGAAGAAGAGTGAAAAAAAATGATTTGATACTACAAACCACAACGAAAGTAGTCACGTTTATTATTATCATTTTTGCCATTCATCTTTTCTTTGCAGGTCATTATACACCGGGGGGAGGGTTTGTTGGAGGACTTACTACCTCAGCAGCTCTTGTATTACTACTGCTGGCTTTCGATATAAAAACCGTATCGAAAGTCATCCCATTTGATTATAAGAAGGTCGCGGCTTCCGGACTGCTGCTAGCTATTTTAACCGGGCTTGGGTCATTTATTTTCAAAGTCCCATTTCTAACTCACACATATAGCTACTTTAACCTTCCCCTTCTCGGGAAAACATCTTTAGCTACCGTTGTACTGTTTGATCTAGGTGTATATCTAGTAGTTGTTGGTGTTACGATGACCATTATTCAAACGATTGGAGAGAGTGAATAGTGGAAATATTAATGTCCATAGTGGCAGGGATTCTATTCACTGCCGCTGTATATCTCATGTTATCCCGCAGTTTACTGCGAATTATTATTGGAACAGGCTTATTAAGCCACGGTGTTCACTTGTTAATTTTAACGATGGGCGGATTAAAAGGGGGGAGTGTTCCCCTTCTGGGAGAAAAGGCTTCTTCTTATACAGATCCTTTACCTCAAGCTCTAATTTTAACTGCCATTGTCATAAGCTTTGGCGTCACTTCTTTTTTCCTTGTACTAGCGTACAGGGCTTACCAAGAACTCGGAACAGACGATATGGACAAGTTAAGGGGAAATGAACATGACGAGTAATTTTGTAATCATCCCACTGCTTATCCCGTTTGTTGTAGGTGTTGTGCTCATTTTTTTCAAAGACAATATTAAACTTCAAAGGATAATCAGTGTTTTATCATTAATCACCACCACTGCTTTTGCTGCCTATTTAGTACAGTTGGTTCAATCAAAAGGAGTTTTAACTCACGAGCTAGGGAACTGGAAACCTCCTTTTGGAATTATTCTAGTAGCGGACATGTTCGCTTCCCTTCTCGTACTTACTGCTAGTATCGTAACACTATGCTGCGTTCTTTTTGCTTTTCATACAATTGGCGAGAGACGTGAACGCTTTTACTTTTATTCATTTGTGCAGTTTTTATTAGTAGGCGTATTTGGCGCCTTCTTGACAGGTGATATCTTTAACTTATTTGTCTTTTTTGAAGTCATGCTTATGTCTTCATACGCTCTTATTGTAATTGGGGGTACAAAAGCACAGCTTCGAGAGTCTCTTAAGTATATTTTAGTCAATGTCATTTCATCCGCTTTGTTTGTAATTGCTGTTGCTTATTTGTACGCCGTAACAGGAACTCTCAACATGGCAGACCTTTCGCAACGAATTGCAGAGGCTAACCAGCCGGGAATTTTAACAACCATTGGCATGCTTTTATTTATTGTATTTGCATTAAAAGCAGCTTTATTTCCAATGTATTTCTGGCTTCCAGGTTCGTACAGTGCACCTCCACCCGTTATTATCGGATTATTTGGTGCGTTGCTAACAAAAGTAGGAGTTTACTCTATTTTCAGGACTTTCACTTTACTGTTTTATCACCATCCTGAATTCACTCATCAAATTATCGGTTACGTTGCGCTTTTGACTATCGTTGTTGGTGCAGTAGGCGCCATTGCTTATTCAGATGTGAATAAAATTTTAATTTATAACATTATTATTGCTGTCGGAGTCATTGTCTACGGTGTAACTTTAACAACAAAAGCAGGTTTTGAAGGAGCCATCTATTATTTAATTCACGACATGATTATTAAAGCAGCTCTCTTCCTTCTTGCTGGAAGCATCATTCGAATAACTGGAACAACAAAATTAAAGAAAATGGGCGGGTTAATTAAAGACTATCCGCTGCTTGGCTGGATGTTTTTTATCGCTACTATTTCGTTGGCAGGAATTCCTCCCCTAAGCGGCTTTATTGGAAAATTCCTTTTAGTTCAAGGCGGTTTAGAATCAGAGAGCTACACGTTTGTAGGAGTTTTACTAGCTTCAAGCCTGCTCGTTTTATATTCTGCCATTAAGATTTTCATGAGCTGCTTCTGGGGTGAACCTACGCTTTCTTCTGAGCATAAAAAAGTATCTCTTAAAGGTATTCTATACCCATCCGCTATCTTACTTGCTGTTTCTGTCTTTTTAGGACTAGGTGCAGAAGCTGTTATTCCTTATGTGTCGACAGCCGCTCAAACGCTTATGGATCCTTCAATTTATATCCAATCGGTGTTAAAGGAGTAGATCTGCATGTCATTTCAACTATTATTAAACGTAATCATTGCATTCACATGGATGTTTTTGAGAGGGATTTGGACACTACCTTCTTTTATTATAGGATTTTTCTGGGGAGCGGTACTGCTGTTTGTTTTCCGCCGTTTTTTTCACAGACGTTTTTACTTGCATAAAGTGTATGCGATCATTAAGCTGCTGTTTATTTTCATACGAGAATTATTCAAAGCCAATATTGCAGTTACTAAAGACGTATTGCGCCCTAAATTAAATATTCAGCCAGCCATCTTTGCAATGCCAACCCGTCTGGAGAGTGAATGGGAAATTACCATTCTTTCTCTTTTAATTACGCTAACGCCAGGCACACTGGTAATGGATGTATCAGATGATAATTCTACTATCTATATTCATGCAATCAATACAGACGATATTGATGACATTATTACAGATATTCAGCAAACATTCGAAAAAGCTATTATGGAGGTGAGTCGTTAAATGCTCGATATTTTTTTAAACGTTTCGCTCATTCTCATTTCTGCTTCAACTATTGGGTTTGTTTACCGAGTGGTAAAAGGTCCGTCAACCGCTGATCGAGCAATGGCCCTTGATGCTATTGGAATTAACATCATTGCTATCACGGCCATCATCTCGATTATCTTTCGAACCCAGGCTTTTTTCGAAGTCATTTTACTGCTAGGCATCATAGCCTTTGTAGGTACCGTTGCTTTTTCTAAGTTTTTAGAGAAAGGAGAAGTGATTGAATATGAACGTGATCAGTGAAATCATTGTAGGAGCTTTGGTACTAATAGGGTCTCTTCTGACAGTTGTGACCATGATTGGGCTTATTCGCTTGCCTGATACGTATACAAGAAGTCACGCTGCCTCCAAAAGTGCTACCTTAGGCGTCCTATTTATATTAGTGGGCTGCTTACTCTACTTTTGGATTGACACTGGCCATATTAGTGCACGGTTAATTTTAGCGATTGTCTTTGTGTTTATCACCTCTCCTATTGCTGGACATTTACTAGGAAGAGCGGCTTATTACAGCAGAGTTCCCCTTTCTGATAAAACCGTTCGGGATGATTTGAAAACCAAACAGCAGAAAAAGCTTACCCATCATGAATAGAAAAAAACGCCGTGCGGTTTGCACGGCGTTTTTTATCGAAAATCTTATAAAGAAGCGCGTAGGATTGCTAGTACATCTTCTTTGTTTAATTTTTTAAATTTACCAAATTCACCTTTAGCCATCGCACGATCAGCCATAAGATCTAATTTGTCTTCACCAATATTATAATCTGCTAAGCGAGTTGGTGCACCTAGGCTTGACCAGAATTCACGAAGCTTATCAACACCTTCAAGTGCTACTTCTTTATCCGTCTTGCCTTCCGTATCTACGTTAAATACGCGTACAGCTACTTGCTTGAAGCGATCTACGTTCTCATCCATTACGTGTTTCATCCAGTTCGGGAATAAAATTGCGAGTCCACCCGCATGAGGAATGTCATATACAGCTGATACCGCATGCTCAATATTATGAGTAGCCCAATCGCCTTGGTGTCCCATTTGTAACATACCGTTTAATGCGATTGTCCCATTGTATAAAATCGTTTCACGTAACTCGTAGTTCTCTAAGTCGTTTAATAATTTTGGTCCCGTTTCAATAACCGTTTGCAGTACTCCTTCACACATGCGATCTTGAAGCGGCGTATTTGTTGCAGCATGGAAATACTGTTCAAATACGTGGCTCATCATGTCGACCATGCCATAAACTGTTTGATTTTTTGGTACAGTAAATGTATTAACGGGATCTAAAATAGAGAATTGAGGGAATGTTGCCGGGCTGCCCCAGCCGTATTTTTCTTGTGTTTCCCAATTTGTAATAACAGAACCAGCATTCATTTCTGAACCTGTTGCCGCTAATGTTAGCACTGTTCCAAATGGAAGAGCTTCAGCTGCGAATACGTCGCGGTTAATGATGTCCCATACGTCTCCATCATATTTTGCGCCTGCTGCGATTGCTTTTGTACAATCGATTACGCTTCCTCCACCTACTGCAAGTAAAAATTCAATACCGTTTTCTTTACAAATATCGATTCCTTTTCGAACAGTTGTCAGACGAGGATTCGGCTCTACTCCCGCTAACTCATGTACCTCTGCATTCATGTCATTCAGTACATCCATTACTTGATCGTATAAACCGCTGCGTTTTACGCTTCCTCCGCCGTATACTAATAATATCTTTTTACCAAAGCGACTTGCTTCTGTTTTTAATTGCTCTAATTGACCTTTACCAAAAATTAATTTTGTAGGGTTATAAAATGTAAAATTGTTCACTATAAACTCCTCCTTACGAGCTTGATTACATGCATCATTATGAAGAACAACTTTTTGATTGTAAAGAAAATTGACTTCCTAAAGATTATTCCCTGTTGGCTAGATGCTCACCCCGCCCAAATGAACGTTTATTTGTCTGTATCTTCCAAAAGCAAATATGCATATTTCCCTCTAAAAAAAGCAGGCTAATAAGTGAACTACAAAACAAGGAGGGTTCATCATGAGTGGTATTCAACGTATTGCGCTCGTATTAACGATTATTGGAGCAATTAACTGGGGACTTATTGGCTTTTTTCAATTTGATTTAGTAGCAGCAATCTTCGGCGGTCAAACATCTGCTTTCTCCCGCATTATTTATGGATTGGTTGGAATCGCAGGACTGATTAACCTAGGTCTATTATTTAAACCTTCTGCTGAAGTAGAGCGTACAGCACCTAGAACGGAACATTAAAAAAGAAGGATAGCTCAGCTATCCTTCTTTTTTTCTTATTTCTTAATTAGATCTTCGCGGTTTGATTGCTCAATCCACTCTTCTAATTTTTCTTTTAATGTGTTGAATCCTTGAGTAGATTCAGTATGAACTGTTGCTTGACCTTGACGCTTTTTAGCAGGTTTTTTAGGTGCAGAAGCTTCAGTTTTTTCTGGAGCTGGCTCAGTTGCACGAATAGATAAACCAATTTTACCAGTTGACTCATCAACAGATAAAACTTTAACGTTTACTTCGTCTCCTACTGATAAATGTTCGTTAATATCTTTAACGAAGCCATGTTTTACTTCTGAGATATGAACTAATCCTTGAGTTTCTTCATTTAATGCAACGAATGCACCGTATGGTTGAATTCCTGTTACTTTACCTTTTGTAACAGTACCGATTTCAAATTTTGACATATAAACACTCCTAGATACCTTATTATTTTCATCACTATAGCCAATTTAAAATTATAGCACAGTTCATAGATTGAATCAAAAAGTAGTTATACTATATTTATTATTTACCAATTTCGTCACAAATATAAACTAACACTACATTTCATCATAGCAAAAAAGATATTATATCAAACCGTCTATACGATATGACATAATATCTTATTTTTATTATAACTTATTTTCAACAAAACGGCTAATCCGTTTTATGGATTCTTCTAATGATTCCATTGAAGAGGCGTATGAACAGCGAATATGTCCCTCTCCGCCTTTTCCAAATACATTGCCTGGCACCACAGCTACTCGCTCTTCAAGCAAAAGCTGCTCAGCGAATTCTTCCGATGACAATCCCGTTTTCTTGACAGAGGGGAACACATAAAACGCTCCTCCGGGAGAATGGCATTCCAGACCAATTTGATTTAATGACTTCACCATGTAGTTCCGTCTTCTGCGATAGCTTTTTCTCATCTCTTCTACGTCATGCTGCCCGTTTTGTAGTGCTTCAATTGCTCCATATTGTGCCATGGTAGGCGCACACATCATTGTATACTGATGAATTTTCAGCATTGCTTTCGCAATCTCAGTTGGTGCACATATGTACCCAAGACGCCATCCAGTCATAGCAAACCCTTTAGAAAAGCCAGAAATAATAATAGTTCGTTCTTTCATTCCTTCTAAAGAAGCAATAGATGTAAATTCTTCATCATATGTTAATTCTGCATATATTTCATCCGTGATAACAAGCAAGTCATGCTTGATTACAATATCCGCAATAGCCTGCAGCTCTTCTTTAGATAGTGAACTTCCTGTTGGATTATTAGGAGAGCATAAAAGAAGAGCTTTCGTGTTGCTTGTAATGACTTCTTCAATCTGTCTAGGCTGCAGTTTAAACTCTGTTTCTGCCGTTGTTTCAATTGCCACAGGAACTCCTCCTGCTAGTGAAATTAACGGGCTGTAAGACACAAAGTTTGGCTCCACGACAATAATCTCATCTTCAGGGTTAATCAAAGCCCTCATTGTAATGTCTAAAGCCTGACTTCCTCCAACGGTCACGATAATATCATCTTTATAATCATACGAGACGTTAAAATTTCTTTTCATATACTTCATAATTTCAAAGCGGAGCTCTAAAAGCCCCGCATTTGCCGTATAAGAGGTATACCCTCTTTCCAACGATAAAATACTCGCTTCTCGAACAGCCCAAGATGTGACAAAATCAGGTTCACCTACTCCAAGAGAAATGACGTTATCCATACTTGCTGCTAAATCAAAAAAGCGGCGAATACCTGAAGGTTTCAGCTGTTGTACAGTTGTTGACAAGCGCTCTTTCATTACGGAGACACCACGATTCTGCGATCTTCATCGCCTTGGTCGTAGATGGTACCATCGTGCTTGTATTTTTTCATGATAAAGTGAGTCGTCGTAGATAAAACAGAGTCTAGCGTAGAAAGCTTTTCAGAAACAAAAAATGCTACTTCAGACATTGATTTTTCTTCAATAATAACAGACAAATCATATGCTCCTGACATTAGGTACACGGATTTCACTTCTTGAAAACGATAGATGCGCTCCGCAATCTCATCAAAGCCTACTCCTCGCTTTGGTGCAACTTTTACATCTATCATAGCGGTGACGCCCTCATGTCCATCTACTCGTCTCCAGTTAATATCAGCTGAATATTGCACAATTACTTTTTCTCTCTCTAGCTTTTTAACAATATTAGAGGTTTCGTCAAACGTTAAATCCACCATTTTTGAAATACTATCTATTGAAATACGGCTATTTTTTTCTAGAATTTCTAAAATTTCTAACTCTTTTTCTTCTAAGAACACCGCGTTCCCCTCCTACACCGATTAAATTTTTTCACTTTTTCCATTATATCAAATTTAAACATATCTTTAATGTGAAATCTATACCGGTAATTGAGTTTCATTTTATAGATTGCTGGAAATTAGGACAGACTAGAAAGAAAAAGATGGAGTGAAACAAATTGACTGAATCTAAAATTACTTGCCACCAGCGTACTTTTAATGGAGTCAATGTTTACTACGAATGTCATAACTATCACCCTGATAAACCAGCTATTGTATTTATTCACGGCTTTTTATCATCCAGTTTTAGCTTTCGGCGTTTAATTCCTTTATTTGAAGATACGTTTTCTATCATTACGCTGGATCTTCCGCCATTTGGGCGAAGTGAAAAATCGTTAACCTTTCAATACTCGTATAAAAACTTAGCCAAAATTGTCATCGAGTTGATTGAATATTTAAACTTGAAAGATGTTGTACTATCGGGACACTCAATGGGAGGACAGGTTTGTTTAAACGTAGCAAAATTAAAGCCTTCTTGCGTATCAAAACTTGTTCTTCTGTGCAGCTCAGCTTATTTAGGCCCTTCACATTATGGGTTGGTCATGTCTTCTTATGTTCCATTCTTTTATCTGTGGGTAAAAACGTGGCTGTCTCGCAAAGGTGTATTAGGCAACTTGCAAAATGTCGTATTTGATCATCAGTTAATCGACGAAGAAATGATTGATGGCTATACTGAACCATTTTTGGATGACCGTACGTTTATGGCTTTAACAAGAATGATTCGTGATCGAGAAGGAGACCTATCCTCAAAGGATTTGCAGCACATAAAAAAACCAAGTTTACTCATTTGGGGAGAAGAAGACCGAGTTGTCCCTTTACATCTCGGACGTAAGTTAAAAGATGATTTAACAGACTCTACCTTTATCTCTTTAAAGGAAATTGGACACCTTTTACCAGAAGAGTGTCCCGACATTGTGCAGTCTCATATGGTCGATTTCTTGTACGATGAACAAGCCCTGTCTCAATAATGATGGGGCGAGTTCGTATATGTCACAAGAAGCGCTAACTTTAATAAAAAATTTATTAGTGGTGCTTCAACAATTTTCCACTTTCTTTATTAACTTCACGAGTTAACTTCGTTGACAAACGTATTAAAAATAATCAAACTATTGTATTAAAAAGGGGGTACTTTTATTGTCTACTTATTCTTTTGATCAATTAATTAACCGTACAGGTACGCAGTCCGTAAAGTGGGACAAAACTGATCTTGTTTTTG
The DNA here is from genome assembly GCF_055710015.1 of Priestia sp. VA7. NCBI lineage: Bacteria > Bacillati > Bacillota > Bacilli > Caryophanales > Bacillaceae > Priestia > Priestia sp. VA7. The sequence goes on from NZ_JBVQPN010000005.1 coordinate 25,632, forward strand.
GAGCAAAAGATGTTCTGCCTTTTTGGGTAGCTGATATGGATTTCCAAGCGCCGCCTAATGTTCTTCAAACCATTAATGAGCGTGTCAAACACGGTATTTTCGGCTACACTTCCCCTACTGAATCTACGGCGAATGCTTTATCATCTTGGGTAGAAAAAAAGCATCAGTGGACCATTGATCATGAATGGATTACATACAGTCCAGGAGTTGTGTTTGCCCTGAGTATGGCTATTCAAGCATTTACGGAACCCAGAGATTCAATTTTAATTCAGCCTCCCGTCTATACTCCATTTTTTAACATGATAAAGGTAAATGATCGAGAAGTTATTGAAAATCCGTTGAAACTTGCAGGCGATAAATACGAAATTGATTTTGCAGATTTAGAGAAAAAATTTGCAGAAGGCGTAAAATTAATGATTCTTTGCAGCCCTCATAATCCAGTAGGACGCGTGTGGACAAAAGAAGAACTGAAGAAACTTGCTGATCTTTGTGAAAAATACAATGTATTAATTGTTTCAGATGAAATCCATTCTGATCTAATTTACCAGCCTTATAAACATATTCCCATCAGCATGGTGAGTGAAGATGCAGCCAATCGAACCATTACGTGTATAGCCCCTAGCAAAACATTTAATATACCGGGACTTCAGGCTTCAGCTGTTATTATTCCAAATGAGAAACTGCGCACACAGTATGTTCAGCAGCAGCAAAAGCAAGGGTTTTCTAATTTAAACACATTTGGAATCATTGGATTAGAAGCAGCTTACAGCGAAGGTGGAGAATGGCTAGAAGCACTGCTTGTGTACCTGAAGAAAAATGTAGATCTCGTGACGCATTTTATAAGTGAAAACTTGCCTGAACTGCGAGTGGTTCAGCCAGAAGGAACTTATTTACTATGGATTGACTGCAACAAGCTGCACTTATCTGAAGAAGAATTACATGAACGCTTATTAAAAAAAGGCAAAATCGCCGTAGAAAAAGGCGAAAAATACAGCTCCACATATGGAAAAGGTTTTATCCGCTTGAACATTGGCTGTTCACATGAACAACTTCAAGAAGGATTAAATCGCTTAAAAATAGCTTTAACGTAAAAAACAGCGTTCTTTCTCACGAAAGAACGCTGTTTTTAATGTTTTTTTGAAATAATTCCACACGCGATTCGCTTTCCAGAATTACCTGATGGCTCTGTCATTCCGTCATCACCTTGTTCGGTAATAACAAGGGAGGAACCATCCATACGCTTAACGAGAGATGTCTTTCCTTCTTTTAACGTGACTTGAGGAACCATATCCGTTCCTTTATACGTCTGATCGTCTTCTACCACAATATTTTTCATATCGCCTAAATGCGGTCCTTTTGGATTTAACAGTCCGTGTTTCTTTTTATCAGGATCAAGGTGATTTCCTGCACTTTTAAAGTTAGGAGCTTTGCAAATTCCCATTTCATGAATATGTACGCCGTGTTCCCCAGGTGGAAGTCCGCTTAAATCGTAAGTAAACTCAATTCCATCAGCCTGCTCTTTCAACTTTACTGTACCGATGCTATCTCCATCTGCGTTATAGACTTTGACTTCTTTATTGGATATTTCTTTTTCCATACACCCCGTTAACAAGAAAAAAGGTACGGTTCCAATGAGTAGTAGTTTTTTCATGTTGCCCTCCAATCGCATATGCACTAGCGAAAGTTTTAGATGTCTTTCCATAGATTGTCCAGCAACATATCATTTTAAACGCTTACATTTTATTTGCATTTCATTAGAGTGACTTCTTATTTTCTTGTTCTTTCAGCTTTGCTTCTAATTCCTTCGTTTTTTCTTCTTCTTTTTTAGACACCTTGATGATGAACCGCCAGACTGCAACTGCTGCTAGTACAAAAATCGCCATTGTAGCAAAAGCAGGAATATATTCTGTTTTATCTTCCGGAAAATAAAGCAAAAACATTAAATTCATCATGTACAACATCCTTTCATAGAAACGGTAGTGGGTTTTGATTTATACTGTTTATAATAAACACTTTACTTAAAGGAGATCTGGCAATATGACATTTACAATTGGTCAAACCGTTACGGCACTTTATAAAACCGGGAAATACATCGGTGAAATTACACAAGTTCGAGATCTGCATTATGTTGTACGAATTCAAGCTGTGTTGAAGCACCCAGAACAAGGTGACTTACATAATCCTGGACAAGTGGACGTACCTTTTTTTCACGAGCGAAAAGCACTTGCGTTTCGAGAGCAGGCAAACATTCCTCAAAAAATGGTTCATCTCTATGAAGACAGCGTTCCTGATTATAAGCATTCACTAAAAAAAGCCCTTGAATTAAAGATAGCTGAACAACAAGGCAAAGATAGCGCTTTTGCTCAAGCAAGTATTTCCTGTTTAGAAGAGTTAAAAAAAGAGTACGGTATTCATTAAGCAAAAAGCCAAATTCACATAGAAGTGATTTGGCTTTTATAATGCAAATTTATTTAATACTTTTGAAAAATCGATTCGATCTCCTATGGTCGTTGGCTCCGGCTTTTGAAGGTACCTCTTATCTTTTTCTACAAGCTTAAAGATGTTGAGTGTAGTCATCGCATCATCAAGCGCGCAGTGGTGCTTTCCAGTTCCTTCTTTACCATACTCTTGCACAGCTTTCCAAAGGCCGGTTTGATTTTGATCTCCAAAAAAGCGCTTATACTCCATCGAAAGATCAATTTCTTTACCTGTAAAAGGAAACGGCACCTTATTTTTTTGACAGCACTGCCTTAATACTTTCATATCCATGTTCCCCCATGTAATAATCGTGCTGTTTTTATACATGCCCAGTCGCTGTACAAGCTGCTCTAGCGTAATTCCTTCATTTACTTGATTTTGTTCGATATGGAGAAATGATTTACAGCGCTCAGTTAATTTTGTAAAGTGTGTAGGCTGTACGTAAGAGGAGAAACGATCAATGATTTCTTGATTTTTAACAAACACCAAACCAACTTCAATGATTTCCGGAAAAAAGCCTTTTGGAAAACCTTTATACTCTGGCATTGTAAATTCAAAATCAATGAATAAATACTGAGAGTTCTTATCCAATATTATCACCCCTTTGTAAAATAAACCGCCCTACTATATTAATGCTATTATAGCACGATTGAACAATCGGAAGGTCTATTTTCTGTTCTTATTTTTAATATTATGAATATTCTAGTTGCTGAATAAAAAGAATACTTTACTACTACTATATTCTAGAGCATGTCTCTATGCGCAGGGTAACTGTCACGAATAGACATAATTTCGCTTCTTTTTTTTACCTATTTTTTCACTTTTTTATGTATCCGCTCTTCCCAATTCTCTTTAAGCTCTCACTTCAGTGTGTGAGGCAGCTCCCTCCCGACTCCAAAAGCATACCTCACACCTTTTTAGACTAAGCCTTTCTTATATTTAAGCTTTAGGCAGAATAGCAAGCGTGCATCGGGATATACAGATTAAATTCTCTTCTTCATCTTGAATTTTCACTTCCCAAACCGCTGTTTTTTTTCCTTTATGTAAAGGAACGCCTATAGCTGTAACGATTCCGTCTTTTTTCCCTTTGATATGATTGGCATTAATCTCTAAACCCACGCAGATTTCTTTTTCAATATCTACACTTTTAATAGCACCTAGACTAGCCACAGTTTCGGCTAACGCCACCGATGCTCCTCCGTGCAAAAGCCCGAATGGCTGACGCGTTCGCTCATCAACAGGCATCGTCGCTTCCACTCTCTGTTCACTTGCGCTAATAATCTCAATTCCTAATGCTTCTAACAGCGTATCTTTTGTTTTCATATCCATACCTCCCTTTGTATCTAGTATACAATAACGGTTTTGCTACAACATATACGAACCCTCTACATATACATAATAAAAATCCGTTTTTTAGGAGGATTCTTATATGAAACCATTTGCTCCCTTGTCTTACTATTGGCCATCGTACTACATGCCTCACCCTTATACATACAGGGTACCTAGCTTACCTGAGGCGGACATAGCGACTTTCCAGCAATCTCTTAAAGTGATTCCCTCTACCATGCAAAGCGCCACCATATTTATTCAAAGAGCTAATACTTCGCCAGCTTTAATAAAAAAAATAAAAGCTGCTGCTCAAGAATCTAAAATGAGTGAAGTAAAAAGACTCATTCTTTCAACGGGCGTTAAGGCAAAAATTGATGTTTTTTATACGCCAGACTATATTAAAATTACGTTTATTCATCCCGATAACCAATTTAACTGCTGTCACGTTTCGTTAAATATTAAATGGTAAAACACAAGGAAAAAAGTCTTATTTTCTTTTTAAAAAGATGTACATGTTGTTTTGTTTCGAATATTATAATATATGCCATTTTTGGATGTAAAAACAAATTACACGATAATTGTATTTAGGAAATAAATATGATATTGTATTTGGAAATATATTTTTTCTTTAGGAGGGATGACATGATGAGACATGTTACACTAGTAGAAATTTTCACGCATCCTATCGCTCAAAAATATTTAACTCGATCTGGCGTTGCGCATGCTGTATCCGTCGCCTATCATGCTTTTCGTCTATCTGTCCAGCATAATGTAAACCCCGATTTAGCTACAAAAGCAGCGCTGCTTCATGATATTGGCCACTACGAATGGTACACAAATGGTCAGTGGGATTATGAGAAGTATCGTCAAAATGATATTCACGCTATTAAAGGTGCTGAACGTGCACATAAATTACTCATTCGTTTAGGTGAGGAACCTCAGGCAGCAAAAGAAATTGCCTTAGCTATTTTACTACACACAGACTCATATTTGCCTGAAGGAACCATTCAACAACGCCCTCTTCAAAAAGTAGTCAAACTAGCTGATGAAGCTGATGAAGAGCCAGGCGGCAAACACCATTACCGTGAAATGGAATATAATTTGGCTGTAAAGAAAATTAAGGAGCTTGATAAGAAAGTGCTTGAAATTCTACATTCCAACCAATTTAAACAGTTAGGCTGACAGGATTAACTCCTTTCATAAGAGTTAATCCTTTTTATTATTTCTCCTCATAATTCCCTGCAAATTACTCATACTACTTATTGATTCTCATTTTTGGTTAGTTAGGAGGAAGAAGAATGTCTAAAAACGCTAGAGGTTACGTGCAGGATTCTTGTACGTCATTAAATCAGGCAAAAGCAAGCCTTGAACAAGCTCTTCAAACAGTAGAGAAAGATTCAAATCGTGAACGTATTGAACAATCTCTTCAGGCTGTAGAGCAAGCATTAGGAACTTGTGACAGCACTGCTTCTACTCTTTCTCAAGCATGAAAAAAGCAGCCGGTTTTGATCGGCTGCTTTTTTCATTATAGACCTCTATTTACAAGATAACCGAGGCAATCCATCCAAAAATAATGAGTGGAATGTTATAGTGAAGAAAAGTTGGTACACACGTATCCCAAATATGATCATGCTGACGATCGACTGCTAATCCAGATGTGGGTCCAAGCGTACTGTCGGAAGCTGGTGAACCAGCGTCTCCAAGCGCTCCTGCTGTACCAACAATACAAATCGTCGCTATTGGACTCATACCAAGTTCTAAGCAAAGAGGAACAAAAATCGTCGCGATAATTGGAATGGTAGAGAAAGAAGAACCAATGCCCATTGTGACTAAAAGCCCGATGACAAGCATAAGAAATGCCCCCAGCATTTGGTTTCCGCCAATAAGAGCAACAGAATCTTTTACAAGCGCTTCTACATCTCCAGTTTCTTGAAGAACTTTTGCAAAACCAGAGGCTGACAGCATAACGAATCCAATGAAAGCCATCATTCTCATTCCGTTTGTTAATACTGGATCTGCTTCACTCCACTTCAAAGCTCCGCTGAAGTAAAGTACAACAATTCCTGCCAGCGCTCCAAAAATCATAGAATCCACTAAGAGCTGCACAGTTAAAGCTGCTACAATCGCAACCAAAGCTATAATAATGCCTCTTGTTGTATAACCTGTACTCTCTTCTGCACCTTGATCAATGTCAATGTCTTCATACCGACGTGGTTTGCGGTATGAAATAAAAACAGCAAACAATAAGCCCGCTATCATTCCTAAAGCTGGCAGAGCCATCGCTGCGGTAATATCTCCTTTATCAATCGTTAGTCCACTTTCTTTGATGTTAGTAAATAAAATATCGTGATAAATCTTACCGAATCCTGCCGGCAAATACATATAAGGTGTAACCAGTCCAAACGTAATAACGGTTGCGACTAATCGGCGATCGATTTTTAACTGATTAAATACTTTTAATAGAGGTGGAATTAAAAGCGGAATAAATGCAATGTGAACCGGAATAACGTTTTGAGAAAAACATGAAATAATAAGGATGATCAATAAGATCAGTACTTTTGACAGTGACTTCTTTTTCGTTTCTCCTTCTTTCCCTACTATTTTTAACGCTAGTTGAACAACGGCATCAGGCAGCCCTGTCCGCGAAACAGCCATTGCAAATCCTCCAAGCAAAGCATAGCTTAATGCAACAGAAGCACTGTTTCCAAGACCATCTGTGTATATACTTACTGTATCTGTGAGGCTGATACCGCCAACAAGTCCTCCAATTAACGCTCCGACTGCTAAAGAAAAGACAACGTTGATACGCAATAAGCTCAAAATCAGCATCACGAGCACAGCTATTAATACTGCATTCATTTTGAAACCTCCATTTTTCTTTTTACTTTATCTCATTAAAACATTAGAGAGATAAACAACATGTTCATTATATTAGGTATAGAAAAAAAGTCAATCATCTTACTAAATAAACGTTTGTTTAACTTCTCTACACCCTTAACGATATAAGGATTTTTCTAAATAATCTTTTCTTACTAAAAAGAAAAAACATTATGTAAACATATTAAAAAAGAAGCATCATCGATGCTTCTTTTTACGTTTCTTTCTATCCCTGCTATACTTTTTTCATTAATTGGCTTCAAATGAACAAACCATTGCAGCTAGTGTTCGCACCATCACGCCTGTTGCACCTGAAGGTCCTAACTCATGAGAAGCAGCGGATGTTGCAGTTCCAGCAATATCCAAGTGAACCCATGGTGTTTGCTCTGCAAACTCACCAATAAAGGTTCCTGCCATAATTGCGTGTCCCTCTCGTCCAGGAGAGTTATTTAAATCTGCTACCTTACTTCCCCGAACACGCTTTTTGTCTCGTTCTGTAATAGGTAGCTCCCAAATCGGTTCGCCTGTCTCAATGCTCGCTTTTTCTATTTTCTGCAATAAAGCAGAATCATTCGTCATTGCCCCCGTTGTATGTGTACCAAGAGCTACAATTACACCACCCGTTAATGTCGCCACGTCTACTAAATAATTTGCTCCGTGATGTTTGGCATAGGAGATACCATCAGCTAACGCTAAACGCCCTTCAGCATCTGTATTCAGTACTTCTATCGTCTTTCCATTCATTGCTGTAATTACGTCATCTGGCTTAAAAGCACGCGCGCTAATAACGTTGTCAGTTGATGGAATGACAGCTACTACGTTTTGATGAGGTTTTAATTCTCCAATCGCTTCCATTGCACCAAGAACAGATGCAGCTCCGCCCATATCTGTTTTCATACCTACAATCCCGTCTTTAGATTTAATAGAGTAACCACCTGTGTCAAAGGTAATCCCTTTTCCTACTAACCCAATAACGTCCTCCCATTTTTCTTTTCCTTGATATTTCAGCACAATCATTTTAGGAGGCTCTGCGGAACCTTGATTAACTGCTAACAGTGCGCCCATTCCCAATGTTTCCATCTCTTCTTTTTCTAAAATTTCATATTCAAAACCATATGTATGTGCCATTTCTACTGCATAATTAGCTAAATCTGTAGCCGTTAGCATATTGCTTGGTAAGTTAACAAGGGTGCGCGCTGAGTTTGTTGCTTTTCCATACGTATATCCAACCAAAGCAGATTGTACAACGTCTTTATAAGAAGAAAACAGTTGAATTTTCTCCAGCTGCTTGTCAGGTTCGTTTGATTTCTTTTTGTAGTTTTCAAACTCGTACATAGCAAGCTGTTGAGCTTCTCCTAATAAAGCTGCAGTTTCTTGCTCTGACCACGCTCCTGTATCAAATGTAGAAAGGGCGACCGATGCGTTTGAAATCTTCGCTTCTTTTAACTTTTTAAATAACAGCCCAAAGCTCTCTTTGAGCCCATTTTTAGTTAACGCTTGCTTTCGTCCGAGCCCTACAAAATAAAGACGTTTTGCTCCTAATTTTCCTAGTGTATGAATCGTTGATATACGTTTTTCTTGTACACGTATATCCCCTTCTTTAATCAAATGAATGAGCTGTCCACCTAAAGCTTCATCAATTTCTTTTAGAAGGCCTTCAAACTGTTGGTTTTGATTAAATAACCCAATTACGAGCGCTTCTGTTTGATGATCAACACCAAATGTTTCTACATGCGAAAACATAAAATTCCTCCCTTTTACGTATAGAGATTTTATTTTTATTTATCATCTGCTTTGTTTAATCTATTCAGCAAGTGGAATATATATCATATTCACCACTGTTTTCATCTATATACATATGATAGCAGAAATACAATTTTTAATCACAGTTCAAAAACCTTAGTTTCACACATATACTTTCATCTACCGCTTTTTTCATCATATGGGTTTAGCTTTTCAGACATTTTAAGTTGAGGGAGGACGTCTCAATGGAGTTATTCTCAAATTTTCCACTTTGGAGTTCATTAATCGCTATTTTCTTTGCTCAATTTATTAAGATTCCCCTTTCTTTTGTAGCTACTAAGAAAATAGACGGCAGCTTATTTTTTAGTACGGGAGGTATGCCAAGCTCTCACTCCGCAGCAGTAACTTCCTTAGCCACTGCCATTGGGCTAGCAGAAGGTCTTAAATCCCCTATTTTTGCTCTCTCCGCTATTTTTGCCATTATTGTCATGTTCGATGCTAAAGGAGTAAGAAGACACGCAGGAGAGCAAGCAACGGTTTTAAATCGTTTAGTTGAAGACTTTCAGCGCGCGGTAAAAGAGGCAAAGCTGTGGACGACCAATGAAGAAGACGAAAAACAAGTGAAGCTAAAAGAGCTGCTTGGACATAAGCCTATCGAAGTTTTCTTTGGAGCCTTAACAGGGATAGCAGTTGCTTTTGTAACGTATTATGTATGGCCATAAAACATAAGAAAACACATGAAGAGTTCTTCATGTGTTTCTCGTTTATTTTACCTGCTGGCGAAAAACCTGCATCGACTTCTTTTCATTCAGCATCGTTAACTCTTCTTCAGTTAAGCGGCCGTCCCCTGATTTCACTACATAGACGTTTAATTCTTTTTTACCCCATATGTTGTACACATCGGAAACAGTCTCAAAATATAAATCAAGATGATTGCCTTTAATAGCCCCACCTTTATCTGCTACCACTCCATAGCCATAGCCCGGAATAAACAAGATCGTGCCGATTGGAAATATGGTTAAATCAGCAGCGATAGTTGAATACAAGTCACGTTTTACTTTAACGCCCGAATATGTAATACCATACCCTGGATGATTGGGATTTTTCCCAGTTGATTCGTAACCAGCTGTGTAACCCGTAGCCAATACATTCTTCGTTGGATAACGCGACCAATCAAATGCTTCTTCAATCGTCAGACGCTCTTTGTCATTGCTAGCCGCTTCAGCTCTTAGTGGTTTTAGAAATGATGGCAAGAGCCTTTCATTCATTAGAGGATGCCCTGTACTGTTTATAAAAGGCATATATTTGATGACTGTGGTTATTGGGACGCCAGTAATTGCTTCATATGTTGTAAACAGCGCTCCGACCAGTAGTAGGCACATAATGAATCGCTTTGCTATTTTTCCAATCATTGTGATTTCCACAACTCCTCTCACGAATCTATTTGTTTCCAACATAAAAACAAATTATTCGTTTGCGAGAAGAATTTACATTTAAAACATTTGGTACCCTCTTGTTCGTAAAGATTTAATGGTAATGCCTGAAGCTAGTGCACCTATAAAACCAGCCATTAAAATCGCAATGTCAGCTGTGGCTAAAGATAGCACTTTTGTCCCTAGCTGCTGAAAGGAGTGAGCGGGATGTTGAATGTAATCAACCGCTCTTACATCATCAATAATAAAAATAAAAATCACGGGATAAATAATGGCCATAATCCAAGACATGCGAAGCAGCATATTCAATAAGAAACCGATTCCAAAAAACAAAACAAAAAACAACAAGATGGAGATAATTAGTACAGGCACACTCATTTCCATTGCTTTTCGCCTCCGTTATTCTTTATACTCTCAGTTTACTTAAGAGTAATGAAGGCGTCAATCACAGAAAAGTAAGTTAATACCAAAAAAGCAAAAGGCTTAAAGACCTTTTGCTTTTTGTTTTAAAAGAAATTAAATTTTCCTTTTTTCAATACAAGACCTGCTCCGCCTTGAAGGAAAAGCGAGCGATTATCAACAACTTTTTTCATAAAAGATGCGCTTGAACCAAATAGTTTCCGACCGTATACAACGCCAATTGCGTCATCATGCCCTAACGAACATACCGTTCCTTTAATATCTGGTTTGAACTCGCTTAATTCTTTTTGACCTTTCATCAAACGGCTAATATTTTCAGCGCAGGTACCGCCTTGCTGCATAGCAATTTGAGCTGTTGGCGGATAAGGACGTTCTGTTTCAGGGTTAATCATTAGTGAACAATCTCCAATAACAAACACATCTTCATGCCCTGGTGCCAGCAAGCTATTGCTTACTTTTACACGTCCGCGCATGTTCTCAAATCCAGCTTTTTCAATCACATGACTGCCTCGAACACCCGCAGCCCATACAACTGTTGCTGATTTGATTTCTTCTACTTGGTCATCTTTCGATACAACAATTCCTTCTTCTGTACACTCTTTAATCGCTGTTCCGATCTTGAACTCGATTCCTTTTCGTTCTAGTTGTGTTACCGCATATTCTACAAGTTCTGGATCAAAACCTGGCAAAGCCGTAGGCGCTGCTTCTACACAAATAACGCGTACTTTTTCACGCGGAATATCAAACTCTTTGCAAAGTTGAGGGACTCGATTTGCTAATTCTCCCACAAATTCAATGCCGGTAAAGCCAGCACCCCCAACAATAATGGTCAGAAGTTCGTCTCTTTTTTCTACTTCATTGTTGTACGTCGCAAACACATAATCAATATGCTCACGAATTTGACGTGCTGCATTAATGCTCGTAATGGTAAATGCATGTTCTTTTAAACCTTTAATTCCGAAAGTTTCTGCTTCATACCCTAAAGCAACAACTAAATAATCGTACGTTAGCTCACTGTTTTCAAGAAGAACACGCTTTTCATCTAACTTAATATCTACGACCGTGTCTTTGATAAATGTAACCTTATTTGTGTTAATTAAATTTTTAACAGGAACACGAGAGCGATCTTGATGAATTGTACCTGCTGATACTTCATGAAGCCATGTCGTTTCGTAATGGTAATCGTTTTTATTTACCAAAACAATTTCCGCATCACTAGCACCTAGCTTCTTTTGTAAATTAACAATGGTCATAATGCCGCCATACCCGGCACCCAAAATGACGATTTTAGGCTTTTTCATAGGAATGTCATCCACCTTTTTTAGTTATAGTCACAAGTATGTCTTACAAATATAATGATAAGAGCAATTTTATTTAGTTTGCTTTTTTATGTTAGTTTGAGCAAGAACGATCATCGCTATCCATTTATTATTCACATAAGAAAAACAATGTGAATCACTTCACGTTCTTTTTTAAAAAAATACATTTTTTCTTTTTAAAAAAAATGTAAGCGTAAGTCCTAGCTTGATTTACACAAACATCTTATGCTTTTTTAATCGGTTTTTCAACCCTTCACTTTGTATTTACAAGCTTTTTAATTTTCAATTACTTTCCTGTATACCCAGTTTTATATTTGACCAAAACGTGTGTTTATGTTAATGATTACAAATACTGCTCTTTAAGTTGAGAAAGTTTCTCAAACATTCCAGCGTGTTTTAATGATATTTTATAATTTACTATGCTATCATAAAGTAGAATATGCATTGGCACAGAACAATCTAGAGGTGATTATAAATGAAAGAAGATAAACAAGTATATGATATTACCATCATCGGAGGCGGCCCTACAGGCTTATTTACAGCATTTTATGGCGGTATGCGTCAAGCGAGCGTAAAAATTATTGAAAGCTTACCACAGCTTGGTGGACAGCTTTCTGCTTTATATCCTGAAAAATATATCTATGACGTAGCTGGTTTTCCAAAAGTACGTGCTCAAGAATTAGTCAATAACCTAAAAGAGCAAATGGATCAATTTAAACCTGCAGTTGCACTAGAGCAAGCCGTAGAAAAGGTAGAAAAACAAGCGGACGGCGTATTTCGATTAACTACTAATTCTGAAGTTCACTATTCAAAAACAATTATTATTACGGCTGGAAACGGTGCATTTAAGCCCCGTAAAATCGAGCTAGAAAACGCAGAACAGTTCGAGCAAACGAACCTTCATTATTTTGTGGATGATATGAATAAATTCAAAGGCCGCAAAGTATTAGTATGCGGGGGCGGGGATTCTGCTGTAGACTGGTCTCTTATGTTAGAGCCAATCGCAGAAAAAGTAACGTTAACGCATCGCCGAGACAAGTTCCGCGCTCATGAACACAGCGTAGAAAACTTGCATAATTCATCAGTTGATATTAAAACACCGTATGTACCGGTTGAATTTGTTGGAGATGACCGTATTACACAAGTTGTGTTAGAAAACACAAAAGGTGAAGAAAAGACAGTAGTAGACGTAGATGATGTTATTGTAAACTTTGGATTTGTTTCTTCTCTAGGTCCAATTAAAGAATGGGACTTAGATTTAGAAAAAAATGCAATTGTTGTTAACTCAAAGCAAGAAACAAACATTCCTGGCATCTATGCAGCAGGTGATGTCTGCACATATGATGGAAAAGTAAAACTCATCGTGGCAGGATTTGGCGAAGGTCCCACTGCCGTTAATAACGCTAAAGCATACATTGATCCAAAGGCTCGCTTACAGCCTATGCACAGTACGTCAATGTTCTCATAAAAAAAGCAGGCTCTCGCCTGCTTTTTTTCATTGCTGGATTGGTGTAACCATTCGATGAATGATTTCACTCATCATTTCCGCATCACTGCTTATTAAACAGATTTCATAAAAGGAATGGTTTCCTTCTTGACTAGTTACGCTCATCCTGTAGTTCTTCAAACCTTCGAGCTTGCTTAAATATTTTACTACCTCTGATTGACCGGCAATACGTTCAATCAGCAGAATATGCTCTCCTTCAACTGCTCCGTAGCTTTCAGCCAGAGATGCGTTAGCATTTTCATAATAGCGAATGTAAGGTTCAGAATGGTTAAGAGGCGCAGAGGACGAGTTTTGATGACAGGCTTCACCTGAGGAAAAAGGCAAATGCTGAACAAATAAATGCGATTCACTAAAATGAATACTTTTTACATCCTTAGACTCCATTTTGCTACTTTCAAGTTTTAACCAGTTTATAAACCCCTTCCATAGAATAGGCAGGGTATTTTTTTTGCGAAAACTTCCGTAACCTCCTACTTGTTCCGCGTCGTAACGAGGCGCATCTATCAAATCCGTTCATCTCCTCTTTTTTATTGAGTATAAAAAAGACTGATTATTCAGTCAACATATTTGACAGATGATGTAACATACAAAAATTTCTCACTAAAAAAGCTTTCTTCACCAGGTGAGGTGAAGAAAGCTTCTTGATAAAAATATATTTAGCATTCTTCAGGAGCACCTGCGTTGCTTGCTGTACGGAAAGAAGAGCCGCAGCCGCATGCTGCAATGGCGTTTGGGTTATCAATTGTAAACCCTCCGCCTAGCATAGATTGCTTGTAATCAATTTTTACATCTTTTAAAATTGGAGCACTTTCGCTATCTACAAGAATCTTAATGCCATGTTGTTCAAACAGCGTATCGTTTTCATTTACTTCGTGAGCAAAACCCATGCCGTAAGAAAGACCTGAACAGCCTCCTCCATTTACATTAACACGTAAATAAGCATTTTCTTCTTCATGTTCTTTCATCATATCTTTTATTTGAAAGCTTGCAGCTTCTGTAATTGTTAGGATATCCTGACTCATTTTTAAACAGACCTCCTTTTTTGTTTAGTATACGACGAAATGTCTGCGACGACAAATCGTCTGCTTCTTCATTTTTTAATAATAATACGCGCCGTCACAAATCACATTGGCTGGACCTGTCATTAATACATTGCCTTTATTTTGCCAAACAATCGTTAAATCTCCTCCAGCGAGGTGTACGACAGTAGGAACATCTTTTTTCGTCTTCTCATTTAATACAGACGAAACAACAGCAGCACATGCTCCGGTTCCACATGCTTGAGTGATACCCGAACCTCTTTCCCATACACGAAAATTCAGCTCTCTTTCGTTCACTACCTCGACAAATTCAACGTTCACTCCTTCTGGAAAACGCGAATCTTTTTCAACCACAGGCCCTAATGTAGTAAGAGGCGCTTGTTCAATATTATTTACGTAAAAGACAACGTGAGGATTTCCCATTGATACAGCCGTCCCTTTTAACCGTTCTTTTCCAAATTCCATCTCTTCATTAACGACTTGGTCTTGGCTTGCTCCCGTCATTGGAATTTGTTCTCTAGCTAAAATAGGTGCTCCCATATCGATTGTCACTTCTGGAACTTCATTTCCCTGCGGATGCACCGTTGCTTCTACAACTCCAGAAAGCGTTTCGATAAAAAATCTTTCGCTTGTTACTAAATTATGTTCATATGCATATTTAGCTACACATCTTAAACCGTTTCCGCAGTTTTTTGCTTCCGAGCCGTCATTATTAAATACGCGCATTTTCACATCTGCACGTTCAGATGGACAAATAAGAATCATTCCATCCGATCCAATTCCCGTATGAACATTTGAGACTTTTACAGCAAGCGGTGCTAACTCTTGCTCTTCTATATGTTCTTCAAACATATTTACGTAGATATAGTTGTTGCCAAGTGCATGCATTTTTGTAAACTGAAATTTTTTCATATTATCACCCATTATTTTTTTATGTAGCTCTAGTATAAAGTGATTCTCTTTTGTACACAATAATATCATCCCCCGTTTTTTTAGCTCCTTAATCATAAAGATTAAGGGGTTTTTTATTTTGTCCTCCTTTGGAGTATTAAAAAACTAAAGAAGCATTATGATTGCAAAGAGGATGGTTAAAACGCAGATATTTGCGCAAAATCGCATAAAAAAGCACGGCAAGACTAGCCGTGCTTACATCATCTATTCTATTAGCCTCATGTCCCTCTCCTGATAAAAAGAGATACGACAGCGGGGATAGTTTAAAACATTGGGTTTTCTTCTAAATGAATATAAATATTATCCACTAACTGTTCAGGTGTTTCCGCTGTAACAATCTCTCCGTTTACCAAGGCAAATAAAGATTGTGAACATTTCCCGCAATAACCTAAACATCCGTATTCAATAATATCTAGATTTGGATCTTTTTCAAGCTTTTCTAAAGCTCCTTGAGAACCACTGGCTAAATTACTAACGCAAAATTCAATAATTGGCTGTATCACGTTTTTCACCTCTCTACTATTAGTTTATCCTATCTCCTTTCATTTTCAACGTCAACTTTGGAAATTCACGTTCATGTTGCGCACGCTTTTTAGCTTCACAGACTTTTTCAAAAAAACGTATAAATAAAGCTTTATTACAGGGATAGCTTTAAATTATGTTGAAACATATTGTGGTTTTTTATTAATTTAGTTATACTTTTATGTATAGAAAACCAAACGAGGTTATATTAAATTATTATTTAAGTAAAATATGTTATCTTATATAGCCTTTCATATCTTTTTGGCAACCATCCTTATTAACGGTAATTTGTACTCTCCTATTCTCAAAAGCAAGAATAATAGAGAGAAAACAAAAATGCATGAAGCTAAAGGGGAAATTCACATGAAGAACCTTGTCATACTGGGCGGCGGATACGGTGGTATGCGCGTTTTGCAACGCCTTTTTCCGAATCAATTGCCTAACGATGTAGAAGTAACGCTTATTGACAAAGCACCTTATCACTCACTAAAAACTGAATTCTATGCACTTGCAGCTGGAACAATTTCTGATCAGCATGTTCGTGTTGCTTTTCCTGAACACCCTCGCTTAAAGATTCGCTACGGCTGTGTAAAACGCATAGACCTAAAAGAGAAATGTGTCTATGTGGATGATCAAATGATCGCTTATGATGACCTGATTGTAGGACTTGGATGCGAAGATAAATATCATGGAGTTCCCGGAGCTCTTGAGCATACATACAGCATTCAATCCATTGATGCTTCACGAGCAACTTATCAGACATTAAACAACTTGCCAGCCCACGCTACTGTTTCAATTGTAGGAGCTGGGTTAAGCGGAGTAGAACTAGCAAGCGAGCTAAGAGAAAGCCGCCCCGATTTAAAAATCATCTTATTTGACCGCGGTAAATTAATTTTGTCTGCTTTCCCAGAACGTTTAAGTAACTACGTTCAAACTTGGTTTACTTCAAACGGTGTTGAAATCGTAAATAGTGCTAATATTACAAAAGTAGAACCGAACATTCTTTATAATCATGATGAGCCCATTCAAAGCGATGCAATCGTGTGGACAGCAGGTATCCAGCCAAATAAAGTGGTACGCGATTTAGACGTAGAAAAAGACCCTCAAGGACGCGTCGTCTTAACGAAATACCATAACTTGCCTGACGACGAAAATGTCTACATTTTAGGTGATTGTGCAAGCCTACCGCATGCACCAAGCGCTCAGCTGGCAGAAGGTCAGGCTGAACAAATCGTGCAAGTACTTCTTCACCGCTGGAAAGGCGAAGCGCTTCCGGATGAATTGCCAACTATTAAATTAAAAGGCATACTTGGTTCATTAGGCAAAAAGCATGGATTTGGCTTAGTTGCCGAACGTCCAATTACAGGACGCGTAGCTCGATTATTAAAATCAGGTATTCTTTGGATGTATAAACACCATAGTGGATAAAATAAAAGCCGTTAGATGACTGACAATCTAACGGCTTTTTTCATTATGATGCGCAGAAACCATACTTCTCCATTTCCTCAAATACGCGCTTTAATTTCGGGTTGCCTTCCCCAACAATTTCTCCGTTAATGACCACTACAGGATAGAATAAATCTTCTTCAATCACACGCTTGGCAAAAGCTGCTTTTTCCAGATCCGTATGCGGCTCGTTTATATCTACATACGTGATAGCAAACGGCTGATTCGGATATTTACGAGAAATAGCTGCCTCTAGCCAATCATAGGTGTCTTTTGAAGACGGCAGGTTAACGCAGCTTGCACAAACAATTTCAGCTCCATAAATACACACTTCTACCTCAGTTGATTGCATAGCACATCCCCCTTGAATCTTTACATTCAAACTGTACGATTATTCACACTTTTACTTCATTATGAATACTATTTTACACAAAACTGATTCATTGCACATCTTTTTCTTTTAAGGTAACATTACGATGTATAACTCCGATAGATTTTTCATGAAAGACCGTTTATAATAAGAGTAGAAGAAAGGAGTCGATAGTTATGTCAGAAATGCACGAGCAAGTTCAAGAAGTATTGGAAAAACTTCGTCCGTTTTTACTTCGCGACGGTGGAGACTGTGAGCTAGTAGACGTAGAGGATGGTATTGTAAAGTTACGTCTTTTAGGCGCTTGCGGAAGCTGCCCAAGTTCAACAATCACGCTAAAAGCTGGTATCGAACGTGCCCTTTTAGAAGAAGTACCTGGTGTAGTCGAAGTAGAACAAGTATTCTAATCTCTTTGATTTTATTATAAAAGCAACCTCCCATTTTATTGGGGCTTGCGAATGAAAAATCCTCATTCAAATGAATGAGGATTTTTTTATTAACTCGTTGTGACTTCAGCTTCTACAAATACACCTTTGCGATCAATTTGTAAAACATCTATTTCGCAATTCGGCAGTAAAGCATACATATGTTCAGCAATCGCTTTTCCTTTTCCTTTTGGTGCTAAACATAATACACTCGGACCGGCTCCGCTTAATGACACACCGTATGCGCCGAGAGCTTTTGCTTCTTTTCGCACAAGAGAAAGCTCTGGCACGAGTCTCATACGATAAGGTTCGTGATATAAATCTTTCTCCATAAATTCGCCTACCAGAGGTAAATCTTTATTTAAAAGGGCTGCTACTAGCATGTTCCCGATTGCCCCAGCTTCTACTGCGTGGCGATAATTAATATCGAAAGGCAGCACATCACGAGCATCGGTTGTTTTTAATTCATATTCTGGAATAGCCATCACGATATCGACATCAAATTCAGGTATTTGAGCAATATATGTTTCATTTTCATGATGGTAACCAACAACGATGCCGCCGTAAATAGAGGGGCTGACGTTATCAGGATGCCCTTCCATTAAGCTGCTGATGCGAAGCTTTTCTCTTTTTGATAAACGCAAATCACACAGTACATTGGCCAGCTCGATTCCAGCTACGATAGCCGATGCGCTGCTTCCAAGTCCCCTTGCTAATGGAATGTTGCTCCAAACATTGACCTTCGCACTTGGAAGATCAATGTTAAATTGACGAGCCACGTCTTGTGCCACTTCATACATTAAGTTATCTGTACCTGTAGGAATACTTTGCACTTCTTTCGTTTCAGGGATAAAAATCCATTCCTCATGACACTCTACTGTTAATCTTAAGTAGCGAGATAAAGCCACTCCAATGGAATCAAATCCTGGCCCTAAATTAGCAGAGCTAGCTGGGACCGTAATGACAAAACGCTCATTTTCTAGCATGAAGCAACGACACCTTGGATATACTCAAATACCTTTTCTTCATCATTTGGTAAAACCACTGGCTTTACATTATGAGCATCGATTGCTACGTTTGGATCTTTTAATCCGTTACCTGTTAGTACAGCTACAACCGTTGAACCTTTTGCAATTTTACCAGAAGCTACATCTTTAAACACACCAGCTATTGAAGCGCAAGAACCTGGCTCTGCAAATACACCTTCTTTGCGTGCAATTGTACGATATGCTTCTAAGATTTGTTCATCTGTTACTTCATCAATTTTTCCGTTTGATTCTTTTGCTGCGTTTACAGCATAATCCCAGCTTGCTGGATTTCCGATTCGAATAGCCGTTGCAATTGTTTCTGGATTTTCGATAACTTGATTACGCACGATCGCCGCCGCACCTTCTGCTTCAAACCCGTGCATGTGAGGAAGAGACGTTTGGTGACGCTCACTGTATTCTTTGAAGCCTTTCCAGTAAGCTGTAATATTCCCTGCATTCCCCACTGGGATAGCTAAAACGTCAGGCGCTTTTCCAAGCTGTTCACAAATCTCGAAAGAAGCTGTTTTTTGCCCTTCAATACGGTATGGGTTTACAGAGTTTACAAGTGCAACCGGTGATGTTTCACTCAGCTTACGAACCATAGAAAGTGCTTGGTCAAAGTTTCCTTCAATTGCTACAATTTCTGCACCATACATAACAGCTTGAGCTAATTTCCCCATCGCAATTTTTCCATTTGGAATAACAACGATACAGCGCATGCCAGCGCGTGATGCATAAGCTGCTGCAGCTGCGGATGTGTTACCTGTAGATGCACAAATAACCGTATTGCTTCCTTCTTCTTTTGCTTTTGCTACAGCCATTACCATTCCGCGGTCTTTAAATGATCCCGTTGGATTTAACCCTTCTACTTTCACATGTAGATCAATGCCTAGCTCTTTTGATAACTGAGCAAGATGAATTAAAGGCGTATTTCCTTCATGTAATGTAAGCATAGGTGTTTTCTCTGTTACAGGTAAAAATTCTTTATATTCAGCTAATAGACCTTTCCACATCATACTGTGCCAACTCCCTCTACGCGGTAACTGCTTTTTACATTTTCTACAATTGGTAAATCCCGAAGCTGCTGAAGGATTTCCTCATAATCTTTTTGAGATGTTTTGTGTGTAACTACAACAATCTCAGCTAATTCGCTTCCTTTCACAGGAAGTTGGATAATTTTTTCGAAGCTCACGCCACGCTCTGAAAATAGCGTTGTTAATTTTGCAAATGCTCCAACCTGATCTTTAACATGAATACGTAAGAAATGCTTCGAGAACATTTCATCTTCTGCTTTTAACTGTTTCGGATACTGAGGTGTTACCGCACTTTTACCATTCACACCTAAACGCATGTTTTTCATAACACCTACTAAATCGGATACGACAGCAGTGGCCGTTGGCAGGCTTCCCGCCCCCGGTCCATAGAACATAGTTTCTCCAACAGCTTCTCCGTATACATATACAGCGTTATACTCATCGCTTACTGAAGCAAGAGGATGTGTATCTGCTAAAAGAGTTGGTTGAACACTAACTTCTACATTGTCACCGTCACGATGTGCATATCCAATCAGTTTCATCGTATAGCCTAGTTGTTTACTATATTGCAAGTCTTCTTCCGTTACTTCTGTAATACCTTGAACACGAACATCATCCAAGTCAATTTTCATTGAAAATCCTAATGTAGCTAAGATTGCCATTTTACGAGCAGCATCTAAACCACCTACGTCAGAAGTTGGATCCGCTTCAGCATATCCTAAATCCTGAGCTTCTTTTAACACTTCATCATAGGCGCTTCCTTCTTTTGTCATTTTCGTTAAAATGAAGTTTGTTGTCCCATTTACAATTCCCATCATCTTCGTAATACGATCAGATGCTAACCCATCTGCTAATCCACGAAGGATTGGAATACCGCCAGCTACACTTGCTTCATAAAATAAATCACAATTATTTTCAGAAGCTACTGTTAACAATTCTGAGCCGTAAACCGCCATTAAATCTTTGTTTGCCGTTACAACATGCTTTTTATTACGAAGAGCTGTTAAGATATAATCTCTTGTTTCTTCAACGCCACCCATTACTTCAATGACAACGTCAATCTCCGCGTTATGTAAAACGTCTTCAACATTCGTTGTTAATTTATCTTCACTGATCTCCACGTCACGTTTCTTATCAATATCTTTAACTACTACTTTTTTAACTTCTACAGGACACCCGACTTGATGACTTAATTTATCCTGATGATTTTCAATAATTTTGACTACTCCGCTTCCTACCGTTCCTAATCCTAATAATCCTACTGAAATACTTTTTGTCATATTCCTCACCTCTGTGTTCTTTCTACGTATACATTTGTTCTCTTATAGAGGACATTATAGACCTTATTTTTCTTTTTTACAAGGTTTACTTGCCATCTTTTCTCGTAAACTTGTTAAAAAAATTGGTATATAAAGATAAATGTAAATTTTTAAAATATTTCATTTTATTATCATAACATGGCTACTCCTGTTTTTTAATAAAAAAAGGACAATTTCACCGAAATGAAATTGCCTTTTTTATTATGATTTTTTCGCAAACGCTTCTTTATTTACAATTGTAATAGGAGACTCGTTTGTGAGCACTGCTTTAATGTTTTTTACGCATAAAGAAATCATTTCCGTGCGCGTTTCGATACTCGCACTGCCGATATGAGGAAGAGCTACAACATTAGGCAATTGAAGAAGAGGGTGAGAAGCAGAAACAGGCTCTTGATCGAATACATCCAAGCCAGCTCCAGCAATTTCACCGGATTGAACCGCATGTAACAATGCTTGTTCATCAACCACTGCTCCTCTTGAAGCATTAATAAAAATTGCAGTTGTTTTCATCTGTTCAAATGCTTCAGCATTAAATAAATGTTTGGTTTCGTCCGTTAATGGTGTCAAACAAACAATAAAATCAGATCGTTCAAGCAGCTCATTTAACTCACAGTAAACTGCATCGAGCTTTTGTTCTGCTTGAAGGTTGCGGCTTCGGTTGTGGTACAGAATTTCCATATCAAAACCTGTAGCACGTTTCGCAAGCGTCTCTCCAATTTTCCCCATTCCAACAATACCTAATGTTTTATGATGAATATCTCTACCCGCTAACAAAAATGGACTCCAGCTTTTCCACTGATTTTCTTTCACATATCCAGCAGCTTCTACTAAACGTCTAGCTACACTCATTAATAAACCAAACGTTAAATCCGCTGTTGTATCAGATAAAACATCGGGGGTATTAGAAACGATAATTCCTCGTTCAGTTGCCGCTTCTACATCAATATTATCGAATCCGACCGCCAAGTTAGCTACAAGCTTTAAATGAGGAGCTTGCGTAAGCAATTCACCGTCAATACGATCTGAAAGCATTGTTAATAGAGCATGTGCGTGCTTAGCTTTTTCACAAAGCAGCTCATGAGGGACTGCCTCATCTTCTTTATCCCACATTTCTACATTCGCTACTGCCTTTAAAGGTTCGATTAATTGATTCGGTATTTTTCTCGTAATAAATACAAACGGCTTGTCCATATGTACGCCACCTCTTTATCCTTTTTAAACTGCATGCATAAAAACAAAATAGAAAAACAGGTTTGGATTATCCAACACCTATTTTTCTATTTTATCATATTCTATAGTAATCGCTTTTTAATGAATCCATGTTAATTCAGGAATGTGATAACGAGACGTTGAAATACCCACCGACTGGTAAAAGCGCTTCAGAAAAGCTTCGTAGTGAGAAGAATGAGCTAATACTCCTTCCAGCTTCTCATAATACTTTTGTTTTTGCCTCTCATCTTGTACACTGTAATACCCTTCAATGACCTCAAAATAATGAACGGGAAAAAGAAGTCTAGCATATAACAGTCTCCATGAAAAAGAAGAAAGCGGATTTACCTTTTCGTATTCACTTAAAAACTGATGCATGTGCCTTTCATCGACAGCGTATGTTAATAAATATTGTTCCCTTATATATTCAGCAATATCTCTGCTAGGGTGATCGAAAACCCAGTCTGCCGGGAGCTTGTAAACGTGGTCTTCCCCCCATGTTTTTTGCCCGAACCGATGATGACAAATCGTCGCAGCGTCAACTGAACGAGGCAAATCGTCAATTTCCGTGTCTACTAGGTATTGAATAGCATTTTCCGTTAATCCTAGGTAATAAGGAAAAGTTTCTAAAAAACGTTTTTCCATCTCTTGATTAGGCAAAGCACGTAATCTTCCATACCAAAATTGCTCCATCTGGTCGAGACGCTTCTCCCACATGGACTTCCATTGCCCTAGCCGGTTTGCTTTTTCCACTTCATAAGGAAACAGTCTCCCTTTTTGATGAAAAACAGCTAGCTCGTGCCCAGGTGAAAAGTTGGGGTTTTTCTCTTCCGCAAGACAGCGGCAAATGATAAATTTTTCAGTTTCAGTTTCTGTAATCATTTCACCATTCAAATTAGGCATAAATGTTGCCACATGGCGATCACCTTGGCCCATCAGAAATTGACTCATTTGATATAGTTCATTTAACTCGTCTTGTTCCATTTGTTTTACATTAATGATTGTATATAAAATATCTCGATACTGAAAACCTTCAAATTTACCTACGGGCATAAATTCATTTGGACGTAATCCGTAATGCTCATAAATGGTTTGTATCATTTTAATCCCTCTCTTCATTCATTCAAGAAATTATATGATGGAAAACAACATTACTTGTCATAATATTTACGGAAGAATGAATAGATTAGAAATACACCATTTATAGTTATTTACTCCGGGTTAGTAGTATGAAACAACTTTAGACTTAAAAATATATAGAAAACAGGTGATGATACTTGGAGAAAAAACATACACAAAGTGAGTTAGAAAAAAAAGCAAGAGAATGGTTAATAGAACGCGGCGTGGCTCTTACAGACATTGCTGAACTGGTCTATTACTTGCAAAAAAAGTATCACCCAAACTTAACAATCGAAGACTGTTTATATAATGTTGAGCGCGTCATTTCTAAACGAGAAGTTCAAAATGCTATTTTAACCGGTATTCAACTAGATGTCCTCACGGAAAAAAAAGTGATTGAGCCGCCTCTGTTGGATATTCTTGAGAAAGACGAAGGTTTATACGGTATCGACGAGATTTTAGCATTATCGATTGTAAATGTGTACGGATCAATCGGCTTTACCAATTACGGGTATATTGATAAACAAAAGCCGGGTATTTTAGAAAGATTAAACGATAAATCTACTGGAGAGTGCCATACTTTCTTAGATGATTTAGTAGGCGCAATTGCTGCCGCTGCTTCTAGCCGGTTAGCGCATCGGGCTGCCAGTCAAGAATAGGTTTTAAAAACAAAAAAAGCTGTCAATTGACAGCTTTTTAAATTCGCTCCATCCACTCTTTTAGTGAATCTACTGTATAAGTTGGCTTTTTCTCATATCCTTCTAGTAACTCTCTTGTTGTTACCCCTGTATGGACTAATAATGTATCTAAGCCTGCATTCATCCCTGCTAAAATATCTGTATCATAGTAATCACCAATCATGATTGTTTCTTCTTTTGGCGTACCGATGACTTCAAGGGCTTGCTCCATAATAATACTTTCTGGTTTACCAATAAATACTGGATTTGTTTGAGTAGAAACCGTAATAACGGACGTGATAGATCCATTACCAGGCAGTAAGCCTCTTTCAGTAGGAATCGCAATATCTCCGTTCGTTGAAACAAAAAAGGCGCCGTTTCGAACGTTTAAACATGCTTTTGCCAATTTTTCATATGTAATTTCCTGATCCAAACCAACAACTACAAAATCCGTATCTTCCTCTTCAATGGTAAATCCTTTTTCAAGCAATGCATGTCGGATTCCTTCTCCACCAATTACATAAGCTGAAGCGTTTGCTTTGCGTTCATGCAAATAATTAGCTGTTGCCTGACTCGTTGTAAAAACTTGCTCTTCTGTTGCAGGAATGCCAAATGCCTCTAGCTTTTCAGCTACTTTATCGGGCGTTTTTGTTGAGTTGTTTGTTACAAATAAATAAGGAATTCCTTTTTCCTTTAATTTAATAACAAAATCACGTGCCTCGGCAATTAGCTCTGTTCCTTTGTACATTGTTCCATCTAAATCAATCAAATATCCTTTATATTCCTTCATGTTGTGTGTGATCTCCTTTCAAGTCTCATACTTGAAATCATAGCTTATTTTTTATACAACTACAACTTGCTTGCCTTTAGTTACGAAAAGCAGACACAGGCCCTAACTCTGTCTCTAGATATGTCCTTACGCGCTCTGAAAATGCTGCCAGTACGTCTTTATGCTGCATCACTTTTTGATAAATATCCTGATGATTAACATCTACATATTCTTGAACAAGGCTTTTACGCAATTGAACGATCTCTTTTAATGGCATTTCTTCCTCTTTTTTAACCACTTTCTCATCAACTAAAATGTCAATAATATCGTCGTAACTGCCGGGATCTCTCATAATAAATCCATCAATCATTGCATTTCCTACATCTAAAACGTTTTCAATTAAAAGATGTACAATTCTCTCTAATGCCTTTTTCTCTATTTCTGTGTTCCAGCTCGAATGCTCAGCAAACAAACGAACGTGCTCATCAAAAAAAACAAGCGTGGCTTCTATTTTTTCACGATCTACAAAGTACATATTATTTCCTCCCTAGTTGTCAGCTCTCTATAAATCTTTTTTCATAAACAAACGGGGTTCCTGTTCTATTTTATCATGACCCATTATCCATTTGATAAATTCATTTTTGTTTTTGACCTTATTTGATATGATACAAATACAACCTATGAAAGGAGTATACCTATGAGCGAACGCTTTTATCTATATGACGATGTCGTATCTACAAAGACCCGTTTTGTCAGCTTTATGGGCGAAAATCAACGATTTGATTTAGCTATTATCCAAACCGACCGTTATTATGGCAAACAAGTTGTTCTTGATATTCAAGGAGGACGCTTTGCCATCATTGGACAAGATGACCTTGAAGAACCAAACTATCTTGAAGAAGTATTTAAATTAAACAGTGAAGACGGTCAGGAACTTCGCGAATTTTTATATGAAATCATCTAAAAAAAAAGGCAGCGTGAAGGACAATTAGTGTCTTCGGCTTGCCTTTTTTTACTTATGGACTTTTTTTAAGACAAAATACGCACAGCCAAAATTACAATATTCATGTAAATAGTCTTGAAGCGTACTAATCTTCGTATCATACGTTGCCTTTTGATTTCGGTCATCAAAAAAGCCTCGCAGTCGAAGCTGATTGTATCCCCAATCTCCCACAATATAGTCATAGCGGCTCAGCACGTCAATAAAGCGACCTCTAAACGCCTCTTCATTAAATGCTTCGCGCTCATCTTTTAATACTTCATAACAAATATTATTGATACAGACCATTGCTCACACCTCTTCTCTTAAAATTTACCATACCATAATTATGATGATGAAACCATCAATTAACATGAAATTTTTCACGTATAAGCAGCACTCTAATCCTGTAGGAGTTTTATCGGTATACCTACTGATCTTTTATGCTCCACATGAGGGTTCGCCGGTTTACCTGGCGTACGATATTTAACTACAGGAGGTGGAAATGGTGAAGAAATCTATTCTTGGAATCGCTTTGATAACAAGTATTTTAACCATTGGCTGTCAAAATAAAAATACAGCTGAAAATGAAAATTTATCACCAAACAACCCAGATGCCATTAATGTAAACGAGCCTAATCATTATTATAATCCAAATAATAATAGCGGCACAAATTATGGATATGTCCGATACACTAAAAACACAAATGAACAAAATTCCAATATGAACCAAATAGGAACATTTAATCGAGAAGAAGCAGCCGACAATATTAGTAAACTGAGCACCGCTATCCCAAATATTAAACAAGCCGCTACGCTAGTAACGGATAAAGATGTGCTTGTTGCTTATAAAACAGATGCTAAAAATAGGAATAACGCAGCCGATCAGGTAAAACGTACAGCTATGTCTGTAGTCCCTCGTTATTATCATGTATACGTCTCAGATAATCCGAAACATATGGACCAAATCGAAAATATCAGTGAATTGAATACACAAACAAATGATGCTAGAAAACGAATCGATGCCGTTATTCAACAAATGCTAAAATCTCCCCAAGGACGTAAAATGAACGGCGGAGAAGATGCAAATGGAAGAGAGAAAAACGAATTGAATGAACCGATGACGGACAAAGATATGGTAGAATAAACAAAAAAGTTGAGACGTAACTAAAAGAATGTAATCGAAAGACGAAGAAATGAGACACATGAGCTGAACCGCTTGTGACACCGCAGTTGATTTCCGTGCAAGGCTTCGCTTTCCGCGAGCGGCCGCTGTTCCCGCAGGAGTCTTCGCCTTGCCCTCCAATCAACTGCTAGAAGGAACAAAACAGATAAATTTTACGTTAACCGTAACAAAAAAAAACGAACCACTAATCAAACAGTTTGATTAGTGGTTCGTTTTTCACTTCGGCTAAACTACTTTTGTTCCAGCCTCTTTTTACCTTATTTGCTTTCTTGTGCTTTGTTTTTTGCAGCAGCGTTAACTTGCTCATCTGCATGGTAAGAAGAACGTACAAGAGGACCTGCTTCGACATGGCTGAATCCTTTTGATAATGCAATTTCTTTTAGCTCTTCAAACTCATTTGGATGGTAATATTTTTGAACTTTTATGTGCTTTTTAGTTGGCTGTAGATATTGGCCTAGCGTCATAATATCTACATTGTTCGCACGCAAATCATCCATCGTTTCAATAATTTCTTCTTTTGTTTCTCCTAGACCAAGCATGATACTTGATTTTGTAGGGATATCCGGCTGCATTTCTTTTGCACGGCGAAGGAACTCAAGAGAACGCTCATATTTAGCACGAGCACGAACACGAGGCGTAAGGCTGCGTACTGTTTCAATATTATGGTTTAAAATATCAGGACGTGCGTCCATTACAATACGTAAGTTCTCTTCCACACCGCCCATATCAGAAGGCAATACTTCAATTGTTGTGAATGGATTTTTACGACGAATCGCACGAATTGTTTCAGCTAATACGCTTGCTCCTCCGTCTTTTAAATCATCGCGAGCTACTACTGTAATAACCGCATGTTTTAAGTTCATTAGCTGAACAGAATCCGCTACGCGTTCTGGCTCTTCTAAATCTAATTCTGTTGGTAAACCTGTCTTAACCGCGCAAAAACGACAGGCACGTGTACATACTTCTCCCAAAATCATAAAAGTTGCCGTACGACGAACAGCCCAACACTCATGAATATTCGGACATCTTGCTTCTTCACAAACTGTATGAAGGTTTTTTTCACGCATCATTTTCTTTAAGCCTGTGTAATTTTCGTTTGTGTTTAGCTTAATCTTCAGCCACTCGGGTTTGCGGACATGCTCTTCTTTTGTTGCCATATTATCAACTCCACCAATCTAGAAAATGTCTATAACCTATATGCTTAATTTTAACTACATATTAAAAACATAACTATATGTCACTTTATCATAAAAAAGTGAGATTCGACAAGTTGTCTGCTCTTTATTTTCCTGAGTTTTCTTCTATTTTCCATCCCAATGTGTGCGTTTTCATCCTCCGTATAATTTCCATTTATCTTCTGAATAAACTTCTTTAAAAAAGTTTTGGAGCGATTTCCATTAATTAATATTTATGAAATCTTTTTTCTCGCTGCAAACTAGTGTTACACACTATTTTTAGAAAGGGGGAAACACGATGCGCAAAACGATTATCTTACTTTTTATGTTCATGTCTATATTCACAGGATGGCACCACGTAACAGCTGAATCTTCAGCAGATCAAGAAAAAATACTTATTCAAAAGAGATTAGAGCTGTATAAACAAATGGAAGCCGCTACTACGATTCCTTGGTATTATTTTGCTGGGATTGACCAGTATGAACGAAATATTCGACGCTCTCATAAAGATATTCCAAGAGAAAAAGGCGCGATCGCCATTTATTATCCTCCAGAAAAATGGTCAGGTTCTCTAAATCCAAATTTGGAAGATACAAACCCACTTACTATTTCTCTGCTCGGGGGAATGGGCAAAGATGGGAATGGAGATAAAAAAGCAGACCAATTTAATGATGAAGATATGCTTTTTACAATGGCAGATTATATTCGGACGTTCGGGGTGTCCGAAGACTATATTAAAATTGCCCTTTGGAACTATTATCACCGGGCTAAAGCAGTTGATATTATTTTAGGGAATGCCAAAATTTTTCGCCATTATGGACGCATTGATTTAAAAGGTTCTTCATTTCCGGTGCCTCTGCGTGCGAACTACAGTTATCGCAGTACATGGGGAGATGCGCGCGGCTGGGGTGGCAAACGAATTCATGAAGGAACAGACATTTTTGCAGATTACGGAGTTCCAGTAAAATCCCCTTGCTATGGCATTATTGAGCTTAAAGGATGGAATAAATATGGAGGCTGGCGAATCGGTATTCGTGACCTTCATAATAACTATCACTATTTAGCTCATTTAAGCGGATTTGCAAAAAATTTAAAAGTAGGACAAATTGTAGAACCAGGAACACTCATTGGCGGAGTAGGAAGTTCCGGTTATGGACCTCCTGGAACTTCTGGGAAATTCCCTCCTCACTTACATTATGGAATGTATAAAGATAACGGTAAAAATGAGTGGTCGTTTGACCCATATCCTCAGTTAAGAACGTGGGAACGAAATGATCGTTTAGAACTAAAGAAAAAATAAAAAAACAGGAAGCTGATGCTTCCTGTTTTTTATCCTGATGTTTTGCTTTCCTTTGCTTTTTTCACAGCATGAGCAATACTCGCGGCCAATCCGCCCCATATGATGACCATCCCTACAACCATCATTGTTATTGAACTTCCATCCATTATTTAGAAACCTCCTTCTCTTTAACTGACAAACGAATCGTCCCATCTTTCCATCGTGCAAAAGAAAAAGCAATTCCTAAAATAACTGCCAGAGCTGCCACGCCCCAACCAAAAGGACCTACAAAAGTTGTTGCATACTGCTCGTAATTTTCCGAAATATTTTTTCGGAAGTTATCAAACATCATATACCCAAGTACAAGTGGTGTAACCACTCCTAAACATATTTTCCACCATGAACCGATTCGGATATCAGAAACTTCGTTTGCATGCTGCTGAAGGCTGCTCAACTTTTTAAATACCCAAGCAACTAATACAACTTCTACTAAGCCTGCTAAAGCAACTCCAAAGTTATTAATGAAATAGTCGACCACATCTAAGAAATAAAGTCCGCCTTGTGTTGCAAATAACAGCGAACAAATTGAAGCGATTCCTCCGCCTATTAATACAGATTTTGTACGTGAGATAGTAAATTTATCTTGAATGCCCGCTACAAAGGTTTCAATGATTGAAATAAGTGACGTTAATCCTGCTAATGTTAAGGAAGCAAAAAATAACATTCCAAACAGCTGTTTAAAGGCCGGAAATTCATTAATAATTTGCGGAAAAACAACAAAGGCTAGTCCTACTCCTCCCTGAACCACCTTATCGATTGGGATACCTTGCTGAGTAGCCATAAAACCTAGTGCGCTAAACACACCGATTCCCGCTAGTAATTCAAAAGCGGAATTACCGAATCCAGTAATAAACGCATTATTAGTTAAATCAGATTTTTTAGGAAGGTAACTGGAATAAGTGATCATAATAGCAAAACCAACAGATAAACTAAAGAAAATTTGACCATATGCTGCAATCCAAACCTTTCCATCTCCAATTGCGCTCCAGTTTGGTTTAAAGAAAGCGTGCAGACCTTCCATTGCTCCGTCCAATGTTACTGCTCGAATGACAATGATTAAAAATAGAACAATTAGTGTTGGTAAAAAGATTTTGTTTGCCGCTTCAATTCCTTTTTTGATTCCCTTTAATAACACACCCAACGTGACAATCCATACAAGTACAAGCGGGATTAAAACATGTAATACAATGCTTCCTGTTTGTCCTGGTGCTTCAGCTAATTTTAAGTAATCTCCATATAAAAACGCTTCCGTATCCTTTCCCCAGCTTAACTTAAATGAAAAGATAAAATACGACATCGCCCACGCGATAATAACGGAATAGTAAATTGAAATAAAAAAGGAAATAGCTACTTGCCACCAGCCTAGCCACTCAGCCTTTGGACTTAGTCTCGCTAAGGATAAAGGAGAAGAACCTTTATATTTATGACCTATAGCAAACTCCATGATTAAAATAGGAATTCCCGCCGTCAACAAAGCAAATAAATAGGGAAGAAAAAATGCTCCTCCTCCGTTTTCATACGCAGTAGCTGGAAACCTCCATATATTACCTAGTCCAATTGCTGAACCTGCTGCTGCTAAAATAAACCCTGCTCTTGATCCCCACTGCGGCCTATTTTCCACTGTAATTCCCCCTCTTGTTCTCTCCCTACTCTCTTTTTATCGTAGATCAGCGAGAATTTTTATAATTTTTAGATTATTCTTTCTATAACTTCCTATCTCAAATTATAGAAGGGAGAAGATAGTATGTCAAAATATTTTTTATAGAAAATTCAGAAAAATTACCCAAGGAATAAAAGCAAGTATGAAAGTCTTTTTGAACTTCCGCACCTGCTTTTTTAGTAATACTTTATCACGTTAATATAATATTGTTAATTTTTCTTCGGAAGTTCAATCGCCGGAGAAGACGAGTTTCCACCGTTAAAATAGTCAGGAACGTTTCCAGGAATAACGGTGCCTCCGACCGGGATTGTAGCCGTAACGGTTGTTTTTTTAGTTGCAAATGGGATAATAATTTGCATGTTTACTTTTACTTTGATAGATACTTCAAGAAACGCATTATTTATTCCATACTCCTCGATTTTTCGCACTACGTCTGTTTGAACGTCACCAATAGCATGAAATTTAACCGGAATCAGCGGACCTAGATTTCCAAGCAGCGCATTATTAGTCGCTTGCCCAAGCGGAACTTGGTATACAATTCCTTGATTCCGCAACTTTTCACTTTTTTCAATACGAATATCTGTTGGAAGTTCAAGTGCATCTAAATTCCCTTTCTCTGCTTCTTTTAAGTTAGCCTGAACAAATGACGTAGTTTGAGCTCTAACCCGATTTACAAGCGCTGTGTCAATTTTAGCTACTTGACCGTTAGGTGTAGATTCCACTTTAATAACATCTACGTCCAATTGATCAAGTACCTGTTTATTCACCGCTTTATTAATAACTAAAGTTGCAATCTCTTTTGTTTGTGCTTCAGCATATTTCATTAACGTCGGTTCAATCCCTCTATTAATTAGCCATAATCCTACCCCTGTAGAAAGCATAAAAAAAAGAAAGGTGAGCAACAGAACGTAACGAAAAGGAAGCGGGCCTTTTCTTGTTAATTTCCGACGAAGTTTAACCAAAAAAAATCCCTCCTTACAAGCTATATGTATGCATGTATAAGGAGGTTCACGCTTCTTTTAAAAAGTTTTATCTTAAATTCTCGACTATATTAAAGCATTTTCAATAAAGCATCTTTGCCAATTGTTCCTTTAAAAATCCCTTTTTTTTCAGCTTCAAGCGTTACAGATTCAAGAGGCGCTTCAAGAAGCTGCTCAATTGTACGTACACCTACAGCTCTTCCAGCTATTATTTGACGATCAGCTAATTTATCATTTAATAGACCTACGTCTAGTGCTCCGCACATAATGTAACCTTTATCTGATGAGATTGTTAACAGAGTTGTTTTTGGCAATAATACGGTAACTGCATTAAACGTATGACCTTCAATTACGATAGGCGCTAAGGTAATCATAGTAACTCACTCCTTTCTTAATCAATTTATGATTTTGAAAGAAAAAAGTGAGGTTTTACATATACTTTTCTACCTATTTGACGTTTATATTCCTTCTTCCTTATTTATATAAACTTTTATAGGACTCAGTGCTAAAATTCATTAAAAAAATCTAATTGTTTAGGAGCTAAATTCTCATATTCAATATTTAATAAACTCATGAGCTGTTTGGCATTATGTACAGCATCTCCGCCCGAGTTATTATTAAATAACAGGTAAATGTCCTTCGTTTGTTTTTGCAGCTTTTCAAGCCGTTCTTTCCACTCTAGGAGCTCTTTTTCATTGTAACGATACAAAAACCTTACTGCTCGCCAATTGCCTTCTGCGGGCTTATTCCAACCGTGTACGTTTCGTCCGTGAAAACGGATAAGTGTTTTCTGTTTATCTGTAGCATGAATCACAATAGGAATAGAGCCTTCTCCTGCCTGCGGTTCATCACAAATACCGTGAATCCACTTCTCTTGTTCCATAAACGTCAGCGTTTTATCGTAGAAAAATGGCTTAAACCAAGATTGATTTCGAAACTCAAGCGCTACTGGCAAATCGCCAAACTTCTCGCGGCTATATCTCAAATAGGCTACATTTTCTTTTGTACAGTCAAACCAGGGCGGCATTTGAAATAAAATCATACCAAGTTTATTCGATGTTACGTAAGGCTTCACTGATTCTAAAAACGCATGAAACATTTCTTCTTTGCTATCAAACGGATTTCCTTCTCTCATATGCCCTGTCATACCTTGATAGGCTTTTACTACAAAACGAAAAGATTCCGGTGTATCGTTCACCCATTTTTCTACATTTGATGTTGGTTGAATTGCATAAAAAGATGAATCGACTTCAACAATTGGAAAATGGCCTGCATATACGGCAAGCTTGTCTCTTGATGAAACCCCCGCTTCATATAATGAATCATGATCTCCCCAGCCTGTAACTCCAATATAAATCATGCCACTCCTCCTCTATGTTCTTAGCTTCGCTTTTCTTTATTTTAATACAAACGATACAAAAAAACTCGTTTGCATAAACAGCAAACGAGTTTTGATCTATTATTAACCGATTGAACCTTCCATTTCAAATTTGATTAGACGGTTCATTTCTACTGCATATTCCATTGGAAGCTCTTTTGTAAATGGCTCAATAAAGCCCATTACAATCATTTCTGTTGCTTCTTCTTCAGAAATACCGCGGCTCATTAGATAGAATAATTGTTCTTCAGATACTTTCGATACCTTCGCTTCATGCTCAAGTGAGATGTTGTCATTTAAAATCTCATTGTACGGAATTGTATCAGAAGTTGATTGATTATCCATAATCAGCGTATCACACTCAATGTTCGCACGTGCACCTTCTGCTTTACGGCCGAAGTGTACGATACCGCGGTATGTTACTTTACCGCCTTGTTTTGAAATTGATTTTGATACGATCGTTGAAGATGTGTTCGGTGCTAAGTGAATCATTTTTGCACCAGCATCTTGGTGCTGTCCTTTACCAGCAAGGGCAATAGATAATGTCATACCACGTGCACCTTCACCTTTTAAGATAACAGCTGGATATTTCATTGTTAACTTAGAACCGATGTTTCCATCAATCCATTCCATTGTGGCGTTTGCTTCACAAACCGCGCGTTTTGTTACAAGGTTGTATACGTTGTTCGCCCAGTTTTGAATTGTTGTATAGCGGCAATACGCATCTTTTTTGATGATGATCTCTACAACGGCACTGTGAAGAGAGTTTGTTGTATAAACAGGTGCTGTACAGCCCTCTACATAGTGAACGTGTGAGCCTTCATCAGCAATAATTAACGTACGCTCAAACTGTCCCATATTTTCAGAGTTAATACGGAAATAAGCTTGTAATGGCGTGTCTACTTTTATGCCTTTCGGTACGTAAATGAATGATCCACCAGACCAAACCGCTGAGTTAAGAGCAGAGAATTTGTTATCCGTTGGCGGGATAACTTTTCCAAAATGCTCACGGAAAATATCTTCGTTTTCTTTTAGCGCCGTATCCGTATCTTTAAATACGATACCTTGCGCTTCAAGATCTTCTTTCATATTGTGATAAACAACTTCAGATTCGTACTGAGCTGATACACCCGCAAGATACTTTTGCTCTGCTTCAGGAATACCAAGTTTATCAAACGTTTGTTTAATTTCTTCAGGAACTTCATCCCAAGAGCGTTCAGACTTCTCAGATGGTTTTACGTAGTACGTAATTTCATCAAAGTCTAAGCTTGCCATGTCTCCGCCCCACTGTGGCATTGGCATGTTGTAGAAGTGCTCTAGAGATTTCAAACGGAAGTCAAGCATCCATTGTGGTTCCTCTTTCATACGAGAAATTTCTTCTACGATTTCTTTTGTTAAACCGCGTTTAGAGCGGAAAATTGATACGTCTTTATCGGAAAATCCATATTTATAATCGCCGATTTCTGGCATTTTTTTAGCCATCTTTTATTACCCCCTACTTGATAGGATTGGGAATGAATGAAGGTCTTATTTTTGTTCGTTAAGACCTTTTTCCATCGCTTTCCACGCTAGTGTTGCACATTTAATACGCGCAGGAAATTTTGCTACACCTTGAAGTGCTTCAATATCTCCTAAATCTATACTATCATCATACTCTTTACCTTGCATCATGTCAGAGAAGATATGGGCCATTTTAAACGCTTTGTCTACTTCTTGACCTTTAATTGCTTGTGTCATCATTGAAGCTGATGACATTGAAATTGAACATCCTTCACCTTCGAACTTTGCATCCACCACTTTGCCGTCCTCTACTTTTAAGGAAAGTTCAATGCGGTCTCCGCACGTCGGGTTATTCATATGAATGTTCACAGTATCTTCATTCAACGTTCCACGATTACGCGGGTTTTTATAATGGTCCATAATTACTTGACGATAGAGAGTATCTAAATTATTAAAAGCCATTTGTAAAATACTCCTTCGTTTTTATTAATGATGACACCAATTTATCTACTTCTTCTTCCGTGTTATACAGATAGAAGCTTGCACGTGCAGTAGAAGATACGTTTAAATATTTCATCAGCGGCTGCGCACAGTGATGACCTGCACGAATCGCAATTCCATCAGCGTCTACTACTGTCGCAACGTCGTGCGGATGCACATCTTCAATATTAAACGTCACAACACCTGCTCGCTCTTTCGGTCCGTAAATCGTAATTCCATCTACTTGCGATAAGCGATCCAGTGCATATTGCGCTAACTTGTGCTCATGTGCTTGAATATTATCTAAACCAACTTCTTCTAAGAAATCAATCGCTGCACCTAAACCAATTGCACCTGCAATGATTGGCGTACCTCCTTCAAATTTCCAAGGAAGCTCTTTCCACGTTGATTCGTATAGGTTTACGAAGTCAATCATTTCGCCGCCAAACTCGATTGGTTCCATTTTTTCAAGAAGCTCTTTCTTTCCATAAAGAGCGCCGATTCCAGTCGGTCCGCCCATTTTATGTCCAGAGAAAGCAAAGAAATCACAGTCTAAATCTTGTACATCCACCTTCATGTGAGGTGTACTTTGTGCACCATCCACAACCATTACTGCACCGTTAGCATGTGCAATTTCTGCAATCTCTTTTACTGGGTTAATCGTGCCCAATACGTTAGATACTTGCATAATCGATACAATTTTGGTGTTGGATGTAATCGTGCTTTTTACCTCTTCTAGTGAAAGTGCATGATCTTCTGTTAATGAAATATATTTTAACGTTGCACCTGTTTCCTTGGCAACTTGCTGCCAAGGAATGATGTTGCTGTGATGTTCCATATAAGTAATCACAATTTCATCACCAGGTTTAAGATTCGCACGGCCATAGCTTGCAGCTACTGTATTAAGAGCTGTCGTTGTACCGCGCGTAAAGATAATCTCTTCCGTTGATTTTGCATTAATAAACTTACGAACCTTTTCACGAGCGCCTTCGTATCCGTCTGTTGCTCTTGTACCAAGCGTGTGAACACCTCGGTGTACGTTTGAGTTATATTCTTTGTAATACTTCTCAATCGCTTCAATTACAGCAAGCGGCTTTTGTGAAGTTGCTGCACTGTCTAAATAAACGAGTGGGCTGCCATTTACCTCTTGGTCTAAAATAGGAAATTCTTTACGAATATCAGAGATATTCATTATCGAACTTTCCTTTCAATTAAATCCGTTAATTGTTTTTTAACCGTTTCGATTGGCAACTCGTTTACAACTGGTGCTAAGAACCCGTGAATAACTAGACGTTCTGCTTCTGTTTGTGGAATACCGCGGCTCATTAAGTAGTAAAGCTGAATTGGATCTACGCGTCCAACAGATGCAGCGTGTCCTGCTGTTACATCGTCTTCATCAATTAGAAGAATTGGGTTTGCGTCTCCACGCGCTTTTTCACTTAACATTAACACACGAGATTCCTGCTCAGCGTTTGATTTAGATGCACCGTGTTCAATTTTACCGATACCGTTAAAGATTGAAGACGCGCTTTCTTTCATAACGCCGTGTTTTAAAATGTAGCCTTCAGAATGTTTTCCAAAATGTACGATACTTGTTGTTAAGTTTTGAGACTGCTCTCCACGTCCAACTGTTACCGTTTTTGTATCTCCATATGAACCGTCGCCCATTAGATACGTTGTATTTTCTGAAACTGTATTTCCTTCACTCATTAAGCCTAAAGCCCACTCAATGCGACCATCTTTGCCCGCTACGCCGCGGCGGTTCACATAAGTAGTTGTGCCTTTAGCTAAGTAGTCAACAGCTCCAAACGTTACTTTTGCATTGCTGTTAGCGAATACTTCCGTCACGATATTGACAACACCGTTTGACTCTTCAGCAGTCGCAATGTAGTTTTCTACATATGTTACTGAGCTGTTGTCTTCAGCTACAACAATCACATGGTTGAATAAAGCTGCTTCTTCATCTTCGCGGACAAATACAGCTTGAAGCGGCTCTTGTATTTCTACATTTTTAGGAACGTATACAAATACCCCGCCGTTTAATAACGCTGCGTTTAATGCAGTTAAACGGTGCTCATCTACTTTAACTCCGTCTTTCATGAAGTACTTCTCAACAAGTTCGCTATGCTCTTTAGCAGCTGTTTGAATATCTGTGAAGATAACACCCTGAGACTTTAGCTCTTCTGTTAACGTTGAGTATGCAGCTGTTTGGTCACGCTGAACATATAGATTTTTAACAGCTTCTGTATCAATCAATGCTTTAACCACTTCTGGAAGCTCGTCTACAGATGAGATTGTGCTTGCCTGTGAAGTGTGCTTGTCAAAAGCAGTAAAATTCCATTTCGAAATGTTTGTTTTATCTGGCTTTGGAAGTGCAAGATCTTCTGCTTTCGCAAGAGCTTGTAAGCGAAGATCTAGCAGCCAACTTGGTTCATTAGCTTCTTTTGAAAAGCTGCTGATGTACTCTTGATCAAATGGTAATTTCGTATCAATAGTCATAGAGATCCTCCTAACTCTTAAGCTTCTTGCTCTACAGTTTCGTCTTCAATACCTAATTCTTGTTTGATCCAGTCATAACCTTCTGCCTCTAGACGCTGTGCTAATTCTGGTCCGCCTGATTTTACAACGCGACCTTGCATCATAACGTGAACTTTATCTGGTGTAATGTAGTTTAATAAACGTTGATAGTGAGTAATCATTAAGCAACCGAATTCGCTGCCGCGCAGTTCATTAATACCTTTTGATACAACTTTTAACGCATCGATATCTAAACCAGAGTCGATTTCATCTAAAATTGCAATTCCTGGTTGAAGCATCATTAATTGAAGAATTTCGTTACGCTTCTTCTCACCGCCAGAGAAACCTTCATTTAGGTAACGCTGTGCCATGTCTTGATCCATTTCTAAGAAATCCATGTTTTTGTCTAATTGACGGATGAATTTCATTAGTGAAATTTCTTCGCCTTCTTCACGACGAGCATTAATTGCTGAACGTAGGAAGTCTGCATTTGTTACACCGCTGATTTCACTTGGATATTGCATCGCTAGGAATAGACCTGCACGAGCGCGCTCATCTACTTCCATCTCAAGTACATCTTCGCCGTCTAGCGTGATGCTTCCTTGTGTAACCTCGTATTTAGGATGTCCCATGATTGCTGAAGATAATGTTGATTTACCAGTACCGTTTGGTCCCATGATTGCATGGATTTCGCCGCCCTTAACTTCTAAATTAACACCTTTTAAAATTTCTTTACCTTCAATTGCAACATGAAGATCTTTAATTGTTAAAGTTGACCCTGCCATATTAAAACCTCCAGTTATAGACGTATATAGTAAAAAACGATATACCTATATCTTTTTAATTATTCTCATTTTATTCTCATTACAATCTTATAACAAATGAAAACTTATAGCAACCTTTTGACCCAAAAGGTTTTAAACCATTATGTACATTTTTCAAGACTAAATCCACTCATAAAAAAGTTGCCTTAAAAGACTCCATAGAGCCTTCTAAGACAAGCTTTTTTACCCTCTTTATTTACTTAGTGCGTGTGGCTAGTCAGTTCTGAAATACACTCTTGGACAAGCGTAACGGACTGACTCATCGCTGCGCCTCCGCCAAATGCTGCTGACACTCCGCATGCTTCTAAAATTTCTTGTTCAGTTGCACCTTGATCAATGCAGCCTTTTGTATGATAAATCATACAGTACTCGTCTTGAGCTACTACGCTGATTCCTAACGCGATTAACTGCTTTTCTTTTTTAGAAAGAGAACCTTCTCCAAAACATGCTTCAGTAAACGCATTAAACGTTTTTGTTACTTCCGGCAATTTTTCGCTAAATTTCCCAACACCCATTTTATAATCATGAAGTGCTTGCTCAGTTGAATGACGTGCTTCTTGCTGCATAACGTCAGCTCCCATCATCAGTAAAGTTTTCACGGTTAGTATGCGTGAGAAAAATAAGAGTTATTCGTTTTCCCGCATACAAAAAAAGCACTTGCTCAGAGTGGGCAAGCGCTTTTCTTCTATTATTTATTTACCGGCAGTACTCCGCCTTTGTATTTTTCTTTAATGTAGTCTTGAATTTCTTCAGAGTGAAGAACTTTTACTAAAGCTTTCACCGTATCTTTATTTTCGTCGCCTTTGTGAACCGTAATAATGTTTGCATAAGGGTTATTTTCCTTGCTTTCAACTGCGATTGGATCTTTTACTGGATCTAAACCAGCATCGATAGCATAGTTAGCATTGATAACAACAGCGTCACCTTCA
Organism: Priestia sp. VA7; assembly: GCF_055710015.1. Taxonomy (NCBI): domain Bacteria; kingdom Bacillati; phylum Bacillota; class Bacilli; order Caryophanales; family Bacillaceae; genus Priestia; species Priestia sp. VA7. The sequence goes on from NZ_JBVQPN010000005.1 coordinate 65,594, forward strand.
TTGTTTTTGTACATTTGAGGTAACAATCCGCCTTCAACATCGGCTTTAAATTTTAAATTTTTAGGGTTTTCTACAATATCTTTAATTTGTGCATCTATTTTCTTTACGCCTGGCTTTAATTTGATCACGCCAGCTTTTTCAAAAATCGATAATATACGTCCTTGCTCTGCTACCGCATCACGCATAATAACTGTACCGTTTTTCGGAAGATCTTTTAAGCTTTTGTATTTTTTAGAGTAGATACCAATTGGTTCAATATGAATGGCACCGGCACTTACGAAATCATACCCTTTTTCACCCTTGTGATCTTTTAATACTGAATTCATATAAGGAACATGCTGGAAGTAGTTTGCATCAATTTCATTGTTTGCAAGAGCTGTGTTCGGTAAGATGTAATCTTGGAATTTTTTAATTTCTAAGTCAATTCCTTGTTTTTCTAAAATCGGTTTTGCTTGTTCTAAAATTTCAGCATGAGGCGTATTAGATGCACCCACGACAATTTTTTTTTCATCTTTTGATCCATTGTTAGATCCACACGCAGCTAATCCTACTACTAGTGCAGATGTTAATGCTAAAGCCGAAAGCCATTTTTTCATAATAAATAATCCTCCCTTTATCTTTTATCAATTTTTGCAGTAATCGCATCTCCAATAAGTTGGATAATAAATACAATAATCAAAATTAAGATTGTAGCGGCTAGCGTTACGTCATTATGACTGCGCTGGAACCCTTCTAAATATGCAAGGTTTCCAAGACCTCCGGCTCCAATCACACCCGCCATTGCCGTATAGCCGACTAATGCAATCGTTGTTACCGTCAAACCGGAAATTAAAGCTGGCAGCGATTCAGGTAAAAGCACTTTAAAAATAATGGTGCTTGTTGTTGCTCCCATTGATTTAGCAGCTTCAATCACGCCTTTATCAATTTCGCGCAAACCAATTTCTACAAGACGCGCATAAAATGGTGCTGCTCCAACAATTAAAGCAGGTAACGCTGCATTAGCACCTAAAATACTTCCTACCAATGCTTTAGTAAATGGAATCAGTAAAACAATTAAAATAATGAATGGAATGGAACGAAAGATATTTACAACCGCTGACACAATGGCATATAAAGGTTTGTTTTGCCAAAGCTGTCCTTTGGACGTTAAAAATAAAAGCAAGCCCAATAAAATACCTAGAACAAATGTGGCTACAACTGAAATAGCCGTCATATATAGTGTTTCATTTGTCGCTTGAATAAAATCATCTAAAATAACGTTTGGAAATAGTTTCTCAAGCATTTGTCATTACCTCCACTTCTACCTGCTGCTCATGAATGTATGCAATGACTTTTTCAACTTCTGTTAATTCTCCGTCTAAATGAACGAACAACGTTCCGTATGAACCTGTTTGCGTATGAGAAATCTTTCCTTGTAAAATATTAATCGTTACATCAAACTGTTTTAAAATCGTTGTAATGAGCGGTTGCTCTGCTTTTCCGCCAACAAACGTCAGCTGAATAATTTGCCCGCTTGGATACAGCTCTTTCACTTGTTCAATCGTTTCAAACGTTTCCTCTGGTTCAGAAATCTGTTGAACAAATCGTTTTGTAATCGGCTGCTTAGGTTTTCTGAATACTTCTAGCACTTGTCCTTCTTCTACTACTGCCCCATTTTCCATAACGGCTACTCGATGACAAATTTTACGAATGACGTGCATTTCATGAGTAATTAATACAATGGTTAACCCTAGCTTCTCATTAATATCTACTAACAGATCTAAAATAGAATCTGTCGTTTGAGGATCAAGCGCTGATGTTGCTTCATCACAAAGCAATACTTTTGGATTATTCGCTAGCGCTCGAGCAATACCAACACGCTGCTTTTGTCCACCGCTAAGCTGCGATGGATAAGCATTTTCACGACCTTCAAGTCCAACTAGCTTAATGAGTTCGTCTACTCGTTTCATTCTTTTTTCTTTTGAAATCCCTGCTATTTCTAACGGAAAAGCAATATTTTCTCTCACCGTACGCGACCATAAGATATTAAAGTGTTGAAATACCATACTAATTTCTTGTCTCGCTTTTCTGAGTTTTCCGCCTTTAATTTTTCCAATATCATTACCTGCTACCTCGACCGTTCCTGTCGTTGGTGTTTCTAATCCGTTTAGCAAGCGAATCAAAGAACTTTTCCCCGCTCCGCTATAACCAATAATTCCGTAAATTTCACCTTGGTTAACGGTTAGATTCACATTATCAACAGCTGTTACTTGACCGCTTTTAGCCTGATAAATTTTTGTAACGTCTGTTAATGTAATCATATTTCTTCACCTTCTTTAATAAAAACTTAATTATGTTAGGTTGTCCTATAGGATAAAAAAGCCGTAAAACAATTTTCCCCATTAAAAAAGCCTCTCTGCGCATGACAGAAAGGCTCGATATTTAATCCTTTCTCTCATCTTTCAAAGCGCATAGCTTTGCAGGAATTGGCACCATTTCAGTTAGTCTGACGGTTGCCGGGTTTCACAGGGCTCAGTCCCTCCACCTCTCTTGATAAGAGTTCGCAACAATTATTTTGTTTTTGGGAAATATTCATTCATTTATGAACATTCATGAGTGTGATTTTAGCATGTGTCAGATAGGCTGTCAACAGATTTTGTTCTTGGGATAATATCCCAAGATTTCAACAATCCCAATGGTTTGCTCTCTTTCAATTTCTTCATTTTAAACAAACGTTTGATTATCGAAGCTCTTCAAGTACGTGCTCGATGGAATGAAACGCATAGAGTTTTTTTACCATTTCGCCATTTTTCACTTCAATCAAACAAGGTACACTTTCAATTGAAAATACTTCTGCTTTTGAGGGCATATAATTTAAATTGCTCATTCCGATGGTCACACCGGGCAGCATCGCTTCTGCTACGGTTAACATTTTTTTTGCCAGCTGACATGTCCCGCAAAAAGGTGTATGGAAAAAGATAAACGCTCTTTGTCCTTCTTTTAACTGATCGTCAAGCTGTTTTTCGCTCCATTCTTGCATGTTGCTCATTCCTTTTATGTTAAAAATTCTGCATTAACATCGATATTGGCACTCAGTAATACTGTTGCTATGTGATTTCTAGGGGCGGCAGCAACCTCTCGGTACATTTTATCAATATATAGATGCTCTGCTTCCGGAAGCTCTCGTTTAAATTGTTTTCTTAGCTTATTCCCTGAATCATCAGAGTCAACGAGTATGTATACCTCTTTGTTAAACGTAAAGTCAATAATTTCATCCAGCTTTGATAAACTAATCGTACCGTTTGTACAAATAATTTCAATTGGTTCTCGAATGATATCTTGGATACGTTTTTTATCTGATTTTCCTTCAACAATAATTACTTTTTCAATTTCAATTAGCCCCATTTTCATCACCCATAATCGTCAGTTGTATAGTAACATCATTTCTTTATGCTATACAATATTCGTTAATGTATCACAGTTCACCTGTTTTTTAAAAGAAATTTGCAAGAAAGAACTGTTTTAAAAGGCAGCTTAAGCCATATTGTTTCCATAAAACAAGAAAAACAGCGGCAGTTGCCACTGTTTAGCACCATCCTGCTTCTTCGTCGCAGTCTGTATATTTTTGCGTTTCACCTTGTTTTTGTACGTCCGTATATTGGTAGAACTTATTATTTTCTTGCGAATATCCTTCTTCAAAGCGGTATTCATTGCCGCTTGTTCCGTAACTAACTTCACCAATTGGCTGCTTATCAACATATAATTTCATACCGCCGTCATGAAATTTAGCTGTAACGCGATCTGTAACGTCCATTTTTTGTTTTTCAAACATAAAAAGACACTCCTTTAGCTTGTTTACTAATAGAGTGTCCAGTCAAAAATTTTTCATAAAGACAATTTATGGAGGAATATTATCCTTCGTTTGTCATTTCTTCGTATTGCTCTGCTGTCATTAGCTTGTCTACTTGAGAAGAATCAGATGGTTTGATTGTAATCATCCATGCTTCTTCGTATGGAGAATCATTAACAAGTTCAGGGCTATCGCTTAAGTTGTCGTTTACTGCTACAACTTCACCGCTAATTGGTGCATAGAGCTCAGAAACTGTTTTTACTGATTCAACGCTGCCAAACGGCTCGTCAGCTTCTACTGTTGCTCCTACTTCTGGCAGTTCAACGAATACGATGTCTCCAAGCTCAGCTTGAGCGAAATGTGTAATACCTACGCGGACAACGTCTCCTTCTGTTTTTACCCATTCATGCTCTTCAGAATAACGCAAATCTTTTGGTGTACTCATCTTAATCCCTCCAAAATATGTATCGTAATTTGTTTATATAAAAAGCGCCTTCAACGTGGAGAACACTTTCTACAACCTAAAATAACTTCCTATTAACAGTGTAACGTAAAAGGTAAAAATTTTCTATTTGAAAACTCACTTCCACACGTCTTCAAACTGCTCTTCTTTGAAACCAAGCGTTACTTTTTGTCCATCTGTTAGCAGCGGACGCTTAATTAACATGCCATCTGACGCAAGAATAGACAGAAGTTCATCTTCACTCGCACTGCTTACTTTATCTTTAAGCCCTAATTCGCGATATTTTTTACCGCTTGTATTAAAGAATTTTTTTAATTCTAAGCCGCTGTTCTGATAATAAGACTGCAGCTGCTCTTTTGTTGGCGGGTTTTCTACAATATGAATTTCTTCATACGCTACTCCGTTATCATCCAGCCACTTCTTTGCTTTTCGGCACGTCCCACACTTTGGATATGAATAAAAAAATAATGACATTTCGTCGACCACCCTTTATTTTAAGCTTTTTTCGTATTTTAACACATCCTTTATCATTTACCTAGATAGAGGCTTCTTAAACAAAAAGGAGCTCGCAAAACGAGCTCCTTTTTTCTTAAACCGTGAACTTCTCTACTTCTAGAAGCGTTTTCGCAATCTCACGCTTTACGCTAATCACATTGATTGGTGTATAGCGCGTTAACTTGCGAAGAGACGAAAGCATGACTCTAAGCGTATCACCTTGTTCAACGCCAATTAACGTTTCTTTTGCATCTGCTTCGATTCGATTAAATGCTTCTTGGCAAAATACTTGGGTATACTTTAATTTTAAGCTATTCTGACCTGCTCCTATTTTGGAAATCGCTTTTTCAGTACGCAAAACAGTAGATTCCATTGCATATACGTTACTGATCATATCGGAAATATTAACGAGAATTTCTTGTTCTTTCTCTAATTCTTTGCCATACTTTTGTGCAGCTAATCCCAAAAGCAAGAGCGCAATTTTCTTCCCGTTTTGCACAAGCATTTTTTCTTGATCTAACGGCTCATTTCCTACTTCCTGCGGCATAAGCATCATCAATTCTTCTTGAAGCGTTTGTGCTTTTTGAAGCAGCGGAAGCTCTCCTTTTAGCGCTTTGCGTAAATATGTGCCTGGTACTAAAAGACGGTTAATCTCATTTGTTCCTTCAAAAATACGGTTAATGCGGGAATCGCGATACAAGCGCTCGATTTCATACTCACTCATAAAACCATAGCCTCCGTGAAGCTGCACCCCTTCATCTACGATGTAGTCAAGAGATTCCGTGGCAAACACTTTGTTTAATGAGCATTCAATAGCATATTCAGCAATGGAAGCGGCAATTTGTTTTCCGTCTTTTTGCTGTTCTTCTGAAAGCTGGCCCATATGGTCTTCGAAAAGTCCTACCGTACGATAGACGGAGCTTTCAGTTGCGTACAACTTAGAAGCCATTGTTGCTAACTTTTCTTGGGTTAATGAAAATTTAGCAATTGGCGTTTTAAACTGCTGACGCTGGTTAACATATTGAGACGTAATTTCTAATGCACGTTTTCCTGCTCCAACTGCTCCAACTCCAAGCTTATAGCGCCCAATATTTAAAATGTTAAACGCAATCACATGTCCTTTTCCAATTTCACCCAACACGTTTTCTTTTGGAACAAGCGCATCTTCAAGAATCAACGTTCTTGTTGATGAACTTTTGATTCCCATTTTCTTCTCTTCCGGTCCAACCGAAACGCCTGGGAATTCGCGCTCCACGATAAAAGCAGAAAATTTATCGCCGTCGATTTTCGCATACACCACGAACACATCAGCAAATCCGGCATTCGTAATCCACTGCTTTTCTCCATTTAACACATAGTGTGTACCTTCTGCGTTAAGGCGAGCTGTTGTTCGAGCACCCAGGGCATCGGAACCAGAACCAGGTTCTGTTAACGCATATGCTGCTATTTTTTCCCCAACTGCTAAAGCAGGTAAATATGCTTGCTTTTGCTCTTCTGTTCCAAATAAGACGATTGGCAATGACCCAATTCCTACGTGAGCACCATGAGTGATGGAAAATCCGCCTGCTCGAGACATTTTTTCAGCAATTAAAGCTGAGGTAATCTTATCTAAACCGAGGCCACCGTATTCTTCCGGTACATCTGCACCAAGTAAACCTAATTCACCAGCTTGTTTTAATAACTTTACAGAGCGTTCAAACTCATGCTTTTCTAAATATTCCACTTGTGGAAGGACTTCATTTTCTACAAATTCATCTGTCGTCTTGGCAATCATCTTTTGTTCAGATGTATAATCCTCCGGCGTGTAGACGCGGCTTGCATCGCCTTCTTCAATTAAAAAGCTTCCACCTTTAATCATTTGTTTTGTTTTATTTGACATGTTTATATCCCCCTTTGAAATGATTATGCTAACAACTCAAATACACCAGCAGCTCCCATTCCTCCGCCAATACACATGGTGACAATTCCAAACTGCTCATTCCGACGCTGCATTTCGTGCATTAAGCTAAGAGTCAGCTTAGCTCCGGTACAGCCTAATGGATGACCTAAGGCAATAGCGCCTCCGTTTACATTTACTTTATCTTCATTAATATTTAATTCACGAATAACGCCGAGTGCTTGAGAAGCAAATGCTTCATTCAATTCAAACAACCCGATATCAGAAAGTTCCAGCCCTGCTAGTTTAAGAGCTTTAGGGATGGCAGCTACCGGGCCAATCCCCATTACTTCAGGCGGAACTCCTCCAACTGCAAATGAGCGAAACTTAAGCAAAGGCTTTAACCCTTCTGCTTCAGCTTGTTCTTTATCCATTAGAAAAACGGATGCAGCTCCGTCACTTGTCTGCGAAGAGTTTCCAGCTGTTACCGATCCTTTAACCGAAAAAGCTGGACGAAGTTTCCCTAATACATCCGCAGTTGTGCCAGGACGAACTCCTTCATCTTGAGAGAACATCAGCTTTTGTTCACGGAGCTTATTGTTTTCATCCACTTTTCGAAGCGTCACTTCCACCGGAACAATTTCGTCGTTAAACTTCCCTTCTTGAAGTGCTTTTGCTGCTTTTTGATGGCTGCGTACAGCAAACGCATCCTGGTCTTCACGTGAAATTCCATATTTCATCGCCACTTGTTCTGCTGTATGTCCCATGCCCATATAATACTCCGGCGCATTTTCAACCAGCTGAACATTCGGACGCGCTACATTTCCAAACATCGGAACAAAACTCATTGATTCTGCTCCTCCAGCTAACACTGCTTTGGCTTGCCCTAGCATAATTCGTTCTGCACCATAGGCAATACTTTGCAAACCTGATGAACAATAACGATTAATCGTTATTGCTGGCACCGTATAAGGCAAACCCGCAAGAGCGCCAATATTTCGAGCCATATTCAAACCTTGTTCCGCTTCAGGCATCGCACAACCAATAATTAAATCATCAATTGGTCCTTCGTATCCGCCTGCTCGGCGAAGAGTTTCTTTAACCGCAATGGCTCCCAAATCATCAGGTCTAACACTTGCCAGTGAACCTTTTTTGGCTTTTCCAACCGGTGTCCTAGCACCTGCTACAATAACTGCTTCTCTCATTTTTTCTCCCCCTTAATTGCGCAGTGGTTTTCCTTTAACTAACATGTGCTGCATACGTTCTTGAGACTTCGCTTCTCCAACAAGGCTTAAAAATGCTTCTCTCTCTAAGTCCAGCAAATACTCTTCATCAACTTCCGAACCAAACGCTACACGTCCTCCGGCTAACACAAATGCTAACTTACTAGCAATTTTATAATCATGTTCTGATATATATCCTGAATACTTCATGGATTGAGCTCCTAGCAGCAACGTTGCATACCCTGTTTCTCCAACGACAGGGATCTTAGTTCTTACAGGCGGTTTATAGCCCGTGTCATGTAAAGCAAGGACTGAGTTCTTCGCGTCATTCAGCAGGTGATCTCCGTTTACGCTGATGCCATCATGGCGATTTAAGAAATTTAGCTGTTTAGCTTCTGCAGCAGAAGTGGATACTTTTGCAGTAGCAATTGTTTCAAATGTTTTATTCGCAATCTGCTGAAGATCGAGCGTTACACCGTTAGGTAAACCACTTAACTGTTTGATATAAAGCTCCTTGTTACCTCCTCCACCAGGAATGAGTCCGACTCCTACTTCTACAAGGCCCATGTAAGTTTCAGCAGAAGCTTGAATTTTAGCTGACGGCAAGCAAATTTCTGCTCCGCCTCCAAGAGCCATTGCAAACGGAGCTGCAACAACCGGCTTCTCATTGTATTTCACCTTCATCATTGCCTGTTGAAATTGTTTAATAACGAATTCAATTTCAAAATAATTGTCATCTTGTGCTTCCATTAAAATCATAGCTAAGTTAGCGCCAACGCAGAAATTTTTTCCTTGATTTCCTATGACCAGCCCTTTATAGTTCTTATTCACTTCTTCAAGAGACTGATTTAATAAGCTGATAATATCTAGCCCAATTGCATTGTTAGGAGAAGTGAACTGCAGGCACGCCACATCATCTCCTAAATCAATTAAACTCGCTCCGCTGTTTTCTAAAATGACATTATTTTGAGAGCGTAAAGACGACAGGTGAATCACCTTTTTATTTTCTTTTACCGCTTTATACTCCTCATCTTCGTAGTAAAGCGTTTGACCTTCCATTTCTTTATAAAAGCTTGTAAATCCGTTTTCCTGCATTTGTTTTACCCACTGCGGAATTGCTAAGCCCTCCTGCTCCATCTTCTCCATTGATTTTTCTAAACCAATTGCATCCCACGTCTCAAACGGACCCAGTTTCCAGCCAAACCCCCACTTCATAGCCTGATCAATGGCCACGATATCGTCGGCAATTTCATCTTTTAACTGAGCTGCATACACAAGAACGGGACTGATGATGTTCCAAAGAAGCTGACCAGCACGATCACCGGAGTATATAAGCGCTTTCATTTTGTTTTGCAGCCCTTTTGCCTGCTTGCTTAATTCCGTAGAAGCTGTTTTTAACTTCTTTCTCTCGACGTATTGAAGTGTACTAGGATCAAGTTCTAGAATTTCCTTTCCTTTCTTTAAAAAGAAGCCTTGCCCTGACTTGCTTCCTAGCCAGCCATTTTCCTGCATTTGTTTCATAAATAAAGGCACATCGAATACTTCTTTTTCTTTGCCTTCCACTTTGTCAAACACATTGTTGGCCACATGAATAAATGTGTCTAGTCCCACTACGTCTAACGTTCGAAACGTTGCACTTTTTGGTCTTCCAATTAAGGGACCCGTCACAGAGTCAACCTCTCCCACGCTGTAATTGCCTTTTAACATTTCTTGAACAGTCACAAGTAAACCGTACGTACCGATACGGTTGGCGATAAAGTTAGGCGTATCTTTTGCAATAACTACTCCTTTACCTAATACATCTTCACCAAACGTTTTCATATATTCAACAATTTCTGATTTTGTGTCATGAGTTGGAATGATTTCTAATAACTTTAAATAACGTGGTGGATTAAAAAAGTGCGTTCCTAAAAAATGCGCTTTAAAATCTTCTGAGCGTCCTTTAGCCATTTCGTGGATCGATATTCCTGAAGTATTTGAACTTACGATACTGCCTTTTTTTCGTACACTGTCAATTCTTTCAAACAGCTGCTGTTTAATATCAAGACGTTCCACTACTACTTCAATAATCCAATCACACTCGCTTAACTGCTGTAAATGATCTTCAAGATTTCCTGGCGTAATTAACGATAGTGATGACTTCGACGTTAAAGGTGCCGGTTTTTGCTTCGTTAATTTAGCTAGAGCAGTTGTACTCAACCGATTTCTCACTTGCCTATCTTCAAGCGTTAGCTGTTTTTTTTCCTCGTCTGCTGTTAATGAAGTTGGAACCACGTCTAGCAAAAGCGTTGGAATTCCTACATTTGCTAAATGAGCTGCAATTCCAGAGCCCATAACTCCTGAACCTAAAACGGCGGCTTTTTTTATGTTCATAATTATCCCCACATCCCCTTTAATATATTGAATGAATGATCATTCATTTTATGCGTAAAAAAAGAGAGTCACTGTTAATCTCTGTTTTTACTATAAAACATTTTTTAAATTTTCGCAATATATTCACAATATTATCTCTAACTATTTTTGAGGTGTTTGGTTATCTTAATACACAGGAGGTGATTTTGTGAGCAAATTAAAGAAGGATCCATCGTCAGCAGGCGTAAGCGCAGCAAGCGTTAAAGGAAATGCTGGACCGGTCAATGAACCGCACGGACGCGGCAAAAAGACATCTCAAAACCAACAGTACACAAAGCATAACACTCAAGGACATTAACCTCAAAATCGAACATGAGTAATCGAATCATGTTCGATTTTTGATTATTTCTTACTTTGTCATCACGACCATTTCATTATTATTTTTTTACAATTCCTTTTAAGACAAATGCGACATTTGCAGGTCTTTCTGCAAGGCGCCTCATAAAGTACCCATACCAGTCCGTTCCATAAGGAACGTACACTCTCATTTTATATTGTTCTGCTACGAGCTGAACTTGCCTTTCTGACCGAATGCCGTATAGCATCTGAAATTCAAACTGATTCATTGAAATTCCATGCTTTTTAACAAACTCTTTTGCATACTGAATGATTCGTTCATCGTGAGTAGCAACTGCTGTGTAGTGACCGTTTAATAAGTGGAGCCCAATTATGTTTTTGAAGTTTTCGTCTACGTCTTCTTTATCAGGAAACGCCACGTCTGCTGCTTCTTTGTACGCCCCTTTCACTAACCTTAATTTAGGAGCATAAGCATCTAATTCACGGATGTCACTTTCTGTTCGATATAAGTATGCTTGAAGCACCGTCCCTACGTGTTCATACTCATTTTTTAATTGTTTAAATAGCTTAATCGTCTTGCTGCATCGCTTATAGTCCTCCATATCAATCGTCACAAATACGCTATATTTTTCCGCTTCTTCAAGAATACGCCGCATATGATGAAGTGCCAAATCCTCTGAAATATCCAGTCCCATAGACGTTAATTTCAAAGAAATTTCTGAATCTAACCTTTCTTTGTGTATAAGGTGAATGGCCTTTATGCATTGAGCTGCGGCATGATCAACTTCAGCTTCACTTTCCACAAACTCGCCAAGATAATCAATCGTTACTTTTAATCCCTGTTCATTTAGCTTTTTTATCACACTAACAGCTTCATCGATGGTTTCCCCTGCAACAAAACGTGCTGCTCCAAAACGTAAGCCATAGCGTTTAGCCAGCTTTGTTAACTTTTTGCTTTTTGATAACAATAAAAAAAAGTTTCTTATCGTTTGTTCCAAAGCAACCCCCCGCTTTCACTTGTCATACGCCTCACAAAATTTATTTAATTATCATTAATTTTACCATTTTCCAAACTAGATAGATAGGCACCCTTTATTAACCTATGCATACAAAATCAAAAAGCGACCGAGAGCTTTTGGATAAAAAAACATCCATCAGCTTCGTGATGAATGTTTTTATTCTGGTTTTCGCTGTGACGCTCGATGCGCTTCATTCAGCTCTTTGATTTCCTTTACAATCTCCACCATTTCCGCTTTTGCTTCCGGATATAATTGATTCCAATGCTTTGTTAAAGGAGGCATGGATTTTGAGATATGGTTGTAAAGTGCCCACATTTTTACTTTTTCCTGCAGCTGTTCGTCACTTTGACCAACCATTAGTTCCGTATACTTTTCAATTAAACCGTCGAATTGCTCTTGAAAGGTTTTACTCATGCACAATCACTCCTTTCTTTGGTTTACAAATAACCGGACAAGTTTGACAATAAGTCTTCTTAGCTCCTGTTTGGTAAGATAAACAGCACGTTTGCCGAACCCTTATCTCCTGCATTTGCTTCTCTACTTGAAGAGGTGAACTGTACCTAGCAAACGGATTATGATGGTATGAACCAAAGTGATGACCCTCAGCTTCTTCCAACACATATCGTAAATTCTTTTGTACTTGTACATTTTCTATTTCTTCATTTGCTAAAAGCAAATCATAAAGCCAGTGGATATAAACAGCTACGTTTTCCCACAGCGTCAGCTTTGAAATTTTTGTCACTTTACGCAGTGATGACCATATCCGCTCAATGTGATGAGCAAACAATTCATCAAGAAGTTCATCAAGAAGAATTTTCCGATTGTCCTCTGTTACTTCTTTCGTCTCAATTTCTGAGATGAACACTTTTGGGAGCCAGATCGTTTCAGCGTCTTCTGTATGCAACGAAACATTTTTAGTCGATGCGTTTATCTTTTTTTGAAACACAATAAATGAATACAAAGCCGCCACCACAACAAAGCTATACCGCTTCGCTAACATAGAGGCAGCTGCTCTCAAGTTATCAGCCTCCATCGTCTGTTGAATCCATAGCAGCTGAATCCTCAGCGTGCTTTCGTCCATGCAGCTGGAGGGAGACAACCTATACAGCGAGTTATCTTTAAACGTACAGCGGAATTTTTCTGCTAACTCGCTTTGCTCTTTCTTATTGAGCATGCTGCGTTTCAACGCGCAGCTTATTCACAATACATCGTCCGCGCCCATGAGGAATACAAAGAGGCGTTCCAAATAACGGATCCACCGTCACTTCACAGTTCATATTAAAGACTCGCTGTACTAAATCGCAGTTAATGACTTCTTCTGGTCTTCCCTGTGCATAGATTTTTTTATCTTGAAGCGCCACAATATGATGAGCATAGCGGCAGGCTAAGTTTAAATCATGCAGCACCATTACGATGGTACGATTTTCTTTTTCATTCAGTTCAAACAACAAGTCCAAGATCTCAATTTGATGCGTCATATCTAAATACGTTGTCGGTTCATCAAGTAAAATAATATCCGTATCTTGTGCTAATGTCATAGCAATCCATGCGCGCTGACGCTGTCCTCCAGAAAGCGAATCAACTTGACGATCAGCCAAGTCTGCTAACCCTGTTGCTTCGAGTGCATTTTGTACTTTTTCTTCATCTTCTTGAGACCACTGACGGAACCAATTTTGATACGGATAGCGCCCTTGTTTAACAAGCTGAAGCACTGTCAGCCCTTCAGGTGCAACAGGACCTTGCGGAAGAATTGCTAGCTGCTTTGCAATTTCCTTGGTAGGAAGAGAGGAAATTTTAGAGCCTTCTAGCAAAATAGAGCCGGCATGTGGCTTTAATAATCTTGCTAGTGAACGCAGCAGCGTAGATTTTCCGCATCCATTACTGCCGATAAAAACCGTAATCTCACCCTTTGGGATGGTAACGTCAAGCTCATCTATAATCATCGCTTCTCCATATGATAATGTTAGCGATTTTGTTTCTAACGAATGCATGCGAATCGCTCCTTCTACAAAGAATGCTATACGTTTCTTTGTTTGTATAGTAAATAAATGAAGTACGGTGCGCCAATTGCAGCTGTAAATACACCTGCTGGCACTTCGATTGGCAAGAAAAATGTTCGGCCAATTAAATCTGCTGCTGTGATTAAAATCGCTCCGATTAGTGCCGATAGCGGTATTAAAGCTCCGAATGAAGAACCTACCAGCTTTCGGGCAATATGTGGAGCAAGCAATCCTACAAAGCTAATTCCGCCGGCAAATGCAACGGCGCTTCCTGTTAAAGCTGTACTCATCAGTAATAGTGCCAATCGATTTTTTTGAACGCGACTTCCAACGTTAGTCGCAATTTCTTCACCTAATTCTTGAACATTTAAATTTCGAATCATTAAAATCGTGATTATAACCAGCCCTATTGTAACAGGAACTAGTACGGAAACACTGGCCCAGTTTGAGCCATACACCGTTCCTGTAATCCAAATATTTGCCTGGCTGGCGCGATAGATAGGACCCATAATCATAAACAGCGTGGTCATAGCTTTCGTTAACGCTGTTAATCCAATTCCTATTAATACTAGTGTAATAGGAGAGACGCCATTTTTCCAGGCAAACACATAAAGTAAAAGCGCCACTGCCAATGCACCTAAAAATGCGCTAACAGGCATCCAATTAATACTTACGGTTAACGAGTTGCTTTTATCACTAAATAGTGTCAAAAATAACACTACACCGACTGACGCTCCCCCTGTTAATCCAATCAAGTCTGGTGAAGCAAGCGGATTTCGCACAAGCCCCTGCAAGATAGCACCTGCAATGGCTAAACAAATACCGGCACAAATGGCAACGATAATGCGCGGAAGTCTAAAGGAGGTAACAACTAACCGTTCAAACTCCAGTCCATGACCCGCTAAAATGTTAATCACACGAAAGGGATTGATAAATAAGTCACCCGTACCTGCACTTAATAAAAAAAGAGCAATAAGTGCAGCTGAAAAACCAGTGATAATCAAAGCTGCTTTTATGTTAACTAAAAATGAAATCCGCTTTAAGCGAAGAGATAAGTATGTTTTCATGACGCCTTGGCCCCTTTCCTTGCCATATAGATAAAGAAAGGTGTACCAATAACAGCAGTCATGACTCCAACAGGGATTTCTTGAGGCATAATGACATACCTGGCCGCAACATCAGCTAATAAAATTAAAATCCCGCCGGCAACCCCACTATAGGGAAATACCCAGCGATAATCTTGTCCTACAATTGCTCTTACAACATGAGGAACAATGATTCCAACAAAGCTAATCGGACCGGCTACTGCAACGGCTCCACCAGCTAAAATGGCAATAATGATCCCGCTTATAATTTTCACAAGAGCCGTTCTTTGACCTAATCCTTTAGCTACATCTTCACCAATCGTTAAAATATTAATTTTTGAAGCAATAAAAAACGTGACAATAATTGCTAGCACTACATAAGGCAGTATGCCATACAGCATTTCCACCTTGCGCCCTTGAACAGACCCAGCCAGCCAAAAGAGAACTTGATCAAGTGAAGATTCATCGACAGCCAGCAGCCCTTGTGTTAAAGAAGAGAAAAAGGCTGCAATAGCCGCTCCTGCGAGCGTCAATTTAATGGGCGTTAATCCTTCTTTTCCGATGGACCCAAGAAAATAGACAACCACTACGGTTAATGCCGCTCCTACAAATGCAATCCATGTAAAAGCTTGAAGTGAATTGACCGAAAAAATCATCACTGCAACAACAATAAAAAAGCTGGCCCCAGCGTTCACACCAATAATATCTGGTGAAGCAAGTGGGTTTTTCGTTAACGCCTGCATCATTGCTCCTGCAATTCCTAAACAAATACCTACCACAGCACCAATTATAGCGCGCGGCAATCGAATATTTTGAATAACTATGTGCTCATTCGAACCGTTAAACGCTTGAAAAGCTTCAAATGCTGTCTTGATACTTGTATCTGTGTATCCGAGTACGATACTTAATCCAATACAGATTAAAAGCAGCATGATTCCAATGATGAGCCCCATTACTTTCATTTGAACACTGCGTAGCATCATTTTCATTGCTCTCCTCTAAGATGATTCCTATATATATCTAACCTTTAGTTTAGGAAACATTGAAAAAAGTGTCAATGATTTTGAGAATCATTTTCAATTTTTAATTGACACCGCTTAAAAGTTAGAATATTATCTTAATTGTTAATGAAAATCATTATCACTTAAGAGGAGGAAGAGATGTGAATACATATTCTAAAGGCAAGTTGTCATATTTGTTATCCATTCTTACCATTATGACACTGCTTGTGCTGGCAGCCTGCGGTAATTCAAACAGCGCTGACGATAATAAAAAAGAAAAAACTGAGGGTTCTGGCGAAACTTATACAGTAAAACACGCAATGGATAAAACAGAGATTAAAGGAACACCTAAACGAGTAGTCGTTTTAACAAACGAAGGTACTGAAGCTCTTCTTGCAATGGGTGTAAAGCCTGTGGGTGCTGTTCAATCATGGTTAGGAAATCCGTGGTATGACCATATTAAAGGTCAGATGAAAGGCGTTAAAAGTGTAGGTACAGAAAGCGAGCCAAGCTTAGAAGCAATCGCAGCTTTAAAACCTGACTTGATTATCGGAAATAAGATGCGCCAAGAAAAAGTATACGATCAGCTGAGTCAAATTGCTCCGACTGTATTTTCTGAAGAGCTGCGCGGAGACTGGAAATCAAACTTTAAGCTATATGCAAAAGCTGTGAATAAAGAGGAAAAAGGTAAAGAAGTATTAGCTGACTATGACAATCGCGTAGCAGATTTAAAGAAACGTCTTGGTGATCAGTTAAAACAAAAAATCTCAGTTGTACGCTTTACAGCTGGAGACGTTCGTATCTATCATAAAGATTCGTTCTCAGGCGTTATTTTAGATCAGCTTGGCTTTGCTCGCCCTGAATCTCAAGACAAAAATGATTTTGCTGAAATGAATGCAACAAAAGAACGCATTCCGGCAATGGACGGCGATCAGCTATTCTACTTCTCTTATGAAACGGGAGACGGCGAAGCAACAAAGCTTGAAAAAGAATGGATAAACGATCCGCTTTTCAAAAAGTTAAAAGTAGCTCAAGAAGACCATGTTCATAAAGTAGATGATGCTACTTGGAATACAGCAGGCGGTGTGTTAGCAGCTAATATCGTACTTGATGATATTGAAAAAATCTTCTTAGATAAAAAACAATAATACTATGAAAGAAAGAGCTTCGACGAATCGAAGCTCTTTTTGCATGTATAATGTATTTCCTTTCATCGCACACTAACCGTGGTCTCACTTTATTAAATAGGAGTGGTGAAAATGAATTCAAAAAAACAGCCTAAAAAGCAGCCTGATACAAATGAAATGGCTGACCGTCAGTTCGAAACAGAAGATTATAACCGACAAGATGCACTCTCACAAGGCCTAGCAGAAACACATGAGCAAGTAAGCGACGCCTATCAAGAAGGATCATTTGAAGATACAGATCGTTAATAAAAAAAAGAGCTGACTCTAAGTCAGCTCTTTTTTATTTTGAATGCTGCCATGCCGTTTTAGGCAATGAGATGGACATCCACTGCTGGCGCTTTGATTTATCAATCGTTACTTTCTTTGCTTTAATTCCTTGTTGAATCAGCTGTTTCATTAGTTTATCAATTGACTTCATCGCTATTCACCTCAAAAGCGGAAATTTGTTTTGCTTCTACTTTTTTACTTTTTTGCGCTTAAACTTCATAAAAAACTCATAGACAATTGGAACGATAATGAGCGTAAGCAGCGTAGAACTTGTTAGTCCTCCGATTACCGTAACCCCTAGCCCTTTTGAAATAAGGCCTCCACCTTCAAATCCAAACGCTAATGGAAGCAGTGCACCAATCGTTGCAATAGCTGTCATTAAGATCGGGCGAAGACGTGTCATTCCAGCCTCTAGTAACGCTTCACGCGTCGACAGACCCTCTTGCTCTTTATGAATCACGCGGTCAATCAGCACAATTGCATTTGTTACCACAATTCCAATCAGCATAAGAGCTCCAATCATCGAAGAAATGCTGATTGTTTCTCCAGAGATTAACAGCGCCACTAGTGCACCAATAAGTGTAAATGGAAGTGAGAATAAGATAGCAAACGGTGCTAGCCCTCCACCAAATGTCAGTACTAGTACGAAGTACACGATACCGATGGCTGCGAGCATAGCAATTCCTAATTGACTAAATGAGTCATTAATTTGCTCTGATGCTCCGCCAAAGTTAATATCCATATCACTTGGCAAATCAATTTTCTTCACTTCTTTTTGGACGTTAGAAGAAACGCCGCCTACATCGTCACTCTTAATATCGGCACTTACCTCTGCATAAATTTTATTATCACGACGAGTTACCGTATTCGATGTTTTACCTTTTTTAATATCGACAACTTCATTTAATGTAACTTCCTGACCAGTTTGAGAGGTCACTTTTGTGCTTGAAAGTTCGGCAAAAGTAGAGAAATCCTCTTTTTCTTTTGGAAGGTATACGTTAATTTCGTTTCCATCTTTTTGGATAGTCGTTAATACTTCACGCTGTCCAAGGTTCGAAATTTGCATGCCGATTTGACTAGCAGACAAGCCGAGTTCAGCGGCTTTCTTTTGGTTCGGTACTAGCGTATATTCATCAAACGTATCTGAAAGCGTAGAATCGACATTTTTCAGTTCTTTATGCTTTTCTAGAACATGCTGAACTTTATCAGCATAAGGTTTGATTTCATCTAAGCTATCTCCGTAAATAAGGACGTTTAATGAATTATTGCTGCCGCTAGACGCTGTATTCATTGAGCCCCATTCACCTTGATTCGCTTGTTTATTAAGAGCTTTTAATACTTTATCCTGCTCTTTATCAAAGTTTTGTGTATCCTCGTCATATTGCACAAATGTTAAAACGTTATTTTTGCTTCCCGGATTAAACGAGTTGCCTTCACCGAACGAATACTGAACCGTTTTGACACCATCTCGCTTCATCAAGTACGCTTCTGCACGATTTGCTGCTTTTTCTACGTCGCTTTGAGACTGTCCTGCTTTCGGTGTATACGTAAGCGTCAGCGTTTTTTCTTGATCGGATGACAAGAAGCTCACGCCAATAGAAGGAACTAAGAATAAACTTCCTACTAACAGTAGGACGGCTAATCCAAAGGAAATAAGCTTATGGTTTAGCGTCCAGTTCAAAATTCGCTTATATCCATGCGCTAGTTTGCTTGGCTTTTCTTCTTTTACTTTTACATTTGTTTTAAATAACGAATGAGCAAGCATTGGCACGAGTGTTACCGCTACTAGCAGTGATGCTAACAGTGCAAAAACAACCGTTAACGCAAACGGTAAGAATAGCTCTCCTACCGGTCCTTCTACGAGACCTAACGGTAAGAATACGGCCACGGTTACGACTGTAGAAGAGAAAATTGGAACAAACATTTCTTTCGTCGCCGCAACAATTAAATCTTTTCCTTTAAGCTTTTCTTCCTGATAAGCCATGCGGCGGTAAATATTTTCAATAACGACAATGGAATCATCTACAACCCTTCCGATGGCTACAGTCATCGCTCCAAGCGTCATAATATTTAAAGAGATATCCATTGATTTGAGCGCCAAAATGGCGATTAATAGCGAAAGCGGAATTGAAATAACGGCAATAATCGTTGAACGAATATCACGTAAAAATAAAAGAATAATAATAACCGCAAAGACCGCACCGATAATAGCTTTATTTAGCATCGTATGAACAGAATCTTCAATCGGTTTACCTTGATCAAAAATATTGTCAACGTGAAGGTCTTTATTTTTCTTTTCTAGGCTATTCATTTTTTCTTTAATATCATTTACAACATTTACTGTGTTCGCATCCTTCGCTTTGACAACTTGTACAGCAATTGAAGGTTTTCCGTTCGTGCGAGAAATGGATTCTGCTTTCCCCATCACTTTAACATCCGCAATTTCTTTTAATTTCACAGTTGGAATCGAAGCTGCGGACGGCACCTGCTGTACGGCTCCTTGTGTCTGCTGCTGGCTCATTTCTTGTTGCTGACCTTGAGCAGCTCCTTGACTAGGCACAGCTGGGATCTCTAAGTTTTCCAAATCTTTTTCTGTTGTCATCTTTCCGTCTACCACAACAGATTTTTGAGATCCATCCATCGTATACGTACCAGCCGGCACTTTTGCATCGGATGCTTGGATCAGCTTTTTCACCGTATCTTCATCGAGTCCCAGCTGCTTGAGCTTGTCTTGTTTGAATACAAGTTCTGCTTCTTCAACTTGTTCTCCTGACACGCTGACCGAAGAAATTCCCTGCACTTTTTCAACTTGGGGAACAACGGTATTTTTTACATACTTCGTTAAGCCTTCTAATGATTTTTTATCATCTGAAACACTTAATGAAATAATCGGAAAATCACTGATGCTTTGCCTTGAAACATTTGGTTCCTCTACATCATCTGGCAGATCCACGTTTGAAAGAGCTCGCCTAACTTCGTCTTCTGCCTTCTCCATATTTTTACTAAAGCTATATTCAACTTGAATAGTAGCCATATTTTCATAAGAAGACGAGCTAACTGTGTCAACACCGCTCAGTCCCTGAAGCTTTTGTTCAATCGGCTTACTCACCTTATCTGCCACTTGTTCCGGAGTGGCTCCCGGATAAGTTGCACTGACTGTTACAACAGGCGTTGAAATATCAGGAATGGTCTCTAGTTTCATATTAAACCCTGAATACAGCCCTGCAATAATGACAAAGAGCGTTAACAGCCATACTGCAAATTTATTTTTCAATGAAAATTTAATAAACTTCCCCAATGCATATCCTCCTTCAAATATATGTATACTAATAAAATTGACTGATCGGTCACAACAACTTAAAATATAAATGACTAACTGGTCAGTGTCAACCCTAAGCAGGCTCTCTCCTAACATGTTCATAATAAAGACATATTTACGATAAATCGTTTTTTAAAGGAACTGACTCCCGGTTTTAACTTTGATATATACCTTTATCTTTTTTAGTGTATGATACTATTATCTAACGAAATGAATGGCTAAATTGTTCAATAAAGGAGGTAGAATACATGAAAGAAAAAGAAAAGAGAATAATTGAAGCTTCGATTAAGCTTTTTGCCAAAAAAGGATTTAATGCTACCTCTGTGCAAGAAATTGTAGATGAATGCAACATTTCAAAAGGTGCATTTTACCTGCACTTCAAATCTAAGGATGCACTTTTATTATCAATTCTAAACTTTTACTATGAAAAGCTCTTTAGCTCTGTTTATGCTCTCGACGAGGAAGTAAACGATGCCCGCAGCCGCTATATGAATCAGCTTATCTATTTCTATGAATTTATTACGGAGCATAGAGATTTTATTATCATGCAAATTCGTGAAAAATCTATTCCATTTAACAAAGAAGTGGAGACCTTTGTTCATAAAATGCAGCGAGAAACGTTTTACTTTCATCGCAAAAGCCTCGTTAGCGTATACGGAGAAGACGTAACTCCTTATATCTCGGATTTAACGAAAATGATTGAAGGTATTCATCATTCCTTTTTAGAAATTATTATCTTCAATCAATACGAGCTTACCTTTAAAGAAGTAGCACAGTACATAATGGACCGAGTTGATGTATTAGTAGAAGATTTATTGGCTAGAAAACCTCGTCCCCTTATTCCCGCTTCTTTTGGTGAAGATATATACGGAAAGGAACGAACGACTTTTCTAAGTAAAAATGAGCAGGTAAAACAAGTTCTTGAGGAAATTAAACATCTGCTAGACACCAGCGATCATATTTCTGATGAGCACGCAGACAGCTTTCACATTTTACAAACGGAGCTAAAAAAAGATAAGCCTACCGCTGCTATTGTAAAAGGCATGGTTGGAAATTTAACGGAACTTAAACCGTTGGAAGAACCGCTTAATCTTTTAACAGCCTTACTCCAACAAAAATAACAGAAGGCTTCAACAAGCCTTCTGTTATTTTTCTGTTTTTGAACTAGATACTCCCCCAGATAACACGAACTTCATGGCTTCTTCCGGCTTAATATCTAACCATTCAATTTCTTCTTTTGGAATCAAAAAAGTAAAACCAGCTACTTGAAAAGTTTGTGGAACATAGACGGCTACGTGGTCTTTTAACGAGTGAATCACCTCTTCTACTTCTTCAGAGGTCACAAACCCTATAACTTTCATTGACGTGCCGGGCATCGTCACTAAAGCGACTTTTGAAAAGGACTTTTTCTCTCCAAGAAAAGATTGAAACGTATCTTTAATAACGGTATATAGCGTTTTAACAAGCGGTATTCTTTCTAACAACCGGTCAATTAAGTTAATGATTTTCCCTGCAAAAAAACGAGTGGATAACCATCCTAAGAACGTAATTAAAAGAAGAGTCGCTAAGATCCCAACCCCCGGTATATAATCCTGCTTCATATAGGGCTTCAATACGTTTCCTAAAATGCTGTCTAAAAAATTAAACACTCTTACCAAAATATAAATAACAAGGATAATAGGGACAATCGTTAAGAGTCCATTAATAAAGCTTTTTATGATTGCTTTCATGTAAACACCTCATTTTTTCTGACATACTGCTGTTCATTATACAATGGATTTGCCTTATCTGCGTCTCTTTATTTTTATTCACATATGTATAACCTGGCAACGTTTTATCAAAATAATAGAGGAGGACATGAACATACATACCTATTACACTTATTTTTGCGGAGGGATACAATTGGAACGTCTAAAATCAAAAGTTTCTGTTATTACAGGGTCAAGCTCTGGCATAGGAAAAGCAACCGCTGAACGCTCCGCGAAAGAAGGTGCGGTATTATTTTTAGCATCCGATGACAGCTCATATGTAGCAGGTCATTGCATTGCGATAGACGGCGGTCATAGGACTTATACATGGTCTAAAAAAATGCTTTACAGTAAAATGTGGTAATAAAACCAGCTCTATACCACTAGGTATAGAGCTTTTCCGTTTGAATTTTTTCTTTAAAATAGACGTGACATTATGTCAAGACAGGTGTAAACTTAAAGCAAAATTCTTTGCTTCTAGGAGGAAGACATGAAAACAAAACAATTATCAGAACGTCAGCTGCTTGGCATCGCAGGGCTCGGGTGGCTCTTCGATGCAATGGATGTTGGCATTTTGTCTTTTATCATTGCAGCTCTTCACGCTGAATGGGGACTTTCCCCTACTGAAATGAGTTGGATAGGCAGCGTTAACTCGATCGGAATGGCGGTTGGAGCTTTGGTGTTTGGGTTACTGGCTGATCGAATTGGGCGAAAAACCGTTTTTATTGTAACTCTTGTTCTTTTTTCAGTGGCAAGCGGCCTTTCAGCTCTTACTACTACCCTTGCTGCTTTTTTAGTATTTCGATTTTTAATTGGAATGGGTTTAGGAGGAGAGCTTCCGGTTGCTTCTACACTTGTTTCTGAGACGGTGGCGCCGGAAAAACGCGGTAAAGTGGTAGTATTATTAGAAAGTTTTTGGGCCTTCGGCTGGCTGCTGGCAGCGCTTATTTCTTATTTTGTAATCCCAGCTTACGGGTGGCAGCTAGCGCTTATCCTAACGGCTATTCCAGCGTTTTATGCCATTTATTTGCGCATTAAACTGCCCGATTCTCCTCAGTTTGTAGAGGCGACAAAGGAAAAGAAACCGTCGATTGCGGACAATGTAAGAAGCGTGTGGTCTAAGCCTTATCGTCAATCTACCATTATGCTCTGGGTTCTGTGGTTTTGCGTTGTATTTTCATATTACGGCATGTTTTTATGGCTACCTAGCGTCATGGTCATTAAAGGATTTAGCTTGATCAAAAGCTTTGAATACGTATTGATTATGACATTAGCTCAACTGCCTGGCTATTATACGGCTGCTTGGTTTATTGAACGCATGGGCCGAAAATTCGTATTGGTCACATATTTGTTAGGTACGGCTGCTAGCGCATATATCTTTGGAAATGCCGAGTCACTTTGGCTGCTGCTAACAGCAGGTATGCTGTTGTCTTTCTTCAACTTAGGTGCTTGGGGTGCTTTATACGCGTATACACCTGAGCAATATCCGACATCTATCCGAGGCACAGGAGCTGGAATGGCTGCTTCTTTTGGACGAATTGGAGGAATTTTAGGGCCTCTGTTAGTTGGATATATGTCAACGCAAGGTACGTCTTTAACCGTTACGTTCTCAATCTTTTGTGGAGCTATTTTAATCGGTGTTGGTTCGGTTGTTTTTCTAGGAAAAGAAACCAAACAAAAGCAGCTCGCATAAACAAAGACGCTCTTTTAGAGCGTCTTTGTTGTGCTTATTATTTATTTTCTACCAGCTCTTTTTCATCTGCCTCTACTTCCACGTCACGCTGAGCGAATACTTTCTTGGCTACGCTTAAAGCATTTAACACGCGAGGAAAGCCTGTGTATGGGATTAACTGAATAATGCTCTCCACAATCTCCTTCGGCTCTAGTCCAGCTGTTAAACCTGTATTTAAATGCAGCTCAAGCTGAGGCTCTGTACCCTGAGTGACCAATGATGAAATGGTAACTAATGCTCGTTGCTTATTGGTTAGACCCGGTCGTGAATAAATGTCTCCATAGGCAAATTCAATAATATATTTCCCAACGTCAGGAGCTAGGTCTTTTAAGTCTTCTGTAATTTTTAAATGAGTTGAAATATCATCGTTACTCGTTAATGTATATTCCATTAATTTATCTAAACCTTTTAGATAACTATCTTGTGCCATGTAAAATCAACCTCCGTATTTTTTACTGACACCGCGCGGAATCAATGTTTGTTTTCTTGTATGTTTTCTACACTATCTACTTTAACGCACATTCTCTCTTTCGTAAAATACATATCTTCAATACAACATATGCATTTTATCTATATAAAGCAGAATGCTGTTCATTCATATAGTGAAGAAATTGCTTAGAGGCATATGAAATATATTTATCTTTTTTTAAAATCAATCCTAAATCCCATGAAATTGAAGGGTTAGTAATAGGAACTGCTTTTACAATAGAGGAATCTACTTTTGCCGCAATGGACTGTGGAAAGATAGATACTCCTAAGTTTTCGGCAATCATTTCACCAATAAAATCCCATTGAGAGCTCTCGTAAGCTACGTTAGGTTCAAATCCTGCTTGTTGACATGCATGAATAAGCCGGTCGTGAAGCGTAAAATCTTCATTAAATAAAATAAATTTCTCTTGGGCCAATTCATTAATTTCCACATGAGTTTTAGAGGCTAAAGGATGGGAATTGTGAACATATAAAAGCATTTTTTCAGAGATAAAAGGATTACTATCAAAAAGATGTTCATTTACCGGAAGCACCGCTACACCTAAGTCTAACTCTCCTTTTTCTACTGCTTTTTGAACACGATTGGCTCCGTATTCAATAAGTTTAATCGTAATATCTGGATAGAGCTGCTGAAACCCTTTGATAATCTTTGGAAAGAACAGAACTCCAATCAATGGAGGAATTCCAATTTTAATCATCCCTCTCTTCAGATTCATCACATCATATAAATAAGTCGATAGCTCATCAATGGATGCCATGACTTTTTGTCCTTGCTTATACACCACTTCCCCGGCGTCCGTTAAATCAATCTGTCTTGCGGACCGATCAATTAATTCTACTTCCAATTCTTCTTCTAAGTTTTTCACCATTTTGCTCAAGGTCGGCTGTGAAATATGGAGACTTTGAGATGCTTTAGTAAAGCTCCTTAATTTAGCAACTTCTAAAAAATAATTAAGCTGACGAATATCCATCTCTGCTCCTCCTATAGATAAAGCGAATATTTTTTATATTATTTATTCATTTTACCTATTAAGTTTTAAGATATACAGCAAAAATATAAAGAAGAGATGGAGACATAATAAATCAATTCAATCTAAAGAAGGACAAATGGGATAAAGGCGCTAGTATGACCGCTTGTGACACCACTGTTGCTTTCCGTGGGCGGTCGCCGAGCCTCCTCTTCACTTGCGCTCCTGCAGGGCCTCACCTGTTCCGATTTTCCCGTAGGAGTCTTCGCCTTGCCCTCCAATCAACACCTAGAAGCTACTACATGCATGAAACCTACGCTTACTATAACATCAAAAAATCCGAACGATTCATCGTTCGGATATACCTTCACCTAAAATACTGTTGTCCCGTCCTCTTTTACGAATATGATTTAAAATGTTTTGGCTGATTGTGCTGCTTGTTCTAGGCCACTTTCAATAATTTCTTGCCCACGATCTGGAAACTGATTATGTCCCTCAATAATAACAGAGTTCACATCTGTGATTCCAAAGAATTGAAGTACGCTGCCTACATATTTAACGGCCATTTCGACCTCAGCTGCTGGACCTTCTGAATACACTCCGCCTCGTGCATTTAATAACATCACTTTTTTATCGCCTAGTAATCCCACCGGACCTTCTGGCGTATACTTAAACGTTTTGCCTGCTTGATTTAAATAATCAAAGTACGTATGAAGCACGGCCGGCACAGTAAAATTCCAAAGCGGAAAGGCAATAACAATTTTATCTGCTCTCACAAATTGTTCTAAGTAGTAATTAGCAGTTTCTGCTGCTTTGTTTTCCGCTGCCGTCACTTCTAGCCCTCTTGCTAATTTAAACCGACCGTTTATCATGTCGGCACCTAAATAAGGAAGTTCTTCTTGAAACAAATTTAGCTCTATTATTTCTTCATCTTGGTGCGATTGTTGATAGCTTTCTAAAAATGCATCATATAATTTCACGCTAACCGCTTCACTTGCCGATCTGTCATTTGCTTTTATAAAAAGAGTATAACTCATACTAAAACCTCCACTGATTGTTGATACTCTTATTTTATTCGCTTTTTTCATGCGTTTCGAACGACTTTATAATGAAATACCTTCATACTTTAGTCTGAGAAAAATAAAAAGATCCGAACGATTTATCGTTCAGATCTTCCTTCCACTAGACCACTTTTCCCCCAATCTCCTCATTTTTCAACGGGAAGGTGAATCACAACTTCAGTTCCTTTTTCTTCTTCACTTTTAATAAAAATCTCGCCTTTATGCTGACGGACAATAGTTTGTGCAATCGACAGTCCAAGCCCCGTTCCTCCCGTAGCTCTGCTTCTGGCTTTATCGACTCGATAGAAACGTTCAAAAATATGTGCAAGATCTTCTTTTGGAATGCCAATTCCATAGTCTTTTACTTTGATAATGACATCTTCCTGCTTTTTTTCAACGGTCACTTCAATTTTATCCGTACTGTATTTAATTGCATTATCAAGCAAAATAATCAATACTTGCTTCATTTTTAGTTCATCCACTTCAATCATAATGGGCGTTTGATCATAATGAAGAACTAATTCTCTTTTGTATACCTGCTGCAGCTGCTTAACGATTTGTTCAAAAATAAGAACAAGATCTGTTTGCTTCAGATCAAGCGTTTGTTCTTTTTCCACACTTGCCAGATCAAGCAGCGTTTCAATCATTTTTTGCATTTTGGTTGCTTCGGCATAGATAGTGTTGATCGCATCGAGCGTAATTTCTTCATTTTTAATCCCTCTTCTTCTTAATAAATTAGAATAACTGCGAATAACGGTTAGAGGGGTTTTTAATTCATGAGAAGCATCGGAAACAAACTGATTTTGCTTTTCAATATTTTCTCGCAAGCGGTCAATCATATGATTAAAGGTAACGGTCATCCCCTGCAGTTCATCTCTCGTTTCGGTTTGAATAAGGACTTTTTTAGGAACACCGCTCTCTTCGATCTCTTTCATCGTTGTGACCATATTTTTAATAGGATGCATAATGACGCGTGATAACCATCTTCCTCCTAAAAGAGACAGTAAAATGGACACAAGCGAACAAAAAATCAAAATTGATAGCAAAATATCTTTACGGGTTTCAAAACCAGTCAGGAGCTCACCAATCTCAAGCGTTTCAACGACTTGATTATTGACTTTGACAGGCATGCGAATAACCAATACTTGCTTTTCTCTGATTTTGCGAAGTTTCACCTTTTTTTTCTTTGAAAATTCGGGCTTAATTTTCACCAGATGAGGGTCATTTGATACCTGGTTAATGACCGTAGAATTTTCTGAGACTGTTCGGATAAATGAATGGTTGGTCAAATAAAATTTTAGTAACTCCGGCGAGAGCTCCACGGAATGATCTTGCTGACCTTTTTGAATAATCTCGCGTGCTTTTTCGAATAAAATGTCCTGTTCCATATTCACGGTAGATTTAGTAAAGGAGAAAAAAACAACGATGTTCATGATTAATAAAATAACCACTAGCCATGCTGTTGTCAGTAAATTAATCTTCGTCGTGATCTTCATGTTTCTCCTCTTTCATCATATATCCTACGCCCCGCACCGTATGAATGAGAGAAGTAGAAAAACCTTCATCTACTTTTTTTCTTAAGTGGCGAATATACACATCAATTACGTTCGTTTCTCCTTCATATTCATAGCCCCAAACGTTTGTGAGAATTCCTTCTCTCGTGACAATTTTATTTTTATTGGTAAGCAAATACACGACTAAATCATACTCTTTCGGTGTCAACGTAATGGATTCATTGTTTCTTAGGACTTCCCTTGTTTCAAGATTAATGGTCAAATCACTGATCGTTAAGAGCTCCGCTTCAGCTTCTTTCGTTCCTGATGCTTCTACGAGCGAACGATAGCGAATACAAGAGCGAACCCGTGCTAACAGTTCTTCAATTTCAAACGGTTTTGTAACATAATCATTAGCCCCTTGGTCTAAGCCCATTACCTTATCCAGCGTCGTATTTCTGGCAGTTAATAAAATAACTGGCGTAAATACTTCCGCTTTCCGAAGTCTTCTTAACACCTCAATACCACTCAGACTTGGAAGCATCACGTCTAGCAAAATGAGGTCATATTGAGCGGATGTTGCCGTCTCTAACCCCGCTTTCCCGTCGTACTCAACATCTACTTCATAATCTTCAAATTCCAATTCAATCTTTAACACTTTCGCAATTTGCGCTTCATCTTCCACAATTAAAATTTTCTCTTTCATGTTATACACCTCTCACCACATGTCTTAAGTGAAAGAATAGCTTCTTTAGATAAAAAAACAACATCTTTTTCAAAAGATGTTTGTTTTTTTATCTAAACCCTACTTTTTCAACATACTTGTCTTTTAGCTTATCCTTATTGTTTGTAAACATGAATGTTTTACGCATGAAGACCAATCGTTTGCTTTTCGCCTAAAATCCAATTGACTACTGCTAAAAGTTCTTCAGGCGTTTGTGCTTCGATTTCTTTATGGTAAGCAGCAATCGCGTTATATAATGTGCTCATTTTATCAGCATCCTGCAGCACTGCCTGCAGCTGACTTTCTAACGATTGATCCGCCTTTAGTTCTTGAACTAAGTTTCGTTCTGTTAAATAGCGTAAATTCACTTCTTCTTGACCTGGTAAAGCAGAATGAACAAAAATCGGTAAATTCTTGCGAAGAGCTTCACTGACCGTGATACCACCTGGCTTTGTTACAATAGCATCCACTTGTTCATACAGTTCATTCATTTCTGTGCGTGATGAAATGTACGGAATCGGTGTAACGTGCTGTAATTCCCATCCCTTGATTTCTTCATATAGCTTTTGATTTTTGCCGCATAAGACAAAGTAATGAAAATGGCTCGCATCTTTTAAATCATTGTAGAAATCCATAATATTGCCTAAACCGCTGCTGCCTCCAGCAATTAAAATATTTCGATTACCAGGATGCTTAAATGTTCTTGTTTTTGTTATTTCTTCATGTACCGGTATTCCTGTGACCATCATATTTTGAAGTGGAATTTCACTTTGAGCACGAAGTCCTTTTTTTACTTCTTCACTAGGGAGAAAGTGAAAATCAATCTCTTCTTTTCCCCATAAATTATTAATAAAGAAATCTGTGTAGACATTTATAATAGGTACATCGCACTTGCCTTTTGCTTTTAATTGACTGAGCAAATAAGAAGGAAACCCATGTGTGCATATAATTAAATCCGGATTTTCTTCTTTAACTAAGTGCTCCATTTTTTTTGCGAATACGTGATGATACCATTTGAATGAATGAACAGGCGGTTCATAAAAGAGATGTTTGTATGCCATATTGTACGTTTCTGGAGCATAACGAATCCATTTCAAATATGCGCCTGTGACCACTTTTTCTAATAGTTCGTTTGTATAGCTTAATAAATCTATTTTTTTATAACAAATATTTGTTGTTCTTCTTTCCAATATATCCATTAACGCCTCTGCCACTTGATGATGGCCAGAAGGCATTTTTAGAAGAGGTAAAAATAAAACCTTTTTCAACTGTTTCATCTCCTATTCTAAAAGCAGTTTCTTCCTCTCCTTTTTATATCATTAAATGCCCTTAAATTTCAGATTTTAATTGATTTTTAATGTGAAATTCATCGTTTTTTTAGAGTGTCAATCTAAACTAAGAGTGAAAAGTACTGCATAAGGAGAAAACAAATGAACCTCAATTACGAAGTATTTCAATGTATTAACTCGTTTGCTGGTAAATCCAGCGCAATGGATTCTGTAATGATTATCATCACGAATAGCGTTCCTTATTTTATAATGGCTTGTTTGCTTTTGCTGTGGTTTAGCGGAAAAACAGAAAGAACAATTTATCACCGTTATACAGCTTTATACATGTTGTTTACAATTGTACTTTCTCTATGTATCAACGAAGTCATTCACCTGGTGTATTACCACCCGCGTCCGTTTGTAACTCATCACGTTCATAAGCTGATTCCGCACCCGGCTAATTCATCTTTTGTGAGTGATCATTCGATTTTAGTCTTTTCTGCTGCTTGGATTATGTGGTTACGAAAAAACAAATGGAGAAGCATCATTTTTATATGGGCTGTCATTTCGGGCCTTTCACGTATTTACGTAGGCGTTCACTATCCAGCAGATGTACTTGGAGGGATGGTGATTGCGGGAGCTATCGGATGCTTTATTATATACGTTTCAGCTAAAACAACTCCTCTTATTCAGCGATTATTCTGGATTCACGATTTGATTATCAAGCGTATTCCGTTTCTATCTCCCTATACGCATGAACAAATTAGCAAAAAAAATCATTCAGCTTAAAGAGGCTGAGGCAAAAATAGTTTAGCTGAAATGAAAAACGAACCACTAATCAAACAGTTTGATTAGCGGTTCGTTTTTTTTGTTATGGTGAACGTAGATTTTATCCGTTTCGTTCCTTCCAGCAGTTGATTGGAGGGCAAGGCGAAGACTCCTGCGGGAACAGTGGAACAGGTGAGAACCCCGCAGGAGCTCAAGCGACGAGGAGGCTCAGCGGCCGCTCGCGGAAAGCGAAGCCTTGCACGGAAATCAACTGCGGTTGAGCAAGCAGTCCAGATTACATATCCAGATTGTTCACCTTTGAATGGGATTCATTTCGTTACGTCTCAGCCTCTTTCTTTATTATTTTTAAAAAACAACGTTCACTTTCTTGACTTTCACTTTTATTTATTTTATATTATTTGATGTATCAAACATTGATGTATCAAATATTAATCCATCAATAAATATCATAGAAAAAGGAGCGACTTTCTTGTCACATTCATGTTCTGAAAAAGCAAATGTTCTGTATACTCTGCAAGAAGTTAATAAACAAATTAATCAAAAGTTTGAGCATTGTACCGGTGTTAGCCAATCACGTCTTGATATTTTACATCAGCTTTATGAAACAGGTGAAATGAGTCAAAAGGCGCTTCAACAGCAAGTAAACATTGACAATGCTGCAATTACAAGGCATTTAAAGCAGCTCGAAGAAAGAGATGTTGTATCACGCCGTAAAAACCCTGATGACAACCGCGTAACATTTGTAAAGCTTACGAAAAGCGGACATGAAAAAATCGGTGCATTTCGAAACGAAAAAGCTCGCTTTATTGATGAAGCATTTAAAGATTTCAGCGAAGAAGAACAGCTGCTGCTTTCCAAAATGCTTGAGCGTTTAAAAGTAAACATTTCGGCCATTGAACGGTCATAACATTTTTAACATAAAGGAGAGTTCATCATGACGCAAACAAAAACACTAAACAATGATTTCCAAGATATTATTACAGGGCGCAGATCTATTCGTTATTACGACCCATCTGTCAAAATCAGCCGTGAAGAAATGAAAGAAATTTTAACCGAAGCGACGCTAGCTCCATCTTCTGTTAATGCACAGCCTTGGCGCTTTCTAGTAATTGATAGCCCTGAAGGAAAGGCAACATTAGCTCCGCTTGCTAAATTTAATCAATCACAAGTAGAAACATCAGCAGCTGTTATTGCGATTTTCGGCGATTTAAAAAGTGAAGAAAATTTAGATGAAATTTACGATAAAGCTGTTGAACTAGGCTATATGCCACAAGAAATTAGAGATATGCAAATTCCTAAAATCAAAGCGCACTACGCAGCTGCTTCTGAAGAATTAAATAAAGAAACAGTATTAATTGACAGCGGTTTAGTATCTATGCAGTTAATGCTTGCTGCACGTGCTCACGGTTATGATACAAACGCTATTGGCGGTTATGAAAAAGATCAAATTGCCGAAGCATTCGGTTTAGACAAAGAGCGCTATGCGCCGGTTATGTTACTTTCAATCGGCAAAGCAGCAAATAGCGGTTACCCGTCTGTACGTTTACCAATCGAAAAAGTAGCTCAATTTAGATAATAAAAAAAGGTGCTGTATATTCAGCACCTTTTTTTATCCTCCACTAACGGGCGGAATAAATGCGACGGTATCTCCCGTTCTAATGGTTTCTTCATCTGTTACAAACTCTTCGTTGACTGCGGTCATCGTTTGCTTCAGAGAGGACAGCTTATACGTTTTTTGCACATATTCCTTTAATTCCTTCACTGTTATATCTTGCTTATCAACTGTTACTTGTTCCACTCCAGCCTCTTCACGTATAGCAGCGAAAAATAAGACGTTAATCATTTTTACATCTCCTTCATTGGCTTTCCTTCAGGATATTCTTTTGTTTCTAACTGATCTCCAATCCATTTTGTTCCGTCTTCCCAAAATTCCTTTTTCCAAATTGGCACAATTTGCTTAATACGTTCAATAGCATACTCGTTTGCTTCATAAGCTGTTTTGCGATGCGGAGAAGAAACGGCAATAACTACTGCGACTTCTGTTATATCAAGCATCCCGATTCGATGAGTAATAGCTGTCAAAGCAT
Organism: Priestia sp. VA7; assembly: GCF_055710015.1. Classification (NCBI taxonomy): domain Bacteria; kingdom Bacillati; phylum Bacillota; class Bacilli; order Caryophanales; family Bacillaceae; genus Priestia; species Priestia sp. VA7. The sequence goes on from NZ_JBVQPN010000005.1 coordinate 98,426, forward strand.
CGGGCCACTTTTCCTGAATTTCGTCACCAATTTGGCTAAGCATTTTCACGGCCATTGGCACATAGGCTTGATATTCAAGAGAGAGCGTCTGCTTGCCTTTTGTAAATTCTCTTACCGTTCCAATAAATGTCGTAATAGCTCCCGCGTCTCTTCTAGAAACTTTTTTAATTATTTCATCTACGGCAATTGGCTGATTTACTACTTCAAATAAGTGCTGGTTCATCTTCTTTCCCCCACTTCTTTCAATAAAAAATTAAGATAAAGCTCGTCTTCTTGTAAGTGAAATATTGGATATGCTCGCTGCAATTCTTTTTTAAGCGGAACGTGACTGATCACGCATATAATATTAGTTAGAGAGGAAAGCAGAACAAGATCTTCTTCACTTCGAATCAAGACTGCTTTTGGATAGGATTCTTTTTTATATCCTTCAACAAAAATGACATCTGGCGAGAAAAATTGATAAAAATCAATCAGCTTTTTTAGGGTCCAGTCTTTACTATCTGCCGTAAGCTGAAGGATTCCACCTCCCTCTACACCTGCCACATCGGCACCTGCTTGCTGGTGGCGATGACTGTCTTTTAGCTCACTGCTGCTATCTGGAGGTCCGCCGTGTCCATGGTGCTTAATAGAACCTACACATAGATTGAATTGTTTCGCTCTTTTAATGAGCTTTTCCACTAAAGTAGTTTTTCCGCTGTTTTGAAATCCAACTACTTGTAAAACGGTACAACAAGCTACCAAGGCCATTCACTTCCCCGCACATCATCTAGCAATAAGACGTCAACCAGCATTCCTTCTTTGTATCCTCTCGTCCCTCCAGGAAATATAATTAATGTATCCGCATGAGCTAAAGAAGAAACAGCACTAGATTTTGTAAAGCTTAATGGAGAAGCAATCAGCTGTCCTTCCCTGTATGAAAGCCTGCCAGATACAAATCGCATAAAAGGATTTGGCTTTAAGAAGTCCTTTCCTAACAAAGCTTTTTCTTTCCGAAGATGAGGGGTTCTTTTACCCGCATATGTACTGATTACCGGACGAGCCAGAAGTTCAAAACCGACATAGCACGCTGTAGGATTTCCCGAGAGGCCAAATAAAAGCTTTTCTTCCATACGAGCAACCGTTGTTACACTGCCTGGTCTCATTGCTATTTTATTAAAAAGAACTTCGGCTTGTAATTGTTTATACACATCTGGTAGATAATCATAGTCTCCTACTGAAACGCCGCCCGTTGTAATCAGCATGTCCACTTCTGATAGTGCAGCTTTTACCGCATTGTAGCACTGACTTAAATCATCAGGCATAATACCAAAATAGTTCACTTCGCCTCCAGCTTTTTCAATTTGCGCACGCAGCATATGAGCATTGCTATTACGAATTTTGCCCCGTTCAACAGGATCATTCACTTCCACTAGTTCACTTCCAGTTGCAAGTAATCCAACTACAGGTTTTTTGAAGACAGCTACATTACTATAGCCAAATGTGGCTAAAAGAGCTGCTACTCCGGGAGTAATATACGTTCCTTTTGAAGCTAACACAGTGTCTTTTGTTGTTTCTTCTCCTTGAAAAGAAATGTTATCTCCGCTGTTAAACGAACGCTTGATTTGAACGATCGGCTGATTGTCTTTCGTATATTCTTTTGTTACTTCAAGCATCGCAACCGCATCGCAGCCTTTAGGAATAGGAGCTCCTGTCATAATACGCACAGCCTGCATCGCGTTGACTGTATGTTCAAAAACAGAACCCGCTCCTATTTCTCCTCGAACAGCCAGTTCTACTGGATGAAGTGATGATGCTTCTTTCGTATCTTGCGACCGAACGGCAAAACCATCATATGGAGAACGATCAAAAGCAGGAATATCCTGATCTGCTATTAAATCTTCAGCTAAAAATCTGCCGTGAGCTTCTTCAAGCGCAATGATTTCTTGCTTTCTGTTTTTTGCATACTGCATCACTCGTCCAACGCATTCTCCAACAGGGATAGGAGTTCGCTTTTCTCTCATTCTTTTCACTCCTTTACTCATCCTAGTAAACGATAATATAAGCTTCTCGCAAATTGAATATCATTCGTTCCATGAATAAATACACGGCCATCTTGAAAAATTACAAAGCGCTGCTCTGGAAGCTGACATGACAGAAGATATGGATTGCGGTCCACTTTCCCCTGTTTTTTTAACCGTTTTTCCAATTCATCGAAGTTGTACAAATGGCGCGGCGAGGGTCTGATTTGAACCGTCTCTCTGCCGCACAGAACTTCTGTTTTAAGCTGATTTTCATACGCTAAGTACGGATATGTTTGGGTTGATCCGCAAGAAGAACATTTATCACTTTTCATTTTGCCCGTCTTAAATTCAGCATGCTGATTATTCCAGACGTCAAAGGTTAGAAATGTGTGGCGCAAAGCTTCAACATCTTCGACTAAAATTTTTAATGCTTCGGTTATTTGATAGGCTGCCACAATTTGAACAGCGGGACTAATAATTCCTGCTGTCTCACAGGTTGCTCCTCCGACAGGCACTTTTTTCAATATGCAGTGCAGACAAGGGGTTACATTTGGGATAACAGTATAAGTGGCGCCATAACTCCCTACACATGAGCCGTATATCCAAGGAACTTCATACTTATGTGACAAATCATTTAAAATAAAACGGATGTCGAAGTTGTCTGTCGCATCGATGATCACATCGGCTGTTTGGACGATACTTTCTAAATTAGCAGGCTGAGCATCCATCACCAGCGCTTCAATCTTCACTTCCGTGTTTATTTGACGCAAACGATTTTTTGCTGCTACAGCTTTAGGTAGTTTGTTTTGCGCATCTTGTTCTGTATAAAGCTGCTGACGCTGTAGATTACTCCATTCTACATAATCACGATCTACAAGAGTCAATTTTCCAATTCCAGCACGCACGAGGGCTTCTGCGCTAGCGCTGCCTAGAGCCCCTGCACCTACAACTAAAACATGCTTACTTCTAATTTGCTGCTGCCCTTTGTTTCCAACAGGCTGGAAAAGCTGCTGACGTGAATAACGTTCTGTCACTCTTTTCTCTCCCTTTCTCATTCAATCTCTGACTTCACTGTCTATTCCTTTGTCAAAGATATTTCTTTAAAAACATGCTATTATACACATAAAGCTACGCTGCTTTACGGAGGCTTTTTTGCATAAATATACAAATATATTTTGATGGAGGTATTTAATAAATGTCCATTGCAGGCATTGTATTAGCAGGAGGAAAATCTTCTCGCTACGGTCAACCCAAAATGTTTGAAACCTATAAGAAGAAATCATTTTACGAATATAGTATAGATGCATTAAAAGAAAATCACGTCACACCTATACTTGTGTCTACCAACCAAGATTTACTCCCTTATTTTCAAAGAAAGGATGTTGCATTTGCAGTTGAAAAATGCCCGTATCAAGGTCCTTTGTATGCAATTCATCACGCTTTAACTGCGATCGATTGCTGCGCTGAATGGTTCTTTATTCTTTCTTGCGATATTCCTTTTATTAATGCTGAGTTTGTTCATCACATGATCACACTGACCCAAACGGACTCACCTGACATTGTTCTTCCTGTTCAGCCTGATCACATTCACCCGCTTCTAGCACTCTATCACCGTAGAACGCTTCCTCTTATTGAACAACTCGTTACACAGGGTGAAAGAAGGCTTACGCAATTGTTGAATCAGACAAACGTCCTTCGCGTGCCTTTTTCAGCAGAAGATCCCACTTTTATAAATGTGAATCACCGCAGTGATTGGCATGTATAAAGCTTCTTTGAATTATCCACCAATATGAGACATTTCCACTTTTTCAGCGCCTTGGACCTGTCTTCCATTAGCTCGTTCGTCTGAGTAACGATCTTTCCGATGACTCCAGATATCAGAAATGGTGTCACAAACAGTATGATCAGAGGCTTCTGACCGTATCAGTGTGCGGAGGTCATATCCTTTTGACGCGAACAAACAGGTATAGAGCTTTCCTTCAGCCGATACTCTTGCGCGTGAACAAGTGGAACAGAATGAATCTGTGACAGATGAAATGATACCAATTTCCTCTTCTGTTCCGACGTATCGATACCTGGTGGCTACTTCTCCCGTATAATGAGGTGTAATTTCTTCAAGAGGCATTTCTTGTCCAACTATATCAAGAATTTGTTTCTTTGTTATAACCTCATCCATTTTCCAGCCGTTTGAATTTCCAACATCCATATATTCAATAAAACGCAGCGTATGTTTTTTGTCTTTAAAATAGTGGGCCATCGGAAGAATATCCTGCTCATTCTTGCCTTTTTGGACAACCATGTTTATTTTGACTGAAATCCCCGCAAGAGCTGCTGCTTCTATTCCTTCTAATACTCGTTTTACGCTTCCTCGGTTTCCATTCAACTCTTGAAATCTCACTTCATCAAGCGAGTCTAAGCTAACGGTTACTCTTGATAATCCCGCTTTTGATAAGGCTTCTGCATGCTTCTTTAACAGTGAGCCGTTTGTTGTTATGGCAATATCATCTATACCCTTAATTTGCTTCAGACGATTGATTAGATCTGGCAAGCCTTTTCTTAGCAGCGGCTCTCCTCCCGTTATACGCACTTTTTTTACTCCTAGCGATGCGAATAATCTAGTGAGTCTCTCTAATTCATCAAACGAAAGAATGTTTTCGGCAGGTAAAAATGGATAGTCTGCCCCAAAAATTTCTTCAGGCATACAATATCGACAGCGAAAGTTACAGCGATCTGTTACTGACAAACGCAAGTCTCGTAAAGGACGCTTTAAAGTATCAACTATAGCGTATGACATCTGCCTCATCTCTCCTCTCTCTAGCTGTCAGCTTCTCCACAGCAGATTAACTCTCTCTTAAAATTCTTTCCGGGCATGTATAAATATTCAACGAATCATTTCGAATAAACCCTACCGTTGTAATTCCCAATTCTTCTGCTAGATTTAAAGCAAGTTCAGTCGGGGCGGATTTTGAAAGAACCACTTCACACCCGATCTTCGCTACTTTCAACAAAATTTCTGAAGAAATACGGCCGCTGAAAACGACTACTTTATCTCTAATTGAAATATGGTGTTTTAAGCAATACCCGTATAGTTTATCTAGAGCATTATGCCTACCAATGTCCATTCTGCTAAGCATAAAGCCATTTTTATCACAAATAGCAGCGTTATGAACGCCACCCGTTTCTTGAAACGTAGCAGCAGATTGCTGCAGCTTATTCATCAATTGAAAACAATCCTTAATTGAAAGTTCTACCGATATATCGTTCATTTTTTTAGCAGTCAGTGCATCATTTATAAAGACAAACCCTTGTCTGCTCGCCCCGCAGCAAGACGTGATATATCGTTTATTTTGAAGGTTTTGAAAATACGGGTTTAATTTATCTATTGTAACATGAACATACCCTTCTTTTTCTTGAACCCATATGTTTTTAATGTCTGTGTATGCTCGGATAACCCCTTCAGATGCTAAATAGCCAATTACCATATCTTCAATGTATTGTGGGCTACATACCATCGTGACAAACTCTTCTTCATTAATTTTCACAGTCACAGGAAACTCCGTTACAATTTTATCTTCCACGCTTTCCATTTGACCATTTTTAAATCTAAGAACTGTACGCTTCTTAACGGTCGAGTTCATGTGATGTCTCCTTTTTTAAATAATGTTTTTATCAAAAACGAATACGGAAACCGCTATATTTTCTTTTATTTTCATATCTGAAAATAAATTAACCAACTTTGCTCCTACCAATTCTTCTAACCCTTCCGGCGGATTCGATGCATATACATCTTGGATCATTTTTGTTCGAGCTAGATGAACCATGTCACATCCTTCAGCAGTGCTTGCAATAAATGTTTCTGTCGGAGTTAAATTTCCATACAGTGTTGAGACAGCCATATTTTCAACAAAAACCGTATGTATTCTTTCCGGTCCTTTTCCAAATAAATCTTTTCGAAGCTTCCGAATAATATCATTAAATTCATGAATAGTTTTTGACATAATCAACGCTCTCCCACCGATTAAAATTAAATTGTGCATTTTATTCCTACAGTTTTTTTATCATAAATCAACACTTCAAAAAATAAAAGCCTAAAATCTTTGCAGCAAAACTTTTGAAGAGAGTTGGGTATTTAAAAAAGTTGTGCATTTAAAAACGTAGCGATATAATTATAAATAATCGAGATGGAATAATAATAATGAATTGTTATTACTCTATCACTTTTTCTTAACGATATAAATGGGCCGGATTGGCATATTAGTAAGACCTGCTAGTAAACTATTCCACCATGATTGCACTTCCCTTATTTAATTAGGCGTGTGTATTCATGGTGGTTTTTTGTTTTTATATAAAGGAGGAAAACAAATGAGTCGTGAAATTATCACTGTTCATATAAATGGCAACGAATACAAAGCAGCTTCAGGCTCTACCATACTTGAAATTATTAATCAGCAAAGCATTGAGCACCCTCAGATTTGTTATGTTCCTGAAGTGGATCCTATTCAAACTTGTGACACATGTATTGTTGAAATGAATGGCGAGTTAGTTCGTTCTTGTTCTACAAAAGCTGAAAACGGCATGAAGATAGAATTACAATCAGCACCCGCAAAAGCGGCACAGACGGAAGCAATGGATCGTTTATTAGAGAATCATTTGCTATACTGCACCGTTTGCGACAATAACAACGGAAATTGTAAATTACATAACACAGCCGAAATGATGGAGATTGAACATCAAAAATACCCCTATACGCCAAAGGCCTCAGAGAATGAAGTCGATATGTCTCATCCGTTCTACCGTTATGACCCTAATCAATGCATCGCTTGTGGCCAATGCGTAGAGGTTTGTCAAAATCTTCAAGTTAATGAAACACTCTCTATCGACTGGGAAGCAAAACGTCCCCGCGTTCTCTGGGATGACGGTGTAGCAATCAATGAATCTTCTTGTGTGAGCTGCGGTCAATGTGTAACCGTATGCCCTTGTAATGCCTTGATGGAAAAATCCATGCTTGGAGAAGCTGGATTTATGACTGGGCTTCCAAAAGACGTTTTAAATCCAATGATTGATTTAGTTAAAGAAGTAGAACCTGGATACAGCGGAATTTTTGCTGTTTCAGAAGTGGAAGCCGCTATGCGCGAAACACGCACGAAAAAAACAAAAACTGTCTGTACATTTTGCGGAGTTGGATGTTCATTTGAAGTATGGACAAAAGGCCGTGAAATCCTTAAAGTTCAGCCTAGCTCTGATGCTCCCGCAAATGCCATTTCAACCTGTGTGAAAGGAAAATTCGGCTGGGATTTTGTCAACTCTGAAAAACGTATTACTAAGCCTTTAATCCGAAAAAATGGTGCATTTGTAGAGTCGTCATGGGAAGAAGCCCTCGACTTAGTAGCAAGCAGGTTAAGCTCTATTAATCAGCAGTATGGACATGGATCAGTTGGTTTTATTTCTTCTTCTAAGATTACAAACGAAGAAAACTATGTTATTCAAAAGCTGGCTCGCCAAATGTTTGAAACAAATGACGTAGACAACTGCTCTCGCTACTGTCAGTCTCCTGCAACTGATGGATTATTTCGAACAGTGGGAATGGGAGGCGATGCTGGCACGATAAAAGACATCGCAAAAGCTGGACTGGTTATCATCGTTGGAGCTAACCCTGCTGAAGGTCATCCTGTATTAGCAACTCGCATCAAACGCGCGCACAAGCTTCATGACCAAAAACTAATCGTCGCAGATTTGCGCAAAAACGAAATGGCTGAACGCTCTGACATTTTCATCAGTCCAAAACAAGGTACGGACCAAGTATGGCTAATGGCTGTAACAAAATACATGATTGACCAAGGATGGCACAATGAAAAATTCATCCAAGAAAACGTCAACTATTTTGAAGACTTTCACTCTTTGCTTGAAAAGTACACGCTTGAATATGCTGAACAAATTACGGGTATTCCAGCAGCAACGCTCATTCAAATAGCTGAAATGATTCGAGACGCCGATGGAACCTGTGTGCTGTGGGGCATGGGCGTAACGCAAAATACGGGAGGCTCTGATACATCAGCGGCTATCTCAAACCTGTTGCTTGCTACTGGAAACTATCGACGCCCTGGAGCAGGCGCTTATCCGCTCCGAGGCCACAATAACGTCCAAGGAGCATGTGATATGGGAACTCTTCCTGCTTGGCTTCCAGGCTATCAGCACGTCACAGACTCAGTCGCCCGAGCGAAATTTGAAAAAGCATACGGTGTAAAAATTAAAGATAAGCCAGGGCTTGATAATATTCAAATGCTGCATTCAATTGGTGAAGGAAAAATGAAGGCCATGTACCTTGTCGGTGAAGATATGGCTCTTGTTGATTCAAATGCTAACCATGTACACGAAATATTATCAAATTTAGATTTTTTTGTCGTCCAAGACATTTTCCTTTCGAGAACGGCTCAATATGCTGATGTTGTACTTCCTGCTGTTCCTTCTCTTGAAAAAGACGGAACATTTACCAATACGGAGCGACGTGTCCAAAGATTGTATCAAGCATTACCAACGCTCGGTGATTCAAAGCCGGATTGGTGGATTGTTCAAGAGATTGCCAACCGCTTAGGTGCGAACTGGACGTATACACATCCTGGTGATGTCTTTGCAGAAATGGCTAGTCTATCACCTCTATTCAGCCAAGCCAGTTACGAAAACCTTGAAGGCTGGAATAGCTTCTTATGGGGGAGCTTAGAGGGAAAAAGCACGCCGTTACTTTACGTCGATGGGTTTAATTTCCCAGATAAAAAAGCGCGCTTTGCTTTATCACATTGGGTACTTCCTGCCGAATTCCCAGAAGAATATGATCTACACATTAATAATGGAAGAATGTTAGAACATTTTCATGAAGGGAATATGACCAATAAATCGAGCGGCATCCAATCAAAAGTACCGGAAGTATTTGTAGAAATTTCACCTCAGCTTGCCAAGGAGCGTGAAATTGAAGAAGGTTCGCTTGTCAGATTAATCTCACCGTTTGGAGCAGTAAAAGTACAGGCATTAATTACAGAGCGAGTAAAAGCAAATGAGCTGTATCTTCCAATGCACTCTGTTCATAAAGATTCGGCTATTAACTTCTTGACCGGACCTGCAGTCGACCAACGAACAAATACGCCGGCTTACAAACAAACAAAAGTACGGATGGAAGTATTAAGTAAAGGTGGAGCAACGCCTTTACCGTCTACAAATCCGCGTAACAAAAAACGTCATCCTCAAAATGGGGTCGAGGTTCAGCGTAAATGGAACCGTCCTGGCTACGTCCATTTAACAAGTAAATAGGAGGAGAAAAGATGGCACAACCTATTACAGAAATTAAGAAACCTCTTCTAAGCGAGGAAGAAGAAAAACAACAAAAATTAGAAGATTTAACTTCTCTGCTGGCAGATAATGAAGAAGCGTTGAACCGTATTATCGGTATTGTTGGCGAACTTAACGACATGGGTGTTCTTGAAGCTGCTGATTCAATGATTCAAGCGAAAGAAAAAATCTCAAAAATTGCGCTTCATCAAATTTCCAGAGAACCGGTAACCAATTTAATTAATACTCTTATGAGTGCAAGCAGCGGTTTGATGAAGGCAGATCCAGAGGTAACTGCTAAACTTGTAAATAGCGCAACAGCTGGTATGAACGAAGCGAATGAATATGTAAAAACCGGAAAAAAAGTAAGTGCATTAGCTCTTATAAAAGCGCTAAACGATCCAGACGTCAATCGTGCAATTGGATTTGGGCTTCACTTTTTAAAAGGAATGGGCAAAGCGTTGGAAGAATAAATGAAGCAGCGACTTGAAAGTTTTCCCCCTTTCAAGTCGCTGTTTTCTTTTTAGGAAGTCAAATTTAAAATGAACGTGATATAGTTATACTAAATTGCTTTACTACAACTAACTGAGGTGACACGATGCAACAATACTTTAAACCCTTATTCGCACTATTATTTTTAATTATGTTTACTGCTGCTTGTTCGAACGAAACAAATACCGATCAATCCGCAGCTCAGCACAAAAACATCAGCTTAACGATATCCGCTGCGGCCAGCTTAAAAGATGCGCTCACTGATATTCAAAAGCAATATGAAAAAAAGCATCCAAATATAGACTTGAAATTTAATTTTGGAGCTTCAGGCTCGCTGCAACAGCAAGTTACAAACGGCGCACCTGTTGATTTATTTTTTTCAGCAGCGGAAGACAAGTTTGATGCACTAGTAAAAGCAGGAGCTATCTCCAAAGAGAATGGTGCTGACTTGGTTGGCAATGGCCTTGTGCTTATCGTGCCAAAGAATAATACGTCTGCTATCACAAATTTTGAAGATCTATCAAAGCCGACTGTTCAAAAAATTGCACTTGGAATACCAGAATCCGTTCCTGCCGGACAGTATGCGAAGGAGACTTTTGAACACATGAACCTCTGGAAAAACATTGAGCCAAAAACCGTCTATGCGAAAGACGTACGCCAGGTGCTTTCCTATGTAGAGACAGGAAACGTTGAAGCTGGGGTGGTTTATAAAACCGATGCCTTGATTTCAAAAAAGGTGAAGATTGTCGCTACTGCAGATAATAGCACTCACAAACCAATTGTATATCCTGTAGGCGTTATTAAGGATTCGAAACATCCACAAGAAGCAAAAGCTTTTTATCAATTTTTACAAAGTAAGACGGCTCTTGACACTTTAAAGAAATACGGTTTCACTGCAAATTGAGGCCGCTATGATTCAAGAATTTTTATCTCCTCTTCAGCTATCGCTTAAAATTGCATTAGTAGCAGGATTTGTCGTTATTATTTTAGGCACTGTTATAGGAAAACTGTTATCTAGGAAACACTTTAAGGGAAAAGTGATGATTGAAACGGCGTTAATGCTCCCGTTGGTGCTCCCTCCGTCCGTTGTTGGATTTTTATTGATTGTCATATTCGGGAAACACAGCCTGCTCGGCCGGGCAATTGAATGGGTCTTTCAACAACCCGTTATTTTCACATGGTGGGCAGCTGTTATTGCCTCCGTTGTCGTTGCGTTTCCGCTTATGTATCAATCTGCCAAAACAGGCTTTCAAGGCGTTGATTACGAAATTGAAGACGCAGCTCGAGTAGATGGTGCAAGCGAATGGAAAGTCTTTTTCTTTATTTCTATCCCTTTAGCTTCTAAAGCCATCGTAACAGGAGGAGTGCTAAGTCTGGCAAGAGCACTCGGAGAGTTTGGAGCCACTTTGATGTTTGCCGGCAATATTCCAGGTGAAACTCAAACTGTGCCTACTGCTATCTACGTAGCGATTGACTCTGGAAACATGAATCTCGCTTGGCTATGGGTTATTTCAATCGTCTTTCTTTCCTTTCTTATGCTGCTTTTTGTTCAGCTTAAACAAAAATAAAAGGATGCCTCTTTATGTAAGAGGCATCCTTTTATTTCTTTCCTGCTTTTTTCAATTTTACATAAATCATAAATTAAAAAGGAGCTAATCAAATGAAGAGCATACATTTGATTAACTCCTGTTATAAGTAAGGTAAGCCACCATACAATATGTATTGGTGGAGACGGTGGGAGTCGAACCCACGTCCAGAAATATCGCCACTTAAGCGTCTACGAGTGTAGTTGGCATATTGATCATTCGCGAGCTGTTCTGCCTACCAACAGGCGTCCCAGTCGCTAGTCTGATTATTCTCTTCCTTCGTCCTCAGACGGCGAACTCCGGCGTAGCCCACTTAAAGTGAGTCCCTTACCCTACCACATGGGCGATGGAGGGAGGAACCGCTAAGCTACTATTATGCAGCTAAAGCGAAGTTATTGTTAGATTTGCCAGTTATTATTGGCGTTGATGTTTTAACGAGGCCATCTCCTCGACTCGCAACCTAAGCTCGAACTACCCCTGTCGAATCCGTAACGTCCCCATATAAAAGGGAGCCGGAATGTGTAAGAAAAAATCTTACATCAGATAGCGACTTCAGTGTGCAAAATGAAATCTAACTGATAACAATACTTATTATATCACAAAATGAGCATTTTGCAATTGTAAGATTTTGTAATGTTACATCTTTTGACGATCACGAAATGCTCGTTCGATATCGCGCTTCGCTTCTTTTTGCTTTAAGTCTTCACGCTTGTCATATTTCTTTTTACCCTTACCAAGCCCTAGTAAAACCTTTGCGTATCCATTTTTTAAATACACTTTTAAAGGAACTAATGAATAACCCGTTTCTTTTGAATAGCCAATTAGCTTGCTGATTTCACGCTTATGCAGCAATAGCTTTCGTGTACGCAACGGCTCATGATTGTATCGATTTCCTTGTTCGTAAGGACTAACGTGCATATTGTGTAGAAATACTTCTCCGTTTTGCACACGAGCAAAAGAGTCCTTTAAATTTACACGCCCATTACGAATTGATTTAATTTCCGTTCCTTGTAGAACAATACCCGTCTCATATGTTTCTTCAATAAAAAAGTCGTGGCGGGCTTTTTTGTTTTGTGCAATTAATTTCCCTTCACCTTTTGGCATAAAACGTTCCTTCCCTTCTGCCGTACTTACGTATATGTATGATATTATGTATCATTTTACTGTATGGAAATCTAAACAACAACTAAAACGTTTAATGGAGCTGTTTTGAAGCAGAAGGAATACCCTTCTGCTTCACTGCTGTCGATTTCGATTATTTACGCTTTTTCTTTTTGCGCTTAACGTTTGGGGCACCCTCGAAGAATCTCTTTTTCTTTTTCTTCTTTGGCTTTTGAGTAGACCACTCTTCATTTTTGCTTCGGCTGCCCTCGCGAACTTTTCCTTTATCATCTTTGCGTGACTTTTGTTTTGCTTTAATCACTTTAGGACGGTCTTTAGATAAGCGTTTGCGACTTTCTTTCATTCCTACAATAATAAAGTCAACCGAACGCTCGTCTTTATTCACATCGGCGACTTTCACTTCAATTTCGTCTCCAATTCGGAAGACATTGCCCGTTTTTTCTCCAATCATCGCATAGTGACGTTCGTCGTAACGATAATAGTCATCTGTTAAGTCACTGACGTGAACTAAACCTTCAATCGTATTTTCTAGCTCCACGAACATTCCAAAGTTAGTAACAGAGCTAATAATACCATTAAATACTTCCCCAACTTTATCAGCCATAAACTCAGCTTTTTTCATATCGTCCGTTTCCCGCTCAGCGTCAACTGAACGACGTTCCATATTAGAAGAATGCTCAGCAACATCAGGCAGAAGCTCGCGCCATTTTTCTTGCGTTTGCTGATCTGTTTTTCCTTCAATTAAATACGTGCGAATGAGACGATGAACGATTAAATCCGGATAACGACGGATTGGAGACGTAAAATGCGTATAGAACTCAGCAGATAAACCAAAGTGGCCTAAACTTTCTGCTTCATATTTCGCTTGTTTCATCGAACGAAGCATAACAGTTGAAATAACCATCTCTTCAGGCGTGCCTTTTACTTCTTCTAAAATATCCTGTAGCGCACGCGGATGAATATCGTTTCCTGTTCCTTTCACCGTGTAACCAAAGTTTGTAATGAACTCTAAGAAACGAGTAAGCTTCTCTGCATCTGGATCTTCATGAATACGATAAATGAACGGTACGTTCATCCAGTGAAAATGTTCTGCTACTGTTTCATTCGCCGCTAGCATAAATTCTTCGATTAGCTTTTCAGCAACCGAACGTTCACGCAAAATAACATCGTGAGGATGGCCATCATCGTCTACTAATACTTTTGCTTCTTTGAAATCAAAATCAATGGCCCCGCGATCCATTCTCTTTTTACGAAGAATAGCTGCCAGCTTTTCCATACGCTCAAACATCGGAACAATTGGCTCGTAGCGTTCTAACACTTCTTCATCTTTATCCACTAAGATTTTGTTAACGTCTGAATACGTCATTCGTTCTGTCGTTTTGATGACACTTTCAAAAATCTCATGTTTCACTACTTCACCCTGTGGATCGATTTCCATCTCACACGAAAGCGTAAAACGGTTAACTTTTGGATTTAATGAGCAAATTCCATTAGATAAACGGTGAGGAATCATCGGAATAACTCGGTCTACTAAATAGACGCTTGTTCCGCGCTCTGCTGCTTCTACATCAATCGGAGAACCTTCTTTAACGTAGTGACTTACATCTGCAATATGGACGCCTAATTTGTAGTTTCCATTTTCAAGCTCTGTAACCGTTACGGCGTCATCCAAATCTTTTGCATCTGCTCCGTCAATGGTTACAATAACTTGATCACGAAGATCGCGGCGGTTGCCGATATCTTTTTCGTCAATCGTTTCAGGTGTATCAATTGCTTGTGTTAAAGCATCAGCAGGAAATTCTTGAGGAAGACCGTGCTTATGGATAACAGAAATGATATCAATCCCCGGGTCGTTTTTATGTCCAAGAATTTGAACCACTTTTCCTTCTGCATTCATGCGGCCTTCCGGATAGGTCGTCAGTTCTACTACTACTTTATGCCCTTCAACTGCACCGTTTCTTGCTGATTTGGGAATAAAAATATCACCTGCAACTTTTTTGTCATCCGCAATCACAAAGCCAAAATTTTTGCTTTGCGTATACGTACCTACAATTTGCTGAGTACCTCGTTCTAAGATTTTTACAATGGTTCCTTCACGACGAGCACCTGATGATTCTGATGAAACTCTTGCAAGCACAATATCTCCGTGCATAGCATTGTTTGTTTCAGTAGGGGGAATAAATACATCACCCGCATCTTTTTCTTCAGGAACTACGAACGCAAACCCTTTTGCATGTCCGCTTACTTTGCCTTTGACAAAATTCATTTGTTCCGGCAGCCCGTAGCGATCGTTTCTTGCTCGGATAATTAAACCCTTCTCTTCCATAATAACAAGTGCCTTTACAAACTCTTTGAATGACTCTGCATCCTCAGTATTGAATTCTTTTGCAAGCTCTTGGACAGTCAAAGGTTTATAATTATCCCTTTTCATAAAATCCAATATTTCATTTATATAGGGCTGATTTTCTTCTTTCACATCATGTCCCTCCTTTTTCTTTATTCGTATTATCTCTATCACCAATCAAGTGATTCCAAAAATGCATATACATCCTCGTGAAGCTGATCACGCTCTTTATCAAAAGTAATGGTATGACCAGATTCTTCGTACCATTTTATATCTTTTGTGGGAGACTCAACGCTATTATAGATAATATTGGCGCTGTCTGTATTAATCATATGATCATGACGACCTTGTACAACAAATGTCGGTGCATAAATCATATCTACTGAATTTCGCACTTCAGCGATTAATTCCTGTAAAGACTTTAATGTGTTCATTGGTGTTTGCTTGAATTCTTCCATTTCTTGTTCAATCTGTTCAGACGATTTACCTTCACGCTTTTTATATTCGCGTGCATACGCTAAAACACCTTCATACATGACTTCTTCACTCTTTATATACATAGGGGCGCACATAGGCACAATACCCTTTATAGGTACAGTGTAACCTAATTTCAGTGAAAATACGCCACCTAGTGAAAGACCTACAGCGGCAATACTTTCATGACCTTTGCTTTTCAAAAACTCATAGCCGTCCATGACATCTTTCCACCAATCTTTTGGACCAGTATGAACAAGTTCTTCAGGCGCTACGCCATGTCCTTTGTAATGAGGTGCGTGGCATGTGTATCCTTTTTTCTCTAAAAAACGACCTAACATACGAACATCAGCAGAATTTCCGGTAAAACCATGAAGTAATAAAACAGCTTTTTCGCCGCCTTCAAATGTAAATGGCTTTGGTTGTGCAATTTTCATATATCACTTAACTCCTTTTAGTTATAATATCTGCAGTCCTAATAGAAAAAAACATGTATTTATGTGACGGTCATCACATAAAAAGAGATGTAGCCATCAACTTTTACGCTTTTATACTATATTTAGTACTTTTTTCTAAAGCTATATTATATCATTACTTAAAAATGAAATTAAAGTATTCAACACGCCCATTAAAAAACCACCTAATACATAAGTTGGTATACACCAAGTACATATGCATTAGGTGGCAGTCTATCCAGTAACATATTAAAGTTTGAAATAAGATACAGCAAGTGTTAACACAAAGAATAAGATAGATAACACTACTGTCAAACGGTGTAAAACTAAGTCAATTCCACGTGCTTTTTGTTTCCCAAATAACGTTTCAGCTCCACCGGAAATAGCTCCAGATAATCCAGTAGTTTTACTTGATTGTAAAACGACCACAACAATCAAAGCAATTGAAACAATCACTAGCAAAGTAATCAGCAATGTATGCACTAAGACACACCTCCTACACCAAGTAATAGTCCATCAGCGGGGTTTCTTCATCCCTTCTGATTGGCATTACCGGGGATAAAGTACGCGCACTACGCTAAGGTTAATTTATCATAAAAAACCCTCTCGTACAAGTAATGGCAGTGAAATACAACGGATTTTAACGTAAAAAAAACGGACGACAATCGTCATCCGTTTTTTATACTTTCAACTTATTTTTTTAAGTTGTAGAAAGATTTAGCGCCATCGTATACAGCTAGAACACCTAACTCGTCTTCGATGCGTAATAATTGGTTGTATTTCGCAATACGATCTGTACGGCTCATAGAACCAGTTTTGATTTGACCAGCGTTTGTTGCAACAGCGATATCAGCGATTGTTGCATCTTCAGTTTCACCAGAACGGTGAGAAACTACTGCTGTGTAACCAGCACGTTTAGCCATTTCGATAGCTTCGAACGTTTCAGTTAATGTACCGATTTGGTTAACTTTGATAAGGATAGAGTTACCTACGCCTTGTTCGATACCTTGAGCAAGTTTTTTCGTGTTTGTTACGAATAGATCGTCACCAACAAGCTGTACTTTTCCGCCAATGCGCTCAGTTAATAGCTTGTGACCATCCCAGTCATTTTCGTCTAAACCGTCTTCGATTGAAACAATTGGGAATTCGTTAACTAACTGCTCGTAGAAATCTACCATTTCAGCAGAAGTTACGCCTGTACGGCCTTCGCCTGCTAAATCATATTTACCAGTTTCTTTGTTGAAGAATTCAGAAGAAGCTACGTCCATACCTAATTGGATGTCTTTACCAGCTTCGTAACCAGCTTTTGTGATTGCTTCTACGATTACTTCTAATGCTTCACGGTTAGAACCTAAGTTAGGAGCGAAACCACCTTCGTCACCTACAGCTGTGTTTAAGCCTTTAGCAGATAAAACAGATTTTAACGCGTGGAATACTTCAGCACCCATACGGATTGCTTCTTTGAATGTAGGAGCTCCTACAGGTAAGATCATGAATTCTTGGAAGTCAACGTTGTTATCAGCATGAGAACCACCGTTGATGATGTTCATCATTGGAGTTGGTAATTGCTTAGCGTTGAATCCACCAAGGTAACGGTATAATGGAAGACCTACGAAATCAGCTGCTGCGTGAGCTACTGCCATAGATACACCAAGAATAGCGTTGGCACCTAATTTACCTTTGTTTTCAGTACCGTCTAACTCGATCATAAGGCGGTCAATACCGATTTGATCAGTTACGTCCATACCTACTAATTCAGGAGCGATAATTTCGTTTACGTTTTCTACTGCTTTTAATACACCTTTACCTAGGTAGCGAGATTTGTCACCATCGCGTAATTCTACTGCTTCGTATTCACCAGTAGAAGCACCACTTGGTACTAAAGCGCGTCCGAAAGCGCCTGATTCAGTATATACTTCAACTTCAACTGTTGGGTTACCGCGAGAATCTAATACTTCGCGTGCATAAATGTCAAGAATTGCTGGCATTTTAAAACTCTCCTTTATAATTAATTATTTAATTAATGTTTTACCTGTCATTTCTTTTGGCTGTGCTACATCTAGAAGAGTAAGCATCGTAGGAGCTAGATCTCCTAGAATACCATCTTCACGAAGCTCTAAGCCTTGTTTGGTTACGATTACTGGAACAGGATTCGTTGTATGAGCCGTCATTGGATTACCTTCAAGTGTAATCACTTCATCAGCATTACCATGGTCTGCTGTGATGATTGCTGTACCGCCTTTAGCTAAAATTGCATCAACGATTTTGCCTAAGCACTCATCTACTGTTTCAATCGCTTTTACCGTTGGTTCTAGCATACCTGAATGGCCTACCATATCAGGATTTGCAAAGTTTAACAAAATAGCGTCTTGCTTATCGCCTTCGATTTCTGCAAGCAACGCGTCCGTCACTTCATAAGCACTCATCTCAGGTTTCAAGTCATATGTTGCTACTTTTGGTGAATCGATTAAGATACGTGTTTCACCAGGAAACTCTGCTTCACGTCCACCGCTCATAAAGAACGTTACGTGAGGATATTTTTCTGTCTCGGCAATACGAAGCTGCTTTAAGTTATTTTGAGATAATACTTCACCAAGCGTGTTATCTAAGTTATTTGGCTTAAAGGCTACATATCCGTCAACTGTTTCGCTGAAGTGAGTTAAACATACAAAATGTAAGTTTTTCGGATGTTTTTCACCGCGATCAAATGAACGGAAATCTTCGTTTGCGAACGTATTTGAAATTTGAATTGCGCGATCGGGACGGAAGTTGTAGAAAATAACTGCATCTTCGTCTTGAATTGTCGCAACTGGCGATCCGTCTTCTTTTGTAATAACAGAAGGTAAAACGAATTCGTCATAGATTCCATTTTCATACGAATCTTTTACGCACTCTTCAGCGCTTGTATATGATGGACCTTCGCCGTACACCATTGCGCGGTATGATTTCTCTACGCGCTCCCAGCGTTTATCGCGGTCCATTGAGTAGTAACGTCCTGAAAGTGTTGCAATTTCACCAACGCCGTACTCTTCAATTTTTTCATTAAGTTCTTTTAAATACGTTTCAGCAGATTGAGGTGCTACGTCACGGCCATCTAAGAAACCATGAATGTAGACTTTTTCTAAGCCTTCACTCTTAGCTAGACGCAATAATGCATATAGATGTTCGATATGACTGTGTACACCGCCATCAGATAAAAGACCGAAAAGATGAAGGTTTGTACCCTTTTCTTTTGCGTGCTTTACAGCTGCTAGAAGCGTTTCGTTTCGTTCAAACTCGCCTTCACGAATTGCTACGTTTACACGAGTTAAGCTTTGGTACACAATTCGGCCTGCGCCGATGTTTAAGTGACCTACTTCAGAGTTACCCATTTGGCCTTCTGGTAAGCCTACAGCTTCTCCAGACGCCTGAAGTGTAGCATGAGGATACTCGTTCCAGAAACGGTCGAAGTTTGGTTTTTTTGCATGTGTTACCGCATTACCTTTATCTTCATCGCGTAATGCAAAACCATCTAAGATGATTAATGCTACTGGCTTTTTACTCATTACTTACCAGCCTCCAAAAGCTGTAAGAAAGAATCTGCTTCTAAGCTTGCTCCACCTACTAAAGCTCCGTCAATGTCTGATTGAGACATATATTCTTTAATATTAGCAGGTTTTACGCTACCGCCGTATTGAATACGTACAGCATCTGCAACATCTTGAGAGAATTGTTCTGCAACAACGCTACGGATGTATGCACAAACTTCGTTTGCACCTTCAGCAGTTGAAGATTTACCTGTACCGATTGCCCAAATTGGCTCATATGCAATAACCGTTTGCTTTACTTGCTCATCAGTTAGACCAGCTAATGCTTTTTGCACTTGATTAGCTACAACTGTTTTTGTTTGATCTTGTTCGTACTCTTCGTTTGTTTCACCGCAGCAAACGATTGGTGTTAAACCGTGTTTGAATGCAGCAATTGTTTTTTGGTTTACTGTTTCGTCCGTTTCAGCAAACATTTCACGACGCTCAGAGTGTCCTAAAATGACATAGTTCACACCTAAGTCTGCTAAAGCAACAGGGCTCACTTCTCCAGTGAACGCACCGTTTTCTTCAAAGTGCATGTTTTGTGCACCAATTTTTAAGTCTGTGCCTTTAGTCGCTTCTACTAAACGATCTAAAAATAGTGCAGGTGCACATACTACTGAATCTACGCTTTCAGGAGATGGTACTGCTCCTTTTACTTCTTCAACAAAGCTAGTTGCTTCAGAAAGTACTTTGTTCATTTTCCAGTTTCCTGCAATAATTGGTTTACGCATGTATAACACCGTCCTTTGTTTATTGTGGGTTTTCCCTTCACGCGTTAGATGTCCAAGAGGGTGCTGTTAAAAGTGATTCGGTCCCTTTTATCTCTTGGTCATCCATCTTCGCTGCTTGATAATTTTTTATATTATCAGTCGTCAGGTCGGTCCTCCGTCTTACTGAAACATAAACTTACTTATCGTTTAATGCAACTACGCCTGGAAGTTCTTTACCTTCCATAAACTCTAGTGACGCACCGCCACCTGTAGAAATATGGCTCATTTTATCAGCTAAGTTGAATTTTTCAACAGCTGCTGCAGAGTCTCCTCCGCCGATTACTGAATATGTGTCAGTTGCTTCTGCTAAAGCTTCTGCTACTGCTTTTGTTCCGTTAGCAAATGCGTCTAATTCAAATACACCCATTGGTCCATTCCAAATAACTAACTTAGAGTTTTTGATTACGTCAGCATAGATTTCACGCGTTTTCGGTCCTGCGTCTAAGCCTTCCCAATCGCTTGGAATATCTTCAATTGATACAACTTGAATATTAGCATCATTTGAGAAGTCATCTGCTACTACCACGTCCACTGGCATGTAGAAGTTTACTCCGTTTTTCTTAGCTTTTTCCATGAAAGATTTTGCAAGTTCAATCTTGTCTTCTTCAAGAAGTGATTTACCTACTTCATGGCCTAGTGCCTTAATAAATGTGTAAGAAAGTCCTCCACCGATGATTAAGTTATCTACTTTATCAAGCAAGTGGTCAATTACACCGATTTTGTCTTTAACTTTTGCTCCACCAACGATTGCAGTAAATGGACGTTCTGGGTTTGATAATGCTTTTGAAAGCACATCAAGCTCTTTTTCCATTAAGAAACCTGCTACTGCTGGAATATGTTGTGCAATTCCTTCTGTTGAAGCATGCGCACGGTGAGCTGCACCGAATGCATCGTTTACGTACACGTCTGCTAATTCAGCAAATGCTTTTGCTAATTCAGGATCGTTTTTCTCTTCACCTGGGTAAAAACGTACGTTTTCAAGTACTAAAACATCGCCTTCGCTCATGCCGTCGATTGTTTTCTTTACTTCTTCACCAAAAGCTTCGTCAGCTTTTGCAACGTCTTTACCAAGAAGAGCTTGTAAACGTTCTGCAACAGCATTTAGACGTAACTCTTCAACAACTTCGCCTTTTGGACGTCCAAGATGGCTAGCTAAAATTACTTTTGCACCTTGTTCTACTAAATATTGAATAGTAGGAATAGCTGCACGAATACGAGTTTCGTCTGTTACTTTTCCGTCTTTCATTGGTACGTTAAAGTCTACGCGACAAAATACTCGCTTTCCTTTTACATCGATGTCTTTCAACGTTTTTTTGTTCATCGTTAAAAGGCCTCCTTAAGTATTTATGGTACTAAGCAAGTAGGCTTCTATGTAATCATCAATCCACAAACCACCGTAGATTTCATTTTATATATTGGCGCCTTTCTATATAAAGTGAAACTCCAGTTAGCTGCTTATGACGCTTTTTCATGTAGAAGCCAATACATAAATCAAGGAAGAGGGGGTATGCCCCTCTCTTCCTTAGCAAGTCTTATTATAGTCGTTCTATTTTCAGATATCCAATAAAAAAGGAAAGTCTAGTCGATTTCTGTCTTATTGAATAAAATAGAAGCGAATTTTAAGTTATTCTTATAGTCCTTTAGCAGCGATGTATTGAGCAAGGTCTACTACACGGTTAGAATATCCGCTCTCGTTATCGTACCAAGAGATAACTTTAACCATGTTACCTTCCATTACCATTGTAGATAATGCATCGATTGTAGAAGAGTTGATGTTACCATTGTAGTCACCAGATACTAGTGGCTCTTCGCTGTAACCAAGGATGCCTTTAAGATCGCCTTCAGCAGCTTCTTTAAGAGCGTTGTTTACATCTTCAACAGTTACTTCTTTGTCAAGTTCAGCAACTAAGTCTACTAAAGAAACGTTTGGAGTTGGAACACGCATAGCTCCACCGTTTAATTTACCTTTTAATTCAGGTAATACTAGAGATACAGCTTTAGCAGCACCAGTTGAAGTTGGGATGATGTTTTCAGCAGCTGCACGAGCACGACGGTAATCTTTGTGTGGTAAGTCTAAGATTTGTTGGTCGTTTGTGTAAGAGTGAACTGTTGTCATCATTCCGCGTTTAAGACCGAACTTGTCATTTAACACTTTAGCAAATGGCGCTAAGCAGTTAGTTGTACAAGAAGCGTTTGAAATTACGTTGTGGTTAGCCGCATCGTATTTGTCTTCGTTAACACCCATTACGATTGTGATATCTTCGTCAGATGCTGGAGCAGAGATGATTACTTTTTTAGCTCCTGCTTCTAAGTGTTTCGCAGCGTCAGCGCGTTTTGTGAAGAATCCAGTAGATTCAACAACGATTTCTACGCCTTGTTTGCCCCAAGATAATTGAGCTGGGTCACGTTCAGCAGAGATTTCGATTGTTTTACCGTTTACTACTAAGTTGCTACCATCTACTACTACTTCTGCATCTAATTTTCCGTGTACAGAATCATATTTTAAAAGGTGAGCAAGCATGTTAGCATCTGTTAAGTCGTTGATTGCTACTACTTCAACGTTATCATTTTTTAAAGCTGCGCGGAATACATTACGGCCGATACGACCAAATCCGTTAATACCAATTTTTACTGCCATGGGTATTTCCTCCTTGAATGTAAAAAGTATTTTTTATATGAGGGATTAATTAAAATCCCTTACTAACTCTTTTGCGGCGCCTTCATCTGTAATGAGAATCGAATCATGCGCTTGTTGCATAAACGCTTTAATTGCCTTTGCTTTTGATGAACCTCCTGCAACAGCAATAACACATTTATTGTTCTTTAAATCATCGAGTTGTATGCCAACTGTTTTAACTTTATGAACAACTTCGCCTTGATGATTAAAATAGTATCCAAATGCCTCACCTACAGCATGTCCATTTTTCACTTTTTCTAAGTCTGCTTGTGGTGTTTTACGGCGTTCTGCCATTGTCATAGCGTCTCCTATTCCGTGAACAACCATACCAGCGGACTTAATTAAATGAAGCATGTCTTTAATAGATGGTTCACCGATAATGGATCGGTATGCTTCATCACTAAGCTGATCTGGAACATGAAGCAAGCGATAGTGACTCATGGACTTTTCAGCCATCTTAGCACAAATCGTATTTGCTTGGTTTTGTACATTTTCACCTAGCCCTCCGCGAGCAGGTACAAAAAGTACATCAGGGTGTTTTAAATCAGGTGTCATCATTTCGGCAACGGCGGCAAGCGTCGTACCACCTGTAACAGCAACGGTATTTTTTTTACCAACAAGGCGCTCCTTGATACACGAAACAGATGCTCGACCCATTTCATTTTTGACCCAAGGAGACTGATCACTATCTCCAGATACAACAACAACTTCTGATAAAGAAAACGCCTCTTTTAATGTTGTTTCCAATAACCGAAGTCCTGAAACTTCCTTCATTACTTCTTCTAATTCAGCCAGAAGGAGCTCTCCCTCATTTGTAAGCGTCATTCCACTAGGGTAAATGTCAATCAAATCTTGTTCTTTTAAGAATGTTACTTCGCTTCGTAACACACGCTCTGTTAGCCCAAGGCTTACAGCTAAGTTTCTGCGGCCAATCGGCTGCATTAAACGTATGTATTGCAAGATTTGATAGCGCTTTTGCATAACTGAGAGAAGTTCAGGTAATAATTTTCGTTGTACTTCTATTAAAGAACGCATGTTAAAATCCCCTTAAGGCATAAACTCGCTGGACATGTTTCGTCCCGTATAGACATATTATGTCCCACCTTGCGCAAAAAAAATTCACCCTGCTACAAAATCTATTCTAACAGGAGTGAATCCTTTATTCAACTCATGTGTTGCCTATTTTTAAAAGTAAGCGTTTTCTTAATGGAATACCTGTTATTTTTCCATATTCCACTTCTTCTCCGTCCATTTCTACTACAGGAATCGTAAGATGATATTTTTCCAACCACTCATCGTTTTTATAAATATCTCGTTCAATAAGCTGAAAGGGAAAATCCGACTGCAGCTCTGCAAGCAGCTTCTTTGCATCATCGCATAAATGACAGCTATTTTTGGTATACAGTACAACTTCCACATTCCCACTCCTTTACTGCGTGACAAAAAGTTTTCGTTGACTGGATGGTAGAACGTTTAATTGATCTCGATATTTGGCTACCGTTCTTCTTGAAATAGTAACGTTATAATTGCTTTGCAAGACGTTAGCTAACTGCTGATCTGAAAGCGGACGCTGTTTGTTTTCTTCTGATACTAGCTTTTTAAGCAGTTCTTTTACATGAGTTGTAGAAGTCGCTTCGTTGTTGCCCAGTTGAATACTAGTTGAGAAAAAAGATTTCATTGAAAAGGTGCCAAAAGGTGTTTGAATATATTTGTGCCGAGTAGCACGGCTAATCGTCGATTCATGCACGGACGTTTGTTCCGCTACTTCCTTCATTGTTAAGGGTTTCAAATACGAAGGACCCTTTTTAAAAAATGCTTCTTGTTCAACAAGTAAGGTATTCATTAATGCGTTTAATGTATCTTTGCGTGTGTGTAAACTTTTCATAATCCATTGAAATTCACGATATTTCTCTTGTAAATAAGAAAACATTTCTTGGTTTTGCCTGTTTTTCAGCTGGAGTTTGTATTGTTCATTCACTGAAAGGCGAGGTTCCAAATCCTCATTTGCATAAGCAACGACATTTCCATCTTCAATTTTTACAATAAAATCCGGTACAATGAATCGTTCATTGGACTTCATATAAAATGATCCAGGACGAGGATTTAATTTTTTAATCTGTTCATGTAATTGTTGAAGAGCTTCAAGTGAGATTTGACATAACTTTGAGATTTTCATCCATTTTTTATACGCAAATTCCTCAAAGTGATGTGTCAAAATTTGCTCTATTTTTTCTGTCCATTGATTATTCCTTTTTAATTGAAGCATTAAGCACTCTTGTAAACTTCTTGCCCCTACTCCTGCCGGGTCCATCTGCTGCACAAGCTGGAGAGCCTTTTCAACCTGCTCTTGACCTTGACCAAGCTGGTTAGCAAGTATAATTAACTCATCGTGCAAATAGCCAGCATCATCCAGACTATGAATAACAAACTCAACGGCTGCCTGCTCACATTCATCTAATTTTAATAATGCGGATTGATTCATTAAATGTTCGTACAGCGTTTCTTTAGGAGCTGGTATACTGCTCATATAATCTGTTGAATCAGAAGTTGCATGATTTTTTTGATTGTGAGATGTATAAACGGGCAGCTCTGAAAAATCTATAAGCGGATTTTGAAGCGCCTGCTCATGTAAAAACGCTACAATATCCATCGATGAATATTGTAAAAGAGAAATAGCTTGTGATAATTCTTTTGACATCGTCAGCTTTAACGACTGCTGCTGAAATAATCCAATCTCCATTATTTCTCCCCTCCCCTTCATCTATTTTACTATAAAAACGCTTTCAAAGAGCATGTAACTATTTTTTATATGTAATTTTTTCACCAAAAAACCTCCGTCAACCTTTGTTAACGAAGCGATTCATCCTATTTTTAATCACTAACCTTCAAAAAAGTAATAGAGCTATGCACCTTTATAACTTTTCATTATAATTCGTACCAGCCACATGATCCGAGTAATAATCCGACATGACGTTTTCTTCGTCATGTCGAATTTTCTGCATGTGTATAATATATAGAAAAATTGCTTATTGAATGGTTTGTGCCATTTGCATAAACTTGTCCAAGTTTTCTTCGTCATTTTTCGTGAAGATGGTTAGCTTCATTGGTTTCTTTCCTTTAACCAACACCGCGTTTACCGTATGGTCCCCAGATGTAGCTTCATACCAAACAGAATCTTTGAAGATTCCATTCTCTTCAAGATTCTTTTTCTCTGCTGCATTTTTATCAACTGCTGTTGCCGTTTGTTTAACAGATTGAGCAGCGTCGTTCATCGATGCTTCTGGTGAAAGCATTTCAATACGCATGAATTGAGAATCATCTGAAGTTAATACTAGCGCATCTTTTCCTGGTTCTTCACCCGTTAGTTTATAACCGTCCATTACTTGAATAGAATAATCTTGTTCTGGGCTTTTTGTTAGTTTTGTTTCTGAAAAAGATGTTGACTGTCCATCTTCCACTGTTTCGCTAGTTGATGATTGACTTCCTGAAGGTTTGGCTGAGACCTCGGGAGAATCCGCATCTTTTTTCGAATCTTCTTTTGCAGCGCCTGATGTTTGATCAGATTTAGAAGCCTTATCCTGCTGAACATTTTCTGCTTGATCATTAGACTTCGGCTGAGCAGAATCTTCGTTCGTCCCGCATGCAGACAGCAATAGTGCTACCGATGCACTGACAATGAAAAGTTTGTTCACATACTTCATATTTATTCCTCCTCCGTGTTTCTTTTCTTTATATACTGTTTTATAGTATTCTGACAAATTCTGCAACCGGTACAATGGAATTAATTTCTTGCTTCCTTGCGCGTATAAAGGGTTAGAGGAGGAAAATAAATATTATTTTTTGAGAATATGAGCCTTTTTACTCAAAATAAAAAACGTTGCGTAATCCGCAACGTTTTAAGACGCCCTCGACAGGATTCGAACCCACCCTAAGAGAACCGGAATCTCTTGTGCTATCCACTACACTACGAGGGCATATTTGTCACAACTTCCATTATAGGAGAGAAAACTTCTCTTTTCAATAGAATACTACGTTTATTTTTTTTAGAAGGGGGAAAAATTTTAATAATGTCAAAGAGGAATACATAGTCTTTTAAGCGAATATGTGTAGTAGAGGTTCTTTTGTTTGACCTTTATTGACCATACGTGTATTATAGGTACATAACAAATTATTCTTGTTAAGGAGGAATTTAATATGAACTTAATTCCTACAGTTATTGAACAAACAAACCGTGGTGAACGTGCTTATGACATTTATTCACGTTTATTAAAAGACCGCATTATTATTTTAGGTAGCGCTATTGACGATAACGTAGCTAACTCAATCGTTTCTCAGCTTTTATTCTTAGCTGCTGAAGATCCAGAAAAAGATATCTCACTTTATATCAACAGTCCAGGTGGCTCTATTACAGCTGGAATGGCTATCTACGATACGATGCAATTCATTAAGCCAAAAGTTTCTACAATTTGTATCGGTATGGCTGCATCAATGGGTGCTTTCTTACTGGCTGCTGGTGAAAAGGGCAAACGTTTTGCTCTTCCAAACAGCGAAGTAATGATTCATCAACCTCTTGGTGGTGCTCAAGGACAAGCTACTGAAATCGAAATTGCGGCAAAACGTATTCTATTCTTACGCGAAAAACTAAATTCAATTTTAGCTGAGCGTACAGGTCAACCGTTAGAAGTGCTACAACGTGATACAGATCGTGATAATTTCATGACTGCTGAACGCGCTTTAGAATACGGTCTAATTGACAAAGTATTAGAAAACGACCCTAAATAAAAAAAGCCTTTCCCGGAGCGGGAAAGGCTTTTTTATGCGTCGTTCTCTACGTAAGCTACTAACGCATCCATTGCTTCTTTTTCATCTACCCCTTCAACAATGAGCGTAATAAGAGAACCATTATTAATCGCTAAGCTCATTAACCCCATGATACTTTTAGCATTGACTACTTTCTCATCTTTCTTCAAGTACACATCAGATGTAAAACGAGTTGCTTCTTGCACAAACAGTGCCGCAACACGAGCTTGTAATCCCGTTTTTAATTTTACTTCTACTTGTTTCTCCATGATAAAATCCTCCCCCTTGCAATTCCCCTTATGTGACTGGCTGACCGGCGCGAAGCTTGTCTGCTATTTGGTCAATTTTACGCAACCGATGGTTAATGCCCGATTTGCTAATTTGACCTCCAGATACCATCTCACCAAGCTCCTTTAACGTAACGTCTTGGTATTCCACACGCAAACGAGCAATTTCTCTTAGCTTTTCTGGTAAGATGTCTAATCCAGCTGTTTCATCAATATAACGAATGTTTTCCACTTGACGAATAGCCGCTCCGATCGTTTTATTTAAGTTAGCTGTTTCACAATTGACTAAGCGATTAACGGAATTTCGCATATCTCGGACGATTCTTACATCCTCAAACCGTAAAAGAGCGTTATGGGCTCCAATGATATTTAGAAACTCCGTAATTTTTTCAGCTTCTTTCAAATAGTTAATATAGCCTTTTTTCCGTTCTAATGTTTTACTATTCAATTGAAATTCGTTCATTAAATTGCATAAAGCTTCGTTGTGCTCTTCATACAATGAAAAGATTTCAAGATGGTACGATGATGTCTCTGGGTTATTAATAGAACCGCCGGCTAAAAATGCGCCTCTTAAGTAGGATCGCTTACAGCATTTCTTTTGTACTAGCTCTGGTGAAATACGATGTGTAAACGTGAATCCTTCTTCTACAATTTTTAAGTCTTCCAAAAGCATTCTCGTTTTCTCTACTAATCGAACAATATACACATTATTTTTCTTCAATCGCATTTTCTTACGTACAAGCAGTTCTACTGACACATCATAATTTTTCTTAAGCAGGACATAAATGCGCCGAGCAATCGCTGCGTTTTCTGTTTGAACATCAACCGTGAATTTTTTATTCGAAAAAGAAAGTGAACCATTCATTCGAATTAATGCAGAAAGCTCTGCTTTTGCACAGCAATCTTTGACTTCTAAATTCGTTAACTCTTTTTTTGTTTCTGATGCAAATGACATAACTTCACCTCCAATCTACATACGGAAATGGTGTTAAACACCCGTATTCGCTTTACCTTGCAGCGATGTCAGCATAGAATACACAAGCTTTGCTACTTTTTTTGTATCATGCCTAATTACGCTGCCGTCATACTGAATAATTTGATCTTCAATCACTTCTAACCCTAATTTTAGCAATACTTCACGATCATATTCTACAGGCTGAGCCTGCTCTACTTGATATTTCTTTTTTAAAGGTGCTGGAATAGGTGCATTATTGACGATAATTGCATCTAAAAATGCACACGGCATATGATTGTAAAGCGCTTTAATATGATCACTTGCCTTAAAGCCCAATGTCTCACCCGGCTGCGTCATCACGTTGCATACGTACACTTTCTTGGCTTTTGTCGAACAAAGCTCGTTACAAATATCCTGCACCAGTAAATTCGGCAAAATACTTGTATAAAGACTTCCGGGCCCCAACACAATTAAATCAGCGCGTCGAATCGCTTTTATTGTCTCGACAAGCGGTTTCACATCGGCGGGCGATAAAAATACTTTATTAATTTTTTTATTAACTTCTGGAATTTTAGATTCACCTGTTACGATGGATCCATCTTGCATCTCCGCATGCAGCACAACACTTTGATTAGCTGCTGGAAGTACTTTCCCTCTGACGTTTAGTACTTTGCTCATTTCTCGTATAGCATGCACAAAATCGCCAGTAATAGACGTCATAGCTGCAAGCAACAAATTGCCAAGAGAATGGCCTGTAAGCTCATTTCCTGTATCAAATCGATGCTGAAAAAGCTCTTCAACTAGTGGCTCCACATCAGATAAAGCAACTAGCACATTTCGAATATCACCAGGAGCAGGGATTTCAAGTTCATCGCGCAATCGGCCAGAACTTCCCCCGTCGTCTGCTACGGTTACGATGGCTGTAAGATCAAGAGGGTATTCCTTCAACCCTCTTAACAGCACTGGTAAACCCGTTCCTCCCCCAATGACGACAACTTTTGGAAGCTGTTCACTGCTCATCTATGATTTTCCTTTCTCCTCTCAATGTCACGATGAGAAATATGAGTTTTGTATTCATTCTGGAAATGGTGACCTAAATATTCAGCTAATGTGACGGAGCGATGCTGCCCGCCTGTGCATCCTATAGCAATGACCAGCTGGCTTTTACCTTCTCGCTTGTATTGTGGAAGCATAAACGAAAGTAAGTCTACTACTTTTTCAATGAACTTTTGAGTTTCCGTCCATTTTAATACGTAAGAAGAAACCTCTTCTTCAAGCCCTGTTTTAGGACGCATATGGTCAATGTAGTGAGGGTTTGGCAAAAAGCGCACATCAAAGACTAAATCAGCGTCAATAGGTACACCATATTTAAAACCAAACGACATCACATTAACAGTAAAAACCTGTGAAGCGTGCGACGAAAACTGAGTTAAAATCTTTTCTCTAAGCTCTCTTGGTTTTAACTCTGACGTCTCATAAATAAGCTGAGCTCTTCCCTTTAACTCCTCAAGAAGCTCACGTTCCATACCAATTCCTTCTAAAGGTAAACCCGAAGGAGCTAGGGGATGTGAACGTCTTGTTTCTTTATAGCGTGTCACCAATACAGAATCTTTTGCATCTAAAAATAAAATTTGTGGCGTGACCCACGTTGTTTCACTCATGTTATCTAATGCTTCAAACAGGCTTTCAAAAAACTCTCTGCCTCGCAAGTCCATAACAAGAGCAACTTTATTCATTTTATTCCCTGACTCTTTCATGAGTTCTAAAAATTTCGGTAGCAATGTAGGGGGTAAATTATCTACACAAAAGAACCCTAAATCTTCAAAACTCTGAATTGCTACTGTTTTTCCTGCACCTGACATTCCAGTAATAATCACTAATTGAATATCGCTTACAGACCCAGTACTCATTTTCCATCCCCCTCAATCTATGCATACATGTCTATTTATCATTAACAAGGATCAATTCGATAAGATAATAACTCGAAATCCGTTGTATACGTAAAGTTGCCATAAATAACACCCGACCCTTTTGCTACATAATCGATAATGTGATGATCTCCCGGTGCCATCGGCAATTCACTTACTTCACTCAAATTATGCCAACCAAGTTTGCCTTCTTCTGATTCTAGCACATTTGTCCCATCAAAATCTGTAGCAAAAAAAGTAAACATCATCCATTCAGATGAAATTTGATCGTTTTCTTTCATCGTAAAAGTAAAGATACCTTTTACAGTGGGATTTTTCAAATAAATTCCCGTCTCTTCACGAAATTCTCTTACAACAGAGTCTTTTACAGATTCTCCTTGCTCCATTTTCCCACCCGGGGCCACCCACCAGTTTCTTCGTGGCTTTTGAAGCAACAATACTTTATCATCTTTCATTAATACACAATTTGTGACCCTTTGCATGTTTTCCACCTCATCATATGTATACTGACATTTTCTTTTATTATACTACGAAACAAACTTCTCTCACAACGGAGATGAACTAACTATTACTAAATTTTCTGAAAATAATCAATTGCTGTTATTATACGTAAATCCAATCTGTTATAGTCACAAAAAAGAGGCATAGGAACACGTCCTATGCCCGACATACATATATTTTATAAAAGGGGGTCAATTACTATCTATATAGTACCCCATCAATGTTTCACAGGTGTTACAGAACAGTTAAAACCGAATTACGTTTTGTAAAAGGTTGATTTCAGCCTTATTGCTGAATAGCTTTTAACTTTTCTTTTAACTCTTCTACATAGTGCTGAGCCGCTTGAGCCGCAATGCTGCCATCACCTG
This sequence comes from Priestia sp. VA7, assembly GCF_055710015.1. Taxonomy (NCBI): domain Bacteria; kingdom Bacillati; phylum Bacillota; class Bacilli; order Caryophanales; family Bacillaceae; genus Priestia; species Priestia sp. VA7. The sequence continues at coordinate 130,074 of NZ_JBVQPN010000005.1, forward strand.
TAGCTGTTACAATTTGACGAAGAGCCTTTTCACGAACATCTCCAGCTGCGAACACACCTGGTACTTTTGTTTCCATTTGCTCGTTCGTTTCAATATATCCTTCTTTATTCGTGATGTTTAGGCTTTCGAATGGTTTTGTTAGTGGAACCATTCCAACATAAATGAATACGCCGTCCGCACCGAACTCGCGCTCTTCACCTGTTTTGGTGTCTACTAACGTTACGCTGCCTACTTTACCGTCTTTTTCATTTACTTCTTTGACCGTTGTATTCCAAATAAAATCAACTTTTTCGTTGTCAAATGCACGCTGCTGTAGGATTTTCTGCGCGCGAAGCTCATCACGTCGGTGAATAATTGTTACTTTTGTTGCGAAGCGTGTTAAATATACGCCTTCTTCAACTGCAGAGTCTCCACCGCCTACAACGACTAGCTCTTTACCTTTAAAAAATGCGCCGTCACATACAGCACAATAAGATACGCCGCGGCCGCCTAGTTCTTTTTCTCCTGGCGCGCCTAATTTTTTATATTCCGCACCAGTAGCAACGATTACTGAACGTGTTTTATATTCTTTGCTGCCTGCACGAACTGTCTTGTATTCTTCTCCGTCGATGATTTCTTTAATATCACCGTACGCATATTCCGCACCGAATTTTTTTGCATGCTCAAACATTTTGTTAGAAAGGTCAGGGCCAAGGATATGGTCATAACCTGGATAGTTTTCTACATCTTCCGTATTAGCCATTTGACCGCCTGGAATTCCGCGTTCAATCATTAGTGTTGATAAATCTGCACGAGATGTATATACAGCAGCAGTCATACCTGCTGGACCTGCCCCAATAATAATGACATCATAAATTTTTTCTTCTGTCATTGCTTTACACTCCTTTTAGGAAATTCCTTCGTAGTTGATTCCAAATTTATGGATAATTATTTCGTTACCACTATCCTAATATGTTCTTCCTATTATCGTCTATTTTTTTGCTCAATTTAATAATGTATTCACAATTTTACTGTACTTTCTCACTGTTGCAGCGGAAATGGAATATTGTTTTGCCGCATCGGCTTGAGTAATAGCCTGCCTTTTTTCTTTCGCCCATATATATGTGACGGCTGCAGCCCATGCATTTACGTTCACATGCTGAAAATCATAGGATTGTTTATATACCTGTACATATACATAAAACCAAAAGCTTAAAAGATCCTGGGTATCACTTTCATTCTGCGATTCCATTTCCAGTTCAATAACATCTGCCACCTCAAAAATCACATGTTGTTTATCCTGCCATACATACGTATATACTTCATCCAAAAGTGTACTCATATGTATGGAAGACTTGATTTCTTCTAAAAGGAGCAGACGCTGTTGTTCAGGAAGCTTTTTTGCCATATACAAGCTGTAAAGCTGATCGTGAACATTTTTTGTTGCACACTTCTTTTTCGCTGTAACATCCACTTTCGATTGAAAAACCTTCGCAGCTTTTTGACTGATGCGCCAAGGCTCCTCTCCTTCTTTATCAGGAACGTCTTCCAATGCCAGCTTCCACATTTCTTTAGCGAACGCTTCACGCCCGGTATAGTAAGAAGCATATGAGAGCCAATAATGAAATGAGTTGTCTCCTTGAAATCCTTGTGTATAAAGCTTTTTTAACCATCTGTATGATAGTTTGTATTGACCAATCAATGCAAATGTTGCTCCAAGCTTATAGCGGTGTTCAAATGACATTGGATAAACGCGGCTAAGCCCGTCTGTAAGCTCCTCAACTTCTTTATGCTTATGGCAATAATAATAGAAAATCAGCTGATTGCATAACGCATGAAGATTTCCAGGGTTTTTCTCCAATACTTCATTCAGCAAATCCATTGCCTCATCAATTTTATTTAAATAAAAATAAGCTAACGCTAAATTATTATATGCAGACCAGAATTCTGGATAATCATCAATTATTTCAGTTAACAAATCCACTGCTTCTTCAAAATTTGTTGCTTCAAGCAGTCTTTTTGCTTGTTCTTGTTTTATAATCAGCATGTCCCCTAGCTGATTTTTAGGCTCTTCATCTTCTTCATCCACATCAATTGATAGTAAATCTAACAGATCTGTAGCCGATCGAAAGAGGTCACCATTTGGAAAATGCTCAATGTAATACATCGCGTATTTTTTTGATTCTTCAAACAGTCCAAGATGCGCATAGCTGTTGGCTATATAGTAGTAACAGCTTCCTAATGTATCGTCCATATGATGAATCACATGGAGAAAAAGCTCGTTGGCATCTTGATAATCTCCCTGCTCCGTTAAAGCTACTCCAACGTTTGTAAGAAGCTGTGGATTACGGGCATTTTCTTTGTTTGCACGCGTTAAATACTTGAGCGCTTTATCCGACTCCTCTTCTTCAAACGCCTGCAGCGCTTTTTCGAAATAGAAGTCACCCGTTTGCGAAAATGGAATTACTTGTGCCATTTTTTGAATTACTTTTGAGTGTTTTTCCATTAAGCCCTCCAAATAAGTTGATAATTTCGACGTTCGTAGTATATCACATTTGCCAAGAAGTTTAATACCTCTATTCAAAAAAGGAGCCTGTAAGCAGTCGTTTCTTGACGCAAATAAGAGAAGGTTTTGCCTCTTTTATCTAAAATGAGACAACTCCTTCTCTCTTTTCACTATGTAGCTATTAGCTAGAGTGACGCTCTTTTAATACTGATAGGACATCGTCTAAAGGCAGCTTTTGCTCACGAAGTAAAACAAGTACGTGGTACAATAAATCTGCAACTTCCCACTTCAGTTCATCATGGTCACGATTTTTTGCTGCAATAATCACTTCACCAGCTTCTTCTCCTACTTTTTTGAGGATTTTATCTACGCCTTTATCGAATAAGTATGTTGTATAAGCTCCTTCTGGCATTTCAGCTTCACGCTTAGCGATTACTTCTTCTAGCTCATTAATAATAGCAAACCGATTATCGTTTTGTTTATTTTCGCCAAGAATTGTTTCATTAAAGCAGCTGTAAGCGCCCGTATGACAAGCAGGACCTTGAGGCTCCACTTTTACAACAAGAGAATCAGCATCACAGTCATATGCCATGCTCACAATTTTTTGTGTGTTTCCAGAGGTTGCCCCCTTGTGCCACAACTCTTGTCGAGAACGGCTGTAAAACCATGTTTCACGTGTATCAATTGATTTTTGAAGTGATTCTTCGTTCATATAAGCCAATGTTAAAACTTCTTTGCTCACAGCATCTTGTACAATAGCTGGCACAAGTCCATCACTGTTGAATTTAATATTTTCAATCGTCATCGAATGCTCACTCCTTGTTGTTTTGCATAGCTTTTAATTTCTTTTACAGATGTTTCTTTATAGTGAAAGATCGAAGCCGCCAAAGCCGCGTCAGCTTCCCCTTTTTCAAACGCATCGACAAAATCTTGACCATTTCCTGCGCCGCCGGAAGCAATAACAGGAACGCTCACCGATTGGCTGACTGCTTTGGTTAATGCTAAATCAAACCCTGACTTTTCACCGTCTTTATCCATACTCGTTAACAAGATCTCACCCGCACCGCGCTTTACTGCTTCTCTTGCCCAGTCGATTACTTCCCAGTCCGTTGCATTGCGGCCTCCGTGTGTGTAGACTCGCCATGATTGTAAGCTTTCATCGTACTTAGCATCGATGGCTACCACAATACACTGAGCTCCAAAAAAGTCGGACCCTTCTGTAATCAGTGTTGGATTGAGTACGGCCGCTGTATTTAATGACACTTTGTCTGCACCAGCACGAAGCATTCTTTTCATATCTTCTAATGCATTAATTCCTCCGCCCACCGTAAAAGGAATCGCTAGCTGAGATGCTACTTCTTCTACAACATGTACCATCGTTTTGCGTCCTTCATGAGAAGCAGAAATGTCTAAAAAGACTAATTCGTCTGCGCCTTCTTCGTCATAAAATTTCGCTAACTCTACAGGATCTCCTGCATCTCGAAGTTCCACAAACTGAACTCCTTTTACCACACGGCCGTCCTTTACATCTAAACAAGGAATGATTCGTTTTGTAATCATTACGCTTTCACCTCTTGAAGTGCTTCAGCTACTGTAAACTTATTTGTATAAAGTGCTTTCCCTACAATGGCACCAATAACGCCGTCAGCTTCATATTTCTTTAGTGCATCTAGATCAGCAAGTTTACTAACTCCCCCTGATGCAATCACACCTTTTCCAGTAGCCTTAGCCATCTCAACAATTCCTTCCACATTAGGACCAGACAGCATACCATCAGTAGAAATATCCGTGAAAATAAATGTTTCCGCACCAGCATTAGCCAATTCTTTTCCTAGTTCTGTCGCTTTGATTGTAGATGTTTCCACCCAGCCTTCCGTCGCAACATAGCCATCACGTGCATCAATACCAATAGCAATACGCGCACCATATTCCTTCAGCATTTTTTTCACAAATTCAGGATTAGAAATAGCTGCACTTCCTAAAATAACACGGTCAATTCCGTTTTCTAAGTAGTAAGCAACGTCAGCTTCTGAGCGAATGCCTCCTCCAATTTGCACACGTACATCTAATTTCTTTTTCACGCCTAGCACAAATTCATCATTCACGCACTTGGCCGCTTTTGCGCCGTCTAAATCAACCATGTGAATCCACTGAGCGCCTTCACTTGCGAATTGTGTGGCCATATCTACCGGAGAATCTCCGTACACCGTTTCTTTTGAGTAATCTCCTTGAAGCAAACGGACGCACTTTCCTCCGCGCATATCAATGGCTGGATATATTTCAAATTTGCTCATACGATGGGCTCCTTTTCTCTACGAAGTTTGCATAATTTTGCAGCATTTGCATTCCGATTGCACTGCTTTTTTCAGGATGGAATTGAGTGCCAAATACGTGTTCTTTTCCAACAACTGCTGGAACTTCGACATCATAAGGACTTGTTGCTAAAAGCACGTCTTGATCATTTGTTTTTACGTAATAAGAGTGAACAAAGTACACGTGACCTTCACTGATTCCATCAAGCAGAGCAGACTGCTGATGAAAATCTAAAGAGTTCCAGCCCATATGCGGAACTTTATATGTCTGTCCTTCGGCAGTAATGCCGGGAATACGCTCGACTCTCCCTTTTAACAGTTCCAGCCCTTTTGTTACACCGTTCTCATCGCTTTCTTCAAATAAAAGCTGCATACCTAAACAAATTCCAAGCAAAGGCATTCCTTTTGCTACTTCTTCTTTAATAAAGTCCGTCAGCTTTGTTTGATTCAGCTGTTCCATCGCATCTTTGAATGCTCCAACCCCAGGAAGAATCAGCCCTTTTGCCTTTCTTAGTTCTGCAGGATCTGCGGAGATAATATAGTCATAGTTTAATCGTTCAAGAGCTTTACTTACGCTGTATAAGTTGCCCATCCCATAGTCGATAATTCCAATCATTTACAACATCCCTTTCGTCGAAGGCACACCTTTGACACGCGGATCAATCGTTGTCGCTTCGTCCAAAGCACGTGCTAATGCCTTAAATACTGCTTCAATAATGTGGTGCGTATTTTTACCGTAGTGTACAATTACATGTACATTCATGCGAGATTCTAATGCGAATTTCCATAAAAATTCATACACAAGCTCTGTATCAAATGTACCAACGCGCGACGCGGGAATATCACCTTTAAATTCAAAATGAGGACGATTGCTTAAATCTACTACGACTTGAGCCAACGCGTCATCCATTGGTACAAAAGCATTTCCATAGCGTTTAATTCCTTTTTTATCACCGAGCGCTTCTTTGAACGTTTGACCAAGGCAAATACCGATATCTTCCGTTGTATGGTGATCATCAATCTCCGTGTCCCCGTCTGCTTTTACATCAAGGTTAAACTGTCCGTGTTTTGTAAATAAATCGAGCATATGATTTAAAAAAGGAACGCCTGTATCAATGTTCGCTTTTCCTTCTCCATCGATTCCAATCGCTAATGCAATATCCGTTTCGTTTGTTGTACGTTTAATACTTGACTCTCTCATTGTGAAACTCCTTTCAACTGTGCATGTAATAAGTAAAGAAAAGAACATTTCTACTCTTTTCTTTTAATCTCCACCTTATTTTTTAAAGCGTTCTTCAACCGCCCTTGCATGAGCTTCTAGCCCTTCTAAACGAGCAAATGCTGCGATTTTCGAGACATTTTTCTGGAGAGCTTGTTGGCTGTATGAAATGATACTAGACTTTTTCACAAATGAATCAACTGATAAAGGACTTGAGAATTTTGCTGTCCCATTTGTTGGAAGAACATGGTTTGGTCCCGCGAAATAATCGCCAACAGGTTCTGAGCTGTATCTTCCTAGAAAAATAGCACCGGCATGACGAATGGAACCTAAAAGTTCAAGTGGACTTTCAGTCATGATTTCTAAATGCTCAGGAGCTAATTGATTAACAGCTTCAATCGCTTCTTCTAATGACCCGGTCACATAAATAGCGCCATGGTTATCAATAGAAGGTTTTGCAATTTCTTTACGAGGTAAAGATTCCACTTGTCTTTCCACTTCTTCTTTAACAGCTTCGGCTAATGTCATCGAAGGTGTAACTAAAATACTTGAAGCTAATTTGTCATGTTCTGCTTGAGACAATAAATCAGCGGCCACTTCGTTCGGCTTAGCCGTATCGTCTGCTAGTACGACAATTTCACTAGGTCCAGCAATTGAGTCAATGTCTACTAAGCCATATACTTCTCTTTTCGCTAATGCAACAAAGATATTACCTGGCCCTACAATTTTATCGACGGATTGAATTGTTTCTGTTCCATAGGCAAGTGCTCCTACTGCCTGAGCTCCCCCTACTTTATAAATCTCTTTGACCCCAAGCTCACTCGCTGCTACCACTACTCCAGCAGGAAGCGCGCCGTCTTTTCCTGGAGGTGAAACCATCACGATACGTTTTACACCTGCCACTTGAGCAGGAATGACATTCATCAAAACTGAAGAAGGATAAGCCGCAAGGCCTCCCGGTACATAAACACCTACTGCATCTAAAGGCGTTACTTTCTGCCCTAAAATGGTGCCGTCTTCTTTTGTTGTCATCCAAGACTGCTCGACCATTCTTTCGTGGTAATCACGAATGTTGTCAGCAGCTTCACGAATGATTGACAGCATATCTGCATCAACCAGCTCATAAGCACGCTTCTTTTCTTGTTCTGTCACAAGCAAAGAAGAAAGCTCAACGCCGTCAAATTGGGCTGTATACCTTTTTAAAGCTTCGTCTTTTTGCTCTTGCACCTGCTTTAAAATATTTACGACAATTTCTCTTTGAGCACTTGTCCCTTGATCAATCGTACGCTTTAAGCTCACTTGTTCTGTTACACGTGTAATTTTCAATGTATGTCACCTCTTTTATACAGGTTGAACCACTTGGGCTAAACGATTCACTAAATCATCAATTCGTTCGTCTTTTAAACGATAGCTCACAGGGTTCACAATCAAACGCGATGTAATATCTTCAATATGCTCCAATTCAACAAGTCCGTTCTCTTTTAGGGTTTGTCCCGTTGATACAATATCAACGATCCGATCAGCCAGGCCGATTAAAGGCGCTAATTCAATTGAACCATTCAATTTTATAATTTCTACTTGCTCTCCTTGCTCCCTGAAATAAGTAGATGCTACATTTGGATATTTGGTTGCCACTTTTTGAGCAATTTCTGATTTTTTAGCATTAGGCAAACCGGCAACGGCCAAATGACATTTACTAATATTTAAATCCAACAGCTCATAAACATCTCGTTCTTCTTCTAACATTACGTCTTTACCTGCAATACCAAGATCCGCTACTCCGTATTCTACATAAGTAGTAACGTCCATTGGTTTTGCTAAAATAAAGCGCATGTTCTCTTCAGGAATATCTACAATCAGCTTGCGCGAATCGTCAAATTCTGGCGGCAATTGAAAGTCTGCTTGACGCAAAAGTTCAGCTGCTTCTTCAAAAATACGTCCTTTTGGCATTGCAATTGTTAATAGTTCACTCATTATTGTCCCCCCTTGCCTCGTTTTCCAATTAGAAACGTGACTTCTTCAAACTGTGCAGTAAATACATCAACATCATCAACGCCTGCAATTTCCTGAGTCACTACCCGGTATCCTTGCTTGCGCTGCTCAGTAGCTAAAGCTAACGCCTCATCCAAACGCTCCTGGCTATATAATATGCCGTATACTGCTGAAGGCTCATATACTTCTTCGCCCAGCGCTTCAATTAAGCGGTCAAGCTGAATTCCAAATCCTGTAGCTGGTGTTTTAGACGCAAATTTTTCAAGAAGCTGGTCATAACGTCCTCCATTACCGATATGGAAACCAACGTTTTCAGCAAAGACTTCAAATAAAATACCTGTGTAATAGCTCATATGACTGACTAAGTTAAAATCAATTTTAATTTCATCCGTTACACCGTATGCATCAAGCATATTCCATAGCTTTTTCAAATCACCGGCTGCTTTTTTACCAGCTTCGTTTTCAACTAGTTCAACCGCTTCTTCAATCTTCTTTTCATCTCCGCGCAGGTTAAGCAGCTGAAGAAGACGCTGTTTATCAATAGAAGATAGATTCAAATCTTTTACATGATTACGATAGCCCACATAATTTTTCTCATATAAAAAGCGGCGAAGCACGTTAGCACGTTCTTCATTTCCGACAATTTCTAAAAAAAGCGAATTAACAAACCCGATGTGGCCAATTGCCACTTTAAATGATTTAAGTCCCGCTCTTTTTAATGCGCCGATCATGAGAGCAATCACTTCAGCATCGCTGCTCATCGTAGCGTCTCCAATTAGCTCAACGCCTATTTGTTCAAACTCCGCCGGGCGGCCACCCTCACGCTGCTGAGCTCGGAATACATTTGCTTCATAAGCTAAGCGCAAAGGAGAATTATTTAAAAGTTTTGAAGCGGCCACACGTGCAAATGGTGTTGTTACATCCGGTCGCAGCACAAGCGTATGCCCTTCTTTATCTAAAAGTTTAAACAATTGTTGATCTAAAATAGCTGATGCGCTTCCTACCGTCTCGTAGTATTCCACAGTAGGCGTTGCCATATATTGATAGCCCCAGCTGCCGATTTCATCTGCCAGCTGATTGCGAACTTGTTTTTTTCTTTCAAAAAGAGCTGGCAGGGTATCTCTCATTCCAAGGGGTTTTTCAAACATAAATAACTTTGACATTCCGACACGTCCTTTAAGCTTGATTTTATCTATTAAGGAACCATTGATAGGTTGATTTTACTTTATCACACTAATGTATTAGCGAAATAACAAATTAAAGTTATTGATAGTTTACACCCGATAAAGTCAGCCGTCAACCGCCAGCTGTTCAAATTTACAAAAAAAACCACAGCTTAGTTCTTGCTAAGTTGTGGCTTTAGGTTCTGCTTCCCTGCGCTTTTCCATTTCTTCTTTTGTATAGATGACACGCATAGGGTTACCTCCAACAAAGAAACCGGGTGCTACATCTTTATGAACCACCGTTCCAGCCGCTACAACCGCTTCGTTGCCGATTGTTACGCCTGGAAGGATGGTGCTATTTGCTCCAATCATCACTTCATCCCCAATGATGACATCTCCAAGACGATATTCCGTTATCAGATATTCATGAGCGAGAATAGTTGTATTGTATCCGATAACCGTATTGCGTCCTACTTGTATTTTTTCAGGAAACATAATATCGAGCATCACCATAAGGGCAAAGGATGTTTGAGGTCCTACTTTCATCCCTAAGCACACTTTGTACAGCCAGTTTTTCATCGAAAGAAAAGGTGTATAGCGAGCGCATTGAATGATTAGGAAGTTGCGCACTACTTTCCAAAAAGGCACGGTCTTATAGACATGCCAAAGGGAATTAGCTCCTTTAACCGGATAGCGCGTCGTTTTTCTCACTGACGTTCTCCTTTTAATATATCAATTAAATCCGTCATATTCTCTAAAATAATATCAGGATTATAAGAAGCGATATGATCTCTTCCTTTTGCACTCCAAGCAACTCCAGCTGTTTTCGTATAAGCTCTTTGGCCAGAAATGATGTCATGATGGTTATCTCCCACCATCAGTGCTTCTTCAGGTTTAGCATCCAGCAGCTTCAGTGCTTTTTCTACCGGCTCAGGATGCGGCTTTGCATTTGTTACGTCTTCAATTGCGACAATCGTATCAAAGAACTGCTCTAACTTCGTTAACTTAAGCCCCATCATGACCGTATTTCTTTGCTTGGTTGTGACAATACCTAATTTATAATTCTGCTCGTGCAGCCATTTAACTGTTTCAAGTACGCCTTCAAATTCTTTAACAAGCAAATCGTGATTGGCTAGATTATGCGTGCGATACATCTCAATCATTTCGTTTACTTTCGTTTTATCCATTTCTACAAACGTGTCGTATAAAGGAGGTCCCATAAACTGTAAAATATCTTCACGAGTATATTGTTCAGGATAATAGTGATTAAGCGTATGAGTAAACGAGGCAATAATTAATTCATTTGTATCAATTAACGTACCGTCTAAATCAAACAAAACCGTATTAATCGTCATTATTCATTTCCTTCCCTTGCGTCAAATCAAGTTTGTGTAAACCTTGTAGCTTTTCTTCATTTAAGCCTTAGATTGTGCTTCTTCATTCTCTAAGTATTTCTGTTTACTCATTCCCGTCACGCGGCGGACAATAATTAAAATAATGGCTATTACAATCAGTGCAAGTGAAACAACTTGAGCGATTCTGAGTGTATGCGTCAGCATTAAACTATCCGTGCGAAGCCCTTCTACAAAGAAGCGTCCAACTGAGTACCAGATTAAATAAGATAAGAAAATTTCTCCTTTTCGCAGACTGGTGCGGCGAAGTACCATCAACAGGATAAATCCGGCAAAATCCCATAATGATTCGTATAAAAACGTAGGATGATAGTATGTACCGTTAATATACATTTGGTTAATAATAAAATTTGGAAGGTGCAACCCTTCTAAAAAAGCACGGGTAACCGGCCCCCCATGTGCCTCTTGATTCATAAAGTTTCCCCAGCGCCCAATGGCTTGGCCAAGGATTAAACTAGGCGCAGCAATATCAGCCAACTTCCAAAATGAAATCTTTTTTACTTTCGAATACACAATGGCAGTTAATACGCCTCCGATTAAGCCACCATGAATGGCAATCCCACCTTGCCAAATCTGAGGTATTTCATTTAAATGCTTTGAATAGTATCCCCATTCAAAGGATACATAATAAATTCGTGCACAAATAATAGCTATTGGCACAGCAAATAAGATAAGATCAACAAATGTATCTTTTGATAAGCCTCTTCTTACACTTTCTCTTGTCGCAATATAAAGACCTAATAGAACACCTGCACCGATAATTACGCCGTACCAGTAGACCGTTAGAGGGCCAATTTCAAGGAAAACGCGATCTAACGGCTGAATAGTTGCTTCCACAAGTTAACACCCTTTCTTATAAGTCTTCACGGTCTCCTTCTTCAATTACATCTGTTAGACGTGCAGAAAATTGTTCTGCTGCGTTAATACCCATACGCTTTAAGCGGAAGTTCATTGCTGCCACTTCAATGATAACAGCTAAGTTTCGTCCCGGACGTACTGGCAATGTAATTTTTGTAACGTCTGTATCAATAATTTTCATTTTATCTTCTTCTAAACCAAGGCGATCATAATGTTTCTGCTGATCCCATGTCTCTAACTGAATAACAAGTGAAATTCGCTTATAGCTTCGTACAGCTCCTGCGCCGAATAGCGTCATCACATTGATGATCCCTAGTCCTCGAATTTCAAGCAAATGCTCGATTAAACCAGGCGCATTTCCTACAAGCGTGTCTTGATCTTCTTGACGGATTTCCACACAGTCATCAGCTACTAGACGATGTCCCCTCTTAACAAGCTCTAGAGCTGTTTCACTTTTACCAACGCCGCTTTTTCCCATGATTAATACACCAATTCCGTATATATCAACTAATACGCCGTGCATAGCAGTAGTAGGTGCTAGCCGGCTTTCAAGAAAATTCGTTAAATGGCTGGAAAGTCGCGTTGTTTTAAAGCTTGAACGCAACACAGGAACTGATTCACGCTCTGAAGCTTCGATAAGTTCTTTCGGTACCTCCATTTCGCGCGAAACAATAATAGCCGGCGTGATATCTGTACACATCTTTTCCATTCGAACTTTTTTTTGTTCATCATCTAATTGTTTAAAAAATGATAGTTCTGTTTTACCTAACAGCTGGATACGTTCTGCTGGGTAATATGTAAAATAACCTGCCATTTCAATACCTGGACGTGAAATATCACTTGTTGAAATAGGACGGTCGATTCCTTCTTCTCCGCTAATAAGCTCTAATTTAAATTTCTCAATGATGTCTTTTGTACGTACTTTAACCACCGTGCATCCTCCTTTTATGAACAGTCATATACCTGTTCATGTCTACAGTATATCCAACTCTCGCTTTTATGTCGCGTTTGGTTCTAGCCATTTTATTTTATCATTAATACGGAAAGAAAAGAAAAAAAAGATGGCATAGGCTGCATCGCCTTACCATCTTTTTTAGAAAATTAAATATTGCAAGAAAGTTATCTTCTATTTTGAAGCGGTTCAACAATCACTCGTTGAATAAGCGCATTTAAAAGCGACATAATTACTGAGGCTAAAAGTGCTGTACCAAACCCGTCAATATTAAAAGAATCTCCCATAACACTTTGTGTAATCATCAGCGTAATGGCATTAATGACGAATAAAAACAGCCCAAGGGTAAGAAATGTCACCGGCAGGGTAAGTAAAATTAAAATCGGCTTAACAAACACGTTCAAAATAGATAGAATCAAGCTCGCGATAATAGCTGCACTGACTGATTCCAAGTGGAAAGTGTCGATATAACCTGCAATTACGATTAATACGAGGGCATTGATTAAAATACTAATGATTCCACGCAATAACATCTTTATAAATCTCCTTCTTCATTTGGAACTAAAAACACAAAAATCATATATAAAATGACCGGAGTACCTACTGTAAAAAATAAACTGATGATAAACAATACGCGGAGTAGTGAAGCATCTATTCCGATATACTGAGAAATACCGCCGATAACACCCGCAAGCTTGCGATTTGTTCGCGAACGATACAACTTTCGCACGTTAATCATCTCCTTTGTTTTTTTACTAAAACAAGTGTTTTCTATTTTATAACAATTGAGCCCGTTTTGGATTCAGCTAACAATTTATAGCCTTTCGGCGAAGCGACATTTGCTTTGAAACGAAGTTGTTTCATCACCGTTTCTTTTTTCTCATCTACTATTTCCATCTCAGGAAGTGTACACGTAAAATTCCCAAAGTTAGATTTCAAATCTCCATCAACGGAGAGATGAGGCGGCGTATAGAGTGTAATGCTTCCCGTAGTCGTTTTGAAAAATGCTTTTTCAATGCGCTCTCCTTTTAAATACGTATCAATATCTCCGTTAAATGTCTGAACATCAATCTTTTTTGTATCTCCATCAAATTTAACCGTTCCATTGATTGTTTCAAGCTCACATTTCGAAGCGAGTATCCGAGAAAGTTCCATATGCCCGTTTGATGTCTCCATTTCAAGAGAATGGCTGTTCACATCGTAAAAGCGGATGGTACCATTAGCTGTTTTGGCTTTCAGGTCTCGTACGCTTAGTCTTTCCCCATCGATTGAACCATTAAACATACGGAGCTTGACGCGTTCATATTCCATTTCTGGAATATAAATAATCGCTTTCACTTTCATTTGCTTTTGCTGAATTGCAAAGCGCAATTTGCCATTTTCGATCGAAAATGCCGTATGCTGCAAGAAAGTGCGGCGCGCTTCATCCGAATTTTCTACTCTGTAGATAGCAGCTTCACACTCTATTCGTACTTCTGTACTTCCCCAAGGTCGGAGTTGAACACTTCCATTTGCTAAATCTACGTCAATCTCTTGAATATATGCTTCTGATTGTTGAAAGATGTGCTGAACGTCAATCGAAGGACCAAAGTTAAAATCTAAATCTCCTTCTTTTACTTTTTTTACCGTTTGATCTACAAATGTAAATAATTTTTCCTTTAAAGAGCTTTGAGATGACTTAGAAGCGTACGTTTTTTTCTGTTTTCCTCCTACATAAGGGGATAGCTCAGCTTTATCAGGCGTAGCATAGGAAGAATCATTAGCTGAGTCTTTTTCCAGTGAATTCAGCAAAGTTAAAGCCTCGCCTACGCTAAGTTTCCCTTCTTCTACCATCTGTAAAATTTGTTTGCGCTTTTCACTCATACCTTCCATCTCCTCTTTGCGTTTTAGTCATTTAACTTTTATCTGCTTAATATTTGTATCCCTTTTACAATATTCCATACAAACACAACAACATTAACTAAAGAAACAACAACTAAAGCTACAATTAAAAGAATAAATACCGTTCCACTAGAGCCAGTAAGAGCAGGAAGCAAGAAAAATAAGAACAAGATCGCTGTAGCGATAGGTAATAAATGTGACAAAAATGCAGTTTTTGCATGTTTCTTTACTTCTATGTTATGAACAACAAAATAAATAATAATAGGTAATAAAAATGGTGCAAAGAAAACGCTAAAATAATTTAAGGAAGATAGTATGCGATTTCCTTCCATAATAATCAGCTCCTTATATCATGTATTACGGTTTAATGAGTTAAAAAGTTTCATTCTTTATAAAAAAGACACCAATGCTGGTGTCTTTTAACGAGTTAATGCCTCTGCTTTTTCAACTTTCTTCTCCATACGCTTACGGTCACGTTCTAAAATTGGCTTCAAATAATGACCCGTATAGGATTCTTTTACTTTTGCCACTTCTTCTGGCGTACCCATAGCCACAATTTGTCCGCCTTTATCTCCACCTTCAGGCCCTAAATCAAGCAGATAATCAGCAGCTTTAATGACGTCTAAATTATGTTCGATCACTAGAACTGTATCTCCATTTTCAACTAAACGCTGGAGCACTTTTAATAATCGTGCAATATCATCGACATGAAGACCGGTAGTCGGTTCGTCTAAAATGTATAGCGTTCTTCCTGTTGAGCGGCGGTGAAGCTCTGAAGCTAACTTTACACGCTGTGCCTCTCCACCGGATAAAGTAGTAGCCGGCTGTCCAAGCGTGATATAGCCAAGTCCTACATCGTAAATTGTCTGCAGCTTCCGCTTAATCTTTGGAATGTTTTCAAAGAAGTGAAGCGCGTCTTCAACGGTCATATCCAACACATCTGAAATGTTTTGATCTTTGTATTTCACTTCTAAAGTTTCACGGTTATATCGTTTGCCGTGGCAGACTTCACAAGGGACGTATACATCTGGCAAGAAATGCATTTCAATTTTGATAATACCGTCTCCTCGACAAGCTTCACAGCGGCCGCCTTTCACGTTAAAGCTAAAACGGCCTTTTTTATATCCGCGCACTTTTGCTTCGTTTGTTTGGGCAAATACATCTCGAATGTCATCGAATACACCTGTATACGTTGCAGGGTTCGAACGAGGCGTACGGCCTATGGGAGACTGATCAATATCAATGACTTTATCTAAGTGTTCAATGCCTTTGATTTCTTTATGTTCTCCTGCTTTGCTTTTTGCTTTATGCAGCTTTTGCGCCAATGATTTATGAAGGATATCATTTACCAACGTACTCTTACCTGATCCGGATACACCTGTAACAGCCGTGAACATACCTAACGGAAGCTTTGCTTTTACATTTTTTAAATTGTTTTCTTTTGCTCCTATAATTTCAATCATTCGATCTTTATCTATTGACCGTCTTTCCGCTGGAAGAGGAATAAACTTCTCTCCTGATAGATATTGACCCGTTAAAGAATTTTCATCCTCCATCACTTCCTGAGGCGTACCTTGAGAAACAACAGCACCCCCGTGTACTCCGGCTCCTGGTCCGATATCAATTAAATAATCAGCTGCCATCATCGTATCTTCGTCATGTTCTACAACAATCAACGTATTTCCAATATCGCGCATATCTTGCATCGTGCGAATTAAGCGATCATTGTCACGCTGATGAAGACCGATAGAAGGTTCATCTAAAATATAAAGAACCCCCGTCAAGCGAGAACCAATTTGAGTAGCTAAACGGATCCGCTGTGCTTCTCCTCCTGAGAGAGTTCCAGCAGAGCGGTTTAATGTTAAGTAATCAAGTCCCACGTTAATGAGAAAGCTTAAACGCTCACGAATTTCACGCAGTATCATATCCGCAATCTTCATGTCTTTTTCAGATAGGCTGAGACTTTCAAAAAAATCATATGCTTCTTTTACTGAGAAGCGGGTTGTATCTCCTATATGCTTTTCGTCAATAAGCACCGCTAAGCTTTCCCGTTTCAAGCGATTTCCTTTACATTTTGGACAAGCTTGCTGAGCCATGTACTTTTCCATTTGCTCACGAATATAATCTGAACTTGTTTCATGATAACGGCGCTCTACATTCCGAAGCACGCCTTCAAATTCGATATGATTTTCTCTTACTTGGCCAAAATCATTTTCATAGCGAAAGTAAATTTTTTCTTTACCGCTGCCATATAATACTTTATCAAATAAATGTTCCGGGATATCTCGCACCGGCACGTCCATATCGATGCCGTAATGTGTACATACGGCTTCAAGCAGCTGCGGATAGTATTGAGAACTTGTTGGCTCCCAAGGTGCAATTGCGTGCTGACGAAGCGTTAAGTCATAGTTAGGAATAACTAAATCTTTATCCACTTCTAATTTCGTGCCTAACCCGTCACACGTTGGACACGCCCCGTACGGACTATTAAATGAAAACATGCGGGGCTCAAGCTCTCCAATGGAGAAACCACATTTTGGACAAGCATGATGCTCACTAAAAAGCAGTTCTTCTTCACCTATTACATCAATAATTACTTTCCCTTCTCCAAGGCGAAGAGCTGATTCCAAAGAGTCCGACAAACGAGCGGCTACACCTTCTTTTACAACAACGCGATCAATCACTACTTCAATGGAGTGCTTTTTGTTTTTTTCCAGTTCGATTTCTTCTGTTATTTCACGCATTTCTCCGTCTACTCGAATGCGAACGTACCCTTCCTTTTTAATATCTTCTAACACTTTTACGTGGGTGCCTTTTCGGCCAGATACCACAGGTGCCAGTACTTGAAGTTTTGTGCGTTCAGGGTACTCTAAAATTCTATCTACCATTTGCTCAATCGTTTGAGATGTAATTTCAATTCCATGATTAGGACAAATCGGCTTTCCTACACGAGCAAACAAAAGGCGCAAATAGTCATAGATTTCGGTCACAGTTCCGACGGTTGAACGAGGGTTTCGGCTCGTTGTTTTTTGGTCGATTGAAATAGCAGGCGACAATCCTTCGATTGAATCTACATCTGGCTTATCCATTTGACCTAAAAACTGTCTTGCATATGCCGAAAGCGACTCGACATAACGTCTTTGTCCTTCTGCATAGATTGTATCGAAAGCCAAAGAAGATTTACCAGAACCTGATAATCCTGTTAACACCACTAATTTGTCTCGCGGGATTTCAATATCGATATTTTTCAAATTGTGGGCTCGTGCACCTTTTACCACGATTTTTTCCATCGCCATGTTTTATCACCCTTCCGCTTTTAATTCTAGAATCAAGTCACGAAGCTCAGCTGCGCGTTCAAAGTTAAGCGCTTTGGCTGCTTCTTTCATTTCTTGTTCCATTTCTTCTACGAGCTTTGCTTTTTCTTTTTTGTTGAGCTTATCAAATGCCGGTGCTTCTTCATACGTTTCTGTATCTTCTGCTACTACTGTTGCACGAATTGAGCCTCGAACTTCTTTTTGAATCGTTGTCGGTGTAATACCATGCTCTTCATTGTAAGCTTCTTGAATACTTCTACGACGCTTGGTCTCATTGATAGCAATGTCCATGGAGTTTGTAATGCGATCTGCATACATAATGACATGTCCATTAGCATTTCGTGCAGCACGTCCGATGGTTTGAATAAGCGATCGTTCTGAACGCAAGAACCCTTCTTTATCCGCGTCTAATATGGTTACTAACGAAACTTCCGGAATATCTAAACCTTCACGAAGTAAGTTAATTCCTACAAGCACATCATATTTTCCAAGCCGCAGCTCTCGGATAATTTCAATACGCTCGAGCGTCTTCACTTCAGAGTGAAGATATTGAACTTTAATGCCGATTTCTTTTAAGTAGTTCGTTAAATCCTCGGACATTTTCTTTGTTAACGTCGTAACGAGTACTCGTTCATTTCGCTTAATCCGGTCGTGAATTTCTCCAATTAAATCATCAATCTGCCCTTCAATCGGTCGAACTTCAATATTTGGATCCAATAATCCCGTTGGACGGATAATTTGTTCAATCACATCAGGTGCCTTCTCAAGTTCATAAGGACCTGGTGTTGCGGAAACATGAACAATTTGGTTAATATGCTGTTCAAATTCATCAAATTTAAGCGGGCGGTTATCTAATGCGGAAGGCAAGCGGAAACCATGGTCCACTAACACTTGTTTACGCGCTTGGTCCCCATTGTACATTCCTCTAACTTGAGGAATCGTAACGTGTGATTCATCCACAACAAGAAGGAAATCTTCAGGGAAGAAGTCCAGCAGTGTATAAGGTGTAGAACCAGCGGGACGAAGCGTTAAATGACGAGAGTAGTTCTCGATTCCCGAACAAAAGCCCATTTCTCTCATCATTTCTAGGTCGTAGCGCGTGCGCTGCTCCAAGCGCTGCGCTTCTAAAAGCTTGCCTGCTTCTTTTAGCTTCTCTAGCTGTTCTTCTAGTTCTTTTTCAATATTTTGAATGGCAACACGCATTTTTTCTTCTCTCGTGACAAAGTGAGATGCCGGGAAGATAGCTACATGTTCACGATCACCAATGATTTCTCCTGTTAGAGCGTCAACTTCTCGAATGCGGTCAATTTCATCGCCGAAAAACTCGACGCGAATACAGTGTTCATCTCGAGACACAGGGAAAATCTCCACAACATCACCGCGAACGCGAAACGTTCCGCGTTTAAAGTCAATATCATTTCTTTCGTACTGTACATCTACTAGCGTACGAAGCAGTTGATTACGCTCTTTCTCCATTCCTACTCGAAGAGATACGACCATTTCTTTGTATTCTTCCGGAGACCCTAAGCCATAAATACAGGATACGCTGGCAATAATAATGACATCTTTTCGTTCAAAAAGAGAAGAAGTTGCCGAGTGACGAAGTTTATCAATTTCATCATTAATGCTTGCATCTTTTTCAATAAATGTATCTGTTTGAGGTACATAGGCTTCAGGCTGATAGTAATCATAGTAACTGACAAAGTATTCGACTGCATTATTAGGAAAAAACTCTTTAAACTCACTGTACAATTGACCAGCAAGCGTTTTGTTATGAGCCATAATTAATGTCGGCTTATTTATTTCCTTAATAACATTAGACATGGTGAAGGTTTTTCCCGTTCCTGTAGCACCTAATAAAACTTGATGCTGCTTACCTTCTTTAATTCCTTTCACAATCTTTTCAATTGCCTTTGGCTGATCACCTTGCGGTTGATATGGGGATACTAATTCAAACTGATCTTTCAAATGAAGGCCTCCGTTTCCATTTTCTTGTTTTATCTATTTTTTATTACGATATGTAAAAACCGAAAACACGAACTGATATTCGTATTTTATCACTTTATACTCATAAATGAAACTAATCAGTATTAATCTTATATAGTGTTTGTTTGTTTTTATTTTTTACCCTGTTACTTTATTACCCACTAAATTCTTATACTACCCTTTTCGAAGGAAATACAACTCTTTGGATGAAAGCAATAAAAGAAAGTAAGCTGCATGATTGTTTGAAAAAAATAGGCTTTTGCGCCAATTTCTAAATTATGATACAGTATAAAAAATATGTACTGAGAGGGGTTTAGTATGGCAAGCGTTGATCAAGTTCTTATAAATAACTCCTTTATAACAGTTGAAGAATCAACTTCTTTAGCTAAAGTGACATCTGAACTTTCCAACTACGACTTCGTTGTAGTCACAGCAAGTACCTTTTATGTAATACAAAAAGATGAACGATACCTTTTAACAGGTCATGACGAGGCATCGTCCATAAAAAAAGTAATAGCGGATACAAATTGGCCTTCATCTTCTACTTCTACGTTAGCCAATTTACAAGCCAACACAAACTGGAACAGACCAGTCCTCATTCAAGCAGAAAACCAAGAAACCATAATAGGACTTGTAACACCTTCACAGTGGATTACACATTTGCAGAGCCAAAATGAGATATTAGCTTCCTATTTTGATGCATTGGCAGAAACCATTAATGATGCAGTGACAGCGGTCGATAATGAAGGAAATGTAATCTTGTGGAATACTGCTGCGGAACATACGTATAAGATTCAGAGAGATGATATTATGGGGAGAAAAATCGGAGAGCATTTCAAAGATGAATCCATCATTCTACATACGATTCTAAATGAAGGGCGTCCTGTGCGCGGAACGTATCATCGTCCTAATGAACAAACTCACGTGCTCATCAATGCATCTCCTATTATAAGAAATAACCGAGTCATAGGTGGAGTCGCAACCGAACATGACATTACCAATATTGTACGATTAAATGAAGAAATTGATGTGTCTCTTCTCATTCCAAAAGATAATCCATTTTCTTCTTTCGCGGGTATCAGTCCTGAAATTAAGCAAGCCGTTGACATTGCCAAAAAAGTGGCATCTACAGATATGCCTATTTTATTAACAGGAGAACCTGGTTCTGGGAAAGAAATGCTGGCTCAGGCCATTCACTACGGCGGATCCAAACATAAAGAACCTTTTTTATCTTTAAACTGCGCGACTATTCCATCGGGACTCTTGGAAATTGAGCTCTTTGGTCATCAAAAAGATGTCTTTTCAGAAGATCCAACAACCATTGCAGGAAAACTCGAGCAGGCTCATAACGGGACGCTATTTATTGAAGAAATTGATAAAATGCCTCTTGAAATTCAAGTTAAGTTTCTCCGTTACTTGGAAGAACGATCCTTTTATCACGTTGGAGGCACGGAAGAAATTCAAGTTCAAATCCGAATTGTAGCCTCTACCACGACGCCTTTGGAAGAGTTGCTAAAAGCCGGTGAATTCCATGAAAACCTTTACTATTTGCTGACCGTCATTAATATTATCATTCCGCCGCTTCGAGACCATAAAGAAGACATTGAAGCATTAACTCAGCAATTTGTACAGGAATTTAGTAAAAAGTATAAAAAGAAGGCTCCTTTCATCAGCTCTGAAGTTCTCGAAGCCTTTATGCAATACGATTGGCCAGGCAATATTCGCGAGCTGAGAAATACGATTGAACGAATGATTTTTCTAAGTGATCAGTCGTTGATTACCCTTACGCACCTTCCTGACAATCTGAAGGATGTAAGTTCTTTCACAGAAGTTCAAAAAGAAGAAGATTCTCTCCAAGAAGCTAGGCTAATAGAAGAGACTCTTCAAAAAACCTATGGAAACAAAAGTGCAGCAGCGGATCTGCTTGGCATTTCACGCGGCACCCTTTACAACAAAATCAAAGAATATGGATTAAACTAATCAAAAAATTCGACACGAAGCCAAAGATGCTTCGTGTCGAATTTTTTGATTTCCTATAGACTGAACTTATTTCTGCTTTCTCGCTGTCATCTTCCCTTGTGTAAATAATAGAAGATAATCATACCCTCCGGCTTTCGAGTCCGTTCCGGACATATTAAAACCGCCAAAAGGATGAACACCAACTAATGCTCCTGTACATTTTTTGTTAATATATAAGTTACCGCAGTGCATGGTAGCTAACGCCCTTTGAATTCTCTCTTCGGTTTCAGAGAAAAAGGCTCCCGTCAAACCGTAATCAGTTTCATTGTAAATCTCAATGGCTTCTTCCCAGTTAGCTGCTTTTGTCAACGCAAGGACCGGTCCAAAAATCTCTTCTTGCATAATTCGTGCTTTTGAATCCACATCTTTGAATACTGTAGGTTCTACATAATAGCCATTTCCGGGAGCTTTAGCTCCCCCGGCAATAAGCTTTCCTTCTTCTTTGCCAATTTCAATGTAGGCTAATACTTTTTCATACGCTTTTTGATCAATAACAGGTCCCATAGAAGGGTTGTCTTCAGGCAGTCCGACGGTTAATTCTTTTGTTAATGCGGCTACCTTTTGGGCAACCTCTTCATAAACAGATTCTACAATAATCGCTCGAGAGCCAGCGGAACACTTTTGGCCTTGAAATCCAAACGCAGATGCTACGATCGCTTGCGCTGCCGCGTCTAAGTCTGCCGTTTCATCTACTACAACGCCATCTTTTCCTCCCATTTCAGCAATGACGCGTTTCAGCCAAATTTGTCCAGACTGTAGTTTTGAAGCACGTTCATAAATGCGACATCCTACTTCTCTTGATCCCGTAAAAGAAATAAAACGAGTTTGAGGATGTTCGACTAAATATTCTCCAACTTCTATGCCATCTCCAGGGATAAAATTTAGAACACCAGACGGAAGACCGACTTCCTCCATTAATTGAACAAATTTCGCAGCAATAACCGGTGCAGAATCAGCTGGCTTTAAAATAACCGCATTTCCAGATACAATTCCAGCTACAGTCGTTCCAGCCATAATGGCAAGCGGAAAATTAAAAGGTGAAATGACTACTCCTACTCCTAAAGGAATATACGTCATCTCTGTTGTTTCACCTTCTACCGGCGTTAAAGGCCGATGCTCATTCGTTTCACTTAAACGAATCATTTTTCGCGCATAAAATTCCATAAAGTCAATAGCTTCCGCGGTATCCGCATCAGCTTCTGCCCAGTTTTTCCCCACTTCATAAACGAGCATGGCAGAAAATTCATACTTTCTTTTTCTCATCAGCTCTGCTGCTTTGAATAAATAATCAGCACGTTCAGCAGGCGGGACGTGCTTCCATGATTGAAATGCTGCTGATGCTTCTTGCATTGCCTGCTCAGCATAAGCTTTAGTGCCACGGCTTACTCTCCCAATCACTTCATCTACTTTTCCCGGGTTCGTAGAGACAATCACTTCTTCTGTTGAGATTTTATCCTTTCCAATCGTGAGAGGATATGTTTGTCCCAATTCTTTTTTCACTTTCATTAACGCCGCTTGCATCGCTTGTTTATTCTCTTCTAACGAAAAATCAGTAAACGGTTCATTTTTAAAAACTGAGATTTTTGTACTTACTGTCATTTCAACCAGTCCCCTTTAATTAGAAATTTATTTCGCGAAGTTTTTCAGCACGAACCATACGTTGGCGGGACGTTCAGCTAGGCGCCTCATGAAATACCCAAACCAATCAATGCCGTAAGGAACATAAACCCTGACTTTATATCCTTCTTTTACTAGACGGTCCTGCAGCTCTACGCAAATTCCATAAAGCATTTGGAACTCAAATTGGTCATTTGAAATACCATTTTCTCTTACTAATCGTTTTGTGTACTGAATCATTTCTTCATCATGACTTGCTACAGCTGTATAGTGACCATTTAATAAATGCATTTTAATGATTTTTTTATAGTTTTCATCTACGTCTTTCTTTTCTGGAAATGATACTTCTGGTGATTCTTTATAAGCTCCTTTTACTAGACGTAAATTAGCTTGATATTGATGTAAGTCATTTATATCTTGTTCTGTACGATAAAGATACGCTTGAATCACAATTCCAACATTATCAAATTCTTTGCGTAATTCTTTATACATATCAAGGGAGATTTGGCAGTGCAAGTAGTCTTCCATATCAATTCGAACAAAAATATTATTCATTCTGGCCGTGTGTAGAATTCTGCGCATATTTTCTATACAAAGCTCTTTGCTAATATCCAATCCTAAAGAAGTCATCTTTAATGATAAATTTGATTGAACGCCCGATTCTGCAATGGCTTCTAGTGTCTGAATGCACATGGCAGTAGACAACCTGGCTTCCTCTTCTGTAAAAACAAATTCTCCTAAATGATCAAGTGTAACAACTTTTCCATTATTGTTAAGCTCCTTAGATGTTTGAATTGCTGATTCGGTTGAGTCTCCAGCAACAAAACGAGCTGCCCCCATCCTCAATCCATACTTTTTAGCTAATTTGTTCATTGAATGATTTTTGCCAAGCGACTGAAACATCGTTCTCATTAGTACTTCCATCAATCCTAAACCTCCTTTTATTTTTTAAAATTAAAAAATAAACTAAATTTTCAGATTAATAATTTTATTTTTCTATACCCTCCTCACATTTCTGTACACTTATTTAAATAAATTTATACATAAGTGTTTAAAATATTTTACAAATAAACATATTTGTCTAATTAATTTGATTATACTCGCTCATTAAATGAACCGAAACAATATTGTTATAAGTTCTAACTCACTTTTTTACACACAAAAGCTCTCCACGTTGTGCAGAGAGCTTTTGTGTACAGTTTAATAATAAGCGATTAACTTATCATCAAACCAACAATCTTTATTTTCCAGCTGTTAGCATGCTTTTTGCATATATAAAACCGATGGCTGCTGAAAGTAAATCTATTAAAATAATAAGCGGATAATCTGCGTACCCTTTATATACAGAAACAGCTATCAACAAAAGCGTCAGCGCTGTGGCAACATATAAGTTATATGTTACTCTAGCAAACAGAACAAGCAATATGGCGGGTAGAAAAACTGCGGCAATCGTTTTGACTTCCACAAACATTTCTCCTTTTTATCCGTCTTTTAACCAGCTTGTGAATCACGTTTTGTATAATTGTGTACAAACAAAATACCTAGTTCATGATGTTCGTTGTCATACAATGCTCGCTGAGTAAAGCGAACTTCTCCATTTTCGTCAATAACTTCTAGCTTACAAAAAGCACGGTTATTAACTTGTAATGCTTCATAAAATTTATGGACTTCAGATACAGCGATTCCATTTACCTTAATAATCACTTCTCCTACTTTCAAACCCATTTTCTCTGCCGGAGAATGAGGGATGATTCCTAACACAACCAAACCTTGTGTACGCTTAGTAAATAGTGCGGGCGCTTTTTCATCGCTCCGACGCTGCTGCAAACGAATCCACTCTCTTCCTATGATCGCTAGAATAACAACAGCTACAGCGGCAAGAGGATAAAAAATGGCAGCAATCGTAATGACCGTTAATCCCACGCCTAATGCTAATACACGCTTACCGGTAAATTCAATAGATTTAAACGGCACCATACTTTGAATTCGCTGATAAAAACCGATAGCAAAAGGAACAAAAAACAGGCTAAATGACGTTCCGTCAATAGATAACACAGGCCACCATGGAAACACAGACGTAATGGCGCTGCCTGGAATTAAGACAAAAAGCGGGACAACCCATAATTTTTGAGAGTAATGAGCTCCAATTTCCTGCCCTCTTTTACTTTTCACAATGGCTGGAGACGTACCTTTTGCTCCAAATTTCCAAATTAAATATCCTTCTGCTAATACAAGCAGAGACATTAAAATAGTCAGAGAAGGTAAATCTGCGTTATGAGCTTGCACAGACCACGTTTGAATAAATCCTTCACCGAAACCAGATGCCGGAATAACCAAGGTTGCAAGCACAGCCAGTCCTACGGTGTAAGAAGGAGAAAGCCATTTAAACGTCCAAGGGCCGCTTATGATAAAAGTTAAAACAGCTACAAGTACAATCATTCCTATAGATACATAGACACCTAGCAACACGGTAACAACGGATAAAATCAACCCAATAATGATACCTGGAAAAAATAAATATTTTGCTTCTAAAATAAAATCAAACACGCGAACATGAAAATTCTGACGCTCTCTCTTGACGCGAGAAAGACCTACAAAAAACGAGACGAGCAGAAATAAATAAGTTAGCGGATGTAAAAACAAACGTCCGATACCTTTTAAAAGCTCTAATGCAAAATCCATTTTTTCACCACCTGTATTTTTCACATTTTTATTACAACATTTACGATTGATTGTTATGTATCATAGGCTTCTTTATTTTATCAAAATGCATCACTAACCGACAATGTTGTTTTTACTAAAAAAGTTCCGTGCTTTGGAAAAGCACGGAACTTTTTCTACTTCTTATTGACTAGCTAGCTTTAAAGCCGTTTGAAGCTGACGATCTTCATCTTTTGATTTAATTTTTTCTAGAAGTTTTGTTTGTAAAAGCGCTGCTGTATCTTCATCGATTTCACCTGTAGCTTTTTGCTTATTGGCTTTTTGGAATGCAGTTACAGCTGTTTCTGTCTCTTTACTAAAGTATCCGTCTGTACGTCCAGGTTCAAAGCCAAGGCCTTTTAGCATCACTTGAGCATTCTTCACTTGGTCACCTGTCATATCACGTGTTAATGGCTTTTTATCAACTTGAATTGGATTTGCATAATAATAATCCGGCTGCTTGACTTCTACTGTTGGCTTTATACCTTTTTCGTTAATCCAGTTTCCATCAGGCGTTAGCCATTTATAGAACGTTAATTTTAAATTACTGCCGTCTTCCATTGGAACAGCTTGTTGAACGGTTCCTTTTCCATAGGATTTTTCACCGACTAGCTTGTATCCTCCTGCTTCTTTTAATGCCCCGGCAAGAATTTCAGAAGCGGATGCACTCCCTCCATCAATCAAGGCCACAATTGGATAATCCTTTTGCTTTTTCATTGAAGAAACCACTTTTTGACGTTCACCGTTACGATCTTCAATTTGGATATATGGCTTTTTATTCGTTACTAATTTATCAAGCATTTTTTCAACGCTCGTTAAATAGCCACCAGGATTTCCCCGAACGTCTAGAACTAAGCCATCGATATTTTTATTTTCAAGTTTTTTCAACTGTTTCGTAAATTCGTCTCCCGTTGATTCAGAGAATGACGTAATTTCCATGTAGCCAATTTTTTTATTGTTTACATTTTTAACAGAAGAATAGACGGTTTCAATTGGAATCTCATCTCTTACAACTTTTACTTTCATCGTTTCTTTCACGCCCGGTCGTTGAACATCTAATGTCACGGTAGAGCCTTTTTTACCGCGAATTTTTAATACTGCTTCATTCAATTCCAGGCCCGCGATACTTTTATCATCGATCTTTAAAATCTGATCATTTGGTTTTAATCCTGCTTTTTCCGCAGGAGATTGTTTAAACGGAGCTACGATTGTTACTTTTCCATCTACCATGCTTACTTCAGCGCCAATTCCCTCAAACGATGAATCAAGAGACTGCGTGAATTGCTGTGCCGTTTTCTTATCCATGTAAGATGAGTGAGGGTCTCCTAAGGTTTGTACCATCCCTTGGATTGCGCCATCTAATAATTTTTTGTCATCTACATCTTTGTAATATTTTGAAGATATCAGTTCATAAGCTTGCTTGATTTTGTCTAGCTCTTCCTTTTCCACTTTACTATCATTTGAAGAAGTTGTAAGGGGGGTACTGACCATTCCAGCATTTGCATACTGAATGCCAAAATATGTACCAGCTGCTCCAACAACTAAGGAGAGTGCCATTAATAGTGCAACGATTTTCCGATTCAAGTTCTTTCATCCTCCTCAACCTTAAGCCATCTCTTCTTATTATAATAGATACAACCAAAACTATGTAATAAAAAGGATGCATGTGTTATTTGTAGCAAAAGGCACCACACAAATCAAGTGCGATGCCTTTTTGTTAAACTATATGTTGAGCTTGTACCACGTATGCTAGGAACTTAAAATTTAATATAACTTTCAGGGTTTACAGCGGAACTTTTACCTTTCCAATCGCCTTTATGCAATTCAAAATGCAGGTGAGCACCAAACGAACGTCCTGTGTTCCCTATATAACCTAATTGTTGACCTTTATTGATAGATTGACCGCTTGAGACGCTGTAGCTCTCTAAATGAGCATAAACTGTAACCCACGTCTGACCTTCTACATTGTGACGAATAAATACGGCATTACCAAAAGAAGAAGAGTGATATGCTCTAATTACCTTTCCGCTTGCTGCGGCTACAACTGGCACACTTTCTCCTCGCTTTCCAATATCAATACCATAGTGTCCTCTTCCAAACGTTTCTCGATACCCAAAATGAGATGTTACTGGGCCCTTTGCTGGCCTCATAAACGACCCGCTTGTAACAGGGGGTGCCTCCTCCGTTGCCCCGGCTTTTTCAATTTCTTGCTGTTGAGCTTGTACTGCATTTTTTTGATCAGCTAAAATAGAAGCTTGCTCTTCTAATCCAACGGCTTCTTCATTAAATTCTTTTTCCTGATCTTTGAGCGTTTGCATGAGCTGATTCTTTTCATCCACTTGTTTTTGCAGCTGCGCACGAAGATTTTTAAGCTCTTCAAGCGCTTGATTTACTTCCGTTAGCTTGTTTTGAACTTTTGTTTCTTTCTCTTCTTTTGCCTTTTTATCGGCTTCATGCTGCATTAACAAATCACGG
The DNA here is from genome assembly GCF_055710015.1 of Priestia sp. VA7. Taxonomy (NCBI): domain Bacteria; kingdom Bacillati; phylum Bacillota; class Bacilli; order Caryophanales; family Bacillaceae; genus Priestia; species Priestia sp. VA7. Next base: position 158,459 of record NZ_JBVQPN010000005.1, read on the forward strand.
TCAGCCCCTACAATTGTCGAAACCGCACTCACTCTGCTAATAAAGTCTCCGAAGCTTTCAGAGCCTAGCAGTACATCTATGTAATCCACAGACCCGCCATTTTCTTGTAAAGCCCGAGCACGTTTTTTTAATAGCTCATTTTGTTTTTCAATTCGTTTTTTTACAACGTCAATCTCGCTTTTCAGCTTTTCGACGTCTTGCTTTGCTTTTTCTACTTCAGATTCACGGCTGCGGATATCTGCATTCGTTTGTCCGACTTCTGAATCCAAGCGCGCAATCTCAGCTTCTTCATTTTTTTGCTTTTCTTGAACCTCTTTTAATTTCTCTTTATTTTGATTAATATTTTGGTTCACATCATCACTTTTTTTCTCTAAATCACTGAGTTTAGTAGTGCTGGCACTTTGTGCATAAGCAATTTTTTCATTACCTATCCAAGCCGCACTTAGTCCAACTAAAACTGCTGCTGTCATTACTAATGTCTTACGTGTCATTTGTTTCTCCCCATCTGCACATATTTCCCCGTATAAACGGGCATTAGCAAGACCCCCATTAGCACTTTTTTCTATTTTTATGTGTAATTACACAACAACCTCACATTTGATAAACATCAAATGTGAGGTTGTTGTAATCTATTATGTTAAAAATCTATTCTTATTTTCGCAAGAACTTACGGATGGATAATGTACTTCCCCACATCCCAATTAGACCGCCGATTAACAGTAACAGTAGCGATACTTGAAGCACGAATGGAAAGGCAGGTAAAAGTTCAAAGAATCCATCAAATTTAGGTTGAACTTCATTATATAAAACGCTGTACACACCGATAATAACTGCAATTGGCACAATAGAACCAAGCACTCCTAAAAACAGACCTTCAATAAAGAACGGCCAGCGAATAAAGGAGTTTGTGGCTCCAACTAAGCGCATAATTTCAATCTCTTCACGGCGAGCTACAATCGTAATTTTAATTGTATTTGAAATTAGGAACATTGCTGTAAATAGAAGCCCTAAAATCAGCACTACTCCGATATTACGAGCTACTTTCAGCACTTTAAATAACTTTTCAACTTGATCTTGGCCGTATTGAACTTTTGCTGCATACGGATATTTCTCAATTTGTTTAGCTACTTTTGCGACATCAGTCGGCTCTTTTGTTTTAACAACAAATACATCATTTAATGGGTTTTGCTGTTCAAACGGTTCAAAAGCTTGTCCTTCATCACCCATACTATTAATCAAATCTTTTAACTCTTTATCTTTAGAAGAAAACGTCACCGTATCAACTTGCTTAATTGCATCTAGCTTTTCCTTCATTGCTTTTCGATCATCTGCTGTCGCTGCAGCATCAACGTGAACGCGAATTTCCACATCATTTTCAATCAATTTAGCAATGTGGTTTAAATTCATCATCAACATAAAAAATACGCCTACAAGCAAGAGCGTCACGGTAACAGCACTTGCAGATGCGAATGTCATCCAGCCGTTTCTTCCTAAACTTTTAGATCCTTCACGTAAGTGGCGACCGAATGTTCTAGCCTTCATATCCGTATTCACCTCTTACTTCATCGCGCACAACATTCCCATTTTCAATCGCAATTACGCGCTTTCGAATTGTATTTACAATTTCACGGTTATGCGTTGCCATTAAAATAGTCGTACCGCGTTTATTAATCTCCTCAAATATATCCATAATTTCCCACGAAGTCTCCGGATCAAGATTCCCTGTCGGTTCGTCGGCGATGACAACCTTAGGACTATTCACAATTGAACGCGCAATAGACACACGCTGCTGCTCTCCTCCAGATAGTTCATCAGGGAAAGAATCCATTTTACCCTTTAACTTAACAAGCTCTAGCACCTCTAGCACTCGCTTTTTAATTTCTTCGGGACTTTGCTCAATTACTTCTAGTGCAAAAGCAATGTTTTCGTAGACCGTTAATTTTGGAAGCAGCTTGAAATCTTGAAAGACTACACCAATATGACGTCTAAAGATAGGAACTCTGCTATCTTTTATTTTTGCTACATTTGCACCGTTTACAATGATATTTCCTGAAGAAGGCTTTTCTTCACGATACATCATTTTAATAAAAGTGGATTTTCCTGCTCCACTTGGTCCTACGATATAAGCAAACTCACCTTGATTAATCTTGATGCTAATGCCATTGATTGCTTTTACACCGTTCGGATACGTTTTATATACATTTTGCATTTCAATCATAAGTAATCACCTAATCAAGTGTGTTATTTTAATACTATGTAAAACTTGTCAAAATACGACAAAACTCTACAATTCAAACCAAAAATTCGACTCTTCTCACGCGCTTTCTCATTATAACATCACTCTTCGTGAAAATAAGCCCCAAAAATATTACATTTTTATTTCAAATATGACATAAGTAGGATATTTTTAGCAAGGTATGAGAATTTATCCTTATTTATAATTCTGTTGTTTTTTGCTGTTCATTTTTTACGAATATCGTTAGACAAAGCAGATTCATGTCTACTTTTTTTACAAACAAGGTATGATAAATAAGAAAAACGATGAGGAGGGATAACATGATCACCATTTATGGAAGTTCACGAGAAAACGGAAATACGGAGGAATTAGCTAAAGCAGTCTTAAAAGATATCAATACGGAAGAAGTTTACTTGCGCCGGCATACCATTAATCCCATTACTGATATGCGTCACGATGAACTTGGATTTACCAATCAACAAGATGATTATTATGATATAGCGAAAAAGATAGCAGCGCACGACACTATTTTATTTGTTACGCCTCTTTACTGGTACGGTATGAGCGGATTAATGAAGAACTTTGTGGATCGTTGGTCTGAAAGTCTTAGAGATTCGACAATCAACTTTAAAGAACAAATGAAAAATAAGCGCGTGTATGTATTAGTAGTAGGGGGCACAGGTGCATCTGTAAAAGCTCTTCCTCTTATTATGCAATTTCAATACATTGTCGATTTTATTGGCTCTTCCTTTAGCGGATACATCATTGGAGAAGCCAATGCACCTGGAGACATAGCAAAAGATGTCAAAGCTCAAAAGCAAGCCATTGTCTTAAACCAAGAATTAAAGCAGCTTTAACACAAAAATAAGACGGATATCCGTCTTATTTTTTCTTTGCCAGCCAAGCAGCAACTTTCTTTGCATCTTCTTCATTAATTAGTCCCTTTGGCATACCGCCTTGACCATTATTGATAATGTTTTCAATTTCAGCTTCTGAGTGCTTGCTGCCTACATGCTGCAAGCTTGGTCCATTCGCTCCTCCTAAATCTACTCCGTGACAGCCTGTACAGTTTTTCTTCACAATGTCTTCTGCACTCGCTGAAGATTCACCAGCAGATTCATTTTTAGAGCTTCCTCCGCCGCACGCGGACAAAACAAGCGCTAGACCGATTGTTAACGTCAGTAATACTTTTTTCAAGCCTTCTCCCCCTTGCTGTAGAGTTTTCACTCTATTATAACCTACTCCAGAATGTTTAAAACACTCTGTTTACAAGGACTTTGTTTCAATTTCATGAATTCTCTCATCACACTTATGTATACGATTAAGCAATTGATTCGTTTCCTAAACGTTTTTTGTATACTACGCGTGAAATTGTCACACTGAGCTCATATAAAAGCAGAAGCGGGACAATGACTAAAATATCCGAAATAAAATCAGGAGGAGTAATAAGTACGGATATCACAATTAAAGCAAAATAAGAGAGCTTCCTTGCTTTAGCTAATCTTAATGGATTTAGAACCCCTAAGCGCGTTAAGAATAGAACAACTAAAGGCATTTCAAATAAAAATCCAAACGGTAAACACAGATTAAGCATAAAACGGAAATAATGCTCCGCCGTAAACATCAGTGAAAACTGATCATTCGATAAGCCCGTTAAAAATGCTAAAACCATTGGAAATAAAACAAGATAACCGAACCCCAGTCCGCTTACAAACAAAAGAAAAAAGAATGGAATGAAGGTAATCAGAACCTTATATTCTTCCTTTTTTAACCCGGGTGAAACAAACCGAAATACTTGATAAGCAGCTACTGGAAGTGTAAAAGCCAGCGCAAAAACAAATGCAATCACCATATAAATCCATACGATTTCACTTGGTCCAAGTACCGCAAGCTTGCCGTCCAAATCTTTTACTAGCCAGTGATAAATATCTTGCACAAATACAAAACTAACAATAAGTAAAACTACAAATGCACAAAGTGTTTTAATAATACGAACACGCAATTCTTCAAGGTGCTCCATCAAGCTCATTTCTCCCATTGTCTTTCTCTCCTTTCTGACAAGTAGAAATAGACGAGTTTCCTCGTCTATTTCCTTACTTACAATGTGGATTCCTTCCCTTTTTGTTCAGAAACGGTTGCGGTCTGCTTTTCTTTAACACTTTCATCATCTGATACGAGCCCTTTTGCTGCTCCTTTAAATTCAGTTAATGTTCGTCCAAACGCTCGTCCAACTTCCGGCAGCTTAGACGGTCCAAAAATTATTAACGCAATGACTAAAATAATAACCAAACCAGGGATTCCAATATTAGAAAACATACTTGACCTCCTTTTTCTTACTTAGTTTACTGCTGAACTTTTTCTTTCTTTTTCAACTCTTGTTTTTCATGTGCTTTCCCGTGTGCCCGCATACGATCTTCCTCTACTTCCTTAGAAATCTTTAGTCCACGCGGCACGTTATTTACTTCAACTTCCGTCATACCTTTTCCATCTTTTTTATATTGAAAGGAAGCTCGAGTTGAAATTTCTGCACCAGGCTCTGTTACAAAAGGCACAACGCGATAATCGGCTTGCCATATATCAGGAGTTACCGTACACCTTACATATCCTCTATAATCATTAAAAAATGTGAGGTGTGGATTTTGACTTAAAATTTTATCCGTGTCTGCTCGTTTATCTGCTCCGTTCCCTCCGGAAGTGATGGAGGTGCCGATGAACTCTGCACCAATAATTCTTGAATTAAAGTTAGCAAAATCCGCGTATAAGTTAGAAGCCCAGTTAGCGTGTACATCTCCAGTTAGTACAATGACGTTGTCCAACTTTTTCTTTTCAATAAAATCAATGACGCGCTGACGATTCGCCGTATACCCATCCCATGCATCCATGCTGTATGTAGGCTTAGCAGCCGTTCCAAATTTTCTTGGCGCAAAGAAAATTTGTTGAGCCAGTACGTTCCAATGACACGCTGACTTTTCAAGATTAGTAAACAGCCATTTTTCTTGTTCATTCCCCAATAGCGTACGTTTGGGATCAAGAGATTCTGGCGTTTGCGGCTTTGTTCCGTCTCCGTTTGCTTGATCGTCTCTGTATTGACGCGTATCCAACACTTGAAAAGAAGCTAATTTCCCATATGAAAAGTCACGATATAATCTCATATCCGCTCCGTGAGGCAAGGATGTTTGACGCAAAGGCATATGTTCGTAATAAGCTTGATAAGCTGCCGCACGGCGTTGAATAAATGCTTCTACTGATTGGCCTTTTTCAGGAATTACATTTGCATAATTGTTTTCTACTTCATGGTCATCCCACGTCACAATCCATGGAAAAACAGCGTGAGCAGACTTCAAATTGGCATCTGCCCTGTACTGAGCATGCCTGTTTCGATAATCTTGCAGCGTTTGAATTTCTGCGCTGCTGTGAGTACGAACGTTTCCGCTTGCAGCCACGTACTCGTTTGGTCCATATTCATAGATGTAATCGCCCAAATGAACGACAAAATCTAATTGTTCTTTAACCATATGCTCATAGGCTGTAAAGTACCCATGTTCATATTGCTGACACGAAGCAAATGCAAACGTCATACTGGCTACTTCTTCATTTGCTGAAGGAAGTGTTTTTGTTTTTCCAACCGGGCTTAACTCATGGCCGCTTTTAAATCGATAATAATAAATATGACTCGGCTTCAATCCTTTTACATCAACGTGAACCGAATGAGCAAGTTCAGGTCTAGCCACTTCTGTTCCTCGTTTGACAATTCGATGAAAGTCTTCATCTTCACTAAGCTCCCATTTTACTGGAATAGGTTGATTAGGCATTCCCCCGCCATTCAATGGGTCTGGTGCTAATCTTGTCCAAAGAACAATGCTATCTGCTAAAGGGTCTCCTGATGCGACGCCTAGAGTGAACGGATAACTTGAAAATTTAGGCGCTGCAGCTGAAACTTCTACTGCATTTAAACCAACAGACTGAGCAATTGTTAAGCCAAGTGATACTCCCGCTACTTTTCCAGCTCCTTGTAAAAAACGCCGTCTATCAAACCCTTTACTCGAAGAAAAGCTATTCTGTTTCACTTGCTCTATTAATTCGTTTAACGATTTATTTTCCACTGCACATGCCCCTTCCTCATGATTTAACTCAAATTATAAATACTGTTTGTAAAAGGAATATAAAGGATTGTAAAGAAGCACTTACTGCAAAACAGGTATTTTTAACCATTTTATTTCATTGACAAAATAATTGAACTGACGACAGCAACCTTTAAATTTCTTCATTTTCTTAATTTTCTTTTTAACAATAGTTCTTTACGCTCGTTTTTCTTCATCCAAATTTTACAAAGTCCAACAACTAAAAAAAGGCAGCATACCTAAGTATGCTGCCTCTTAATTAAATATGAGAACGTAAATACGCATCGATAAACGGATCTAGATCTCCATCCATTACGCTTTGCGTGTTTCCGACTTCCGTATTTGTGCGGTGATCTTTTACTAATGAATACGGATGGAATACGTACGAACGAATTTGACTTCCCCATCCAATATCTTTTTGTTCTCCGCGAATTTCAGCTAGCTGTTCTTGCTGCTTTTCAATTTCTAATTGATACAGCTTAGATTTTAACATTTTCATTGCTTGCTCACGGTTTTTAATTTGTGAACGTTCCGTCTGACAAGATACGACTACATTAGTTGGGAGGTGAGTAATACGAACAGCTGAATCTGTTGTATTGATATGCTGACCTCCGGCACCGCTTGCACGATACGTATCAACCTTCAAATCTTCCGTACGAATATCAATTGAAATTTCATCATTAAATTCCGGCATTATGTCGCACGATACGAATGATGTATGACGACGGCCTGATGAATCGAACGGAGAAATACGAACGAGACGATGGACGCCTTTTTCAGCTTTTAAATACCCATACGCATTATGACCTTTAATTAAAAGCGTTACACTTTTAATACCAGCTTCATCTCCAGGTAAGTAATCAAGCGTTTCTACTTTGAAACCTTTTTTCTCCGCCCAGCGCGTATACATACGTAGTAACATTGAACCCCAATCCTGTGATTCTGTTCCACCAGCACCTGGGTGCAGTTCTAAAATGGCATTATTTTTATCATACGGCTCGCTTAAAAGCAGCTGTAATTCAAAGTCATTCATGCCTGATATAAGCTCTTTTAATTCACTAACTAGTTCTTCTGCTAAATCTTCATCGTATTCTTCTTTTACAAGTTCATAAGACACTTGTAAATTTTCATATGTTTCATCCAAGTGGTTAAATTGATTTACTGCATCTTTCAAACCATTGGCTTCATTAATAACAGTCTGAGCTGCCTGCTGGTCATTCCAAAAATTTGGATCAGCCATAGTCTCATCTAATTCATCGATACGAGCTTGTTTTGTATCGAGGTCAAAGAGACCCCCTAAAGTCCGCTAATCGCTTAGCTGTTTTGTCAAGTTCTTGCTTAATTTCTACTAAATCCATGAGTTGAACACCTCTATTTTATTTTTGACGCACAGGAAGGAAATGAGAAGACTCATTTCCTTCCTGTACTAATTCATTCTATACTAATTGACTCTTACTTTATGATTCTTTACCGCAGCAGTTTTTATACTTTTTGCCACTTCCGCAGATACAAGGATCATTTCGGCCAACTTCTATTGCATTTACTTTTGGCTTCTTCTTAGCCGGCGCGTCTCCTTCTTTTGGATGAACAGCCGCCTGACCTTGCGCTACCTCTTGACGCTCAAGGTTGTTGTTAATTTCTGCTTTCATGATATACTTCGTCACTTCTTCTTCAATGGTTGCAATCATATTTTCAAACATCGCAAAACCTTCCATTTGGTATTCGCGAAGAGGATCTGTTTGGCCGTACGCACGAAGGTGGATACCTTGGCGAAGCTGATCCATCGTATCGATATGATCCATCCATTTAGAATCAACAGCTCTAAGAACAACAACTTTTTCAAATTCACGCATTTGTTCTTCAGGGAGCTGCTCTTCTTTTTCATTATAACGAGCTTTTGCATGATCTACCAGCAGTTCTACCATTTCTTCAGGCTCTTTACGGCGAAGATCTTCTTCTGTGACTTCACCTTCCTCAAGAACATTAGCATTTACGTAATCAATAATCGCTTGTAAATTCCATTCTTCTTCTAATTCTTCACGCGGTGTGTTTACTTCAACCACACGCTGTAGAGTTGATTCAATCATACGTTCTACAATCGCACGCAGGTTGTCTGAATCAAGTACTTCAAAGCGCTGTTTGTAAATAACTTCACGCTGTTGACGAAGCACGTCATCATATTGAAGCAATTGTTTACGCGCATCGAAGTTATTACCTTCAACGCGTTTTTGAGCCGATTCAACAGCTCTTGTTACAATTTTACTTTGAATTGGCTGTGAGTCATCCATACCAAGACGATCCATCATTGCCATCATATTATCTGAACCAAATCGGCGCATTAATTCATCTTCCATGGATAGATAGAATTGAGATACCCCTGGATCCCCTTGACGTCCAGCACGTCCGCGAAGCTGATTATCAATACGGCGTGATTCATGACGCTCTGTACCAATTACAGCAAGACCTCCAGCTTCAACGACACCTTCACCTAGTTTGATATCTGTACCACGACCGGCCATATTTGTTGCGATTGTTACCGCACCTTTGTGACCCGCATTTTCGATAATATCCGCTTCACGCTCATGCTGTTTTGCATTTAAAACGTGATGAGGAATGCCTTTTTTCTTTAATAAAGCTGATAAAATTTCAGATGTTTCAATCGCAACTGTACCAACAAGAACAGGCTGTCCTTTTGCGTGGCGCTCAGCAATATCTTCTACTACCGCATTAAACTTGCCTTCCATTGACTTATAAATTAAATCTGCTTTATCATCACGTGAAATTGGCTTGTTTGTCGGAATAACAACAACGTGCATATTGTAAATATTACGGAATTCTTCTTCTTCCGTTTTAGCTGTACCCGTCATACCTGATAATTTTTCATACATACGGAAGTAGTTTTGGAATGTGATCGTAGCTAACGTCATGCTTTCATTTTGAATCTCAACATTCTCTTTAGCTTCGATAGCTTGATGCAAGCCGTCGCTAAAACGTCTTCCTTTCATTAAACGACCAGTAAATTGGTCAACGATTACGACCTGATCTTCATCAATTACGTAATCCACATCATTTTGCATCGTTACATGTGCTTTAAGCGCTTGGTTGATGTGATGGTTTAGCGCTACGTGTGAAATATCAAATAAGTTTTCAATGCCAAATGCGCGCTCTGCTTTTGACATACCTTCTTCGGTTAGCTGAACGCTTTTTGTTTTGATATCAAAAGTAAAATCGGTTTCTTTATCAAGCGTGCGAACGAATGCATTAGCTTGAATATAAAGAGCAGTCGATTTCTGCGCGCTGCCGGATATAATAAGCGGCGTACGTGCTTCATCAATTAAGATAGAGTCAACTTCATCGATTACGGCAAAATGAAGCGGACGTTGAACCATTTGTTCTTTGTAAAGCACCATGTTATCACGTAAATAGTCAAATCCGAGTTCATTATTTGTACTATACGTAATATCCGCTGCATATGCTTCTTGCTTTTCTTCACGCGTTAAATGGTTTAAATTTAAACCTACTTTCAAGCCTAGGAATTCATATAAACGACCCATTTCACTAGCATCACGGCTCGCTAAGTATTCATTGACTGTTACTACATGTACACCTTTTCCTGTAATGGCGTTTAAGTATACAGGCATAGTAGCTGTCAACGTTTTACCTTCACCCGTTTTCATTTCCGAGATATTCCCTTCATGCAGAGAAATACCCCCCATTAGCTGAACTTTGTACGGATACATGCCTAACACACGTTTCGCTGCTTCACGTACAACCGCAAAAGCTTCATCTAATAGGTTATCGAGCGATTCGCCATTTTGGTAGCGTTGTTGAAATTCAGCCGTTTTTTCACGAAGCTGATCGTCTGTTAAAGACGCTATTTCAGGACCTAACGCATCAATTTGGTCCGCCATTTTTTCTAAACGGCCGATTTGGCGCTGATTGCCGTCAAACACTTTTTTAAATAATCCAAGCATATTAAAACGCTCCTCTATTTATAATCAGTACATTTTATACTATTTTCATTCATATCTGTATCTTTCATTATAAAACATTCTGAGTAAAATTGTAACATTGCAGCTAAACAAGTAGCAACTTGTACCCTTTTTCGTCTGTCTCTTTACTAGTACTACTCTATTAACGAGTTATTTTCTATTGTGATTTCCCCTGCCTCACTCTTACAATAAAAAAGGGGAATGTAGAATGAATGTTCAATCGATTACAAAAGAACAAGCTTGGGAAGTCCGCCATACCGTCATGTGGCCTGATAAAGATTTCAGTTATATTCAGCTGAAAGATGATCTATTAGGCATTCACTATGGACTGTTTGAAGAAGGAGAGTTAAAATCAGTTGTTTCCTTATTTATAACAGGTAATGAAGCTCAATTTCGAAAATTTGCTACTTTCAAAGAAGAACAAGGAAAAGGATATGGCAGTCGTCTACTAGAGGAGGTTTTTCTCAAAGCTAAGAACCTTGGGGTACGAAAGATCTGGTGTAACGCACGAGAAAATAAAGTCTCTTTTTATAAGACATTCAACATGAAAGAAACCACGCGTGTATTCACCAAATCTTCTACGCGCTATGTAGTAATGGAACTATTTTTTTAAGCAGCTAAAAAGCAGCGTGCGGAGGCACGCTGCTTTTACTTTACTGCTCTTGTTTAAGAGAGCCTATAATCTTAGTTTGGTTCAATCAATCCATATCGTCCATCTTTTCTTCGATATACCACGTTTGTAATGTTGGTCTCAGCGTTTGTAAATACAAAGAAACTATGTCCTAACATATTCATTTGCAAAATAGCCTCTTCACTATCCATTGGCTTTAAGTTAAATCGTTTTGTACGAACTAGCTCTAATTCATCTTCTTCAGTTGCAACTGCTACGTTCGCTTCGCTTTCTAATGCTGCGAACAGATACTTCTCAGCGCCTTTTTCACGCATTTTTCGATTTACTTTTGTTTTATGTTTACGAATTTGACGCTCTAATTTATCTAGGACAAGATCGACAGCTGCGTATAAATCACTGTGTGTCTCTTCAGCTCTCAATACGAGATCATTCATTGGGATTGTGACTTCTATTTTTTGATCGTTATTGTAGACTTTTAAGTTTACATTTACGTCAGCAGTTGGTGTTTCGTCGAAATAACGCTCTAACTTACCAAGCTTTTTCTCTACGTATTCCCTAATTGCTGGAGTCACCTCAATGTTTTCACCGCGAATGTTATACATCATGTTCGAACTCCTCCTTTAATCCATTGCTATACCTCTACAATTCTACAATACCCGACACAATCCCTTCCTAAACTATTAAAATTTTTTGAAAATTTAGTTAAAATTTATGGAACCTGAGAAAAGTTTATGAAAAAACCAAAAAAATAGACCTTCTTCATAAGAAGAAGGGTTGTATTTTTTTACGCAGGATTAATTTTTTTTATCGTAAAACATTCCATCAAACGTTTTTGTTTCGTAAGGGTTTACATATCTGTTGCTATGCTTTTTTTTCGCTTTTAGCAAACGAAGATCTACCATAATTTGATGCCGAATTAAGATGAGCTTTTGATCAATTTCCTTATTCATTTCGACAATTTTCTTACCAATCGATTCATTATCCCTACTTTTTGGCGGCAGTTTCTCTATGAGGTCACGTCTTTTTAATAGAAGATACTCTAACTTTTGAATGCCTTCTTCTCGATTTTTGTCAGAAAATGTTTGAATAAGCCGATAAATCTCATCAGTTAGCTGATATAGGTCGTTAATCATATTTATGCTTGACCGCCGCTTCCATGGACTTGCTGGCGGTGAAGCTGCACGACTTGCTTCCATGTATCGCGGAATTCTGTTACATATTGTTCCGCTTCATCCAAGCTTGCTGTGTCATTTTTTGTATTTGCTTCAATTAAACACTGGTTAATATAGTCATACATAGCCATCATAGACTTAGCAACTTGCACGTTTGTATCAAGGGTAATCATTAATTCTTGAATAATATTTTGTGCTTTTAACAGATTCGTATTTTTCAGCTCAATATTTTTTTCCTGTATGCCTGTTCGTGCAAGTTTGATAAATTTTAAACACCCGTTATACAGCATAAGCGTTAACTCTCCTGGAGAAGCAGTCTGAACAGCTCCTTGCTGATACGCTTGATATGGATTATTTGCTGCCATAAACGTTCACTCCTTCTTAACTAAAATATTGCGATAACTGCGCGCTTTGAGCATTTGCATTTTGAATAGCTTTTTCCATTGCTGTAAACTGACGATAATACCGGTCCTCTACTTGTGTGAGCCTGCTTTCAAAACTAGTGATTTGGCTATTTACGCTTTTTAAATTCCGCCCAAGTAAAAATTGTTCACTTGTCCATGTTGAACGGCCAGCGCGCTGCTCAACTTTGGATACGGTTTGAGTAATCGTATCTCGTAAACGTCGTACAATCCCTTTTTCACTTGTTGTACTTCCACTTTTCATAAATAAATCCATCACAGACTGAGGATCTTTTTCAATTGCTTCTTTTAATTTAGTTCCGTCGCCTTCTATGACTAGCTTGCCTCGATCGGTATAGTTTGCGCTAGTTGAAATGCCAATGTCGGTTAGCTGCGAAAATCCTCCGCTCATTCCTGATACAGAGGCATACCAGTTAGAACGCATTTGGTTTAGCCCGCTTGATAAAATTGAGTCTCCTTTTAACAAACCGCTTTTCGCCTTTTCATCCCACTGCTCAGCTTGTTTATCGGTTAGTTTTTCTCTTTCTTCATCAGTCAAAGGCTGATAGTTCCGGTCTCTTTCTTCCGTAATCTTCCCATTAATTTTCTCAATCAGTTCATTGTATTTGGTCACGAAATCTTTAATTGTATCAAATACTTTTTGCGTATCATTACTTACGTTAACGCGCACATCTCCTGTGAAATTGTTTTGAAGAGTATAGGTAACTCCTCCCGTTGTAAATGTATTGGACTTACGAGTTGTTTCTAGACCGTTTAGCGTGAATTTTGCGTCTGTTCCTTTGGCATCACCGGCGAGCTGTAAAAAGCCCGTCAAAAATCCTCCTGAAAAAACCATGTTTGAACCATCCGCACTATCAGCAGAAGATAAATTTCCTGTATCTTTACGAGTCATGACAACTTTATTTGTTCCTTCATCGAAAAAGGCTGAAATGCCTACTTTTGAATTGCTGATTTGTGTGAGAAGGGTGTTTAATGAGGTGGAACCGTCAAATTCAAATGGCGTACTTCCCCCATCTTGAATATTTCCTGTTGCTTTGCCTGTACTATCATAAGTTGTCACAGAAAAGTTCAGCACATTTTGCTGATACGAGAACGCTTCAATTGTACTGCCGCTTGTTAATGTTGTACCAAACGTCATTTCACCTGTGTCTTCGTTAATGAATACTTCATTAGAATTTATAATTCCCGCCGCTGTTCCTATTCTTACGGTATAGGCTTTACTTGTACCATCCGTGGTAACAGATATAGAGTTTAAAGTGCCTGTGTTCTGATTTACAGCAGAAACAGCACCTTTAGCTAATTTCACTGTACTAGTATCCGCACTTAATGTTATGGCAGCTTGTTCCACTGTTTTCTCAGTCCACACACTTGAATCCATCGACCCGCGTTGAGACCACAAGCTTTTCGTCGGATCCATACTAGAATCAATACTAGTGCTAATACTCTGAGCAGCAGTCGCCATTGTCACGTTTGAAAGAGTATAAGAGGCATTTGCTGCTGAGGAAGTAGCTGCTGCTTTTACTTTCGTTTCATCCGATGAAGATACCGTTTTGGATGAATAAGAAGACTGCAAGGTCATATTAAAAGCGAGATTATTAAATTCTGATAACAGCAAGTTCATAGAGCGATAATCATCTCGCTGCCACTCTAACGTTTGCTTTTGTTTTTTCATTTTATCAATAGGCATACGTTCAGCCTTCATTAAATCACTGACGATTTGATCAATATCCATTCCACTTGCTAGCCCACTTACTCTTACCACTTACCATCACCACCGTTTTTTTATTCATCTATCCATCAACTGTTAGCCATGAAATATGAGCGTATTTTTTCGAATCTTCTTATTCGTTCATAGGTTCAACACTTCTCTATTTTGTATCGGTAAAACAAACATTTTTTTCATAGGTCAAATGGTGCAAGATAGAAAAAGCTCACTTATTTTTCTACAATAAGTGAGCTTTTTATTATTGGCCAAGCAAGTTCAGTTTCTGGGATAAATTTCTTTGAATATCCTTAGGAATAAGGTATGGTGCTAGATTTATAATATCTCGTAACGAATCAATGGTTACAGAGGCAGATAAATTTATATATTCATCCGTTGTATCTGCTTGCTCAAAAGAAATGGAATCTGGCAAATTATTGAGCAGAGTAATTTCATTCATTTCTTTATCGACCGTGATATCAGAAGCCTTATCAATATTTAAGCGATCCCATACAAGAGACATCGGAATCGGCATTCTTCCTAAATGCACGCTATTCACCTTTAAAACAAGCTTTCCATTTTCGGCATTTGGTGTTACGTCAACTATAAACTGTGATTCCATAAAAGATACTACATGTTTATTAATATAAAATTTTATATGTTTTGGAAGCAACACAGCTTCTGCTCCGTCAACCGTTTCATCATTTTCGTAAAGGTAGCTGCGCAAATAATCATTAACATCGCTCTCGCTTAATCGGTATCCTAAAATAGGAGAGCCTCCGTTCAGTTCTAGCGACGTCGCATGAGCGGACTTTTCTTGTGCCAGTGAAGATAATGAAGCAGTCTGATCAAGTTTTTCAATATTTCTGACTGGACTAACGAAAAAGTACAACCCAACTAAAAGGATAATAAATAGAAAAATAACAGCTATAAATTTTCTCAAACACATGCACCCTCTCAAACATTCTTCTTGGAATATAATACCGATTTCTCTTTTATCATACAAGATAAATAAGATGTATGTCGAAAACTTGTATAAAATGTACGTATATACCAGACGTCCCAAACGGTGAATAAGTCTACGATGAATAAATCGAGTCTTTTTAGACTTGAAAAACGACAATTTTAGTAACTTAAAGTCGATTTTTATAGGAATTTGATAATTGGCACACTTCTTGCTTATTATAAAGGTAAGGGGAGGAATTTCTATTTATATTTTCAGAATTTACTTTATTTTCTAATAGTCTTTCGATAATTTTAAAGGAGTGAATACGATGGGAAACAAAACAGAATCACACGGAAAGTTAAAGCAACGTCACGTTTCCATGATTTCCATTGCAGGTATTATCGGAGCCGGCTTATTTGTAGGAAGCGGATCCGTTATTAATGCAACAGGCCCAGCAGCAGTAGTTTCATATGCAGCAGCCGGACTGCTAGTCGTTCTATTGATGCGTATGCTCGGTGAAATGGCTATGGTAAACCCAGATAAAGGCTCATTCGCAACATATGCTCAGCAAGGAATTGGCGCATGGGCAGGTTATGCTGTCGGATGGCTTTACTGGTTTTTCTGGCTAATTGTAATTGCGATTGAAGCCACTGCAGGAGGAGCAATTGTTCATGAATGGCTCCCTTCCGTACCAATTTGGCTTTTAAGCTTAATCTTAACCTTTGCATTAACTTTAACAAACTTGTTCTCTGTCAAATCATTTGGAGAATTTGAATATTGGTTTGCTATGATTAAAATTGTGGCAATCGTTGCTTTTATGGGAATCGGTTTAGCTATCATTTTCGGATTAATCCCAGGTACATCTTCACCTGGTCTAGCTAATTTAACGGGCCACGGAGGCTTTATGCCAAAAGGTACGAACTCTATCTTTTTGGGAGTTATCACCGTTATTTTCTCTTATTTCGGGGCTGAAATTGCGGCTATTGCAGCTAGTGAATCAGAAAACCCAGCAAAAGCTATCACAACTGCTATTCGCAGTGTCGTATGGCGAATTTTAATTTTCTATATTGGTTCAGTTGCTATTTTAGTAACTCTTTTACCTTGGAACTCAGCTGATTTACTAAAAAGTCCATATGTAACAATGTTAGAAATGGTCAATATTCCAGCAGCTGCACAAATTATGAATTTAGTCGTATTAGTATCCGTTTTGTCTTGCTTAAACTCTGCTTTGTATACGAACTCACGAATGATTTTATCATTAGCTCAAAAGGGACAAGCTCCTCGCGCTTTAGCAAAAGTTAGCAAATCAGGCGTGCCGGCAAGAGCCGTATGGATTAGCACAGCTGCCGCATATGTATGTGCTATCTTTAGCTTCGTTTCGCCGGATAAACTCTTTTTATTCTTAGTTAATGCATCAGGGGCCATTGCTCTTATTGTGTACTTAGCTATCGCTATTTCTCATTTACGCCTGCGTAAGAAAATGATTCAAACCAACCAGCCAATTAAAGGAATGAAAATGTGGTTGTTCCCGTATTTAACATACGTAACAATTGCTGTTATTACCGTGATCTTCTTATCGATGGCATTTATTGATTCGATGCGCTCACAGTTTTTCTTAACTCTTGGATTAACCGCTGTGGTTCTTCTTTCATACTCGTTCATCAAAAAAACAAACAACAAGCGACCTGACGATCAATTTTCCGAGTCAGAAAATATTGCAAAATAAAAAAGCCGCAGATGCGGCTTTTTTATTTTGCTTTTGATTATTTCTCAACCGATAGGTCACGATGAAGATTTCGAAGCGGCTGAGGAGGGCAAATACGTCGCGTCGCGTAAGAAACGATAAAAATAGTTAACAACCCGCCTACCATCGCAAATGTGCGAAACGGAAACATGACCACTCCGTCTTCAATCATCGGATACGGAAGCAGCGCTTTTAAATGAAGCAGCGGTTCTCCTCCACCTATTCGAAGAACAAGAGACACAATAAACCCAGCCAAAGATCCGTACCAGTTAGCTCCTTTAAAGAATAAAGCACAAACCAACTGCGGAAAAAGTATACAATACACGAGGTCCCCTGATAAATACCATAAAGAGTAGACACTCTCAGAGTTCAAAGCAATTAGAGTTGCTCCCGTTCCAATGATAATGATAGAACGTTTAATAACTTTATCTAACTGCGCCTGTGTCGCATTTGGTTTTACAATCGGACGATACACGTTCCAGGCTGCCATCCCCGACGCTGAAAGCAACGAAGCCGCTACTGCAGCCATAACGGCAGCAGCTAGTCCTCCAAGTGCAATCGCTCCTACTAAATCGGGCGTTAGGTATTTAAATACATACGTTAGAATCATGGACGCACTCTCAGGGCTTGACGCTCCAAATGAAGACCAGTCTGCACTATAACCTATCATTCCTATTAAAGTTGGAGGCAAGGCCGCTAACGCGCAAAAGATGCCGGCTGTAATAGATAGCCACATTGCTGCTTTTTCGTTTTTAGCAGATAACACGCGCTGAAAATAAATCTGCCATGGAATACCACCAAAAATAAGTAAAAATGTGCTATCCCACCATTGCCAATATGTATTTCCCCATTTCGGATCTTCCCAGCCTTTTATTGGAGGAAATAAACGAAGAGAACCAGTCATGCCTTCTGAATAAGTAGAAAAAACGGCTCCCACTCCTCCCGTATTCGAAAATGCAAAGGGAAGCACCAGAAATAGTCCTAAAAACATAATAGAAAGCTGTAAGATATCGGTATGTGCTACTGCCCACAAGCCGCCAATCACGGTGTATGCAATGGCAATAAGTGCGGAAAGAATGATGGAAATTGAAAAACTGAGGCCTAAAATCACACCGAATGTTGTTCCTAAAGCAGTTAAGATAGCTGCGCTCCAAAACAGCTCTCCCAGTATAGCTGGAAAATAAAGAACCGTAGCCATTTTCTTACCGAAACGAGATTCTAGAGGATCGAGCATTGTCATAAACTCAAACCTTCTCATCTTTCTAGCAAAAAAGATACCGCCTAAAATCAAGCTGATTGAATAACACCATGGCGCTTGAGTCCATGTCAGCCCTGAGGAATAAACGGTTTCGGCCGTTCCAGCAATATACCCTCCACCTACCCAAGTGGCGGTCATTGTGAACATTGAAATCCATAGCGGCATAGATCTTCCTGCAACAAGCATATCATCTGATTTTCCTTTTTTACTTGCAGCGGCTCGAGCACCAATAAAATAAATAACACCATACATAATGAACATTAAAATGAGGCCTGGCCAATAGAGATCTGGATTATAGAGAGAATAGATAAATGCGACAACCATAAAGATGGAAAATCCTATAATAGTTGTCCATAAGGGGGTTAGTAGACGGTTGTTCCTGTTTGATTTCCCTGAAAAGTCAGAAGTCTCATTCGACTTTTCAGGCCTGGCTTGTTGTGTGTCTGAACGAAATGGCTTTTTAGCATTTTGCATCGTCTCACATCCTTTAAATTGATAAAGAAATCTAAAGACATAATTGTCCTCTATTCCTTTTTCCTACCAGCATACAATTAAACCTAAAAATCGATTTTTTAGAATAAAATATAAATAGTTGGATTATAAATACCAATGCGAAGGGGAGAAATTATGTTTATATAATTATATTAAAATAATTTAAATTGACTTTTTTTATTATTTTGCTAAGAATTCATAATTATTTTCATCTTCCATCTAAACTCCTTTCTTAATTTCCACATTCAAAATCCTTTGTTTCTCAAGGTTTGTATGCAAGCAGATATAGTACTATGGTTAATATATCTGAATGTTTAAGATATTGTCAAAAAAGTTTGAGTGTTTTCATATAAAAAAAGAATAATATTCTCATAGCTCGTACATAAAAAAACCTTTTGTATCAAGGGACATAGCAATCAGTGATTTTTTATTACTTTTTGTTAAATTTTTTCTTAATATCCGAATGATTAGTCTCTTCCAGAGAAGATAATCTAATAAATTCTGAACATTTTGATTTTTTATATTTGACTAAATTAAATAGCCGATGCTATAATTCGAATTGTTAAGAACGTTAAATATAAATTTAATAAATTCTATTATTTGGAGGTCGATGCTATTGGAACAAACACTGACGCTTGAAAAAATGCACATAAACGGCGAATGGGTTGAAGCACGCAGCGGCGAGAAAAGAGAGATTATAAATCCTTTTAATCAAGAGGTTATCGCTGTCGTTACAGAAGGAAATCGTGCTGATACTGTAGAAGCTATTGAAGCAGCTAGAAAAGCTTTTGATGCAGGTGAATGGTCTAAATTCACAGCGGCCCAAAGAGGTTCTTTACTATTTAAAGTAGCGGAAGAAATTCGTAATGATCGTGAAGAACTCGCTAAACTTGAAACCTTGAATACTGGAAAAACCCTCGTTGAAAGCCTGGCAGACATGGATGGAATTGCTGATGTCTTTCAATACTATGCTGGATTAGCAGATAAAGATGGTGGACAGATGATTGAGTCACCTAATCCCGATTCTGTTAGCCGCGTTGTCCGCGAACCTGTAGGTGTATGCAGCCAAATTACTCCTTGGAATTATCCTTTATTGCAAGCCTCTTGGAAATTGGCTCCGGCACTTGCTGCTGGGAACACAATTGTTATTAAACCAAGCGAAATCACCCCTTTAACAACTATTCATATGATGAAAATTTTTGAAAGAGTTGGCTTTCCATCAGGCGTCATTAACATTGTACTCGGCCCCGGTGCGACCGTTGGACAAGAAATGGCAGAAAGTGACTTAGTAGATTTAGTTTCCTTTACAGGCGGCGGTGTATCTGGACGTAAAGTCATGCAGGCTGCCGCAGGCAACTTTAAAAAAATCGCTCTTGAACTCGGTGGGAAAAATCCGAATATCGTCTTTGCTGACGCTGACTTTGACACTGCGGTTGACTATGCATTAAATGCGGTCTTCTTTCATGCCGGTCAAGTTTGTTCAGCTGGTGCGAGATTACTCGTTCAAGATGATATTCACGATAAATTTGTTTCAGCAGTTATTGAACAAGCCAAAAAAATTAAGCTGGGAGACGGCATGGATGAAGCCACTCAAATGGGACCCGTCATCTCAAAAGAACACCTAGCTAAAGTGGAACATTACATTGAACTTGGGAAACAAGAAGGTGCTTCTCTTGTTTTAGGAGGCAAACGTCCAACTCAAGAGTCTTTACAAAAAGGTTTATTCATTGAACCAACTATTTTTACAAACTGTCATGGAGATATGAAAGTTGTCCTAGAAGAGTCATTTGGTCCAATTATGACCATTGAGCGCTTCAACACCGAAGAAGAAGCGGTGGCACTTGCTAACGATACAATTTATGGATTAGCTGGAGCCGTTTGGACAAGTGATATGAATCGAGCTGAACGTGTAGTGAAAGCACTCCGTATGGGAACAACTTGGATTAACGATTATCATCCCTACTTCCCGCAGGCTCCTTGGGGAGGTTATAAGCAATCTGGGATCGGAAGAGAGCTTAGCCACATTGGGCTAGAAGAATATACGGAAATTAAACATATTTATACGAATACGAATCCACAGCCAATGCGCTGGTTTCAATAAAATTCAAGGGGGAATGTAAAGATGTTTATGCGATTTGAAAGAATGGAACGTTTAAAAAGTTTTGAGATGCCAACGGTTGTAAAACATGGAATTGGTGCTGTTAAGCATACTGGAGAAGAAGTAAAAAACCTAGGTGTATCTAAGGTTTTACTAGTAACAGATCCTGGTGTAAAAAAGGTAGGTTTAGCAGATCCTGTAATCGCTAGTTTAAAAGAAGCGGACGTAGACGTTATTCTATTTGACCAAGTAGAAGCCAACCCTTCTATTCACGTGGTAGCAGACGGCACAAAAATGTACAAAGAAAATGGATGCAACGGACTAGTAGCTGTTGGAGGCGGAAGCTCAATGGATACGGCAAAAGCTATTGGTGTAGAAGTAGCTCATAATGCTCCCGTCTTAGATTATGAAGCAGCTGAAGGAAAAAAATCTTTAACAAAACGTATCCCCCCTTTAACAACCATTCCTACAACTGCGGGTACAGGAAGTGAAGTCACACAATGGGCTGTCATTACGGATCCTGTTCGTGAGTTTAAGTTTAATACAGGTGGACCTTTAATTGCTGCCCACTTAACAATTATTGATCCAGAACTTCACGTATCTATGCCTTCACATATTACGGCCGGTACAGGAATTGACGCCTTAGCTCATGCAATTGAATGTTATACATGCCATTTTGCACAACCAATGACAGACTCTGTTGCTTTGTTAGCTATTGAGTACGTTGGAAAATACTTACGACGTGCAGTTGCAAATGGACAGGATATCGAAGCACGCTATGGAATGGCGCATGCAGCTATGCTCGCTGGCCTTTCATATGGAAGTGAATCTGCAGGAGCAGCTCACGCGATGGCTCAAACATTAGGAGGCATTTATCCAATTGCCCATGGCCCTTGCGTAGCAGCAATGCTAGGTCCTGTAATGGAATATAACTGGATGGGCGAGCCTGAAAAATTTGCGCGCATAGCTCAAGCTTTAGGAGTTAATACACACGAATTAACGCTTGAAGAAGCAGCTCAAGCAGCTGTTCGTGAAGTATATCAACTAGTTAAAGATGTACAAATCCCTTCTTTAGAAGAACAAGGTGTTCCAAAAGAAGCGGTTTCTCGCTTAGCTCAAGAAGCATTTAATGATCCACAAACTGTTGGTAACCCTCGTGATTTAACTGTAAAAAGTTACGAATGGATTTATAATCGCTGTTTTGAAGCTACACCATTAACTGTATAAAAATGATAAAAAGGCTGTTGATTCTTCAACAGCTTTTTTTATTTACTCTTTCGCTAATTCTTCATTTAAAATATCGATGATTCTTCGGTCGTCAAAAACTTTCACTACTTTTTTCAAGAAATGATAATAATTTTTGGACTCTATAATCTGCGCTAAATTACGCTTTGCTTTTACTGCGATCTCCTCAGGCACATCTTCATCATTTAAGAGAATCTGCAACTTGTTTCCCGCTTCTTC
Organism: Priestia sp. VA7; assembly: GCF_055710015.1. Taxonomy (NCBI): domain Bacteria; kingdom Bacillati; phylum Bacillota; class Bacilli; order Caryophanales; family Bacillaceae; genus Priestia; species Priestia sp. VA7. The sequence continues at coordinate 180,737 of NZ_JBVQPN010000005.1, forward strand.
GATTGCCTCTAAATTAACTGAAATTTCTCTTTGCCACTTCTTACAGAAAAATGAAAAAAAGGACTTAGAAAAATCTTTTTCTGCTTCATATAAGTCTTTTCGAACACCTTTTTTCCACACTTTGTGGACCATATCAATATTTTGCAGTGAACGAATGGATGTACTCATCGTTGGTTTACTCATACCCAATTCTTCACTCATTTGATCTAATGTAACAGGCTCATCCATAAAATAAAGCATGCCATACAGCCTTCCTACTGAAGGTGTGACCCCATATAAATCCATCGTATCAGCTAAAGCGCTGACAACTACATCTTCTGCTTCTTTTAATAAATCATGATACTCTTGAAAATCACTCATTTACTCTTCTCCTCTTTTGTTAAATTTATTTGAATTATACTTAATAAATTTAATGATACATGATAAAAAGGAAAAAAACAGAAATTCAGTTCGATTTTTTTGATAAAAAAGAAGCCTTTCTCTTGAAGAGAAAGACTTAAGACATAGTGGGGAATACTATATGTTTATCTTTCCCGATTTAGATATTATTTATACCGTATATTTTTGATTATTTTCAAACTGATCGTTTTATTTCTTTTTCGGTAATTGTTTCAGCATGTCAATAGCATGTAATGTAATTTGAGAAGCACTTTTATTTTCGTTACGTATTTCTTCATAAATCTCTTGTCTATGAATATCTACAGACTTTGGAGCTTGAATTCCTAACTTTACTTGATCACCATTAACTGCAAGGACGGTCACTTCAATTTCATCACCTATTTTGATTGTTTCATTTAACTTTCGTGTTAAAACAAGCATGGACTCACTCCTTATCTATTCCTCTTACTCAAATAACCTGTGCTTCGTTTCGTAAGCTGTATTCATTAAAATCACTTGCTTAGCAAGCTGTTTCTTTGTATTAATAATAACAGGCGCCTGCAAATTAGCCGTTATCTTTTCCACCGAATTTGACATCGTAAGCAATACGTAAACAGCTGCATCTTCCACTTGTTGTAATTGAAGCTTTTCGATTTCCTGAGGTTCTAGTTGAAAATCATAATCTAAAAAAAACTGAAATGGATCCGTGATAATAAAAGCTACTTCTTTGGTTTGAATAGACTGCAGAACTTGGAAAGCTTCGGCTTCTGGAAGTGGTAAAATAACAAATTCAGTTTCTTCCAAAAAACCTGGAATCCCTTGATTGAATGTCAGTGTTTGCTGATTATCTATTTCTATATCTCCATGATAGCTTGTTGAAATTTTCATCTCATCACACCTTTGCTAATTGATTTTTTATTGTTATCTTTTTTCATTGTAAAAAAGCTCCTTCTGTTTAGAAGGAACTTTTTAACGCAAGAAATCTAGCAGCGTAGGCTGAATAATTTGAGCCCCTACTCCCAAAGCAGCACGATGCACGCTTTCTTGTACGGTTAAATCCGTAATGACTTTTTCAATATCTGCATCTTCATTATTTGAAAGCATCTTAGTAGCCGTAATTTCCTGTGAATCAAGGCGGTTTTCGATCAGCTCAAGCCGATTGCTTCTTGCTCCCAATTCAGATCGCTCCGCTAATAGCGTAGACAGCTGCGTGTCTACCTGTGTAGAAAGATCTTTTAGTGAGTTTACATCATTTTGCTCAAAAGCTGTTTGAACATTGTTCATTAAGTCAAATGCACCTTGTCCAAAAATGTTTTCAGGGTGAATATTGACTCTTAACTGGATACCTTTTGAGACTTCAACTGAAAAAGGATCCAGGTTAATATTCGATTCTATCATACCGCTTGCATTCTCACTTATAGGCGCTGTTCCTACATTTACACCGTTAAAGATATAGTTTCCTGCCACCTGCGTATTGCCTACTTGCATATAATCCAGCTTTAACTGTTCGATTTCACGTGCAATCGCTTGACGGTCATCACTTTCATTCGTACCGTTTAACCCTTGCACGACCAACTCCTTAGTGCGCTGAAGAATGGAATTGACTTGTTCAAGTCCTGATTCTGAACTATCAAACCAAGACTGTGCTTCTGTTAAATTACGTTTATATTGATTTACTTCAGAAAGATTCGAACGATAAGCCATTCCTTTAGTAGCCACTACCGGGTCATCAGAAGGACGAGTAATTTTCTTTCCCGTTGATAATTGGTTTTGAAGTGTTTCCAGCTTATTATAGCTATTGCTAATCTGTTTTAACGAATTAGCCGCTAACATTCCTTGTGTGACGCGCATCTTTACCTTCCTCCAGTTCCAAGACCGTTTACAATTTTATCAAGCATTTCATCAATCATAGTCACCATACGGGCACTAGCGTTATATGCATGCTGAAACTGAATCATATTGGTCATCTCTTCATCTAATGAAACTGCACTGATAGACTGGCGCCTTTGCTCTACAGCTCCCTGAAGGGTTTCTGAATTACTTTTTAAGCGGTTGGCTTGTTGGGCATCTACTGACATTTGGCCAATAACAGATTGATAAAAGCCATCTAGGGAAACAGCTTGATTCCTGGAATTAATAAGCACCTTTTGACGAAATTGAGACAATAGCTGAGCAGTTTTTCCATCTCCTTTGCGACCAGTTCCATCATCCCCAGAGGAGCCCGAAGAAGCAGCAGCAATATTGTTTGTGTTTTGTTTAATTTTATCAGCAATAACAATTCCAGTTGCAGCCCCTTCTTTCTGAGAAATCTCATTAAAAAAGGACATACCAGTATCACCATCTAGTGTGACACCTTGTTGGTGCTTATCATTAAACCAATTTACAAATTCATATGCCATTTCATCTAAATCATCAATCATTGAAGCGTAAACACCTGTTTTATTACCACTATTATCTATATATCCAGAAGCCTCAATTAACCCTTTAAGTTTTCCTTGAGGAAATGACTCAGGGTTCCGTATCTCATCCCCTATATGAATTTCCGTCACATAGGAATCTTGATTTGTTTTCAAACTGATGGCATTTACTTGATGAGTTTTCCCATCTAAAAGAGTAATAGGCCCCTGAGACGTTTGAAGCTGAACCGTTACCACTCCTTCTGACGTTGCAGAAGCGTTCCCGCTGCTTTTTGTATACTCTAAAGAAACCGGCATAAATTTAGAAATCTCATCCAGCAGCCGATCTCTTTCATCATACAAATCATTAGGCAAATAGCCATTCGGTTCTACGTTTTGTATTTGTTGGTTCACATTACTTATTTGCTCTAACAAAGAATTCACTTGTGTTACCGCTACGTCACGCTCGTTTTGTAAATCACTTTGAACCGTTTTTAAAGAAGTAGATAAATAAGAGAAAGTATCGCCTACTGCTTCGGCTCGTTCAATCATAACAGACCTGGCTCCTGCTTCTGAAGGGTGTGAAGCTACATCTTGAACGGACTCAAAGAATTGATTAAAAACAGCTGAAAGTCCATCTTCAGTAGGTTCATTCATAATTTCCTCCATTTTTTCAAGAGCACCAGCGCGCGCATCCCAATACCCCACTTTAATGGTTTCATCTCGATACTGGGTATCTAAAAATGTATCACGTATTCGCTCTACCGTGCTGGCTTCTACTCCCATTCCTATTTGGCCCGCAGTTCCAGTCTGATTCATCCCTGGGGCTGGATAAGCTGGGAACGTTTCTAAACTTACTCGCTGACGCGTATAGCCCGGCGTATTTGCATTAGATACGTTATGGCCAATCGTGTAAAGAGCCGCTTGTTGGGCATCCATTCCTCGTTTAGCCACCTGCAAACCATGAAATGTTGAACTCATTCTGCTTTCCTCCGTTCTTTATGCCTTCGAATTAAAAATAGAGTTTGATTGAAACGATCTATTATTTGTTTTTGTGTAATTGAACGAATCCTCTCGTTTCGATGGAACAAGAAGGTCTAGTTCGGTATGAATCAGCTGCAAAGACTGTGTAAGCAGCTGATTGTTTAAGTCATTTGCATACTTTATATCTTGAATTATATCTATTAGCTGTTTTTGAAAGGGTATCAAGATGGAGTACTCAGAGAATGAGCCTGCTATTTCTTCAATGGAGCGAGCAGCATGTCCGCTTTTTTCCATTGCTTCTATACGTTTTGTTTCCAGTGCAGAAATAGCAGCTATATGAGATTGCTCTTTTTGCAAAGAAGCCGTCAATGCCTTTACATCTTGTTTAATAATAAAGTTCGTTTTCTCTTTAACAATGACAGACAAACTTTTGTGAAGCGTTACTTGTTTTTCTAGTATCGTTTGAATTTCTTGCACGTTCAATCAATGTCAGTCCTTTTATTTTTTATAGAAATCTACAATACTTTTAGCAATTTCTTTTCCGTTAATTTCGTATGTTCCGCTGTTAATTTGCTGTTTTAGTTTCTCCAATTTTTCAAGTCTTTCTGGAGATGGTTCATTTCCCTGAAGTTTCTTCGCCTCAGATGAAATATGAATCTGATCTTGTGGATTCTTTTTAGAGACCTGTTCTGTTTTTTTTGATTGTTTTTTGTACGGATTTATTCCAAATAAGTTCGATGGGTTAATCTTCATCTCTCTCACCTCTTTTTATATTTGTATCCGTTATCTCTATTCATTATATCGGAATTTCAGCCTAAACCTTTAGCATCAGCAAAGAAGTTGAGACCATTTTCACAGTCCACCTTAAACATAGGTCTATAGATAGAGAATCTGCAAACACTCCGCACACTTTTACTCTTTTTTCCTTTCGTTAGAACGATAGGTGGGACGCGTCGGCTCTTCATTTGAACGAATTATCTCATGATTATGCTTTTCTAACCCATGTTTAATTTCTTGAGAGCATGAATGACAGAGTTTACCTTCTCGAATCTGAGCGTTGCATTGCATGCATGGATAGCTTATGTTTGGAAAGTTCGTTAGCACTAATCGACCTTGTCGAATAAATTGATGAATTAACGAATCTGAAACGCCCGTTTCTTTCATTACTTCGTAAGTCGTTGCTGTACGATTTGCTCTCTTCTTCAAGAATGAAGAAACACGTTGAAACAGAGCTTCTTCTTTGTCAAAACATGATTTACATATGTTTATTGATCCACTTTTTACAAATAAATGACCGCATTCCCTGCAATTATCTAACGTTTCCATATTCGAAACTCCTCATTTGTTTTTTATTTTACTATCGGTCAAATTTTTAAATTATACATCTTCATGCGCGAATTAAAGTGAGCGAACGAACTGAACGTGCTCCAGCTTCCTGCAAACAATTTGCCGCTTGGCGCACAGTTGCTCCTGTTGTATAAATATCATCAATCAAGAGAAATTCTTGATTCGTAACCATTGAGGAATCGACTACTTTAAATTCCAGTCTTTCTGCCAGCCGACTTCGCCTATTTTTCTTTGATTGCTTTGTTCCTGAACAGCGAACAAGAGGCATTTCTATGTTGCCACTGATCAGTTCAGCTAGCGCTAAAGATTGGTTAAACCCTCTCTCATATAATCTCTCGTCCGTTAAAGGTATAGGAACTAGTATAGCTTTTGGATTACATTCTTTTTTATAAAACTTATACCACTGCTCCTTGAATGCTTGGATAATTTCATAATCTCCTTGAAATTTAAAACGTTCTATTATGCTTTGCATAAAATCATTGTACGCATAAAGAGAACGGTTAAAAAAAGAAGCATCATTCCATTTCTGACAGTCCATACATGTGTCTAGCTCATAATGAGAAGAAGCCAGGTCTGCAAGAGAACGGCCGCATCCCCTGCAAATGCTGCTGCTGATGATGGGACATTTTTGCAAGCAAACAGTGCAAATTCTGTCCGTTGAAGAAGGTTTTAACAATGACCTCCAATCGAAAGAAGAGACAAGAGGTTCAAAACAAATCAGACATATTGTCATCGATCAACCAGCCCTTCCTTATAAGCTAGAGCATTCATATATTCAATATGCTCTTTTGCTTTTCGCATAAACAGAGACTGCCCATAATGAAAAAACACCACGTCTCCCGTTGGAAATTGAGCACTCCTCCCCACTCTTCCTGAAATCTGAACAAGAGCACTTTCAGTAAAAATCGTTTCTTCTGCTCCCAATACTGCAACATCTATGTTGGGAACCGTTACGCCTCGCTCTAATATTGTTGTCGTTACTAAAATAACGAGCTGCCCTTCTCTAAATTTCATTACTTTTTCTTTTCGCTGGGAATCTTCAGCATGGACACCGTCTACCTTTTCCGTCAGCTTCCGAATCATGTCTGTGATCGGAGCAATCCACTTAATTTGCGGGACGAAGATAAAGCATTGTTTCCCTTCATTTATTCTTTTTTTCAGCCATTTCTCAACATTAGCAGGCAAAGTATTTGTTTTCATTTTTTTCTTCCAATTGCCACACCATTCAAACCGGGGAACAGGAATAAGCATTCGGTGATAGCGGGCTGGAATTTTAACTACTTGTTTTTTACCTTGCTCAACGTCTTTTTTTAATGATTCATTTGGAGTCGCTGTTAAATAAATCTTTGATGCAGCGTGTTTAGCTGCTTTTGCAACAGCATAGTGCAGCATAGGCTCTGTCGAATACGGGAATGCATCTACTTCGTCAATAATCAGCACATCGAATGCTTGATAATAATGCAGAAGTTGATGAGTGGTGGAAATAATAAGAGAGGATTCATGAAAACGGTCTTCGCTGCCTCCATACATAGCCAGCACAGACATGTCCGGGAATGCTGATTGAATTCTTGGCTTTAACTCAATAACTACATCTGTTCTTGGAGTAGCAATACAGACTTTCTTTCCGCTGTTCAACGCTGCTTCAATACCTTTAAATAAAATTTCCGTTTTTCCTGCTCCGCAAACAGCCCAAATTAACAGCTCTTCATCCTTTTTTATAGCTTGAATGAGTTCATTTGAAGCACGTTCTTGAGCTTTAGACAGCATTCCTTTCCAATTCATCACGCTGCTTTTTGGCAGGACATTACTTGTTGGTCCTTCCCAGTTTATAAAAGGTGTGCACTCACTTACTTTCCCCATTGCAATACATGCTCGGCAATAGCAGCACTCCTGGTGACATCTACTGCATGGAAATGAAGCAAAATAAAAGGGGCTATCACTTCCACACCGGTTGCATTTATATCCGTTTTCTTTCTGGGTAAGTGCTTTTTGATAGGAAATATATCCGTTTAGATAATGTTCATGAATGAGAGATAAAGGATAGGGAGTCTGAGTTAGCAGAAGCTGCTTTCCGCTTAGAGAGCGCTGAAGATCTAAAGAGTAGGGGTATGAAGGATTTAAAGGTGGAGTTCTCCACATATCGAGTTTTGAGAGAGGAAAAGCAGCTGGGCTAGGCACTTGAACGGGATTTAGCAATTCTTGTTTAACAGTAAAAAGCATATCTTCATTCCTTTCCATGTTTATCGTACACATCTATATACGCAAAAAAAGGTGTTTTTTCCTGCAAAAAAACCAAATCAAATGATTTGGTTTTCGATTACTTTTTATACCAGCCTATACCGATGGCACCTTCACCTAAATGCGTGCCAATCACAGCGCCAAAATAAGAAAGACTCCATTCAATATGAGGATATTCTTGTTCTAAGTCTCGTTGAATTTCTTTTGCTTCATTTTCACGATTAGAATGAATAACTACAGCTTTCATAGGTACATTTTCTTTTGCATCCTCATCAAGAAGCTCCGTGATTCGTTTTAACGCTCGCTTACGCGTACGAATTTTTTCAAATGGAACAATTTTTTTAGATTCAAAATGCAGCACTGGCTTTACTTGAAGCAGACTGCCGATAATAGCCTGAGCAGCATTTAGGCGACCTCCACGCTGCAAGTGAGATAAATCATCTACCATAAAATACGCACGCATTGATAGTTTCATCTCTTCAAAACGCGCAATGATTTCGTCAGGATGTTTATTTAATTGGACCATCTCGGCTCCTTCAATCGCATAAAAGCCTTGAACCATACAGCTGATTTCTGAATCAAATACGTGCACGTCAAAGTCTTCTACCATGCTACCTGCCGTCAAAGCTCCCTGATACGTTCCGCTAATTCCACTAGATAACGTAATAACGATAGCAGCATCGAATTGATCTCGTTTTAACTGTTCAAACAACTCTACAAATTCTCCGATAGCAGGCTGAGAAGTGGTTGGAAGATTTTTTGCTTCTTTAATTTTTTCAAAATATTGATCTGCAGTCATATCTACTTCTTCACGATATGTTTCTTCACCGAAAATAACGCTTAGCGGCACCATATGTATATGATAGTTTGATTGAATTTCCTCTGATATATAGGCGGTACTATCTGTAATAATTGCTGTTTTCATAAGATAGGGATCCATCCTTTGTTATATAAAATAATTTCACTCTATTCTACAACATTTAGAATTAAAATGCATGTAACGAGAGGTTTACCTATTAGTAAAAGCTCCCTCACGTATACATATCGATTAACAAACCTTGAATTTCTCCAACCCGCTTGAGTAAATTTAAACTGTCTTTTTCTTTTTGAAGGATATCATTTGTCAAGTCAACTAGTTTCGTATCCACTTCTTTCATTAACTTATATACTTTAGTCGTTCCTCTATGATTAAATCCTCTTTCTTCATGAAGTTCAAAACCATTTTTAACGGCTTCGTTCATAAACTGCTTCACAAGCGTCTTGTATTTCCGCAAAGAATCAATAGTTTGACTTTTCACTAACTGCTTTCCCTGTTCTTCAATTTTATTTATCACTTGAGTTAAATGTTCATAGGTTAGTTCGTTTTGTTTCTTGGCCATTACTCCTGTAAATGAAACCGAACCACTTACTTCTTTTTCTCTAATGAGATTCATGGAAGAAGAAAGACTGTTAATTCGCTGTACCTCCACTATGTATCTCTCCTTTCTCTGTTAGTATACACTCCATTCAATTTAGACTTTTAGATATGCTAGCTGGATTAGCTGAAAGTTTCGAGAGGCATCTGATGCGTGGATATGATGATTCCCCTTTAGCTAACAGTGATGCTTATGTGCTGTTCATAAGAAGACAGCTTGTTTTTTTGGAGCGAAGAGGTAACTTTAGGCGTCGCTTTTAACACTTCATTCCAAGCGTTAGAAAGCTGCTTCATCATTTGTTGAACTTCACATAAAATAAACGTATCTTTTTTAAAATTAGCCATAATTAATCGCTCAGACATATAGTTGTACAGGGTATCTAACTGCTCTGCAATGATACCTGCTTGATATGTTAAGCCAATTCCTAGCTGATATAAAATATCGTTGCACTGTTTAATTTTTTCATTCGCTGTAAAATAATCGCTGTGTTGAATTGCTATAACAGCTTCATCAATATTTTGAATAAATTTTTCATACATCATAGCTGTTAGCTCTTGCGGAGATTTATGATAGATTAATTCTTCCGTTATAAAATTCAGCTTCATCACCTTCTTGTCTTCTTTAAATCAGTTTTCTGTTTATTTCACTAAAAGCTAACTTATAAATTTTTTAAAGGACACCAGTTGAGGTTTGAATAAATTTTTCTAAGACCTCATATGTATCTCAATGTATTAAAGACCTTTTCTTACAAGAGCATGCATCAACTTGATGGACATTATTTTGAGGTATGGATGCTTTCGTCGAAGGGTGTAGGATCCTTAAGATTCCCTTTATGCTTAAGCGAAGTTAAAGGACGAGTAAATGTGTAAAGGTATCACCCTTTGCCTTCCTAAAAGATATTTTCTCCCCTTAACTTATCGGTTGTTTTACTCTCTCATTAAACATGCCTTTTTACCTACAATTTCAAAAAAATTTATAAAAAGAAAAAAAAAGTCCGATATACCTAGTGGTATATCGGACTTTTGAACTTATCTTACTTCTACCCACCCGTTTTTGATTGCCACAACGACAGCTTGAGTACGATCATTTACATTCATTTTTTGCAAAATATTACTCACATGGTTTTTAACGGTTTTCTCACTAATATATAATGCTTCTCCGATTCCTCGGTTACTTTTACCATCAGCTAACAGTTGGAGCACTTCGCACTCACGACGTGTTAACAAATGTAGTGGACGGCGAATCTCAATTGGTTCGTGCGGATAAGAAGACGATTGTCCTTGAGCTGCTAGTCGACGGTACTCTTTTACTAAACTATGCGTTACTTTCGGGTGTAAATATGAACCACCTTCTGCAACTACTTTCACCGCCTCAATTAACGCATCCGCATCCATTTCTTTTAGCAGATAGCCTCGTGCACCTGTTTGTAAGGCGTGAGTTACATATGTCTCATCATCATGGATAGATAAGATAATAACTTTAGCGTCCGGATTTACTTCTACAAGCTTTTTCGTAGCTTCTACACCATTTACAGCCGGCATGTTAATATCCATGATTACAACATCAGGTTGATGTTCTTCTACAAGGTCAATAACTTCGCTACCGTCGTCACCTTCTGCAACTACTTCAAAATCTTTTTCGAAATCTAAAATTCTTTTTACTCCTTCACGGAATAATTGGTGATCGTCGATTATGATAATTCTTGTCTGCATGTTTGATTCCTCCCCAAATCGAACAACAAATGTTTTACTCTATATTGACCCCTATTTATATACATATCTCTGCCTTTTTAAGCGGCTATAATCGGTACTTTAATCATAACAAGCGTGCCTTGGTTAATTTTCGAATGAACAGAAATAGTCCCATCTAACAAATCAACACGCTCTTTCATTCCTATTAAGCCGAACGAATTCTCTTTTTTCTCTTCTTGATTAAAACCGCAGCCGTCATCTTTGACAAGCAAAATAGCGTATTCATTGTTGAACTCTATCTTCACTTGGATTTCCGTCGCGTCTGCATGTTTTAATGCGTTCGTTACAGCTTCTTGCACTAAGCGAAACAGTGCTACTTCTAATTTTGAAGCAGTTCGCTTCTCTTGTCCAATGGAAATAAACGTAATCCGAGGCTTGCCTTCGTTATAATCTTCGATTGTATCAAGATATTTACGCAGCGTCGGAATTAGACCTAAGTCGTCAAGTGCCATCGGTCTTAAATCATATATAATTCGACGCACTTCGTATAGGGCAGAACGAACCATTTTTCTTAAATCCCGAATTTCCTCCATTGCTTCTTTTGCACTACGTTCCCGGTAAATTCGGTCAATTAATTCCGATCTCATCATAACATTTGCAAGCATTTGAGCTGGGCCGTCATGAATCTCTCTTGACAAACGTTTCCGTTCCTCTTCCTGAGCTTCAATAATCCGAAAGCCAAAATACTCTTTTTGAATGGCATCTTCTACTATTTCCCCTACTTGTTTTAAATCACTTGTTAAATAATTTAACACAACGGAAATTTGACCTACTAGGTGATCTGCACGTTTAATCGTTTCTTCTAATGTAAGCAAGCGTCTTTCTAGTTCATCTCGACGATTACGCAGCTGATATTCGCTTTGCTGATTCATCAGCAGCTTGGTTTGTAATTCGTGTGCTTTTTCATAAGCGTCTTTTACTTCAGGCTCTGAATAAATTTGAAAATGTCGGCTCACATCAGACAAACGCTTTCGAGCCAACCTTGCCTGGGTTTCCAATTTATCGCCTTGCTCTATCGTCTCAAGAACTTTCCCTTTTAACACTTCTAACTCTTCTTTTATTTGCTGATATTCTTGTCTGGCATCTTCAGAAAGACGATAGACTTCATTTTTACTATCTCCCACTGTGCCAATAATCTTCTCAAAAATTTCATCAAGTGCCTTACTTGTTAATTTATGTTTCGACATTTACTCACCCCAAACTATACTCACATTCGGAGAAATGTCTATACGTTCATGCTATATATAGTATTCGTATGACCTATCTGAATTGTGAGGATAAGATCCATATTTTCTCCCTATCTGACTTTTTATATCCAAAAAGTAACGGTTGTTTTTAGTACCCTCAAACTCGACATCAATCGACGCTTGACTCGTGTTATTTGAATAGATTACCATTTACGCTCACTCTTCAACAGTGACTAACTGCCTGTTTAAACCATTTCATTATTTAGCTATACAAGCCTGCACACTCTTTTATTATAACGTATATTCTGTATAGCTTGTTCAAGTGAGGTTGAATTTGATTAATTGATGTCTTTTCATAAACATTTTATACTAATAGCAAGTAAACAGTACGTAAATACCCGTTTTTCTTCTATTTATAACGCTAAGGAGGATTTTTTGATTGTTATCACAATATTATACCGTAAAACAAGAAGGTTCACATGAAATCACTATTCAAAAATCTAGATTCATTTGTCATATGAAACGTGTAACAACTGAGGAAGAAGCTCAGCAATTTATTCAAGACATTAAAAAACAGCACTGGAATGCTACTCATAACTGTTCAGCTTACCTAATTGGAGAACGAGATCAATTTCAAAAAGCAAACGATGATGGAGAACCAAGTGGAACAGCAGGCGTACCAATGTTAGAAGTGCTTAAAAAAAGAGGCTTAAAAGATACGGTGGTCGTCGTTACGCGCTATTTCGGAGGCATTAAATTGGGCGCAGGTGGCTTGGTGCGCGCATATGGGAAATCTGTTTCCGAAGCGTTAAATGAACTAGGTACAGTCAAACGAACTCTCATGGCGGTTATGCATACAACCGTCGACTATACATGGCTTGGAAAATTAGAAAATGAACTTCGCAGTTCCGTTTATCTATTAAAAGAAATCCACTACGCAGATATGGTAGAAATTGAAACATTTGTAGAGGAAGCTCAAACAGAAGCATTTACTGAATGGATGACTGAGCTAACAAACGGCCAAGCAGATATTCGAGCAGGTGAGACGACCTATTTAGAAGAAGATGTAGAATGAATTATTTACTCTTATTAAAAAACATTGTACAATTGATAAATAGCGCAACTATTCTGATGGTTGCGCTACTTGTCAATGAGTAAAAACCTCGTACAGATGCATAGCTTTGACGAGTTTGATTCATACATTCCAATTTATAACACATACTAATTGTCACAATAAGTGTTCGAATATACGAATAAAAGGAGAAACCGTATGGCTCAATATAGACGTTTTCAAAAAAGAGTAAACAAACGGAAAAGAAAACGAAGGCTTTTTACATTTTTTCTGTTACCTATCCTTATTTTAGGGCTTTCTGCGACTGCTTATGGCTCTTATTTGTTTGTTAAAGCTAAAACAGTAGCTTCTGATTCTTATGAAGGACTCGGAGATCGCGATAACTCTCCTATGCGTGATCGTAAAATCGATCCCAAAAAAGATGATATATCCATTTTATTTATGGGCGTAGATGATAGTGAAACCAGGAAATTCGGGAAATCAGCCCGTACGGATGCTTTAATTTTGGCGACCTTTAACGAAACCAATAAAACCGTAAAGCTTGTAAGCATACCTCGAGATTCGCGGGTTTATATACCTGAAGTGAACAGAAAAGATAAAATTACTCATGCGCATGCTTACGGAGGTCCAAAAGCAACTGTAGAAACGGTAGAACAGCTGTTTAATGTCCCCGTTGATTACTATGTTAAAGTGAATTTTAAAGCTTTCACAGACATTGTAGACTCACTTGGGGGAATCGATTTTGATGTACCTTATGCGATGAGTGAAAAGGACTCAAAAGATCGTCATAATGCTATTGTCTTAAAACCAGGAAATCAACATTTAAATGGCGAAGAAGCGTTAGCTGTTGCTCGAACACGAAAACAAGACAACGATATTGAGCGAGGAAAAAGACAACAGCAGTTGATTGAAGCCATGATTAAAAAAGCTGCTTCCATTGGATCACTAAATAAATATGGAAATCTTATCGAAGCTGTTGGCGATAATATGAAAACGAATTTAATGTTCGGTGAAATGCTTTCGTTTTATGATTATGCTTCGAAAAAAGTAGACATCGAAACCATTAACTTAGACGGCAGCGATGAAAAAATTAACGGCGTGTACTACTTTAAACTAGACAATGATTCAGTAGAAAAAGTAAGTGAAAAGCTCCGCAAGCATTTAGGCATTGAATCAACTTCAGATACAACAGAATAATTAAAAAGACCTCTTGGATATCCAAGAGGTCTTTTTAATTAATTTTTTAAACGAAGTCCACGGACCATGTTGAGAATTGGCCTATATGTCTTATCAACTAGTCCTATCTTTTCAACGATAATTTCAATCGCTACAAGGAGGATAGCTAGTACAAGAAAAGATCCCCACATTGTTTGTACCTTTGAGAAGATAACTGCCGCTAAACCAAATATCGCACTCATTCCATAAATAATTAAAACCGTTTGTCTATGGCTGTACCCTAAGCGCAACAAGCAATGATGCAAATGAGATTTATCAGGAGCCGATAGCGGTTGATTTTTTACGATTCGGCGAATAATAGCAAAGAACGTATCTGAAATTGGTACCCCTAAAATAATAACTGGAACAATGAAAGAAATAACCGCTACATTTTTAAATCCTAACAGAGACAATACAGAAATCATATAGCCTAAAAATAGTGCTCCTGTATCGCCCATAAAAATCTTAGCGGGGTGAAAGTTGTAAAACAAAAATCCGAGCGTACTTCCCAATACGATGAAACCCATGCTTGTCACAAACACATTGCCCATCATAATAGCCATACCCGAGATGGTAATCAATACAATAGAGGAAACGCCGGCAGCTAATCCATCCAATCCATCAATTAAATTAATAGCATTGGTAATTCCTACAATCCATAATACCGTAATTGGAATACTTAACATTCCGAATTCTAATTTTCCGCCAAACGGCAAGTTAATGAAATCAATTTGGACTCCACCGTATACAACAACAATTAATGTCGCTACTAGCTGACCGCCTAATTTGATTTTAGCGGATAGCTCAATCATATCATCTAAGACACCGGTAATGATGATAATGATGCTTCCGATTAAAATCGGCAGCGCATATTTACTGTCAGGCTGTAAAACGAGGTATCCAATAAGAAAACTAAAAAATATCGCCAAACCTCCAAGGCGAGGCATAATTTTTTGATGAACTTTTCGTTGATTTGGTTTATCCGTTGCACCTATTTTAAACGCCAGCTTCTTAACCAGCGGAGTGATCAGAATAGATGTAATAAAACAAATAAACAAGGTCAAATATAGCATGGAGACCCTCCTCAGGTTTATGTTAACCAAAACCATAAAAAATGTATCCAACTTTATATAATTGGATAGTATTTCAAATTGCTTATAACAATAATTACTTACTTATTCCCAAAATGGATTATATCACAATGATTCTACTACTTAAATAGAAATTTATTCTCAAAAATTAGCACATTTACAAACTATCAATAGAAAAGAATTGTATTTTTTTGTGTATAAACAGCTGATTTACTTTATTCTTATGTGGTTATTTTATGTAGAACATTTTCTTTACTATGCTTTATTAAAATATAAGCGAACTCCCCCCTTTTCGTCTAATTTATTCGTCATCTCTAACTCTTTTTCCTTTTTATTAAGCATATTTAAACCTTTATTTTTATTTCATATGGCCCACTCATTATATGAACAAACTTTTAACCTATGCATGTCCACTATTTCAAACCCCATTCACTGAATCGTTGTCCTTATCTTATATCATTTAAAAGTTAAAATATAGTAAAATGGATAGAGATAAAATTAAACAAAAAAAGGAATTTTATCAAAAAAATGAAACTTTTTTCGATACGGTTCGTAATACATAGTAGGAACAGCATCAATCATCTTACATAAAGGGGGTGTTGAATGAACTATGTTCGGTCTATCTGTTCAAACAGTGTATTTGTATGGATTAATTATCTGCGGAAGTCTCACCTTCTTATACATTTTATTTAGCGATTTGTTAGATGGATTATCTGAAGCGATACCTTTTTTTAACCCCACTCTTTTTTTTTCTTTTTTAACATTCTTTAGTGCCAGTGGATATTTGTTCGCCTATACGTCATTGCAAAATTATTTGATTATTTCGATTTCCGCTCTTATTGCCCTTCTACTCGTTATTTTGCTCAATGTTTTTGTATTGATTCCTTTATCATCGGCTGAAGAGTCTCTTGCTTTTACTGAAGATTCGTTAAAAGGAAGACTTGGTACCATTATTACTTCCGTTCCTGCAGATGGTTATGGAGAAGTATTTATCGAAGGGGTTAGCGGCACTATTTCCAAACCCGCTGCCAGCTTTAAAAACACTGCTATACCTTTAGGCAGCAAAGTGCTTGTTGTAGATATACAAAGGGGCAACGCACTCGTTGTGATTTATGAAGAAGTTATCACCAATCACTCATTATAAATAGTATTAGGGGGAGTTTTATGTTTTCAACACCTATATTAGTTGTCGTTGGAATTGTTGTTTTTTTATTAATTGCGCTGATTGCCGTATTTATTACAAAATACCGTACAGCAGGTCCAGATGAAGCGTTAATTGTAACAGGAAGCTATCTGGGAAATAAAAACGTGCACGTCGATGAATCCGGAAACCGCATTAAAATTGTTCGCGGAGGCGGTACGTTTGTGCTGCCAGTTTTTCAGCAGGCTGAGCCTCTGAGCTTGCTGTCAAGCAAACTTGAAGTATCTACACCTGAAGTATATACAGAACAAGGTGTTCCTGTTATGGCTGATGGGGTATCAATCATCAAAATTGGAGGTTCTATTTCAGAAATTGCAACGGCCGCTGAGCAGTTTTTAGGCAAAGCAAAAGAAGATCGCGAAACCGAAGCTAGAGAAGTCTTAGAAGGTCACCTTCGCTCGATTCTTGGTTCTATGACGGTAGAAGAAATTTATAAAAACCGTGAAAAATTCTCTCAAGAAGTACAGCGCGTAGCTTCACAAGATCTGGCTAAAATGGGCTTAATTATTGTATCGTTTACAATTAAAGACGTTCGGGATAAGAACGGCTATCTAGAATCTCTAGGGAAACCTCGTATTGCTCAAGTTAAGCGAGATGCTGACATTGCAACAGCAGAAGCTGAAAAAGAAACAAGAATCAAGCGTGCTGAGGCTCATAAAGATGCCCAAAAAGCGGAGCTTGAGCGAAATACAGAAATCGCGGAAGCTGAAAAAATGAATCAGTTAAAAACCGCTGAATATCGTCGCGAACAAGATATTGCCAAAGCTCGTGCTGACCAAGCATATGATCTAGAAACAGCTCGCGCGAAACAAGATGTAACAGAACAAGAAATGCAAATCCGCATCATTGAACGTCAGAAACAAATTGAATTAGAAGAAAAAGAAATTCTTCGTCGTGAGCGTCAATACGATTCTGAAGTAAAAAAGAAAGCAGATGCAGATCGTTACTCTGTTGAACAATCCGCAGAAGCTGAAAAAGCAAAACAGCTTGCTGAAGCAGACGCCAACAAATATCGAATTGAAGCAATGGCTAAAGCTGAAGCTGAACGCGTTCGAATTGATGGTTTAGCAAAGGCGGAAGCTCAGCGTGCCCAAGGTGAATCTGAAGCTGAGATTATCCGCTTAAAAGGTTTAGCTGAAGCTGAAGCTAAACAAAAAGTAGCTGAAGCATTCGAGCAGTTCGGTCAAGCGGCTATTTTAGATATGATTATCAAGATGCTTCCTGAATATGCAAAACAAGTTGCAAGTCCTTTAGCAAATATCGACAAAATTACGGTTGTGGATACAGGAAGCAACGGTGAAAACAGCGGAGCTAATAAAGTGACTGGCTATGCAACAAACTTAATGTCTTCTCTTCAAGAATCGCTGAAAGCATCCTCAGGTATAGATGTGAAGGAATTGATTGAAAACTTTTCTGGAAAAGGAAATGTGCGACAAAGCTTGCACGAACTAACGGATGAAATCAAGCAACAAAACAAGAAAGAAGATATCTAAAAATAAAAAGCATGCGGATTATATCCGCATGCTTTTTTAACCTCTTAACACTCGAAGAAGAAACCTAGGTAATTCTAACTGACGCTTCCATCTCCATGGTTCTTTTAACAGTCGATAAAGCCACTCTAAACCAAACTTTTGAAAAACAGCAGGTGCTCGGTTCAATCGTCCTGAAATAACATCGAACGAGCCCCCTACGCCTTGATAAACAGAAGGATTAAGTTTCTCTTTATGAGCAATAATCCAATTTTCTTGGGCTGGACTGCCTAAAGCCACAAAAACAATTTCTGCTCCTGAATCATTAATCGTACGTTCAATGACTTCTTCATTTTTTTCATAGCCATTTAATGTTCCAACAATTAAAATCCCTGGAAACATCTCTTCCAACTTAGCTTTGGCTTCATCTGCAATTCCAGGCTTGGCTCCGTATAAAAAAATTCTTTTACCGTTATTCGTTGCTTCTTTACACAGCTTCAGCATCATATCAATACCCGTTACACGCTCACGAATACGTCCCTTTTTGAGCTTTGAAGCTAAAATCACACCGATTCCATCTGGAATTTGATAAGTCGCTTGATTTAATAGTGACTTTAATTCCCTGTCTTCTTGTGCTTTCATAATTTTTTCAGGGTTGATTGCTACAATAAATGATTTTCGGCCTTTATCTATATCCTGAAGTAACTTTACCGCTAGCTCATCGTACGTGTCGCTACAAACGTCTATTCCTAAGATGTTTTCCTTCATTAAATCACCCGTATGTTGATTTTTTAGTTTTTTACAAACGAAAGACAGGCTGTTCAGCCCGTCTTTTTATAAAGTAGAAACTTTTGAATCACCAAGTAACACTACGTCAAAGCCTGCTGCTTTCCATTGATCACGCTGAATGCAGTTTTTCGTATCAAAAATAACTTTTGTACGCATGTGATTTTCAACAGCTGATGGAAGAAGCTCTTTGAACTCATTATGATCTGTTAAAATAAGAATCACATCCGCATGTGCAACAGCTTCATCCAAACTTTGCGTCTGACGTTCGATTTTATTCTCTTTGATATGAGGATCAAATGCTGTGTAATCAACGCCCAGCTTTTCTAAATGATGAAGTACATCTGTTGATGGACTTTCACGCATATCGTCAATATTCCCTTTAAAAGCTAAACCTAAAACAGCTACACGTCCATGTTGAATGCCCTTTTCATCTAGTAGGCTTTTCGTTTTCAATGCTGTATATTCAGGCATTGAATCATTTGTATGACGAGAAAGAGAAATAATTTTTGCCAGTTCTGGCTGAAGCTCCGTTAAGAACCAAGGGTCAACAGCAATACAGTGGCCGCCTACACCAGGACCTGGTAAATGAATGTTTACACGTGGATGATAGTTCGCTAACTTAATCGCTTCCCACGCGTTTACACCAATTTTTTCACTGATTTTTGCCAGCTCATTTGCAAACGCAATGTTCACATCACGATATGTGTTTTCGATTACTTTCACCATTTCAGCTGTTGTAGCATCCGTTACGTGAATATTTCCTTTTACAAATGTTTTATAAAGCTCAACAGTCAAACGACTAGACTCTTCGTTAATACCACCGACAATACGGTCATTATTGACTAATTCCTCAAATACTTTTCCTGGAATAACGCGTTCAGGTGAATGAGAAACAAATAACTCACTGCCTAATTCTAAACCAGTTTCTTTTAGCACAGGTAGCATAACGTCTTCTACTGTACGCGGAGGAACTGTGGATTCTAAAATTACTAAATTTCCTTTACGAACGTAAGGAACAATCGATTTTGTCGCTTCTCGAACATAGTTCAAGTTTGCCGTTTTATCTTCATTAATTGGTGATGGTACAGCAATAATAAAAATATCCGCCTCTTCAGCTGTTGTGCCTACCGTGAAGTGTCCGTTGTCAACTGCTGATTCTAAACGTTCTTGTAAGCCGTTTTCTTCTATATGAAGTTGCTTATTTTTAATTAATTCTACTGCTTTTTCATTTACGTCGACACCATGTACATATAAGCCGTGATTGGCAAACATAACAGCTGTCGGTAAACCTATATATCCTAAACCAACTACACACAATTTCTTTGTCATTGCAGAAAATCTCCTTTATATGACATGCTTAATAAATAAAACCTATCTGATATTATATCGAAAAATGTCATTTCATGATAGCATTTATATAAAAACATGAAATAATTTCTTTTACTTATTATTATGTAACATTTTATGAGAATTCATCAATAAACGATATAACCATCTTTTATACAACGAGCTCTAACCCAAAAGAACTATTGAAAATCTCCTTGATTCCCAATAGTTCCCCTAGTAAATATATTTTACATATGCCCTTCTTTTTCGACAATTTCTCTAAAATAGCTCACTAACTCTTCTCGCAGCGGTTCTCTTTGCAGAGCTAAATCAATTGTTGCTTTAATGAATCCAAATTTATCTCCAACATCATAACGTTTTCCTTCGAAATAATAAGCAAGAACACGTTGAAATTCATTCAGGCGTAAAATAGCATCTGTTAATTGAATTTCTCCTCCTGCGCCAATCTCTTCTCTGCTTAAGATATCAAAAATTTCCGGTGTTAAAA
This sequence comes from Priestia sp. VA7, assembly GCF_055710015.1. Classification (NCBI taxonomy): domain Bacteria; kingdom Bacillati; phylum Bacillota; class Bacilli; order Caryophanales; family Bacillaceae; genus Priestia; species Priestia sp. VA7. The sequence goes on from NZ_JBVQPN010000005.1 coordinate 201,104, forward strand.
TATAGCGCCCCATAATTGCATAGCCAGAAGGGGCCTCTTCTGGATTCGGTTTTTCAACGAGCGTTTCTACGTCTAATAATCCTTTTTCAAGAGGCTCTCCTTTAGGACCTACAATTCCGTACTTTGAAGTTTCTTTCCTAGGCACCTCCTGTACACCAACTACAGCGCATTCATATTTTTCGTATACGTTCATTAACTGTTTCAAACAAGGTGTTTCTGATTGAACTACATCATCGCCTAGCATAACAGCAAAAGGTTCATCTCCGATAAAACTTCTTGCACAGTGAATGGCATGACCTAACCCTTTAGGTTCCTTTTGACGAATGTAGTGAACATTAGCCAAATTCGAAATCCCCTGCACTTCTTCGAGCATGTCCCACTTTTCCTTTGCGGCTAATGTTTCTTCTAACTCATATGATTTATCAAAATGGTCTTCGATTGCTCGTTTTCCGCGACCGCTTACAATTAAAATATCTTCAATACCTGATGCTACTGCTTCTTCCACAATGTATTGAATCGTTGGTTTATCTACAATTGGCAGCATTTCTTTAGGCTGTGCTTTTGTAGCCGGCAAAAAGCGTGTCCCTAATCCAGCTGCTGGAATAATAGCTTTACGAATTTTCACTTACTTTTCCTCCTGTCAATGTCAATCGTGCTTATTGGTTATAGTATAGTAAGTCTGCGATTGAGTATGTACACAAAGTCATGTTGAATCCATTTCTTTTTATAAAGAGTCATGTTGGATTCTGCTTTATCATAACAAAAGATTTTGTATAATTCTATTTTTATCATTTATAATGAAAAGAAAATTAATCAATTATAAATATAATTTTATGCTCCACTTATGTATAGAAAGGAATGGGATTATGAGTTCGTTTTCAGATCACTTACAGCACCAATTTATACATCATTTCCCGTACAGTGATGTACGCTATCGCATGAATGCCCAAGCAGGGCTAGACCTTTACCGTACCCATTCATTCTTCATTTTGCACAATGATGAACAGATATTAAATGTTAAAATCGATTCGTTTTATGTGGAACTAAACAAGCAGCTGCTCCCTGAAAGTACCTGTTCTTGTCAGCATAACGGATTTTGTGAACACTGCTTTGCAGCGTTTTTTTATATGTACTCATTAATAGAACCGCTTGCGCCCCTATTCAAAGAATGGCGAAACCATGAAAAAGCAGCTTTGACTATGCTATCTGCCAAACAAGTGTTAAAAAAGCCGAAGGCAACTTTTCAAGAGTGGAGACAAACTTTTGAGGAGCAGTATACGCTTTTTATGCAGGGGCGGAACGAAAATGACCGTTCTATTTATCATGAATATTATCAGTACTATTACCGTGCTTTAGTGAAAAAGGCTCCTGAGCACCCATTGCTTTATGCTTTATTTTGTATGTATGGAGGGGTTCATACATTCTATAAACTATCAGCTCAATTACAGGCACATCAGCTTTCTACTAACATCGAGGAATCATTCGTATATAGTCACGTCTACAAAATAACAAATGAAATTTATGCTACCGCTGATTCATTAAAGCAAATGAAATACGATGGAGATGCATTATCTATTATAGAGGATAGCATTCCATACATCCGAGAATTATTGCATAAAGATATGCCTTTACAATATGAACGTATTGAGATTTATCGCGTTGTTTGGCAAAAAATCTTCACGTTAGAAAAGTGGCGAAAAACTGAGGAAAGCAAATTAAAAGCTAAGTACGGTTCTTTTATAAACAATACAGCTCTTTCCTATCTTTTATTCCTTCAAGAAAAAGATGGGGAAGCAAAAGAACGTTTGAGCGATGAAACACTACAAACAATTCCCTATCTTATTCCTTGGTTAAATGATTTATTGCATGAAAAAGAAACTGACCGCTTTGCTCAGTGGGGCTCTTATATAATGACCTATATAGGAGATTACGTACGCACCGTTCCGACTACTTATCAAGGAAGCCGAAACATGGTCTCCATGATTGTAAATTTATTTCAGCACTATAAAGACTTAACGAACGATCAAACTTTGTATATTGAAGCATTGCAAACATTACTTCCCTATAGTTTTATTGAATACAGTGATTTTCTATATGCTTCTGACCAATTGAAAAAGTGGGTTGAATTACAGGTGCTTCTTCAATATGACAGCATCAAATATGACGAGCAAACGATAGAAGCCTTAAAACAAAAAGATGAAAAGCTGGTTATTCCTCTTTATCATCAAATGATCTCAAAGCTGATTTATGAAAAAAAGAAAAGCAGTTACCAAGAAGCCTATATCTACTTACAAGAATTAAAGAGACTTTATCTACAAATGAATCGCTCTCTACTATGGGAACATTATATGGAAGAATTAGCGATAAAAACAAAGAAACAGCGCTCGTTTCAACAACTATTAGAAAAAGGAGATTTACTGAATGTTTGATTTGTTCCATTTAACACTTGAAGTCGAACCTGTACACGGTGACTTTTTTCTCTACTGTGTATCACCTAGCGGCCAAATTTTGCTCCCTGATACATGGAAAGATGCGCTGTTTCTATGGCATGAACAGACCTATTACGGAAGCGAAGCCACACAGGTTGAGATTAATGGAAAAAAAGGAATTCTTCTTTCTGCATGGCAAATGTTCACTTTCATACAATTACCTATTCAACAGCATGTGTTGAAACCGGCTTTGTCCGCTTCAGCGGAAGCTTATCAGCAAATTGCAGTCGATATGACAAAGAGGATTATCCAAGGGAAATTTCATTCTCTTCCTTTAAAAAAACAAATGACTGGATCGCTTTCACAAGCTGATGAGCAAGAGTGGCGAGCACAAATTAAAGAGAGCCTATTAAAAAAGGAAGGAAAGGACTTTTTAATAAGCATAGAAGGCGAGAGCTATAATCCTCCCTTTGACCTTTCATTGCGTATTGTAGAGCCAACGACCGATGGAGATGTATGGACGGCTGAAACATTCGTGATTCCCCACGATGAAGCCAAAGAACCTTTTATACTGGGAAGAATGCTTCCTAAAGAGTGGAATCACTACGAATCATATATCGCTTATGAACACGAGCGATGGAAAGCATTGGCTCCTACTTTATACCAAAAAGGAGCTTTTATTCAGTCTGTCCTAACAGATGAGGAAGTATGGGAATTTCTAACTCAAGATAGTGCAGCATTGATTAAACAAGGTGTCTCTATCCATTTGCCAAGCTGGTGGGAATCATTAAAAAAAGCCACCATAAAAGTATCTGGTACTATAGAAAATACTTCATCTGCATTGTTTGGTAAACAAGCTATCAGCAGCTTCCGCTGGTCATTTTCTATTGGCGATCAAACTTTCTCAGAAGAAGAGTTTCGGAAATTAGTCGAACAAAAACGCCGATTATTATCTATTAGCGGACAGTGGATTCAACTGGATTCTAGATTAATTAAACAAGCGCAGAAAATTGTTAAAGAAGCTAGTAAAAAAGGCGTCTCAATTCATGAAATTTTAAAAACGAAGCTAACCTACATGGCAGACAGTAAAACCGATGAAGAAGAGGTAAAAGTTGAGTTCCAACTCCCCGCTTCCTTTCAATCATTTATTACATCCTTAACGGATTTAGAACGGCTGCCGGAAGTGCTGCCTCCCTCTGAATTTAAAGGTGCATTAAGACCTTATCAGCAGCAAGGTTTGAATTGGCTCATGTTTTTGAGAAAGTTTAACTTAGGAGGATGTCTAGCAGATGACATGGGGCTAGGTAAAACCATTCAATTAATTAGTTATTTAACAAATATTCATCCGTTACATAGCTCTCCTTCTCTTATCGTTTGCCCAACTTCTTTAATTGGAAACTGGGAAAAAGAATTACAGAAATTTGCCCCTTCTCTTCGTGTTCATGTTCATTACGGGCCGAAAAGAACCAACGGATACGCATTTGAGAAGATATGTGAAAGTACTGACGTTGTGATCACGACTTATCAAGTTGCTCTTTTGGATGTCGAATTGTTGAAAGGGTTTATGTGGAACAGCATTTCCTTAGACGAAGCACAACATGTTAAAAACCCGCAGACTAAACAGGCGAGAGCCATCCGTCAGCTGCAAGGAAGACACAAAATTGCGCTTACTGGAACTCCAATTGAAAACCGTCTGCTGGAACTATGGTCATTATTTGAATTCATCAATCCTGGTTATTTAGGAACAATTAATTCATTTAAAAACCGATTTGTAGCAGGTATTGAAAAAGGCGAGAAACCTGAACGAACTGTTGAGCTTAAAGCACTCATTCAGCCTTTTTTATTGAGAAGAACGAAACAAGATAAAAACATCGCCCGCTCACTGCCTGATAAACAAGAACAAAAAGAATATATCCCGCTGACAGCGGAACAAGCTTCACTTTACCAGGAGCTAGTTCAAGGAATGTTTCAAGAAACAGAGGAAAAAACAGGATTTGAACGAAAAGGCATAATTTTGCAAACACTAAATAAGCTAAAATTATTATGCAACCATCCAGCTTTGTACTTAAAGGAAAGTGCAGCTAAACAAACGGTACGGCGATCTCATAAAAGTGAAAAAATTATTGAACTCGTAGAGAGCATTCGCACACAGCAAGAAAGCTGTTTAATCTTTACTCAGTATATTGAAACAGGACTCATGCTGCAAAGAACCTTAGAAAAAGAAATCAACGAGCCGGTTTTATTCCTCCACGGAAGTTTGTCAAAAGAACAACGAGATGAAATGGTTGCTCAATTTCAAGCAAGGAACAAAGCCATCTTTATCCTTTCTCTTCGCGCAGGTGGAACTGGATTGAATTTAACAGCTGCAAATCACGTTATTCATTTTGACCGATGGTGGAACCCAGCTGTTGAAAACCAAGCAACCGATCGCGCCCATCGAATTGGGCAGAATAAATTTGTTCATGTTCATAAGTTTATTACAAGAGGAACGATTGAAGAAAAAATTGATGAAGTGATCAATCAAAAACAACATCTAAACAATGAACTCATACAAGGAGATCAATGGGTAACAGAACTTTCTAATAAAGAACTACAAGAGCTTCTTGCATACAGAAATGAATAAGAAAAATTATAAAATGTGTTACAACTTTACTGAAAAGAGGACTTTTTTACTTGTCCTCTTTTTTTATTAGATCATTCGACACAAAAAAATAAGTGTAAATCATTATCCAGCTACTTATAAAGATACAAAAAACGAAATAAATAGCGTTTTTTGTATAAAAAGGTATTTTTATAGAGAAAAATACCCTTTACTTTCTCTTTAAATTCCAGCATATTTATACATATAATATTTTTGTAATTTAATAGACATATTGGAAAAATAAATATGAAACATTTACATAATTAGGGGGATTTATTAATGAAAAAAAGGCAGCTCGCTTTATCTCTAGGCGCCATTGTTGGCGGGACATTCTTATATCACGCTTCAGCTGAAGCATCTGCTTCAACTGTTCAAGTGAAAGCTGGAGATACACTTTGGTCATTATCTACCAAATACCATACAACGGTAGAAGCTTTAAAAAGCGTAAATAAGTTATCTTCAAATACAATTCACATAGGACAAACGTTATCGATTCCTTCTGCTTCAACCTCTCAACCATCTAATAAGGAAGAACAGCCTTCAGCTCCTTCTACTGGTTCGACATATAAAGTTCAAAGCGGCGATACCCTTTGGAAAGTTGCTACTCGTTTTAATATGAGCGTAGAAGAATTAAAACGTTTGAACGCTCTTTCTTCTAACATTATTTATATTAACCAAACGTTAAAAGTAAATGGAAGCAATAGCGCATCGACTCCAACTACGAGTAAACCAGCAGAAACTCCTTCTAAGGATGCAAATGGAACTTACAAAGTTCAGCGTGGAGATAGCCTATCTAAAATAGCTTCGACATTTCACATGAGCGTGAGTGAGCTAAAACAAATAAACGGATTAACGTCTAATACGATTTATGTAAATCAACAATTAAAGGTATCAAAAAGCAGCGAAACAACTACGCCAACAACAAAACCAAGTACATCCACACCTTCAACTTCTAACGGAACATTAAATGTATCGCAAATGATTTCAGAGGCAAAACGTTATATAGGTGTTCCTTACAAATGGGGTGGCACAACTCCTTCTGGTTTTGACTGCAGCGGATTCATTTATTACGTAACGAAACAACAAATTTCTACAACGCGCTATACGACGGCTGGTTATTGGAGTGTATCAACACCCGTCAGTAATCCACAGCCTGGAGACTTAGTGTTTTTTAATACATATTCTAGCGGTCCTTCACATATGGGCATTTACCTTGGTAATCGTCAATTTATTCATGCTGGATCTTCTACGGGTGTAACCATTGCAAGCTTAGATAACAGCTACTGGAGCAAGCGCTACTTAGGTGCAAAAAGATTTTCTAAATAATTGATAGAAGCTGAAACAAAAGTATTTTAGTTGAAGGAAGATCCGAACGAGTTTGATTCTTGATGAAGAATCAAACTCGTTCGGATTTTTTCATTGGTAGGGTGGAAGTAGTTTTCATATATGTAGGGAGGGCAAAGCGAAGACTCCTGCGAGAAAAGCAGAATAGATGATCCCGCGCGCAAGTGACGAGGAGGCTCATCAGCCGTCCACGGAAAGCGAAGCCTTGCACGGAAATCAACAGTGGTTTAACAAATGATCCATACTAGCTCATCCCATTTGTTTGTCTTTAGATTGCATTAATTCAGTTATGTCTCAATCTCTTATATACAGAAAAAAACCGTTAAATGATTTAACGGCTGAAATAGAGGGATAGTTCGGGGATAGTGAATACTTTAATTTTCTCTCTTGAGAACATAGAAAGAGCCTTGCTCTTAAAAAGGATCTATCTTCTATTATGATAGATAAGAGGAATTAAAACCTTAGCTGAACTAATCACCCCCTTTCATACTAGATAACTTTATTCTTCTTGTTGATTTGAATCAAATGAAGAAAAACCGGATGGCTTTCCACTTAAAAACTTAACAGCATCAGCCACAACGTCGGTCATATATACTCGTTGCTGAAGATTATTTTCAAATGTGCGCGTTTGTACACGCCCTACTACACCTACAACCGCTCCTTTATCACAGTAAGCAGCCGTATTTTCTGCATTTTTTCTCCACAGAGTAATGTTGACAAAATCAGCATCATATTCACCTTCAACATTTCGAAACGTTCGATTAATTGCTAAAGTAATAGTAGATACTGCAATCCCTTCATGGGTATATCTAAGCTCAGGTTTTTTTGTCAGTCTTCCTACAAGAACAATATGGTTAATCATAGTCTACCACTCCAACTGATTGAATAATGGGAATCTTTAAGCTCATTCATGTTATAATATGGATAACCTACTATTTACGTAAAGGAGGAAACATCAATGAAAACATTTAAACTTGTGTCATTTCAATTGGTTGATGATCAAGAAAAGCGTCAGTCTGTCTCACTCACTAATGGACTTATTATTAATAAAGAAGACGGCGAAAATAACTGGATTTTAGAAGCAGTTATCGATAAGAAATGGTACGATGAATTTCATGTTTTGTTGAAAGATAAACAAAAAATAACGGTAGAAGCTAAAATTACGAAAGAAACAAATGATCCGGCTACCTTTATAGCTACCGTGGCTTCCATTACTTCAATTGGTGAAAATCGTATTAGTTTGTTGATGAAAGGTGTTTTAAAAGAACGGAGACTTCATTATGCTGAAATGCTCTTAGAGGATTTAATTAACCAAGGGTTATCAGGTCAAGATTTACTTCAACAGTTCAAACTGCAGCTTCGAAACAGACCGATAAAAAGTACATCTAAAAAATAAGTCAAGTCATCTCAAGGTGTCTGGATTTAAAAGGGAGGATTATTGTTTGCGGCCTTTTTCGTTGGTGCATGAGTAGGGTAAAGAAAAGAGAACTCACTGGAGAGGTACCTTTCTTTTTTTCCTAAAAATAAATGAGCACAACTAGAACGTTTGAAGCGATTATCTCTTATGCGAGCGCCTTGCCTTTTCAAATAAAAATTTGTCATTTTTTCACTCCTTTTTCTTTGTAATTCGTATATTAATGCATTTTTCCCCGTTATTCAACCATTTTTTTCAATATAACGAACAAAAAATAGGATTTTTTTACTATAAAAACCTCTATTTTTGTTCTTTTTTTTATATCCATGAAAAAAAACGAATCTTTTTAGAGAAAAAAAAGAAATAAAAACAGGTTTTATTCCCTTTATTGCAGAAGGTAAAGTGTATATGTTTCATATTGTGCGAATTCAGCATGTTACAAAGAATATGAACTACATTCGAACAATAAGACATATATTTATCTTTACGAAATCAGGTGATGCATATGAAAGATTTTGGAGAAAGAATTAAACAGTTCAGACTAAAAGGAGGATTTTCACAAGAAGAATTAGCAAATCAATTGAATGTTTCTCGTACAACTATTTCAAAATGGGAATGTTCAAAACAAACACCTTCTATTTTTGATTTTTTATCTTTATGTAATTGTTTTCAAATTACGCTGGACCAACTTATTGAGCCTTCCTCTTATAAACAAGATCATTTACATGACTTCCAACTTCTTTACTTAACAAGAAAATGTGAATCGGATTCACATGACGAGACCATTTTAACCCTCATAGATAAACAGCCCTTATTGAAACATGTGCTCTTACAATTTTCATCTCTGTCACCAACACTTCAAAAAGAGTTGCTAACGGATATTATACCTTTATTAAAGAAACTTTTTTCTGCTTTGCAGCGCCAATAAAAAAAGCTGCATCAGCAGCTCTTATGTACTATTCTTTTTTATCGCCTAAAGCAAACATAATATCTGTTTCGCAGACTAACTCTCCATCTACAGTTGCGATACCTTTTCCTTTGCCAATAGATCCACGCGCACGTACAATTTCCACCTCTAAACGCAGTTGATCACCAGGTCTTACTTGCTTTTTAAAGCGGCAGTTGTCAATGCCTGCAAAAAATGCTAAACGTCCTTGATTTTCTTCTTTTTTTAGCATAGCTACTGCTCCTACCTGAGCCAAAGCTTCTACAATTAAAACCCCTGGCATCACAGGATAGTCAGGGAAATGCCCGTTAAAAAATTCTTCATTGGCAGATACGTTTTTTAAACCAACTGCTTTTTTTCCCTCTTCCACTTCTAAAATACGATCGACCAATAAAAATGGATATCGGTGTGGAATAATTTCTTTAATTTGTTCAATATCAAGCATAAATAAGTCTCCTTTCAAACCGCATGTAACATACGATACTATTATCAATATACAGAATGCTCAATTGAGAAGCAACTACTTGCTTAAGCTCTGATTCCATTAACCAAGCCCATCATTTGATCTGCAATTGAAATAGAGCGGGAATTAAATTGATACGCACGTTGAGCAATGGACATATCAGTAAGTTCTTTACTCAAATCTACATTTGACTGTTCCAATTTCCCTTGCTCTACGCCTGCTGTTTCTCGAGCCTTTCCAGTCAAATCTGTAAACATATTCGGTTGGTTCATCCCTGCTGGAAAAGCAAATAGATTTTCTCCTTTAGCTTCTAGCACCTGCGGCTTTTGGACATTTGTTAACCCAAGTGTAAACTGGTCAACACCCTTATTCGTAGTAACCGTTATCGTTCCACTTCCATCAATTTGTATATCTTTGAACGCGTTACTGAAAATAATAGCTTGACCATTTTCCCCCAGCACATCCTGACCAGAACCGTTTACTAATTTAACATTGTTCGGGCCTTCAGGGCTAAGATGAAAAGAACCATCTCTCGTATATTGTACAGGCTGTTGGGAATCGTTTACGGCAACTTGAAAATAAACGTTTGGATTTGATGCAGCTACATCTAATAGTTTATCTGTATTCTGAAAAGCACCCTGCGTCATATTCAAGCTCGTTTGATCTAAATAAGCGCCTGTGCCTTGCCGAATTCCAGCTGGCGTAAGCCGCTTTTCTGTTCCCTTATCTTCTTGATTGTTCACTTGTTGATACAGCATATCATTAAATGAAGCATCTCTCGCTTTATATCCTGTCGTATTTGTATTAGATAGATTATGGCCAATGACATCAAGCTGCTGCTGCAGCTGTCCCATCGTATTAGCCGCTGTTATCATTGTAAGGTTCATCCTTCTCATCTCCCCTGTTGCTTTTAGCGCACACGCCCAATTTCATTTGCCGCTTTATCCATGCTTCTATCGTAAGCTTGCATTATTTTTTGATTTGCCTCAAAAGCTCTGTAAGCCGTTAGTAAATCAGTCATACTTTGAGCAGCATCTACATTGGAACGTTCAACAAATCCTTGCTTTAACTGATAAGAAATGCCTGGATTATTCCTAGCTGAAGGCAAGGGCTGATTGTTCAGCGTTTCATACAATCCATTCCCTGCCTTTTTAATCGTTTGTAAGTCACTAGCATAAGCAATATCGATTTGTGCAACCTGCTGATTATTTTCCGTTACGTTACCTTGTGAATCAACTGTAAAGTTTTCATTTTTTAGTTGAATTGGTTGATTATTTGTATTTAATACATAAGCTCCGGTAGACGTAGTTAAAAACCCTTGCTGATCTAATGTAAAATTACTGTTTCTTGTATATTGAGGCGTATTATCAGGGCTTTGTACCACAAAAAATAGTCCGCCCTCTTTTGTAGGCATATTTTGCTCCATCAATGCAATATCAGTTGATTGATACGTTTGCTGAAGATCACCTTGTGTAAAATTTGGAACTGTTTCTTGCATATACACGCCCGTATTAATCGTACCTATTTCTTTTTTGTTCTGAACAGAGATGCTACGGTCAGTAGGTAAATCTTCAGATTCCATTCGCTGCAGCAACATATCAGGAAATGCCTTTAACGTACCTTGATCTGCTTTAAATCCCGGCGTATTAGCATTTGCTATGTTATTCGTTAATAAGTCAGTTTGACGCTGTTGAGACAGCATACCCGCTGCTGCCGTGTAAAACCCTTTAAACATACTTCATCCTCCTTACAAGTAAACGTTGCTCGTTATAGCCAGCTCACAGAGTATAATAGATAAAAGAAGAGACTCCTCTGTATGAAACGAGCCAATAGAGGAGTCTTCATTTATTTAAACAATATTGCGACGAGATAGTTTATCAATATTATCGAGCATAATACCTGTTCCAACAGCTACACAGCCCATTGGATTTTCTGCAATTAGCACAGGCACCTTTAATTCTTCCGCTAACAGCTGGTCCATACCGTGAAGCAATGCTCCACCGCCAGTTAAAATAACGCCTCTGTCTATAATATCGGCAGAAAGTTCAGGAGGTGTACGCTCTAATACACTTTTCGAAGCTTGTACAATGACGCTGACAGACTCTCTAAGTGCCTCCTCTACTTCTTCAGAATAAACAGTAATCGTACGAGGTAGGCCTGAAACCATGTCTCGCCCTCGAATGTCCAGCTCTTCATTACGAGCTTTAGGAAACACCGTACCAATTTTCACTTTAATTTCTTCTGCTGTACGCTCTCCGATTAAGAGCTTATATTTTTGCTTAATGTACTGCAAAATTTCGGCATCAAAACGATCACCAGCCATCTTAATAGAAGCTGCTGTTACGATATCGCCCATTGAAAGGACGGCCACATCGGTTGTACCTCCACCAATATCTACGACCATATTTCCGCTCGGCTGAAAGATATCCATTCCAGCGCCAATGGCCGCGACTTTTGGTTCTTCTTCCAAATAAATGGTTTTTCCACCGCTCTTTTCAGCAGCTTCGCGAATGGCTTTTTGTTCAACAGAGGTAATATTTGTTGGACAACAAATTAAAATGCGAGGCTTGGATAAAAAACCTTTTACATTTAATTTGTTAATAAAGTGTTTGAGCATAGACTCTGTAATTTCGAAGTCAGCGATAACACCATCTTTTAAGGGACGAATGGCAATAATATTACTGGGCGTTCTTCCTACCATACGTCTCGCTTCTTCCCCTACTGCTAGCACTCTATTTGTATTTTTATCAATCGCCACAACAGACGGTTCATTTAACACAATTCCTTTGCCTTTAACGTGAATTAAGACGTTAGCTGTACCTAAATCGATACCAATGTCTTTTGCTAACATACCTTAAATCCTCCTTCTATTTACATATCTTTGCATGATAACCATTCTTTTTTCCTAATTTACTATTTTATCACAATTTGTATATGTATGTTGTTATTAGCAAAAATATTTATTATATACCTATTTTATCCAAAAAATAAAATGCCCTATACTACCTCTATAAAAAAGGCAATATGGGGCATTTTTTCATTTTACAGTTTCTTCTTCCTTTTTGTACTTTAATTTTGTTGCTTCTCCCCCACGCAAATGTCGAATAGATTTATGATAATCAAGAATTTCTTTTACTTCATTTGCTAACTCAGGATTTATTTCTGGTAGACGCTCTGTTAAATCTTTATGGACAGTACTTTTCGAAACGCCAAATTCTTTCGCAATTACACGAACTGTTTTCTTTGTTTCTACAATATACTTTCCAATCTTGATAGTTCTCTCTTTGATGTAATCGTGCACACTACTCGCCCTCCCCAAATTGGATATGAGAAGTATCCAAGGGAATGTATATATTATCCCTTTTCTAACATTCTCTTTATAGGTTTGTAACAGTTTATTAGCTTGTGTGCAGATATATGCTAGAAAAGTCAGTAAGGACAAGTGATTTCTTATATTTTTTTGAAAATTTAGTGTTTTTTATTTACTTTTTTGACATAATGCATCTCATTTTAGAAAAATTCATAAAAAAAGAAGCTCGATTTTATCCAGCTTCTTTTCGTATTTATGGTCTTGCCTTATGCATTTGGTTTAGACGTATCTGTTGAAGGGTGTTTTGAATCTTTATCTTCTTTAGTCTTTTCATCAGATGATTTTTCGCTATCCTTTGATTCTTCAGAAGAAGAGTCGTCTTTTGGTTCTGTCACTTCAGCTGCTTTGACTTCTTTGATAGAACTAACAGATTTTCCAAAATAACTGCTTGGATTAATTGCTACACCATCTTTACGAACTTCAAAATGTACATGTGTTTTTGCTTCTTGATTATATAAGCTTTTTCCAGCTTTTGCGATGGTTTGGCCTTGTTTAACAATATCTCCTACTTCTACATCAGCTTTCTCAAGAGATTGATACTGTGTGACTAAACCATCTTTGTGATCAATTTCTACTACATAACCTAGTAAAGGATCTTTTGTTGCTTTTGTTACTGTACCGCTAGCTGCTGCTACAACATCAAATGATTTATCTCCCTTAACAGCTAAGTCAACACCTGTGTTTGGATGATACGTATTGTTGTAGAAAACTAGTGCTTCTTCTTGCTGTTTTTCAGATGCTTGATCGTCGTAGAAAGGCTTTTTCACGATAGCTGATGCTTCACTAGCAACTGGCATCTTTAAATTTTCAAGCGAAGCATTTACCTCTACAGCGTCGTCTCGATAAGCCGTACCGTCTTGGCTATAGCCGCTTTTGTCTTCTTTGCTAATATCGTTTCCATTAGCTTGAAACCAAAGGACTGCTGTAAGAATAATTGCTGCACTCGCTAAATAGATAGCCGGGAACACCCAACGCTTTCTAACTAATTTTTGAACTTTCGATTTTGGAGAAGTACGTTTCTTTTCTTCCTCTCTCATATATCATCACCTCAGCAATCAGTCTGAACACAATTGAATGAATATATACACAGCGATAAAAAATTTTTTTCGATTATTTTTCAACAGATGAATCTAAAATATACATTTTATTTAAAAAAAGTGAAAAACATAAAAAAAGACCCTTCTATAAGGGTCTTTGAATTAGCGTTTAGCTGTCAATTGTGCAACAAACTGATCGTTAGGGGTAATCGCAACACCTGTATAATAATGAGTAACAATATCTTTATAGGTTTTTCCTTCTAGTGCCATACCATTTGCTCCGTACTGACTCATCCCAATACCATGTCCATATCCTTTTGTGTTGATGATAATTTCATTACCTTTTTTTGTCCAATGAAAGTCGGCTGAGGATAAACCCAGTTTTTCTCGAACATCTTTTCCCGACAGTTCTTTACCGTTTATCTTTACGTAATCTACGCGCTGACCCGGCGTTCTAGAGACAATTTCACCTACTGATCCAGTGTTTGTTAATTTCACTCCAAGCCTCTGTTCAAAGCTAGCAACAGACATTACTTTCTGATTTGTAAATTCAGGGGACTTTTTATCCCACGGACTAGCTACACTTTTTAGATAAGGAATGGAATTCTTCCAATACGCTTCTGAATTTTCAGTGTAACCATTGCTGGTAGAAAAGAACGTAGCATTAATTGGCTTATTTTTATACGTAAGAATTTGACCTTGGGTGTCCTTCACTGCTTCTTGAATTTTTTTGATTTTCCAATCATAGTCTTTGTTCCATCTGCTTCTTAACTCATCTTTATTTAAATATACTTGGTACTCTACGGTATCAGTCACATCCGCTCCTTGGGGAAGATGACTATTTCCATTCATCATAGTTTGCACAATATAGGTTCTGGCTGCCAAACTTTGAGCCTTAAGTGCTTCAAGCTCAAAAGTAGCAGGCATTTCAGCTGCTACTACCCCTACAAGATAGTCTTCGAGCGGCAGTTTTTCTACTTTTTTCGTTTCCGTACGATAAACACTGACGTCAAGAGGAGACGCTGTCACTTTTTGTAGTTTTTCGGTTTTTGGGGTCTGTTTGACATTTTCATGTAGCTTTCCATCTGTCTTTTCAGTAAAAGGAACAACGAGAAGTGTTGGGATGAGTAACACAACGAAAAAAAAGATGACTCCTAGTACGACGATTGGCTTTGCTTGTTTCATGAACGCCTAGCCTCCATATCTATTATTTTGACAAGGAACACCTATATCCCTATATTTCATATGTATGGAGGTGGACAACCTTTTATGACAGCAAACCGGCCATAAGGGTCGTCCAACGACAAAAAAAGCATCTCGCTATGAGATGCCTTTTTTATGACATATTTACTTGACGTCTGAAGCCTGTTGAGTTTGTTCTACTTGCTTTGTTTCATCATTTACACGTTCAATATCAGCGCCTAAAGCGGCTAATTTATTGTGGAAATTTACATAACCACGATCAAGGTGTTTTAATTCCGTTACACGCGTATAGCCGTCTGCTACAAGTCCTGCTAATGTTAACGCTGCTGCTGCACGAAGATCTGTTGCTGCTACTTCAGCGCCTTGTAGTTGAGTAGGTCCGTTAATGATAACAGAGCGCCCTTCAATTTTAATATCAGCGTTCATGCGGCGAAACTCTTCTACGTGCATAAAGCGGTTTTCAAAAACTGTTTCTGTAATCATACTTGTGCCTTCTGCTGCTAACAATAATGCCATCATTTGAGATTGCATATCTGTAGGGAACCCTGGATGAGGCATTGTTTTAATATCTATTGATTTTAGCTTTTCAGGTCCTACAACACGTAAGCCGTCGCCTTCTTCAGTAATTTCAACACCCATTTCTTCCATTTTAGCAACAAGTGAACTGATGTGCTCTGCTACTGCACCGCGTACAAGTACGTTTCCACCTGTAATAGCTGCTGCTACCATGAATGTTCCAGCTTCGATACGATCTGGAATAATTGCATGTTCTGCACCATATAATTTATTAACACCTTCAATACGGATCGTACCAGTTCCTGCACCGCGAACTTTAGCACCCATTGCGTTTAAGAAGTTTGCTAAATCGACAATCTCAGGTTCTTTTGCTACGTTTTCCATAATTGTAGTGCCTTCCGCTAATGCTGCTGCCATCATAATATTTTCTGTGGCGCCTACACTTGGGAAGTCTAAATAAATTTTAGCACCTTTTAGTCTTCCTTCAACTTTTGCATCAATAAAACCATTTCCTACTTGAACTTTAGCACCCATTGCTTCAAAGCCTTTAAGATGCTGATCAATCGGTCTTGATCCAATTGCACATCCGCCAGGTAAAGCTACACGAGCCTCACCTGTACGCGCCAATAAAGGACCCATTACAAGTACTGAAGCGCGCATTTTTCTTACATATTCAAAAGGTGCATCTGTTTTTAACTCTCTTGATGCATCTACAACTACACGATTTGTTTCAAAATCTACTTCTGCATTCAGATGTCTTAAAACTTCGCCAATCGTAAATACATCGGAGAGAGCTGGTACATCATTTAGAATTGTTTTTCCTTCACTAGCTAATAAGGTTGCAGTGATAATAGGTAAAACGGCGTTTTTTGCTCCTTCAACTTTAACTGTACCGCTTAATCTATTTCCACCGCGGACGATGATTTTTTCCAAGGTATTCCCCTCCGCGTCCATTTTCTCTATATTAATATTCAGACGTAATGATAGGTGTGCCAACAACTATGGTTGTTTGACCGCCCATTCTTGTCTTGCGTAATGCAATTTGTAAGTTCATTTCCTGCTTTTTCGTTTGAAGAGCTTCTTTCCACAGTCCAGTATATGCTGAAACAGAGGTAAATGACTCTTCCACTAGAGATTCCACTGGTTTAGCATTGAAAGCTCGTAATAGGTCTTGAATTTCAACAGACAAAACACTTTCCATCTTATCATTGATTTCCCCAGTTGCACAAGAGAAAATTATGGGTTCTGATAGGAAAATTTTTTCATAATTTGTCTGAAATACATTTTGAAAATGGGTCATATTTTTTTCTTTCAAACCTTGTCCCGTTACATGATACGATATGTACGCATTGCTGTGTTCATCGATCGCATAAGTTAACAGAATGACTTCGTTCACATCTTCACTTTTGCGTGTACCTATTGCTTTCCATAGGTCTCTTTCCCTCTTCACTTCCCATTTAAAACCTCTAAAATTACTTTTAATACTTTTAGCTTGCGAATAAAAGGTTTTTTGGTCAGTAACAGCTTTTACTTCTTCTCTTGCATACAACGATACTTCAGTTAACGAAACATGCTGCTTATTTAAGGTGTGAACAATCTTCTCAATAGTAGTTTCATTGTTTTGGGCATTGCTCACATAACTTCCATGATATACGAATAAGCCAGTAATGAAAATAGCCAAAAAGACACTAATTTTTTTAAACATTTCGCCACTCCCTCTCCGTACTCATCAGTCTTTCCAGAAGGCGATGATACATACATGAAAAGGGTCGTCATATTTAGACATAGCGACATACATTAGCGTATAAATTCGTATATCTTCAATGAATGAACGCCTATTTTATCATAGACTCATAGCTTGCCAATCATTGAAAAAATGAGGGAATGCGCTGTGACCAAAATAAATAATCCAAAAAGAAATTACTTACTGTTGATGAAATCGTAATGGTCAATAAAATAAGCATTAATTTTGCTTGAAACACATGATTAGGTTTCATCAGCTTTTCAATTTGAAAGCCTTGCAAAGCATACCAAGTAATCACAATAAAAATCAAATGTGAAATCATGGTTAGTAACGTTTGCTGTTCAATTCCTCCAAACAATAAAAGCACTCCTTTTAAACACCATATGAAAAGAAGAGACGATCATCGTCTCTTCTTTTCATATTAAAGCACAATTATGCAAATTCGTAAACGGTAACATGAAAAACATTTATTTTATTCCCTATTTTAAGATCCTTTTCCACTATTGAGCAAAATAAAGAAGATAGATGCGCTTAGTTAAATGGAATATATAATCATAGATCAATGCTATTTGCTCTTCCCTTTTTGTATAATAGAGCAAAAAAGCCCTCTCATTCGTTTGAGAGGGCTTTTTTTAGAACTTACGTTGACTAATATCTAAACGATTGACTGCCCGTTTTAAGGCAATTTCAGCACGCTTAACATCAACGTCATCTTGTTTGCTATCAAGGCGCATTTCAGCGCGCTTTTTCGCTTCTTCTGCACGAGCTATGTCAATCTCTTCAGCTGTTTCAGCAGCCTGTGCAAGAATTGTTACTTTGTCAGGTCTTACTTCAAGAAATCCTCCGCTAACAGCCACAAGTTCTGTACTGCTTGCTTTCTTCAAGCGGACGGCTCCAATTTGTAAAGGAGCAACCATCGGAATATGGCCGTGTAAAATACCAAGCTCACCACTCTGTGCGCGGGTACTTACCATTTCCACTTCTGATTCGTAAACTGGGCCATCAGGAGTCACTACACTGACATGGATTGTCTTCATTTAAAAAACCTCCTATGTCCCTTAAATTAAACTTCTACTCCCATACGTTTCGCATTTTCAATAACTTCTTCAATGCGACCAACTAAACGGAACGCATCTTCAGGTAAATGATCGTATTTACCTTCCAAGATCTCTTTAAATCCTTTAACAGTTTCTTTTACAGGAACATAAGAACCTTTTTGACCTGTAAATTGTTCTGCTACGTGGAAGTTTTGAGATAAGAAGAATTGAACGCGACGAGCACGTTGTACAACAAGTTTATCTTCATCAGATAACTCATCCATACCTAGGATTGCAATGATATCTTGTAACTCTTTATAACGCTGTAACGTTTGTTGAACTTGACGCGCAATTGCATAGTGCTCTTCTCCAACAATTTCAGGAGATAAAGCGCGAGATGTAGATGCTAATGGATCTACCGCAGGGTAAATACCCATCTCTGATAATTTACGCTCTAAGTTTGTTGTTGCATCTAAGTGAGCAAATGTTGTCGCTGGAGCTGGATCCGTATAGTCATCGGCTGGTACGTAAATCGCTTGAATCGATGTTACAGAACCTACGCTTGTTGACGTAATACGCTCTTGAAGCTGACCCATTTCTGTCGCTAACGTTGGCTGATAACCTACTGCTGATGGCATACGGCCAAGTAATGCTGATACTTCCGAACCCGCTTGTGTGAAACGGAAGATATTATCAATAAAGAATAATACGTCTTGACCTTGTTCGTCACGGAAGTATTCTGCCATTGTTAATCCTGTTAATGCAACACGTTGACGTGCACCAGGTGGCTCATTCATTTGTCCAAATACCATAGCCGTCTTCTTAATAACACCAGAATCTGTCATTTCATGGTATAAGTCATTACCTTCACGCGTACGCTCACCTACACCAGCGAATACTGAAATACCGCCGTGCTCTTGAGCAATGTTATTGATTAATTCTTGAATCAATACTGTTTTACCTACACCGGCACCACCGAATAGACCGATTTTTCCACCTTTAATGTAAGGAGCTAATAAGTCTACTACTTTAATACCTGTTTCAAGAATTTCAGCTTGTGTAGATAGATTTTCGAACTTTGGTGCTTGACGGTGAATTGGATCACGACGTGCACCTGCATCGATTGGGGCGTCTAAGTCGATTTTTTCACCTAATACGTTAAATACACGACCTAACGTAACGTCACCAACTGGTACTGAGATTGCTGCACCTGTATCTTCTACTTCTAATCCACGAACTAAGCCGTCAGTGGATGACATTGCTACTGTACGAACTGTGTTATCACCTAAGTGAATCGCAACTTCTAATGTTAATTCGATTGCAACTTCACTTGCACTGCTCGGTTTATGTGAAATTTTAAGGGCGTTATAAATTGCCGGAAGGTGTCCGTTGTCAAACTTTACGTCTACAACTGGACCCATGATTTGAGTAACGCGTCCTTTTGTCATCGTGTTCCCTCCTAACTTGCTTTTCCATTAAACTTTCTATTCTAACGCTGCCGCTCCGCCAACAATTTCCGTAATTTCCTGGGTAATTGCCGCTTGACGTGCACGGTTATATGACAATGTAAGATTATTGATAAGATCTTTTGCGTTGTCTGTTGCACTTTTCATCGCTGTCATACGAGCAGCATGCTCACTTGCTTTTCCGTCAAGTAGGCCGCCGTAAATTAAACTCTCTGCATACTGAGGAAGTAATACTTCTAAAATCTCTTCTTGTGATGGTTCAAATTCATAACCAACAAGTTTACCAGAAGGTTGAAGATCTGTTAGAGGCAATAGCTTCTTCTCCGTCACTTCTTGTGAAATCGTATTGATAAAGTGATTGTAGTATAAGTAAAGTTCATCAAACGTACCGTCTGCAAACATTTGAACTGTTTGTGAAGCGATTCCTTGAATGTCAGCAAAAGCTGGCTGATCTGCTAAGCCTGTGATTTCAAGCAAAACCGGAATGCCGCGTTTCACGAAGAAATCTCTCCCTACTCGTCCAATTGCAATCACACCGTATTCATCAGGTGATTGATGGCGTTCTTCAATAGCTTGAGATACTTTTCGCAAAATATTACTGTTATATGCTCCTGCTAGGCCGCGATCTGAAGTGATTACGATGTAACCAGTCTTCTTCACACTGCGCGCAGTTAGCATTGGATGTGAAGCGCCTCTGCTGCCTAGGGCTACGCTTGAGACTACTTCTTGAATTTTTTCCATGTATGGAACAAACGATTTTGCATTTTGTTCCGCTCTATTCAGCTTTGCAGCTGAAACCATTTCCATTGCTTTCGTAATCTGGCTCGTTTTTTTCGTCGATGTGATTCGAGTTTGTATATCACGTAATGATGCCAAAGGTTTCACCACCTTGTTTTAGAAGATCACGTGGTATGAAAGGTGAACAAATGTTCACCTTCACCTTATTGAAAGATTGTCTTAACATACCATGCTGACAATATATTATTCAGATGCAATAAATGTTTTCTTGAATTCTTCAAGTGCTGATTCGAATACGCCAGCTTCAGGAAGTCCACCAGTTGTACGGATTGATTCAAGTACTTCTTTACGGTTTGATTCTAACCATGTTAAGTACTCGTCTTCAAAGCGCGTAATATCTGATACCGGAACATCATCTAAGAAGCCTTTTGTTAATGCGTAAAGCACAGCTACTTGTTTTTCTACGCGAAGCGGTTTGTGTAAACCTTGTTTTAAGATTTCAACTGTACGCGCTCCTCGATTTAATTTTGCTTGAGTTGCTTGGTCAAGATCAGAACCAAACTGAGCAAACGATTCAAGCTCACGATAAGATGCAAGGTCTAGACGCAGTGTACCTGCTACCTTTTTCATCGCTTTAATTTGTGCAGATCCCCCTACACGTGATACAGAAAGACCAGCATTAATCGCAGGACGCACGCCTGAGAAGAATAGATCTGACTGTAAGAAAATTTGTCCGTCTGTAATCGAAATTACGTTCGTTGGGATATAAGCAGATACGTCTCCTGCTTGCGTTTCAATAAATGGAAGAGCTGTTAATGAACCTCCACCTTTTGCGTCCGATAACTTTGCCGCACGCTCTAATAAACGAGAGTGCAGGTAGAATACATCCCCTGGATACGCTTCACGACCTGGAGGACGGCGTAATAGTAATGAAAGTTCACGATAAGCTGATGCTTGTTTTGTTAAGTCATCGTAAATAACAAGTACGTGCTTACCGTTATACATAAACTCTTCACCCATTGTTACCCCAGCATATGGCGCTAAGAATAATAGTGGGGCTGGTTGTGAAGCTGATGCTGTTACAACGATTGTGTAATCTAGAGCACCGTGTTTACGTAATGTCTCTACTACGTTACGAACTGTTGATTCTTTTTGGCCAATCGCTACATAGATACATACCATATCTTGATCTTTTTGGTTTAAGATTGTATCGATTGCTACCGATGTTTTACCCGTTTGACGGTCACCGATAATTAACTCACGCTGTCCACGACCGATCGGCACAAGTGCGTCAATCGCCTTGATACCTGTTTGAAGCGGCTCATGTACTGATTTACGATCCATAACGCCAGGTGCAGCACCTTCAATTGGACGTGTTTTTGTTGTTTCTACTGGGCCTAAGCCGTCTACTGGCTGACCTAATGAGTTAACAACACGACCGATTAACTGCTCCCCTACTGGAACTTCCATGATGCGTCCTGTACGGCGAACTTCGTCACCTTCACGAATTTCCGTATATGGTCCTAAAATAATGATACCTACATTGTTTTCTTCTAAGTTTTGTGCCATTCCCATGACACCATTTGAAAATTCAACCAGTTCTCCAGCCATGACATTGTCGAGGCCATGAGCACGTGCGATACCGTCCCCAACTTGGATAACAGTACCTACATCACTCACTTTAATCTCAGACTGATAGTTTTCAATTTGCTGCTTGATCAGCGCACTAATTTCTTCAGCTTTGATGCTCATGAATTTCACCCCTATCTACGATCTGTGTGCAAGAAGTCCTCGGTGGATCGTTTCTAATTTGCTGCTAATGCTGCCATCATAGATACGATTACCAATGCGAAGCTTCACGCCGCCGATTAGGCTTTTATCTACTATATTTGAAATATTTAACGTATGTTTTCCAACTTTAGAAGCAAATGATTGTGAGATTGCTCTTTTCTCATCTGCACTTAAAGGTTTGACAGAATAAACAGTTGCATCTGCCACGCCACGTACTTCGTTCGCTAGGAAACGATACTCTTTTACCATTTCGCTAACAATTTGAATGCGGTGACGCTCTAATAATAGAAGAACCGTATGTTGAACAGTTGGTGAAAGTTCAGCAAATGCCTCACTTACAAACTGTTTTTTTCGCTCAATTGTAATTTTTGGATGAGTTAATACATCCATTAATTCAGGTGTTTTAGCAAACACCTCTTCAACGATTTGTAGCTGGTCTTGCATTTCATCGATCATCTGTTTTTCTGTTGCTAATTGAAAAAGAGCTAGTGCATAGCGTTTGGCTACAGCTGGTTGACTCATCGTACATCCCCTACTTCTTGGATATATTCATGAATTAACTTCTCTTGATCTTGTTCAGAAAGTTCTTTTTCAATAACTTTCGACGCAATTAAAACAGATAATGAAGCAACTTGCTCACGTAACGCAGCAACTGCTTGATCTTTTTGCTGTTCGATTTCTTGTTTTGCTGCAGCTTTTAGACGCTCAGACTCTTCGCGTGCTGCCGCAATGATTTCTTCTTTTTTATCTTCTGCAGACTTTCTAGCGTTTTCCATCATTACTTGCACTTCTTGACGAGATTGCTTTAAGATTTCACGCTGCTCTTCAACAAGCTTCTTCGCTTCCTCATTTTGCTTTTCTGCTTCATCAATCTCACCGGCAATATGCTCTTCACGTTTTTTCATGATTCCCATTACAGGACCAAACGCGAATTTTTGAAGTAACGCAAGTAGGATAAGGAACATCACTAATTGGAAAAGAATATCTCCACCATTAATGCCTGCTGCTCCTAACACAAACATGTTCGACACGGCCATGTTCACTCCCTTCAGAGACTCCACATATATAATTTACTTATTAAAGACATAAAGTAATGGCGAAGGTTCTTTTGAATGATCTTCGCCACATGTAACACATTATTATTTACCTTGTACCATGAATGCAATAACTACGGCGATAATTGGAAGCGCCTCAACTAAGGCAACCCCAACGAACATCATTGAAGTTAATGTACCACGTGCTTCTGGTTGGCGAGCTGTGCCTTCAATCGTCTTAGAAACGATAAGACCGTTACCAATACCAGCACCTAGTGCCGCTAAACCAATCGCAATTGCAGATGCTATTAAACCCATTTTATAAAGTCCTCCCTTAATATATATGATTTTGTTTAACTAAGTTTTGTTTTGTCCAAATTGGGTATTACTTGAACAAAGCTTTATAAATTAATGGTCGCTACTCACTTTGTGAGATAAATAAACCATCGTTAACATTGTGAAAATGAAGGCCTGAATTGCGCCTACAAAAATACTGAATCCTTGCCATAAAAGCATTGGAATAGCAGCTCCAATTGTACCTAGGAAGCCTGTTGTTGCTAAACCAGCTAGCAAGCTTAACAAAATTTCCCCAGCATAAATATTACCGTAAAGACGAAGGCCAAGCGTTAACGTATTGG
The DNA here is from genome assembly GCF_055710015.1 of Priestia sp. VA7. NCBI lineage: Bacteria > Bacillati > Bacillota > Bacilli > Caryophanales > Bacillaceae > Priestia > Priestia sp. VA7. The sequence continues at coordinate 224,915 of NZ_JBVQPN010000005.1, forward strand.
CAAACTCCTCGATAATCTTAAGCGGGAATAAAAACGCCATTGGCTTGAAGTAATCTTTCGTGTATGCAGAAAAACCTCGCATTTTAATACCATAATAATGTGATAGTACAACTACCATAACGGCTAACGTCAGCGTAATTGCTGGATCAGCGGTTGGCGATTTCCACCATAAGTTATGGTCAATCACGATGGCAAATGGAAGACCCAACATATTTGACACAAAAATGTACATAAGTAAAGTTACACCTAGCGTCAAAAAGCGGCCACCTGTTTTCCAATCCATATTGCTATTAACGAGTCCTTTAACAAAATCTAAGACCCATTCAATAAAGTTTTGTGCACCGCTTGGCTTCATAGCAAGAGTACGAGTACATAAAACTGCAATTAAGAATACAATAACAGAAGCTACGGTAACCATAAGCAAGTTACTTTGACTAAAAGTAAGGCCTAGAAACTCTATAGTTGGTGATTCATGACCCAACTGTGTTCACCTCTCTTTCTATCTTCTACGCATATTTTGAACAACTAAATCTATGATAATGACAACGTAATACGTCATTAATCCCACAACTACACTAATAATATGAAAGGTTTTTGGATAAGAGATGGTAATCACAACTGCGAGAGCAGCTGTTGCAAATCTTACAACAGTCCCAATTGAACGGGGCTTTTTCCCCTCATCCAACGCCTGTCCAAACTGCTCAAACTTTCTTACTAAGTTCCACAAATTATACAAACTCAGGGCGGTTCCTAAAATTAAACCTGCAAAAACAGCCTTATAACTTGTAAATCCCCAGCCGAGAACGTATAATGCTAACAAATACAATATGTATGAACGAAGTCTTGGAAAAACGTGCTGCAAATCCTGCATGAATTATTAATCTCCTGAAAAAAAATGGTGGACTGTCCGCAGCATCATAAAAACACCTGCTGCTAGCCCTGAAAGAAGGCCTAAAATCAAAAATAGTGGTTCGGTGTCAAGCCATTGATCAGCCCATCTTCCAGAGAATAAGCCAATTAAGACTGAACCTGCTAACTGTGATAGAATGATTGACACTAATGCCATCGCTTGCAAAGGATGACGGTTGCGATCTTTCATAAGCTCATACCCCTTTTGCAAAATTTTCTTTTTTCCGAATTCTCTATCGTTTTTATAGCTCAATATATGATAGAAAGGCAAAAAAAATTGCTAAAAAAGGTAAAAACAGCTAATAAAATACGCAGAAATATCAACGGTTTTCACAGGTTGAAAACCTTATCATTTATATTCCCTGTAAGCATACAATAGCGTATATTTAATGTCAATGTGTTTAAGCTAAAAACTTCACAATCTCTTCTTATTGTTCACATTTCTGCCACACATAAAACCTCTTCAAATGAAAACATTTAAAGAGGTTCATTCAATCGTTATTGTACTGTGTACAACCTGCTCTTGTCTATGCTTTTTCACAAATGCAAATATTTGGTACGCCCCCGGTACAAGCGATTCATCGATCGTTATTTTCCGTTTTCTCATGCCTCTTTCTACATCAACGTCAACATCTAAATACGATATAAACTGTAAAGACTGCTTATCAAAAAGAGCAACGCCTAACTCATCTGCTCCTTCAGGCAAAAACAGTTCATAGCTATAAGTATTTTTCTCTTTTTCCGCTGCTACTTGCAATCCCATGATACGAGGATAATCTGGAATGCTAACCATGTACATATAAGGAATCGAAAATGTTTCACGTGAATCATTTATTTCCAAATATCCGTCATATATACCTTTATTTTTAAAACGGGTCTGCACCGATAAAGTGACAGCTATTTCTTTTGTCTGATGGGGCTGCACCGTGACGGGTAATGGAACATCCCAGTTCACTCCTTCATCCCTTCTCGGAACGTTTAAGCGATACGTTTTTGCTTTATCAGACTGGTTATCAATTTTAAATGATAAGACTTTCTTTGATGGGCGCGTAAAAATACCGAAAGATAAAGAAGATGGATAAAATAAAGAGTCTGCTGTGACAGCTTTTGCTATTTGAATTCTCCCAGCTCCTTGTTCATATACGCGATACGTTTGACCATTTAGCTGCTGCATTACTTTACTTGTGTTCATCAATGAAGCTTTGACTTGTTCAGGAGACCAGTTCGGGTGAGCTTGTAAAATAAGAGCGCACGCTCCAGCTACATGGGGCGCAGCCATACTTGTTCCATGCATGCGTTCATATCCCCCAGGAACTGTACTATTAATGAAGTAACCAGGTGCGACGACGTCCGGCTTGATTCCCCAAGTAGTCGTTACAGGTCCTCTTGAACTGAAAGATGTGAGCAAGTCTTGCACCACTTGCTTGCCAGTACGTAAGTATGGCTGTTGAGACTGAATGTATTGACTAATGGTATCACCGTTTTTTTTACTTATCCATATCACTGGAATATTTACTGACTCTTGTAGTTTACCGATTATGCTTTTTTCAGTCGGACTATATAAAATAACGGCTTTTGCTCCTGCCTGTTCAGCTTGTTTAATCTTTTTTTCAACCACATTTCCTTCTGCTTTTAGCAAAATGACGTTACCCAACGCATGCTTTTGCTCTTTGAAGTATTCTTCATTTATTACACGCAGCGTTTGATTAAACGTCCATGGACGAGACCCTTCTACTGGCGCCATCATAATTTTTTCTTTGCTAAATCCAATTGTTAGAAATTGAACTGTTGTCGGGGAAACAGAAGCGCCAACCGAAATAGCTTTTCCCGCTGTACCTGGAGAGCCCACAGTCCATAAACCTGGACCTGAATTGCCGCTGGATGTAACCGTTACAATTCCTTTTTCAACAGCTCGATCTAACGCTAAGCTTGTTGGTAAATCAGGGCCATTCACATCATTTCCTAATGATAAATTAATAATATCTACATCATCTTGAATTGCTTTTTCGATAGCTAGAATAACACTTTCAGACGTTCCAGCTCCACCAGGTCCAAGAGCTCGGTATGCGTAGATCTCCGCTTGAGGTGCTACACCTTTAATATTTCCATTTGCTGCAATAATACCAGCTACATGAGTGCCATGCAGAGTAGGCTCTCCTTGCTCCCGAGTGGTTTCCATCGGCTCATAATCTTTATCTATTACATCATACCCTCCCCTGTAGGTTTGTTTTAAATCGGGATGAGAATAATCAACACCCGTATCGATGATGCCTACTTTGATCCCTTTTCCTGTTAAGCGCCGATTATAAGTATCAAATAAGCCCCTTACCTGTTCTGAGCCAATGAAGGTTACGCTATTTTCTTCTGCAACCTGGTAGTTTTTAATAGAATGTGAACCAATAATAGAAGGATTATGAGATAGTTTTTCCAAATCCGAGATGGAGCCGTTTAATGAAAGTCCTGTAAATACCGTGTGAAATTCGCTCTTAATCTTTATATTAGGATAATTTTTTTGTAGCTGATTTTTAAATTCCGCGAATTTTTCTTTTTCAACCATGACAATTATTGATTTTTCCTGATGATTCATTTCTTGTTTTATAGAAGGAAATATCGGATTGAACGACATTTGCCCTCCCCCGCTCCCTAATATAAAGCTAATCATTAACCATTTAATCCACATAAAAAAACACCTCTCACACTATCGTGTCTCAAAGAGACACTTTTCATGTGAAAGGTGTTTAGAAATCTTACGAAAGTGGATTAAAAGCTTCCGGTCTGTTTTCACGGCGGTTGAAATAGTAGCTAATAGCATCACAAATACGTTTAGAAGCTAAGCCATCTCCATAAGGATTCGATGCTTGTGACATTTGCTTATATACGTCTTCATCTATTAACAGCTCTTTTGCTAGCGTATAAATTGTTTCTTCTTCCGTTCCTGCTAGTTTGAGCGTTCCTGCTTCAATTCCTTCCGGTCGCTCTGTTGTATCACGAAGTACCAATACAGGTACGCCTAATGAAGGAGCTTCTTCTTGAACACCGCCCGAATCTGTCAAAATAATATGAGCGCGCTCAGCGAAGTTATGAAAGTCAATTACATCTAACGGTTCAATTAAATGAATGCGTGGATCATTTCCTAAGATATCGTTTGCTGTTTCTCTAACTACCGGATTCAAATGAACAGGATACACAACTTGCACATCTTCATGTTCATCCACAATACGTTTAACAGCACGGAACATGTTTTTCATTGGTTCGCCTAAATTTTCGCGTCGATGCGCCGTTAATAAAATAAGACGATCATCTCCCAATTTCGTTAACACTTCATGCTCATATGTCTCTTTTACTGTCGTTTTTAACGCATCGATAGCTGTGTTTCCAGTCACAAAGATTCGCTCTTCTTTTTTATTCTCTGCTTGCAAATTAGCTGCAGACTTATCTGTCGGAGCAAAGTGCAAATCAGCGAGAACGCCTGTAAGCTGACGGTTCATTTCTTCCGGATATGGAGAATATTTATTCCATGTGCGCAAACCTGCTTCAACATGTCCTACCTGAATTTGATTATAAAAAGCTGCTAGTCCGGCAATAAACGTCGTAGTTGTATCGCCGTGTACAAGTACGATGTCCGGCTTTACTTTTTTCATTACGTCGTCCAAACCTTCTAATCCTCTGGTCGTTACGTCCATAAGAGTTTGGCGATCTTTCATAATGTTAAGGTCATAGTCAGGCTGAATGTCAAAAATGCTCAATACTTGGTCTAACATTTCACGGTGCTGAGCCGTTACCGTAACAATCGCTTCGAACTCCTCCGGTCGCTTTTTAAGCTCTAGCACTAGAGGGGCCATTTTAATTGCTTCTGGTCTTGTCCCGAATATCGTCATTACTTTAATTGGCTGCTTCATGTTCATCACCCGAATCTACAAATTATTTTGTACCGAATAAACGATCCCCTGCATCACCTAAACCTGGAACAATATATCCATGGTCATTTAATTTTTCATCTAATGCCGCAATGTAAATATCTACGTCAGGGTGTGCTTCTTTTACGATTTCCACGCCTTCAGGAGCAGCAATTAAACACATAAATTTAATGTTTTTAGCGCCTCTTTTTTTAAGAGAGTTGATTGCTTCTACAGCTGACCCTCCTGTTGCAAGCATAGGATCTACTACAATAAAGTCACGCTCTTCTACATCATTAGGCAGCTTTACATAATATTCAACAGGCTGTAATGTTTCTGGATCACGATATAAGCCAACGTGTCCAACTTTAGCAGCTGGCATTAGTTTTAAAAATCCATCTACCATGCCGATACCAGCACGAAGAATTGGAACGATACCAAGCTTTTTCCCTGCAATAACTTTTGACTTTGTTTTGCAAACCGGTGTTTCAATTTCAACGTCTTCTAGCGGTAAATCACGTGTCGCTTCAAAAGCCATTAAGCTTGCCACTTCATCAACTAATTCACGAAACTCTTTCGTTCCCGTTTTTACATCGCGTATGTAAGTTAATTTGTGTTGAATAAGCGGGTGATCAAATACGTATACTTTGCCCATTGATATCTCTCCTTATATATAAAGATGTACACATTAAAATACCATTCAACGAATTGAATGGTACGTACTAGTAAAAACATATCTCTTGCTAATTAAATTTATACATTGCATTCATTTTACAGAAAAAAGTTTTTGAGTTCAAGCATTATTCAAAAAATGATTGAATTGCTACCACTTTCTCCATAAAAAAACAGGCACAAAGGCCTGTCTCTTTTACAGTGATTTATACATTTCAAACTTGCTTGTTAAAGCTTCAACGCGTGTTTTAGCTTCAGCTAGCTTTTCTTCATCTTCAATATTTTTAAGCGTTAATCCGATGATAGAAGCAATTTCATCCATCTCTTCTAAGCCAAATCCGCGAGTTGTAACCGCAGCTGTACCAATACGGATACCGCTTGTTACAAATGGGCTTTGCTCATCATAAGGAATTGTATTTTTGTTTGTTGTAATACCTACATCATCAAGCGCTTTTTCAGCCACTTTGCCTGTCAAATTCATTGAGCTTACGTCGATTAACACAAGGTGATTGTCTGTTCCTTCAGATACAAGAGCAAATCCTTCTTTCTTTAATCCTTCTGCTAAACGATTAGCATTATCGATGATATTTTGAGCATAGTGCTTAAATTCATCTTGTAATGCTTCACCAAATGCTACTGCTTTTGCAGCGATAACATGCATCAATGGACCACCTTGAATACCAGGGAAGATTGACTTATCAATCTTTTTCGCAAATTCTTCTTTACATAAAATCATACCGCCGCGTGGTCCGCGCAGTGTTTTATGTGTTGTAGTTGTAACGAAATGAGCATGTGGCACAGGATTTTGATGAAGTCCTGCAGCTACTAGACCAGCAATGTGAGCCATGTCTACCATTAAATAAGCTCCTACTTCATCAGCGATTTCACGGAAACGCTTGAAGTCGATTGCGCGCGGATATGCGCTTGCACCAGCCACAATTAATTTTGGTTTATGTGTACGAGCTTTTTCTAATACATCATCGTAGTTAATGCGATGTGTTTCACGATCTACGCCATATTCAATGAAATTATACTGAACACCACTAAAGTTAACAGGACTTCCGTGCGTTAAGTGACCGCCGTGCGATAAATTCATACCAAGTACTGTGTCTCCAGCCTCTAAAACTGTGAAATATACAGCCATGTTTGCTTGTGCACCTGAGTGAGGTTGAACATTCACGTGCTCTGCTCCGAAAATTTCTTTTGCACGATCACGAGCTAAGTCTTCTACTACGTCTACGTGTTCACAACCACCGTAGTAACGTTTAGCTGGATAGCCTTCAGCATATTTATTTGTTAAAACTGAACCTTGTGCTTCCATTACCGCTGTTGTTACAAAGTTTTCTGAAGCAATTAGCTCAATCTTAGTACGTTGTCTTTGTAATTCATCCTTGATCGCATTATAAACTGCTGGATCTTGTTGCATTAGTTGTTTCTCCATCAAAATCCTCTCCTCATTTCGTATTCGCAATGTTCGTTATTTGTTGATTCAACTACATTGTAACATGATTTATTTAGAATAAAAAAGAAAAAATGTGTATTATTTTAATATATTTAATTACGAAAGTTCGTAAAACGCTCTCATTCCACCAATTAGTTTTGGACGCGTCTTTGCTAAAGTAACATGAGCGTGTCCAACTGCGTTTAACGTACAACGAACGGGTACTGCGACATGCTTTAAATGCATACCAATGAATGTATCTCCAATATCAATACCGGCATCAGCTTTAATAAACTCTACCAAAACAGGATCTTTAAGCTGGCCATAGGCCTGTGTAGCCATCGCTCCGCCTGCTTTATGAATAGGCACAACACTAACCATTTCTAAACGCTCTTTGCGAGCTAATTCTCTTTCTACTACCAGTGCTCGATTGAGATGTTCACAGCATTGAAATGCTAAGTGAACACCCGTCTTTTTTCGAAAATCTGATAGTGTATCAAAAATCATTTCTGCGACTTCCATTACGCCTGCGGTTCCTATTTTTTCACCAATTACCTCGCTTGTACTGCATCCAATGACAAGTGTATGTTCTGAAGACAACTGCACTTGTGCTAAAAAATCAGATAGAACTGTTTCCAACTGCTCTTTCCATTTCGTAAGTTCAGACACGTTTTTCTTCCTTTCTTTCATTGAATACGTTCACATTATACAGTTAATGTTGCATCACTTTGCTGCTCATACTGTTTAATTTTATTCACGCGATTTTCATGTCGGCCGCCTTCAAATTCTGTCATTAACCAAATTTTCGCAATTTCACGTGCAAGTCCCGGCCCAATGACACGTTCACCCATTGCCAAAATGTTGCTATCATTATGTTCTCTTGTCGCTTTTGCACTAAACGTATCATGCACTAGAGCACAGCGAATTCCTTTTACTTTATTAGCTGCTATACTCATACCGATGCCTGTTCCACAAATAAGAATGCCTCGACTTACTTCTTGGCTCGCCACTTTTTGAGCAACGGGCAGTGCATAATCCGGATAGTCTACGGACGCTGTGCATTCACACCCTAAATCCACATATTCAATATTTAATTCTTCCATTAAAGAGATAATTTCCTGTCGCAAATTTATACCGCCGTGGTCAGATGCAATAGCTACTTTCATCTTTGTTTCCTCCTCATACGTACCTTCGTCTTATATTAAATTTCTGTTCATTTTAAGTCAGCAAAAATTTATGGGACCTTTTATAATTTGTCGACTATTTTGTTAATCATACGCTCTAACTCTTCTAAAGTCTGTTCGTACGTCTGTAATGATCCGCCAAACGGATCAGATACTTCACCTTGCTCGTCGGCAAATTCTTTTAGCGTAAATAATTTATCACTTACGTATGGAGCTTGGTTCAAAATCAGCATTTTATGCTGCTCCGTCATCGTAAAAATATAAGTAGCCCACATCAATTGTTCTTCCGTTAATGCTGCCGAAGCATGAGAACAAGCTATGCCTTTCTGGTGAAGGGCAACTTGTGCATGAACAGAAGCTTCACTTCCATTTGAAGCGAATACGCCTGCAGACTTCACGTTTATTCCATCTATCTCTTTAGCTTTGAGCAACGCTTCTGCCATAGGGCTGCGGCACGTGTTTCCTGTACATACAAATAAGATGTTTTTCAAGATACATCCTCCCTTGCTTTCACTATGTTCGACTATGTTGATATTCCACCCTATTGTATCTCTATTGCCTGCATAAATCCAGTTAGCTTTTTCAGGTATTTTTTTATCGATTATCGCTTCATGCATCTCGAAAAAACGACTTCGCTTTCCTTCTTTTATCACTACAATCCAAAAGAAGCAAAAAAAGACCATAACCTGCATGGTCATGATCCTTTACCTATTTATATATAGTTAAAAAGGTAATAACAATTTGATTCCAAAAGCTAATAAAATGCTCCCGCCCAGTGCCTCACTATATGAACCAATCCAACCTTGTACTCTTCTGCCTAGCAGCAATCCTAACCAAGTTAATAGCATACTCACTACGCCAAAAACAATAATGGTCAAAAACGTTCTTGCCCCAAAAATACCTAAGCTAAGTCCAACAGAAAAACTATCTAGACTCACGCTGAGCGCAAAAAATAACAGTCCAAAGCCAACTGGTTTGATAAACGGCGTATCGTCATGCTTAAAGGATGAATAAATCATCTGAGCCCCAAGAATCAACAATAAAATTCCACCGCCATAGGTAGCAAACATTCCAAGTTTATCAGACAAAAGTCGTCCAATAAACATGCCTAACAGCGGCATCCAAATATGAAATACACCGATAACAACACCAATGTAGAAAATTTGGCGAAAGCGTAAACGAATTAATCCCATTCCCAAACCAACTGAGAAAGCATCCATTCCTAAGGCAAACGCCATAATGACTAATGTGATCATTTCACTAATTAACTGAGATACATTCATCTTTACCCTCCTCGGACGTGCTCCTATTTCAAAATATGCACATTCGAAAAGGTTTAGAAGATGAATTTTATTGCTTAATCACGTGATGTCCTGCAGCTTTCATTAATCGGTTCATAACGGCATGACCGACTCCTTCTTCAGAAAAACTTTCACTAACGATAACATCTACGTCACACTCATTAAATGAACGAAGCGACTCGTATAAGTGGCTAGCAACCGTCTCTAAATTTGAACGAGATCCACATGTGATAACCGCATCCGCTTTATACGCATCTTCATGTTCAGATGTCGTTAATACCCCCACTCGCTTACCCTGATCTTTATAGCGATCGATAATAGATTGGAAAAAATCTGAACTGCCGTCAACAATGACAAGCGGTGCATCAGGTGCGTAATGCGTGTATTTCATACCTGGAGATTTTGGCGCTTCTTTATCACTTAGTAACGCTCGATCTACTTTTACGGGACCAATGACATTTTCCAACTCTTTCTGAGTAATGCCGCCCGGACGTAAAATAATAGGAATCTCTTCAGTACAATCAAGGACAGTCGACTCTACTCCTACCCCTGTTGCTCCTCCATCTACAACTCCGCTAATACGCCCTTCTAAATCATTCATCACATGATGAGCTAGAGTGGGACTTGGCTTACCGGAAAGGTTTGCACTAGGAGCTGCGATAGGCAAAGCCACTTTTTTTAATAATGCGAGGGCTACCGGATGTGATGGCATTCTCACTGCAATGCTGTTTAAACCAGCCGTAACCTTATCTGAAACTCGATCTTTTTTGGGCAATATTACTGTAAGGGGACCCGGCCAAAAAGCATCAATCACTTTCTCTGCTTTTGAAGGAATCGACTCTACAAATGTATGAAGCTGCTCTTTATCTCCAATATGAACAATAAGAGGGTTATCACTAGGACGTCCTTTCGCTGCAAAAATTTTATCCACAGCTTTATCCGATGTTGCATCTCCTCCTAGTCCATACACCGTCTCTGTAGGAAAAGCAACCACTTCGTGATTGCGCAGCAAATCTGCTGCTTCTTCTATCTGTGGATAAATATCTTTTTCGTTCGTAAAATTATCCACAACCCATAACTTAGTTTCCATCTTCTTCAACTCCTTTTTCTTTCTATATCTAGGTTTTTTTTACTTTAAAGTACAATATGTATCAAAGATAGTAAAATACCTGCATTCATTATATCAACAAACAAGCTTTATCCACAAAATGTGGATAAAGCTTATGTTTTTGTGAATAACATTGTGGATACCCAATCAAAATGATTTATCCACATTTTCTTTTAACTAGCTGCATAACACATCACATAGACATCCCGAGGGTTTGGTAACTTTTTTAAATAAGAATGTTCTTTTAACAACTCAGGCAGTGCACTGTAAGATGTTTGCTGAAAATTCATCATTTGAAAAAAATGTAGAGAAGATGCCTTATTTGTTAGTAAATATAGTTGCTTCACGCCATGCTTTTGAGCCAGCTGGACGATGCTTTTAAATAGCAGCAGAATATCAGATTGCATTAAAGAAGGAGACACGACAAGGGAGCGGAGAATTCCATCCATACCTTCTTTTTCAAACCCAACTGTTGCTAGCAGCTCGCCTTCTTCATTTTCCATTATGACAAATTGATGAATATGCTCTTCCACGCCAGCTGTGCTGATGCCCGCTTTTTGTAAGAACTGCTCAATTCGAATATAATCATTTTCACTAGCAATTTTTAATTGTTCTCTCATTTTAATCACCTCAACTTGTTTTCTAGTAACAAATCTATGAGATGATTAAAAAAAGTAGAACTGAATTTTATTTTTAATGATTCTATTAATTAAATACTGACGATACCCATTCTACTACAAAAAACTTAACTTCTACGGAATCTTCTTTTGATTTAGAATCAGCTTTTTTCTTAGATGAAACAGATTTTTCAGCTTCTTTACTTTCCTTTTTTTCAGCCTTAGCACTTGTTTCTTTTTTTACTGTGCTGCTTGTATCTTTTGCAATTACTTCTGTAGAAGATACTGTTGGTTGAGAAGGTTCCTCAGCTTTCTGCTCAATAGAATCCGATGTAATAGTTGCAGATTGAATTTCTGTTTTCACTGCGGGTTCTTTACTTTCAGCCGATTTGTCATCTGTTTTGTCTGCAGATTTTGATTCAGAAGCTGCTGGTTTCTCTTTTTCTTCCTTTGGCTCTTCTTCAGATGGCTCCGGCGCTTTTACCGCTTCCCCGTTTGAGAAATCTAAGAAGCATAAAGGAGGAAATAGTACGCACCACCAGTTTGCTCCCTCTCCTTTGCCAAGAGTAATAAGCACGGCTTCATACTCACCTGCTGGATACAAGAACTGACCGTACAACTTAGTAGGAAACTCTACTTTTCCGAATTTAACATGAACAGATTCATTTACGCCTTCTTCTTTTAGCACTTCTTTCGCAATTGTTTCAAGCGCCGGCAAATTTTCTTTAATTGTTTTTCGAGCTACAGTTACAGATGTTAAATTTTTTACCCATTCTGTGATTTGTTCGTTCACGCGGTCACGAATCAGACGTTTTACGTACTGGTCTTTTTCACCGTCGCTGTTTGCTAAAATGCGCAGTCGAATTGCCTCGTCTGGAATGACTGCAGGCTGATCTGCCTGCACTTGGTTATGTGTATATATAAGTTGAGCATTTGCTCCAATAATTAATAAAATAAAATAAATGATAGCATATTTCTTCATTTCGGCCACCGCCCTTTCATAGGAACAGTATGGCCGAAAGTAAGATATCTTAAACTAGTAATTTAGTAAAAAAATGCATGATTTTCAAAAATCAAAGGGAAAATCATTCCCTCTGATTTTTTTAGTTCTCGCGAAGTTGTGCAAAAACCATTCGATCTTTTCCATTAATATCATATACACATTCTACAAAAGCTGTCGGAAACGTTTTTTGCAGCATCTCAGCTACATCTTTTGTCTGTCCGGCCCCGACTTCAAATCCAATAATACTATTTGACTTCGTCACATATGGCAGCTCTTCCATGAAACGTCGATAAAAATCCAGGCCATCTTTTCCACCAAAAAGAGCTCGGTTTGGCTCATGATCTTTTACCACTGTGGACAACTCATCATCTGCTGGAATATAAGGCGGATTAGACACAATTACATCAAATTTCTGATTCGATAATAAAAATGGTTGTAATAGATCTCCCTGTATAAATATGACAGCAGCGTCCAGGTTTTGAGCATTTTCTTTAGCTACGCTTAAAGATTCTATAGCTATATCTGTTGCTGTAACTTCCACTCTGTCAAGCTCCAAAGCTAAAGTGATAGCAATTGCCCCACTTCCCGTTCCAATATCTAAAAGCTCAATAGGCTGGTGTTGAAATTCTTTTTTTATTCGAGAAATCATTCCGTATACCAGCTCTTCCGTTTCGGGTCTTGGAATTAATACATGTTCGTTTACAATAAATGAACGCCCGTAAAATTCTTCTGTCCCGATTAGATATTGTACAGGCATACCTGCTTTATGAGCATGGACATCTTGTTCAAATCTTTTTAGAATTTCTTCTTCTAGTTCTTCCTGCAGAGCACCTAGCAAATGAGTTCTCGTCATCTGCAAGTGATGGCGAAGCAAGAGTTCTCCCGCGTTTTCATCTCGCTTTGCCTCTTTCAAAAAAGAAGAAGCCCACTTAAGGGCTTCAAATACTTTCATTAGTTCGAATCTTCCATTCGGCGCGCTTGGTCTTCCATGACTAATGCATCGATAATTTCATCAAGCTTGCCTTCTAAGATTTGATCTAGCTTTTGAATCGTCAGACCAATACGGTGGTCCGTTACGCGATTTTGCGGGAAGTTATACGTACGGATACGCTCGGAGCGATCTCCAGATCCAACTGCTTGTTTGCGCGTTGCATCGTACTCTGCTTGTGCTTCTCGCTGGAACTTATCGTACACGCGAGCACGCAATACTTTCATTGCTTTTTCTTTATTTTTAATTTGAGACTTTTCATCTTGACATGATACCACTGTATTTGTTGGTAAATGCGTTAAACGAACGGCTGACATCGTCGTATTAACACTTTGGCCACCAGGTCCACTTGAAGCAAATGTATCTACACGGATGTCTTTTTCATGAATGTCCACTTCGACTTCTTCCGCTTCAGGAAGACATGCTACCGTCGCTGTAGATGTATGAATACGACCGCCTGATTCTGTTTCAGGAACTCGTTGAACACGGTGTGCACCGTTTTCAAATTTCATCTTTGAGTACGCACCTTTACCGTTAATCATAAAGATAATTTCTTTATAACCGCCTACTCCAGTAGTCGTTGCTTCCATTACTTCTGTTTTCCAGCCTTGGGATTCAGCAAAGCGCGAATACATGCGGTACAAATTAGCTGCGAATAATGCTGCTTCATCTCCACCAGCCGCTCCACGAACCTCCATGATTACGTTTTTATCATCGTTTGGATCTTTTGGAATTAATAAAATACGTAGCTTTTCAACTAGCTCTTCTTGCTGCGTTTCTAACTCGGCAATTTCTTCTTTTACCATGTCACGCATATCCGCATCAAGCTTATCTTCAAGCATCGTTTTCGCTTCTGATAACTGCTCTTTTACATCTTTGTATTCCTGATAAGCCGCTACCGTTTGTTGTATATCTGATTGTTCCTTCGAATATTCTCTCAACTTAGAGGGGTTGTTTACGATCTCAGGGTCACTCAGAAGTTCGTTTAACTTCTCATAGCGCGCCTCTACCGCTTCTAAACGATCAAACACGTCATTCACCTCATTCTTTATCCATAACATTGTAATTATAGTATAGCTTTAAAATAGAGTCAAAACCTTGTTAATACACGTATATGAACAAAAAAACAGAACTGCGCGTTCTGTTTTTATCATCATAAAATTCTTGCTTTATTTTTCGACCATTTCGCTTGAGTCCACAGACACCGCTTGTCCTTTAGACTTTTGCACAACGTGGCAATGACGACATCTTGGTTCGTACGATTCAGACGCACCGACTAAAATAATAGGGTCGTCATAAGAAGCAGGCTCACCGTTAATCAAACGCTGCGTACGGCTCGCAGGAGAGCCACATGAAGCGCACACAGCCTGTAGCTTTGTTACCGACTCTGCAATAGCCATTAACTGCGGCATTTGTCCAAAAGGTTCACCTTTGAAGTCTTGATCTAACCCCGCTACAATCACACGAAAGCCTTGATCCGCTAAAGATTGAACAATTTCTAAAATATCTGTGTCAAAAAACTGTACTTCATCTATCGCTACTACGTCTGTCTCTTCATCTACTCGCTTTAAAATATCGCGCGATGCCGAGATTGAATAAGCCATAACAGATGTACCGTTATGTGAAACAACCGCTTCTTCGCTATATCGATTATCGATTGCAGGCTTGAACACTTGTGCTTTTTGTTTAGCAAACTGCGTGCGGCGCACACGTCGAATTAACTCTTCTGATTTCCCTGAAAACATACTGCCACAAATTACTTCTATCCAACCGCTTTGTTTCATTACGTACACCACTGCGGGACTCTCCCTTCTTCTCGTTCCGTTTCTGAGCGAACCGCTACTAACTTAATCTACGTCTTCTATGTAGATCTTATTCCTATGATAAAGTACCCACTTTTTTATCAAGCAGACACTGTTTTTCTACTTTTATAAGCAAAAAAACAGGCAAGAAGTTAAGCTACTTGCCTGTTTGTTTCGACAATGTGATTATTTAAGACCGTATTTTTTGTTGAAGCGATCAACACGGCCACCAGCTTCAGCGAATTTTTGACGACCAGTGTAGAATGGGTGACATTCAGAACAAGTCTCAACGCGGATCTCTTCTTTTACAGAACCACTTTCAAATTCGTTTCCGCAAGTACATTTAACCATAACTGTTTTATAGTTTGGATGAATTCCTGTTTTCATTCGTTTCATCTCCTTCCGCCCTGAATCATTCTGAAACAGAGTTTATTGATAAAGATAGTGATGAAATAATAACTATTTCACTGTGTACTTTATCAACACACATGATGAAATTATAACAAGGGTTGTATGCTTTTGCAACCACATGTTTTATAACTTATCGTTTATTTGCTAGAAGCGTTTTTTTCTCTTCCGTTAACATCGAGAAGAATTCTTCATTTGTCTTTGTTTGACGTAAACGTTTTAAGAATTTTTCTGCAAAATCAGGAGCATCTGCCATTGATTTACGAATTGCCCATAAGTGGTCTAAATGCTCTTTTGGAATTAGCAGCTCTTCTTTACGTGTGCCTGAGCGACGAATGTCAATCGCAGGGAAGATACGTTTTTCAGCTAGTGAACGATCTAGATGCAGTTCCATGTTACCTGTACCTTTAAATTCTTCATAAATAACATCATCCATACGAGAGCCTGTATCAATTAAGGCTGTTGCTAGAATGGTTAAGCTGCCTCCATCTTCAATGTTACGAGCAGCTCCAAAGAATCGTTTTGGACGGTGAAAAGCAGCCGGGTCAATACCCCCTGATAGTGTACGACCGCTCGGTGGAATAACTAAGTTATAAGCACGAGCAAGTCTTGTGATGCTATCCATCAAAATGACAACATCTTTTTTGTGTTCGACTAATCTCATCGCACGTTCAAGTACAAGTTCCGCTACTTTAATGTGGTTTTCTGGCACTTCGTCAAATGTAGAACTGACAACATCACCGTCAACCGAACGCTCAATGTCCGTCACTTCCTCAGGACGCTCATCAATAAGAAGAACAATCAATTCTGCATCAGGATGATTCGTTGTAATGCTATTGGCAATTTCTTTTAACAGCATCGTTTTACCTGCTTTTGGCGGCGCAACAATTAGTCCCCTTTGCCCAAATCCAATTGGTGAAATCAAGTCAATAATACGCGTAGAGAAACTTCTTGGCTGAGTTTCTAGCAGCATTTGTTCATTTGGATAAATAGGCGTTAGCGCTGGAAAATGCACGCGATCTTTTGACGTTTCCGGATCTTCTCCGTTTACCGCTTCTACATGTAATAATCCGTAGTAACGCTCATTTTCTTTTGGAGGACGAACTTTCCCCGATACCTTGTCTCCATTACGCAGATCGAAGCGACGAATTTGTGAAGCTGAGATATAAATATCTTCTGAACTCGGTGAATAGTTAATTGGTCGTAGGAAACCGAATCCTTCTGACTGAATAATTTCAAGAACGCCTTCCATAAATAAAAGCCCATCTTGTTCAGCTTGAGCCTTTAAAATAGCAAAGACAAGTTCTTTTTTCGTTAATTTACTATAGTACGAAACTTTATACTCACGAGCATGTTCATACAGCTCTTTTAATTTCATATTTTCTAAACTGGATAATGTTAAGTTCATTAGGACACCACGCTTTATAATGAATAATTTTTAACCGTTCCTCCCATATTAAATTCAAATATAAAATTGAGAGATGATATGGATGGAATAAATCTGTGAAAATGGAGAATATAACCTTTGAAGTATAATAAGTAGAATCAATTGATTAACTATACACTTTTAGAAGAATAATTCCGACATAAAACCATTTATATTATCTTGATAAATTTAACGTAGCAATTTATATTCTAACCTTTTTCTATCTTTTTAATCAATCTTTTTTTACTTTAGAAGATGAATAAAAAAAAGGAAATTTAATAGCTTACGAGAAGCGAGGAAAACCTTTTCATAATTTCACATTAAAGGAAATAAACTGGACGTTAAAATAAGAAGTGAAATTTACCTTTTAGCTTCCCTTTTTATCTATTTACCCTATTCATAAATATATAAGCTACACAGAGATAGAAGAACGCTCCTACGCCTGTGTAGCTTATTAAAAAGCTCATTTCTAAACTTTGCTTTCATGACTGTGGCACCGATTTGCCTTTATGAATTTTGAAATTGCTCAATTTCCTCTTGAGTCATCTCTTCACGCCAAATCATTGCCCCTAAATCCGATAGCTTGTCTACTAAATGGCTGTAACCTCGGTCAATGTGCTCTAAACCCGTTACCTCTGTAATCCCTTTGGCCATTAAGCCAGCCGTTACGAGAGCTGCTCCTGCTCGTAAGTCCGACGCTTTCACACGTGCACCTTGTAAGTGAATGGGACCATTAATAATAGCAGAACGTCCTTCTACCTTAACAGATGCATTCATTCGTCTCAGCTCATCAATATGCTTAAACCTTGCACCGTAAATTGTATCTGTCACAACGCTTGTACCAGACGCTCTTGTTAGAAGCGTCGTAAATGGCTGCTGTAAATCAGTTGGAAAACCTGGATATACTAGCGTCTTAATATCTACGGGCTTCAATAGCTGACGAGTCGCTACAAGAATTTGATCTGAGCTTGTTTCGATATGAATACCCATTTCACGCATTTTAGCCGTTAATGACTCCAAATGCTGAGGGATAACGTTGTCCACAACAACTTCTTTTCCCATACTCGCTCCCATGATCATATACGTGCCTGCTTCAATTCGGTCTGGAATGATGGAATGACGGCATCCTTTTAATTGATCTACTCCATCAATTCGAATAACATCCGTACCTGCACCTTTAATACGGGCACCCATACTTGTCAGCAACGTAGCTACATCAATAATTTCAGGCTCTTTAGCAGCATTCTCAATAACGGTACGCCCTTTTGCTCTTACAGCAGCGAGCATAATATTGATTGTTGCTCCTACGCTAACAACGTCTAAATAAATTCGAGCACCAATCAGTTCCTCAGCTCGAATGTAAATGGCTCCTTGCTCATTTGTTACTTTAGCGCCAAGAGCTTCGAAGCCTTTAATGTGCTGATCGATTGGTCTAGGACCAAGGTAACAGCCTCCTGGAAGCCCAACTACCGCTTTTTTAAAGCGTCCCAACATCGCCCCCATTAAATAATAAGAAGCGCGTAATTTTTTTACTTTTCCGTTCGGTAAAGGCATTGCAACCATTCCGGATGGATCTACTGTTAATTCGTCGTTATCAATGGTTACTTTCCCACCAATTTCTTCAACTAAATCCCCTAATAACTGCACGTCTGAAATATCGGGCAGACCTTCAATTGTAACAGGTGACTCGGCTAAAATTGTTGCTGGAATAAGCGCAACGGCACTATTTTTAGCACCACTGACGCGGACGGATCCACTTAAGGTAAAGCCACCTTGTATTTTTAACTTTTCCATTTATAGCTCCCTTCTAGTGAAAGAAAGTTTCTCACCTAGTAATTGAGGAAAATTTTGGTACAAAGAATACCTAAAAGAATGGTTATTTTTCCTATTACCTACTAGTGTACACGAAAATGAAAAAATCATGTATAGTTTCGACAAGATAAAAGAAAAATATGGCATTCACCTGTCAGGATGGTAAACGCCACACAAATTTATACATGTTTAGACATTTCGTTTTTCCCAATCTGCCAAAAATTGGTCAATTCCTGCGTTTGTTAACGGATGTTTGAACAATTGCATTAAAACTTTGTAAGGAATTGTCGCAATATGTGCTCCATTTTTTGCAGCTTCTGTTACGTGCATCGGATGACGAATAGATGCTGCAATAATTTCTGATGGAATGTCATGAATCGCAAAAATATCTGCGATATCTGAGATTAAATCGAGACCATTAAAACCAATATCGTCTAATCTTCCTAAGAAAGGCGATACGTAAGTAGCACCTGCTCTTGCTGCCATTAACGCTTGGTTAGCTGAGAAAATAAGCGTAACGTTTGTCTTAATACCTAAACTAGTAAATTCTTTTACTGCTTTTAAGCCATCTGGAGTCATCGGTACCTTGATTGTGATATTCGGCGCAATCGCAGCAAGCTCTTTTCCTTCGCGAATCATGCCTTCTGCATCAAGCGCAATCACTTCTGCACTTACAGACCCTTCAACGAACTCTGTAATTTCACGAAGACGATCTTCAAACGTGATGTTCTCTTTAGCTACTAAACTAGGATTTGTTGTAACCCCCGCTAACAAACCCAATGAATGCGCTTCCTTAATTTCGTCTAAATTAGCCGTATCAATAAAAAACTTCATGAATGCCATCCCCCTGTGTTATGTATTCAGAATGATAAGAAAATTATAGTAAAAATAAAACCGCCTTACAATAAAAATAAGACGGTTTTATTTTTCAGAATCAACTAACTGCAAACAGGCAATCCGAAGATTTCAAATTATGCTTTGTTAGAAGAACCGAATTCACGCATTTTACCTTGAACCGTTTCTTTGATTGCTTCGCGAGCAGGTCCTAAGTATTTACGTGGATCATATTGTTCAGGTTGCGCAGCTAATACTTCACGAACAGCTTTAGCTGAAGCAATTTGGTTTTCAGTGTTTACGTTGATTTTAGCAGTACCTAAAGAAACTGATTTTTGGATATCTTTTGTTGGAATACCAGTTCCACCGTGTAAAACTAATGGTAAGCCTGTACGATCTCCGATTTCTTTCATTTCAGCAAAACCTAGGTTTGGTTCACCTTTGTATGGTCCGTGAACTGATCCTAATGCTGGAGCTAAGCAATCGATACCTGTACGGTTAACAAGTTCTTCACACTCGTTAGCATCTGCATAGATAACGCCTTCAGCAATAACGTCGTCTTCTTGTCCACCAACAGTTCCTAGTTCTGCTTCTACTGATACTCCGTGGAAGTGAGCTAGTTCAACTACTTTAGAAGTAATTGCAATGTTTTCTTCAAATGGATGGTGAGAAGCATCGATCATTACAGAAGTGAATCCAGCATGGATTGCTTTTGCACATGATTCAAAGCTTGAACCGTGGTCTAAGTGAATTGCAACTGGTACTTGAACGTCATAATCTTCGATTAGAGCTTCAACCATTGCTACAACAGTTTTGAAACCGCCCATGTAGCGTGCTGCACCTTCAGATACACCAAGAATAACTGGAGAGTTTTCTTCTTTTGCTGCTTGAAGAATAGCTTGAGTAAACTCTAAGTTATTTAAGTTAAATTGACCTACTGCATAGCCTTGTTCTTTTGCTGTAATAAGCATTTCTTTCATTGATACTAAAGGCATATTGAAATCCTCCTTAAAATCAACCTTAGATTAGATGCTAACCAAAAGGCACACTCAAATAGTATGCTCTTGAATTGAGTGTTTCATGTAGAAACAACGCGCATCTTTACATAATAGATTGTCGAATTATGAATACAGTAATTAGGATACCAACTAACAATGAAAACAGCAACATTTTTAGGCTGATATTCAAAATTTGTTAGGATGAAAACCCTACCAAAACCTTAATTCGACTTTACTGGTATATATTCCCTAACAACTTTTCGGATTTCATCAATATCAAACGGTTTTGCAAAGTGTGTTAATGCTCCTAAATCTTTTGCTTCTTGAATCATATCCAATTCACCATAAGCGGTCATAATAATGACTTTAATTGCTTCATCGTGCTGCTTTAACCTTTTTAAAATTTCAATTCCATCCATTCCTGGAATTTTCATATCTAATAAGACAAGATCCGGTGCTTGCTCTTTTGTAATATCAATCGCCTGGAAGCCGTTCGCCGCTTGAAATGTCGTATAGCCTTCTTTTTGCAGCACTTCCGTTAATAAAATACGTATACCATACTGATCATCAACAATTAAAATTTTCTCTGCCAATATAATCCCACCTTTTATATTCCTCTTCTACAGACAAAACTAACATATGTATTTCGCCTTTAAAACAAAAATCCCTGCTTATTAGAGAAATTGTTACAAAACATAGCTTTTTTTGTCATCCATCCAACTTCATTGCACTTTACTTTCATTGTAGCTCATTTCAAGATAGAATACAGATAGCTTTTTTCGTTATAATGTGTAGATAGACGGCTTTAGCCGCTTAAATCGAAGGGAGATTCTATGCTTAAAATTTTCACAACTCAACTTTCAGGTTTTTTTAAACGAATTGAAGAACAAGAAGAATTCCAATTTGAAGATGCAGCGCGTATTTTAGCACAGGCCTCTGTCGGAGAAGGATTTATCTATATTTATGGTGTAGAAGAAATGCACGCCATTACGCTTGAAGCACTAAGCAGTGCAGAACCTTTAAGTCAGGCAAAAGCTTTGCCTTTACATGAATTAGATCAGCTGACTAGCGTTGATCGCGTACTGCTTGTCTCTCGATTTTCAACAGATAATAAAGCAATGGAAATAGCTGAACGTTTAAAGAAACGGGATATTCCATTTGTTAGCATTGCGGCTGTTCCTAAAGAGATAGCCGAACCTTCTTTAGCAGCACTCGCAGATGCTCATATTGATACAAAATTGTTAAAGCCGCTTATTCCTGGAGAAGACGGCTCAAGATTTGGTTTTCCAGCAATGATGGTCGCTTTATACGCGTACTACGGTTTAACTTTCACACTAAAAGAAATCGTAGAAGAATATGAATAAAAAACACGCTGTCTAAAGACAGCGTGTTTTTTATTTCACTTATTTGTTTTGGCCTGACTCCATTGATGCGCGAATAAATTCTCTGAACAATGGTTGCGGTCTTGTTGGACGAGAAGTAAACTCTGGGTGGAATTGTGAAGCCAAGAACCATGGGTGGTCTTTTAGCTCTACAATTTCAATTAAACGGCCGTCTGGGCTTGTACCAGAGAAGATAAAGCCTTTCTCTTCCATTTGTTGACGGTATTCGTTATTAAATTCATAACGGTGACGATGACGCTCATATACCACTTCATCTTGATATGCTTCATATGCAAGCGTATCTTCAGACAATTTACAAGGGTATAGTCCTAAACGCAATGTACCGCCTAGGTCCTCTACGTCTTTTTGTTCTGGTAATAAGTCAATAATTGGATAATTTGTTCCAGGTGCAATTTCCGCTGAATGTGCGCCTTCTAAGCCTAATACATTACGCGCAAACTCAACTGATGCCAGCTGCATACCTAAGCAAATACCTAAGAATGGAACCTTTTGCTCACGTGCATATTGTGTTGCTACAATTTTACCTTCAATTCCACGATCACCAAATCCACCTGGAACTAAGATACCATCTACATCACCAAGTAAATCTTGAACATTTTCTTTTGTTACAAATTCAGAATTTACCCACTTGATGTTTACATCTGCATCGAATGCATATCCAGCATGTTTCATTGCTTCCACGACAGAAATATAAGCATCTTGAAGCTCTACATACTTACCAACCAATGCGATTTTTGTCGTATTTGAAAGTCCTTTTACTTTCTCAACCAATGCTTTCCACTCAGTCATTTCTGCTTCTTTGCAATCTAATTTCAAGTGATCGCATGTGATTTGATCTAAGTGCTGCTCTTGTAGAGATAGTGGAATTTCATATAATGTTTCAGCGTCTGCACACTCAATAACTGCTTTTGGATCAATGTCGCAGAATAAAGCTAGCTTATCTTTCATATCTTCAGAAATTGGCATTTCTGTACGAACAACGATTACGTTTGGCTGAATACCTAAGCTACGTAATTCTTTTACACTATGCTGTGTTGGTTTTGTTTTCATTTCACCAGCAGCTTTTAAATATGGCACAAGTGTACAGTGGATATACATAACATTGTCACGGCCAATATCACTTTTGATTTGACGAATAGCTTCTAGGAAAGGAAGTGATTCAATATCTCCTACCGTTCCGCCGATTTCAGTAATAACAACGTCCGCATTTGTTTCTTTACCTGCACGGAAAACGCGTTCTTTAATTTCATTTGTGATGTGCGGAATAACCTGAACTGTTCCGCCTAAATAATCACCGCGACGCTCTTTTTTCAATACTGTTGAATATACTTTACCTGTTGTTACGTTGCTGTAGCGATTTAAGTTGATATCGATAAAACGCTCATAGTGACCTAAGTCTAAGTCTGTTTCCGCGCCGTCATCCGTTACGAATACCTCACCGTGTTGGTATGGACTCATTGTTCCTGGGTCTACGTTAATATATGGATCAAACTTTTGAATCGTTACGTTCAACCCACGGTTTTTTAATAAACGGCCTAAAGAAGCTGCTGTAATCCCTTTTCCTAGAGATGATACAACACCGCCTGTTACGAAAATATACTTTGTCATCTATACTTCCCCCTCTAAATAATTTGAACTGTACAATATTAAAAGTTTTCACATAAACAATCACAATTCATTCATTGTGCATGCGAAATTATAAGAAACCTTATGAATGTGAAACGTTCAAGAACCAAAAGAAAGTTTCTATCAAGGATTTATAAGAACATATCGGGGTGTAAAACATTGATACATAAAATAAAAAAATTGCTCCCAATACCAAAACTGGATTGGGAGCAATAGTCTATTTTAAATAAAAACTTTTTAAATGCTTGTTTAAAGAGCCCAAAAAAGATTCTACCTACTTCGCTTGAAAAAGTCAAGAAGGATTATTTTTCTTTTTCGTCCTCATAATCGTCTTCTTCATCTTCCTCATCATCGTCTAGATCATCTTCTAAATCGTCAAAATCGTCTTCTGCAAGATCATCTTCATCTTCTTCTAGCTCGTCGATGTCTTCAAAATCTTCTTCTTCGTCTAGATCGTCAACATCTTCATAATCTAAATCTTCTTCTAGATCATCAAAGTCTTCAACTTCTTCAACAACAGCTTTTTTCGCTTTTTTCTTTTTAGGTTTTGCAACCGGAATAACTTCTTCTTCAGCCTGGTCAAAAGGATACCATCCACGAAGACCCCAGTGGTTGTCCCCTACTGTTAAAAAGCGACCATCAATATTAATATCTGTATAAAACTGAGCTAATCTCGTTTTTAATTCTTGATCTGACATTTCCGCTGCTGCTTTAATTTCAGCAATAATTTCTTGGAATGACATTGCTTGACGATCTGTTTTTTCTTCTAGAAGCGCGTAAGCAATCTCAATCATCGACATTTCTTTTAAATCCGTTTTTGAGTACTGTGCTAAACTCAAATCTGGCACATCCTTTCTATGGCTATGTATATCGAAAATCTATTAAATCAATTCATCATATGTGTAAATGATGGAAACGAATAAATACATACCATTCATTATAAACAAATTCAATACATTTATGCTAGCCTCGTTTCTAAAATTCTCGAGAATTTCGCATAAAACAACGAAAAAATAGACATTTTATTACTATAATACATTCTACTTGATATACCAACAGCATCCTTTGACCAAAAGGAATTCACCATCAGTTATTCTGAGTCCGTTAGGGTTAAGTCTATAAAAGCCGCGATAACCAAAAATGGTCATCGCGGCTTTTAATATATCACTATATACTAACGATACATTATTACATATTTCGACGATATTGCCCACCGCATTCATATAAAGCTCGCGTAATTTCTCCTAAGCTGGCTACTTTAACGGTCTCCATTAACTCTTTGAAAATGTTCTCTCCTTCTGTTGCAGCTTTCTTTAACCTTTTCAGCGCATCTTCTCTTTTTTCTTCATGCTGCTGTTGAAACTTCTGAAGCTGATTAATTTGATGATTTTTTTCTTCTTTTGATGCGCGGGCTAACTGCATGTCATCAACTGAGGAATTTTCCTCTTCATTTGGATTAATATACGTATTTACTCCTATAATAGGTAAATCTCCCGTATGTTTTTGCATCTCATATTCCATCGATTCATCTTGAATCTTACCTCGCTGATACTGCATTTCCATCGCACCTAAAACGCCGCCTCGATCATTTAAGCGTTGGAACTCAGCCAATACCGCTTCTTCTACCAAGTCTGTTAGCTCATCAATAATAAAAGAGCCCTGTAATGGATTTTCATTTTTAGTTAGTCCATGCTCTTTTGTAATGATTAGTTGAATGGCCATCGCTCTACGTACAGATTCCTCTGTCGGTGTTGTAATTGCTTCATCATACGCATTGGTATGAAGAGAGTTGCAGTTGTCATGAAGGGCCATTAAGGCTTGTAGCGTCGTACGTATATCATTAAAGTTAATTTCCTGTGCATGAAGGGATCGGCCGGATGTTTGAATATGATACTTAAGCTTTTGACTGCGTTCATTCGCGCCGTATTTATCACGCATCACAATTGCCCAGATTCTTCTCGCTACACGTCCAATAACTGTGTATTCAGGATCAAGTCCATTACTAAAGAAAAACGATAAATTAGGAGCAAAATCATCAATGTGCATGCCTCGACTCAAGTAATATTCCACGTACGTAAAGCCGTTGGCCAATGTAAACGCGAGCTGAGAAATCGGGTTAGCCCCTGCTTCAGCTATATGATAGCCTGAAATAGAAACAGAATAATAGTTGCGCACTTTCTCGTCAATAAAGTACTGCTGAATATCTCCCATCATTTTCAATGCAAATTCCGTGGAAAAAATACACGTATTTTGCCCTTGATCTTCTTTTAAAATATCCGCTTGAACGGTTCCTCTCACTTGTTTCAACGTACCCGATTTTACGTCCTCGTATTCCTCTTCTGTTAAAGGACGCTTCATCTCCTCTTCCTTCTTCTCCACCTGCTGACAGATAGCTGTATTCATAAACATAGCTAGTAATATTGGAGCCGGCCCATTGATCGTCATCGAAACGGAAGTCGACGGATGGCAAAGATCAAATCCCTTATACAAGAGTTTCATATCATCAAGCGTACAGACATTTACGCCGCTTTCGCCAATTTTCCCGAAGATATCCGGCCTTGGATCCGGATTTTCTCCATAAAGCGTTACAGAATCAAACGCTGTACTTAAACGCTTAGCGTCATCATCTTTTGACAAATAGTGAAAGCGGCGATTCGTTCGTTCTGGTGTTCCTTCGCCTGCGAATTGGCGCTTAGGATCTTCTCCTTTTCGTTTAAACGGAAAAACACCTGCTGTATAAGGAAACGCACCTGGCACATTTTCTTTATAAAGAAAACGAAGAACTTCCCCGTATTCTTCAACTTTTGGAAGGGCCACGCGCGGAATACGCAGTCCCGATAGGGTATCAACTTGCAGAGAGGTTTTAATTTCTTTATTTCTTATCTTTGTAATAAGTTCTTCTTGCCGATACTGACTTTTTAATTTAGGCCAGTTTTCCAGCTTTTCAATCGATTCAGCCGTTAGCCGTTTTTGATATTTCTCCTTTAGCTGAGTGAGCTCTTGCTTGGCCGTTTCTGTTTCCACTTCTTCCAAAGCACCCTCTAGCTGATAAAATTTACGTGCTGTTTGCACTTGAACATCCGTATTGCGGTGATAAGAGCGAACGCTGTTTACAATCTCCTGTAAATATTGCTGTTGATCATTAGGAATGATGGTATATTTCTTTTCACTTACGCGCTCTGATGATTTTTCTACGTGCCAAGACGTACGGCATGTTTGATGCAGATGATTTACAAGATCTTCAAATAAAATATTTGTTCCCCCGTCGTTGAACTGACTCGCAATTGTTCCGTAAATTGGCATCGTAGAGAGATTATTTTCAAACAGCTGATGATTACGCTGATATTGACGCTGCACTTGTTTTTTTGCGTCTTCGGAACCTTTTTTTTCAAATTTATTGATTACAATAAAGTCTGCGTAATCAATCATTTCAATCTTTTCTAACTGCGACGGCGCGCCAAATTCGCTTGTCATTACATACAGAGAGACGTTCGCAATATCTTTGACTTGAGCATCAGCTTGCCCGATGCCGCTTGTTTCGACAATGATAATGTCGAAACCCGCTTTTTTCACGACGGCAATTCCATCTCGAATGGCCGCCGATAGCTCATGTCCAGATGAGCGCGTGGCCAAACTTCTCATATACACACGAGGAGACGCTGCGATGTTCATGCGAATTCGATCCCCAAGAAGCGCTCCTCCGGTTTTTTGTTTAGTTGGATCGACGGATAAGACAGCTACATGAATATCTGGAATATGTTCAATAAACCTTCTTACTAATTCATCCGTAAGTGAACTTTTCCCCGCTCCTCCCGTTCCTGTGATTCCAATAACCGGTATTTTTTGATCCGTCTCGCTTTCGATTACACTTCCTCGGATTTCTTCAAGAGCGGCTGCATGCTCTTTTGTGTATTCATAGGCTTCATTTTCAGCGCATGTAATAAGCTGGGCAATTAAACGGTTATTAGCCGGCGTTAAGGTTCGATCCTTCGGCAGTGCAGGGGGATTTGTGTAATAACAATCATCGATCATGAATTGAATCATGCCTTCTAACCCCATTTTTCGTCCATCTTCCGGAGAAAAGATTTTAGAAATGCCGTAATCATGAAGCTCTTGAATCTCACTCGGAATAATGACCCCTCCTCCTCCTCCATAAATTTTAATATGAGAAGCCTGTTGTTCTTGGAGTAAATCATACATATACTTAAAATATTCTACGTGGCCGCCTTGATAAGAAGAAATAGCAATCCCCTGAACATCCTCTTGTATGGAAGCGTTAACAATTTCTTCAACAGATCGGTTATGCCCCAGGTGAATGACTTCTACTCCCTTGGCTTGAAGAATTCTTCTCATAATATTAATGGACGCGTCGTGGCCGTCAAACAGGCTAGAAGCGGTTAAAAAACGAAGCGGTCTTTTGCTTGTATTCAAACTGTCTCCCCCTCACACAGTTGTTGAAATGAAAAATTTTTAAGTAAAAAATCTAACTGCATATTTGTATATTCTTCTAATGAATAATGCTTTTGCAGCCACCATCTGCGAAATGCCCACATCTGACCTTGAACAAATAAATGATGAGCGAACAGCGAAATTTCTTTATCCGTAAGTGCAAATTGATTGTTTTCTACGCAGCCTTCGATAATAACCTTAAACATTTCAACCATATCCAGCTCTTTTTTTAATACATATGGAAGCGCATCTTTAGACAGCGATTTCGCTTCTTGGTACATGACTAATACTTCATCTTGAAGCTCATCCACAACTTTAAAATAGTGCTGAATCGCTTGTTGAAGCTCAGAGATTGTATAACGATCCACTACCATCTCTTCTAATCTCTCTCTCACTTCATCATAAATATTGTCACATACAAGATATAAAACATCTTCTTTAGACTGAATATATTCGTAAAGCGTACCAATGCTAAACCCAGCGGCTTTGGCAATCTCCCTTGTTGTTGTTCGGTGAAAACCTTTTTCCTTAAATAGCGTGACGGCCCCTTTAATCATTTGATTACGACGCTCTACAATCAGCTTTTCATCTTTAATGGATGTGAGAACTTCTCTCTTTTTCATTTTTTCACCTCTCCTACAACAAGTGTTTTATTTAGCAAGATACCTAGAAATGACAAGACGCTGAATTTCTTGTGTGCCTTCATAAATTTGCGTGATTTTTGCATCTCTCATAAAACGTTCTACTGGATAATCTTTTGTATAACCGTATCCTCCAAATACTTGAACAGCTTCTGTCGTTACTTTCATTGCTGTATCCCCGGCATATAATTTTGACATGGCTGATTCTTTGCCATATGGCAGCCCTTGAGACTCCAGCCAAGCAGCTTGATAGGTTAACAGTCTGGCAGCTTCTATACTCGTGGCCATGTCAGCTAGCTTAAAAGCAATTCCTTGCTGAGAAATAATTGGCTTACCAAATTGCTGACGTTCCTTAGCATAAGCTACGGCCGCATCTAATGCCCCTTGAGCAATTCCTACAGCCTGCGCTGCAATGCCATTTCGGCCGCCATCTAGTGTCATCATCGCAACTTTAAATCCTTCTCCTTCATTTCCCAGCAAATTTTCTTTTGGAACACGGCAGTCCTCGAAAATAATTTCTGTGGTAGGTGAAGAGCGAATACCCAGTTTCTTTTCTTTTTTACCAACTGAAAATCCCGGCATATCTTTTTCAATAATAAAAGCGCTCGTGCGTTTTTCATTGGGGTCGATGCGAGCAAATACGACGTAAATATCCGCTTCGCCGCCGTTTGTAATAAAGATTTTAGAACCATTTAAAATATAATCTTCTCCGTCCTTTACAGCGAGCGTTCTCATTCCTCCTGCGTCTGATCCAGCACTCGGTTCGGTTAATCCATAAGCACCTATTTTCTCACCCGTTGCCATAGGTTTCAGGTATTTTTGTTTTTGTTCTTCTGTTCCGAATGTATAGATTGGCCAGCCGGCTAGAGAAGTATGAGCCGACAACGTAACGCCTGTCGATGCACATACTCTAGACAGTTCCTCAACGGCAATGCAATATGCTAGATAGTCACTGCCAATTCCTCCGTATTGCTCCGGCCATGGAATACCTGTTAATCCTAGATCAGCCATTTGCGTAAAGATTCCTCTGTCAAAACGTTCTTCTTCATCTCGTTGTGCAGCTGTCGGAGCCACTTCGTTTTTGGCAAAGTCCCGCACCATTTTTCGAATCATTTCGTGTTCTTCTGAAAGTTTAAAAAACATGATTATTCCCCCCTATAATTGACTGCTAATGACGATGCGCTGAATTTCGCTTGTACCTTCGTAGATTTCGCATACTTTGGCATCGCGAAAATAACTCTCTACTGGATAATCTTTCATATAACCATAGCCTCCCAAAACTTGAATCGCATCGATTGCTACATTCATCGCTGTTTGGGAAGCAAACAATTTCGCCATTGAGGCTTCTTTTTTACAAGGAAGTTTTTGATCATATAAAAAAGCCGCTCTATACATTAAAAGCTTCGCTGATTCAACAGCCGTTTCCATATCAGCCAGTTTAAAGGCAATACCCTGCTGAGATAAAATCGGTTTTCCGAATTGATATCGTTCATTTGCATAGTTTTTAGCTGCCGTTAACGCACCTTCAGCAATTCCTACCGCCTGAGCAGCAATACCAATTCTTCCGGCATTTAAATTAGCCATCGCAATTCGAAAGCCTTCACCTTCTTCTCCGAGACGATTTTCTACAGGCACCTGCATATTTTCAAAGTGGAGTTGAACCGTTCGAGAACCGTGAAGACCCATCTTATGTTCATCTTTTCCTACTGAAAATCCCTCCATCGTCTTTTCAACGATAAAAGCGCTCATCCCTCTCGACCCGCGTTCGGGGTTCGTTTTAGCAAATACAATATACGTATCCGCTTCTCCACCGTTTGTAATGAAAAGCTTTGAGCCATTTAAAAGATAGTGGTCTCCTTTTCGTTCTGCCTTTGTTTTTAAGCTTGCAGCATCAGACCCTGCACTAGGTTCTGTTAAACAAAAAGCACCTAAATATTTACCTGTCGCCAGTTTTTTTACATATTTTTGTTTTTGATCTTCCGTCCCAAATACGACAATAGGATTCGTACCTACAGAAGTATGAACAGACAAAATGACGCCGAGGGCTGGACTTACTTTTGATATTTCGTGGATGGCAATCATGTACGACACAAAGTCCAGTCCGCCCCCTCCGTATACTTGAGGAACGGGAATGCCCATCAGACCCAGATCAGCCATCTGCTTTAATAAACCTCGAGGAAATTCACCCTTTTCCATGTTTGGCACAGCCGCAGCGACTTCTTTTTCACTAAAATCAGCTACCATCTTTTTAATCATGTGTTGTTCAGACGTAAAAAAGATCATTTCGCCACTCCTTTATGTTTCGTACGTAAAAAATCCTTTTCCTGTTTTTCGACCAAGCCACCCTGCCTTTACATATTTCCTAAGCAATGGACAAGGCCGATATTTGTCATCACCAAATCCTTTATGAAGCGTTTCCATAATAAACAAACATGTATCGAGGCCGATGAAATCTGCTAATGTCAAAGGTCCCATTGGATGGTTCATTCCTAGTTTCATCACTTGATCAATATCCTCTTCGTTTGCTACACCTTCATAGAGCGTAAACACTGCTTCGTTAATCATTGGCATTAAAATTCGATTTGAAACAAACCCTGGAAAATCATGAACTTCCACCGGGGTTTTATTTAATTTTTTCGTTGTTTCATAGACTGCTTGATACACTTCATCGGTAGTAGCCAGCCCTCTAATAATTTCAACGAGTTTCATCACCGGAACAGGATTCATAAAGTGCATGCCAATTACTTTTTCAGGTCGAGTGGTCACAGCTGCAATTTCAGTAATAGGAAGCGAAGACGTGTTGGTTGCTAAAACAGTATGATTCGGGGCTAACGAATCCAACTCCGCAAAAATGGCTTGCTTGACTTCCATCTTTTCCACAACCGCTTCGACAATTAAATCTGCTTTTTGTGCTGCTGTTATTTCGTTTGCCAGGTGAAGGCGCTCCATAATTTCTTCATATTCCTTAGCTGAGAGAGAACCTTTTCCCACCTGCTTTTTCAGACGTTTATCAATACCTTCTATTCCTTTTTGTGTATTTTTTTGATCAACGTCATACAAAGAAACTTGATATCCGCTCGCAGCAAATACTTGCGCAATGCCTGCTCCCATCTGACCTGCTCCAATAACCATAACTGTTTCAATATTCAAGTTGGTATCCCCCTTTTATACTTCTACCATGATGGCATCACCTTGGCCGCCGCCGCTGCAAATAGAAGCAATGCCTAGTCCGCCGCCTCGTCGTCTTAATTCATGAATGAGCGTTACAACAATACGGGCGCCGCTTGCTCCAATCGGATGTCCAAGTGCTACAGCCCCGCCGTTCACATTTACTTTTTCAGCCGGAAGCCCTGCAATTTCCATACTCATCAACGCTACTGCTGAAAAAGCTTCATTGATTTCAAACAGCGCAATATCGTCTACTGTCTTATTTGTTTTTTGCAATAGCTTGTTAATAGCAAACCCAGGCGTTTTCGGAAACTCCCTTGGCTCCATCGCAAGAGAAGTATGGTTTATAATCGTAGCCAACGGCTCATAGCCATTTGCTTTCGCCACATCTTCATCCATTAGCATGAGCGCAGCTGCTCCGTCATTCACGCTAGGTGCATTTCCTGCTGTAATGGTTCCACTGTGGCCAAATACAGGCCGAAGAGACGAGAGTTTTTCTAACGACGTATCTTTTCTTGGTCCTTCATCTTTTTGAACCGTTATCGTTCCTTTTTTAGACGGAATATCTACTGAAATTCTTTCTGCATCCCATCTCCCTTTTTCTTCTGACTCTACTGCTAATTGATGACTGCGAAGCGCCCATTCATCCTGCTTTTCTCGGGAAATATCCATTTCAGAAGCGATTTCATTTCCATACGTACCCATTTGAACCCCTGTAAAGCTGCATGTCAAACCGTCATGAACCATCAAATCCGTCACAACGCTATCTCCCATACGGAACCCCCACCTTGCTTTTGGAAGGAGATACGGTGCATTACTCATCGATTCCATTCCACCTGCAATGATTGTTTTTGCTTCTCCTAATCGAATCAGCTGATCAGCAGTTGTAATACTGCGCATACCTGATGCACAAACTTTATTAATGGTTTCCGTCTCTACTTGCCACGGTAAACCTGCATAATGCATGGCTTGCCTAGAAGGTAGCTGTCCTTGGCCCCCTTGCAGCACGCACCCCATAATAACGGAATCAATTTCTGTACGTCCCTTTGATGCTGCTTGAATCGCTTTCCCGCCTAGTTCTGCCGCTTTTAGTCCGCTTACACTGCCACCTAATTTTCCAAAAGGTGTTCGAACTGCACTCACAATAACTGTTTTCCTCACTATTGTTTCCTCCCCTTTTTCCTAATCTTTGTCCTTGCCGATTGAACGCTTGCTCAATTTCCTTTCTGTAAAAAGTAGAGATGAATACCATCTCTACTTCTCCTTTATGAAACCTGTTCTTGCACGTCACCATAAATTGACTTTTCAAGCAGTTCTGCTACGTCATACGTATGAACCTTTTCTTCTACTTCTTTTGCTTTTGTTCCGTCACTTAGCATCGTTAAGCAGTACGGACAACCTGAACTGATAATGCTTGGGTTAACGGCCAAGGCTTGTTCCGTGCGCGCTACGTTAATGCGCTGGCCGGTCGTTTCTTCCGTCCACATTAACCCTCCTCCTGCTCCACAGCACATACCATTTTCACGGTTGCGATCCATTTCAATCAAACTAACACCTGGAATCGCTTTCAAAATTTCTCTTGGTGGACTGTATACTTCGTTATATCTTCCTAAATAACAGGAATCATGGAAGGTAATTTTTTCATTAACCGCATGTTTTGGTGTCAGCTTACCTTCTTTCACCAACACAGCTAATAATTCTGTGTGATGATACACTTCTCCTTCAAAACCGAAATCTGGATATTCATTTTTGAAGATATTGTAAGCATGTGGATCAATCGTAACAATTTTTTTGATTTCATTTTTTTCAAATTCAGCGATATTTTTAGAAGCTAACTCTTGGAATAAAAATTCATTGCCCAACCTGCGGGGCGTATCACCAGAATTTTTTTCTTTATTTCCTAAAATCGCAAATGAAACACCAGCTTCATTGAGAAGCTTAGCAAACGATAGAGCGATTTTTTGGCTGCGGTTATCATAAGATCCCATCGAACCTACCCAGAACAAATACTCAAACGTTTCACCAGCTTTACTTACTTCTTTAACAGTCGGAATGTGAACATCCTCTCTTACATGTCGCCATTCTTCACGCTCTTTTCGGTTTAATCCCCAAGGGTTTCCTTGACGTTCAATATTCGTCATGGCACGCTGAGCATCCGCGTCCATCTTTCCTTCAGTTAATACTAAAAAACGTCGTAAATCTATGATTTTATCTACATGCTCGTTCATTACGGGACATTGATCTTCACAGTTTCGGCACGTTGTACATGCCCAAATTTCTTCTTCCGTAATGACATCTCCGATTAAAGCGGGATTATATTCCGCTGTTGCTGCAGCCTCTGCTCCGCCTTGGCCGGCCGCCATCATCGCCAGCTGATTTCCTTTTGTTTTGGAGAATGCATACGTAGGAACCCAAGGTGCCTTGGATGTCACAACCGCTCCTTTTTCTGTTAAGTGATCGCGCATCTTTAAAATTAAATCCATTGGAGATAAAATTTTCCCTGTACCCGTTGCCGGACACATATTCGTACATCGACCGCATTCCACACAGGCATATAAATCAATAAGCTGATGCTGCGTGAATTCTTCAATCTTTCCAACCCCAAACGTCTCCTGGGTCTCGTCTTCAAAATCAATCTTTTCAAGCTTACCTGGCTTAGAAACACGGTTAAAAAATACATTAGCCGGTCCAGCCAATAAATGAGCATGTTTTGATTGAGGAACATATACTAAAAACGTCAATAACACGGCTAAGTGAATCCACCATGAAACATAAAAAATGGAGATAGCGGCAATATCATTGATTCCCTTAAACAAGATCGCAATCGATGACGCAATCGGTTCTGTCCATGACGGTTCATGATTATGCCAGATGATTGACATACCGTTTCCGACAAGCACTGACAGCATAAGTGCTCCAATAAAAATCAGTACTAAACCAGATTTAAACCCTCTTTTTAAACGCACAAGCTTTTCTACGTAGCGACGGTGAAAAGCCCAGACAACTGCTACTAAAATCAAAAACGTCACAATTTCTTGAAAAAATGTAAAACCGGGATATAAAGGTCCAAGCGGCAAATGTTTACCTGGAAGCAAACCTTTTATAATGAAGTCTAACGCGCCGAACTGAACCAAAATAAACCCATAAAAAAACATGACGTGCATAATTCCACTTTTTTTATCTTTTAACAGCTTCTTTTGTCCAAACACGTTCACCCAAATTTTTTGCAGTCTTTCTTTTAACCGCTGATCAAATTCAACTTTTTTCCCTAATTGAATATACTCAATGCGTGTGCGAATTAAATATACAAACAAAGAAGCAGCGTAAGCGGTTACAATAATAAAAAAGAGAAAATTCACCCACAGCAACCCTGTCATCTCGTCCCCTCCTTGAATAGTTTGTTACCTTTCTTTCCTCCTGACGACTAAATTTTCTGATAATATATCTGTTTTCATTGTATATAATGAATGAGCATTCAGTCAATATCTTTTCGTTCTTTTGTTCATATTCTATTTAAACAAGGTGACACTAAGAACAACATAAAATGTATTTACATCGGGAAAAGAGGTGACATGATGAGCGGCATGGTTGTAATTTTACTTTTTATTATTTTTATTGCTTGGCTTGCAATTGACCTTGGCGTTGGAAAGAAAGTATTTTCTCAGGCTGAAAATACATTTCCAAAGCGCCGTGCTTCTCTTTTTTTGTTCGCAGACGGGAATGTCTTGTATAAAGATCTATTTCACGAAATAGAAAATGCCTCTTCGTTTATCCATTTATCGTTTTACATCGTACAAAATGATGAAATTAGTCAAGATTTTTTAGATTTACTAGTCCAAAAAGCACAGCAAAATATTGAAGTCCGGTTATTGGTAGACCGTGTGGGAAGCTATAAAATCAAGAAAAACAAAATTGCATTCTTAAAGAAACAAGGTGTTCATTTTGCTTACAGTCGAACGCTACGGTGGCCTTATTTGTTTTATACACTCAACGCACGCAATCACCGTAAAATGGCCGTTATTGATGGGAAAGTTGGCTACATTGGCGGTTTTAATATCGGAAGAGAATATTTAGGACTCGACGCCAAGCTTGGAGTGTGGAAAGATTACCACCTGCGTATGGAAGGTGAAGGTATCCAAGATCTTCAAATACAGCTGTTGAGCGACTGGTATGCTGCTACCGGCATAGACCTGCGTAAAGTGGAAAGATACTTTCCACCAACCTCTGAAGGAGACTATGTTATTCAGCTACAGTCAACTGAAGGTTTTTCACTTGAAGAAAGCTTTTTATCGATTATCAACCAAGCCAATAGGGAATTGTACATAGGTACTCCTTATTTTATTCCAAGTGAACCTTTGATGAATGCTTTATTGCAAGCTCGAGCACGGGGAGTACAAGTTCATATATTGATTCCAATGCGTGCAGATCAACCGCTTGTTCATCAGGCTGCATTTGCCTATCTTCCTACATTACTTCAAGCAGGCTGCATGATTTATCAATATTATTACGGTTTTTACCACGCAAAAGTATTAATTGCAGACAATGTTATCTGCGATGTAGGAACGGCTAATTTTGATAAAAGAAGCTTGTTCTTAAACGCTGAAATTAACTGTTTAATCTACGATGCCACATACATTGAAGAGGTAAAGAACAGCTTTAAAGCTTGTATGGGGGAATGCCCAGTTTTGTCTTTAGAAGACGTCAAAAACCGAAAATGGAGTGAAAAACTAAAGCAAGGATTTGCAACCTTTATTTCTCCGTTACTTTAATGAACGAAAAGAGGAAAATTTATAATGAAAATTAGATTTGGCTATGTATCACATGCCCTGTCGCTTTGGGACTGCTCACCTGCGAAGACTCTCACGTTTACTAGATGGGGAAAAATGAAAAAAGATGAGAGGCTGGATAAGCTTCATTACGTCACAAAACAAAATTTGAATCATACTAAGCGCGCTTTACATTTTAATATTGCCCATGAAATTATGCTGTATCGATTATCATCTTCTCTTGTTCCTTTAGCTACTCATCCTGAAGTAGATTGGAATTACATTGATGCGTTCCAAGACGATTGGTCAGAGATAGGAGAATTGATTCGGAATCATCAGCTGCGCGTGAGTTTTCACCCCAATCAGTTCACATTATTTACAAGCGACAAAAAACATATTACAGAAAATGCGGTAAAAGATATGGATTATCACTATAGAATGCTTGAAGCGATGGGAGTAGCCGATCAAGCTCTTATTAATATTCATGTAGGAGGAGCCTATGGCAATAAAGAAAAGGCGATCGGTCGATTTCATGAAAACATTCAAACGCTGCCACCTGTCATTAAAAAGCGCATGACTCTTGAAAATGATGATAAAACATACACAACTGAAGAAACGTTAGCTGTATGCGAAAAAGAGAAAGTCCCTCTCCTCTTTGATTATCACCACCACAAAGCAAATGAAGGAGAAGAACCTCTTGCATTATTGCTCCCTCGTATCTTTGACACGTGGAAACATATCGGGTTAAAACCAAAAATACATATCTCTTCTCCTAAATCTGAAAAAGAATTCAGAAGTCACTCTGATTATGTCTCAACTGATTTTATCGCACCTTTTTTGCAAATAGCTAAAGATATTGGAAAAGATTTTGACGTAATGATTGAAGCAAAGTTAAAAGATAAAGCGCTGCTAAAATTAGTGGAAGATTTAGCATCAATGAGAGGAGTAAAGCGTACGGGAGGTGCCACGCTTGTTTTTTAAATTAAAAAAGAGCCAAGAGGCTCTTTTTTTGTTACATTTTTTCGGGTGCTGAAACACCAATTAGTTTTAAGGAGTTTTGAAGCGTTACTTGAACAGCTTTCACTAGTTCAATACGCGCTTTACTTGTTTCTACATTATCGCTGTCTAATACTTTTTCTGCATTATAGAAGCTATGGAACGTAGAAGCAAGATCAAATACATAGTTTGTAATGCGGTGCGGAATACGTTTTGTTGCTGCTTCCGCTACGGCCTGAGGGAACTCTCCGATTTTCTTCAGCAGTTCCGTTTCTTTTTCTGCACTAATTAATGAAAGGTCAGCGCCAGATGTTGATTGAATCCCCATCTCTTCACCTTGACGAAGAATACTGCAAATACGGGCATGAGCATACTGCGCGTAGTATACAGGGTTTTCATTAGATTGAGAAACAGCTAAATCTAAATCAAAGTCTAAATGTGTATCCGCACTTCTCATCGCAAAGAAGTAGCGAGTTGCATCAAGGCCTACCTCTTCTACTAGATCACGCATTGTTACTGCTTTACCTGTACGTTTGCTCATCTTCATTTTTTCGCCATTTTGATACAGTTGAACCATTTGAATGATTTCTACTTCAAGCGTATCTTTTTCATAACCAAGCGCTTGAATCGCCGCTTTCATACGAGGAATATATCCATGGTGGTCGGCTCCCCAAATGTTAATTAGCTTATCAAATCCGCGTTGAATTTTGTCTTGGTGATACGCAATATCTGGTGTTAAGTACGTAAATGAACCGTCATTTTTAATTAACACACGGTCTTTATCATCACCAAATGTCGTAGAACGGAACCACGTAGCACCTTCTTCTTCATATACATGACCTTGTTTTTTCAGGGTTTCAAGTGCAACTGATATTTTATCATTTTTATAAAGAGAGGTTTCAGAATACCATACGTCAAATTTCACACGGAACTGTTCAAGATCACGCTTTAATTTAGCTAACTCATAATCTAACCCGTATTGACGGAAGAATTCAAATCGCTCTTCTTCAGAGGCATTTACATACTTGTCTCCGTGCTCTTTTGCTAGCTCTTTTCCGATGTTTATAATGTCAGCACCATGATAGCCGTCTGCAGGCATTTCTTTCTCTAAACCAAGAGCCTGCATGTAGCGTGCTTCTACTGAATAAGCCAGGTTATTAATTTGATTACCAGCATCATTAATATAGTATTCACGTGACACATCGTAACCTGCTTTTTCAAGAACATTACATAATGAGTCTCCAACTGCAGCACCGCGGGCATGTCCTAAATGTAAATCCCCTGTCGGATTAGCTGAAACAAACTCAACTTGTATTTTTTGTCCGTTCCCTACGTTTGTTTGACCGTACGCTTCACCAGCTTTTACAATCGTTGGGATAAGCTCTGTTAAATAAGAGTTATTCATATAAAAGTTGATGAATCCAGGGCCTGCAATGTCAATTTTCTCGATAGATGCTTTTGATTTATCGAAGTTTGCTACAAGCTCTTCAGCGATAACACGCGGTGCTTTTTTGGCAATACGAGCTAGCTGCATAGCCATATTGGTAGAATAATCACCATGTGTTTTATCTTTTGGGGTTTCTAATAGAACTTCTGGAAGTTCTGCTTTTTCAGCAAGTCCTGCTTTGACCACAGCATCTTGAATTTCAGCTTTTAATTTTTGCTGCACTTGTTCGACGATGTTCATTTTTTCTCCTCCTTGAATGTAATGGTTAACGCATATTTCCCGGTAGGCTGACCCTGTACTTCTAGATCATACGTTAAAAATAATCGACCCTTTTGAGTCATTTGTTTATATTCAATGTTATGAGCGAATGTCAGTAAATCCATACGTCCATAAGGGCTTATATAAGTTCCTTCGATCTGTACCTTTTTACGAAACGATTGCTTCATTTGAACAGCACCGGTTCGATTAATTGATACTTCATCTTCGCTAATTTTCACCATTGTTCTAATATCTCCGATTTCCTCTTGGCGCTCTGTGTATGTAAGATAAATTTTCGATCCTTTTTCATAATACATACCTTTTGCATTTACCGATGTTGTCTCTTTTCGGTGACCATCGCGGATATCCGTCACAATTTTAACTTCAATGGGTTTCTTGACTTCTGAAGCGTTACTCACAAAAGACACTTCCTTATTAAAATGAATACGTTATAACTTAAATAGTATAAACATTCTAAAGAAAGAATTCAATAATACTTCAAAGGAAATATGATAGATACGCCGAGAATTCACCTTTTTACAGTACGTGACGCATTCACATATTCCAAATAAAAAAGGCAGCCACAGCGGCCGCCTTTTACTTTATTTATTTCTTTTGTACCCAGCCTAAGATCATTTCGCGAATAAGCTTGCTTGCTGTATTAGCTGTTTGTTCAGACGGATCATAAATTGGAGCTACTTCTACTAAATCTCCTCCGACAATGCGAAGATCTGATTTAGCAATTGCGTGAATAGAAGCTAAAAGCTCTTTTGATGTGATACCGCCCGCATCTACTGTTCCTGTACCAGGAGCGTGCGCTGGATCTAATACATCGATATCAATTGTTACATAAACAGGACGACCTGCAAGTGTTGGTAGAATCTCTTTTAACGGCTCTAGAACTTCAAATTTTGAAATATGCATGCCGTTTTCTTTTGCCCATTGAAATTCTTCTTTCATTCCTGAGCGAATACCAAATGAATAAACATTCTCCGGTCCGATTAGTTCTGCAACTTTACGAATCGGAGTGGAATGAGAAAGTGGTTCTCCTTCATACTCTTCACGAAGGTCTGTATGAGCATCCATATGGATAATGGCCAAATCCGGATATTTTTTAGACATAGCTTTCATAACAGGCCAAGAAACCAAATGCTCTCCGCCCATGCCTAATGGGAACTTGTCTGCTGCTAAAAGCTGGTCGATATACTCTTCAATCATATTTAAGCTGCGCTGAGGATTCCCAAATGGAAGTGGAATATCTCCTGCATCAAAATATTTTACTTCCTCTAGCTCTCGATCTAAATACGGGCTGTATTCTTCTAATCCAATTGATACTTCACGAATACGAGTTGGGCCAAATCGTGAACCTGGACGATAGCTAACTGTCCAGTCCATTGGCATTCCGTAAAGAACCGCTTCACTTTCTTCAAAAACAGGGTGACTGCCGATAAATACATTACCTGAATAAGCTTCATCAAAACGCATATTTTGTTCCTCCTTCATTATTCATAGAAAAGATGCCAGCCTTAAACCTCTGGCATCTCACTTGTATGTGGTAACTTATTTAATAAGATCTTGCACAAATTTAGGTAAAGCAAATGCGGCTTTGTGCAATTCTTTTGTGTAATACTTTGTATCAATATCGAAGAAACGATCTTCGCTTACTTCTAATGGATCATGTTTCTTTGAACCCATTGTAAATGTCCATAAACCGCTTGGATATGTTGGAATATTTGCTACGTATAGACGTGTAATCGGGAAGATTTCTCTTACATCACGCTGAACATTTGAGATGAGCTCTGGCGTGAACCAAGGATTGTCCGATTGAGCAACAAAGATACCATCTTCTTTAAGTGCTTTTGAGATACCTGCATAGAATCCTTTTGTAAATAAATTCACAGCTGGCCCTACTGGCTCTGTTGAATCCACTAAAATGACATCGTATTCGTTCTCGCTTTTAGCAATGTGCATAAATCCGTCATCTACTTGTACATCAACACGCGGATCTTCTAGTTTGCCCGCAATTGAAGGTAAGAATTTTTTTGAGTACTCAATAACTTTTCCATCGATATCAACTAACGTGGCTTTTTTTACGCTTGGGTGTTTTAAGATTTCACGGATTACGCCTCCGTCTCCTCCACCTACAACTAGTACGTTTTCTGGATTTGGATGCGTAAATAACGGTACATGCGCAACCATTTCATGATAAACGAACTCATCTTTTTCCGTTGTCATAACCATACCGTCAAGTAAGAGCATGTTACCAAACTCTTCTGTTTCAACCATGTCTAATTTTTGAAACTCCGTTTGCTCTGTATGTAAAGTGCGATTAATTTTAGCTGTAATACCAAAGTTCTTTGTTTGCTTTTCTGTGAACCATAATTCCATTTCAAACTCTTCCCTTCTATTTTGAGAATTAACCTATGCATAGATTACCCTAACATAATTTATACAAACATGAAAAAAGTATAGATGAATTCAGCAAAAAAGCAAGTAAAATTTTTAGCAATGCAGGTTTAAAACCACCTTTTCTATTTCATACTGATGATAGATACAAGCTTTAGAATCTACTTGCATCGCTCTTTTAATAGAATTTTGTTGTGTTGAAAACAACATGTACGGTGCATAGTGACATATATTGGTGGTGAATAGAAATGGAAACGGTATTAACCGAACATTTAAAAAAGGCAAGACGCATCTTCCGAATTCTTCTCGTCCTTGGTATATTAGCGGGGGCTTTATTATTGTTTGCCTACATAAGCATCTTTCTCTACGCTAAAATCGCTGGCCCCCCTCCGCTAAACGTTTCTCAAACAGCTGTTTTCTACTCAGCAAACGGTAAAGTTCTTGATGAAGTTCACAATGGACAAAAGCGCTACTGGGTTTCACTTAATCAAATTTCACCTTACGTAAAAGATGCGACTTTAGCCGTTGAAGATAAGCGTTTCTATGAGCATCACGGCTTTGATATGCATCGAATCGCCGGAGCAGTTGTAGCTGATATAAAAGCTATGGGGAAAGTACAGGGTGCGAGTACCATTACTCAGCAGTATGCACGAAACTTGTTTTTAGAGCACGACAAAACGTGGACTCGAAAGCTTCAAGAAGCTCTGTATACGATTCGTTTAGAAATGAACTATAGTAAAGACCAAATTCTAGAAGGCTACATGAATACGATTTACTACGGCCATGGAGCTTATGGAATTGAAGCGGCGGCTAGGCTGTATTTTGATAAGCATGCCAAAAATTTGACATTAAGTGAAGCGAGTATGTTAGCAGGTATTCCAAAAGGCCCTAGCTACTACTCTCCTCTTATTCATCAAGAAAATGCAAAAAAACGACAAAATATCATTTTATCTCTTATGGAAGAGGATGGAATTATCACAGCCAAGCAAGCAACAAAAGCGCTTGTAACACCTCTAGCATTCACAAAGCCTGCCGAAAAAGATCCTAATAAAGAAGATGCTTCTTACTTTATGGATGCAGCGCTAGCAGAATTAAAGCAAGATTTAGGCATTGATGAAACCATGATTTACACAAATGGACTTCGCGTTTATACAACGCTGGATGAAAAGATGCAGCGAACAGCTGAAGAAAAAATGAAGGATGTTATCAGCAGCTCTTCAGACGTACAAAGTGCATTTGTTGCGATGAATCCTAAAAATGGACAAGTGAAAGCTCTTATTGGTGGAAGAGATTATGAAAAGAGCCCGTTTAATCGCGCGACTCAAGCAATAAGACAGCCTGGTTCAACGATGAAGCCATTTTTATACTATGCGGCGTTAAAAGATGGTTTTACTGAATCTACTCCAATGAAAAGTGAAGAAACGACGTTCAAATTGGAAGATGGCGTTTCGACATACACGCCTAGCAACTATCACAATTATTATGCGGATGCTCCTATTACAATGGCTCAAGCCATCGCACTTTCAGACAACATTTATGCCGTAAAAACGCATTTGTTTATTGGGGAAAACCGCTTAATTGAAACTGCTAAAACACTTGGAATATCATCACCTTTAAAGAAAGTTCCATCTTTAGCTCTTGGAACTTCGCCTGTGAAAGTTATTGATATGGTTAATGCGTACGGCATCTTTGCTAATGGCGGAAAAGAAATTCGTCCAACATTTATTAAACGAATTGAAACCCATGACGGAGAAGTTGTTTATCAAGCTCCTTCCGAACAGAAACAAGTCATTGATAAGCGCTATGCTTTTCTTACTACCCATTTAATGACAGGCATGTTTAATCAAAAGCTAAATGGCTATACAACCGTCACAGGAAAGCCTATTTCTAAATATGTATCTCGTCCTTACGCGGGAAAATCCGGCACAACCTCTACGGACAGCTGGATGATTGGCTACTCTCCCCAGCT
Organism: Priestia sp. VA7; assembly: GCF_055710015.1. NCBI lineage: Bacteria > Bacillati > Bacillota > Bacilli > Caryophanales > Bacillaceae > Priestia > Priestia sp. VA7. Next base: position 268,443 of record NZ_JBVQPN010000005.1, read on the forward strand.
CGTTTCAGGCGTTTGGGTTGGATATGATCAAGGAAGAACAATGGATGATGTAGCTGAAAAAGGATACGCAAAAAAAATGTGGGCATTATTTATGGAAGAGGCCTTAAAAGGGAAGAAAAAAGAAAAGTTTAAAGCACCAAGCGGATTAATGAGCGTAAACATTAATCCTCAAAATGGAAAGTTAGCATCCAAATCATGCCCTGTTCAATATAAAGCTTATTATTTAACTGGAACACAGCCAAAAACATATTGTACTGATCACATCGATCATGCAGCAAAAACGAAGAAAAAACAGCATGAAGCAGAGAATAAAAAGTTTCATTGGCTACCAAAATGGTTTGATTAAAAAAAGCTTAAGGCCAAGGCCTTAAGCTTTTTTTAGCATTACGATGTTTGAAGCGCTTCTTTTAAGTCATCATTAGATAATGTCCAAATTTCTTCATTATGAGACTTCAAAAACTCGCGAAGCAAAGCCTTAGACTTGTTATCCATCTCTTCTACCATAATGCGTCGTTTTAAAGATTTATCCATTTTGTTCACATGTTCAGGAAGTGATTTATAGCCGCGGCGAATTTCACGATCAACGGTCATTTCACATGCTGTCATACCTGCGTAGTAAGGTCCTTCTTGCTTACGATCAATCGTTACCCATACAAGCCAATATAACTTGCCATTTGGCACCTCGTCTTTATTCGGTAAGAACTTAATTCCTTTTTCTACTACACTTCTTGCATGCATCGCACCGATATCCACAAATACTTCTTCGTCGCTCGGACAAACAAAAACGGGTGAAATGTTTTCTAAACTTAACGCTCCAACTCCGTAGCCACCGTGGCCGTCGGTTGAATCGTCTTTTATGATATTAAATCCTATACTTTTCTTTTTTGGCTGAGTCATAGTAAGCCTCCTCTATTCATTAAATCAGTGGTGCTAATATCTGCTGAAAGATATTCATAACAAACGTTGCTGCTCCGTTTAGAAGCGGCCAGATCACAATTCGATCCAGAGGTGTAATCACAAGAATCAAAAATACAAAAATACCCCAAGACTCATACTGCGTCATTTTAGCTCGCGTAGACGGCGGAACGAGGTCTTCAATCACGCGGTAGCCGTCTAAAGGCGGAAAAGGCAACAAGTTAAATACACCTAGTGTTAGGTTTATTTGAATAAATAATGTAACAAAACGATAAAGCGCATCGTTGTCCACTGCGGCATTATTCATCAAATAGTAAATAAGCAAGCCGATAAATGCCAACACCAAGTTGCTAAACGGTCCCGCTATCGATACTAGAATACCAGCTAAACGAGGCTTTTTAAAGAAATAGCGATTAACAGGAACCGGCTTCGCCCACCCAAAACCTGCGATAATTAACAAAAGCGTTCCAAATGGATCTAAATGAGCCAGCGGAGAAAGCGTTAGCCTTCCTTGCTTTTTAGCCGTGTGGTCTCCAAATAAATAAGCTACATACGCATGTGCAAACTCATGCAGTGTGAATGCAACAATAAGGGTCATCACCACGTAAGGAAGGTCTTGCAATGAAAAAGCTAAAAAATGTTCCACTTTTTATCTCCTTTATTTTAAAATAATTTCTACACATCATATCTACTAGATAAAACGTTTGCTTACGCTAAAAAGGATACAAGGCTTCTTGAATATGGCCTCAAAGGTCTCAAAAACCAGACATGGGCTCCCTTTGGCCACACCTGGTTTTCTGCATCGATGTTATGATAAAAGTATACTACAGATTATGACCTGCATCACTACCTCATACTGTCATTTTATTCAGAAAACGGGTACACTAATCATATACTGACCAAAAAGGAGTGTACACATTATGCCAGTTGTAACTGTTAAGATGCTTGAGGGGCGTACAGATGATCAAAAAAGAGCTCTTGTTGAAAAAGTAACGGATGCTGTTGTAGAAACAACAGGTGCATCACCTGAAAAAGTATCCATTATCATCGAAGAAATGTCTAAAAACCATTACGCTGTAGCGGGCAAGCGCATGAGCGATCAATAACGCCTACATAAAAAAGATGCCATAGGAGTTGACCTATGGCATCTTTTTAATGCACAGACAGAGTTGCCTGAAGTTTTTCAATATATTCGTATGCTTCTGCAATGTCTTCTTCTGTATAATTTTGCTTACGCTTTAACGTAAACACTTTTTCTTTTACTTCTTCTTTAGGTAAATTATCAAAATATAAAATCGTAGAGACGAGCTCCAAAAATTTAGAGCTTTGTTCGTTCATATCCTTCATACATTCCTGCAAGTGTGGAAGCTCTAAGTCATAGTGACTTAAAAATCCTTCTCCCGCTTCTGTTAATACGTAGCGATACTGCATATACCCGCCTTTTTTCTCTTTAATTTCACTTAAAAAGCCTAAGTTACACAGCTCTTCAATTCGAAGCGTTAATTCCTCAGAATAAGGTCCAAAAAAGTGAAAATTATACTTTTCATAAAAAGGAAACTTCAGTTTTTTTCCGATAAATATCATCTTTTGTAACTTTTTTCTGCCAACAACTTCTCCCGCCGCGGAAAATACTTTCACAATCTTTGCGTGATCGTTTAACACAGCCCCTTCAACTCCTATACTATTTAACTCTGATCTCCTTTTAGTAAGTTTATAATCTGATCTTTAACTTTTCGTTTAGACGACAATTGATCAATGAGATCTTGTGGAAAATATAATTTATGATCGGTTCTCTTTTTCCCTGAAATTGCTTCAACAATCTCCGACTGACGTGATAATTCACGCACTTCATTATTTGGCATCAACAGATGAATCGGCAAACGTTCTTCCTCTTCACCCGGTCGATAAAAATCGTATGGTAAGTCGCTCGAAGAATCGACGACTAAATAATAATCTGGGTTAATACCCGCTTTTTTAAATAATGTTGTAAGCTCCATCCACATCTTCATTTGTGAATTCGGATTAAACTCAATGTATTTAAAAAGCTGACGATTCATAAATCTTCGGCATAGATCAGATAAAATTTCATCCTCTTCTTCTTCCCACGCTTGAAAATAAAATAAAATAACAGATTCATCTAATTTCAAATACTCTTTTAGCGATATTTCTTCTTCAAAAATCGAATAAAAATGAGTTGGCTCCTGCTTGAACTCATAGTAATGATGATGGAGCTCTTTTGCACGATGTAAAATTTTTGTCAAAATCACTTCAGCACTTCTCGTAACAGGATGAAAATACACTTGCCAGTACATTTGATAGCGGCTCATAATATAATCTTCAACCGCATGCATACCGCTGTGTTTAATCACGGCTTGGTCTTCCCGAGGACGCATAACACGAAGAATTCGTTCCATATCAAAGTGACCGTAGCTTACTCCTGTGTAATACGCATCACGCTGCAAATAATCCATGCGATCTGCATCAATTTGACTGGAAATTAAACTAACGACAAGCTTATTTTCATATGTTTTCGCGATTACTTCGGCCACTTTTTTAGGAAAATCCTTTCCTACTTTCGTCAACACTTGATTTACCTCTGTGTCACCTACGATAATGGCTTGGGTAAACTCTTCATGATCTAAGTGGAAAACCTTCTCAAACGAATGTGAAAACGGACCGTGACCTAAATCGTGCAGTAAAGCAGCACAAAGACAAAGAAGACGCTCATCTTCATTCCATTCAGGGCGTCCTTGAAAGCCGTCATCAATAATACGGCGCACAATTTCATAAACACCTAAGGAATGACTAAAACGGCTGTGCTCAGCCCCATGAAACGTTAAGTATGTCGTTCCTAGCTGTCTAATACGACGCAGCCTTTGAAATTCGGCTGTCCCAATTAGCTCCCAAATAACACGATCTCTTACATGGATATAGCGGTGAACAGGATCTTTAAATACTTTTTCTTCACTGAGTTTTTCATTAGGATATGTCATTTACATACCTCTCTATCTTCACTTTGTTGTTGCTATAATTTTTCGACACTCACTTCCTATTTTCCTATTCAGAATAAAAAATCACCTTGTCAAGCAACCAAGGTGATTTACCTAACAAACAAGGCGATTCTGTTTGTAAGAAGCTCGTTCGACAAATAAGTAGCAGAAAAGCAGCTATTTATTGTTTCACTATCTATTTTTTTACTTTTTTCTCAATCTTCTCGATTAGTTCATCCTCTGTTGGCGCTGCTACAGGACGGTTATTTACAAATGCAAATGACTTTTTACGTCCGGGCCCGCAGTAAGACTGGCAGCCGATTTGTACTTCAGCTTGTTCATCTATTTTTTTAAGTCGAGGTAACAACGTTTTGACGTTTGTTGCCTGACAATCATCACAAATTCTAAATTCATTTGCCATGTTGACACAATCCTTTCAAAATTGGTTCATCCTTTTGTCTAAGGGGTATTTTACCCCTATTTGAAGTCCGATGCAAGTTAAAGAAAGAAGCAAAATCTATCATACTCCTAGAAGAAATGGTATAAAGTATGGATTTTTTGTACATGATGATACTACAAAACATGATTACTATGAGTCATGGAAAATAGAGGAGTGAACAAAGTGAAAGATAGACAAGATGCTTGGACAGAAGAAAACGACTTATTATTAGCTGAAACAGTATTGCGCCATGTCCGCGAAGGAAGTACGCAGCTGAATGCGTTTGAAGAAGTTGGAGATGAATTAAATCGAACGTCAGCAGCATGTGGATTCAGATGGAATGCTGTGGTACGCCATCAGTATGAAAAAGCTCTGCAGCTAGCTAAAAAACAGCGAAAACAGCGCATGCGTGCACTTGGACAAGAGCAAGGCAAAAAGAAATTATTATATACGCCACCAGCATCTGTAGAGCATGTGGAACAAATGATGTCTGCACCTACAGCAACATATAGCTTATCTGAAACACAAGTAGAAAAAAGCAGCAGTGAAGAGCTTTCAATGGCTGACGTTATTCGCTTTTTGCAAACAATGCCAAATCAAGCGAGCAATTTACAGGCATTGCAAAGCGAAAACAAACGCTTGATGCAAGAAAATGCAGAGTTAGCTAAGAAAAACACAGAGTTGGAAAAACAAATCAAACATCTCGAAGCTAATGCTACTACTATTCAAGAAGACTATGAAACATTAATGCAAATCATGAACCGTGCGCGGAAGTTAGCTCTATTTGATGAAGAAGAACGTTCTTCTACTACGTTTAAAATGGATCGTAACGGAAATCTTGAGAAAATGGCTGAATAAGCTATACGAACGAAGAAAGAGAGATGCCAAACTTGGCTCTTCTTTCTTCTTTTTCTATTTTACAGACAATGATATGACGCCTTTATGCTATAATATGTTCGTTTACTGTTTATAAAGGGGTTTGAGATATGCAGCAGAATAGTTTAAAACTTTTAGCACAGCCCGCTTGGCGTATTATTGATCAATCCAGTCTAGGTCCTCATTTTGATGCCCGTCATTCTTTTGCCATCGATGACACGCTTTGTACAACCGTTGGAAAAGGTGAATCTCCAGCTGTCATGCGCTCATGGGTTCATCACGATACGATTGTATTAGGCATTCAAGATACAAAGCTCCCTCACCTAGCTGAAGGTGCAGCTTATTTACATGAACAAGGGTATAAAACAATCGTCCGCAATTCAGGCGGCCTCGCTGTCGTACTTGATCAGGATGTTCTAAACATTTCTTTAATTTTTCCAGATGCCGAAAAAGGAATTGATATTGATCGTGGCTATGAAGCCATGTTTGATTTGATTAAGATCATGTTTGCATCTTACGGTACCGCAATTGAAGCGAAGGAAATCGTAGGCTCCTATTGCCCTGGCAGCTTTGATTTAAGCATTCGTAATCAAAAGTTTGCAGGTATTTCACAGCGACGCGTTCGCGGCGGAGTGGCTGTACAAATTTACTTATGCGTTAACGGAAGCGGCTCTAAACGCGCTTCTCTCATTCGAGAGTTTTACAAAAAAGGTCTCCAAAACACGGAAACTAAATTTTCATACCCAGATATCCAGCCCCATACAATGGCTTCTCTATCTGAGCTATTACAGATTGATTTAACCGTTTCTGATGTCATGCTGCTTTTATTGCAAACACTAAATAGCATGAGCTCTTCTCTTGTAAATATGCCTTTAAATGCTACCGAACAAGAGCTGTTTGAGACGCAGCTGCAGCGCATGTATGACCGCAACGAAAAAGCATTGGGTTCATTAGCCGAATAAAAAAACTCCGCCCTAGGACGGAGTTTTTTTTATTAAAGTGCTTGAGCTGCTGTGATTAAAGCAAGCTTGTACACATCTTCTTCGTTACAACCGCGAGATAGATCGTTTACCGGTTTGTTTAGACCTTGTAAGATTGGACCTACTGCTTCGAAGTTTCCTAAGCGCTGTGCAATTTTGTAACCAATGTTACCTGCTTCAAGGCTTGGGAATACAAATACATTTGCATCTCCTTTGATCACTGAACCTGGTGCTTTCTTTTCAGCTACAGAAGGAACAAATGCTGCATCGAATTGGAATTCGCCGTCTAATGTTACACTTGGTGCTAATTCTTTTGCAATTTCTACTGCGTTTGCTACCTTTTCTGTTTCCGGAGATTTTGCTGATCCTTTTGTTGAGAAGCTTAGCATAGCAACACGAGGATCGATATCGAACATTTCAGCTGTACGAGCACTTTCGATAGCAATTTCAGCTAAATCTTGGCTGTCAGGTGAAATATTGATTGCACAGTCAGCAAATACGTATTTTTGGTCGCCGCGAACCATGATAAATACGCCAGATGTTTTCTTAACACCTTGTCTTGTTTTGATAATTTGTAGAGCAGGTCGCACTGTGTCTGCTGTAGAATGAGCAGCTCCGCTTACAAGACCGTCAGCTTTGTTCATGTGAACAAGCATTGTGCCAAAATAATTTTCATCTAATAAAATTTTGCGAGCATCTTCTTCTGTTGCCTTGCCTTTACGACGCTCAACAAATGCTGCAACCATTTCATCAAATTCAGAGTAGCTTTGAGGATCCAAAACCTCAACACCGTCTAATTTTACGTTTAGTTCTGCTGCTTTTGATGCTACAGCGTCTTTATTTCCAACAACGATAGGCTTTAAGATATTGTCGGCAGCTAAACGAGAAACAGCACCTAATACGCGCTCATCTAATCCCTCTGGGAATACGATTGATACATCGCTAGCTGATACTTTTTGTTTTAAACCTGTAAATAAATCACTCAAAGTAAATCCTCCTCGATATGTAAAAAACTTTTCTCATAATAGGATACTCCACTTTTTTTAAAAATCAAAGGCATGTCCTTCAAGAATCCATGATTACAAAAAAGTCTTTTAATTCTTAATTTTCCGCTATCACCTAAAATAAAACCTGTTTTTACTTTGTGACAATTGTTTAAAGTTTAGTCACAAAATCACAGGTTTTTCATTCCAGATCTTCGGACAAACTATGATATAGTAGAATTGGAATTTATCATAATCGGACAATAGGAGTGAAACGAAATGGCAGAAGCAGCACAAACATTAGACGGTTGGTATGCACTTCATGATTTCCGTTCAATCGATTGGGGCGCTTGGAAGCAGTTATCAAGCGATGATCGTCAAGCGGCTATCCATGAATTTTTAGGATTGATTGAGAAATGGAAAGGAACTGAAGCTGAGCAGCAAGGCAGTCATGCTTTATATACTGTTGTCGGTCAAAAAGCAGATTTTATGCTAATGCTTGTTCGTCCTACTATGGAAGAACTAAATGAAATTGAAACAGAATTTAATAAAACAAAGCTTGCTGAGTTTACCATTCCTACTTATTCATATGTATCAGTAGTTGAATTAAGCAACTACTTACCTGCCGGTGAGGATCCTTATGAAAATCCTCAAATCCAAGCTAGACTATATCCAACTTTACCAAAAGCTAGTCATGTTTGCTTTTATCCAATGGATAAACGTCGTCAAGGAAATGACAATTGGTACATGCTTCCTATGGAAGAACGACGCAGCTTAATGCGCAGTCATGGAATGATTGGACGTCAATACGCTGGAAAAGTAAAGCAAATCATCACGGGTTCTGTTGGTTTTGATGATTACGAGTGGGGCGTTACTCTTTTTGCAGATGACGTACTTCAATTTAAAAAATTAGTATACGAAATGCGTTTTGACGAAGTAAGTGCTCGCTACGGGGAATTTGGAAGCTTCTTTGTCGGAAATTTATTAAAAGAAGAAGCTATTGCACGCTTTTTACACGTTTAAACTAAGCCGGAAAAGCGTTCATCTCTTTTGTAACGCCTAGAGCAATGAACATCAATGAGCTTCACCTGTAAAAAACCTGTTTCCACGTGGAAACAGGTTTTTTATTTTCTAGCCATGGCATATTCGCACTGACAGGACCATATATATACAACAGTGTCACAAGTAAGCGAGGTGGGATAATGGCAGTCGTTGCACACAACGAAGAAGATGTTAAGCTCCTAGCCAGACTCATTCGAGCTGAAGCTGAAAGTGAAGGAAAACAAGGGATGTTACTGGTAGGAAATATAGGCGTGAACCGCGCTAAAGCTCCCTGTTTGGATTTTAGAAATATAAGAACCATTCGTCAGATGGTGTTTCAAAACCCAGGCGGATTTGAAGCAACTCAAAAAGGCTACTTTTACCAGCGTGCCCGCCAGTCTGAAATTACACTTGCACGACGTGTATTAAGAGGAGAACGTTTTAACCCCGCGGAAAACTCACTGTAGTTTTTCAAGCCCAGCGGCGACTGTCCTGCTCAATGGTATAACCAAAATAACACAGGACGATTTAAATCTCACTGTTTCTTTGCACCAACTCAAGCTGATTGTCCAGGAGTTTACTAATTTCTTTTTGTTTGAAGGAGGTTCCTATGAAAAAACCAAAGTCTAATCAACCGCAACAGCAATATATGCAAAATCCGTATATGAGTCCAAACTACCCTTATTATATGCCTCAGCCGCAGCAGCCCCAACCAGGAGGCCAGCAGGTTCAAGGGCAAAGCCAAGGAGGTCCGCCCCCTACCTCTTCTGGAGGCAGTGGTGCACCCCAAGACCCAAATCAACTGCCCATTGAAGAATCATATATTGAAAATATTTTACGTTTAAATCGAGGGAAAATAGCGACTGTATATATGACGTTTGAAAATAATACGCAGTGGAACGCGAAGGTCTTTAGAGGAGAAATTGAAGCAGCCGGACGCGATCATATCATTTTAAGTGATCCGCAAACTGGCACCCGTTATTTACTGCTTATGGTTTATCTCGATTACATTACTTTTGAGGGTCCAATCAAATATAATTATCCGTTTAGCGGTGGAGGCCAGCAGTTGAGCAATTATTCTCCGCGTTAAAAAAACCCCTTTTCAGGGGTTTTTTTATAGCCATTTTACAGCTGCAACAACAATTAAAATCCAAGCCACAATAAACGCTACTCCACCTAGCGGAGTAATTGCGCCGAGAACTTTAATGCCAGACGTACTTAATACATAAAGACTGCCTGAAAACAGCACAATCCCTGCGAACATAATCCAGCCCGAAGCTGTTAACAAAGAAGACTGAGGAAATTTGTTTAATAGAAACGCAATGACAAACAGCCCCATTGCATGGAACATCTGGTACTGCACTCCTGTTTTCCATACCTCTAAATACTTCTCTGAGATTTTCCCTTCTAACCCGTGTGCTCCAAAAGCACCAAGAGCAACCGCTAACATCGCATTGATTGCACCGATTATTAAAAATAGTTTCATTTTTTTCTCCTCACTTTAGAAATCAAACAAACTATCGCCGTTTGCATCATCTGATTTCAATTTCGTTCCCTCAAAATTAGGTTTGGATGACTGAATAATCTGTTGCTGCATAATCTCAGGCGATTGCATAATTTCCGGTGAAGACATTACCACAGGTTTTGAAACCGAGACAGGTTTCGATACTGGAACCTCTTCATTTTGATCTAATGCAAGCTCACACAGTGCTTTTATGGCAACCAATTGATCTCGAACGTTCGCACTATTCGAATGGTGCTTTGCTTTTTGTACTTCTGCACTAATTTTGTCAAGGAGCTGCGTCATTTTTATATCCATGTAGACACCTCATCTTACATTCAATATGACTTTATACAGCTATTTTATCAAAAGATGAAATAGGAGGCTATGTCTGAAGCTAATCTTCATGAAATGCTCACTTTTACACATCATCAATTTGCCAATCAATAGATTGACGTCCGTGTTGGAGCAAAAACTCATTTGCTCGTTGAAAGTGATTATTGCCAAAAAAGCCTCGATTAGCCGAAAATGGGCTAGGGTGAGGGCTTTCCAAAATTAAATGGTGCGAATGATGAATAAGCTCTTTTTTAGCTTGTGCATGCTTGCCCCAAAGCAAAAACACGACGGGCTCCTCTTTTTGTGCCACTAATTCAATAATGCGGTCGGTCAGCTGTTCCCATCCTTTTCCTTTGTGAGAATTCGCTTCTCCTTTTCTAACTGTTAAAACAGTGTTAAGCAAAAGAACACCTTGTTCTGCCCATTTGACTAAATAACCGTTATTCGGAATGTGATAATCCATTTCATTTTTCAGCTCTTTGTAAATATTCACTAAAGAAGGCGGTGTTTTTACTCCTGGTTGAACAGAGAAGCTCAGTCCATGCGCTTGATTTGGTCCATGATAAGGATCTTGTCCCAATATGACAACTTTTACATTTTTATAATCCGTATAGTGTAAAGCGTTAAAAATATCATATTTATCAGGGTAAATAGTGTGGTGATTATATTCATCCACTAAGAATTCTCGAAGCTGTATGTAATAGTCTTTTTGAAATTCTTCTTCTAATAAAGGAGCCCAGTCATTTTTTAAAATACTCATTGCTTATCACCTCATAATAATCTTTTTTGTTATTTTATCGTAAACTCTGCCCCCTGCTCAAACGTTGCCTGCTTTAAATATACTGAGAGCCTGGGCATATTTTAATATTGTCATGTTCAATGAAACTTTGTATACACTTATAAAGAGTGTATTTTTATATTAAAGGAGGGATTCCATATGATCATTAGCAATCCCCACCAAATAGACGTAACCTACAGCCTGGGTGTTACACCCGTTGAACCGATGATACCAAGAAAATACACCGTTTTCCCAGGTCAACACACTTCTGTTCCTTCCATTCAAATCGGCATTGAATTTGCCTACGATCATATGCAAAAAGAGCGGAACGAATATTTAGCATCCTTCGTCTTCGATAAAGGTTTTTATTCCCTTACTGTGTATTATTACATCGGTGCGCATACATCAACAGATGAAACCATTACACGCTACCTTCACTTTTTAGAACAGCTCCCTGTCATTCTATCGTCCATCTATCACGCTGATGCTTCTTTTTTCGAAAAACATCCACTTTTAATGCACTGTCCTATTTTTATCATTGCCGATAGCCCTGAGCTGCCATTTTCAACAAAAAAATCTATCGGTTCCCTGTATCAATATAAATAAATGAGAAAAGCTACTGTTAAAATAACGGTAGCTTTTTCTCCGTATTCGAAACAAAATACTTTTAAACTTGTTAAAAACATGGAATAATAACTACAAATTGTTTTAATCTATTTGCGTTAACCCTTTAAAATAGTTACAATTTATTAGTAGTTCTATACATAAAGGAAAAGGTAAACAAGCAATCATTCGTTTGTTTATAAAGGCCGGGTTTAACGGGCAATGAATCCCCAGATTTCATTTAAGTGTTGTCTGTTAAAGCGGAAAAAAATTGAACGTAACTACGACAAAGTGAGGTCCTAGAAGTAATGACAAATGTACAACCAAAATCCATTATCGTAATTTTTGGCGCTACAGGTGATTTAGCAAAACGTAAGTTATTCCCCTCTATTTTCCGCTTATATAAAGCGAACAAACTATCGGAAGATTTCGCTGTTGTTGGTGTCGCAAGAAGACCTTGGACTAATGACGAATTACGCGAAAATGTAAAAAAATCAGTGAGCAGTTTCAAAAACAGTGACGCTGACATTGAAAAGTTTGCTTCACATTTTTATTACCAACCGTTTGACGTAACAGATGTCGCTTCTTATCAAGAATTAAAAAGCCTAACAGAAAGCCTTGATGAGCAATACAACGTGCCTGGAAATCGTATTTTCTATCTAGCAATGGCACCTGAATTCTTCGGAACAATTGCTTCGAATTTAAAAAATGAAGGTTTAACACAAACAGAAGGCTGGAGTCGCCTAGTCATTGAAAAGCCGTTTGGTCATGATTATCCTTCTGCTAAAGAATTAAATGAACAAATTCGCCATGCATTTAAGGAAGATCAAATTTATCGTATCGACCACTACCTCGGTAAAGAAATGGTGCAAAATATCGAAGTTATCCGTTTTGCAAATGCTCTATTTGAACCGATGTGGAACAATCAATACATTTCAAACATCCAAATTACGTCTAGCGAGACGCTTGGTGTAGAAGACCGTGGCCGTTACTATGAATCTTCAGGTGCCCTTCGAGATATGGTGCAAAACCATATGCTTCAAATGGTGGCATTGCTTGCAATGGAGCCGCCGATTAAATTAACACCGGAAGAAATTCGCAGTGAAAAAGTAAAAGTACTGCGTGCTCTTCGCTCTTTATCAGTGGATGAAGTAGATGATTATTTTGTACGAGGCCAATACGGCAAAGGTGTACTTGAAGGAGAAGAAGTTATCGGCTACCGCGAAGGAAATTCGGTTGATCCTGAGTCTAATACCGCTACGTTTGTATCTGGTAAGCTTATGATTGATAACTTCAGATGGGCTGGTGTACCGATTTATATCCGTACAGGTAAACGCATGAAAGAAAAAGCAACGACAATTGTTGTACAGTTCAAAGACTTACCAATGAACCTGTACTTCAATAAAGATAAAGAAATTCATCCAAACTTGCTTGTCATTCATATCCAACCGGAAGAAGGCATTACGCTTCACTTAAACGCGCGTAAAACGCCAGGTGCCACATCATCCACACCGATTAACTTGAACTATTGCAATAACTGTGGAGATAAAATGAATACACCGGAAGCTTATGAGCGCCTTATTTATGATTGCATGCTTGGAGATGCGACGAACTTTACTCATTGGGATGAAGTAGCCCTTTCTTGGAAATTTGTTGATACCATTTCAGAAGCATGGGAAAGCACAAAAGCACAAAACTTCCCGAACTACGAATCAGGTTCCATGGGACCAAAAGAATCAGACGCATTGCTTGCTGAAGACGGTTTCCACTGGTGGCCAGTCGGAGAAGACAACTTCTCACCTAAAGAGTAAATAAAAAAAGCAGCTGTAGTATACAGCTGCTTTTCTTGTTTTTTATTTTAACCACTCAGTATGGAATACGCCCTCTTTATCAACACGTTGATATGTGTGAGCTCCGAAGTAGTCACGTTGCGCTTGTAAAAGGTTCGCCGGTAACGTTTCTGTACGGTAGCTGTCATAGTAAGCTAATGCACTTGAGAAACTTGGTACAGGAATACCTTGTTTAACGGCAATTGAAATAACTTCACGAAGAGCGGACTGATAGCCTTCTACGATATCCTTGAAGTATGGGTCTAATAATAAGTTTGTTAGATCTGCATCGCGATCATAAGCTTCTTTAATTTTTTGTAAGAATTGTGCACGGATGATACAACCACCACGGAAGATCATTGCAATATCCCCGTACTGTAAATTCCAGTCATATTCTTCAGAAGCTGCTTTCATTTGAGCAAACCCTTGCGCATATGAACAAATTTTACTCATGTACAATGCTTTACGGATTGCTTCTACTAATTCGGTTTTATCACCTTCAAATGCAGCTGCATTTGGACCGCTCAATACTTTGCTTGCTTTTACACGTTCTTCTTTCATAGCTGAAATAAAGCGCGCAAATACAGATTCCGTAATGATTGGTAGTGGTACACCTAAATCAAGCGCACTTTGGCTTGTCCATTTACCTGTACCCTTTTGACCTGCAGTGTCTAAAATAACGTCTACAAGTGCTTTACCTGTTTCTTCATCTTTTTTCGTAAAGATATCAGCTGTGATTTCAATTAAGTAGCTATCTAGCTCGCCTTTATTCCATTCAGCAAATACTTCATGTAGTTCATCTGTTTCTAAACCTAATACGTTTTTCATAATGAAGTATGCTTCACAAATTAACTGCATATCGCCGTACTCGATGCCGTTATGAACCATTTTTACGTAGTGACCTGCACCATTTGGTCCAATGTATGTGCAGCAATCATCGCCTTCAACTTTCGCTGAAATAGCTGTTAAGATTGGTTTTACAAGTTCATATGCTTCTTTTTGTCCGCCAGGCATGATTGAAGGTCCTTTTAATGCGCCTTCTTCTCCGCCAGATACGCCTGTACCGATGAAATGGATACCTAATTCTTCTAGCTCTTTGTTACGACGAATTGTATCCTGGAAGAATGTATTTCCGCCATCGATTAAAATGTCGCCTTTTTCTAAGTATGGTTTTAACGAATCAATTGTTGCATCTGTAGCAGCACCAGCTTTAACCATTAATAAAATTTTACGCGGTTTTTCAAGAGAATTAATAAACTCTTCCACACTGTATGTACCTGCAAAATTTTTACCTTCTGCTTCTGTTTTTAGGAACTCTTCTGTCTTTTCAGGAGAGCGGTTATAAACTGAAACAGAATAGCCTCTGCTCTCAATGTTTAGCGCCAAGTTTTTCCCCATAACCGCTAAACCGATAACACCGATTTGTTGTTTTGCCATGTTAAATTCTTCCCTTCATGTGTAATATGAATTGGTCAACCTAATCGTAACTGAACATATCATAAAGAAAGTTACAGATTCAAGTTTGATATAACCATAATCATACGTTTTATTATACACATTTGAAAAGAATCATGCTCACCGAACATTGATTATTTTGAAGAAAATTTCGATAAAATAAGCGAAATGAACGCAGTTACTAATCATCCGTACATTCTTAACTACCTTTAGACGCATTTTAACATTTTCTTAAACAATTACTTTTGTTAAAATATTAAGCAGTTAATCATTTCAATGAATTGATGATCAACACGGTTGTTACCGTTTTACTATATTTATTGTAGCTAAAAAGCTGTACTAGTACTTATTTTGTTTTATGAAGAGGGATTTTATATATGACGAAACCAATCAAAGATCCGTTCAAGGAAAATTTTGATACGCTTGAAGAATTCGCTGATCGCATTAGCGAAGTATTGAACTGTCCTATTACCATTGAAGATGCTAATCATCGCTTATTAGCTTATAGCACCCATGACGAAAGAACGGACCAGGCGCGTATTGCCACGATTATTGGAAGAAGAGTTCCGGAAAAGGTCATCAACAACTTATGGAAAGAAGGCATTATTCCTAAACTGCTTGAGACAAATGAACCTGTGCGTGTGAAAAATATAAATGAAATTGGGCTTGGAGATCGTATAGCTATTTCCATCTGGAAAAATGAAGAAGTTCTAGGATTTATCTGGGCTGTTGAAATTGAGAAAGCCTTAGGCGACGAAGAAGTAGAGCTATTAAAAAAAGCTGCGAATGTATTAAAAAATAAATTGCTACAGCTTCAAATTCGAAAGTATAAACGAGAGGAACGTTCACAGGAATTTTTCTGGAAACTATTAACTGGTCACATTAAGTCTCGCCAAGAAATTTCAGAAGCGTTTTATGAAGCGCAAATTACAGCTCCATCAACGTTTTCCATTGCTATCTTCCGCTTCCAAGAGGATATTACGCCTGAAGCTGAACGTCAAATCTCGTATATGCTAAAAACGATGCATCGCTTAAAAATCGTTCTTTATACGATTGATTGCAATGACTTAATCTTACTGCTTTCTTTGGATGCGGTTGAAAACCCTCTCGATGAACAGCGAGATTTTGTAGACTATTTTAGAGGCAATATGTATGAACGCTTTGATGTTACTCAAATTAAAGCCAGCTGCAGCAGTATTTATTCATCGCACGATCATATCGAAAAAAGCTATAAAGAAGCCTTGAACGTATTAGATATGAAAAGCAAGTTTCCAGAAGAAACGAAAGAGATTATTAACTATCAGGAATTAGGTATTTATCAATTTCTTGATGTTATTTTAGAGAAGCGCGCGCACGATCAATTTGAAAACCATTCTTTAAAGAAGCTAACTGATTACGATCTTCGTCATAATAGCAACTTGGTGGAGACTCTCGAAGTATTTTTAAATAATGATAATAACATTAACGAAGCAGCAAAAGAATTAAATGTGCATATGAATACACTTAGCTATCGATTAAAGCGAATTTCAGAGATTGGTGATATTAACTTAAAGGACGTTAATCAAAAAATAACTCTTTATATTGATATTAAGTTAATGAAATATAAAAAATAACAGATGATGTGACTTTTTTTAACACTGAGCTATTCATTTATTTTCTAATAAACGAACAGCTCTTTTTTTCACTTTTTATTTCTTTATGATGTTAGATTACCTTACACTAAAATTAAAAATTCTGATAAGTAAGCGGTTACATTTGTGTGTTTAAACAAAAACCACTTATTCAATTCTTCTTTCTAGACAAAGAAATTTCATAAAACTTTCTTTATACTAAAGATACACAAACGACCAAGGGGGAAATTAATCATGATTATTGGCGTACCAAAAGAAATCAAAAACAACGAAAACCGAGTAGCGATTACACCAGCAGGCGTAGCATCATTTGTTGGTACAGGTCATCGTGTATTAATTGAAAATGAAGCGGGTATTGGAAGTAACTTCACAAACGAAGATTATGTAAAGGCTGGAGCTGAAATTGTTGAGACAGCAGCTGACGTTTGGGCACAAGCTGAAATGGTTATGAAAGTAAAAGAACCACTAGCAAGTGAATACGGCTATTTTAGACCAGGTCTTATCTTATTCACATACCTTCACTTAGCAGCTGAACCAGCACTAGCAAAAGCATTAAAAGATAGCGGCGTAACAGCCATTGCTTATGAAACAGTAGCAGTAAATCGTACATTGCCTCTATTAACGCCTATGAGCGAAGTAGCAGGACGTATGGCTGCTCAAATCGGTGCACAATTCCTTCAAAAATCAAACGGTGGAAAAGGAATTTTACTAGCGGGTGTTCCTGGAGTTAGCCGCGGAAAAGTAACGATTATCGGAGGCGGCGGTGTTGGTACAAATGCTGCAAAAATCGCAATCGGTCTCGGTGCTGATGTAACAATTATTGATTTAAGTCCTGAACGCTTACGTCAATTAGACGATATCTTTGGCAACCAAATCAATACGCTAGTGTCAAACCCTTATAATATTGCGGATGCAGTAGCGGAGTCAGATTTAGTGATTGGCGCAGTATTAATCCCAGGTGCAAAAGCTCCAAAACTAGTAACAGAAGAAATGGTGAAAACAATGAAGCCAGGTTCTGTTATTGTTGACGTAGCAATCGACCAAGGTGGTATCGTTGAAACAATCGACCACATTACAACACACGATCAGCCGACTTATGAAAAGCACGGCGTTGTACACTATGCAGTTGCAAACATGCCGGGAGCAGTTCCTCGCACATCAACAATTGCTTTAACAAACGTAACCGTACCTTACGCACTTCAAATTGCTTCTAAAGGTGTTCACAAAGCAATCGCTCAAAACGAAGCGTTAAAATTAGGAGTGAACGTTGCAAACGGAGCCATTACGTACGAAGCAGTTGCACATGATTTAGGTTATGATTATGTATCAGTAGACGTAGCTCTTGAAAAAGAATTAGCTTCTATCTAATAAATAGTGAAAAACGTCCTTAACCCGCTGTTAAGGGCGTTTTTATTTTGCATGAACAACAATTAGCTATAAAAAACACGACTATTTAAAGCTTTGTGTATCTGTTCACTGGTAATCTCCGGTACTATTGGCCAGAATTCAGGAGTAGGAAACATAAGGTTACTAGGCGTTCTATTATGATTTCCATCTAGTTCATGAAAAGGTTCTGGATCATCCGTCTCGTTAAAACGATTCGTAATAAACATAAAATGACCCAATTCATGTGCGAGAAGATACTCATCTGTACTTGCATTTGTCATAATAATAAGCGGAAAAGAATTATAAGTTACAGCGAGAGTAGATGAATAATCAAAATTAACAGGCCCAAATCTATTTCCATTCATGTAAAATACATACACATCAGCATTTTGACAAACTTTTCGGCCAGTTTTAAGCATTGCTTGTACCATTGTAAGATGACTAGCCCCTCCAATTGGAAAATTTTCCGCATTACTAACAATGCCACTGATGTTTTCCAAAAAAACAACTGAACGTGTAATAGTAAATGTAACACCTTGGATTAATCGGTTTTTCTCATATTGTTTCCATATTTTATTAGCAGCGGCTATGTCTCTTTTTACACGATTGGGAACTATAGACTGATTATCTGTAGAGTTTCGATCAACTTTAGCTCCTGGTAATACAATTATACAAACATTTAAAGTGCCTGCCTTAACAGTTCTGAAGTGATCATTTGTTAAATTTGAATTCATATAATAATCTTTGTGGTTTTTTTTGCGAGGTTGTGATTTATTGAAAGCATACGAATCGTCTTTATAACTGTCATGATTAGAATGTTTTTTTATGTGAATCACCCTTTCTTAAGTTTCTATTTATTTTATTCATTAAGAAAAAGAGTGCTTGTACAATAAGGTAAAAAGCCTTTTAATAAGAGGTTTTTTAGCATACGATTACTTCTGAAGGTAGCTACCCTTAAGTTTATGCAAAGTAAATGTTCAAGCCACATTACATTTCATTCGTTAACTTTCATTTAACTCATGCTTCACAGTCAGTCATAATAATTCTAAATTACACTTAGGATTCATACAGTTTTTAGAAATTGAATATCTACATTAAAAGCGATAAAATAAAAGAAAAAGTGAAAAGTGAATGGAAGAAATTTATCTAAAACACATTGGGTAGCTAAAAACCGACTGGTGGAAGTTTTACTCTATTTTCTCTATGAACTTAAAATACGGGAGGATTTTTTATGACAATGAATAAAGCATTAACCATTGCAGGTTCTGACAGCAGCGGCGGAGCTGGCATTCAAGCGGATTTAAAAACATTCCAAGAACTGGGTGTTTACGGAATGACAGCTTTAACAACAATTGTAACAATGGATCCCGATAACAGCTGGTCTCATAACGTATTTCCGCAAGAAGTTTCAACTGTTGAACAGCAGTTGAAAACAATTGTAAAAGGCGTAGGCGTACAAGCTCTAAAAACAGGTATGCTTGGCTCAGTGGAAATTATTGAACTAGCCGCAAAAACAATTGAAGAATATGGTTTAAAAAATGTCGTAGTAGATCCTGTGATGGTATGTAAAGGAGAAGACGAAGCGCTTCACCCGGAAACAACTGTCAGCTTGCGTGATGTACTAGTTCCAAAAGCAACAGTTGTAACCCCTAATTTATTTGAAGCTAGTCAATTAAGCGGACTTGGTCCTATCAAAACGGTCGATAAAATGAAAGAAGCAGCCGTCAAGATTTTTGACCTTGGTGCCGAATATGTATTGATTAAAGGCGGAAGTAAATTGGCACATGAAAAAGCAATTGATTTGCTTTATGATGGAAAAACGTTTGAGATCTTAGAGTCTGAACGTATTGAGACAACATTTACGCACGGTGCTGGATGCACATACTCAGCTGCGATTGCTGCTGAATTGGCAAAAGGCAGTGGCGTCAAACAAGCTATTTATACAGCAAAAGAATTTATTACAGAAGCAATTCGTCATTCATTTGCTTTAAATCAATATGTTGGACCGACAAATCACGGTGCATACCGTCGTAACAAGGAGAAAGTAACAAACTAAAAAGCATGCCTAAAGGCATGCTTTTTAGTTTGCTTATTGTTTAACTGTTTCAAGCGCATTTAAAATAGCTTGAGCTACGCCGTGCTCGTCATTTGTTCCTGTTACGATATGGGCAAACTCTTTAATTTCTTGAGGGGCATTCCCCATCGCTACAGCACGTCCAACTCGCTGAAACATCGATACGTCGTTATAATTGTCTCCAATGGCCATCGTTTCTTCTAAAGAAATATGGCGTTCTTGAACAAATGATGTAACCGCAATTCCTTTTTGAGCATTTTCATCATTTATTTCAATATTTTCTTTACCAGATGCACTGACTGCAATCGAATCTAGCTTCACAAGTTCTATTTTTGCCTGTTCTAACTTTTCTTCGTCAAAAGAGAAAGCAAGCAGCTTATAAATGTCCTTGTTTGGATCTTGAAATAACGCTTCATACTCTTCAATAAGCTTTACTCTGCCGCTATTGAAACGCTCTTTTGCCGCTTCTAACGATTTTTCATAATTATCTTTTAAGCTAGCGCTTAAATAAATATCCATTAATACCGACAAAGCTTTTTCATAGTCATTTGAATACGTGCCTTCACTTGTATAGACTTCAAAGTACAACTGAAACTTCTTAAAAACACCCTCTACTTCGCGAATAGATTCCATCGTCATGCCTACTGAATATTGTTTTTCTCCTTGTGGATTCCGAAGCTCTGCTCCGTTTGCACAAATTAAATATGTATGAAGTCCTGCTTCTTCTAAAACATAACGGGCCTCTTCATAAGAACGTCCCGTAGCAACAACAACTTCCACCCCTGCCTTTTGAGCTGTCTTAATCGCTTGGGCATTTTCTTTACTTACAACTTGTTCACTATTTACTAAAGTTCCATCCATATCGATCGCAATACATTTAATCATGATGTACCCCTTCCTATGTATCTTTGCTCTCTTATTTTATTCTAACATATGTTTTTTTTGCGCTTTGCTACTTGCATGTAAAAGATTTACTAATTTTTTGTATACATGCTGTTATAATCTGTTCCTTTTCTTGCTTTTTCGAAAACCTCTTTGATCGTCTTTAAACACAAATCAGCTGTTGAATATACGTGAAAATTCATATCCTCTTCCTTCAGATGCTTACCAACGCCGATAGAAACCATATCTATTTGATTAATAGCTTTTACACCCGCCTCTCCATCTTCTATGGCCACACATGCATAGGGTGTTACTTTTAATTGATCGGCAGCTGTCAAAAATATTTCTGGGTCTGGTTTTCCCTTCTTTATTTTTCTCACATCCACAATGCAATCAAAAAAAGGACGTATTCCTAACGCATCCACTACAGTATTTGCATTTGAACTAGAAGAAGCAATCGCCATTTTAATACCTTGTTTTTTACAATCCTCTAACAACAATTGTATTCCTGGAAGTAGATGATCCTTTGTCATTTCCTTTATTAATGCTTGATAATGCTTATTCTTTTCATCAGCAAGCTGTTCTTTTTTTTCCACTGTCAGATGTACATTGCCTTGGGCAGCAATGAGCTCTACAGTTTTCACTCGGCTGATCCCCTGCAGCTGCTGATTGAGTTCTTCAGAAAATGAAACGTTAAGTTGATCTGCTACTTTTTTATTTGCTTTATAATATAAATGTACCGTATCTGCAATAACACCGTCTAAATCAAAAATAATCGCTTGTAGCTCTTCTTTTTTCATATTATCCTCCTCTGTACTTGTCTTTATGCCATTATTTGAATGCTTTTATTACATTCCATCATGTTAAAATACCGTTGATATTGTTCACTTTATCATAAAAATTTTTTCATCATTTATGATTCATGAATAAATTTTTCAAAAAAAGAGAAATTACAGTATTGCATTATGAAAGCCCTTTTATTACAATAAGGTTATGCAAACGGTTGCACTATTTTTGAAATATAGTTTATCAAAAAATAAAATGAAAACCCATACATAGGGGAAGGGGAAAAACTATGAAGAAGTTCTTTTCATTTGATTTTTGGCAGAAATTTGGTAAGGCTTTATTAGTAGTAGTAGCGGTTATGCCCGCAGCTGGTATTATGATTTCACTTGGAAAACTAGTTGCAATGACTGGGGGAGACATCACTGCTGTACAAACAATTGCACGCGTGATGGAAGACATAGGCTGGGGTATCATTACAAATCTTCACATTTTGTTCGCTGTTGCCATCGGGGGCTCTTGGGCAAAAGAACGTGCTGGAGGTGCATTTGCTGCACTCATCGCATTCATTCTTATTAATCGAATTACAGGAGCCATTTTCGGAGTTAAAGCAGAAATGCTCTCAGATTCAAAAGCAACGGTTCAATCACTGTTTGGACAAGAATTAGTTGTAAAAGACTACTTCACATCTATTTTAGGATCTCCCGCTCTTAACATGGGAGTGTTCGTAGGAATTATCGCTGGATTTTTAGGTGCGAATTTATTCAATAAATATTACAACTATGATAAATTGCCTGAAGCCCTTTCGTTTTTTAACGGCAAGCGCTTCGTACCATTTGTGGTCATCGGTGGTTCAGTTGTAACGGCACTGCTTTTATCCATTGTATGGCCGTTTATCCAAGGTTCATTAAACAGCTTCGGACAGTGGATTGCAACATCTAGAGACACAGCTCCTATTCTAGCACCATTTATTTTCGGAGCATTAGAGCGCCTGCTTCTTCCATTTGGTCTTCATCATATGCTGACAGTTCCTATGAACTACACGGAGCTAGGCGGAACGTACAAAATTTTAACAGGTTCTGGAGCAGGTTCCACTGTTGCCGGTCAAGATCCTTTGTGGCTTGCTTGGATTGCAGATTTAAATAATTTCCGCGCTGCAGGAGATATGGAAAGCTACAAGCAGTTATTACATGACGTTACACCTGCACGCTTTAAAGTAGGACAGATGATTTTGTCTTGTGCGTCGCTAATTGGAATCGCTTTAGCAATGTATCGTAACGTAGATCCTGACAAACGTTCAAAATATCGTTCAATGTTCTTTTCAGCTGGACTAGCTGTTTTCTTAACAGGCGTAACAGAACCAATCGAATTTATGTTCATGTTCGCAGCACCTCTTTTATATGTCGTATATGCAATTATGACGGGACTGGCTTTTGCCATTGTTGATATTGTTCATGTTCGCGTACACTCATTTGGAGTAATTGAGCTATTAACACGTACACCAATGATTATCAAAGCCGGCCTATGGGCTGACTTAATGAACTTTATCATCGCCTGCCTTGTATTCTTTGGCTTAAATTTTGGAGTGGCAAACTTCTTAATTAAACGTTTTAACTTCCCAACGCCGGGACGTAACGGAAACTATATTGATGAAGAAACAACTGCAACAAGCAGCAAGCAGGTGAAAAATGATTCGCTTGCACCAGTCATTATTGGACTGCTTGGCGGAGAAAACAATATTGAAGATGTTGATGCTTGTATGACTCGCTTACGTGTAACGGTAAAAGATATACATGCCGTTGCAGGAGAAAGTGAGTGGAAACAAAACGGAGCCCTTGGTTTAATCTTGAAAGATAAAGGGGTACAAGCTATTTATGGACCTAAAGCGGATGTTTTGAAATCCGACATTCAAGATTTGTTAGGAGCTTAACACAATGAAGCTATTAACGTTAAATTGCCACTCTTGGCAAGAGGAAAATCAGCTAGACAAGTTATCTTGTCTAGCTGAAGTAATTAAAAAAGAAAAATATGATGTCATTGCTTTACAGGAAGTAAGCCAAAAAGTAGACGCACCTTATGTATATGACTACATTCGCAGCGATAATTACGCTTGGCTTTTAGCAAAAGAACTGGGTAAGCAAGGTGAAGACTATCAATTGGTATGGGATTTATCTCATATAGGCTATGAAGTGTATGAAGAAGGAATTGCCATTTTAACGAAACACCCGATTATTGAAGAGCATTCATTTTTTGTTTCACAAACGTCAAATATTGACTATTGGAAAACGAGAAGAATTGTTGGAGCAACAATCGAATATGAAAAAGAACTTCTTACGTTTTATTCTTGTCATCTTGGCTGGTGGGATGACGAGGAAGAGCCGTTCAAGCAGCAAGTTGATACGCTGCTAGCTCATGTACACAAAGATAATCCATTTTTCCTACTCGGAGACTTTAATAATGACGCTCATAGACGAAATGAAGGTTACGACTACCTGTTGAGCCAAGGCCTCTATGATACGTATACTCTATCGAACAAAAAAGACAGCGGTATTACAGTTAAAGGTAACATTGCTGGATGGGATGATAATGAACGGGCACTGCGCCTTGATCTAATTCTATCGAGTCATGCGCAGGATATTCAGTCATCAACTGTGGTGTTTAACGGCATACATTATCCCGTTGTTTCCGACCATTTTGGGGTAAGCGTTGAAGTGAAATAAGTGACATAAAGCGAACGATAGCGTTCGCTTTTTTTCGTGTGATTATGATGATGTGAAAATCATCTTCTTCACTGCTTTATCTATCGTTTTAGAAGTGTCCGATAAACTTTCGCATTTTAAAAAGTAGGTGTGCTATAATATTGTGATGTTGGCGATATGCAACCCATTTTTGCATGTTTATCAATGAAATCACTCAACTTAACAGTAAGACGATACATGTAAGCTCTATTTAAATGAACACCCGTTGTCATTATCATAAACTAATAAAGAAAAATAGGTGTGAAACAATCATGAAAATTTTGTTGATTTCAAATATGTATCCTTCAGAACAATTCCCGAGCTATGGTGTATTTGTTCAAAACACTGAAAAAATTTTAGTTCAACATGGTATTCAAGTTGATAAAATTGTCATGCAAAAAAAGACAAGCAAATTAAGCAAGCTTTTTAGCTATGCTTCTCATTATGCTAATATCGTCTTGACGGGCTTGACAAAAAACTACGACTACCTTTACGTACATTATGCATCTCATAATGCTCTTCCGCTGCTGATTCTTAAAACGCTAAAGAAGAATGTGAAGATTGTGACAAATGTTCATGGTTCAGACGTTGTACCTGAAGTACCTTCACAGGAAAAGTATCAGCCTAGAGTAAATGATTTATTGCACCATTCTACTAAAATTATTACTCCTTCTCCTTATTATAAAGGGCTCGTTGAAGAGAAATATAAGGTTCATAACCCAATCTATATTTTTCCAAGCGGAGGAGTGAATAAAGATCTGTTTCACCCTTATGCAGATAAAAGCAAAGCTTATCAAGAACTAAACTTGGACCCTACTACCCGTTATCTTGGATGTGTAAGCCGCATTGATGTGGGTAAAGGATGGGAATACTACCTGCAAGCAATTGCAAAAGCTGAACAACAAATGCCCACTTCTTACAAATACCTATACGTTGGAAGCGGAAAAGATGAAGCTGCATTTAAGGAAATGATCAAGACTCTAGGTCTAGAGGAAAAAGTCATCCATTTCCCTCTCCTTCCTCAGTCCTCTCTTGCTTACGTATATAATGCAATTGAAGCATTCGTGTTTCCGACCGTAAGAAAAGGAGAAAGTTTGGGCTTAGTCGGCCTCGAAGCTATGGCTTGCGGAGCACCCGTAATTGGGAGTCAGATTGGTGGTCTAAAAGATTACATTATAGACGGAAAGAATGGTCTATTCTTTGAGCCTAAAAATGTAGACGAATTAGCTTCACAGCTACAGGCTTTTATTAATCTTCCTGAAGATGTGAAACAGCAAATGTCTCAACAGGCGTTACAAACAGCAAACCGCTACACAGTAGATGTAATTGCTGAACAACTCCCAACAATTTTTTTTGATGAGGTGGAAAAATGAAAGTCGCAGTTTTAATTCCTTGTTATAACGAGGAAGTAACAATTGGAAAAGTAATTGACGATTTCAAACGTGAACTGCCTAGTGCAGATATTTATGTGTACGATAACAATTCAAAAGATCGCACAAGTGAAATTGCACTTGAACACGGGGCGATCGTCAAAAAAGAATTCAAGCAAGGAAAAGGAAATGTTGTACGTTCGATGTTTCAAGAAATTGATGCAGATTGTTATGTCATGGTAGATGGAGATGATACGTATCCTGCAGAATTTGTTCATCAATTAATTGAGCCTATTAGAAATCGAGAAGCTAACATGGTCATTGGAGATCGTTTATCAAACGGAACGTATCTCGAAGAAAACAAACGTGCTTTCCATAATTTTGGTAACAACTTAGTACGTTCTTTAATTAATGGCCTGTACAAAAGCAACATTAAAGATATCATGACAGGTTATCGTGCGTATGATAAATTATTTGTAAAATCAATACCTGTGATGAGCCCGGGATTTGAAATTGAAACAGAAATGAGTCTTCACGCGTTAGATAAACGCTTCCGCCTAAAAGAAATCGCGATCGATTATCGCGATCGACCTGAAGGCAGCGAATCGAAACTTAATACGTTCTCTGATGGGTTTAAAGTGTTACGAATGATTTTTACGTTATTTAAAGAGTACAAGCCGCTTCAGTTCTTCTCCATTTGGACAGTGTTGTTTATTGTCGCAGGATTAGCTGTTGGTGCTCCAGTACTTTATGAATTTTTTGATACAGGCTTTATTACCAAAGTACCGTCATCTATCTTAGCAACTGGATTGATGGTGTTAGGTGTTTTATCTTTCGTCTGTGGATTAATTCTAGATACAATCGCTTCATTAAATCGCAAGCAATATGAATTAGAACTAAATAAAAAAATTGAACAGATTGAACAAGTAGGAGAATAACAATGATGAAGAATAAAAAAAGTATTTTACTGCTTACAGTAACAGCTTTAATTATTCTTATCGGTTTAAGTATTGGTAATCCAGACGGTGTTCACTATCTTTCCCTTTTTGCTGCACTTGTATTTACCATCATAAGCTCTATTTTTATTTATAAAAATAGAGCTTATGCTTCATTTAAACCGCTAGAATGGCTATTGCTGATTGTTTTTTCGTTTATCGTACAGTTTTCACTTTTAGATAACTTACATATGACGAGCTCAACTATTTTCTTACTCGTTTTGTATGCCATCAGCCGTACTCTATTGGCAATACTGCTGACGGCCGCTGTACTCAGCGCTATCAAACAGATAAACGATTTTCACTATACATTTGCACATCCAAAGCGTTATCTAGGAATTGTTACGATTCTTATTTTAGCTGTTAGCTTATATTACTGGTTCGCCTTTTTCCCAGCGGCCATGACTCCCGATTCATTAGCACAGTGGAGACAGGCACATAACGGAGAATTTAACGATTGGCACCCTATTATGATTACGTGGCTGATTATGCTGCTGACAAAAATATGGGATAACCCAGGAATTGTAGCGTTCACGCAAATTGTTGTTGTAGTAAGCATATACGCCTATACGTTTGATTTTTTCATTAAACGCAAAGCACATCCTGTTATGATTGGATTTTTAACAGCTATCATTGTCATTATTCCAAGCTTTTTAATCTTTTCAATTATTATTTGGAAAGATATTTTATACAGTGCTTTTCTGCTGTTTTTTACGGTGAATATTGCAAAAATCTATTTGTCAAAAGGTGCTTGGATTAAAAGCAAAGCAAGCTTTTTCTTACTTTTACTTTCCGCATTTGGAGTAGCTTTCTTTAGACATAATGGTTTTCCTGTATTCGTCTTGACTTTCCTTTTAATGATCGTCTTATTCAGAAAAAATTGGAAACCTCTTGTCACGATTTTCTTAGTTGTCTTTATTTTACAAAAGATTGTTACAGGACCTGTGTTCACGTGGCTTGATGTACAGCCTTCGGATCCAAATGAAGCTTTGTCTATTCCAACTCAACAAATTGCAAACATCATTTCAAATGATGGGGAAATGTCCAAAGAAGAGCGCGAATATTTTAATAAAGTGCTCCCTATTGAATTGTGGAAAGAAAAGTACAATCCATATAAAAGCGATCCTATTAAATTCACTTGGAAATACTACGACCGCGAGTTTATTTTTAATGATCTAGGTCTTTACTTTAAGAATTATGCTAGCATTGTCATCAAAAATCCTTATCTAGCAACGGAAGGCTTTCTCAAACAAACGGCTTTAGTATGGCAAATCAATCCTTTTAAAGATGGCTATACAGATACGTATGTAACCAACATTTATTACGGCAATGATTTAGGTCTTAAAAATAAAGTAATCGAGCCGTTTATTACGCATACTGCCAATGCTTACTTAGCTATTTTTAAGCACCCTGTTTTTACATTCTTATGGAAACCAGCTTTTTATCACTGTGTCATTTTATTATTTTCATTAATGCTAGTGATTCGAAGAGGAATTACGTCACTTATTATCGTCATTCCTTGGGCTCTTAACACGCTTTCTGTTCTTGCGGCATTGCCGGCTCAAGATTTTCGATATTTATTAGCAAGCGTATTTGTGTCTTTCTTCTTTATTGGTCTTCCTTTTATCCGATTTGATCAGAAAGAAAGGGATGTGACCTCCTGATGGAGAGCAATTACAACAAAAAGCTAGGAATCACACTCATTATCGTGGCTTCCCTGTTTACAGCTGTTGGACAACTTTTTTGGAAGTTGTCCGAAGCTTCATTTAACTTAAATTTAATTATTGGTTTTTTTCTTTATGGATTAGGAGCGGTTTTTATGATTGCCGCTTTTAAATTTGAAAGAGTTTCCTTACTTCATCCATTTTTAAGCCTAGGATACGTAATCAGCATTGCTCTTGGTTTCTTTCTATTAAATGAAACCATTAGCCCTATGAAGCTGGTCGGTACTCTTATTATTATCGTAGGTGTAATTTTAGTAGGTGGCCAAGATGAATAGTATCCCGCTTTTACTTATTATGACTCTTTTAGGTTCAGTTGGAGCTGTCTTTTTCAAGTATATTTCTACGTATTTAAATGAAAAAAAGATAAAGCTAGCGCTTATTTGCTTTGTGGGTGGCGGCCTTTTTTACGGGGCGGCAGCTCTGCTTAATGTGTATGTTTTAACGCTGTTACCTTATTCTATTGTATTTCCGCTCACGTCTATTACGTATATTTGGACATTAACATTCGGTTACTTTTTAATTAAAGAAAAAGTTACAACAAAACAAGTTATCGGCTGTATTCTTCTAATTGTCGGATGCTTCTTTATTGCTAATAGTTGATGAGATAACTTGAAAAGGTAGGAGTTTCACATGAAAAACTTAAAATTCGCGAGCATTTTACTGCTCATATCAACATTATTTTTGAAATTTTCTAGTATGATTCGTGATTTAGTTATTGCTAACTATTTCGGTACAAGTTATATTGTCGATTCATACAACGCAGCAATGATCATTCCAAACGCTTTTATTTTATTTATGTTAACGGGGATGAAGGATGCGTTTATTCCTAGTTATTTACGTTATGAAAAAGAAAATAAAGGAAAGGTTCATTTGACTAATATTGTTAAATCAACCTTTCTTATTTGTTTCATTATTTCGGTTCTCGGATCAATTGCCGCTTTCTTTTACTTTCCCGCTTCGTATTCTAATTTTTCCAAAGCAGCAATTGAACTAGGAATTTATACGGGCGTTATGTACTTTTTATCTCTTTCACTAGTTGGAGTGAATGCCGTATACGAAGGTGTATTTGATGCACGAAGTCAATATTCTTTCTCCGTGTTTTCTCAAACGGTTGTTGTACTCTTTACGATTTTAAGTACAATCCTATTACATTCAATCATGGGCGGCTATGCAATTGCTCTTGGCTATTTTGTAGGAACAATTGCTTCTTTCTTAATTAAAGTTGTCTATTTTAAACCGCAGCATCTGCTGTTATGGAAGCAAAAAATTGACCGTGATGAAGTGGTGGCTTTTTATAAAGTATTCATCCCTGTTGGTGTGACCATTATGGTCGGTCAAATTAATTTAACTGTAAACTTCTTCTTTGCCGGCTCCTTTGGTGAAGGTGTTATTTCATACTTAAATTACGCCTTCAGACTTGTAAGTATTCCCCAGGCAATATTCGGGGTTACGGTCGCAACCATTATTTATCCGCTGATTGCAAGAGCCATTTCTGAAAAAGATGAAGAACGCTTTAAATCGGGAATTGAAAAAGGGATTACGTTTATGCTGATGCTGCTGATTCCGACGATTGTTATTATGATCTTTTATATGAAAGACATTGTAATGATTGCTTATCAGCGCGGTGCATTTGACGCAAATTCGACGTTAAAAACAACGGATGTATCTTATTATTACCTAGGTTCGGTGTTTTTTTATTCGCTGCAAGCTGTTCTTGCAAAAGGATTTTATTCTCTTCAAAAAGGTTATCTTATTATGAGAGCAGGCTTATTATCCATTGTGTTAAACATCACCTTTAACATGATTTTCACTAAATTTATGGGATACCAAGGATTAGCACTTTCCATGTCAGTGGTTGCCTTTTTCTATACGGCCATCGTATTCGTTATGCTGGCAAAACAAATCAATCACTTCCATTACGGATATCTAGTGAAGGAAACAGGAAAAATTCTTTTAGCTTCCGTACCTGTTGCTATCCTCATGTTCTTCTTGAAGGACATCGCATTTTTGAATTCATTACATGTTATCTTACGATTTGGTATTGTCTGTCTTGCAGGTGGTTTAGTATACTTAATGTCGACGCTATTATGCAGAGTAGAAGGTGTTATGCTTTTAGTTAAAAGAAAACGTTAATTCACGTAAAACAGGAGAGTACTATATGAAGAACACATACTGGTTATTTTTTCTGTTCGTTGGTTTTATTTCAATTCAGCCAATTATTGATATGCTAACGACGTACATGGTTTTGAACATGGATAGTGGTCTCTCAATTGGGGTTGTTATTCGCTTTCTATATATGATTTTTGCAGGTGTCCTACTTTTAGTGTTTGCCAAACAATCAAAATGGGCTAGATATTCGATTATCTACCTTATTGTTTTTGCGCTCTTTCTTGGACTCAATATCTACTTAAATCATCAATGGAAAGATCCTTATTATATTGGGCAAGAAATTAAATTTTTCAATAAGGTTGTTTATATGAACGTTACATTACTTGGAATGATTGTGATGTTTTCACATTATCGATCGTCTTTGGATGTAAAAAGAATACTGAGCAAAAACTTATTGACTGCTTCACTCATCATCAGTATTGTTTTTATCGGTACAATGCTAACAGGTACAGCACTAGAGAGTTATCAGTATAATAAAATCGGATTCAAAGGCTGGTTTTATGCAGCGAATGAGCTAGGGGCAACCATTGCTATTTTGCTTCCTCTCACACTGCTTTTAGCTTTAGATAAAGTACGTTCGTTTTCAAAAGCTTATTACTGGATTCCTTTTATCTTGTTAGCTGTTTCGTCCATCATGCTTGGAACGAAAGTAGGCTTAGGTGCCGTTATTCTTTCTTTAGTTGTAGCGACAGTTGTCTTATTTGCAAAATTATTTACGAATAAACGCAGCTTAATTAAAGCCAACTTAGTAATCTCAATTCTGCTTTTAATTGTAACCGGAGCAACCACTCCGATTTCTCCAGCTTATAAAAACACATATACGCACATCGATATGTTAGAGGCTAAAAAAGAGAAAACAAAGCAAGAAAAGCCGGAAAAGAAAGAAAAAGAAAAGCCGGCTAAAAAGAAAAAGAAAAAGGAATCAAATTTAGATGACAAAGATATTCAAAATCTGATTCTAAGCAGCCGTGAGCAATTTTTAGCTCATCATAAGGAAGAGTATGCAAAAGCACCTATTGCAAGAAAAATGATAGGTATGGGCTTTTCTGGTGACTATACAAAACAGCTTCCGCCAAAGATGATTGAAATGGATTTTTATGACCTATTTTTCTCTTTAGGTATCATCGGATTTTTACTATGGGTTCTTCCACTTCTAGTAGTTGGTTTAACCGTATTGGTTCGATTATTTAAAAACCCGTCACAGCTTCTTGATGAAAGCTTTATGATGTATAGTACAGCAATTGTATTAGCTCTTGGAATTGCTTTTGTAGCTGGGCATGTCTTCACCGCACCAGCCGTTACTATCTATTTTGCAGCAGCAGCTGCTTATCTGTTCGTCATTCATTTTAAACAAAGACAAGCATAAAAAAACAGGCCACTGAAGGCCTGTTTTTTTATCTTTTTAATGGCTGAAGGCTTAACACCGTATCACCTGCATTAACGTTTATTTCTTGATCATGAGCAAAAAAACTCAATGCCTTTCCCTGCTTGCTCACTGCTAGTAAAAGAGAAGCATCGCTTTTCTCCTCAAGATATGTTTCATACGTATATTCATCCGTAATTTTTGTATTGTAAATCGTATATCCGTGCTCCATTTTATGATGCAGAAACTCCCACGTAATTCCTTTCTTAAAAAGCATGCGTCCTCTTACCGTGTGCATAATTTCATCGACATCTTCTCTTGAATCTTCTTGGTCACGAATACTCAATTGAAAAACATTGTTCCGTCCCATATCTTGAAGAAAAGCAGTACAAACAAGTGCATTATATGCATCTAACTCAGTTGCAGCAATCACGTATTCATAAGGAGTTAAATCTAGATGATATTCCGTTTGCTCAGCTAGAACTTCTCCGTGATACACATCTACTTCCGCTCTGCGCGCAACTCTTAACCGCTCCCACGAAGAATCAGCAACTAACACTGGATAGCCCAGTTGCTTTAACTTGGAAGCAAAGGCAACCGTAAAATCATTGCTTCCTACAAGCAAAATACCAGGTTCTTCTCCAATTGATAAATCAAGCTTCTTAGCTAGCCACGAAAGGGAAAAACCGTGTGCACAAACCGTAGCAAATACTAAAGCAAATGTCAGTGTTGTTAGGATGGAAGCATCTTTAAATCCTTCATCGATTAGTACTTTCGCAAAGTAACTTGAGACCGTTAACGCCACAATGCCGCGCGGGGCAATCCAGCCAATCAGTATTTTTTCTTTTATAGATAAATCTGTCCCTACCGTTGATAAAAAGATGGAGACAGGTCTGACAATAAACAGCATAAGTAAAACAAACAAAATAATATTCCAATGAAAAATTTCAGTAATGGTCTTCATCGTCAGTCCAGCCGTTAACATGATAAAAATAGTAGAAGTCAATAGAACCGAAATGTTCTCTTTAAAATGTCGCATATCACTAATAGATGAAATATGCATATTAGCAAGGGTAATCCCCATCGCTGTCACTGCTAGAAGACCTGTTTCATGCTTAATTTCATCAGCTATCGTAAAGCAGGCAATAACCACAATAAATACGACCGGAGATTTTAAATACTCTGGAATATGCCCCTTTTGAAACATCCATCCTATTCCGCGGCCAAGAAGCCATCCTATTAAAACTGCAAGAATAGAGGCTGCAAAGAAAAAGAGAATTGTTTTTCCACTCACTTCTCTCAGCACTAAAAATTGAACAATTTCAAACGAAAAAACGGCCAGCAGTGCACCAAATGGATCAACAATAATACCTTCCCATTTTAAAATCGCTGCTGGTTTTGGTTTTAATTTAGCTTGTCGTAAAAGAGGTAAAATCACGGTTGGACCCGTCACAATAAAAAGCCCTCCGATAACAATTGCCACCGCCCATGATAAATCCGCTATATAATGAGCAGCTAAAGAGCCTAAAATCCAAGCTAGCATGGCTCCGAGCGTCACAATGCGAAACACAGGCTTTTCGATTCCCCTTACCTCTCTCATATCTAAGTTCAAGCTGCCTTCAAATAATATAACAGCTACAGCAATCGATACAAAAGGATCAAAAAGCTGTGCAAATTGTGCTTTAGGGTCAATTAAACCTAAAATAGGGCCTGTTAATAGTCCAATAATTGACATCACGACAATTGCTGGTAACTTAAATCTCCAAGCCAGCCACTGAGATAGAACTCCTAGTCCCACTACGAGCGTGATATGTATAAGCATAGGTTCCATTGTATCTTCCTTCTCTCGTTCGCATAATGTGTATATATTTTCCCTAAAATAAACCGATGTTATACAGGAAGAAACAAACACTACCTTGTTTTACCACTTTTTCAAAAATGCTAAACGCATACTCTTTTCTTTGAATCCAAGCTGCTTTCTTTCGTTCGACACATATTTTACTCGTGTTTGTCGAATTTCACTTTATTATCAAATAATAAAAAACCTTTAGCTTCTGCTAAAGGCTTTTTGCCGGATGATCCAATTCATATAGCTTTTGATAGTGACTGTTCGTCGCAAGTAATTCATCATGCGTTCCTCGAATGGCTATCTTACCATCTTGCAAAAATAAGATTTCATCCATTTTTTCCATCCCAACTAAATTGTGCGTAACCCAAATTAACGTTTTATCTTGAAGAGTTTCAAAGATAGTGGATAACAAACGCTTTTCAGTCATAGCATCCAACCCTGCAGTTGGCTCATCTAGCATAACAATTGGCGTATGCTGAAGCAGAACACGTGCTAACGCAATCCGCTGACGTTCTCCTCCCGAGAAGCGCTGACCTGTTTCGAGCATCGGCGTTTGATATCCTTGGTGCAAACCTTCCACAAGGGAGTGCATATTCACTTGCTTCATGGACTCAATTACTTCTTCTTTTGTGGCCTCTTCATTAGCTAGTAATAAATTGTTGGCTACGCTTGTATTAAATAAATAAGGATTTTGATTTAATACAGAGATGAGTTTTGGTACATCTTCACGAAATTCAGCAACAGACTGACCGTTTAGTTGAACTGTGCCTTCTGTAGGTGCTAAGGAGCCTTGCAGCAACTTTAATAGAGTCGATTTTCCACCTCCACTCTTGCCAAGAATCGCAATTTTTTTCCCTTGCTCGACTTGAAATGAAAGATCATGAATGACTGACTCCTCCTCATTACTATAGCGAAAGCTTACATGCTCAACTTTTAATCTAACCGAATTCCATGAACCTTTATAAGGTAAAGAAAGAGTATGTTTTTTCTTTCCGTTCACATATTCCCAGTTCTTTTCCATTTCCTGTACTCTATTTAATGATTCTTCAAACTGAGGAATCTTTTCTACTGCATTGGATACTGGCAGCAACGCTTCAGATAAAGGAAATACTACTAAAATAAAAGCAGCAATAAACACACCTGCAAGCTCTTTATCTGCAAAAAGAGAAGCTCCAAACCAAATCATTGTGACAATTAAACCTGCTACAATAAGTTGTCCAAACAATTCTCGGTAATACGTCCATAGTTTAAGCTTACGATCCATGCCGTCTAACTCATTTTCTGTTTTGTCATACGAATGAAAAAATGACTGCTGCTGACCGCTTAACACCCAATCAGCAACTCCTAAAAAGCCGTCTGTGACCTTGGCATATAACTGTGCTTTGCTTGATTTATATCGCTGATTGGCTGCCTTCATATGCCAAAGGGAAAAAAGCGGCATTACTACTACTAATAAAAATAAATAGAGGGCAATCAAACATGCAAACTTCAGGCTAAAGAATCCTAAAGCTACAATCGAAATAACGTATAAAATAACAGCTGAAATTGTTGGAAGAATGGTACGCAAGAACAAGTCTTGTAAACTTTCAATATCTTCCGCGAGAACTCCTAAAACATCTCCTGTTTGATAGCGAGATGTATCAATTAACGGTTCAATCAAATGATAAAGACGCGTACGCATTTTAGCTAAAATGCGAAGAATAAAATCGTGACTGACAAGACGCTCCGCATAACGGAAAGCGGCTCGGCTTAAACCAAATGTACGCACAAGTACAATTGGAACATAAACCAATAAATTCGTTTCTGGCCGTAAGGAAGAAGCTGAAATCAAATAACCTGACGTGAACATTAGCGCGCAAGCAGAACCAATCGTTAACAAGCTTAGTAATAAGATAGAAAAGATACGATATTTATATGTTTTAAAGTAGGGCCATATCCAACTTTTATATTTCATCATATCTCCTCCTCTTCATGTAAAAATTGATAGTAAGCTCCTTTTTTTTGAATTAATTCTTGATGATTACCGATTTCTGCAACCTTTCCGTCCTCTATTACAACAATGAGATCCATTTCTTTCATCCAATGCAGACGGTGCGTAGCTAAAATAAATAACTTATCCTGGAACATCGTTAAAATATCTTGCTTTAATTCATATTCCGTTTCAATATCAACTTGTGCCGTTGGTTCATCAAGCATAATAATAGGACGGTCGCTTAGAAATGCCCTTGCTAGAGCAATCCTTTGAGCTTGACCGCCGCTAAGCTGTCGTCCCCCATCCCCTATCATTTCATTTTCCTTCTTAGGCATCTGTTGAACCGTTGATAAAAGTCCTGCTTTCGTTAAAGCATCTTCATAATCATATGAGCCGCCTCTGTCTTGATAAAATTCAATATTTTCTTTTACTGTTCCATTAAAAATAAATGGGTGCTGTGGGATATACGTAATCTGCTTTTGCCAAGCATCTGAGCGTAAATCAATTGGTACGCCGTTTACTTCAGCAGAGCCTTCTGTAGATTGTACAAAGCCGCTTAGTATATCAATAAGCGTCGATTTTCCAGCTCCGCTTTTTCCGATGATTCCAATTTTCTTCATTCCTTTAACATGCAGTGACACATCTTCAAGAGAAGGTGGATGCTCTTCGTCATATTTTACAGTGATATGCCTTAATTGAAGTTCACTGTTTTCAGTCCAACTAGGAACATCTTCTTTTTTAGCCGGCGATTTTTCAGCCTGCTTCACAATCTTAAGTAATGCATCTCCGGATTCTTTTCCGTCTAATGTTGCATGGTAATCATTTCCGACTTCTCGTATCGGCAGGAAATATTCAGGCGCCAGCAATAAAATCATAAGTGCAGGCTCTAATGTCATAGACCCGTTTACGAGCCGCAAACCAAGCATAACAGCCACGATGGCTACAGATAACATCGTAAAGAAATCTAAAGCAAACGTAGATAAAAAAGCAATTCGGAGCGTTCCCATTGTCGCTTTTCGATAACGGTCACTGACTCTTTCAATCGTTTCAGCATGCT
The DNA here is from genome assembly GCF_055710015.1 of Priestia sp. VA7. NCBI lineage: Bacteria > Bacillati > Bacillota > Bacilli > Caryophanales > Bacillaceae > Priestia > Priestia sp. VA7. The sequence goes on from NZ_JBVQPN010000005.1 coordinate 305,162, forward strand.
CCTTACTTTTCCCGAGAAATGTTAAAGTTTCTAACCCTCGAAGCGAATCTACAAAGTGGTTGGACAACACGTGATATGTCTCCCATTGGCTATCTATTTTTTTTTGTGCAGCTAGTCCGAGCAAAATCATAAATAAAATTAAAATTGGCATGGTCACAAGTAAAATAATGCCTGAAAGCCGATCATGGTACCAAACGAAAGCAAGCACCAGCCAAGGTGTTACGCTAATGGCAGCCAGTTTAGGCAAAAACAGCTCGAGATAAGCACGAAGCTTCTGTAGGCCTGTGGTGATGAGCGTCACCAAGTTTCCTGTTCCTTCATCTTTGGTAAAACGCGGTCCTAATGAAAAAATGCTTTGCATGACTATCAAACGAAGTTCCTGAGTCGTTTTGACTCCAAATTGATATGCTGTTTTTTTTACTATAAAACCTACGATCTGACGAATCATAAAGGCAGACAAAAACAATCCGATTGCTTTTGTCTGCGAAGTTAAACTTTCACCATGAAAAAGAGCGGTAACTACTTCGGCGAGCCACTTAGCTTGAAAAATAATGGCTACACTTTGAATAGTAATAAGCCCTATTAACATGGCAAGAACCATTTTTATTCCGTTGTAAACCATTAAATTTCTACCCATTAATACTCCATATGCTCCTTATGATCTACACGTTTTCTGAAAACGTAGTAGCTCCAAATTTGATAACCTAACACAAAAGGCAGTAATGCAATAGCAGCGTAAGACATAATTTTTAAGGAATAATTCCCTGATGCTGCATTATGAATCGTTAAACTATAGCTTTGATTGATTGAACTAACCAAAACGGTTGGAAACAATCCTGCAAATATAGAGGAGATTGATAAAATTAAAATTAAGCCAGACATAGCAAATGCCCATCCGTCTTTTTTACGTGTAAGGAAAAATCCTGCTAGTAAATACACGAAAATACCGATGAAAAATGTATATAGCATCAAGCGGCTATGATTACTGAATAAATCCGTTTCAAAAAACGTCATGCCTGAAAAGATAAGAAGTAATAAAGCATTTATAGGCAAAAGCTTCATAGCGACCTTCCGTGAACGATCTCTAATATCGTCCATCGTCCGGATCGTGGCAAAAATAAGTCCGTGCCATAAGCAAAGCATTGTTAACGTAACGCCGCCTGTGATGGTATATAGATTAACAATATCCAAAAAGCCGGCATTCATTTGCATGTTGCGCTCAACAGGCAGTCCTTTCATTAGCGCTGAAAATAAGATACCAAAAATGAGCGGTGGAAAAAGACTTCCAAAGAAGATAACCCAATCCCATGCATTTTTCCACGCTTGTTTTTCAACTTTCCCTCGAAATTCAAATGCTACACCGCGTCCGATAAGGGAAAGCAAAAGAAGAACAAAAAGAACATATGACCCGCTTAATAGCGTTGCATACCAGTTTGGAAAAGCGGCAAACATAGCACCGATTGCTGAAATTAGCCAAACTTCATTTGCATCCCAAAAAGGACCGATTGTATTAATAAAAGCTCGTCGCTCTAAGTCGTTTCTTCCTAAAAAACGAGACACCATTCCAATCCCAAAATCAAAGCCTTCTAAAAAGATAAAACCAACAAAAAGAATGGATACTAGTAAATACCAGAATTCATTAAGAGAAAACATTGTATCCCTCCTTTGTAAATGGATCAGTTGATACTACTTTTGTATGTGCTTCGTGATCATGATCTGGACCTTTTTTAATTTCTTTAACGAACAAGAACACCATAATCACAGCTAAAATTAAATAAAAGAACGAAAACGAGATAATAGAAAACAGCAATTCACCTGCTGTTACACCAGGAGACACGGCATCTTCCGTTTTCATATAGCCAAATACAACCCAAGGCTGACGGCCAATCTCTGTCATAATCCAACCTGCTGAGCTTCCCAGGAACGGAAAGGCAATGGCAATCGTCATAATACGTAAAAATAGTTTGCTTTCTTGAAGTTTTTTACGAGAAAGCAAGTACGTGCCCCAAATGCCTAATGCACATAATACGCCACCTAGACCAGCCATAATGCGGAAACTCCAAAATGTTGTTCGAACGGGTGGAATATAATTTCCTGCTCCATATTTCGCCGTATACCGCTCCTGCAGCTCGTTCATCCCAGGAACGGAACCTGAAAATTTCCCGTATGATAAGAAGCTTAATAAATAAGGTATTTTGATTTCCCCCGTATTTTTCTTTTCATCGGGGTGAATATTTGCTGTCACCGTCCAAGCGCCTGGACTTCCGCTGTTTTCCCATAATCCTTCACTTGCGGCCATTTTCATCGGCTGTGTTTTAACTAAGTATCCAGCCTGTTCATGACCAGATAATGCAATTCCTACACCTGAAACTAACCCTACAATAATGGCAACTTGAAATGATTTTTTGGCAAAAGCCAAATGTTTTTTCTTCAAGAGCATAATGGCACTGACACCCGTGATAAAAAAGGCGCCTGTTGCAAACGAACCTAAAATGGTATGAGGGAATTCAACCCACAGCTGGCCGTTTGTTAGCAATTTAAAGAAGTCATTCATTTCTAAACGGCCATTATTCAGCTCCATTCCAACCGGATGCTGCATAAAAGAATTAGCCGTTAAAATAAAGAACGCCGAAAAAATAGTACCTAGACTAACAAGCCAAATACATAGACAGTGCAGCCATTTAGGTAAACGATCCCACCCGAAAATCCACAGTCCAAGGAAAGTGGACTCCATAAAAAACGCGAGCAGTGCTTCAATAGCAAGCGGCGCACCGAATACATCTCCTACAAACCTTGAGTACTCTGACCAGTTCATGCCAAACTGAAATTCTTGTAAAATACCTGTTACGACTCCGACAGCAAAGTTAATCAGGAATAAGTGCCCCCAAAACTTTGCCATTTTTTTATACTGTTCATCTTTTTTTACTACGTACATCGTTTCCATGATCGCTACTAAAAAGACAAGACCGATAGATAGCGGTACAAAGATAAAATGAAACAGCGTCGTTGATGCAAATTGAATACGTGATAGTATAACTGTATCCATCTTCTTTCTCCTTTCATATATAAGAACATTCATCATTTCCATAGATACTTTGCTCATTTCTGAGCATCTTTTACTTACATTGTGAAACATTGAGCATAATAATTCGAGAGATATGCTCAATGTTTCACATACATATGTAATATCTCTCTTTCTATTTACATAGTATAGTCTATTTTTTTAGCTGTGCACGTGCATTTTTTGAACGTTTTTAGACTAAAACGTGACTTTCTTGTGACAAAAAAGTGAAGGATCTCTTTATTTTTTTTCATAAAAAAAGCACGCTCTGATTTGAGCTTGCTTCTCTATGGTCGATATTTTGCTTTGGCATTTAATTTAGACTGACGAATGATTTGGTTGATGACTTCAGAAAACACAATACCAATGGCAATTGAACCTGAGATCATAAAGGCTTTTGCTGCAAGACTAATCGCTTCATTATAGTTATTTTCTACAAAGTTACGCATGGCATCGTATGCTGTTCCTCCCGGAACTAGCGGAATAATACCTGCTACGGTGAAAATAATGATCGGCGTTCGATAAATTTTCGCGTAAATTTGACTAATAATAGCAATAAAGAAGGCCGATGCAACTGTGCTTGGAATTTCATCTACGCCATAGAACGTTAGCAAATAGTAAATGAGCCAGCCAATCATTCCGACAAAGCCACTTTTTAATAATGATTCACGTGGAACATTAAAGATGATCCCAAATGCTGCTGAAGCAATAAAACTTGTAATTATTTGCTCTACGATATGCATATGATGCCTCCCTTCTATAGAAGTGTAAATACAATGGCAATACCTGCACCGATAGCGAATGCCGTCAGAAACGCTTCTGCTCCTTTTGATAATCCAGACAGTAAATGTCCCGCCATTAAATCTCGCACTGCATTGGTAATGGATAAGCCAGGAACGAGTGGCATAACGGACCCAATAATAATTTTATCAATTTGCGTGCCTACTCCTGAAGCGACTAAAAGAGCTGATAAAAGTCCAATAACTAACGAAGCGGTAAACTCAGCAAAAAAGCGAATCGGAATAAGACGGTGGAAATACACCACGGTTAAAAATCCGAGACCTCCTGAAAACATAGCTGGAATAAAGTCCGTCCATAAACCTTGAAACATGATTAAAAAGCATCCGCTAGAAATGGATGCAGCTGCAAGTTGAACCCATAGTGGAAAAGCTACGTTTGTTGCTTCAATTTCTTGTAGCATTTCATACGCTTCCTCCAAGGAGATGTTTCCTTGACTGATTGTTCTTGAGACGCTATTTACCATGGTTACTTTTTTTAAATCTGTCGTTCGTTCGGAAATACGAATTAACTTCGTTTTCGTCGGTTCTTTCGTTTCAAGTGAAAACATAATCCCTGTTGGCGTCACATAGCTGTGGGATTTTTTTATACCGTAAGACGCTGCAATCCGCATCATTGTGTCTTCTACTCGATACGTTTCTGCCCCGCTTTCTAACATAATTTTACCTGCTAGTAAGCTAACGTCCATAATTTCATATTTATCTAATTTTTGTTGTGTCATCAAATCGCTCCAAACATATTAAAGCTTGGTTTTTTCCCCTACAGCATACAGTGTATAAGAAAGAGGGAAGTGGACGCAATGGTTAATGTAAAAAAGTGTGGACTTTTTGTCTCACACTTTCAAGAATAGTATATACATTCCTTATCAATTCATACGTTTTGTGGTCTCGCGCTCTACTAATATAGGTGCCATTTTATACTGGATCTGATCTATTTCTTGCTGATCCTGAATTTGCTGAAGTAAGAGGTTTACTGCTTTTTCAGCCATTTTTTCCATCGGTTGACGGATAGTTGTTAGTGGAGGATGCGCTTCACTAGCTTCAGTAATATCATCAAACCCTATAACAGACAAATCTGATGGAACGTGAAGCCCATTTTGCCACGCACAGTGTATCACTTTCAGAGCGATGTAATCCGTAGCACAAATAAGCGCAGTTGGAGGCTCTGGATGATGAGCTAGCTCATTTATAAACTGATATAGTTCATCTGAGTTATTCATATCTTCTTTCACAAACTTTGCGTTTGCTGACGGTACATACTGATAAAAAAGAGACAGACGGTGCTCGACTCCGCTTACAGCTTTTCCAACGAACCCTATATTCTTATGACCAAGGTCCGTTAAGTGAGCAACAGCTAATTGCATTCCCACCGCATCATCTACATGTACAATCGGCCAAAGTGCAGAAGAGGCGTCTCCTGTAAGAGAAACGTAAGGCGTTTGATATTGTTTTAATACATCTACAAACGGATGCTGAGCAGCTACATAGTCTAATAAAATGACCCCATCAAACCAATGGTTCATCATAACATTTAATTGACGCTCAGCCGTTGTTTCTTCGTAATCCGTGTGTCCAATAAGAACGTCCATCCCTCGACTTTGGACTTGTTGCTGTACCTTTTTTAATAGTTCAATTAGAAACGGATCTTTTAAATCTCTAATTAATATCCCGATAATCCCTGTTTTTTGGGCCCGAAGAGCTGCCGCAAATGGATTCGTCTGATACCCCAAATGAGCTGCTGCTTTTAGCACTTTTTGTTTAGTTGTTTCACTAATTTTAATTTTACCTTCTTTATTATTGAAGATTCTTGATACCGTAGCTAATGAAACACCCGCTTCTTTTGCTACTTCTGTGATCGTGACTTTTTTTCTCCCCATTCGTACCGACTCCCATTTCCTTTTAGTCTATCGACCAAGTAAACATTTTTCTTTATTATACTACTAGAAGCCGGCACCACTGAAAACTACCTTCCCTACTTTTCGCTAAACAGCCACTTTAACACATCTTGAATTTTTTGATCCCAATATGCCCAGTCGTGACTTCCTTTTCCTTCTTCATATGTAAAACAAATAGGCTCTTGCTTACAACGCTCGGAAAAACGTTTATTTTCCTGATATAAAAAATCTTCCGTTCCACAGCATTGATAAATACGCGGAGTCACTTCTCCATAGCGCCGGCGATTTTCAAGCAGCCAGAAAAGATCATCCTCAGGTCTAATAACAGGGGGCATGCCAAAAATCAAAGGATAATCTAAGAACTGAACTTCTCCTCGCCCTCCAAGCCCTTCAACGTCCATCACTCCTGATAAACTGGCAGCTGCAGAAAATTGATGTGGTTTGCGAAACGCCCATTTTAAGGCGCCGTACCCTCCCATAGAAAGGCCAGCCACAAAATTATCTTCTCTTTTTTCCGATAACGGAAAGAATGATCTAGCCAAGTGAGGAAGTTCTTCTGTTACAAACGTCCAATACTTCTTTCCATAAGCCATATCTCTATAAAAGCTGCGATCTACATTTGGCATTACAACTGCAAGTCCTAATTCTGATGCGTAGCGTTCAATCGAAGTTCTTCTCATCCATATCGTATGATCATCAGAAAGGCCGTGTAATAAATAGAGCGTAGGGTGTTTCTCACTTCTTGTATTGGTTTGTAAACCAATTTGAGATTTTGTTTGCTGCGGTATCATAACGTTCATTGAAGTACTTATTTGCAATACTTCTGAAAAAAAATCACATTGCATAAACGCCATATTTCTCTTCCCCCTATTTTTTCTTCCCTATTGGTTGATAACAAAACGTACATAATTCATATAAAAGTTGAAAAATAGTTTGATTATTTACAATTTTTAGTTTAACATAAAAACATCTTTTATGAAAACGTTTTACGTATAACGTTTTTTTAATTGAAATAGTGACGGTGATTCAAAGGAGGAATTTATATGGGGATAGTAAAAGTAACTTCTGACGAGTATAAGGAGCAAAAAGGAAATCTATTTTTCGTGATTTTCATTTCATGTGCAGCTGCTTTTGGAGGGTTGCTTTACGGCTATGACACAGCCGTCATTTCAGGAGCTATTGGGTTGATGAAAGTACATTTTAATCTTAGTCCAACGATGGTAGGTTTTGTTGTATCTAGTCTGCTGCTCGGTGGTGCCGTTGGGGTACTTGCTTCGGGGAAACTGAGTGATCGATTCGGTAGAAAAAGCATCTTACTTTTAGCAGCTTCTTTATTTGTCGTATCCGCAATTATGCAAGCGCTATCTTCATCCATCTCTTTTGTGATTATTTCTCGAATTATTGGAGGACTAGGCATTGGTATGGCTTCTGTTCTTTCTATTACCTATATTTCTGAAATAGCCCCTCCGCACATGCGTGGCCGCTTAGGCTCTCTATACCAATTTGCTGTTGCCGTTGGGATTGTTTCTGTCTATTTTGTAAATGACTACATTTTATCTATTGGGGAAGACGCTTGGCAGAATTCCACGGGATGGCGCTACATTATCGGTGCTTCTGGTATTCCAGCTCTTTTATTTCTTCTTATTCTTTCTCCTGTTCCTGAAAGTCCGAGGTGGCTGGTAAAAGCAAACCGCACTTTAGAAGCTATGGACATTTTAATTAAAATCAATGGTACACACATTGCACGCCAAGAGCTGTATCATATTGAGCAATCGTTAAAAGAAAATCAACCAGCTTCTCTTTCGCTTTTTAAAGAGGCCTGTCTTCGAAAAGCGCTGCTTATTGGTATTCTACTTGCAGCCTTTCAACAGCTTGTCGGAATTAATGCCATTATTTATTACGCCCCGCAAGTTTTTGAAGCATCTGGAGCTAGAGGAGATTTATCGCTCCTTGTTACGTCTATGATTGGTGTGGCTGCCTTTTTAGGCGTTCTTTGTTCCATTTGGCTTATCGACCGGATTGGCCGCAAAGCTTTATTGCTTATTGGCACAGCTGGTATGGCCGTTACGCAGCTTCTCGTTTCCTTTGGGTTTCATTTTCAAGGTACTGAAGGGTTGACTACTAGTTTACTTATTGTTTTTTATTTATTTCTTTTTAATATTTCTATGGGACCGGTTGTATGGGTTGTGATTTCTGAAATTTTTCCTAATCATGCGAGAGGCTATGCAATGTCTATTTCTACGTTTTTCTTGTGGGTAGCTAATTGGTTTGTATCTCAGTTTTTCCCTATCCTTTGGAACAAAGCTGGAGGATCTTTTACATTTTTATTCTTTATGGTTATGTGTCTCGCTTCATTTTTGTTTATATGGAAGTGGGTTCCGGAAACAAAAGGAAAGTCACTTGAAGAAATTGAACATATGTGGAAGTAAAAGAAGAGGTTGGGATATAACCAAATGAATCCAATCTAAAGACGAACAAATGGGATACATGAGCTAAACGGCTTATGACACCGTAGTTGATTTCCGTGCAAGACTTCGCTTTCCGCGGGCGGCCGCTGAGCCTCCTTGTCGCTTGCGCTCCTGCGGGGTCTCATCTGTTCCGCTTTTCCCGCAGGATCCTTCGTCTCGCTCTCCAATCAACTACTAGAAGAATCTAAACAAATGAAAACTATGTTCATCCTAACAAAAAAACGAACCACTAATCAAAAATTTTGATCAATGGTTCGTTTTTACTTTGTCTAAAATATTTTCGTCCCAGCCTCTTCTTTTTTATCGAATTTGTCCATCTCCGTAAATAATATATTTTAGCGTTGTTAATTCTTTTAATCCCATCGGTCCACGCGCATGAAGCTTTTGTGTACTAATTCCGATTTCTGCCCCGAAACCAAACTCTTCTCCGTCTGTAAACCTCGTTGAAGCATTCACATAAACAGCGGCTGAATTAACGCGCTGTAAAAAACGCTGAGCATGGGCATAATTTGTTGTGACAATCGCTTCAGAATGATGTGAACTATGAACATTAATATGGGAAATCGCTTCATCGATATCATCTACGATTTTAACCGCCATGATGAAATCCAAGTATTCTTTCTTCCAATCCTCATCCCCTGCGGGAACAAGATCTGGAACGATTGTTACCGCACGTTCATCACCGCGTACTTCTACATCTTTCTCTCGTAGCGCTTGAACAATAATCGGCAAAAATTCATGAGCCGCTCGTTTATGGATAATCAGCTTTTCGGCTGAGTTACACACCGCTGGACGAGATGTTTTTGCGTTAATGACAATATTGGCCGCCATGCCACCGTCATATTCTTCATCAACATAAATGTGGCAGTTCCCAGTTCCTGTCTCAATAACGGGAACCGTTGCATTTTTTACCACCGCTTCAATTAAACCCGCACCGCCTCGAGGAATTAATACATCGATATATTCATTTAATTTCATTAACTCCAGTGCTGTTTCTCTCGACGTATTTTCAATAAGCTGTACGCTATGTTCAGGCAACCCTGCACTTGCCGCAGCTTGAGATAATACAGAAACAATCGCTTGATTCGAATAAAACGCCTCGCTGCCTCCGCGCAAAATAACTGCATTTCCTGCTTTTAAGCATAAGCCTGTTGCATCACACGTAACGTTTGGACGCGCTTCATAAATAATTCCTATGACACCAATAGGTACACGCTGCTGTCCAATTTGTAAGCCATTTGGTCGCTTCGCCATAGACAGCACTTCTCCTACCGGATCTGCAAGCGCAGCTACTTGGCGCAGGCCGTCTGCCATTCCGTGAATCCGCTCTTCATTTAAAGATAGACGATCCAACATCGCTTTTGACGTGCCTTTTTGAACGGCTTTTTCTACGTCTAATTTATTTGCTTTTAAAATCGCCTCTTGTTGATCCAATAGAGCAGCCGCCATTTTATAAAGTGCTTGCTGTTTTTGTTCGCTCGTTACATTTCCTAAGAAATAAGAGGCTTCTTTTGCCTGCTTTCCTTTAAGCTGCAATTCACTCATTTCATTACTCCTTCAGCTTGTTTTAAGAATAACGTTCCAATTTCTTGGCCTTCAATAATATCTCGCAAAATACTTGGTTCTTTACCATTTGCTAAGATTAAGCTCACGCCTGCACTTGTAGCTGTTTTAGCAGCGGTAAGCTTTGTGACCATTCCGCCTGTTCCAACATCCGTTCCGCTATCTCCAGCAAAATTCTCAAGCTCCGGTGTGATGGCATCTATTACTTTCATTAATTTAGAGTTAGGGTTTTTTGTGGGATCTGAATCAAAGAAACCGTCAATATCAGATAAAATAACAAGTAAATCTGCGTGAATCAAAACTGAAACAATGGCAGATAAATTATCGTTATCTCCAAAACGCACGATGTTTTCAATTTCATCGATTGCAACCGTATCGTTTTCATTCACAATAGGAATTACTTTGTCTTCAATTAATTTTTCAAACGTGTTCACAACGTTATTGCGCACATGTTCATCTTCGATTACATCCTTCGTTAACAGTACTTGACCAACGATGTGGCTGTACTCACCAAAGAATTTACTATAGATATGCATAAGCTCACATTGCCCGACAGAGGCCGCTGCTTGTTTTTCTCGAATAGAAGTTGGCTTTTCCTTTAACTTTAGTTTTTTTACTCCCACTTGAACGGCACCTGATGTAACAAGCACAACTTCTTTTCCTGCATTCATTAAATCAGATAAAACACGCGCTAGTTTTTCAATGCGTGCTAAGTTAATATCTCCATTATCATAGGTCAACGTAGATGTCCCTACTTTGACTACAACACGCTTGCTGTTTTGTAACTCTTGACGATGGTTCACTCTTTTCATCTCCCTAACTAAAACACCTAAATGCGTACTAATTTTTTTAAAAATTATAGCAGAGATTATGCGAAAAGTCTTATAGTTTTTTAAAGGGAATTTGAACTTTCTAATTTTTTAAATAATTAAGGGAAAAACTGGTGATAAAAGCGCTTTCTTCTTTTATAATGAAAGTTGTAAGGGGAACACACAATTACATAACGTTGTGTAGTAGTACAAACATCAGACAACTAAGGGATAGGGGGATTTTTAATGAATGCGGTTACGATTGTTATTGGATCTATCTGTATTTTAATGATTGCGTATCGGCTATACGGAACATTCATGGCTGTTAAGGTCTTGAAACTAAACGATTCGCAAAAAACGCCAGCACATGAACTTGAAGATGGGAAAGATTATGTGCCAACCAACCGATGGGTAACATTTGGTCATCACTTTGCAGCTATTGCAGCTGCAGGTCCGCTTGTTGGACCTATTTTAGCAGCTCAGTTTGGCTATTTGCCCGGACTGCTCTGGCTTTTAATAGGAGCTGTAATCGGAGGAGCCGTTCACGATGCGGTTGTGTTATTTGCATCTATGCGCCAAAAAGGCCAGTCGCTTTCCGAAGTGGCTAAAAAAGAGCTAGGACCTGTCGCTGGTTTTTGTACAGGTTTAGCTATGCTTTTTATCATTACCATCACAATGGCCGGTTTATCTATGGTCGTGCTACACGCACTTGAGAAAAATCCTTGGGGTACATTCGCTGTTGGAATTACGATTCCGATCGCAATGGGGGTAGGTATTTACCACAAAAAAACCGGTAATTTAAAAGCGGCTTCTACTGTCGGCTTCATTTTAATTTTAATCGCCGTATTTAGCGGTCCTTATATTCAAGGAACAGCTTTAGGAGATTTTTTAACGCTAGATATTAAAACACTTTCAATTATTCTTCCCGTTTATGCATTTTTCGCAGCGGCCTTACCCGTTTGGCTGCTTTTAGCACCTCGAGATTATTTAAGCAGCTTTATGAAAATTGGTGTCTTTATCGCGCTGATTGTAGGCGTGTTTTTCGTAAATCCAGCAATTCCATTTCCTGCAGTTACTGAATTTATTCACGGAGGCGGCCCTATTTTAGCAGGACCTGTGTGGCCGTTCATTTCCATTACGATCGCCTGCGGTGCTATTTCCGGCTTCCATGCATTTGTTGGTTCAGGGACAACCCCTAAGATGCTCGACCGTTGGAGTGACATTAAAGTTGTAGGCTTCGGGGCGATGTTAGTCGAATGCTTGGTAGGAATTATGGCATTAATTGCCGCAACAGCTTTACATCCTGGAGACTATTTTGCAATCAATTCTACACCTGAAGTGTTCAAAACGCTCGGCATGAACGTGACAGCTCTTCCTCAGCTTAGCCAAGAGATTGGTCTAAACTTAGAAGGCCGTACAGGCGGCGCTGTTACACTGGCCGTAGGAATGACATATATCTTCACGGAAATTCCTTGGTTCAGCCACCTGTCTTCTTACTTTTTCCAATTCGTCATTATGTTTGAAGCAGTGTTTATTTTAACTGCTATCGACGCGGGTACACGCGTTTCCCGCTATTTAATTCAAGACTTTTTCGGTGAATTTTATAAGCCATTGAAGCGAGTAGACTGGCTTCCGGGGTCCATTTTTGCAAGCGCCCTAGCCTGTTTTATGTGGGGGTACTTATTGTTCTCAGGAGATATTGGCTCAGTTTGGGCGCTGTTCGGCGTATCGAATCAGTTAATGGCCTCTATTGGTTTAATTATTGGAGCAACCGTTATTCTTAGAATTGCAGATAAACGCTCCTATATGCTTACTTGCCTTATTCCACTAGCCTACCTTTACGTAACGGTTAACTACGCAGGTTATTGGATGGTTAAGAATGTCTATTTAAATGAAGCTGCGGCAGGTTACAGCATATTAAATGCGACTCTTTCAATCATCATGCTTATACTCGGTCTCATTATTATGATTGCTGCGATTCAAAAATGGACGCAGCTTTGGCGCACGCCTCAGGCTGAACTGGCAGCGAAAGCAAACTTATCACAAAATATATAATACAAACACGCTTGCTTATATAAGCAAGCGTGTTTTTGATATGGTAATAGCCGGTCAAAATAATTGCACACCAGGCATTTTTATTATTAAACTAAATATACTATACAGAAAATTTTTTAAATAGTTCGTACACTTCACATGTTATATACCCCATTGACTACATCTCAAAATTAACACTTTAAATTATAATAATTATAATTTAGTATTGATTTTTTATTTAAAAATGTTATTATTGTTTCTAACATAATAAAATTCAAATAAGAGGTGGTTCTAAGATGACAACAAACAAGAATAACCTAACGACTAGTTGGGGAGCTCCGGTTGGAGATAATCAAAATTCAATGACCGCTGGTTCACGCGGACCTACTTTAATTCAAGATGTTCACCTTTTAGAGAAATTAGCCCATTTTAACCGAGAGCGAGTTCCTGAACGTGTCGTACACGCAAAAGGCGCCGGTGCCCACGGCTATTTTGAAGTGACAAATGATGTTTCATCCTATACAAAAGCAGCTTTCCTTTCTAAAGTAGGAAAACGAACATCTCTATTTGCTCGCTTTTCAACAGTAGCTGGTGAAAATGGCTCAGCAGATACCGTTCGCGACCCTCGCGGATTTGCTGTTAAATTTTATACAGAAGAAGGAAACTACGACTTAGTCGGAAATAATACACCTGTATTTTTCATCCGAGATGCGATTAAATTTCCTGACTTTATTCATACACAAAAACGCGATCCACGCACACATTTAAAAAACCCGACGGCCGTTTGGGATTTCTGGTCTTTATCTCCTGAATCTTTGCATCAAGTTTCTATTTTAATGTCTGACCGCGGTATTCCCGCAACTTTACGCCATATGCATGGATTTGGCAGCCACACATTTAAATGGGTTAATGCCGAAGGAGATGGCGTTTGGGTAAAATATCACTTTAAAACAGAGCAAGGTGTAAAAAATCTGTCTCCAGACGTAGCTGCAAAGCTAGCTGGTGAAAATCCAGATTATCATACTGAAGATTTATTTAATGCCATTGAAAAAGGCGATTTCCCTTCATGGAAACTGTACGTTCAGATTATGCCATTAGAAGACGCTGATACGTATCGCTTTGATCCGTTTGATGTAACAAAGGTTTGGTCACAAAAAGACTACCCTCTAATTGAAGTAGGTCGCATGGTCTTGGACCGCAATCCAGAAAATTATTTTGCCGAAGTGGAGCAAGCTACATTCTCACCTGGAACGCTTGTGCCGGGAATTGACGTATCACCTGATAAAATGCTGCAAGGTCGACTATTCGCATACAGCGATGCACATCGCTACCGCGTGGGTGCTAACCATCAAGCGCTACCGATTAACCGTCCGCGCAGCGAAGTAAATAACTATCAGCGTGACGGCCAAATGCGCTTTGACGATAACGGCGGCCGTTCTGTTTATTATGAGCCAAACAGCTTTGGCGGCCCAACAGAATCACAGGAAAACAAACAAGCAGCATACCCTGTTTCAGGCGTTGCCGATAGTGTTGCATATGATCATAACGACCATTACACGCAAGCAGGTGACTTATACCGCCTTCTAAGCAAAGACGAGCGTACACGACTAGTTGCAAACATCGTTGAAGCTATGAAGCCTGTAGAAAAAGAAGAGATTAAACTGCGTCAAATTCAGCACTTCTACAAAGCGGATCCAGAGTATGGAACACGCGTTGCAGATGGTTTAGAATTATCTGTTCCGCAGCAAATAAAATAAAGATATCAGTTTTACAAATGAGAAAATAAGGTTATTTTTCTCATTGTAGATTCTCGTTTATTCTCAATTAGTTTAACATTTTATCACTAAATAAGTATCCATATTTTATGGATACTTATTTAAATTCTTGTAAAAAGAGGAAGGGATGAAGAAATGATTGGACAAGAAATAAGATGTAATCAGTGTGATAAAGAAATAAAAGTACTAAAGCACAGTACGCTTTGCGGTTGCGGAATAAAATTACGAACGCTAAAAAAAGAGAAGCAACCAGCATAATGAGGTTGCTTCTCTTTTTTACTAGATATGCTGGTTATATTCACTCACATTAAAGAGTAATCGTTACTTTAAATAAATCTCCGTCAATTTCAATATTCAGTTCTCCTCCGTGCAAATCAATAATTGACTTAGCAATAGCTAACCCAAGTCCGGAGCCATCGGTTTGTCTTGAAGTATCCCCTCTTTTAAATCGTTCAAACAACTCATCTGCCTGCTCATTTAATTCATATTTACTTACATTTTTAAAGGTTAGTTTCACTTGTTCGTTTATTTCTTGAACAGAAATATAGACACGCGTTTGTTCAAGTGAATATTTCAATATATTCTCTATCAAATTGTCAAATACTCTCCATAATTTTTGACCATCTACAGTAGCAAATAGTGGCTTTTCGAGAGATTGAATACGAAATTGCAGAGTTGAATCTTCAATTGCTTCATTATATTCAGCTAAAGCCTGATGAAGAAGCTGGTTAATATCAATTTTGTCTTTATGCAATTCTACATTTCCACTTGCCATTTTTGACACTTCAAATAAATCATCAATAAGTGTCTGTAAACGTTTTGATTTACGGTCAATAATTTCAACGTAAGCATGTTGTTCGTCCGAAGTAAGATCTTGTGACTTTAGCAACGCTGTATATGTCATAATAGAAGTCAATGGTGTTCTTAAATCGTGACTGACGTTGGTAATTAACTCTGTTTTCAAGCGTTCACTTTTAACTTGAACATGCTGAGATGTTTGAATCTGCTGCTGGATATGATTTATATTTAGTGCTGCTTGAGTCAAAGCTGATTTCCCTTTGATAGGTAACGGCTCTTTCCACTCGGCTGTGGCGATTTGATCAATTGAGATAATAATTTTATTTAAATAATTAACTCGTAGCATAAGCAGTATCAAAGTAACCACTCCTACAACACTTCCAACAGCTAAGTACAGTATGGATACTTGTTCTGCAAACATAGATCCACTAGTCAATAGAGCTGCAACAGCAAACACGGCAAACACTAAAAGCAGCACTACAACCATTATATGCATGCCAATATGTCTGATAATAAAAATAGATTGAAGAAAATAAATTACTTGATAAACACACGCTCTTTTATATTCTTCTTTTATATCATCTATTGTGCGTATACGCTGAAACAGTAGAAATACTTGAAGTGCCCATAGGGAAATAGCTATGGATATTGCTATCATATAAAAGAAGAACGTAGCAACATGCTTATATGATTCTAATAAAGAAGCAGGATAGCCGTTCAGAACTAGACTTAATGTAAAAAATGAGTATAAAAGAAAAACAATTATACAAATATCTAAAGATATTTTTTTATAAACCCTCTGTACTGCAGTTTGTCTTGTTATTTTTTTAAAATATCCAGTTATTGTTTTTTTATAAATAAAGCAACCTATTAACAGAGCTAGTATCCCTGACAATGTATACACGAGAAACGCTACATTTTGATGATGATAATAGTTATACTCATCAAATAAAGGACTAATGAAGGTTTCTTTTTCAGGAACAGCAATTATACCCGTAAACTTCTGCTTTAAATACCGGGTCGGGATCTCTGAGTTTGCCTCACTGCTTAACGATGAATTTTTATATTCATCTGCTTGAAACACCAGCGGTGATTGAGCTGAATAAGTATGTTTATACAATATATTTTTCTGTTTTACTAATTGATTAACATCTTCTTTGCCTGCGTTTTGGATGTTCGTGTATATTTTATTTGTGTTCCTATCTTTTAAATAATACATGATGTCTTTTTTATATTGAGATAATGTTTTTTGTCGATCAAAAGCTTCATCATATAGCTTCTTTATTTCGAGTTTTTTGTTTTTCGCTATTTCTTCTCGAACGAATTGATCATCTTGAAACTTTTTTTGAATGTTTTTAACTTCTAGATCCTGCTGCTTTACATAGGCAGCTTCAACGTTTTTGCTCTTTGCCTGCTTAGCGTCTTCTATTTTTTCTTCATATTTATCGTGCACGTTTTTTATTTGTTCTGTTAATGTTCCTTCCGTATATCGATACGACTCAATCTCTTCTTCTGTTATCTTATTTGCATTAACGGTATTCTTATCTTTTTGTGTCAATTCTAAAAGGTAGAGATCATTTGTAAAACGACTTATTTGCTTTTTGAAGTCTTCTGATTTTATATAGCTGCTTTTTTGTAAATAGTTTGTTTTTAATAGATTATGCACGTTACTAATTGAAGAAATAGTTGATCCTAAACCAAATAAAAACAAGATAATCCCTACAGCTGAAATGACGCTACTTTTCCATTTTGTATCCAAGTCCCCACACAACCTTTACATACCTCGGATTTTTTGGTTCAATCTCAATTTTTTCTCTTATTTTTCTAATGTGTACCGCTACTGTGTTTTCTGCGTTGTAGCCTGGTTCATTCCATACGCGTTCATAAATATCATGTATGGAAAAAACTCTCCCTGCATTTTTCATTAATAACTCTACAATTTTATACTCAATGGGAGTCAGCTTAATGAATCCCCCGTCAAGAGTGACGGACTTAGCTTCAATATCAAGTACAAGACCTCGGATATCAATCGTCGTTTTTTCCTCATATGTACCTAATGTCACATATCTTCTTAACTGTGATTTAACTCTCGCTATCAGTTCTAATGGATTAAAAGGCTTTGTCACATAATCATCTGCTCCTACCTGCAGACCGAGCACTTTATCCGCATCTTCGCTTTTAGCACTCAGCATAATAATCGGGATATTTTTTTGTTCTCGGATTTTAAACGTCGTTGAAATGCCATCTTGCCTTGGCATCATAATATCAAGAATAATTAAGTGAACTTTTTCTTTATTTAGTATCTCTATGGCTTCGATTCCATCTTTGGCCGTAAAGACTTTAATACCTTCATTTTTTAAATAAATAGCAATACCATTACGGATTTCTTGCTCATCGTCTACGACTAAAACCACATATTCGTTCATTGATTTCTCACACTCCTTTTAAAAGTATATCATGGGTCATTTCGTCTATGGATTTTATTGTAAACTGCATTTCTTAAGAAAAAGGAAGGGTAAATCTTAAGATTTTCTTAAGCTTCATATGTTGAAAAAGGTTTAAAGAATAGGGATAACAGGAACGTTAAAAGAAAAAATATAATCAATTCCTCATTTGATTCTAAAGAACTGTCCGTGAGCGATTATATCTTTTTATTTAAAAGGAGGATGATTTAACTTGGAACGGAATCATACAATTATGCAATTTTTCGAATGGCATGTGCCAGCTGATGGCGAGCATTGGCAACGCCTCAAAGAGCTCGCTCCTCAACTAAAAGAACAAGGAATTGATTCCGTGTGGATTCCGCCTGTTACAAAAGGTGTTTCATCAGAGGATAATGGCTACGGCGTTTACGACTTATACGATCTTGGCGAATTTGATCAAAAAGGAACCGTTCGTACAAAGTATGGAACCAAGCAAGAGCTGCATGAAGCGATTGATGCCTGTCATAATCATGGAATTAATGTCTATGTGGATATTGTAATGAACCATAAAGCTGCAGCAGATGAAAAAGAAACGTTCCACGTCATTGAAGTGGACCCCATGAACCGAACAGAAGAAATTTCTGAACCTTTTGAAATTGAAGGGTGGACAAAGTTTACATTTGAAGGGCGCGGCGATCAATATTCTTCTTTCAAATGGAACTTTAATCATTTTAACGGCACTGATTACGACGATAAAAATGGAAAAGAAGGCGTTTTTCGTATTGCCGGAGAAAACAAAAGCTGGAACGAAAATGTCGATCAAGAGTTTGGCAACTATGATTATTTAATGTTTGCGAATATTGATTACGATCACCCTGAAGTTCGAGAAGAAATGATCAAATGGGGAAAATGGTTAGCAGACACCCTGCAGTGCGACGGTTATCGATTAGACGCCATTAAACATATTAACCACGATTTTATTAAAGAGTTTGCCCACGAATTGTCCTCTTCTCAAGAAAAGCCATTTTATTTTGTGGGAGAGTTTTGGAATCCAGAGTTAACAGCCTGTCAGGAATTCCTAGACGTGATTGATTATCAAATCGATTTGTTTGACGTATCTCTGCACTATAAACTACATGAAGCCTCTCAGCAAGGAAGAGATTTTGATTTAACCACGATTTTTGATGATACATTAGTCAAGACTCACCCTTTGAATGTTGTCACATTTGTAGATAACCATGACTCTCAGCCAAATGAATCTTTAGAATCGTGGGTAGAAGATTGGTTCAAACAAAGTGCTTACGCTCTAATCTTACTTCGTGAAGACGGCTATCCTTGTGTGTTTTACGGAGACTATTTTGGGATAGGCGGAGAGCACCCAATTGAGGGAAAAGAAAAAGATATTTCCGCTCTCTTGCATGTACGCTATGACAAAGCATACGGCCAGCAAGACGATTATTTTGATCACCCGAATACCATTGGATGGGTAAGGCATGGTGTAGAGGAATTTGAGAAGTCTGGATGCGCTGTAGTGATGTCAAACGGCGAAGATGGCGAAAAGAGAATGTTCGTCGGCGAACACCGAAGTGGACAAACATGGATTGACTTCACAAACAACCGAGAAGATCAAGTTGTGATTGAAGAAGATGGCTACGGACAGTTCCCTGTCAATGGCGGCTCTGTATCCGTTTGGGCTGAAGCATAAAAAAACAGTGGCTTGCGCCACTGTTTTTTTTTTACCATAGACCTAGCAGTTTCCACCACAAGCCGCCAATTCCAATCCAAATGATAATATGAATAATTGAAATTAAAAAGCCGAGCGACCACCATTTTTGCTGCGTTACATATCCACTACCGAAGAACACCGGTGCCGGTCCACTGCCGTAGTGAGTTAAACAGCCAAATAAATTGCTAAAGAACGCTAAAATTAATGCTGACAGTAACGGAGGCGCACCAGCGGCCACGATGACAGATAAAAATGCTGCGTACATAGCGCTGACGTGAGCCGTATTACTCGCAAAAAAGTAGTGAGAATAAAAATACGCAACAGCTAGTACAATCAACGCCGTCATCCAAGACATATGACTAACAGTGCCTTTCATCAGATCACTGAACCAAGGAATCATGCCTAGATCATTTAAGAAGGTTGCCATCATAACCAAAACAGCAAACCAAACTAATGTATCCCATGCTCCCTGTTCTTTTTTGATGTCCGACCAGCTTAACACTTGCGTTAAAAGCAGCGCACATAGACCAATAAAAGCAGTTGTTGTTGCATTAATATTTAAATTAGCTCCAAAAATCCACAGCACAAGAAGAAGTAAAAATACGCCAATCATGTACCATTCTTCTTTCTTTAACGGACCCATTTCATTTAGTTTTTTTGCTGCAATTTCAGATGCTTCCGGCGTTTCTTTTAATTCTGGCGGATACAGCTTATAAATAACAAGCGGAATAACAATTAAACTAATAATTCCAGGTACAATTGCAGCCGCTGCCCAGCCAACCCATGAAATAGTCTTGCCTGTAATTTGTTCCGTCATTTTAACAGCAAGAGGATTGGCCGCCATTGCCGTTACGAACATAGCGGATGTGATCATATCTCCTTGAAACGATACTTTTGTTAAGAAAGCGCCGACTCTGCGCTCCGTACCGTCTCCAGTTCTGGATCCGTATGTTTCGGATAAAGAACGAATGATTGGAAGAATAATTCCTCCAGCTCGCGCTGTATTAGACGGCATTGCAGGTGATAAAAGCAAGTCACTTACGATAAGAGAATACGATAATCCCAACGTCTTTTTACCGAACAAACGAACAAAGATGTAGGCAACCCTTGTTCCTAGACCAGTCTTAATAAAACCTCTAGAAATAAAGAATGCAATAACGATTAACCAAATCGTCGTATTTTGAAAACCGCTGAGCGATTGTTCAAGTGTTAATGTATTAGTTAATACAATAATGGTTAAAGATAAAATAGCTACACTGCCTAATGGCAATGGTTTAATGATAAGCCCTACGATAGTAGCCACAAAAATAGCGAATAAGTGCCAAGCCTTCACATCAAGTCCAGACGGAGGTGTAATAAACCATAAAATAAGTCCGATTGCCAGACAAATTAATAAAGGAATAAATTTCACTTCGCCGGCAGGCTTTTTTGTTGTTTCAGCCATAATCTTTCTCCTTTCATGTTTTTAAATAATAGTAATAGTATGCTCTTTCCACTTCGTACCCAATACTTATCCCATTTAAAATAAAATAATTGTAAAAATACGTTTAGTAAGGATGATATTGTAAAATTGTGAAATGTTGAGCATAATTCCTTTATTATTTTATCATATATATTGACAATATTTATCTCTTACCTTCATTTTATTCCCTTCAAAATAGCTTGTAAGCGTTATTTTATTAAAAATAAATAAACTGCATGAGTTCATCATGCAGCCTTGCATTTAGCGATTTACTTTTTGAATAAACACGACTTTTAAATAATTACCTGACTTAAATTCTTTTATTGTTTTAAAATCAGCTGGAAGAGCGAACTGCTCCATCATTTTGTACCGTTCCCCTTTTTCATTAAAAGCTTTTTCAATAAACGAATGGAATTTTTTCATATCAAAATTGCTTGCATTCGTAGATGCTACAATGACACCGTTTGGCTTTGTAAGCGCAATGGCTTCTTTTAATAAATCTTTGTAGTCTTTTGCTGCGCTAAACGTATGCTTTTTCGACTTAGCAAAGCTTGGCGGATCTAGCACTACAAGATCGAACGTCATATTCTTCTTAACCGCATATTTAAAATACTTAAAAACATCTTCTACGATAATGTCCTGTGCTTCGTGATCAATTCCATTTACACTAAATTGCTCAATTGTTTTTGCCAAGCTGCGATTGGCTAAATCGACACTTGTTGTTTTCGCAGCTCCTCCAAGAGCGGCCGCCACTGAAAATGCGCCTGTATACGAAAACATATTTAAGACGGTCTTTCCTTTTGCATATTTATCTCGAATAGTTTTACGGACGTCTCGCTGATCTAAAAAGACTCCCACCATTGCTCCGTCATTTAAGTAAACGGCAAAACGAACACCATTTTCTTTTACAATTAAAGGAAATTCACCTTTGTCCCCTGCTACAAAATCATCTTCTTCAATATACTGACCTTTTACGTTAAAACGTTTTTTCTGGTACAGCCCTTTAAAGTTAGGCGCAGACTTTAAGGCTTCAATGACGTATTCTTTAAATTGATAAATTCCTTCACTATACCAACTCATGACGTAATATCCGTCATAATAATCAATAATCAAGCCGCCGATTCCGTCACCTTCACTATTAAATACGCGAAAAGCAGTTGTGTCTTCAGATGCATAAAAGTCATGACGAGAGGCAATAGCTTGCTGAATTTTTCTAGCAAAAAACGCCGCGTCAATTTGCTCACTTTTCTTCTTCGTAAGAATCCATCCGTAGCCTTTGTTTTGTTTTCCATAATAGCCTTTGGCTAAAAATTGATTCTTCGGAGTGACTAAGTTAATAATAACCCCTTCTTCTTGCAGTTTATGACCATCAACAAGCGCATCTTTTTCAATGAGTGGATAACCCTTGTTCACTTTTTTAATAAAAGCTTCTTTGGCTATAACTTGTACTTCTTTTCTCATGTGTACACCCTATCTATTTAATTTATTTCATTCTAGTTCTATCCATTTTACAACAATAATCTACATTTATCTTAACATAGATAACCAGCCCCGTTTCTAGTTATAAATAGAAAAGCAGAGGATGCCTTGAAGCACCCTCTGCTTGATATGAATGAAAAATGAAATGTATGTTTTAAGATAAAAAATTATGAGCACTCTTGTCCCGTATAAGCATTGAACTTAAGCGTCTGCTGCTTGCTTCCGCTCACTAAGGTTAATACGTATACAGTTATTGAGTTTTCTGTTATAAGCTCAATATGCTCTACTTTTCCTTCTTGATGTTTCAAAGCAAGATCTTTTACAGCGTTTTCCGTTAACGGCTGAAGCTTATCTTGTTTTACATGTATGATTTCACTTGAAACCGCATCGATTGTAACTGTGTATTCCGTATTATCTTTGATTATTTTTACTGTGAAAATCGCTGCGTTTTGATCATATTCTACCATTCTCACCTTACCTGCATATGTAGCCAATGCAAGATCTTTTGCATCTTGTCTCGTTAATAGCTTCACGGCTTGCTGAGAAATATTGACTACTTTTCCTGTGAAAGCATCTAACGTTACTGTATATTGAATGCTATCTTTAAGAATCACTGCAATATACTCACTAGCGGATTCACTAAACTCTAGACTATATAAGTAACCACTATATTGTTTGGCAATTGCTTCTTTTATTTTTTGCTTTGACATTAGCTGCAGCTCTTTTTTATTCTCATGAATGACTTTTCCGGTTAGACCATCCACGGTTAGCGTATATTCTACTTTGCCATCTACTACGGTTAACGTA
The DNA here is from genome assembly GCF_055710015.1 of Priestia sp. VA7. Taxonomy (NCBI): domain Bacteria; kingdom Bacillati; phylum Bacillota; class Bacilli; order Caryophanales; family Bacillaceae; genus Priestia; species Priestia sp. VA7. The sequence goes on from NZ_JBVQPN010000005.1 coordinate 328,259, forward strand.
TATTCACGCGTTTCTTTGTTAAATGTAATAGATTGAATAACGCCTTTATACTGCTTAGAAACAGATTCTTTCACTTGAGTTTGTGTCCATAATTTCACCTCTTGCTTCTTTACTACTTTTCCGGTACTTGCATTTACTTCTACGATTCTTTGCTCAAGGCTGTTCGTTACAATTGTAATTACATACACACTTGATTCCTGCTTAAATTCCATAGACGTAACTGTCCCTTTGCAATCTTGCAGAGCAATACCTTTTGCCTGAGCTTGAGAAATACTCATATGTTCAGTTGTTTCTGCTTTCGCTGTCTTCATTTCTGCAGCGTGACTCGTTGTAATAGAGCTACATGCGATTGCAGTTCCTAAAGCAGATGTAGACAATACTTTTGCCCATTTAATCATCCTTGAATTTCCTCCTTTTTCACAATTAGACTTTCCGTCTAATTTATGGGGTTTTATCTAGTACGCCGTTCATTATGCAAAAGATTTCTGAGAATAAGACGAATAGAAGCTTAAAGTTAGCTGAAGATATAAGAATAGCTACTATTTTCAGCTTGCTTTCAGCTATTATTCAGGGCTGTTTCAGATAAAAAAGCATAATAGAAAGTAGAGGAGCAAAGGAGTTTTCACCATGATGGAACAACTAAAAGGAATTAAAGTCTTGCTTATTGATGACGAACCAACTATTTTACAGTTTTTATCTTTGGGTTTAACGAATGAAGGATTTGATATTAAAGCTGCCCAAGACGGAATTGAAGGAATTAATGTAGCCAAAGAATTCAAGCCCCACATCGCTATTGTAGATGTTATGCTTCCAGGAATGGATGGATTTGAAGTATGCCGCTTGTTGAAGAAAATAGGGAATATAGCTGTAATTATGCTAACAGCAAAAGATCAAGTAGATGACCGAGTAAAGGGGCTGACTATTGGAGCAGATGATTATATGGTCAAACCCTTCAGTTTTGAAGAACTTCTTGCACGCATTCAAGCTAGAATCCGCAATCAATTTCCCAACTTATTAGACGAAGTATCAATCGGTCCATTTAAAATTGATGACCGCCGCAAAGAAATTAAATACCTTAGTCACATACTTGATTTATCCCCGACTGAATACGCACTTTTAAAGTTTTTGGTTATTAATCACGGTCTCGTACTAAGTAAATCCACCATTTTAGATCGAGTGTGGGGATATGATTTTGGAGGAGAAGAAAACATTGTAGAAGTATACATTCGATCACTGAGAGAAAAATTACAGGACCATAGCCGAACCGTTATTCGAACGCTTCGCGGTGTAGGATACCGGATTGATATTTCATGAAATACAAACGTTTCTTTCATCTGAACTCTCTTCGCCTTCAGCTTTTATCTAGAAGTTTACTCGTTATTTTGAGCTTACTCATGCTGATAGGCGTTTTTCAATACGTATTCATGAAGCAATTTATTTACACAAATAAAATTAGAAGCATCGAAGACCAAATTCACTTAATTCCCGATGATGTCTGGAAGCATGATATTGAAACAAGCCAGAATGTAAAAAGATCAAGACCGATGGTTTATTTCCCAGGTGTTAATATTACCTTTATCAATCAAAAAAGCACATTTTTACGGCTGGCTAAGGATCCACATCATTCTTACTTTCCTAAGCTTTCTGCATCTACATACAAACAAGTAATGAACAACATCAAACAGCCAGACAACACGACGAGCCTCATAAAAAAAATCGATGGTCATCAAGAGCAAGTCATTGTTTTAAAACCCATTGTTTTTGATGGAGAAATACAGGGAGTTATTCAAATCAATACTCCCACTGAATCACTAAGAGACCTCTTAATCAGACAAATGATGATCTTTTTAATGCTTTCACTTACTGCAATGACCATTGCTTTTTTTGTTTTTTCGTCTGTTTTAAAACAGACGTTAGTCCCTTTGTTTACTACTACTAAAAAAGTGGAGCATATTAATGCCGGAAGCTTACATGACCGCTTGCCTGTTAATCAAGGACAAATCGAAATGGATCGCCTTTCTCTTTCTATTAACGAAATGCTTGAACGTCTTGAAAAAGCATTTAAAGCAGAAACAGAAGCCAAAGAACAAATGCGGCGCTTTGTGGCGGATGCTTCTCATGAACTGCGAACGCCGCTTACATCCATTCACGGCTTTTTAGAAGTTTTACTAAGAGGGGCTAGCAGTAATCCTGAGCAGTTAAACGCCGCATTAAAAAGCATGTATGGGGAGTCCAAAAGACTGCGCAAACTGATTCAGGATCTTCTGCTTCTTGCTCAGCTTGATCAACTTCCACCGTTTCAAAAAGAGTACTGTTTTATAGATGAGTTGATTTTAGATATGAAACCTCAACTCATCCTGTTGGCGGGGAACAGAAAGGTTTTATTCGACTTCCCAAGCTGTTTACCATCCGAAGTTAACAAAGATCAATTTAAACAAGTTGTTTTAAACTTATTTTCCAACGCCGTACAGCATACAAATCCAACTACAGGAGTTATTCAAGTGGTAGGAAAAATAAATGAGGAAGAACTTTCGTTAATAATACAAGATAACGGTCATGGTATTCCTCAAGAATACCTTCCTCATTTATTTGAGCGATTTTACAAAGCTGATGCTTCACGCTCTCGGGCATACGGAGGAGCAGGTTTAGGTTTGGCTATCAGCGCATCTATTATAGAATTGCACGGGGGAAAAATACGTGTAAAAAGCAAATTGAATGTAGGAACTGCTTTTGAAATTTTGTTGCCCTTAACGTAAAAAAGACGATTGCTTTACAGCAATCGTCTTTTTTGTCAAATCAGCACACTTCTCCTGTTTGAGGACTGATTTTCACAGTATGTTGTACGTTGTCTGTTCCTTTAATGACAAACGTGTATGCTTGTTCACTGAATGAGACAGATTGAACTGTTCCTTTGTGCTGTTGAAGAGCAGCTTGTTTAGCTTGTTCTTGTGTAAACTTTACAACTTCGACTTTCATTACTTTTCCAGTTTCAGCGTTTACTTTCACATGGTGATCTTTGTTATCTTTTCCGTGGATCAAAAATGTATATACATCATTCGCATATGAACTTGATTGAATCGTTCCGCTGCAATTTTTTAGTGCAATCGTTTGAATCTGTGCTTTTGTAAGTGCAGCGCTTTGAATTTGAATCACTTTTCCACTTTGTGCATTCACTTTCACGTGGTGATCACGGCTATCTTTTCCGTGAATCAAGAACGTATATACTCCATCATTGAAGCTTACCGACTTAACCGTTCCTCCACAATTTTTCAACGCTACTGCTTGTGCCTCACTTCGAGAAAAAGATAGTTTTTCAACCTTTACCACTTTTCCGCTGTGTGCATTTACTTTCACATGATGATCTTGATTATCTTGTCCGTGAATTAAAAACGTATAGGCGTTATTTTCAAAAGAAACTGTTTGAACCGTTCCTCCGCAGTTCTTTAAGGCAACGGCTTTTGCTTGAGCTTGCGTATACGTTGCCGCTACGGTATGAGCCGACGCTTTTGTTGAAGTAATGTGCTGACCGTCTGAAGCAAATGCGCTTGTCATTGAACCAAGAGCGATAGCTGTTCCAATTGTGGCACCTCCCACGGCTTTTGCTACTACTGCTTTTCCTGCTAATACTTTTCCAATCATGATTATACCTCCGCGTAATTTCCAATGTATTTACAGCACAAGCTAAAGTTTTTAGCAGCGGTCATTTATCAAAATAGCGCTATTGGAGCAACGTTTTTTCTGCTAAAATACCTTTCACTTTTGCTGTACAAGCCAAAGCGCTTTTTGTCTTGTCGCCTTTAGCTATGTGTTTATTGTAAGAGCGGAACATGAATTCACTGTGAAGCCCAGCTGAATGCTATCTGAACAAATTCTGAAAGATAGCTGAATAACTTCTAGTTAAACTTGTCATGTAAATGTTCACCATTTTTAACAACAGCTCAACAAATCCAGCGCTTCTCTTTATATTTCCTCAACAATCAAATGATTTAATAAGTGTATGAATACAATTTGGAGGTTATCAACCATGAAAAAACGAGTATCTCTTGGACTATCTCTCACTCTTTTAGCTTCTAGCGCCGCTTCTGCTTTTGCAGCAGAACATCACCCAGTTCAACATCCAAAACAAATCAAAAGCGTCGAGTTTCAGCCAATGAAAGCACCTACTACGATTGAAAATATGATTAAAACGTATACAGAGGCATCTGTAAAAGTAACGTATAAAGATGGAAGCGTTGAAGAAACGCCGCTTAACTATAACCAGCTCTTTCTTTCAAAAGATAAAATTGTCGATAATAAAGGGGAATTAATCGCCGCAGGTACACCGATCGATGCAAACGGGGATCCGATTATTGACCGAAGCGTTCCTGATAAGCCATCACCGTACGTATCAGATGCACCGGATTCAAACAGCTTTATCACCATCAACGATAAGTCTTATATTATTTCACATTATGAATATGAATCTGTTAATAATGCTGGAAAAGAGATTTCCGGTCTTCCTGCTTCAATGACGCTTACACAAGTTGACCGAGATGATAAAACAGGAAAACTAACCGTCAACCATGCTAAAAAAATTGATTTTTCTAATGTAAATGGTTTGTGGACGCCGTGTAATGGCTCTACAACGGATTGGAGTACTCACCTTGGTTCAGAAGAATATGAGCCTGATGCACGTGCTTTTGAAGACCCTTCATCCAGCTCTTATAAAGACGTCACGAACTTCGCTAAGCTTTATTTCGGCGACATGTCAAAAGCAAACCCTTACTACTACGGCTGGATTCCAGAAATTTCAGTGGATGAAAGCGGCAATGCGTCCGTCGTAAAACATTACAGCACAGGTCGTTTTTCACACGAAATGATGCAGGTACTTCCAGATAACAAAACCGCTCTTTTTGGAGACGATGGGTCTAATACCATGATGTTTATGTATGTAGCAGATAAAGAAAAAGACTTCTCAGCAGGAACTCTTTATGCGGCAAAGTTTAAACAAACGAGCACAAAAAATGGAGGTAAAGGCGACCTTCAGTGGATGAAGCTTGGCCATGCAACAGACAATGAAGTGAAAACAATAATCGACAAAGGCACAAAATTTAGTGATATTTTTGAAACAGCTGACCAGCCTACAAAAGGATTTAAAGCAGTCAAAACCGCCGCAAGTAAAAAAGTTGAATATTTAAAAGTAAAGCCTGGCATGGAAAAAGCAGCTGCCTTTTTAGAATCACGCCGATACGGTGCAATTTTAGGTGCAACATCTGAATTCAACAAGATGGAAGGACTAACGGTTAACAAAAAAGACAAAAAAGCGTATATGGCTATTTCTTACCAAAATAGTGCCATGCTAAAAGAATCTGGTGCTGTACAAGATGATATTCAGCTTCCAAAACTAGAGTCTGGTGTGACCTACCAGCTGAACTTAGGATCGCATCAAAAAGACCAAACAAAAGGCAAGATTAACAGTTGCTACGTTCCTGCAAGCATGGAAGGGCTACTGATTGGACAAGACCTAGAAAAAGCAGATGCATACGGTAATAAAGCGGATCCAAATAAAGTTGCCAACCCTGATAACCTTACATATTCAAATGACTTAAATACACTCTTTATCGGAGAATACAGCTCACTTCACACAAACAACTTCATATGGGCTTATAATGCAAAAACAAAAAAACTATCACGCATTCTTTCAGTTCCAGTGGGAGCAGAAGCAACAGGACTTCGTGCAGTAGAAAACATTAAAAACTCTCGCTACGTACTAAGCAACTATCAGCACCCGGGCGAGGACATCAGCGACAAAAACATTACCGCTGTTGATAAAGAAGAGCTAGCTAATGCAATGAAAGAAAGCATTGGCATTCAAGAAACAGGTGGTGTCGGATACATTTCTGGACTGCCTTCTAAGGACGGCGCTCCTTACAAAAAGCATTAATACGTAATGAAGCCACGTCTGTTGTACAGTGACAGACGTGGCTTTTTATATAGTCGAAGTTATTTATAAAATCGTTTATCGTAATCATAATTATAGTGAATACTTTATAATATCCTTGGAGAAAGTACCTACACACGAACCAAATGCTCTAGGATATTTATTCGCAGGTATCCGTTACATGCCTTCAGGCTCGCTTTTAATTGCTTACACTCCACTAATACTAGATATAAAAGTTGTTTCAATAAGTATTTCCAGCAAAACAAAACCACTCGTTCCCTTGCACTTTTCGTTCCATACCATTAAAGTATATATTGGTTGAAGTTTATACTGGCATTCAGCCTGATAAAAGAAATTACACTTTTTAATTTTGAGAATATGTTTTCTCTAAAAGAAAGGGTTTAGATATAAGATGAAAGATAATTTTTGGCATGAGTTGCCGCGTCCGTTTTTTATTTTGGCACCGATGGAAGCTGTGACGGATGTCGTTTTTCGCCATGTTGTGACTGAAGCAGCACGACCTGACGTATTTTTTACAGAGTTTACGAATACGGAAAGCTACTGCCATCCGAAAGGAAAAGATAGCGTAAAAGGACGTTTGACGTTTACAGATGATGAACAGCCAATCGTTGCGCACATTTGGGGAGACAAGCCTGAGTACTTCCGTCAAATGAGTATCGGCATGGCCGAAATGGGCTTTCGCGGCATTGATATTAATATGGGCTGTCCTGTGCAGAACGTTGCAGGAAACGGAAAAGGTTCTGGTCTGATTCGCCGTCCAGATACTGCGGCTGAGATTATCCAGGCAGCCAAAGCTGGAGGGCTTCCAGTAAGCGTAAAGACTCGTCTTGGCTATACGCAAGTTGATGAGTGGTACGACTGGCTGAAGCACATTTTAGAACAGGATATCGTGAACCTTTCTATTCACCTTCGTACGAAAAAAGAAATGAGCGATGTTGACGCGCACTGGGAGTTAATTCCGGAGATTAAGAAACTTCGTGACGAAATTGCGCCTCATACGCTACTAACAATTAACGGTGATATTCCTGACCGCCAGAAAGGTCTGGAACTTGCAGAGAAGTACGGCGTTGATGGAATCATGATTGGACGCGGAATTTTCCATAATCCGTTTGCGTTTGAAAAAGAAAAGAAAGAGCACACAAGCGAAGAGCTCTTAGAACTTCTTCGCCTGCAGCTAGACCTTCACGATAAGTATTCTGAAGAATTAGAGCCGCGTCCTTTCAAACCGCTTCGACGCTTTTTCAAAATTTACGTTCGCGGATTCCGCGGTGCAAGTGAATTAAGAAATCTGCTCATGAGCACGGAAACGACTGATGAAGTGCGTGCGTTGCTTGATGAGTTTAAAGACAGAGCTGGAGTGAAAGAAGACGAAGGTTTTTCTGTTTCTTAAATAAAATCTTGTTTGCTTAAACTCGATTGTTCTAACATTTTATCGGAGAGAAGAACCTCTGGTTCCTTTTTATAGACGTTTGCTATTTATCCACATATGATAAAAGCTGAGGCAGAAGGTTCTACATTTCCTTCTGCCTCAGCTTTTGATGAAAAAATATCCACACGTTCTATTTATGATAAGGTTCATTTCGAATAATACGAAAAGCTCGGTAAATCTGTTCTACTAATACTAGGCGCATAAGCTGATGAGGAAACGTCATCTTTGAAAAAGAAAGGGCTGCGTTTGAGCGTTTCATTACTTCGCTGCTTAAACCAAGCGACCCGCCAATGACAAATGCTATTTTGCTTTTTCCGTAGGTAGCTAATGAATCAATTTCTTTTGCGAGTTCCTCGGAAGATTTTTGTTTTCCGTTAATAGCTAATGCGATCACATGAGTATCGTCTGAGATTTTCGCTAAGATGCGCTCTCCTTCTTTTTGTTTTACCTGTTCCATTTCAGATTCACTTAAGTTTTCTGGCGCTTTTTCATCTGCAAGCTCAATAATTTCTACTTTTGCATAGCTTGATAAGCGCTTTAAATATTCTTGAATACCTTGTTTTAAGTATTTTTCTTTTAGCTTTCCAATGGTTATAATAGAGATATTCACAGGCTATTCTCCTCTCCTTTATCTCTTATCCACAGATATTATCCACATATCCACATGTTATATCCACATTTTGTATAAGAATATTAGTTCCCTACTACATATACAGCTTCATTGTCACAATATTCACAGCTTTTTTTGTCAGTGAAATTTTCTATTTTTTCAAAAACCGGCGCTAGCTCAATCTCATCTACCATTACATCCAGCGCTAGTTCTGTATGTTCTAAACAGCAATATATCTTCATGTATTTATCTTCCTTTCTCTATTCTTTTCATTAAAAAACCACAGGAGTTTATCCCCTGTGGATAACTTTTCTTTCACTTCATTTGACGCGTTAATTTTACTTCTGTAGATTTCTTTTTGCCATCGCGATAGAACGTTACGTTCATTTTATCGCCAATTTCTTTTTCAATGTAGAGGTGTTTGCGAAGTGTCGCAATGTCCCTTACTTTGCTGTGATCTAACTCAACAATCACATCATATTCCTTTAATCCGGCTTTAGCGGCTGGCGAACCGGGCTCGACTTTTAGAACAGCGACTCCGTTTACTACATCATGCGGTAACTTAAGGGTTTCTTTTAAATGATACCCTGATACCTCACTTAATGATAGTGTACTAACTCCAAGATATGGACGTCTGACTTCACCATATCGTTCTAAGTCATTAATAATGGGCCTAGCCATGTTAATTGGAATCGCAAGACCAATGCCTTCTACTGCTTCTTGAGCAATTTTCATGGAATTAATACCGATCAATTCACCATCAATATTAACAAGAGCACCCCCGCTATTACCAGGGTTAATGGCGGCATCTGTTTGAATAACTTCTGATTGCCAATCGGGATTTCCATCGCCATTCAAATCTTGAGGAATGACACGATTAATCCCTGAGACAACTCCTTGTGTAACGGAGCCAGAAAATTGAAGGCCTAGCGGGTTTCCGATAGCAATCACTGGTTCACCAGCTTTCAGCTTATCAGAATTTCCGAAGGTAGCCACTTTTGTCACGTGGCCTGCGTCAATTTCAAGAACTGCTAAGTCCATTAAATCATCGCTGCCAAGAATTTTAGCCGATACCCTTGTACCGTTACTGAAGCTCACTTCAATTTCGTTAGCGCCTTTAATGACATGATAGTTTGTCACAATATAAGCTTTGTTGCCTTGCTTTTTGTAAATAACACCTGAGCCTGTCCCGGCATCAGTTCGTTCGTCATTCCAAAAGCTTTCAGAGTTCTGAATGTTTACAACTCCTACAACTGCTGCATTGACTTCAGAAACAGCTTTTGTGACGGCCGTAGTGACGTCAAGAGATACTGACTTTTGAATGGTAGAACCTGTTTGTTCATCTCTATTTTCATCCGTCATCCATCCGTATGGCAAAATCCCATTCCTCACCAAGGCTGGCATAAGAAGCAGTACAATAAGTGCACCTATAATTGCTCCAACCAGAGCAGAAGCGAAATATCCTCTGCGGCGTTTAGGCGGCCGACTATTTGGCTCTTGGCCTTCATCATAATGTTCCACACTATCACCGAACCCTTCATTTATCATCGTGAATGTCTGCATTCACGTATTAAATGAAGTTATTTTTCGCTTCCTTTCTAGAGACTATACATAAACAATATCAGTTGGTCTTTTTGGATCAGTATCACATAGGAGAATATTGTCCTCTACATTGATGTCTTTTTGTTGTAACACTTGTGCAACCGACATGCGGGCAATTTCCTTCATGTTATTGTCTTGACTTAAATGCGCCAAATAAATGCGTTTGGTTTGATCTCCAATCACATCTGCCATTGCAAGCGCCGCATCTTCATTTGATACATGTCCCACGTCGCTTAGAATTCGTCTTTTAATGCTCCAAGGGTAGCGCCCCATTCTCAGCATTTCAACATCATGATTGCTTTCAAATACGTACATATCGCTATTTTTAATCGTACCTTTCATGCGGTCACTTACATAGCCGGTATCCGTAATAAGGGTTAATTTTTTAGACCCTTGATGAAAGACATAAAACATAGGCTCTGCGGCATCATGCGAAACGCCAAAAGACTCCACTTCCAATTGACCAAACGATTTCGTTTGGCCAATTTCAAAGTGAAACTTCTGTTCCGTATTAATGTTGCCGATCAAGCCATCCATTGCGTTCCACGTTTTTTCATTTGCGAAAATAGGGAGCTTATATTTACGTGCCAGAACACCTAGTCCTTTAATATGGTCACTATGTTCGTGAGTCACTAAAATTCCTGATAAATCCGGGATATTGCGATTTACTTGTTGAAAGAGAGCTTCCATTTGCTTTCCGCTCAGCCCTGCATCAACTAGTAAGGAATGTTCTCCATCACTTACTAAAATCGCATTTCCTGTGCTCCCACTCGCTAGCACGCTGAAATGCAGGCTCATTTATCTCACTCCAAATACTTATTTATTTCCTTTTTTAATGATCTGTCCTTCAAAGGCATTTACAAAATAACTCGTATCTCCATTTACAACGATGTGCCAAGTTGGTGCTAAAACTTGAGAATTTAGTAACGGCAGATCAAACGTATAGTACCCAAACTCTACTTTTGTTACAGAATCTTTCTTTTTCAATTCATCCTTCAAAAACAAATTTTCTAATGCTTTTAAAGGCGTTAAAACATCCTGCTCATCATCTAACGTTTTTACAGAACCTAGCATCGTTTGTTCATACGAAATAATTTCATCTTTGTCATTTAAGTGAGCAACGATCATACCATTTTCATTGTCAAAGATTTTATGCTTCTTATATTGTTGAAAGAATGTAACTGTTTTTTTCTCTTTGTTAACATTCCATAGCTCATATTCCTTACCTGAGATCACATACCGTTTTAGAAATTGACTTAGCTTTGCTTCGGGACTTTTTTCAGGTACTGAAAAAGGTTTGTCTAATACGCTTCGAATTGTTTTTTCCTCAAGCAGCGCTGCTTTTTGTTCTTTAAGCTTTTTTAAATCTTCATCTTTAAACAGTTTGCTTTTGGCATTTAACGACGAAGCTTCTTTCACATCTGTAGGCAAATGTTTATATTCAATGCCTTCACTCGTTAATTGTTCTTCAACGCTCGACTCTACAAATAGAGAATACTGATCTTCTTGATGAGTTTTAAAAATCTGATAGCCTAAGTAAATATTAAGAATCAAGAAAGTGAAAATAAAGATGGTTTTTGTTCTATTCCAATCCATCGTTATCGCCTCCTTCGGTCGGCGGTGCAATTCGATACCACTTGCTATTATAATAATAGAACCAAGAAGGAACGAGTTTGACAGAATTAGAATTAAACTCAACCGTCTTTTCACCGGTTTTCGGCTGCTGTGAAACTTCTTCTAGCTGATAGCCTATTGAAATATCTTTTAACAGATTCGGGTCAAAGTTTTGGTGTTTTTCAATTAATTGAATCACCTTTTGAGATGACTGCAGCTTTTCTACACTGGAATCCTGTACTCTTACAAAACGATAAAGAGGACGACGGTAATTTAAAATCTCCGCATTTCCCCATCTCTGATATATTTCAGTCATGCCCTGATTGCTGTAAACTGGATAGTTATCTTTATAATAACGATAGCTAATTTCTTTTGTAATACGATTCCAGCTGTTGAACCTGTAATTAGATTCCGTCCAGCCTCCGTGGTCATTAACGAAGCTAAAGCTACGGTTTATTAAATTATAATCTTCCATTACTTCGGTCGTGGAATTTACAAGATTCACATATTCCATCACATCTGTCTTCGTATTAACATTAATCACTTTTGTACCTTCGGTGTAGACATCTCGGTTTGTAGACGTTTCTTTCCGCGCGTAGTCTGGGTTGTTAAAAAGCGCTTCCTTATATTTTTCAATATCTAAATGCCTCATGCTCGTATAGTAGACTTCACTATTCATCGTGATATTGTTTTCCGGAAGGAAGATATACCGATTTTTGTTTTCTTTATATACAAAGCTCGGGGCATACGTACGTTTCATTTTGTCTTCTAATTCTTTGATATCATCTTTGGCCAAATTCTTGACTGTAACTGAATAAATCTTTTTTTGCTCATAATTCACAAGATACACGCTCACGAAAAAGGAAGGTGTACGCTTAATTTTAATGAGTACACGGTCAAATGTTTGATTAGGCAAAGACGTTTGAGAAAATGAAAAAAGCTGTTGAAATGTTTTTAACGGTAGCGCGTCTGGATACAGCACTTCAATAGAATTACTTCCATGGACATAATTTAAAAATCCATCAGGAGAAATAGCATCCGAAACGTCCGTCACATTCGAAAATTTCCACTTTTTCATTTCATTTACCCATTTGTTTACATCATCTTCGTCGTGAGACATGTAGTGATTATCGTTTCGATGATAGAGAACTTCTGTTGGAAGAATATGATCTTCTATTTTACTTTTTGAACTCACTTCAACTTCCTGCAAATGTTGATTCTTTGAAATGACCTTATAAGAAGGCTGATACGTCCATATATGATACGTCATAATTAAACTGGAAGCGACGAGAACAACTAAGATGGCCGTTTTGATATGTTCATATCTCATTCCCATTCGTCATCATTCTCACTTTCAATTGGAAGAGTAAAGTAAATCGTTGTTCCTTTTCCTTCCTGACTATCTGCCCAAATACGTCCATCATGTGCTTCAATAATTTCCTTGGCAATAGCAAGCCCTAATCCTGTTCCGCCTAATTTACGCGTTCGTGCTTTATCTACACGATAGAAGCGTTCGAAAATTTTAGCTAAATTTGATTTTGGAATTCCCATACCTTGGTCTTTAATGCTCACAACAATTTCATGCGTATGCTGAGCAATTGAAAATGTAATGATTCCGCCTTCAGGTGAATATTTTATTGCATTGGAAATAATGTTATCTAATACTTGTGTAATTTTATCTTGATCGATAGCAACATAGATTGCTTCATTTGGCAAGTCGCGCACGAATGAAATACCTTGTTCAATTGTCATTTCAAAGCGATCAATGATGTAATGATAGAACTTCACAAAATTGATTGGGTCACGACTAAATCGGTAGTCTTGACTATCTAACTTAGATAATTGAAGCAAGTCGTTAACGAGACGAATCATTCGTTCTGTTTCCGTTTGCGTTACATTTAAAAACGTTGGAGCTAAGTCCTTATCTTGCCATGCTCCTTCTGCAAGCGCATCTAAATAACTGCGCATCGTTGTTAACGGCGTACGCAATTCATGTGAAACATTCGCTACAAATTCTCGGCGATCTTGATCAATTTTCTCCTGCTCTGTAATATCATGCAAGACAATGATAATCCCGTTAATAAAACCGGTCTCTTTTTGAATAGCGGAAATGGTAGCTCTTAAAATAAAGGGATCCGATTTTGTACTAAAGTCCAAAATTAATGACTCTTGATTAGCGAGCAAGCTCTCAAACGTATGCGTTTCTTCAAGATCTAATAGGGAAACAACTGGATCAGACAAAACCGTTTCACGTGAAACATTTAGCATAGCTGCAGCTGGATCATTAATTAAAATTACTCTTCCCTTTCGATCCGTCGCAATAACGCCGTCCGTCATATGAGCTAATACTGAACTAAGCTTACGGCGCTCCCCTTCTGTAGTTGCCTGTGCTTCTTGAAGCTTTCTTGTTAAGTTGTTGAATGTGAGAGCTAGCTGACCAATTTCATCATACCCGTATACCTTAGCTTTTCTCGTAAAATTCCCTTTGGCCATCTCAAGTGCTTGTTTTCTCATTTCAGACATTGGACGAGTAATCGTCTGAGCTAAAAACACGCCTAAAATAGCTGTAATAAAAAGAGCAATCACCGTACCTGCCTTAAAGATCTGATTGATATTACTCATTTGATCGTAAACAGGCTCCATGGAAGCTGTTAAGTAAATAGCACCTAAGATTTCTTCGCTAGACTGAATTTTTCCATTTTTATTGGTTGAATTTGATTGACTGGCACCTACTTTATCCTGTAAACGAATAGGCTGTATCATAACTCTGATTCGCTGTCCGCTTTGATCAACAAATACATTATCAGAGTTAGTTCCTGCTAACAACGCATTTGTAATCGCTAAATCATTAGTCTTTTTACCTATGATCTGTTGAGGATTTGAGTTCGATGTAGCAATGATTCTTCTATTTTGGTCAATGACTCTTACTTCAGAGATGTCATTCATATCATTTGAAGCTAAATTGGGTCTTGAAGCAAAATCTCGTAAAATAGTCTTTAAGTCTTCCTCAAGAGTGGGTGAATCATCATCACGATTTTTCACCATTTCTTGTCCAATGTTATACGTTAGCAAGTCTGTCCGCTCTTGAAGAGACGTTCGAAAGTTGTTAACTAATTCTTTTTCTAATTGTCGTGCAAAATAGACCCCAATAATTTGCATCGCAATTAAAATGAGCAGCACATAAATCAATACAAACTTTAAGTGAATAGATTGCAGGAGCCTTACTTTCTTCATCTAAAATTACTCCTGCTCTGGGCTGCGTAAATAATAGCCTACTCCACGTCTTGTTACAATCCACATTGGATGGCTTGGATTATCTTCAATTTTTTCACGTAATCTTCGAACTGTTACATCTACCGTACGCACATCACCAAAATAGTCATAACCCCATACAGTTTGAAGCAAGTGTTCACGCGTCATGACTTGTCCAATGTGCTTCGCTAAATAATGCAGCAGCTCAAATTCACGGTGAGTCAGTTCAATCGTTTCTCCGCGCTTAGACACGATATAGGCATCTGGGTGAATAACAAGTGCTCCAATCGTAATTTCATTCGTTTCGCTTTCTTCCGTTGGAACAGCTACCTGCTGATGTCTACGTAAATTAGCTTTTACACGTGCTAATAATTCACGCGTACTAAACGGCTTAGTTACATAATCATCTGCACCTAATTCTAGACCTAAAACTTTGTCAATTTCAGAGTCTTTTGCTGTTAACATGATAATTGGCATATCATATTTTTTGCGCACTTCTCGGCAAACTTCCATTCCATCTTTCTGAGGAAGCATAATATCTAATAAAATCATTTCAGGCTGTACTTCTTCCACTTTTTCAAGTGCTTCTACGCCATCATAAGCACAAAATACTTCGTAACCTTCTTTTTGCAAATTAAACTTTAAAATATCTGCAATCGGCTTTTCGTCATCTACGACTAAAATACGTTTATCCATGATCATCGTTCTCCTTTATTAGTTGAAGCAAAATATAAAAGATAGTATTCATACTGTTTGAATACCGTAGTTTTATTATACTTGATAACCCTTGAAACGTCACAAGTTCATCCTCTACTATACATGAAGATATATGATTTTCAACCATCTCTAAATACAAAAGTAATATATTACCACAAAAGAGATACAAAGCAAATAACGTTTTCTTTTAAATGTAAATAAAAGAAAAAAGCATGACTTTAAATAAAGTCATGCTTTTTGATGGCTCGGGACGGAATCGAACCGCCGACACAAGGATTTTCAGTCCTTTGCTCTACCAACTGAGCTACCGAGCCAAAATGGCGGTCCCGACGGGAATCGAACCCGCGATCTCCTGCGTGACAGGCAGGCATGTTAACCGCTACACCACGGGACCTCAGTCTATATGCTATGTATTAAAAATGACCCGTACGGGATTCGAACCCGTGTTACCGCCGTGAAAGGGCGGTGTCTTAACCGCTTGACCAACGGGCCACGTTGTAACAAAAGTGAGCCATGAAGGACTCGAACCTTCGACCCTCTGATTAAAAGTCAGATGCTCTACCAACTGAGCTAATGGCTCATGTTATATCTCTTAGCGACGCTTATTATAATAACATGATATTTCATATGAATGCAATAGTTTTTTTAAAACTTTCTTTTTATTATTGAACTTTTTTAAAAAATCTCGTTAACAAAGCACCAATTATAAATAAAAAAGGTTAGCTCTCGAGGAGCTAACCTTTTTTATTTAGCTATATACACCACGTAATACATTTGTTTGTGTACGATCTGGACCTACAGAGAAAATAGATAAAGGAATACCTGTTAATTGAGACACGCGCTCTAAGTAGTGGCGAGCGTTATCAGGTAACTCATCTAATGTTTTCACACCCGTAATATCTTCTGTCCAACCTGGAAGCTCTTCATATACAGGTTCGCACTCTGCAAGTGTTTTTAAGCTAGCAGGGAATTCTTCCATAACTTCCCCTTTATAACGATAAGCTACGCAAATCTTTAATGTCTCAATTCCCGTTAATACATCAATTGAGTTTAAAGATAAATCTGTGATTCCACTAACGCGACGAGCATGACGTACAACTACACTGTCGAACCAACCTACACGGCGAGGACGACCAGTTGTTGTACCATATTCACGTCCTACTTCACGGATTTGATCACCGATTTCGTTTGTTAATTCTGTTGGGAAAGGGCCGTCACCAACACGAGTTGTATACGCTTTTGATACACCTACAACGTGTTTAATTTTAGATGGACCTACACCAGAACCAATTGTTACTCCACCCGCTACTGGGTTTGAAGATGTAACAAATGGATATGTTCCTTGATCGATATCTAACATAACACCTTGTGCGCCTTCGAATAGTACACGACGTCCTTCGTCTAACGCATCATTTAATACTACTGATGTATCCACAACATATTTTGCAACTTGTTGACCATACTCATAGTACTCATCTAAAATTTCTTCTAATGTAAAGCCTTCTACTTCATACATTTTTTCAAGAAGGCGATTCTTTTCAGCTAAGTTTTGTGTTAATTTTGCTTCAAATACTTCACGGTCTAGTAAATCGGCAATTCGAATACCAACACGTGCTGCTTTATCCATATAAGCTGGTCCAATACCTTTTTTCGTTGTACCAATCTTATTTTCACCTTTACGTTCTTCTTCAACTTCATCTAATTTTAAATGATATGGAAGAATCACATGAGCTCGGTTACTAATACGTAAGTTTTCTGTTGTTACACCGCGATCATGTAAGTATTTTAATTCTTGAACAAGCGCTTTTGGATCGACAACCATACCGTTTCCAATTACACACGTTTTGTCATTATAAAAAATACCTGAAGGAATTAAATGTAACTTATAAGTTTCACCATTAAACTTAATTGTGTGACCTGCATTGTTCCCACCTTGGTAACGTGCAATCACTTCTGCATTTTCTGATAGGAAGTCTGTAATCTTCCCTTTTCCTTCATCTCCCCATTGTGTTCCTACTACAACGACTGAAGACATATCTTAAGCACCTCCGCTTAGTAAGCAACAGCTCACTACGACATAATTTAACCATGGATAAGTGTATCAATTTATCACGCTAAAGTCAATTAAATCCGAACGATTTAACAAAAGTTATTACAAATATATCGTATTTTGCGGAACGAATGCGATAACAATAAAATAAAACCTCTCATATTGAGAGGTTTTATGCACCAGGCGGCACTCCTGCGTCATCAAAGCGCCGCTCGAGATTAACGAATTTGTTGTACTCTTTTACGAAGGCAAGCTGTACGGTTCCAACTGGACCGTTACGCTGCTTGGCTATAATAATCTCGATAATATTTTGATTTTCTGTATCTTTTTCATAATAGTCTTCACGATATAAGAAAGCTACGATATCAGCATCCTGCTCAATACTTCCGGATTCACGGATATCAGACATCATTGGCCGCTTATCTTGTCTTTGCTCTACTCCACGGGAAAGCTGTGATAAGGCGATAACAGGAACTTCTAATTCACGAGCTAAAGCTTTTAACGCACGAGAAATTTCAGATACTTCCTGCTGTCGGTTTTCTCCACTTCGTCCATTTCCTTGAATGAGCTGTAAGTAGTCAATTAAAATCATCCCAAGCCCGCCTTCTTGCTTCAAGCGACGACACTTAGAACGAATTTCACCTACTCGAATACCCGGTGTATCATCAATATAAATCCCTGCATTGGACAAAGATCCCATTGCCATCGTGAGCTTTCCCCAGTCATCGGCTGTAAGCGACCCTGTACGCAGCCTTTGTGCATCAATATTTCCTTCGGCACACAGCATCCTCATAACAAGCTGCTGAGCACCCATCTCTAAACTGAAGATTGCTACGTTCTCATCCGTTTTCGTTGCAACGTTTTGCGCAATATTTAAGGCAAAAGCCGTTTTACCTACCGATGGACGGGCCGCTACAATGATTAAATCATTTCGCTGGAACCCTGCTGTCATTCTATCTAAATCACTAAACCCGGTTGGGATACCTGTAATGTCACCTTTTCGATTGTGAAGAACTTCGATATCATCGTACGTTTGTACAAGTACATCTTTGATATTTTGAAACACACCGCTGTTTTTACGCTGTGCTACTTCTAAAATGTTTTTTTCCGCTTCATTTAATAAAACTTCTACTTCGTCTTCCCTTGCATATCCTTCTGAAGCAATATGCGTTGCAGTACGAATTAGACGGCGTAAAATCGACTTTTCTTCTACGATTTTACCGTAATACTCTACGTTTGCAGCCGTTGGAACAGAGTTAGCTAAATCACTTAAATACGATACGCCGCCAACTTCTTCTAAGATTTTTTGATCAGCTAATTCAGACGTTACCGTTACCAAATCAACCGGTTCACCTTGGTCAGAAAGTTTCAGCATACATGTAAAGATTTTCTGGTGCGATGCCCGGTAAAAATCTTCAGGTATTAGCAGCTCAGATGCTAAGGTTAAAGAAGAAGGCTCTAAGAAAATGGCCCCTAATAGCGCTTGCTCTGCTTCAATATTCTGAGGCGGAAGACGATCAGCAAAAAGATCACTCATATTTCTATGCCCCTCTTATATTCTTTCGTATTTTCTTTCATCATAAATGTTGGCGCGAACAAATACAAGTCCGCGCCAACCCTTTATATTATTTACCTATTTTTCAATCGTACGTTTATTTTTGTTCAGTCACGTGTACCTTTACAGTAGCCGTTACTTCCGGATGTAATTTAACCGGTACATTTGTGTAGCCTAATGCGCGAATGGCATCATTTAATTCAATTTTACGCTTATCTACTTTAATGTTGTGCTTTTTCTTTAATTCTTCAGCAATTTGTTTGCTTGTGATAGAACCGAATAAACGGCCGCCTTCACCAGATTTTGCTTTTAATTCAACTGTTAGTTCTTCAAGAGTTGCTTTTAACTCTTTGTTTGCTTGAAGTTCTGCAGCTGCATCTTTTTGCTCTCTATTTTTTTGTGCTTCTAATACTTTCACATTACCGCCTGTAGCTTCAACAGCATACCCATTTTTTAATAAGAAGTTATGTGCATAACCGTCTGAAACATTTTTCACTTCACCTTTTTTGCCTTTTCCTTTTACATCTTTTAAGAAAATTACTTTCATGATCTTCTACCTCCATCTAAGTACTCATCAATTGCTTGTTTAAGCCGTTCTTCAGCTTCATCCAAACTAATGTCTTGAAGCTGAGTAGCAGCATTCGTTAAGTGGCCTCCGCCTTGGAGACTTTCCATAATAACTTGTACATTGATATCTCCAAGCGATCTAGCACTAATACCAATTAGATTATCCCGCCGCTTAGAAATAACAAATGAAGCAACCACTCCGCTGATTGAAAGCAGCGTATCTGCAGCTTGCGCAATTAACACTTGATCATACATTTTGTTTGGTTCAGCTCTTGAAATGGCAATACCTGCTGTATAAATCTCTGCATGTTCAATAAAGCGTGCTCGCTGTACATATTGCGTGATATCTTCTTTTAAAAACTTTTGAACAAGAACTGTATCTGCGCCTTGAGAACGTAAAAAAGACGCTGCATCAAACGTACGAGATCCCGTCCGTAATGTAAAGCTTTTTGTATCGACAATAATGCCGGCTAAAAGTGCTGTTGCTTCTAGCATATCAATTTTAAATCGTTTTGGCTGGTATTCAAGAAGCTCAGTAACGAGTTCAGCTGTCGAGGAAGCATATGGCTCCATATAGACAAGAAGAGGATCTTCGATAAAGTCTTCTCCTCGTCTATGATGATCAATGACCACGACATTTTCAATACGATTTAATAACCTTTCTTCAATAACGAGCGATGGCTTATGCGTATCTACTACTACTAAAAGAGTATCATCACTCACAAGATTCAAGGCTTCTTCAGGCGTAATAAATCGCTCCCACAGGCCTTCTTTCTTTTTAATCTCTTCTAGCATTCGCTGAACACCTGTATCGATATGATCAGGATCCAATACGATAAAACCGTCTTTCTGGTTTACTTGCGCTACTTTTAATATCCCAATAGCAGCTCCCACAGCATCCATATCCGGGTATTTATGACCCATGATAATCACTTTTCCGCTCTCTGTAATGAGCTCTTTCAACGCGTGAGAAATAACTCTTGCACGCACGCGCGTCCGTTTTTCCATTGGGTTTGTCTTGCCCCCAAAGAATTTCACTTTTCCATTTGGCTGTTTAATGGCTACTTGATCTCCGCCTCGACCTAAGGCTAAATCCAAGCTAGATTGAGCTAAAGCACCCAGCTCAGGTAAATCAGCAGCACCAGCTCCGATACCAATGCTTAATGTAAGCGGTATATTTTGTTTAGACGTCTCTTCTCGAACTTGGTCTAAGATAGAAAATTTACTTCGCTCTAAATGAATTAAGATTTGTTCATTCATAATCGCAATAAATTTCTCAGAAGACGTACGTTTAATAAAAATACCGTATTCTTGAGCCCAGCTATTTAACATAGAAGTTACTTGGCTATTCAAGTTACTTTTAACTTGATCATCCATTCCTTGCGTTAGTTCGTCATAATTATCTAAAAAGATAATGCCTAAACTTGTTCGTTCTTCTTCATACAACTTTTCGATTTCTATTTGCTCTGTAATATCAAAGAAGTACAGTAAGCGCTCGTCTCGTTTAATCACCACTTTGAATTTCCGATCATGCAACGTGACAACTTCTGTTTCCACTTCTTGTTTGATCAGTGGAATAATACTTTCGGCTACATCGTATAATGATCTTCCCACTAGTGTGTCTTCACCGAGACAAGATGCTAGAAAAGGATTGGTCCATTCAATTTGATATTCATCATTAAACAGCATAATCCCAATCGGCATTTCCATTAATGCCTCTTCGCCTACTTTTTTCAGCCGATGAGACAGCATTGAAATATAGGTTTCAAACTCATCGGACAGCATTCGCTCCATTCTCATGTATAGAAAAAGACAGGCTAATAGTAATATAAAGCCTATCATTCCTATGATCCAATTATGATAGGTCACGATACCTACTAAAATCAGAGCTATACTATACAATGAGTAAAATGGATAGCGAATGACGTTCTTTTTTGTAAAGACAGGCATCCATTTCAGCTCCTACTTTTTTAAGTTCCACAATATCTACTTTTTTGTGTCTAATTGTTTTCTTAAATTAAATCCTAAATCAATTATACCTAAGATGCGCACAATTTGAAGGATAATTGGAATAATTAATGCTAAAATTGTTACAACAATTGGAATTGCTTTGGCATACCCTTTTTGATGTGAGAAATAGAAAATAAAAGAGATCCCTTGTAACACGACTAGCATTTGCAGTCCCATCACGATGTTGATAATAGCTACGTACATAAATGTACCTTGTTCAATATTAAAAGATGGGAAGGATAAAATTAATGCAATCAAATAATACCATAGAATACTTTTAGGAAGTTTAAATTCACGAAAAGGCGGGAATGCTTGCACCTCATAACCTGTTCTTTTAAGAATAGGCGTAGCAATAAGCTGAGAGAAAAAGGCCAGAATAACTCCGCCCATAACAATTAATAGAGGCAACAGATTTTTAAACATATCAAATGCATCTCTCATTTGGTCAATTTGAGATTCCTTAACGTCTTGTCCTAAGCTTTTCATCATTTCAATACTTTGATTAATCGATTGATCTAAAGCATTATTTATTTGCTCCATTAGATTAACATTAAAAACGATATTTGCTCCTACGAACAATAAAAGTAAACCTAAACTAAATGCAACCGTGCCGCCTAGTAAAATGGTATACCTTTTTTGTTTTTGTCGGTAAAGCATTCCTATTGCTAATCCACCAATACCAAATACAAATGTAAAAGGAAGAGTCAACACATTTCCAAATAACAAAGTCAATAACAACCCTACTACTAAAAATAATATTGCCTTTTTCCACCCATGACGAACGGTATACACAATAAATGGAACAGCTAGCGCTAGTTGAAAAATGGTTCCCACAACAGGTATGTATAGTGAAAAAAGCAACAGCGCCACAAACAGCGCTAAAAGAGCTGCTCCTTCTGTAATATATCGAATTCCTTTCACAACTTCACCTCGTTGATATAGACTATTATTTATTTTATCGATTCAATTCATAAGAAGCAACTATTTGGCAAAAGAGCACCTATGTAATGTAAAAAGAGGCAGTAAGGGAATCCTTACTGCCTCTTTTTATACCGTTCATTATTCACCAGAAACATATGGTAATAATGCCATTTGACGAGCGCGTTTGATAGCGATCGTTAATTTACGTTGGTATTTAGCGCTTGTTCCAGTTACACGACGAGGTAAAATTTTACCACGCTCTGAAACGAATTTTTTAAGCATATCTACATCTTTGTAATCGATGTGAGTGATGCCGTTTGCTGTGAAGAAACAAACTTTACGACGTCTGTTGCGTCCACCTTTACGTCCACCTGCCATTTTGATACGCCTCCTTCCGCTTAAAAGTTTCTATAAAATTTTATACTCCGGATAATCTACTGCGAATTAAAACGGTAAATCGTCATCTGAAATGTCAATTGTCTCGCCATTATTTGCAAATGGATCATCATCAACGCGAGTATAACCTTGATTACCTGAGTTACGGTTCTGATTATCTCCAAATGGAGAGCCTTGTCCAGATCCTCCAGTGTTAGCAAAGTTACTGCGTTGCGTATCCCCACCGCCACTTTTCGGCTCTAAAAATTGCACACTTTCCGCTACAACTTCCGTTACGTATACGCGACGACCGTCTTGTCCTTCGTAACTGCGAGATTGTAGTCGACCATCAACACCAGCTAAACTTCCTTTTTTAAGAAAGTTGGCTGCATTTTCAGCCTGACGACGCCATACAACACAGTTGATGAAGTCAGCTTCACGTTCACCTTGCTGATTTGTAAATGTGCGGTTTACCGCTAAAGTGAATGTTGCAACCGCTGCTCCACTCGGGGTATAACGTAATTCAGGATCTTTGGTTAAGCGTCCTACGAGAATTACGCGATTCATCATCAGAACCACTCCTTAAGGAAATAAAACCCAATTTATTTAAACGTTTAATTATGCTTCTTGTTTAACAACGATATGACGGATAATGTCTTCGTTGATTTTCGCAAGACGATCAAATTCAGAAACTGCTTCTGAAGTAGCCGCCACGTCAAGAATCATGTAGTAACCGTCACGGAAATCATTGATTTCGTATGCTAAACGACGTTTACCCCATTCTTTAACATTTGCGATTTCAGCACCATTATCAGTTAATACGCCGTTAAAGCGCTCAACTAATGCTTTCTTTGCTTCGTCATCAATGCTTGGACGGATGATGTACATTACTTCATACTTTCTCATCACTGTCACCTCCTTTTGGTCTAACGGCCCGAAACGGGCAAGGAGCAATAAAATATTACTCACGAATTAAAATTATAGCACACTACCATAGGCAAAGCAATACGCATTGCGGGCTGTTTCGTAAATATATGCTAATATTTTAGCCAACGACAAAAGCCGAAAGAAGATATCTCCTTTCGGGTTTTAGTCTTATACGTTAAAGCGGAAATGCATAACGTCTCCGTCTTTTACGATGTATTCTTTTCCTTCTAAACGTACTTTTCCAGCTTCACGAGCTGCTCCCATTGTTTTGGCAGCTAATAAATCCTCATATGACACCGTTTCTGCGCGAATAAATCCGCGTTCAAAATCTGTATGAATAATACCTGCACACTCAGGAGCTTTCATACCTTGTGTGAACGTCCATGCGCGTACTTCTTGCTCACCAGCTGTAAAGTACGTAGCTAATCCAAGTAAGTCGTACGCTGCACGTACAAGCTGATCTAAACCTGACTGTTCGATGCCTAGTTCTTCAAGGAACATTGCTTTTTCTTCTCCTTCAAGCTCAGCAATTTCAGATTCAATGCGTGCACAAACAACAATCACTTCTGCACCTTCACTTGCCGCATAATCGCGCACTTTTGCTACATATTCGTTAGCAGATGCATCGGCTACTTCATCTTCAGAAACGTTTGCTACATAAAGAATAGGTTTGATTGTTAGCAAGTGAAATTGTTTTACTAATTTCATTTGCTCTTCTGTAAATGATACAGCACGAGCTGGCTGATCACTTTCAAATGCATTCTTTAGTTTCTCGAGAATTTCGTATTCATACATTGCTTCTTTATCTTTTTGTTTAGCCATCTTTTGAACACGGCCAATACGCTTCTCTACCGTTTCTAAATCGGCTAAAATTAACTCTAAATTAATTGTTTCAATATCTGAAATAGGATCTACTTTTCCTGAAACGTGCGTGATGTTTTCATCTTCAAAGCAACGCACAACGTGACAAATCGCATCTACTTCTCGAATATGAGATAAGAATTTATTTCCCAGTCCTTCACCTTTACTAGCACCCTTTACGATTCCAGCGATATCTGTAAATTCAAATGCTGTTGGAATTGTTTTTTTAGGTTTTACAAGCTCTGTAAGTTTTTGAAGACGATGATCAGGTACTTCTACAATACCTACGTTAGGATCAATCGTACAGAAAGGATAGTTCGCAGATTCTGCGCCCGCTTGTGTAATTGCATTAAATAATGTTGATTTTCCAACGTTAGGAAGACCAACAATTCCAGCTGTTAAAGCCATATATTTATTCACTCCTCTTTATATATCCGAAACAAGTTAACCTGTCACAATTATAGTGAGTCAACTTTTGAAATACAAGTTTAATAAAGAACCTTTAGTCGCACCGTTAAGATGCTTCATTTTGTCCCACCTTACAGTATAAGGCATAAACATAGAAAATGCATGAGGTTATTCCTCATGCTTTACAAGAATTTTTTTCATTTTACGTGCAAAATCACGTCTTGGAATCATTACGCTGTGGCCGCAGCCTTCACATTTAATACGGATATCCATTCCCATTCGAATGATTTTCCATTCATTTGTACCGCAAGGATGAGGTTTTTTCATTTCCACAACGTCATTTAAACCAAATTCTTTTTCCGTCATCAGCTCTCTCCTCCTTATTTCCCTTTCAACGTCGACGAATGCTGTGCTTCTTCTGTACGATTATACATAACCATACGAGGAAATGGAACTTCAATACCATGTTCATTTAGCCTTGTACGCACTTCTTTACGAATCATACGAGAAATATGGAAATGTCTCATTGGTTTTACTTCGCTTGTAATCCTCATTGTGACTTCAGTTGCATGGATATTTTGAACCCCCAGCAATTCAGGCGTTTTAACCATATCTTCATAGCGGCTTGGCAATTCTTCTAAGAGCTCTAAAATCACTTTTTCTGCTTTTTGTATGTTTTCTTCATAAGAAATGCTTACATCAACGAAAGCTACGCTGTTATGTAACGAAAAATTAGTGACCTCCACAATACTGCCATTGGGCAAGATATTAATTTCGCCTGTCCAACTTTTAATCTTTGTTGTTCGCAGACCAATTTCTTCTACAGTTCCCTCAAATGTTCCTACTCGAACATAATCGCCAACGGAGAACTGATCTTCAAAGATAATAAAAAATCCCGTGATGATGTCTTTCACTAAGTTTTGAGCACCAAACCCTACCGCAAGCCCTACGATTCCAGCCCCCGCTAGCAATCCTCGAACATCTACTGATAACGTTTCTAAAATCATAACTCCCGCAACGAAATAAATAGCATAAGAAAAAACGTTCTGAAGCAAACGGACCATCGTAGCTTCTCGTCGCTCAGAAATACGCAGAGGGCTATTTGTGCGAACCTCTACAAATTTATTTAACGCTTGCTTTCCAATTCGAATTAAAAACATGGAAATAAGCAGAATCAACAGAATTTTTATGAAGCCTTCTCCAATATGTGCCCACGTTTCTTCTTGAAAAAATGGTTCAAATACGTTCTTAAAAACTGACGTCAACGAATTCATACTACATGTAGCTCCTATCGTAACATACTCTACATACGAGAAAGTTTTAATCTATTGTAGCAAGTTTCTACGAACTTTTGTAGCGATTTCGAAATGGATATAATAGAACGGCTGTTACTAAAAATAAATTGACGATTCCATACATTGGATACAAAACGGCAATCAAAGTAGAAAAACCTAACTTTGTAAAGGGAATCATTAAAAGTAGCCAGCAGGCTGCCAGTTTCCAAAGAGATTGCACCTTTTCAGTATGAAAACGCGCGGTTAGTCCTAAGATTCCCGATACGGCTGTTGTATAAATTGCAATGAGCAAAACAATGCTCATTAAAAACAGCATCGTATAAGGAAAGTCTTTAAGAATAGCGAATAATGGAATTTCATAAGAAGAAAGAAGGCCTGAAACTTGAATAAGCGATTCATTATAAATAAAGGAAAGCCCCCCTAATAAAAACCCGCTGCCAACACTTGCAATATAAATCTCTTTTTTGCTTTTAATTTCCTTTCCAATTGTAGATAATACCGCGACAAGAGGAAGAATATTTAACGCCGTAAAGGTAAAAGCAGCAGGCCAATTATGCTGAAGGTGCCAATCAGTTACTCCAGGATGACGTAAAACAAATGTAAGAAGGACACCAGCTAGTCCAATCATTAAGATTGGCATAACGAAAGAATTGATAGAAAGAAGCCCATTTAATCCTCTTGAAAAAACAAAGACGATAAAAGCACTAAGAGCGCCAATTCCCCACCAATAAGGAACATGCCACATTTCCAATGTCGCCCCGCCGCCCGCGATCATAATCACCGTCGTCGTAAACAAATAAAAAACGATTAAAACATCATAGGCCGCAGCCCATCTCTTTCCTATTAATTCAATTAGTACTGGGTAAAATTGATTGGTTCGGTAGCGATAGCTGATTTGCATAATCACATTGCAAGAAATCGCAAAAATAATAGAAAATAGAAAAATAGCAAGTCCGCTTTCTTCGCCAAAAAACTGCCATAGCTCTCTCCCTGAAGCATACCCAGCGCCTATCATGGTTCCCATAATTAAGAATATCCATTTACACCCTGCTCTCCACATCGATTTTCCCCCAATCCATGAAATATATGTATAGAATCTTCAAAATCTTCGTATACTGTTACTATTATGTATAAGGAGTGGACCCTATGAATTTAAAATCTCCCTTCTTTGAGAAGACACAACATTCAACCCGCGTATTTCATGATGAAGAATCTGCTATAAAGAAGCTGAGTACACAGTTACTATCTTTACTTCCAGCACAGAAAGACAGACCAATTGTTTTTGTATGTATTGGAACGGACCGTTCAACTGGGGACTCATTGGGTCCATTAGTCGGAACGAAACTGAATGAAAAAAAGGTTTCATCTTTTCACATTTTTGGAACGTTAGAAGAGCCTGTTCATGCTGTTAATTTGAAAGAAACGTTAAAACATATTCAAAAGCTTTTCCCGAATCCTTTTATTATTGGAATTGATGCTTGTTTAGGTCGTATGAAAAGCGTAGGCTCTGCGTCACTTGGAATAGGACCCGTTAAACCAGGAGCAGGAGTTAATAAAGAATTGCCACCAGTCGGGGATATTCATATAACAGGGGTTGTCAACGTGAGCGGGTTTATGGAGTTTTTCGTCTTGCAAAATACGAGGCTTCACCTCGTTATGTGCATTGCCGATTTAATTGCGAAAAGTATTGAGACTGTGCACAACGAACGAGAGAAAGAGTTTAATAATTCTTCGGTTTACCAACCTGTAAGACATTATAAACAATAAAAAAGGTTGTCCTAAAACTAGGACAACCTTTTTTATACAGAAGATTTGTTGGTCTGAGAAAGATCGTTAAATAATTCAAGAAGACGGTTTAAATCTTCTTTAGAGAAAAATTCGATTTCAATTTTTCCTTTTTTCTTGCTTTGTGTAATGTGAACAGAGGTACCAAAACGCTCACGAAGCTGTGTTTCACTTTGTTTTATAAATAAATCTTTATCTTTTTTAGTTTTTGATGTTTCACGTGGAACGGCTTTATTTAAGTGGGCAATATAAGCCTCTAGCTGTCTAACATTCAATTGTTCCTTGCGTATTTTTTCAACGACTTTAGGTAGAAGAGCTTTATTTTTCAAACCGACTAGCGTACGCCCGTGGCCCATAGACAATTCATTAGTAGAAATGAGGGTTTGAATTTCCTCAGGCAACTGCAAGAGGCGAACATAGTTAGCAATATGAGGTCGGCTTTTTCCCAGTCGTGTAGCAAGTTGCTCCTGTGTCATATCGAGCTTATCCATAAGCAATTGATAAGCGGTTGCTTCTTCAATTGGTGTCAAATCTTCACGCTGTAAATTCTCCAACAAAGCTAGTTCCATCATTTGCTTTTCTGAAAAGTCTTTTATAATGACAGGAACAGTAGCAAGGTCGGCTTCTTTAGCAGCTCTAAATCGTCTTTCACCCGCTAAGATTTCATAGCCTTTAATGCTTTTGCGAGCTACAATAGGCTGTAAGATGCCATGATGTAAAATGGATTGCTTTAACTCATTAATTGCTTCTTTATTAAACGTTTTACGTGGTTGATAGGGGTTGGGTCTGAGTTCGTGAATAGCAACTTCCTGAATTGAATCATCAGCCTGTGCATCTAAGCCTGAAAATAAGGCATTAATTCCTTTCCCTAATCCTTTCGCCATTATAAATCACTTCCTTTGCAAGTTCCGTATAAACTGCGGCCCCTCTAGATCTTGCATCATATAAGATAATTGGTTCACCATGACTAGGTGCTTCGCTCAAACGAACATTTCGAGGAATAATCGTTTGATAAACGCGATCCTGAAAGTACTTCTTCACTTCTGCTGTTACCTGAAGTCCTAAATTTGTGCGTGCGTCAAGCATAGTCAGCAATACACCTTCGATACGCAGTTGATTATTCAAATGTTTTTGCACTAATCTAACGGTATTTAGCAATTGACTTAATCCTTCAAGCGCATAATATTCACACTGTACAGGTATTAAAACAGAATCAGCTGCCGTTAACGCATTTAATGTCAGTAAACCAAGAGAAGGGGGACAATCAATAATAACATAATCAAAGTGATCTTTCACCGTTTCTAAAGCTCTCTTAAGTCGAACTTCACGTGAAATGGTGGACACTAATTCAATTTCTGCGCCAGCTAATTGAATGGTCGCGGGAATGATTGATAAATTTCCGACAGCTGTTGAACGCACGACGTTTTTGGCTTCCATATCTTCCACGATTACATTATAAATACATTCATCTACATCTGCTTTATCTATGCCAACTCCACTCGTAGCGTTACCCTGGGGATCTCCGTCTACAAGTAGAACCTTTTTTCCTTGTTCAGCTAAACAAGCTCCTAAATTAACAGCGGTTGTTGTTTTTCCAACTCCGCCTTTTTGATTCGCAACTGCCACAATTTTCCCCATGTTGTCACCTACTTTCATTTCCATCCCATTTGTCCAGACAGTTTAATTGTTCATTGAATTTTCTGACGAAAAACTTTGATAAAAAAGCCTCATCAAAAAAGATGAGGGCTATTTCTTTATTTTTTCGGAATCTTAATAGTAAACTGAAAATACTCATCAAACTCTTCTTCTTCCGTGTTCAATGAAATACCGCTGTCACTAACCATTGTCAAGGATTGACGAATTGTATTCATTGCGATGCGCGTATCTTTACTAAACGCTTTTCTTTTTGCTTTTGGCTTTTTAACCTGCGTTTCTAACAATTTAACTACTCGATCTTCCGTTTGTTTTACATTTAATTGTTTTTCAATAATCTCAGCTAATACTTGAAGTTGTTTTTCTTGATTTTTGAGGGGAATGAGCGCTCTTGCATGTCGCTCTGTAATCAATTTTTGTTTGATTGCTTCTTGTATTTCAACAGGAAGCTTTAACAAACGAAGCTTGTTTGCAATTGTGGATTGGCCTTTTCCTAAACGTTGAGCTAATGCCTCTTGGGTAAGATTATGTAACTCAATTAACTTTGCGTAGGCTAGTGCTTCTTCGACAGCCGTTAGCTCTTCACGTTGTAAGTTTTCTATTAAAGCCACAGAGGCCGTTTCTGTATCGTTAAAATGTTTCACAATTGCAGGAACCGTATCCCATCCTAAGCTTTGTATAGCTCTCCACCGGCGTTCTCCAGCAATTAATTCGTATTCTTCGCCCTCAGTCGGTCGAACCACAATAGGTTGAATAATACCGTGTGTATGAATAGTCAGAGCTAGCTCTTCAATTTTTGCTTCATTAAACACAGTACGCGGCTGGTAACGATTTGGAATAATACTTGAAACCCTAATTTGTTTTACTTCATCTCTTAAAACTTTTTCGACATTTTCATCTTGGACAGTTTCAATCTCTACATGAATATCCTCATCTTTTTCTTTTAAATTAAAAAAACGTGAAAAAGCAGATTTCATAGTCCCACACCACCTTCAGGAAAATCCCGCCTTAAACTAATTCGATGTTTTTTAACCATATCCTGCTTTCTAAACAGAAAATATAGAGAAGAAAATGTTTCATATGAAACATTCTCTTCTCTATCTATTTAATGCCTACTCTAGTGGAAGCTTAACTGGGGTACCAGGTTTTCTAGGATATTTTTTAGGCGTTTTCTTGATTTTGTCTATTAAAATAATGTAACGTTCACTTTGCTCCAAAGGCAATTGGAAATGTTCAATCGACTTCACTTTTCCGCCTAATACTTGGAATGATTTTTCTCCATTTTTTAATTCCTCTGGGGCAGAAGCACCTTTCATTGCTAAAAAGCGTCCTTGTTCTTTAACAAGCGGTAAGCAAAATTCATTAAGAACCGAGATACGTGCCACGGCTCTTGCTGTTACAAGATCGAATGACTCGCGAATTGTTTCTTTTTTACCAAATGTTTCAGCCCGATCATGACATAGTGTGACATTGTCTAGTTCAAGCTCATTTACAAGATGCGTTAAAAACGTAATACGCTTTTGTAACGAATCAACGATTGTTACATGCAAATGCGGGAAGCAAATTTTGATCGGAATACTTGGAAATCCTGCTCCTGCACCTACATCACACATGGATTCAATTTCTGTAAAGTCTTGAAAAAAAGCAGCTGAAATAGAATCGTAAAAATGCTTTTCATACACTTCACCGTGATCAGTGATAGCAGTTAAATTCATTTTTTCGTTCCATTCCACTAAAACTTGATAATACTTTTCAAATTGATTCAGCTGTTTAGAAGAAAGAGAAATTCCCTTTTCTTCTAATAGCTGTTGAAACTGTTGAATATTCATTGAGTTTCCCTTTCTTCGCGCCTAAGAGTTTTAATCATTTGATACTTTAGCGATGCGTCCTTGTTCAATATAAATAAGCAAGATTGAAATATCAGCTGGGTTGACTCCAGAAATACGTGAAGCTTGCGCTACCGTTAGTGGCCGCACTTGGTTTAATTTTTGACGTGCTTCTGTAGCTAAACCGTTAATTGCATCATAATCAATATAATCAGGAATCTTTTTGTTTTCTAACTTCTTTAAGCGTTCAACTTGCTGAAGTGATTTCTGAATATATCCTTCGTATTTCACCTGAATTTCTACTTGTTCAGCTACTTCAGGATCTACCGTCTCATCAGCTGGTGCTAATTGATGAATATGAGTATATGTCATTTCAGGACGGCGAAGTAAATCTGTCGCACGAATGCCATCTTTTAATTCGCTGCCGCCAGCTTCTTTAATCAGTTGTTGAACAGCTTCGTTCGGCTTAATAATAAAGGAGAAAAGACGTTTCTTCTCTTGCTCGATTTCCGCTTTCTTCTGTTCAAATTTAGCATAGCGCTCATCGCTGATTAATCCTAGTTCACGACCAATTTCAGTAAGGCGTAAATCAGCGTTATCATGACGAAGCAATAAACGATATTCTGCACGAGACGTTAGCAGACGATACGGTTCATTTGTTCCTTTTGTTACTAAATCATCCACCAATACACCGATGTAAGCATCAGAACGTCCTAAGATGACTTCTTCTTGTTCCAGGGCTCTTCTTCCCGCGTTAATTCCAGCAAGAAGACCTTGGCCTGCAGCTTCTTCATAACCAGATGTTCCGTTAATTTGTCCAGCCGTATAAAGATTTTTAATTTTCTTCGTTTCAAGCGTTGGCCATAACTGAGTCGGAACAATTGCATCATATTCAATAGCATAGCCCGCACGCATCATTTGGACTTTTTCAAGACCCGGAATTGTCGCAAGCATTTGACGCTGTACATGCTCAGGAAGACTTGTTGATAGTCCTTGAACATATACTTCTTGCGTATTTCGTCCTTCTGGCTCTAAGAAAATTTGGTGGCGCGGTTTATCATTAAAGCGCACAACCTTATCTTCAATAGATGGACAGTAGCGTGGTCCAGTGCCTTTGATCATCCCAGAATACATAGGAGATAAGTGAAGGTTGTCATCAATAATTTGATGAGTTTGTTCACTTGTATATGTTAACCAGCAAGGCAGTTGATCTGTAATGTACTGTGTTGTTTCGTACGAGAAAGCACGAGGCACATCATCCCCAGGCTGAATCTCTGTTTTGCTGTAATCAATAGTTGAGCTATTAACACGAGGTGGAGTTCCTGTTTTAAAACGGACCATGTCCAGCCCTAACTCCTCTAAGTGTTCAGAAAGCTTAATAGCCGGTTGTTGATTATTAGGACCGCTTGAATATTTTAGTTCACCTAAAATAATTTCCCCGCGTAAGAATGTCCCTGTCGTAATAACAACTGTTTTAGCTTTATACACAGCTCCCGTTTGAGTGACAACGCCCGTACATACACCGTCTTCTACGATTAACTGTTCTACCATGCCTTGCATAAGCGTTAGATTTTCTTCATTTTCTAACGTTTTTTTCATTTCATGCTGATAAGCAAATTTATCTGCTTGAGCTCTGAGTGCTCGAACAGCTGGACCTTTTCCTGTGTTTAACATTCTCATTTGAATATGAGTTTTATCGATATTTCTACCCATTTCTCCGCCAAGAGCATCAATTTCACGTACGACAATACCTTTTGCAGGACCGCCTACAGAAGGGTTGCAGGGCATAAATGCCACCATGTCTAAGTTGATGGTCAACGTTAACGTTTTAGCGCCCATACGCGCAGAAGCAAGTGCCGCTTCACAACCTGCATGACCTGCTCCAATGACAATAACATCATATTGTCCACCTTCATATTGCATAATAGTAGCCTCCTTTAATAATCTATTTTCCTAAACAGAATTGAGAGAACAACTGATCAATTAAGCTTTCGTGAACAGCATCACCAATAATTTCACCTAATAGTTCCCACGTTCTTGTTAAATCAATTTGGACGATATCGATTGGAACACCACTTTCAATGCCTGTGATGGCCTCATCGATAGCTCCTCTTGCTTGCGTTAAAAGCGCAATATGTCTCGTATTAGATAAATATGTTAAATCTTGAGATTCAATTGTTCCTCCAAAGAAAAGAGCTGCGATTGCTTCTTCAAGCTGATCTACTCCTTGTTCTTGAAGAAGCGAAGTCGTCACTATTGGATGATCACCAGCAAATTGCTGCACTTCCTCTAGATTAATTTTTTGCTCAAGATCTGTTTTATTCACAATCACGATAACGTCCATGCCTTTTACAGCTTCAAATAGCTTTTTATCTTCGTCCGTTAGTTCTTCATTAAAATTCAACACAAGCAAAATTAAATCTGCTTCTTTCAAATACTGACGGGAGCGTTCCACACCAATTCGTTCTACAATATCTTCTGTTTCACGAATTCCAGCTGTATCAACTAATCGGAGAGGAACTCCTCGCACATTGACGTACTCTTCGATTACATCTCGCGTCGTTCCAGGAATGTCTGTGACAATGGCCTTTGCATCTTGCACTAAACTATTTAGAAGAGAAGATTTTCCTACATTAGGACGTCCAATAATAACCGTAGCCAATCCTTCTCTTAAAATTTTTCCTTGATGAGAGGTTTGAAGAAGCTTATCAATTTCTTGGCGTACATTTGAAGCTTTTTCGATCAATACTTGGTGAGTCATTTCCTCTACATCGTCATATTCTGGGTAGTCAATGTTTACTTCTACATGGGCAAGTGTTTCGAGAATTTCCTGCCGTAAATGACGTACTAGCTTGGACAAACGCCCTTCCATTTGGCCAATCGCCATATTCATCGCTTTATCTGTTTTGGCACGAATTAAATCCATGACAGCTTCTGCTTGTGACAAGTCTACTCGACCATTTAAAAATGCTCGTTTTGTAAACTCACCCGGCTCAGCTAAACGGGCACCATTTGCAATAACTAACTGCAGCACACGATTAACGGATACAATTCCTCCGTGACAGTTAATTTCAATAATGTCTTCTCTAGTAAATGTCTTGGGACCTTTCATAATGGAAAGCATCACTTCTTCGACGACTTGCTCTGTCTTGGGATCTACGATATGACCGTAGTGAATAGTATGAGAAGCTACGTCTGTTAATCGTTTGTTCGAAACGCTTTTAAAGATACGATCTGCAATCGTAATGGCTTCTTCACCACTCAGACGGACGATGGCAATAGCTCCTTCTCCCATTGGTGTAGAAATGGCCGCAATTGTATCAAAATCTAGCACCAACTTCACCTCATTTCATTTTATAAACCTTTTATTTTAAACGATGTTATATACTATCATCGTTAACAATTTTCCACGAACAAAAACATCTATTTTAAGGCCCGTAATTTGTATGAACCAAATAAATAGAATACCACAATTCACCGATTTAGAACATCTCTAACGTTCTTCTGTTATGCACAGTAAGAAAAACAGGCAGTATGTACTATTTTAACTTATCCACATGTGAATAACAACGTATGTAACTTGATTTTTTGAACGCTAGCTTGATAAAAGTAAACATAAAAAAGCACTAGCGCATTTTGCTAGTGCTTTTTTCCGATGGGCTGAACCAAAATACTTCTTTTTGGTTCTTTTCCGACAGAGTGTGTCTCAACTAAAGAATTTTTAGCTAACACTTGGTGAATCATTTTTCTTTCATGCGAAGGCATTGGTTCTAGTTGAACAGATCGATTCGTTTTAATCGCCTGATTTGCTATTTTTAATGCCAGTTTTTCGACCATTTCTTTTCGTTTTTCTCGGTAGCCTTCTGGGTTTAATACAACATTTAAAAATTGTTGACTGTATCGATTAGCTACCAGTTGTGTGAGAAGCTGGAGCGCATTAAGGGTTTGTCCATGTTTTCCAATCAACATTCCCGCAGAATCGCTACTAATTTCAATTATGCAGTTTCTCGAGGTTTTTTTGACGTTCGTATGAATCGAAATCCCCATTTCACGGCTAACATTTGTAATAAAATGAACCGCTTCCTCTACAGGGTCAACTATTTTTGTAACTTTTACAACTGCAGGTTTTCCCTTAAAGATTCCTAAAAATCCTTTTTTGCCTGGTTCAATTATTTCTACATTTGTTTGATTTCGCTCTACTTCTAAAGCATCTAATGCTTCTTGAACAGCAGCTTCAATCGTCTGGGCCGTAATTGTGATTTCGTTCATTTTTTAACCCCTTCAATATTCGCTTGTTTTAAGTCTGGCCCTTTAATGAAGTAGGTTTGAATAATCATAAATAGATTTCCCACTACCCAATAAAGAGATAAGGCGGCTGGAAAATTGATTGCAAAAACCACAATCATAATCGGCATAACCCAAAGCATCATAGCCATTTGAGGATTTTGATTTGCATTTCCGGCCATCATCATCTTTTGCTGAATAAACGTTGTGATTCCTGCGACAATTGGTAAGATAAATAGCGGGTCACGCGCACCTAAATCAAACCATAAAAAGCTGTTGTTCGCGATTTCTGACGTTCGTGTAATCGCGTGGAAAATCCCAATAAGAATGGGCATTTGAATTAGAATTGGGAAGCAACCAGCTAAAGGATTTACTCCGTAAGTTTGGAATAATGCCATCGTTTCTTTCTGCAATTGCTGCTGCGTCTGGGCATCTTTTGAACTGTACTTCTCCTTTAACTTCTGCATTTCGGGCTGAAGTGTCTGCATTGCTTTCGTGTTTCTCATCTGTTTAATCATAAGCGGTAGAATAAGTAAGCGAATGAGGATTGTGACAACGATGATCGCAACTCCATAGCTTTTAAATACCTCCGCCAGATACGTAATGACTAATGATAGCGGATACACCACATACTCATTCCAAAAACCTTTACTATCATCTGTAATAGGTTGGTTAATTTCCGTACAACCCGCTAAAACAGTTAATAGAAAGATAAGCGTTATCCCTAAAAACAACTTCTTCTTCACCTGTTTTTCCTCCTTCTACATGTTCACCTTTCAATTCTGAAAGTGCGTCAAAATCCATTATATAAGGATGCGGTAGAAAAACAACAGCTATTAAAGGCTTTTCTTCTATTGTTTATTAATCGTTTTGTCTATGTGTAAGTAATTTGCCACGCTTAAAGACATGCTGCAAGCTGCTTTTAATTTCTTCATAGCTCATTGTTGCAGCAGGCTGCCTTGCAATTACAATATAATCTTTGTCTTGCTTCAAATACGGTGTGAATTCAAACATAATTTGTTTAGCAAGGCGCTTAACTCGATTACGAGTCACGGCATTTCCAATCTTTTTGCCCACGGAGAATCCTACGCGGAAATGTTCTTGATCCGGTTTGTCTAGAACATACAAGACAAATTGGCGATTCGCTACGGATTTGCCCTTTTTAAAAACTGTTTGAAATTCATCATTCTTTTTTATACGATATCTTTTTTTCATTTTTAACAACTCCTGCCCTTTTTCAGGTCATGCTTTTATGTAGTCCCTACAGGAACAGAGGTGATTTTAGTCTTATAAAGCGAAAAAAGACCACTGGCGTCAGTGGTCTATTATGCTGATAATACTTTTCTTCCTTTACGACGACGACGAGCTAAAACTTTACGTCCATTCGCTGAGCTCATACGAGCGCGGAAACCGTGTACTTTACTGTGCTTACGTTTGTTTGGTTGGTAAGTTCTTTTCATCTATAAACACCTCCTCGAGGAATAACTGAAAAAGACAGTCCTTGCAATTATAATGAAAAGACTAAGAAGATGTCAATGTTATTTAAAAAATAAAATTTTCAATCTCTTGGTTTCATTATCTGTTTTACTCAATCTTCTTCATTCTAATATCTTTATAACCCAGTTGTCTATACCTAATCAACAAAATTCATTGATTTATTAAAGAAAAAATTTTTCCTTTTCATCTCTTTTTCTTTCTCTACCAGCTGCGATCTCATCGTTACTGAACAAAACTACAACAATAAATTTTATAAAAAGCCTCTTTTTTATTCAAATTCTTCTCTTAAACCTTTGTGGATAAGTTTTTTCGACATTTTTCTACTTTTCCATTTCTTATCGACAACTCATGCACACTATCTTGTGTTGTGGAAAACTTTTCTCCACAAGGTGTAGTGATTGTGGATAAGTTTCGAAAATTCATTGCATCATGCCGAATTCTTTGATATTATATTTTTGTTTTCACTCTTAATTACTTTTCCACAGTTGGTTTTTATCCACAAACTGTGGACAACTTGTGGACATCATTTCCACTATCACTGTATAAAGTTATCCACACCATGTGGAATCTGTCGAATAGTCGGCTTTCTTCTATAATATATATTTACCCACATAATAGCAATTGTATAAATATAAATTTTTTATGCATAAGGTTTTGTACGGGTTGTACAAGGGTTGTACAAAGCGCATAAAAGCTAGAAAAAGGAGGGATTGCTCGTTGGAAAACATTCATGATTTATGGAATAGAGCTTTAGATCAAATTGAAAAAAAATTAAGCAAACCTAGTTTTGAAACCTGGCTCAAATCGACAAAAGCTCATGCTTTACAAGGAGACACGCTCATTATTACTGCGCCTAATGATTTTGCACGGGACTGGTTAGAATCTAGGTATTCTAATTTAATTGCTGAAACGCTTTATGATCTTACGGGGGAAGAGTTAGATGTAAAATTTATTATTCCACCTAACCAGGCCGAGGAAGAATTCGATATTCAAGCTCCTAAAAAGAAAGTCAATAAAGACGATGGAGCAGAATTTCCTCAAAGCATGCTAAATTCGAAGTATACCTTTGATACATTTGTTATCGGATCTGGAAATCGGTTTGCACATGCAGCTTCTTTAGCAGTAGCAGAAGCGCCGGCTAAAGCGTATAATCCGCTTTTTATTTACGGGGGAGTAGGATTAGGTAAAACACACTTAATGCATGCCATAGGCCACTATGTGTTAGATCATAATCCTGCCGCGAAAGTCGTGTACTTATCATCTGAAAAATTCACAAATGAGTTTATTAACTCTATTCGTGACAATAAAGCAGTAGAATTCCGCAACAAATACCGTAATGTAGATGTTTTACTGATTGATGATATTCAATTCTTAGCAGGTAAAGAGCAGACACAAGAAGAATTTTTCCATACGTTTAATACGCTTCACGAAGAAAGCAAGCAGATTGTCATCTCAAGTGATCGACCGCCGAAAGAAATTCCTACACTTGAAGATCGACTTCGCTCTCGCTTTGAATGGGGCCTTATTACAGATATCACACCACCAGATTTGGAAACACGAATTGCTATTTTGCGTAAAAAAGCAAAAGCGGACGGCTTAGTTATTCCAAATGAAGTTATGCTTTATATCGCCAATCAGATTGATTCAAATATCAGAGAATTAGAAGGCGCACTTATTCGTGTAGTAGCTTATTCTTCACTAATTAATAAAGATATAAACGCTGATTTAGCAGCAGAAGCATTAAAAGATATCATCCCTAGTTCAAAACCTAGGGTTATTACGATTCAAGACATCCAACAGATTGTTGGACAAGAATTTAATATAAAATTAGATGATTTCAAAGCGAAGAAACGTACAAAGTCAGTTGCGTTTCCTAGACAAATTGCCATGTACCTTTCTCGCGAACTAACGGATTTTTCGCTACCTAAAATTGGAGAAGAGTTTGGTGGGCGAGACCATACTACTGTCATCCATGCTCATGAAAAAATCTCAAAACTTGTTCAAACAGATACTGACCTACAAAAACAAATTAAAGAAATAAGTGAATCACTAAAAATATAGGCTTTTTTTACTTGTATTTTGTGTATAAGTGAGTTAGGATTGTACACAGTCTGTCCACATGTGGATAGGCTGTGTTCTCACGTTTTTAGGGGTTATCCACATTTCCACAGCCCCTATTACTACTACTATCTTAAAATATAATAAATAATAAGCTTTTAAACCTACTTTTAAGGAGGATTAATTATTATGAAATTTATCATACAGAAAGACTATCTAGTTCAAAGCGTTCAAGACGTTATGAAAGCTGTATCTTCTAGAACAACAATTCCAATTTTAACGGGGATTAAAATTGTAGCGACTGAAGAAGGTGTTACCTTAACAGGAAGTGACTCCGATATCTCGATTGAATCGTTTATTCCAAACGAAGAAGAAGGAAAAGAAATTGTTGATATCCAAAAACCAGGAAGCGTTGTTCTCCCAGCTCGTTTCTTTAGTGAAATCGTAAAAAAGCTTCCTAAAGACATTGTAGAATTAGACGTCCAAAGTCACTTTTTAACAATCATTCGTTCAGGAAAAGCTGAATTTAACTTAAATGGTTTAGATGCAGAAGAGTATCCTCATTTGCCACAGATCGAAGAAAACAACATGTTTAGATTACCGACAGACTTATTAAAAAACATGATTCGACAAACTGTCTTTGCGGTGTCCACCTCAGAAACACGACCTATCTTGACAGGTGTAAACTGGAAGGTCGATGGCAAAGAATTAACGTGCATTGCCACTGACAGCCACCGTCTAGCTTTGCGAAAAGCGACCATTGAAACTGGAAATGAAGCAACGTATAATGTGGTTATTCCAGGTAAAAGTTTAAGTGAATTCAGTAAGATCCTTGATGATTCTCATGAATTAGTAGACATTGTTATCACGGAAAATCAAGTATTATTCAAAACAAAACATTTACTATTTTTCTCAAGATTATTGGACGGGAATTATCCTGATACTTCAAGATTGATTCCAGCTGATAGTAAAACGGATGTTATATTGAACGTAAAAGAATTCTTGCAATCAATTGACCGCGCTTCTTTATTAGCTCGTGAAGGAAGAAACAACGTAGTAAAACTATCTACGCTGGATGAGGGAATTGTTGAAATTTCTTCTAACTCTCCTGAAATCGGAAAAGTAATTGAAGAGGTACAAAGTCAGTCTATCTCAGGAGAAGAATTAAAAATTTCTTTTAGCGCAAAATATATGTTAGACGCATTAAAAGCGCTCGAAGGAACAGATATCAAAATTAACTTCACTGGTGCGATGCGTCCATTTGTCATTCGTACATTAGAGGATGATTCAATGCTGCAGTTGATTTTACCAGTGCGAACATATTAAATCTCAGAAAGCTACTAGCATGCCGTACTAGTAGCTTTCTTTTCTCAAGGAGAATTATTTAGTAAAATAGAGATACACCATTAGAAAGTGAGAGAGTCGCATGAAAACAGAAGTTAAAATTTCAACTGAATACATTACGCTTGGCCAGTTTTTAAAACTAGCAGACGTCA
Organism: Priestia sp. VA7; assembly: GCF_055710015.1. Taxonomy (NCBI): domain Bacteria; kingdom Bacillati; phylum Bacillota; class Bacilli; order Caryophanales; family Bacillaceae; genus Priestia; species Priestia sp. VA7. Next base: position 368,992 of record NZ_JBVQPN010000005.1, read on the forward strand.
TTCAAACAGGTGGAATGGTAAAATGGTTTTTAAGTGAGCACGAAGTATATGTAAACGGGGAGCTAGAAGAGCGCCGCGGACGTAAATTATATGCAAATGACGAAGTGGATATACCGGCTGCAGGATCATTTGTTGTCATTACTTAAAGTTGGTGAAACGTTTGTATATTAAAGAAATTACTTTAACAAATTACCGAAACTATACGAAGACAACGATTCCTTTTGAAAATAAAGTAAACGTCATTTTGGGTGAAAACGCACAGGGTAAAACAAACGTGATGGAATCGATCTTCGTATTATCTATGGCTAAATCTCATCGTACATCCAACGATAAAGAATTAATTAAATGGGACTGTGAGTATGCAAAGCTATCGGGCATTGTAGAAAAGCGTAGAGGGCCTGTTACACTGGATTTAGTCATCTCAACAAAAGGGAAAAAAGCAAAATATAATCACATTGAGCAGAAAAAACTCAGTCAATATATAGGGTCAATTAACACTGTCATGTTTGCTCCGGAGGATTTGAACCTAGTTAAAGGGAGTCCGCAAGTAAGGCGCAAATTTATTGATATGGAGATTGGTCAAGTTTCGCCTGTTTACATGCATGATTTAAGCAGGTATCAAAAGATTTTGCAGCAAAGAAATCAATATTTGAAGCAGCTGCAGACAAAAAAACAAACGGATCTTTCACTTTTAGACGTACTTACGTTACAGTTAAGTGAAATGGCGGCGAAAATCTTAAAAAAACGTTTTGAGTTTTTACAGTTACTCCAACAGTGGGCAGAGCCTATTCATAAAGGGATCAGTCGAGACTTAGAAACATTAAAAATTGAGTATAAGAATTCAATTGATGTATCAGAAGATGCAGATTTGTCGAAAATGTTAGAAGCATATCATCAAAAGTTTGATAAAATAAAAAGTAGAGAAATTGATAGAGGTGTCACCTTAGCGGGACCACACCGTGATGATCTTCTTTTCTACGTTAATGAGAAAGACGTTCAAACATTTGGTTCACAAGGGCAACAGCGGACGACTGCTTTATCGTTAAAGCTTGCTGAAATTGAGTTAATTCATCAAGAAGTAGGTGAATATCCAATCTTGCTTTTAGACGACGTATTGTCTGAATTAGATGATTTTCGTCAATCACACTTGCTAAATACCATTCAAGGAAAAGTTCAGACGTTTGTAACGACAACGAGCATTGAAGGAATTCATCACGAGACCTTAGAAAAAGCCGCTACATATCACGTAGAAGCTGGCCAAATTCAAAAGGTCAAATAGCAATTGACCTGTCTAAAAACTTTTCGCAAGGCAATCTAACTGAAATATGATATCATTATAGTTTTAAGTCTATATATTTCAACTCGTACCCTCGATTATGAAAATTTTGTGCATAAGTAAACAAATTGCAAATACATTAAAGGCTCCGTATTATTTCCACATAATATTCGAAAAACATAATACAAAATGATAAATACAGCAGTTTGCTGTTAAAAAAAAGTGTAGGTGATACATTTGACGATGGAACAAAAAGAAGTACAAGCATATGAAGCTGATCAGATACAAGTATTAGAAGGATTAGAGGCTGTTCGTAAACGTCCGGGGATGTATATTGGATCGACGAGCGCAAAGGGTTTACATCATCTTGTATGGGAAATTGTAGATAATAGTATTGATGAAGCGCTGGCCGGCTATTGCGATGAAATTAATGTTATTATCGAAAAGGATAATAGTATTACAGTCAAAGATAACGGTCGTGGAATTCCGGTTGGTATTCAAGAAAAAATGGGCAGACCTGCCGTTGAAGTTATCTTAACGGTTCTTCATGCCGGAGGTAAATTTGGCGGCGGCGGCTATAAAGTATCCGGTGGATTACATGGTGTAGGTGCCTCAGTTGTTAACGCACTTTCTACCTCTTTGGAAGTGTACGTACATCGTGATGGTAAAGTTCATTATCAAAAATATGAACGAGGTGTACCGGCTGCTGACTTAAAAGTAGTTGGAGAAACAGATAAAACAGGTACTGTTATTCAATTCCATCCAGACGGTGAAATTTTTACAGAAACGCTTGAATACGATTTTGATACGTTAGCTAATCGTCTGCGTGAGTTAGCTTTCTTAAATCGCGGTATTAAAATTACGATTGAAGACAAACGTGAAGAAGATAAAAGACGTGAGTATCACTATGAAGGCGGAATTAAGTCTTACGTTGAACACTTAAACCGTGCAAAAGAAGTAATTCACGAAGAGCCGATCTATATTGAAGGTAATCGAGACAACATTTCTGTAGAAATTGCTATTCAATATAACGATAGCTATACAAGTAATTTATATTCTTTTGCAAACAACATTCACACATATGAAGGTGGAACGCACGAAGCAGGATTTAAAACAGCGTTAACGCGTGTAATTAACGACTATGCACGTAAAAACAGCGTATTTAAAGACAGTGATGCCAATCTAACGGGTGAAGATGTTCGTGAAGGAATTACAGCTATCATCTCTATTAAGCACCCAGATCCGCAGTTTGAAGGACAAACAAAAACAAAGCTGGGAAATAGTGAAGCAAGAACAATTACTGACTCTGTGTTTGCAGAACACTTAGAAACGTACTTGCTAGAGAACCCTATTGTGGCGAAAAAGGTAATTGAAAAAGGTTTAATGGCTGCAAGAGCAAGAATGGCAGCTAAAAAAGCTCGTGAGCTTACAAGACGTAAAAGCGCGCTTGAAATCTCAAACTTACCGGGTAAATTAGCAGATTGTTCATCAAAAGATCCTTCTATTAGCGAACTCTATGTAGTAGAGGGTGACTCTGCGGGAGGATCAGCTAAGCAGGGAAGAAGCCGTCATTTCCAAGCTATTTTGCCTTTACGTGGTAAAATTATCAACGTAGAGAAAGCCCGTTTAGATAAAATTTTATCTAATAACGAAATTCGTACAATCATTACCGCTCTAGGAACGGGTATTGGTGACGATTTTGATATCTCGAAAGCACGCTACCATAAAATTGTGATCATGACAGATGCAGATGTGGACGGTGCGCATATTCGTACGCTTCTTCTAACGTTCTTCTATCGCTATATGAGACAGATTATTGAGCATGGATATGTGTACATTGCCCAGCCGCCTCTTTACAAAGTTTCACAAGGTAAAAAAGTGGAGTACGCGTACAACGATCGTCAATTAGAAGAGGTATTAGCTTCTTTCCCTGAAGGCGCAAAACCAAACCTTCAGCGTTACAAAGGTTTAGGAGAGATGAATCCTGAACAATTATGGGAAACAACAATGGATCCAGAGTTCCGTACCCTTCTTCAAGTGAACTTGCAAGATGCAATTGAAGCTGATGAGACATTTGAAATTTTAATGGGCGACAAAGTAGAACCACGCCGTAATTTCATTGAAGAAAATGCTCAGTACGTAAAAAATCTTGATATTTAAATGAACGGTAATACCCTTTATATGTTTTATAAAGGGTATATAAACGTCAGGATAGAGATAGGTTCTATCCTGCGTTTACATATATATATGAATTACTATACTGAACTTCGCGAAGGAGGTTCTTATCGATGTCAGATAAACCAAACTCTCAAATAAGAGAAGTAAATATTAGTCAAGAAATGCGCGCATCCTTTTTAGATTATGCAATGAGTGTAATTGTATCGCGTGCTTTACCGGATGTAAGAGACGGACTTAAGCCTGTGCACCGTCGTATTTTATATGCAATGAATGATTTAGGTATGGGATCGGATAAGCCATATAAAAAATCAGCTCGTATCGTAGGAGAAGTAATTGGTAAGTATCACCCACACGGTGACTCAGCTGTATATGAAACAATGGTTCGTATGGCACAAGATTTTAGCTATCGTTATATGCTAATTGACGGTCATGGAAACTTTGGATCTGTTGATGGAGATGCCGCAGCAGCTATGCGTTATACAGAAGCAAGAATGTCAAAAGTTTCGATGGAACTGCTGCGTGACATCAATAAAGATACAATTGATTATCAAGATAACTATGACGGTTCTGAACGTGAACCAATTGTATTACCTGCTAGATTTCCAAATTTACTTGTAAACGGTTCAGCCGGAATTGCGGTAGGTATGGCCACAAATATTCCTCCGCATCAGTTAGGGGAAGTCATTGACGGCGTTTTAGCTGTAAGTCAAGACCCTGATATCACAATTGCAGAGTTAATGGAGATTATTCCAGGCCCAGATTTCCCAACTGCAGGACAAATTCTTGGCCGCAGCGGCATTCGTAAAGCTTATGAAACTGGAAAAGGTTCTATTATTGTTCGCGCAAAAGTAGAAATTGAAGAACAAAGCAATGGTAAACAAACTATTATTGTTCATGAACTTCCATACCAAGTAAATAAAGCAAAGCTAATTGAAAAAATTGCTGAGCTAGCCCGTGATAAGAAGATTGATGGAATTACGGATTTACGAGATGAGTCTGACCGTTCAGGTATGCGTATTGTTATTGAAGTAAGACGTGATGCAAATGCAAATGTTTTATTAAACAACTTATATAAGCAGACATCTCTTCAAACAAGTTTTGGTATTAATACCCTTGCATTAGTAGATGGACAGCCAAAAGTATTGAACTTGAAGCAATGTCTACAGTACTACTTAGACCATCAGGTAGTGGTTATTCGCCGTCGTACTGAATTTGAACTTCGAAAAGCAGAAGCACGTGCGCATATTTTAGAAGGTTTAAAGATTGCTCTTGATAATTTAGATGCTGTTATTGCTTTAATTAGAGGTTCTCAAACAACAGATATTGCACGTGAAGGATTAATGACGCAGTTTTCGTTATCTGAAAAACAAGCGCAAGCTATTTTGGATATGCGCCTACAGCGTTTAACAGGATTAGAGCGAGAGAAGATTGAAGCAGAATATCAATCTTTATTAGCGCTAATTGCTGAATTAAAAGCTATTTTAGCAGATGAAGAAAAAGTATTAGAAATTATTAGAGAAGAACTAATAGAAGTAAAAGAAAGATTCAATGACGGCCGTCGAACAGAAATCGTAAGCGGAGGAGCTGAAATTATCGAAGACGAGGATCTGATTCCTCGCCAAGATATTGTTATTAGCTTAACGCACAACGGCTATATTAAACGTTTGCCTGTTTCTACGTATAAGAGTCAGCGAAGAGGCGGAAGAGGTATTCAAGGAATGAATACAAACGAAGATGATTTTGTTGAACATCTTCTAACAACTTCTACTCATGATACGATTCTCTTCTTTACAAATAAGGGAAAAGTTTACCGTACGAAAGGATACGAAATTCCAGAGTACGGAAGAACGGCTAAAGGAATACCTATTATTAACTTGTTAGAAGTAGACAAGGGTGAGTGGGTAAACGCCATCATTCGCGTCGATGAATTTGTAGACGATTGGTATCTATTCTTTACTACGAAACAAGGAATTTCTAAGCGTACACCTTTATCTTCTTTTGAGAACATTCGAAATAGCGGACTTATCGCCTTGAATTTAAGAGAAGAAGATGAATTGATTTCTGTTAAATTGACAGATGGTAAGCGCGATATGGTTATTGGAACGAAGAAGGGTATGTTAATTCGTTTTAATGAAAATGATGTTCGTTCAATGGGACGTACAGCTACTGGAGTTAAAGGGATCACTCTCGATTCAGAAGATGAAGTAATTGGTATGGAGATTCTTGAAGAACAATCAGATGTCTTAATCATTACGAAAAATGGTTACGGAAAACGTACGCCGATTGAAGAATATCGTGTACAAACAAGAGGCGGTAAAGGTTTAAGAACATGTAATATCACTGATAAAAATGGTGATGTTGTCGCACTGAAATGTGTATCTCAAGAAGAAGATATTATGCTTATCACAGTAAGCGGCGTTCTTATCCGTGTTTCTGTTTCAGATATTTCACAAATGGGCCGTAACACACAAGGTGTCAAAGTCATCCGTTTAGGAGACGAAGAGTTTGTTTCAACGGTTGCAAAAGTACAAACTTCAGAAGATGAAGACGAAATTTTAGATGAATTAGATGAACATGAAAAGACAGATATAATAATTGAAGCTGAAGAAACAGAAGAATAAAAAAAAGCCCCTGAAAAAGCAGGGGCTTTTTTTATGTAAAAAAACCTTGCCATAGGCTTTTCATTTTGGTAATATATAAAAAGTCAGCAAACCATATATGAGTTTTTTAGTAGTTTTAAAAAAGTTATATAAAAGTGTTGACAATGATTCTTATAAAGTGTTATTATATAGGAGTCGCTTTAAGACAAGAGTTCTTTGAAAACTGAACGAAATAGTAAACGTCAACGTTAAATTTTATTTTTTAAATTGAGCAAGTCAAACATTTCTTCGGAGAGTTTGATCCTGGCTCAGGATGAACGCTGGCGGCGTGCCTAATACATGCAAGTCGAGCGAACTGATTAGAAGCTTGCTTCTATGACGTTAGCGGCGGA